>CAWDDT010000010.1:0-297044 GCA_963801165.1 uncultured bacterium
CGAGGACTTCGCAGCGACGCAACCCACCGAAGACCATGGCTTCGAACATTCCCCGGTCCCGCAGGGTGCATACGCTGCCAACAACAAGTCGACTTCGGCCGGGTCGACGATGCGTGGCAGCGTCCTGGGGGTGCGGATCAACGGGACACCCCGCCCGCCCCGACGCCGAGAACGGCGCGTCGATAGACCCTGTGGCACCGGATTCCGATTGATGTCACCCCGAACCAGCAGATACGAAAACAGCGATGACAAAGACGACAGTCGGCGTTGGATCGTTCTCGAGGACAACCCCGATTCGCCATCTGTCAGTCGGACCACTTTCGGGTCGCCAGCTGATCGTTGCGCCGTGATAAACGCCAACACATCAGCCGTCGTCACCTCCACCGGATCCTTCTCGATCAGGGTGAAGAAGACTTTGAGATCGAAGCCAGCCGCCAAAACTGTGTTCGGTCGGCACCGGGCAGCCACGAACTCGAGATAGTCATCCACCAGCCGGTGACCCAACCGGATCAGTGGCCGATCATCAGATGAAACAGAACGAACCAGACGCGGACCAAGACACAGAACATCCATTTCCGGCCCCGACGGGACCACCACCCACCGTCCCACAGCGACCACCCACCGTCCACCAAACAAGGGACGGATTACCCACATATCCTCACCTCTGCGCTCGGTCGATTGGCTACTCAAGGTGATGCCGACAGGATGGGGCTCCTAGCGGGCTGCCGTTGACTATCCGTATATCCCGACATCGTGCGCTGGATCTGGTGGCTTACAACCACCAGATCCAGGACTCTCCGGTGACAGGTGGGTCGGTGAGGAACTCGCAGAGAGAGGTGATGAGGTTCCCCGGGTAGGCGAGTGTCGCTCGGTTCAATCGCTTGGGGTTGGTGAAGATCAGACCTGAGTGCGGTTTGCGTTGACCGGCCCATTGGGTGGCGAGGGGCATGAAGTCAGCTACGTTCTCGGTGACAAGTGCTCGCTGCTCGGTGGAGGCGTAGGCGAGGAGTTCCTCATCTGACATGCCACGCAGTTCTGGCTGGGCAGCGACCGCAACGACATCGAAGGCTTCGCCGGTGAGCTGGACAGCAACACTTGGAGCGTGCATCTCGTCGAGGAGGACTTTCACCGCTCCATCAGTTCACGTTGGCGACGCCACGACGCTTCCGCCTCGTCGGCGAGGCGGGCACGCTCGGCGAGCAGCTCGTCGATCTCGTCGGTGTAGTCGGCGTAGTAGGCCACCGCGGCGTCCACCAGTGACACAGGCACTTCGAGGAGGTCGGCCGTACGGACCCGACGCTCGGCCACTGGAACATCTCCGCCTACGATCGCCCCGACTACGTCGGCGACCTCAGGTCCGCCGACGAGGACCGGCCGCCTTCCCGAAGGGCCATCTCGAAACACAACCATGGGGTGGGCCTCCATGCGGAGGCCCTCGTCGATGAGACGTTGCGCCATTGTGGACACCCCGACGTCGTGTTGATGGGCGCTGGCCTTGAGCCGCTGGTGGAGCGGCTCGTCTGAGAATCGGATCGAGACAACGGTCATAACTACAGCGTAGTCACATGTCGCCACAATGCATAGAGGGTTCCGAGCGGTGAAGGTATGCCGGCTCAGATGTTGGGCCCGGGGCGCGCTGGGGGCGCGAAAGGATGAAAAACGGCCAAAGACAATGAAAGACGACGAGCACCGACCGATGCCCGAAATCCTCAATGAATACGGGGCGAATCTCCCGATTCTGCTGCCGCAGTGGGCATCCCGAGAATCGCCGGAAAACCCCCTGGGCCGCCCTCTCAAGGCGGTAACGGCAGTTCGAATCTGCTCGGGGCTACCAAGCTGGAAACCCTTGCGCCGCAAGGGTTTCTGCGCGGTCAGAGGCCGATGCCTGGAGGGTTTCTGCTCCGCTGGGGGCGCGGTAGATCGGGCTCGGATCACGTTCGAGTACCTCGACCGCGGAACGCCACATCAAAACCGTGGCGAGTGTCTAGGCTCAGGTTCGGCAAGCCTGGGCCGAAGGAACTAGATGAGTCAGGGACGATTCGAGTCGGCGAAGCAACGGTGGATCTGGGTTGTCGCACCTATTGTCATCGCGGGTGCCGTCGGTGCCGGATGGTCGTTTAGCTCGAATCATCCGAGTTCAGAGTTCTGTGAGCTCTACGGGGTCCTGACGGACAGTCCAGCGGTTTCCTATGGTGATATCACCCTGCTCGTTGGGGAGCCAATCGGAAGGCGCGATCCCTGCAACGGCGACGATCTTTCGCACTACGTCGCCGAGGACCTCGTCGCGGTGGATGGTGTCCTCTTCGACAATTGCGAAATCTCGTGGGCGGGAGGTGGTCGGAGCACCGCGGCAGCCGAGGGCATCGATTGCCGTCCCGTCACCGCATTACGACCCGCGGCTTCAGATCCGTGATCCGTTTCCTAGCTTGCGTGCCGATGGTCCGGCAGTAGGTGCAAGCTGGCCATGGCTACAAACCTATCGGCCACGGCATTCGGGAGTCCTGAACTTTCAGAGTCCGATGCCGGGAGGGTCCCGTGCCTGTTCGCGACTCTTCGGAGGCGCGTCGGATCGGGATCTTTCGTCGAGATGGAGGGCGATCTGGTCGTCGAGTCCGTCCAGCAGGTGCCCGTAGCGGTCCAGGGTCACCGCGATCGAGCCAGGCGGCGTGGGTGTGGCGAAAGTCGTGCACCCGACAGGGTGGTCCAACGGAGTCGGCGACGGCTTTGCGCCACGCGTACCCAAGGACCTCCTAGGAGTCGTCATTCGGCACTGGTTAGGAACGCGGGGACCGACGACGATCCGGTGTTATGTACAGCGCCGCCCGCCGGTTCCGCATCTGGCCGATCGTCGCAGTCGCGCTTGCGTTGACCTGGCTCCTGGTGCGCGGAGGGTCAGCCCACTGGATCCTCTTGCGAGTGGCGATTGCAGCCCTGGTCGCTGGAGGCGCGGTCAGGGTGCTTCTGGCGAGATCGCGGCCACGGCTGCAGAGCGCAGTTGTTCTGGCGATGGGGCTTCTGGCGCTCGGGGTCGGCGTTGGTATCGCACCGCCGTGGCTCACCAAGACGAGGCTGAGCGTGACGTCGATCGCTGGAGCCGTCTTGGTGGTTGGCGGCGTTGTACTCCTGGTACTCGGCTATATCGACGTTGCTTCCCGCCTTCGTCTCTGGGCAAAGGTGCTGAGTGGTTTCGGGCTGGTTCTGCTCGTCGCCTTCACCGCCCTGACGCTCGCCGTCGCCGTCGCCGCTACCAACGTCCCGCCCACCGAGGTCGGTGAGACCCCGGCCTTGCGCGGCCTCGCCTACGACGACGTGAAGCTGGTGACGGAGGACGGTTTCGTGCTCACAGCCTGGTATCTGGCGTCCCAGAACGGGGCCGCGGTGGTGCTGCTTCACGGTGCCGGATCCACTCGATCCTCCGTTTTGGACGAGATGGAGGTGCTGGCCGCCAACGGTTACGGGGTGCTCGCCTTCGACGCCCGGGGTCATGGCGACAGCGAGGGCAGAGCCATGGATTTCGGTTGGTTGGGTAACCGGGACACATTGCCCGCGATCCAGTGGCTGGCAGATCGCCCAGACGTGGAGAACGACCGCATCGCGCTCGTCGGAATGTCCATGGGTGGCGAGCAGGCAATCGGGGCGGCCGCATTCGACCGGCGGGTCGATGCTGTGGTGGCCGAGGGGGTGACAGCGCGTACCGCTGCCGACAAGGCTTGGCTGCCGGATGTCTACGGTGTCCAAGGTTGGGTTCAGCGCCTTGTCGACAAAGTCAGATTCGGCATCACTGATGTCCTCACCGATGCGGAGCCGCCGATCGGGCTTCGTGACGCCGCGACCCGGATCGCCCCCAGGCACCTGCTGCTGATCACCGCCGGGAACGCCATCGACGAAAGGAACGCTGCCACCTACATACAGTCCGGTTCGCCTGGCACGGTCGAGGTGTGGGAGGTTCCGGGCGCGGGACACACTCAAGGACTCGAGGTGGCACCTTTCGAATGGGAGGAACAAGTGATCGGGTTCCTAGATGAGGTCTTGCTCGTCGGCCAGTGAGCGCCTCGCTGTGTCTTGGCGTTCTGACATATCGCCAAGCGATCACGTCAGCTCCCTCCAAGGCCACAATACCGCTCAGAGCACCAGACCGGCACACATCGAGGAGCGGTGCGCGTATCGGCTAGTTGCCGGCGAGACCGAGCAATACGACTGATGCGCGGCCGAGTCTCACCATGTCCTGGTCGGTAAGGCGGCCGATTCGTTCTCCGAGTTGGGACCGGGGGAGCGTCGTGACTTTGTCGACCATGAGGCTGCTTGGTTCGCGTAATCCGTTGTGATCGTCGGGCACAGCCGGGAGCCTAATAGCGACGCTTCTGTCGGGTCCCTACATATGGCGCGACAACGCACATATGGCCGACCGCTCGAGATCGGCCGGCGGCTATGTCATAACCACCAGATCCAGGACTCACCGACGATTGGTGGGTCGGTGAGGAACTCCCGGAGAGCAAGGATGAGGTTCCCCGGGTAGGCGAGTGTTGCCCGATTGAATCGCCTCCTCGGGTTGGTGAAGACCATACCTGGATGTGTCTTGTGCTCACCGGCCCATTGCGTGGCGAGCGGCATGAAGTCAGCGACGTTCTCGGTGACGAGTGCTCGTCGCTCTGCGATGGCGTAGGTGAGGAGTCCTTCGTCTGAGATGCCGCGCAGTTCGGGTAGGGCAGCGACCGCAACGACATCGAAGGATTCGCCGGTGAGCTTGTCGGCAACGCTTGGAGCGTGCATCTCGTCGAGGAGGAGTTTCACCGCTCCAGCAGTTCACGTTGCCGACGCCACGACGCTTCGGCCTCGTCGGCGAGGTAGGCACGCTCAGCGAGTAGTTCGTCGATCTCGTCGGTGTAGTCGGCGTAGTAGGCCACCGCAGCGTCGACCAGCGACACCGGCACACCAAGCAGGTCTGCGGCGCGGACCCGACGCTCGGCCACCGGAACATCTCCGCCGACGATCGCTCCGACTGCGTCAGCGACTTCCGGGCCGCCGACGAGGACTGGTCGCCGTCCCGAGGGGCCCTCTCGGAACACGACCATGGGGTGGCTCTCCATCCGGAGGCCTTCGTCGATGAGACGCTGAGCCAGCGTGGACACTCCAACGTCGTGTTGGCGGGCGCTGGCCTTGAGCCGCTGGTGGAGCGGCTCGTCTGAGAATCGAATCGAGACAACGGCCATGACTACAGCGTAGTCATATGTCGCCACGATGCATAGAGGGCCCTCAACCGGGAAGAGATGCGAGCTCAGATGCTGATCTCGGGGCGCGCTGGGGGCACGAAAGGACGAAAAGCGACCAAAGGCAATGAAGGACACCTAGCACAAGCGGACGCCCAGAATCCTCAATGAATACGGGAAGAATCGCCCGAATCCGTCGCCGCAGTGAGGCTACCGAGAATCGCCCGAATACCCCCTGGGCCGTCCTCTGAAGGCGGTAACGGCAGTTCGAATCTGCTCGGAGCTACGTTGCACGGGTGTCTGGGCGTTCAGAGCCCGGTGCCGGGAGGATCCCTTGTGCGCTCGGGCGCTCTGGCGGCGCGGGACATCGGGCTCTGGCGTCGAGGTGAACTGCGATTTGATCGTCGAGTCCGTCCATCAGGTGCCCGTAGCGGTCCCGAGTCGAGTAGATCCAGTCGGGAGGCCCGTGCCAGCACGGACGCGTCGATGCCGGTGGCTGCTTCGTCGAGTCTCGGGGCCTAATGTTCTTTCATGGACTCCTCCGACCCGTACGGTCTCGGTTATCGCGACGTGGACGGTGATCCGCATACGGTGGTTCTGGTTTCCAACATGGACGCGACGGCCGAGTGGCCAGCGACGCAACGGCTGCGGGCGTGGGAGCGGGAGCATCTCGGGCTAGTCGACGGTGAGCGGCTTCTCGACGTCGGTTGTGGACTCGGCGACGCTGCAATCGTTCTCGCCAGCGACCTGGGAACGACTGGAGAACTGGTCGGAGTCGATGCGAGTGCTGCCATGTTGGATGTCGCCCGTCAACGAAGCCGCGAGGTGCCCTGTGCCGTGCGGTTCTTAGTCGGTGACGCCCGTTCGCTGGAGCAGGCCGACGACTCGTTCGACGCCGTCCGCTCGGAGCGCACGCTGCAGTGGGTGCCCGATCCGGAGATCGTCGTTGCGGGCTTCGCACGAGTTCTGCGGTCCGGGGGCCGTCTCTCGCTGATCGATACGGACTGGTCCACACTGTGGCTCGACGTCGGTGACCCGGAGATCACGAAGGTGGTTCGAGATGGGCTTCGCGTCGAACGCAATCGCCCATCGAACGTCGGGCGACGACTCGCAGAACTCACAGAGGCAGCTGGCCTCGAGGTGACGAAGAAAACGACGGACACCCAAACCTGGACGAGGTGGAACCCGGATGAGTCACCGGCGCCCGACGGTTGCTTCTCGATGGCAAGCCTTGCCGAAGACCTCGTCGAGACGGGCCAACTCGAGTCCGGCGTCGTGCGCCGATTTGTGGAGACGATCCACGAGGCGGCGCGAAGTCAACGATTCGCGATGTCGCTCACGATGCACGCTGTGATCGCAGTCTTGCCGTGAGATGAGGAGCCCGCCGTGCAGCGAGGTCGACGTTGCCGACGGATCAGTGGTCCATGCATGACAGAGTCTGACGCCGAGGGCTGAGGCCGGTCGCGGCCGGCACGACTACGACTCCGGCACACTGTCAGAGAAGTGGACAACCGCGAAAGGACGACAAACGACCAAGGACAAGGAAGGACACCGAGCACCGGCCGACGCTCAGAATCTCCAATGCATACGGGGAGACACGGCCGATTCAGTTGCCGCGGTAGGGCTACCGGAGATCGCCCCGAGAAAGGACGCCGCACACACTCCTGCGCATAGGGCATATGGTTCGTCAGCTACGGCTACCGGGCTGTTCGAGTACCACCTGTGCGATCGTGTCGCTGATCCATGACTCGATCTCATCGAGAGAAAGGCCATAGTCGTCGGCAAGTACGATCGACAGTCGGTGGTCGGCGATCGCGGCGATGGTGAGCTTCGCCGCCTCTACATCGAGCCCAGACCGGAGTGCGCCCAGCCGTTCCAGGTGAGCAGCAACCGCGGCGGAGCCCGCTCGATGCCGCGTCGCCCCATCCTCAGCGACCGGGATCAACCCGGGGTCGTTGTAGTACCCCGCGATGCTGGCCCGCACGATGTCACCACAACGCTCCATCAACCGCCGATTGACCTGCGCGGGGATGCGCGCTACTTCAACCGGATCTCTCTCGGTGCCGAGCCTCCCCGATATTTCGGCGATGTTGGCCTCCTCGTCGACGAGGTCGGCGAGGCTACGCACGAGGTCGGCCTTGCCACCCACACTGTCGTAGAGCGTCTGTACCGACACACCAGCATCGGCGGCGATGGCCTTCAAGCTCGTCGCCGCATACCCGTCTCTAGCGAATCGCTTCCGAGCCGTGGCGAGGATGACCCTGCGGGTCTCCTCGGCCTGGATCTGACGCCGTGTTCTCGGTTCCGGCATTAGCTCCTCCGTGTACTCGTGATTCTCTACTCGTGATTCTCTACTCGTGATTCTCTACTCGTGATTCTCATTGAGTTCTGTACTTGATGTCTATTCAACTGACTTGTATCATCGTCCACTCATACGAACGGTGTTCAAACAGAACGTCGAAAGGAGACCTTAATGCATACCACCGCTTCCTCATCCACAGTCGACCGGGCTGTCTCGAATCTGGCGCCCGGCCGGATCGTCGGCGGCATCGGAGGGTTGGCCTTCGCCGCAGTGGTGATCCTCCAGAACCTGCTCCGGGCGAGCGCACCGGCGGCCGGCGCAGCACCCGGTGACGTGATTTCTTACTACGCCTCACATCGCGGTATCACCGCGGTGCTTGCGGTCACATTTGCGATCAGTGGCGTCGCGTTGGCTGCATTCGCCGGTGCGATGTACGACCGCCTCGCTCACGGGCGAGTACGAGCTGCCGCCTTTGCCGGTCTCGTCGGAATTGCCGGCATCGTCGCCAGCTTCTCACTGGTCGTGGCCACCGACGTTGCGTTGTCGGTCTACGTAGGTACGGGCGGCGCATCGCTCGACACGACGCAGGCGTTGTGGATCGTCCACAACTCCGTGTTCGCCGTGCTGTTTCTGTCGATCGGGATCGCCGTCGCCGGCCTGTCGGCTGCCGCCTCCGCAGAAGGGCTCCTTGGCGCTGTATGGCGTCCGATCGGTGCGATCGGCGGCCTCCTACTGGCTGTCGGGGCCGCGGCGGCGCCCGCGATAGCCGATGGCAGCAAGGTCATGCTGGTGTCGCTCGCCGGCTTTCTGGCGTGGCTGGCATTCGTACTCGCCGCTTCAGTGGCGCTGCTGCGGGAGTCAAAGGGTTGAGGATCTGTCCGGAGACGCCGTCCTCAACAGGCTGCACTTCGGTACCCATCGGCGCCGAAGCCAAACCGGCGGTCCCCGGCCACTAGCCGACCACGACTGGTGCACATACATGAGCGGCACCGCCCGAACCGGCGGTGCCGCTCTGCGTTGTGCCCCTGATCCTCGACCACTCTGGCGTCACAGCGCAACATGTTCCGGTCTGCCATGCCAGAAGCGCTCAGGTTTCTCCATGATCAGGGGCACAAGGCGGCACGGACTCGAGGGCACCGACAGGGCCGGACGGGTCAGCGGCGGCTTTGTTGGGGGCGGTAGAAGCCCATAAGCCCTTCGTAGAGATCAGGATGTGCCGTGGCGAGACGCTGCGGGGTCGTGAAGAACACCTCGGTGGCGACCGCGAAGCACTCGGCCGCGTTCGTCTCCGCATAAGAGCCGAGGACGGGGTCCTCGAACTCGGCGGCGCGCAGGGACGTGAGTGTCGTGTCCATCATTGCCTCCCACCGCAGCTCGGCGGGTCTTCCGCCGACTCGGGGCATCCCGTCCGTGGCTCCGGTGAGCATGTCGAGCGTGTGCGCGAACTCGTGGTAGACGACGTTCCGGCCTCGCTCGGGATGGCGGATGTCGCGTGCGACCGCGTCCCATGCCAGTACCACGGGACCGTGGAGCATCGCCTCGCCCAGGATCGGCGTGGGCGTCGCGTTGCATACCGGCGAGCCGGGGGCGACGCGGCGCTCACCGCGGTGAATCATCGCCGACGGATAAACGATGATGCTGTGAACATTGCGATACGCATCGATGCCGTTGGCGAGCACGAGACGATTTGCGTGCAATGCGATCGTGACACGCATCGTGTCGTCGAGTACTGCGCCTCCCGCGCTCTCGAAATCGGTGTAATCCAGGAATTGCCTGGTCAGGTCGATGAGGCGTTCGAGTCCCCCGGCATCTAGATCGGGCCACGTCGCCGAATCGCGTGTGATGATCGCGAGAGAGTCGGGGGAAAGCGAGTCGCTGTGCCGGTGACGGTGAAGCATCGGCCAGCACCCTACCCGACGCTTTGTGGGGCAGCGACGGTGCGACCCGGGGAAGAGCGGAGCGAAGCGAACAACTGTGAACGAGCGTCCGCAGGCTATGCCTCAGGGCATCCGCACGATCGAGCTGCTTGACGTCTGCGCTGGCGGTGTCTGGAAGCTCGCGGGATTGCACGGCTATCACACCGGATCGTATCCTCACCACCGGCAGCGGATCGACCAGCATCAAAGTCACCTTCATCGACATGGCGAAACACCGACGGCGCACTCTCGAACCGATCGACGGATCGGCCGGGACATTTCTCCTCCCGCCGGGCGTCACCGCCGAGGGGGTCTGTCGCCACGGCGGCGACGTGATCGGCACTCGGCATTTCGGATGAGTGGCGCGCGATCGACCGGGCAGTCCACCGCCGACCCTGATGGCATGCACCCGGATCATCGCCTCGTCCTCCAGATGCTCGACGACGCGCCGATGTCGCGGATGCACTACGTCGTGTGGATGCTCGCCACCGGGGGGACACTCCTCGACGGTGTCTCGGTGTTCATGCTCGGACTCGCGATTCCCCTTCTGACGGTTGATCTTGCACTCACGTCAATCGAGGTGGGATTGCTCGGTGGCGCGCTCGTCTCGGGAGCGATCGTCGGTGCGTCGATCGGCGGGAGGCTCGGTGACTCCTACGGGCGGCGAACAGTGTTCATATTGGACATGGTGGTGGTGTTCGCCGCAGCGCTTGTCGGATCGCTCGGACGGACCCCGCTGATCCTGATCGTGGCTCAAGCTGCAGTCGGCGTCGGGGTGGGCATGGACTTCCCCGTCGGAAGCAGCTACGTCGCCGAGTGTATGCCGCACCGGAGACGAACCAGGATGATGGTCGCGACCATCTCCGCACAGGCAGTCGGGATGGTCACGGCGGCGGTGATCGCCGTCGCCTTGCTGCACTTCGCCGGGTCCACGCACGCGTGGCGCCTACTGTTCGTCGCTCAAGCCGTGATCGCCGCCGCGTTCGCGATCTCCCGCCTGGGCATGCCGGAAAGCCCGCGCTGGCTGATGAGCCGAGGCGAGAACCGCAAGGCACTCGAACAACTGGCTCGTCTCGTCCCGGTGGACCGATCTCAGGTCGCCGATGTCGGGGCGAGATTGGGTGACACCCAGGCTCGGGTGAGCCGGCTATCCACACAGGAGCGGCGGGGCGGGCTCGCCGTTCTATTCCACCGCCACTATCTGCGCCGGACTCTGCTGGTCACAGTGCCATGGTTCTTCATGGACATCGCGACGTACGGGGTGGGGCTGTTCACTGCGGTGATCCTCGGCGCCATGCACCTCGGCGGTCATTCCGGATCCCTCAGCCAGATAGAGGATCTCGCCGCGGGGACCGGCGGCATCGACGTATTCCTCATTGTCGGCTTCGCAGTGGGTGCGTGGGCGGTCGGTCGGTTCGGGCGCATCCGGATGCAGATAATCGGCTTCGCAGGAATGGTGATCGGACTCCTGGTTCTGGCGTCGAGCACGCTCGGCGGCGGGGGTGATACGGTGCTCGTTTTCGCGGGATTCACTGTCTTCAACCTGAGCATGAACGCCGGTCCGAACAGCACGACGTACATTCTGCCCGCAGAGCTCTTTCCCACCCACGTGCGAGCGACGGCGGCAGGATTCGCGGCGTCCACGGCCAAGGTGGGGGCGACAGTCGGGGTGTTCCTCGTGCCTTTGATCAAATCACGACTCGGCATCACCACACTGCTGGTGATGATGGCCGTCGTCGCGGCCGCCGGACTTGGAACGACCATCGCCTTCCGCGTCGAGGGAACGGGCCTGACGCTCGAGCAACACCAGTCGCCAGATTTGGTCCGTTGAGGCCCGACTCGCTTTGCAGACGCTACGTCATTCAGGGGAGTAGCACACCGTTTCCATCTCAGGGTGCGCTGCGGGAGCGAAAGGCTGGAAGACGACCAAAGACAGTGAGGCTAGCTGAGCACGAGCCGATACAGAATCCCAAATGAATTTGGGGGGAATCGACCGAATCAGTTGTCGCATTAGGCCTATCCAGAATTTGCCCAAAACCCCGTGGGCGCCCACTCAAGGCGGTGACGGCAGTTCGAATCTGCCCGGGCAACACGGACCCGCGTATGGCGGGTCCGTTCCAAGAAACCCGCCACTTGGCTGGTCTCTTCTTGTCGCGAACACGCAGAGTTGTTCTGCTTCATCAGGGATGAACATCGAGGTCGAGCGACTCACCTCGTGTTCGCGGCGACGCCGGTCAGCGAGCTGAGAACCGAATCCAGCTTGCCGGGATCGTTGACAAGGTCGAGCATTCCGCTCCACCAGGCTGTCTGCAAAGACGCGGGCATCATGTCCGCGGCGCCAAAGCGACTGAGCTTGGCGTCCGCGAGCTCTTCGGCGACCGCTTGCGCTACCGGGTCGGGATAGGTGTCGGGTGAGACGCCGCGGTTCACGGAGGTGAAGCCGCCGAGCCTGACCCACGCTTGCTGTGCCTGGGAGCCCGCCAGGTAAGTCATGAACGAGCGCGCCGCGGGGGTGTCGTTGACCATCACCAGCACATCTGCACCGATGGTGACCGCTCCCGCGTAGTCGGGGTTGATGGTCGGGAAGTCGAAGAAGTCGTAGTCGTCACCCGGGCGGAGGCCGGGGTATTGCGTCGCGATGAATGCCTGTGCAAACGAGGCGAGATAGTACATGTAGGCGGTCGGCGGGTCGGTGTACATCGGATACGACCCCTGAGCGTCCGTCGTCCCGAAGATGCCCTGATTGCCTCCCAGTACATATCCCTCTGTCTGGACGATCGTGTCGAACATGTCGAAGGACTGTCTGATGCACGCATCGGTCCAGGGGATGTCGCCGGCGATCCATTTGTCGTAGAGGTCCGGGCCGCAGCTGTTGAGCACGATCTCCGAGATCCAATCGGTGAGCGCCCAGCCGCTCCCCGGACCAGTTGGGCCGACTACGGAGAAAGGAGTGTGGCCGTCTGCGACCATCGTGTCGGCAAGCTCGATCATGTCGTCCCAGGTCTTGGGAACACGATAGCTGGAATCTGCAAACACCTTCGGGTTGTACCAGACCGTAGCCTTGCTGGTCAGCTTGTAGAAGATCCCGTAGAGCCTGCCGTTGTTGCTACCCAGGTCGATCCAGGGCGAGGCGTAATCCTTGCCGACCTGGTTCATATCCATCACGGAGTCGAGCGGTACGAGCTTGCCTTCCTCGGCTAGTTGGTGCATCAACCCGGGGTTCGGCAGGATCGCGATGTCGGGCGGTGTACCAGCCCGTATGTCCGTATTCAGTGCGGCTCGTAGATCCTGCGTCCCTTCCCAATCGACGGTCGCACCCGTGTCCGTCTCCCACGGGGTCTTGACCGTTGCGAAGCTGTCGAATTCGGGGCCACTCCAGACCCCGAGGACGTGCACGTGCGCACCGTCGAGCTGCAGCGACGGCGCGGTCGTAGATGTCGATATCGCAGCGGTCGTTGTGGCCGCCTCTGTCGTCGCGACCGGTTGTGGGGTCGCTGTCGTGGTCGATTCGGTGGTCGCCGAGCGTGCACAGCCGACCAGCAGTGCGGGGAGCATGACACCACCGACCGAAAGCACGATTCTGTGGCGAGAGAGCACCGAGTCCTCCCATGACGCTGGATTGCGCAGCCTAACCGGTGGTCTGTTCGCCTTGTGATCTTCCTACATCTGCAACGGAGAGCCCAATAGCCCACGAGACCTCTCGCCAGTATGCGCTGTTCATGCCGCGTTGGTTCGGCCGGGCGCCGGCGGCCTTACTCACGGGTCACGTCGTAGACGTTGGTGACATCCGGCTCCCAGTGGCGGGGCCGGGCGCCCGGCCCCGGTGGGACCTCAACGACCTGCTCGCGGCGCTCGACGGGCACGCCGCGAGCGCGGGCTCACATGGGTTGCACGCGCCGATCAGCTTGGCTGCGGGCCGAACCGTCTGACCAATCTGCGCAAGGCTCGGCTCGCGGACATGGACCGCACCATGCGTGTCAAGCCGTGGTTCGGCCGTGCCCGCCGGTGCGTTCATCGACGCGGCGCGCTCGGTGACACGGCGCCGGGTCCCCATTAGGTGATTCCCGGCCACCGTCGTCGACTCGATGGGTCACTGGTTGGCCCGCCGGAGACCGCGACTGAACACGTGGATCTCCGTCTTCATGCGGCAACGGCGCTTCGAATTTGCTCAGAGCAGTTCGTATGCCGCCGGCAGGTACCTCAGGAGCTTTGCCTCGAGTCGACAATTCAGAATGGACCGCCGTCCCTAGCACCCATGTCGCCAGGTGAGGGAGTGACGCCCGTAACGCTGGGCGCGAGGCGACGCTGACGCGGCGTAGTTGCCGCTGCTGGCTGCGGCTCGCCCGTCTCCGTATCGCGACGGGATTCTGTCTTGCCGGCCGGTTGCCGTGTGATCTGTAAGAAACACGCAAGGTTTCCGCAATGGTTTGGCAATACCTACTTCGTACGGTCGAAGTGGGTACTCGAACGAGTGCATCGGAAAGGAGAGGTCCGGTGAAGCTTCTGCGTCGATTGGTGCTCCTGTCGCTGTTCGTCTTTGTCCTTGGTGGTGCCACGCCGGCTTTGGCTGTGGCAACGGGACCTGCGCATGGGATTGCCCTGGATGAGGGCCGGCATCTCGCCTTCATGACGGTAGAGGGAGCCGTCACCACGCTGGACGTCTCGAATCCGGCAAGTCCGACGCTGGTTGACGACAGCATCCAGACCCAAGGGGTCATCCAGGATCTCTACTACGACGATGCCCGGCAACGCCTGTATGTTGCAGCCGACGAAGGGGACCTCGAGATCTGGGATATCCAGAATCCGTCGTCTCCTCAGCGACTCAGCGTGACGCCGCTCTACTACTTCGGATACGAGGTGCCGGTTGTGTCGGTTGAGGTCACCGGCGATCTTGCATACGTCTCAACAAGCTGGGGTTATCTGCACTTAGTAGACGTTTCTGATCCCGCCAACCCCGTCGACCTCGGCTTCAATGGCCAGGGTGGCAATCCCTCCCGGGAGGTTCACATCGGCGACGATGGCTATGTCTACCTTGCCGGGCCGCAAACGGTTCGCTACGTCAATGGGTCGCTCTCGCTGGCGGGCTCGAACATCTATGCAGGGTCCTACGAGATCTTCGCTGCGGATGGTTACGCCTACATCACGGCCCCGACGGGTCCTGTCGAGATTCTGGACACGACCAAGTCTGGCCTGCCGTTCGTGAGTTCCTACTACACCAACAATGTGAAGGACATCTTCGTGGCGGGCGACTATGCCTACCTTGCCAACGGTAGTTCCGGACTGCGGATACTGGACGTTGCAGACAAGGCCAATCCTGTGGAGGTTGGGTTCGATGATTCAGCGGGAGCAGTAGATGTCACCGTTTCCGGTGACTATGCCTACGTTCGCAGTGGTCTCACCCTCCGCGTCGTTGACGTGTCAACACCAAGCAACCCTGTGGTGACAGGCACCTTTGATGCTTCCGGTTCTGGGAGCGGTGGTGGGGTTGGCAACATTGCCCCGACGGCCAACGCAGGTTTGGCCCAGGCTGTCACCTCGAGGGCGAGCGTGACACTAGATGGGTCCGGTTCCTATGACGTGGATGGCACGATCGCGGGTTATGCCTGGACCCAGGTATCGGGACCGACCGTGAATCTCCAGGGAGCGAACACAGCCCAACCTCACTTCAGAGCGCCCAAGGTCAGGTCGTATCCGGCGGTTGCCTTGACGTTCCAACTGACCGTAACGGACGATGAGGGCGCCACCGGCAGCAGCGAAGTGACAGTGACCGTCCTGCCCCGAACAAACAGGTAATAGGGCCAGCTAATAGGGCCAGGCAAGGGCCAGGTAGTAGGGCTTCCCGCGTTTCCCCAGCCAGGACGGGGGGTATCGCGCTACTGTGGTTCCACGGCTTCCGGGGAGGGTCCGGGGGCGCCGTCCGCCTAAGGAGCTGCCATGGCTGTCGAATCATCCGGTAAGAGCGCAGGCAACCCTCGCTTCTATGAGCTGATCGAGGATTCTCCCAAGGAAGGCGCCAGCCCCACCATCTGGGCCTGGCCCCAGATCACGGAGTACTTGAAGGTCGCCGCCCAACCGGTTCAAGGCCCGTGGCCGCCGCATCAGAACCCGCGCCCCGACCCGGACGCCGACTCGATGCCGGTGGCGGTGCCCGACCCGCAAGGCGTCTTCACGTCACCGCACGCAACGCTGCCCCACGAAGCAATCCCCGAGGAGGAGTGATCGATGTACCCGTCGCGGTTCCGCTACGAATCACCGAAGACGGTGGAGGAGGCAATCCGCCTTCTCACAGAAGCGGGGGGTGAGGCCAAGATCCTGGCGGGGGGCCAGAGTCTGATCCCGATGATGAAGCTCCGGTTTGCAGCACCTCAGATGCTCGTCGACATCAACGGCATCGCCGGTCTCGACCACCTGGACTTCGCCGTCGACGGCTCGGTCAGGATCGGGGCCCTGTGCCGGCACGCGACGCTGGAGCGGTCTGCCGAGCTCAAGGTGCGCCAGCCGACGATGGCGGCGGCGGCGCAACTAGTGGCTGACCCCATTGTCCGCAACCGGGGAACGCTCGTGGGCTCGCTCTGCCACGCCGACCCGCAGGGCGACTGGGCGGCAGTCATGGTGGCGCTCAACGGGGAGCTCATCGCGCAAGGACCGTCGGGTCGACGGTCGATCGCGGTCAGCAACCTGGTCAGTGGGCCTTTCCAGACCACGCTCGCCCCCGACGAGATCGGAGTTGAAGCCGTCGTCCCCGTTCCCTCCGGTGTGCCGATGGGCGGCTACTTGAAACTCGAACGGCGCGTCGGCGACTTTGCGACGGTGGCCGTAGCCGTCGCCGTCGACATGCAAGGTAGCTCGGTTGCCAGAGCCGGCATCGGCCTGGCCGCCGTCGGTTCGAAGACGATCAACGCAATCGAAGCTGCCGCCTCGCTCGAGGGTGGCCCGCTCAGCGAGAGTCGCATCGCCGCGGCTGCCGACGCCGCTGCTGCGGTGGCAAAGCCGCGGTCGGATCATCGTGGCAGCGCCGAATACAAGCGGCATATGGTCCACACCTTCGTGGTGAGAATCCTGACCAGAGTGGCCGCATCGATCGAGAAGGTGGCCTGAGATGACGAGCCTTTACGAGGAGATCACACCCACCTCCAGCGACATCCCTATCAAGCGGATCACGTTGACGCTCAACGGCGAGTCACGCACGGTCGACGTGGAGCCCCGGCTTCTGCTGGCCCACCTGATCCGCCAGGGCTTCAAGCTCACCGGTACCCACACAGGGTGCGACACCACCAACTGTGGCGCCTGCACGGTGCTGGTCGACGGAACCCCGGTGAAGAGCTGCACCATGTTGGCCGTCCAGGCAGACGGACACGACGTGATGACCGTCGAAGGTCTGGCCGGGCCGAGTGAGCTGCACGCGATCCAGGAGGGCTTCAAGGATGAGCATGGCCTGCAGTGTGGGTTCTGCACTCCGGGCATGATGCTGACATCCAAGGCGCTGCTCGACCGCAACCCCGACCCGACCGAGGACGAGGTTCGCTGGGCGCTGTCGGGGAATCTGTGCCGGTGCACCGGCTACCAGAACATCGTCAAGGCCGTCCTCTGGGCGGCAGCGAAACTCAGGGATGACGCCGACGGGGGAGGGGAGGGCTGATGGTGCTCGACGAGATCAAGATCGGTGGATTGGGTGCCAGCCGCCTCCGGGTCGAGGACAACCGCTTCATCCGGGGGAAGGGCAACTATGTCGACGACATCGTGCTGCCCGGCATGCTCCACATGGAGATACTGCGCAGCCCGGTGGCGCACGCTCGCATCAAGTCGATCGATACGAGCAAGGCCTGGGACATCCCGGGCGTGCGGCTCGTGCTGACCGGTGAGATGCTCGCCGCCAGAAACCTGGCGTGGATGCCGACTCTCTCCTATGACACCCAGGCGGTGCTGGCAACCGACAAGGTGCGGTTCCAGGGCCAGGAGGTAGCGGCGGTCATTGCCGACGACCCCTACATCGCCAAGGACGGTTGCGAGGCGATCATCGTTGAGTACGAGCCGCTGCCGGTGATCGTCAACCCGGAGCAGGCGCGCGCCGCCGACGCTGCCATAATCCGCGACGACAAGGCGAACCAGACCGACAACGTCGTCTTCAACTGGGAAGTGGGCGACAAGGCGGGCACCGACGCCGCCTTCAGCCGCGCCGACGTGGTCTCCAAGATCGAGATGCACTACCCCAGGTCGCACCCGTCACCCATCGAGACGTGCGGCTCGATCGCCGACTTCGACCGGGCGACGTCGAAGCTGACCGTCTACATGACGTCGCAGGCCCCGCACATCATCCGGGCCGCGGTGGCGCTCGTGGCCGAGTTGCCCGAGCACATGATCCGGATCGTCGCTCCCGACATCGGCGGCGGCTTTGGCAACAAGGTGCCGGTGTACCCGGGCTATGTGGTTTCCATCCTGGCCTCGATCCTGCTCGAGAAGCCGGTGAAGTGGATCGAGGACAAGTCGGGCAACCTGATCTCGACCGGCTTTGCCCGCGACATCTACCTGAAGGGTGAGCTGGCGCTCCGCAACGACGGGAAGATCCTCGGGGTGCGCATGCACACCGACTCCGATCACGGGGCGTTCTTCTCCGATGCGCAGCCGAGCAAGTTCAAGATCGGTCTCATCCACGCCGCGTTCTCGTGTTACGACATCCCGGCGGCGTACCTCACCGCACAGGGCGTGTACACGAACAAGGCGCCGGGTGGGGTCGCCTACCGCTGCTCGTTCCGCATCACCGAGGCGATGTTCTTCCAGGAGCGAATGGTCCAGGCCGCGGCAGATGATCTCGGCATGGATCAAGCGGAGTTCCGCCGGATCAACTTCGTTCGCGACGACGACTTCCCCCATCGCACGGCTTTCGGGTTCCTCACCGACTCCGGGCAGTACGCCAAGTGTCTCGATGTCGGGCTGGAGGCGATCGGGTACCAGGACTTCCTCAAAGAGAAGGAGGAGGCCAAGAAACAGGGGCGTCTCCTCGGTCTGGGGATCTCGACGATGACCGAGCCGCTCGGTGCCGGCAACAGCCGCGAGTACGACATCCTGGGCATCAAGATGTTCGACTCGGCCGAGCTGCGGGTTCACATGACCGGCAAGGCGCTGCTGCGGACGGGTGCCAAGACCCAGGGGCAGGGACACGAGACGACATGGGGCCAGATCGTCGCCCACGAGCTGGGCATCCCCGCCGAAGACGTGATCGTCGAGGAGGGGGACACCGACACGGCGCCCTTCGGAATGGGCACCTACGCCTCGCGCAGCACGCCGGTGGCGGGGGCGGCCGTGGCGATGGCAGCCAGGAAGATCCGGGCCAAGGCCCGCAAGCTGGCGGCGCATCTGCTCGAAGCCTCCGAAGAGGACATCGAGTGGGAGCTCGGGCGCTTCTACCTTCGTGGCGCGCCGCAGCGTGGCGTGACCATCCAGGAGTGCGCCATGGCGGCCTACTCCAACATGCCCGATGGCATGGAGCCGGGGCTCGAGAACGTCGCCTACTACGACCCTCCCAACCTCACCTGGCCGTTCGGCTGTTACATCGTCACCGTCGAGGTCGACCCGCAAACCGGTGTGTGGGACGTGCTGCGAGTTGTCGCCGTCGACGACTGTGGCGTCCGGATCAACCCGATGATCGTGGAAGGCCAGATCATGGGCGGCCTCACCGAGGCCTACGCCATGGCCAACATGCAATTCATCACCTTCGACGAGGACGGTAACTGCATCGGCGGCAACTACACCGACTATCTGCTGCCGTCGGCATGGGAGACACCCGGATACGAGCTGCATGAGGTCGTCACCCCCTGCCCCCACCACCCGATTGGGGCCAAGGGCATTGGGGAGTGCGCCACCGTCGGCGGTCCGGCGGCGTTTGTCAATGCCGTCATGGATGCCCTCAAGGACTATGGCGTGCGCAACGTCGACATGCCGCTGCTCCCGGACCGGGTCTACAAAGCGATCACGGAGCGAACCGACGTCTCAGGTGCTCCGCCGGTGAGGATGGAATGATGAAAGGCGGCTCATACAATGGCTGGGCGGTGGTCGAGCATGCCCGCGAGCTCACGATGCGCAACGAGGCGTTTGTGCTCGGCACGGTCGTCTGGAGACAATCACCGACCTCGGGCAAGGAGGGCTACCAGATCGTCGTACACGCCGACGGTTCCACCTTCGGCTGGATCGGCGGCGCATGTGCCCAGCCCATCCTCGTCAGGGAGGCGCTTGCCGCCCTGGCGGACAACAAGTCCAAGCTCCTCTTTATCGGCGGTGACGATCTGGCCGCCGAGGCGCGGGAAGGAATGATCTCGGTGCCCATGACGTGTCAGAGCAATGGTGCCCTTCAGCTGCACATACAGCCGATGATCCCCGACCCCACGGTCGTGGTCGTGGGCCGATCGCCGATGGCGCAGACGCTCAACGATCTGGTGGCCGCCCTCGGATGGAACGCCGTGCTGGCAGAGGGTGCTTTTCCCGGGGACGTACCGAAGGGCGCCGCGGTCGTGATCGCTACCCAGGGCGACGGCGATGAGGACCTACTCCTGGCCGCACTGGATGCCGAGCCCTCGTATGTGGGGCTCGTTGCTTCATCCCGGCGTGGTGACGCGGTGCGCGCCTATCTGCGTGACGCGGGCGCACCCGAGGATGTGGTCGCCGCGATTCGGGCACCGGTCGGGATAGACCTCGGCCAGACGTCGCACACCGAGATGGCAGTGTCGATTCTCGCCGACCTGGTGGCGGCACGGGCGCGCGGTGAGTTGGTTCCCAGCGGTGGTGCAACGCCGGTTGCGATGCCGGCCACGGCGATCGATCCCGTGTGCGGGATGGAGGTCACCGCCGACGAGTCCGGACGCCCTTACGAATACGAGGGTACGACCTACTACTTCTGCTGTCCGGCCTGCAGGAAGTCGTTCTCCACAAACCCGGAAGAGTATCTGAGGAGCGTTGATGCAGATCAAGAGTGATTTCGAAGTCGGCCAGTCACCCGACAAGGTGTGGGAGTTCTTCAACGACATCCCAGCCGTCGCATCGTGCCTACCTGGTGCCGACATCTCCGAGAAGATCGACGACGACAACTACTCCGGGACCGTCGTTATCGGGATGGGGCCGGTGAAGCTCAACTTCGCCGGCAAGGCGAGCGTTCGCCAGCGCGACGAGGCAAACAGACGGATCGTGGTCGACGCCTCCGGCTCCGAGCGAAAGGGCCGTGGTGAGGCGGCGCTGCTGCTGAACGCCGCAGTGGTTCCCAGTGGAGCCGGCAGCCGGGTCGATATCGAGCAGTCCCTGCAACTGTCCGGAGCTGCGGCGCAATACGGGCGGGGCATGGTGCAGGACGTCACCGCCATCCTCATCGACCAGTTCTCGACGAACATGACGGCGAAGCTCACCGCTCTCGAGCAGGGGATCGACTATGTGCCGGGGGATGCCCGGCCGGCGAGCGGCTTCTCGATTGCGCTTCAGGCCCTCTGGATGGCGCTGCGCAGGGTCGGCCGTCGCTTCTTCCTTCCCTACGACTCGGCTACGGAATAGGAGGTACGGATGTTGTGGACACTCGCAAACGTGTGGTGGACGCTCGGGAACGTCGTGCTCCTGTTGGCCGTCGTGCCGGTGTTGGTCGCACTGTTGAACCGTGTGCTGGCGGCGCTGGAGCGAATCAGAGGCGCGGCTGATCGAGCCCTTGCCGGTGGGGTTGCGGTAATCGGGGAGGTTGCCGATGTGCCGGACCGTCTCGCCGTCACCGACGACACGATCGCCGAGGTTGCGAACGGGGCGGTTCGCTACGCCGGTTCGGTCGCGAAGCTGTTGGGCTAGGAGGAGCGCATGGATACGGTTGCAGTCATAACACTCGTAATAGCGGGACTGATCATTGCCGCGGCAGCCCTCGGTTTGATACGCGTGATCTTCCACCTGTGGGCGGTGGCCAAGACCCTCGACGCCCTCATCGGTGGAGTCAACGTCATCGTCGACAAGACGGCCCCGGTGCCGGACGCGGTGGCTTCTGTCAACGCCAACCTGGCGCCGGTTCGTGACTTCGCCGCGAGCATCTGAGGAGGAGGGATGTTGCACTTGATATTGGCATCGAACACCGGATGGGTGATCGGCTACACGATCGGCATCGTGATCGTTGTTGTCGTCGTCGCCCTGGTCGTGCCGATCCTGCTTCTCGCCCGGCGGATCGGTGAGCAGGCGGATGCCGTTAACAGCGGTCTGCAGAAGGCGGTGGTGAACACGGCGGCGCTGGCCCAGCTGTCCACCACGATCGAATCGGCAGAGGTCATCGTCGACGGCTTGAAGCGCGGACGACAGCGGCTGGGAGGCTGAGATGATGCTTATTGCGTTCACACACGACCAGTTCTGGCAGCTGGCCAACATCCTCGGCCTGGTGGTCGTAGTGGCGGTGGCGGGGTTGTTGACCATCCTCGTTCTCCTGGTTCGCAGGATCGAAGAGCGGGTGGGCATGGTCCGCGAAACTCTGCGGGCTGCGGTGGCAAACACCAGCGATGCCGAGCTCATCGCCGACACCGCAAAGCGGGTCGACTCGGTCCTCATCGAAGGGCTCCAACATCATCTGTTCCTGGGTCGTGTCCTCGACAAGGTGCGTGCGTGATGGCGGTATTCACAGTCATCGACATCGTTCTGCTCATCGCAGGCCTGGCCGTATATCTGTACATCGTCGGCGGGCAGCTCACGCGAATCGCCACCGTTCTGGAGGAGTGCGCCGATCTTGTCTGGGAGGTGAAAGCGAACGCCGAAGTGATCGACGGTGGGCTGGGAAGCATCAACAGCACCGGCCGTGTGGTCGCCGGGGCGCTTCCGCTTCTCTACGGCATGGCCGAGGGCATCGTCGCCGGAGCGACCTTCGATCACGAGGCGGCGGCCGAGCGGGGCCCGGCCAAGCCGGCCATGGGCATCCGGCGTACCCGCCAGCTCGAAGGTGTCGCCTACAAATCGTGACCGGGTTTGGTCCCCCCGGCTAAGGACCCGGGTTTCGCCCATATCGGTACGGGGAATGCGGAGTCGGCACACCACGGCCGGAGTGCTGTGTTCATGGGTCCTTAATCAGGCAGATGACGAACACATCACCCAGTAGTGCAGATTGGCACCTCGCCGTGCGGTGTATCGACCACCGGCGGTAGCGGAGGTCTGCCAGGTAGGGGTTCCAGCGCGGTGTATTACGTATTACGATATTGAGATGTGCAAATCCATCGGACAGCACACAACCACGGCATCGACGCCGCCGCCATTGTCCATGCGATCAGCAACGCCATCACAGTCATCGATCTCGAGCCCGCGGCCGACCCGCCCAAGGTCCTCGCCATCGGACCCGACTACGCCGGGAACCTCCTTGAGATCATCTGGCTCGAACTTGCCGACCGGGCTGAGCTGGTGATCCACGCCATGCCGCTGCGTCCCACGTTCTACGAACTGCTCCCGTTCCCGGGCGAGGAGATACCATGACCGACATGAACGTCCACCGTACCGAAAGTGGCCACATTCTCACCGACGATGAACTTGACCGTCTTGCCGTCGAAGTTGAGGAAGCTGACTACGACGTCGATGCTCTCAAGACCCGACGTCGCGGGCGCCCCTCAATGGGATCTGCACCGGCAGACGTCGTGCCGGTTCGTATCGATCCGGAGCTGAGAGCAGCGATCGAAGCACGAGCCGAAACGGACCACACCACCACCAGCGAGATCATCCGTGAAGCAATCCGCCGGTTCCTGCACGTAGCCTGACTCCTAGCCCGCCCCGACCGCCGAACATGGGCGATATCGCACATTCTGTTGCAGTATCGAGCGCAATACTCAGCCGCGCGAGAACGGCACCCGGCCGCTCGATGCAGCGAACGCTGGCAGTGGTTCTGTCGAAGCGATGGAAGCGCGGCGAGCAGGTCGCCAGTAACTAGTCGCATGGGGCCCCGCTACGGGGGCCCGGCTTGAAGAGCATGTCTTGCCCCGCTGCTGAGGCGGTGAGGCTCGGTTCGGGTCCGTCCTCGATGAGGAGTTCCACGTCGAGGAGACTATCGACCGCGGCGTCCTCCCATTCGGCGGGGATGTCGGTGGCGTTGTCGTTGTACCAGCCGACCCCGTTGATGACTCCCAGGTATTTGATGCCGCAGCCGAGATCGATCGTGATCGTCCACGGGTAGCCGGTTTCGATCAGCAGCGGTGTCCGGGTCGCAGTGCGTGGCAGCGTCCTGGTGATGTCTGCGATCTCGTCTTCGGTGGGGACGCTTCCCGGCTGGCGGAGGTCGGCTGTCACCTGTGCCTCGAGGACCGTCTCTTTGTCGTTGGAGAGGCGGAAGGGGGGCGCAGGGAGCCGGTCACGCTCGATGGCGACCAGGTAGATGCTCCCGTCCTTGTCGTCTGTACATGAGTATGCGGTACTCAGGTGGGGAATGACCGGGTAGACCAGGTCACCTTCGATGACGACGTCGTCGAAGGGGGTGTCAGCACGTTTGTGTAAGTGGGTGGCATTCGGTTTTGGTTAGACGATGGTGAATCGTCCGGGGAAGTAGATGGCGAGTGCGTTGAGGCACTTGCTCCATCCCCATGTTCCTGTGCCGGTGTCACCTCCTCTGTTGGTAGTGATGTTACGCACCGCGAGATAAAGCAGTTTGAGGGCTGCTTTCTCGGTGGGGAAGTGCCCCCGGTTCTTGGTGACCTTCCGTAGCTGGTAGTTGATCGATTCGATCATGTTGGTGGTGTAAACCACTCGGCGGATCTCCGGCGGATAGTCCAAGAAGGGGGTGAACTCTTCCCAAGCGTCCCGCCACAACTTGACGATGGCGGGATACTTTGTCCCGTAATCGTCTTCGAAGTTGCCGAGCGCCTCGACGGCGGCTTCCTTTGATGTCGCCTGGTAGACCGGCCGGAGCGCGGTGGCGATCTTCTTGCGGTCTTTGTATGAGGCGTATCGGAACGAACCTCGCAGCAGATGCACGACACATGTCTGGATCACTGCTTGTGGCCACACGGTTTCGATCGATTCGGGGAGACCCTTGAGACCGTCACAGGCGACGATCAACACGTCGTTGACGCCGCGGTTCTTGAGTTCGGAAAGCACTTTGAGCCAAAACTTGGCGCCTTCACCGTTCGAGTCGCCGATCCAGATCCCAAGGACGTGTTTGCGGCCCTCCAAATCAACTCCGACGGCCAGATAGGCCGGGCGGTTCTGGACGATCCCGTCTCGGATCTTGATGTTCAGAGCGTCGATATAGACAATCGGATACACCGCATCCAGCGGCCGGTTGCGCCAGGATTCGAGTTCATCCCACACAGCGTCGGTGACTTTCGAGATCAGATCCGGTGACACGTCAACCCCGTAGATCTCTGCGAGATGAGAACGGATATCACGAACCGTCATCCCTCGGGCATACAACGCAATGATCCGCTCATTGAAGCCCTTCAACCTGGTCGTGCCCTTAGGGACGATCTTCGGTTCGAAATCGCCGTTCCGATCCCGAGGTATCTCCAAATCGATAGCACCGATATCGGTCAACACCGTCTTCGAACTGGTGCCGTTCCGCGAGTTACCAGAACCCCGACCCGCCGGGTCATGCTTCTCATAACCCAACTCGCCAGTCAGTTCCTCATCCAAAGCCCGTTCCAACACCGCCTTGGTCACCTGCGACAACAGCCCCTCAGGGCCCAACAGCTCGGCTCCTTCATCATTGACCCGAGCCATCAACTCGTCCAACACCTCAGCCGACACCAGCGGAGTCGCAGCAGCCTTCGCCACCTCCGTCGCCTCGTCCTTGTCAATCATCATCAGTGGGTCCTTCCACAGACCCCAAACGCCACCCGCGTCCAGGGCCACTATGTCAGGCCACCCCACTTACACAAAGCATCTGACAGGCCCAGTCTCGGGACAGGACCCGCCGTAGGTAACGGAGAAACCCACCACGATGTGAGTCTCGAAGTCGGCGCTCGGCAACGTGCCATCAGCACCAAGCTGCTCCCACAACTCGTTGAACGAGGCGGCGTCGGCGGCAACGGTCGGCCTATCGGTCAAAGCGTGATTGACCACGCCCAGGTAGACCCACCCATCGCCGCCGGGTTGTTGTGGTCCGGCTTCGGGTGTCCTTACCGGGTCCAGCCCCTCCAGACACACCGGGTCGTCACCGGCAACCTCCTCGACGTTCGCGATACGTTCCGGGGTGAGCCGGCCTACCCAAACCCTCACAACGCCACGGGCCTCGTACCCGGAGACATCCATGTCGTCCGGCAGAGCACCGGTGATGCGCTTTTGGATCTCGTCGAGTTGGGCACGGCTGTATGGCATCTCCACCGCGACCACACCAACATCCGGGAACCTCTCTTCGAGCGCCGCCTGATAGGTCGCAACATCACCGTCAACAAACCCGACCGAGATCCAGCCGTTGTGTCTCCGGTCTATCCAGATGCTCTGGTAGCCCGGCCATCCGGAAGCGAACCGCCGAACCTCGTCGACCGGCATCTCATTACCCACATAGACAGGAGTGTCGGCATACCAATCCTCCGGCGCAGTCGGATAGCCCACCTCATAACACATCGGCAAACTCTCGACCGCAGGCACATCCGTCGGCGTGGAAGCATCTGCCCTGGTAGCCGTTGTGTCAGCCGGTGCCGACGTCACCGACGAGGTACTCCCCGACGAATTGGGAACCCCTGTCGACACTGACCCGCCGCCGCACGCGGCCACAGACAGCACGACACCAGCAACCAACGACCTCCGCCACATCGACATACCCCCTTCCGACGTCACATCACCAATCGGAGGTTCCCACGAACCGCCCGGGATTGCCCAAATGATGCGCCAAGACCCAGATGCCCGCCGCGCCGCATGGGGTTGAAGCCGTATTACCTCGGTGACACTTCTGCGCTTGCCCCTCTCAACAATCCTGAGGTGACTACACGCCTGGCGCCGCCTGCTGGAGGCCGGGTGGTCGCCCGTGTACACCAACCGATCTGGAAGCCGGCTAATCGTCGCCAAACCCGAACTCGCATCGGGCAACGCGCCGACTGCTGTCTGCTTGGCTGGGACCATGAACCACGAATGGCGGCGAAGCTGCCTTCGGGTGGTCAGCTCGACGGCGCGTCGCGCCCGGTGGTGAGCGGCTTTGTGGTGGGAGCTTCCCCGTATGACCCGATCCACTCGTCTTTCCAGGCGCGGTCGTACTGGTCCGGGTTGCAGCTCGGGTGATAGGTGGCGATCAGCTCCTGGGTGATGCGCTCTCTATGCGAGGGCAGCCCTCCGGGGATCGTATAGAAGGCGATCCACAGACTCCACTTCCCGCCCGCCCGGTCGATCCAACGATCTGCAAGAGGATGCTCGAACGGCAAGCCGGCGTCTGACATGTCCTCGGCGTGGCCGAGGTAGATGACCTCGTACCGTTCGGACTCCGGGTCGGGTCGAGCCAGGATGGCGAAGATGCCGGGTGCCTGGGGCGGGTGCCATCCGCCGAGGACCCGGGGCCCTTCGAAGGGGTAACCCCCGAGCGATCCGAGGCGGATCATGGAAGATCCTCGAAGTCGTCGTCCTCCGAGATCGGCGTCTCCCAAACGACGGGCCACGCCGGAAGTCCGGCCCGGGCGGCCGCGGCTTCGAAGACCTCCTGGGCACGTTCGAGGGCGTCGCCTGACGTAGGTGCCTCGATGACGATCTGGGCGCCGTAAGTAGTTGCCCCGATGCCGCTGGCGATCCCCTCGTAGGGAGCCACCGCGTCGGCCAATTCCAGGATCTCCTCATGAGCCATGGGACGATCTCCTTGGGCCCTCAGCGATACGCTCCAACGCACGGTGACTCCTATCGGATGCCGGGGAGAGTTGTCGCGAACTCTTCGAGGCTCTCCAGATTGTGCCCCGACCATAGGAGGTCGATGTGGGGAAGCGCCACCGACATGCCCAGGCTCGTGGCCGAGAGCCCGCCAGGTGCATACATGGGATTCATCCAGATGATGCGGTGGCACAAACGGCCGAGCCGCGCCAGCGCATCGTCGAGGAGGGCCGGGTCGCCACGATCCAGGCCATCGGAGCAGATGATGACGAAGGCTCCGCGTGCCATCCCACGCCTTGCATAGCGGCGGACGAACTCGTCGAGCGAGGCTCCGATGCGGGTTCCGCCCGCCCAATCGACAACCTCTTCACCGGCCCGTTCGAGCGCCTCGTCCGGTTTGCGGCGGCGTAGCGACGGTGTGATGCGGGTGAGATGCGTACCGAAGCAGAACACCTCGACCCGGCTGGTCGCCGTACGAGTGGAATGGGCAAACTGGAGAAGGTTGCGCGAATAGTCGGCCATCGAACCGGATATGTCGAGGATGAGCACGAGCGGCCGGGCACGTTGGCGACGCTGTCTCCACCAGAGATCCCCGGGCTCACCGTGGGAGCGCATCGTCTCCCTCGCCATCCTGCGGAGATCGAGCCGCCGACCGCGCGTCGATCCGCGGTGGCGGCGGGTCCGGCGAAGAGGCGGGGCGGCTCTGAGCTTTGCGATGATTCGGCGCAGCGACTCGAGTTCATCCTCGGTGCACTCTGCGAACGACTTCGAATGGTTGACGATTACCGCAGAGGCCTCGGCGCCGAGGCGTGTCTCGTTCTGATCCTCACCCTCCTCGGGCTGCTCGCCGGAAGGCACATCGAACACGGCGTCGACACCGCGGGCGGCCAGCTGCGGCGGTACGCTCGGCGTGCGCGTTTCGGTGTTGCCGCCGAGGAAGTACTCGGTGAAGCAAGCGTCGTAGATGGGGATCTGATTGCGACCGTGGACCAGCGTGACCCGACCCGCCCAATAGACATCCTCCATCCGGGCGGGATCGAGAAGCGCCGCCGCGGTGGTGAACGCCATCGCATCGTCCGTACCCACCGGAAGGTCGTGTTGCCGGACGAACGTGCAGAACCCGAGGAGCGTACCGAGGGGTCCCCGGTCATCCTCCACCGACGATGCTCCCGGCCCGTCGTGAGACGACTTCGAGGTCGTCCCGATCTTTGATCACCGACCCCAGCGAGTACATGAGGGTGCCTTCATCGAGATCACCGGCGCCGAGCGCCTGTAGCGCCTCGACCCAGTCGATCGTCTCCGCCACGCCCGGTGGCTTGGCGAGATCGAGCCCACGAAGGCGATGCACCGCAGCAACCGCCTTGGCGGCGAGGGTCTCGGGGACGTCGGGGATCCGGGACCGGACGATCTCCTCTTCGCGCTCCGCGGTCGGGTAGTCGATCCAGTGGTACAGGCAGCGGCGCTTCAGCGCATCGTGTAGCTCCCTCGTCCGGTTCGATGTGAGGACGACCAGCGGGCGAGACGTGGCCTTGATCGTGCCGACCTCCGGAATCGTCACCTGGAAGTCGGAGAGCAACTCGAGGAGGAACGCCTCGAACTCGTCGTCGGCGCGGTCGACCTCGTCGATGAGCAGGACACAGCTGTTGCCCGCTCGCACCGCCTCGAGAAGCGGGCGCTCGAGCAGGAACTTCTCGCCAAAGAGCACATCGACGGAGCGTTCGTCGGTGAGCTGGTGCTCGGACAGCGCCCGAATGTGGAGCATCTGGCGCGCATAGTCCCACTCGTAGAGGGCCTGGTTGGTGTCGATCCCCTCGTAGCACTGGAGGCGGATCAAGCGGCGGGAGAACACGGTGGCCAGCGTCTTGGCCAACTCGGTCTTGCCGACGCCCACCTCACCCTCGAGGAGGAGGGGGCGGCCGAGAGTGATGGCGATGTACGCGGCCGTACTCAGTCCGCGGTCGGGGAGATAGCCGTCGCTGCGGAGCATCGCATCGAGCGCAGAAACGCTTTGCGGCATCGAGGTGTTCACGCGCCCGGCCTGGTGCACTGACTCAAGCGTCTTGCGGACCGAGTACGAGCTCGCGCAGGCTGGCGCTGTCGCCGGAGAGCTTGCCATCGCGCTCCAGCGTTTCTCGCCACGCGCTTCGCAGATCGGTCCCGGGAGCAGCAAACCCGTCAAAGCTCATGCCGACCACATTGCGGCACACCTTGGTCGGGCTGCAATCGGCATCCAACAGGACCTGATCGTCCGCTGGTGACGACCACATCGAGGTGGCATCGTCGGGTTGGCGTCGCTGGTCCATGTTGTCTCCTTACCGACCAAATGTAGCAGCCAATCAAGCCCGAATCAGCGGTGTTCCTGCTGAGAGTGCTGTGCCGAGATGGCCTCTGCCACGATCGAGATGGCAATTTCGGGCGGGCTGGATGCACCGATAGAGAGCCCGGCCGGCCCCCGGACACGCTCATCCCAGCCGACGTCACGATACGCCAACCATTGTCTCCGCAGCTCCTGCATACGCGGCGATCCGATCGAGCCGATGTATCCCGCTCCCGACTCGATGGCGGCCTGGAGGGCCCGTCCCGCCGTTTCGACGTCGTGCCCCATCACGATGACCGCATCGATCGGGGCAAGCGTCGCCATCAACCCGGCGGCTGCACTCACGTCGGCGAACACCGAAGCCTGCCAGCCGATGAGTGCGAATGCATCGCCCAGCGCAGCAGCGATTGGTCCGGCCCCTGAGATCACGACGCGAGTCACCGGGACGAGCGAGGTCACGAGGCGGTCGGCGGAGAGCTCGATGCCCGGAGCATCGGGTTCGAGTTGGTCGGGTTGATCGAGGTGTCTTCCGTCGACCCGCAGTGCGAATCGTGTCGCCCGGCGCGCCGTCAGGTCCTCCCAGACGTCGATGGGAAGGGCGCTCCCGGCGATCAGCGCCAGAGTGACGGTCGTACCTTCGGGTTGTCCGGTGATAAGGGCCTCCACGGGCCCGAGGGTGACTTCGACGAGCCGGCCGCCGTCGTCGAGGCCACGGACGGCTTCGGCTATCGCATGGTCGAGTGCCCCGCCCATCAGGCTGCCCATCCGCCCCCCACCGGGGGTGATGGCGACGGCTTCTCCGGGGTCGGCGGGCGTGGGGGAGACCACCCAGGCGACATGGACGGCCGTGCCGGCGCGCAGACACGAGAGCACGCTCAGTGCGACGTCATACACGATGCCTCCAAAGTCGGGAGGCCAGTATGCCAGGGATCGGAATCGGGTTGGGTCGTATCCGTTCGGCGAAGCGGTGGGCACCGATCTGGGGCATGTTGTCGGGGTAATCGCTTCTCAAACGGTCGATACCTGCTACTGTTTCATCCGCCGCACCGGGTGGAGGCCAGCGCACTGTCGCTTCCCTGGTGGTTGAACGGCAAGATTCTCTCATCCGGTTGGACCGCCTCTTCGGCCGAAGCTCGAACGTGTTGGCTATACCGGCGGCGCGTTCGCGGCGAGACCGAACGAATACAACCAATCTGCCCCGCAGCGGGCCAGGAGAACACGATGTCCACCAGCTTTGCCGACCTCGGGCTGCCCGAGAAGATCATTCATATGCTCAGTCAGCGCAAAATCACAGAACCATTCCCCATACAGGAGGCCGCCATCCCGGACGCGCTTGCCGGCCACGACATCTGCGGCAAGGCACCTACCGGGTCGGGCAAGACGCTCGCCTTCGGGCTGCCGCTGCTGGCGCGTGTCGACCAGGCTGACCGGAACCGTCCCGCGTCGCTGATCCTCGCGCCGACCCGCGAGCTCGCCGAGCAGATCAAGAAGGAGCTGACGGCTCCCGGCAAGGCGATGCACCGACATGTGTCTGCCGTGTACGGCGGTGTCGGCTACGGTCCGCAGCGCTCCGCGCTTCGCCGGGGCGTCGATGTGCTCGTCGCTACACCGGGTCGTCTCGAAGACCTCATGGAGCAGGGAGATGTCGATCTCGGCCGCGCCACCATCGTGGTGGTCGACGAGGCCGACCGTATGGCGGACATGGGATTCATGCCGGCTGTGCAACGGATCCTCGACAAGACCGCCGCACGCCGGCAGATGATGCTGTTCTCGGCGACTCTCGACGGTGACATCGCGCTCCTCAGCAAGAAGTACCAAACGAACCCGATCCGTCACGAAGCCGCCGCGGTCGAGGCCGAGCTGATCGACGCTCGGCACCTCTTCTGGCGGGTGGATCACAACGATCGGGTCAAGCACGCCGCCGATGTCGTCGGCTCGTCAGGTCGATCCATCATCTTCACACGGACTCGCCACGGTGCGGACCGGCTCGCCAGGCAGCTGGGCACACTCGGTGTCGATGCCGTGGCGATGCACGGTGGGCGTTCGCAGAGCCAGCGCAGCCGGGCGCTGCAGAGCTTTTCGTCTGGCAGGGCCCAGGCCCTGGTTGCTACTGACGTCGCGGCCCGCGGCATCCATATCGACGCTGTCGAGTCCGTCATCCATTTCGATCCACCGGCAGACCACAAGGACTACCTGCACAGGTCGGGGCGCACGGCCCGCGCCGGTGCCAGCGGTGTCGTCGTCAGCCTCGTCACCTCGAGCCAGCAGAAGGTGGTTCGCCAGATGCAGCGAGACCTCAACCTCGATGCTCCGATCGAATCGCCTCGCCTCGACGAGTTGGAGAGCGGTGGCTACCGGGTCGGGGAGCCGTCGCCCGGGGGTCCCCGGGAAAGCTCAAGGCGCCGGCCCGAGGGCAGAGCACCAGCACCGAAGAAACCGCGCAAAACCGAGACGTCCAACAGTCTCTATGTCGCCAACCTGCCCTGGAGCGCAACCGAGCGGGACGTCGAGGCCCTATTCGGCCGCTTCGGTAAGGTCCATCAGGCGACTGTTATCACCGACAGGCGCACCGGCCGGTCCAAGGGATATGGCTTTGTCGACATGGCGGACACCTCCGCCCGAGAGGCTCTGGCCGCGTTGAACGGCTCATCCATGAATGGCCGGGACCTCATGGTCAAGTTCGCTGAGCCGCGCCGCTTCGGTGGGTGACGCAGTCCGCACGACGGCGTAACTGCGAAGAGCGGTAACTGCGAAGAGCGGTAACTGCGAAGAGCGGTAACTACGAAGAGCCGTAACTACGAAGAGCCGTAACTACGAAGAGCCGTAACTACGAAGAAATGAATCAAAGGAATACCGAATGACGGTAGAACACACCTCGCGCTCACGCGCCGACCTCAACAACCTCCGCAGGGGGACCACATACATCGCCACCACGGCCACGGGCACAACCGTCGGTGAGTATCTCGGGATGGAGGCGCCCTACGGCGCCCGTGCCGTTTTGCTCCGCGACCCGGCCGGGACGGAGTCGATCAACCAAAACGAGATCGTGTCCATCGAACCTGCCGCCTAGCGGGTGCCTGCCCGCGTAGTGTGGGTATCGCATGATTCGCGCCTACGTCGATGACGACCTGGACGAGCTGCTCGGTGTCTGGTACGCGGTATCGGTGAGCGCACACTCATTTCTCACCGAAGAGTTCCTTGCGACGGAGCGGCGCCAGATTGCCGAGCGCTGGCTCCCCATCTCCGAGACGATGGTCCACGACACCGGGGGACGTGTTGTCGGGTTCCTCTCGCTGATCGGCACCGAGGTCGGCGGTATCTTCGTCGATCCCGACTGCCAGCGACGGGGTATCGCCACGGCCCTCTGGACGCCGCTCTCGTCACATGCCCGGTCCTCGAACTGAGCGTGTTCGAAGCCAACGCGATCGGCCGCAGCTTCTACGAGGCATATGGCTTCGAGCCGGTAGACAGACGGATCAATGAGGAGACGGGGTACCCCGAGCTGCGTCTCCGTTACGAACCAGACGACCTGAATCGCCCGGCCGCCGACCGCCCAGCCCGCGGGCGCTTTCGCGGGCTATCCGGCGGTGGGCTCGCTGGGGGCAGGTAGATCGACACCGCTGAGCCGGGCGCACGCCTCCACCAGTCCATGTTGGGACGCCTCGACCGTAGCCGGTCCGGGAAAGCTCAACCCGGCCATGTGCCGCATGAACCGCCCGGAGCGAAGGGCAGCCGGATCGTCGCTCGTGGCCAGCCACACCTGGGTCGCTGCTCCCGTGCGGACATCGGTTGGAGCGCCGGCGCCACCCATCCGTGTCTTCACCCAGCCCGGGCAGACGGCGGATACCAAGGTGTCGGGATACCGCCGGGCGATCGCCAGCGACAGTGCCAGCAGACACACCTTCGAGTCCTGGTAGGCGCCTGTTCCCGACCAGGGGCGGTGATCTCTTTGCAGGTCGTCGAGCACGATGTCGCCGCCGGACGCCATGCCCGACGAGATGTAGATGAGGCGGGACGGGAGCGGGATGCGGCCGGTGAGCACATACGGGGCAAGCACGTTGACCTGAAATGTGCGCTCCAGCCCGTCGTCCGTGTCGACCCGCCCGCCCGATTCGTATACCCCGGCGTTGTGTATCACGGCGTCGAGCGGCCCGTAGGTCTCGATCGCCTCGGCGACAGCGCTTGTCTCGACCAGGCTCGTCAGATCGCCAATGATCACGGGCGTATCGAGCGAAGCGCGGACATCCGCAGCTCGCTCGTCGTTGCGGGCATGCACGATGGCTCTGTGGCCTGATTCGAGAAGCATCTCGGCCGTCGCCAGGCCGATGCCCTCCGTTGAGCCGGTTACGAAGACCGTCTTGGTGGAACTCACACCTTGCCGAACACGGGGATGGTCGCGCCGTTGATGATCTCCGACGCAGGGCTGAGCAGGAAGTCGAGTACCTCGGCGATCTCGCCCGGCTTGGGCCAGTGCATGTAGTCGGCGTAGGGGAGTGCCCGCCTCGTCGCCTGGGTATCGATGAGCGAAGGCACCAGCACATTGGCCGTCACGTTCGTGTCGTCGAGCTCCTTGGCCAGCGTCTGCACAAGGGAGGTGACAGCCGCCTTGGACGCATTGAACATGGCCTGTCCGGCGGGATTGTCGGTAGCAGCCCGGCTCCCGATGGCGACGATCCGACCCCACTCCACGTCGCGGATGTACGGCAGGGCCGCCCGCAAGACATAGAAGGTCGACCTGAGGTTGAGGTCGATCATCCTGTCGAAACGGACCGGGTCGGTCTCGGCAACGTCGCGGCCCCCCGCCCACCCCCCGACGAGTGCAGTCACCACGTTCGGCGGTCCGAAGATCGCGACGACGTCTTTGAACATGGACTCGACCGCCTCGGCGTCGGTGCAATCACAGCGGCGCAGGATCAGGCGGTCCTCATCGAGATCGAGCTCGTCCTCGAGCTTGCGAGCTTCTTCTGGAATCAGGTACGTGGCGGCGATCTTGAAGTCGCGCCGTACGAGATAGGGGATAAGAGCGCGGCCGACACCTCCGGTGCCGCCGGTGACGACAGCTACGTTCTCTTGCATGGCAGACAGCCTAGTGGCGCAGGCAAAAACCGCACGCTTGCCTACACGTCGATGGCAACAATCCCCAACCGCGCCAGTGCGGACTCGAGCAAATCGGGATCGGCCACCGAGTGCATCGCAGCGGCACCACGGAACTGGTTGGTCCCTGCTGTGATCATGTCGCACAGAGCCGTCGCCGGAAATGCCGTCGTCCGGGCGAGCGAAGAAAACCGATCGTCGCTACGGGCTTCAACTCGACGCTCGCGGCGATAGCCGGGCGCCGACGCTACGACACTGATCAACGTGACGTCGGGAGCCCCGGACGGGAGGTTCTCGGTCAGCAATTCGATCAGCAAGTCCCGCGGTGCGACACCGTTGGCGCGTTGCTCGGTCGCAAAGAAACCGATCTCGCGGAGCGCGGCGAACACGACCCCGTGGCCCCAGTACCGGATTGTCTTGTACTCGAGGCCGTTGAGTCGGCCCTGGTACTCGAGACACATGGTCGAGGTTCCACCGGCGGTCGAGAAAGCCTCCAACTCCCCGAAGCCCGGCCAGATGACGCGTTCGGTGCGCCCGAGCGGTTCGACGGTCGTTGCCACGCCGCCGGCGATGATCTCGCATGGCTCGGCATATTCGTTGATCAGACCTCCGGCATAGAACGCCAGTTGATAGCCGAGGCTGCCGATCGGCTCTTGCGGGAGCACTCCTACCCGGATCTGGACGTCGAGGCCCTCGGCCGGCGCCCCGGCAATCATGCCGGCGGCGAGGACGTTGGCGTAGCCGGGTGCCAGCCCGCAGTCGGGAACCACGGCAACATTCGCATCACGAGCCGCAGTGTCCAGCCGGAGTTGCCGTTGGACGATGCTCGGGTTGCCGCCGAAGTCGAAATAGTGGCACCCGTTGCCGACTGCCGCAGTCGCCAGACCTTCGCCGTACAGATACGGAACTGCCGAGACGACACAGTCGACGGCAGCCAGCGCCTCATCGATGGCCGCGGAGTCGGTGACGTCGACCTGACTCCATGCTACCCCCAGCTCGTCGCCGACGTCCCGGGCCGCTTCTAGAGAGACGTCTGCGACGGTGACTTCGTGTCCCCGACGATCGAGATCCGAGGCGGCTGCTCTGCCAACGATCCCGGCACCGAGTACCAATGACCGGGTCACGGTGTGATCCTTTTGAACGACTCTGCGGCGCCGAGACCCACAGCCGCACCCTGGTTGCGCGCCCACTCGGTCATCCTGGCGACGAATACGTCCCGATTCTCGTCGCTTAGCTCGGCCCCGCCCATCGTCGTTGTGCCCTGCGAGGAATGGCAGAGAAGCGCCGCGATCTTGTCATCGAAGGCCATAGTGATGTCCTCCCAGTGGTCGGGTTCGTCGGCCGACCAGAGTAGGACCGCGGCGGGCCGGTGGGCGGGCAAATCCAGCTCGGGGAAAAAGAGGTGATCGCGAGCGGCGATGACACCGTCCATGACGGCCCAGCCGGTGGCGCGATGGTCGGGGTGCAGCTGGTATCGCTGCCACGGATCGTGGCTCAGTACCACATCCGGTCGCACCTCCCGGATCTGCCGGCACATCTCCCGGCGCAAATCCATCGAGTACTCGAGCTCGCCGTCGACGCGCTCGAGGTGGCGCACCTCGTGAGCGCCGAGCCGATCGGCGGCGGCCTTTTGTTCAGCAATGCGGGTTGCTGCCAGTTCGGCCGGGTCGGTCTGGGGATCCCAGGAACCCTTGGAGCCATCGGTGACGACCAGCATGGTGACCCGGCAACCGGCGGCGGCCCACTTGGCGAGGGTGCCTCCCGAACCGAACTCGATGTCGTCGGGGTGTGCCCCGATAGCGAGGGCGCGGTCCGGGACCGCGAGTGGAGCCGGGCGCTTGTCGAGCTCGTCGTAGACACCGGTTCCGGCAGATGTATCGGTCATGGGCGGAGGCTAGTGCGAAAGCCCTACACCAGCGCCCGCAGCCAGCGACCTGAGGGCAGGGCCAGCGCCCTGCTCAGATCGTGCGACGTGTCGAGATCGAGCGCCAATTGCGGATTGACCTCCACCGATACCGGAGCGTTGTATGCCAGGTGACGATGGAAGCTGCCGTCGCCGTAGGCGAAGCGGAACTCCGCGTCGTGACCGGCGATGATATTCGTGCCGCCGTTGTAGGAAGGGACGAGAACCGTGCGGGTACGGCACCGATCGAACACCGCTGCGAGCGCCCCTGGAGTCACGAGCGGCAAATCGGCGTGGATGACTGCCCACGGACGCTGTCGCCGCACCGCCTCGATCACGACGGATTCTGCGGCGCCGTCGAGACCGCTCTGCCCCGAGAGTCTCTCGTCGATAACGAGGTACCCGTTGCTGCGGGCCCAGGAGGAGACGCCGGCGTCGCCGGTGACGATGGCGACAAGCGCTCCGGCATCGGTTGCGGCCGCGGCCGTATGCGCCGCCACGGCTCGTCCCAGACGGGAGCGTGTCGCGCTCGTCGAGCCGGTCACCCAGCCGGCGTTTGGCGACACCGAATGGCTTGACGGGGAGGGCCGCCAGGATCGCTTTGCTCATCGGACGAAGACTATATCCAGTGTCGGGCGCTTGGTTGGGTATGGTTCGGGCCGTGAGAAAGACAAAGATCATCGCAACGCTCGGTCCTGCCGTCTCCAGCTATGAGGCGATCCGGGAACTGGTCGCTGCCGGCATGGACGTTGCCCGGCTCAATTTTTCCCACGGTGACTACGGCGCACATCGCCGATTCACCGATTGGGTGCGCGGGGCCGCCGCCGAGCTGAACAAGTCGGTGGCGATACTTCAGGACATCCAGGGCCCCCGCATCAGGGTCGGGACGTTTCCCGGCGGCTCTGTCACGCTGGAGCCGGGAAGTGAGGTCGTCCTTCGTGCCGGTGTGGCCCAAGGCTCGGCCCAGGAGGTACACATCGAGAATCTCCACGCGGCTCGTCTCAGCCCCGGCTCTTCGGTCCTGATGTCTGATGGGCTCATCTCTGTCCGCGTCAAGTCCTGGGACGGGGAAACGGCGCATGGCGAGGTGGTCGAGGGCGGGCTTCTGCGTGATCACAAGGGGGTCGCGTTCCCGGGAGCGATCATCGATGTGCCGGCCGTTTCCGATAAGGATGTCGCCGATCTGGCTTTCGGGCGAACCCTCGAGGTCGACTATGTGGCGGCGTCGTTCGTGTCGTCGGGTCTGGACGTCAAACGGGTCAAGAACCTGGTTCCCGGGACACCGGTGATCGCCAAGATCGAGAGTGTCGTGGGGTTAGGAAACCTCGACGACATTCTCAGCGAGGCGTACGGGGCGATGGTGGCCAGGGGAGACCTCGGTGTCGAGCTCTCTTATGCGGCGGTGCCGAGGGCACAGAAGGCGATCCTCAACAAAAGCAACGCCAGGGCCAAAATCTCAATCACGGCAACCGAGATGCTGGAGTCGATGAACACCTCGCCCCGACCGACCCGGGCCGAGGTGAGCGACGTGGCTACCGCGGTCCTCGACGGCAGCGATGCGGTGATGCTGTCTTCCGAAACCGCGGTTGGCAAGTACCCGACCCGGGCGGTGGCGGCCATGGCGAGCATCTGCGTCGAGGCGGAGGCGAGCCCGGATTACGGGCGGGGTCCTGAGATCCATTTCCTCGAAGACCGCGCCCGGTTCGCTTCGGCGACTGCGCAGGCATGTGTCGACGCCGCAGAGAACCTCGACCTGAGGGCCATTGTCGCCTTCACCGAATCCGGCAGCACCGCCCGGCTCATCTCGAAGTACCGCCCCCACACCGACATATTCGCCTACACGCCCCGGGAGGGGACCTACCGGCGCATGGCGCTCTACTCGGGCGTCACCCCGCTGCGGTTCGGCGGGGTGGACTCAACGGACCTCATGATCGAGCACGCTGAGACGAGTCTGCTCGAGCTGGGGATCGTGCAACCGGGCGACGGTGTCGTCATCGCTGCGGGCATCCCACCCAACCAGGCGGCGACGACGAACCTGATGAAGCTGCATTCGATAGGCGCCTCGACCGCAACGGTCAATCAACCGCCGGTTTAGCACCATTCGGGGCGATCTCACCCGAGCCCCGCTCGATTAGCGGGTGCCCGACGATGATCTGCTGCCGCGGTTGGCTGCCGCCGTCGATCTGGCCGAAGAGAAGCTCGGCCGCCTGCCGTCCCAACTCCTTCGGTTTCTGTGGAATCACCGAGATGGCGGGTTCGACCACTTCAGCGAAGTCGATGTCGTCGAATCCGACCACAGCGATCTCGTGTTGGAGACCGAGGTCGTGGAGTGCTGTGACGACACCCATCGTGACCAGGTTCTGTGCCGTGAAGACCGCGGTGATGTGCGAGTCCGAGCGGAGCAGGTCGGTACCTATGACCCGCCAATCCGCGTCGGTGTGGCTGCCGGCCAGAATGCGATGATCGGGGACCTCGACCCCTGCCGCTGCCATGGCATCGGCGAATCCGCGGAGCCGGTGTCGCGCCGACATGATGTCCGGATTGTCACCCAGGTAGGCGATGTTGCGGTGGCCATGGCCGAGTAGGTGCTCGGTAGCCGTCCGGGCGCCTCCGTAGTGATCGCTGCGAACGAGGTCGACGGATTGCTCGAACTCGATGTCGAGGTCGACCAGCACCACCGGCGAGCCGCGCTCGATCTCGGCGCGGAGCAGATCATCGCCACCACCGGAGGGGATGACGACCATGCCGTCGACCCGGCGCCCGATGAAGCGCTCGACGAGTTGCCGCTCTCTGGTGGGGGAGCCGTCGGTGCTCCCGGCGAGTACCAGATAGTCGCGAGCACTTGCCACCTCTTCGATGCCGCGCAAGATCGATGAGAAGAACGGGTTGGCCACGTCGGCGAGAACGAACCCGATAGTGCCGGTTCTGGCTGCCGACTGGCGCAGACGCCGGGCTCGATCGTCCGGCCGGTAGTCGAGCTCGGCGACGGCAGCTTCGACCCGCCTGGTGAAGTCGGGGCTGACGCCGCCCTCGCCGTTAACTACCCGCGACACGGTCTTGAGACTCACACCGGCCCTGCGAGCGACATCGTGCATTGTGGGGCGTCTTGACGGCATGGTCGACAGAACCGGCTTTCGGGTGGATATATGTAGCAAGGTTCGCAAAGTTTGACAACGTTGTCAATGTATTCGTATGATTGCGCTGACAACGTTGTCAAAGACACGTTGCAAAGCTCAATTGGGAGGAAACAAATGAGCAACGTCCCCACGTCGAAGCTATCGTGGCGCCTCGCCGCAATGGTCTTCGCTCTGGTGATGGCGATCGCGGCATGTGGCGGTGACGACACGGCGTCCACCACGACAACCGCGGCGCCTGCGGATGGAGGAAGCGCAACGACGCAAGCCACGGGTGGCACCGTCGGCGTTTCGCTCATCCTCAAGAACACCAGCAATCCGTTCTTCGTGTCTATGGCCGATTCGGCGCAGGCAGAAGCCGATTCGATCGGCGTCAGCCTGACCGTTGCGGCCGGCAAGGAAGACGGTGACACGCAGAGCCAGATCGATGCGATCGAGGCCGCAGTCGCCCGTGGCGACAAGGGCATCCTGATCACCCCGAGCGGCCCGGCAGTCGTCCCTGCCCTCGATTCGGCACGGGCAGCCGGTCTGTATGTGATCGCCCTCGACACGCCACCGGATCCGGCGACAGCAGTCGACATCACGTTCGCTACTGACAACTATCTGGCCGGTCAGTTGATTGGTCAATGGACCGCGGGAACCCTCAACGGAGAGAAGGCGACAATCGCCATGCTCGACCTGTTCAACGATCAGGTCGTCTCCGTCGACTACTACCGGGATCAGGGATTCCTCAACGGCATGGGCATCGTCGACTCGGTCGACACCAGCGGCAACGGTCACGAGCCGGCCACCGGCAGCTACAGCGGTGGCGACTATGAGGTCGTTTGCCACGAGCCCACCAACGGTGCCGTAGACGGCGGCAAGTCCGCTATGGAGACCTGTCTGGCGCAGAACCCCGACATCAACGTCGTGTACACCATCAACGAGCCGGCGGCACAGGGCGCCGAGGATGCGTTGACTGCAGCCGGTGCTGCCGAGGGTGTCATCATCGTGTCGGTCGACGGTGGCTGTGAGCCCGGTCTTCGTCTCGTGTCCGAGGGCGTCATCGGCGCCACGTCACAGCAATATCCCGGCAAGATGGCCACGCTGGGTATGCAGGCGATCAAGACTCTGGCCGACGGCGGCGCAGCTCCTGAGGTGACTCCCGGTCTCGACTTCTACAACACGGGCGTCAACCTCGTCACGGATGCACCGGTTGCCGGTGTCGACAGCATCTCCGTAGCCGAGGGCCAGGGGATCTGCTGGGGCGGATGAGCCATTAGCTAGCACGTAAACACGAGCAGGGCGGTTCAACGGCCCTCCGGTTGCACCGCCCTGCTCAATCTCTGTACGCTCACGCACATGTTCGCGTGGATGTGGGAGTCCAATGGATAGCAACCCGACTGCGGATAGCAAACCGAGTGCGGACGACACCCTTGCCAGCCTGACCCATCAACCCAGGACGGTGCTCGACCGTATCCAGCACCTCCTCCACCGTTACCCGGTCATCAGCCCGGCGTTCGTACTGTTCGGGTCGGCGATCGTGTTCACGATTATGGGCAATGGGCGCTTCCAGCGTCCCGAGACGATTGGCATCATCCTTCAGCAGACGGCCGTCATGGCGACGCTCGCCGTCGGCCAAACCCTCATCATTCTCACTGCCGGCATCGACCTCGCCGTTGGCACGGGCATGCTGCTCACCCATCTGGTTATCGCCAAGCTGGTGGCCGACCAGGGTGTGGCTCCAATCCTCGCTCTTCTGATCGGCGCCCTGGTCGGGCTGGGCTTGGGTGCGTTCCATGGCTTTGTCGTCACCAAGGTGAGGCTGCCGCCGTTCATCGTCACCCTCGGCACGTTCTACATCTTCAACTCGATCGGTCTGGTCTACAGCAAGGCCCAGACCACCTCCAAGGAAGCGCTCGGAGGTCAGAAGTCCTTGCTGCTGTTCACCGGGAGGCAGATAAGCCTCGGTTCGATGCGGATCACCTGGGGGGTGATCATCGCACTCGGCCTCTACATCCTGGTCGCATACGTACTGGCAAACACTTCCTGGGGTCTTCACGTCTACGCCACCGGTGACGATCCGGAGGCGGCACGGCTCGCCGGTATCAATGTGAACCGTGTGCTATTCAGCGTTTACGTGGTTGCCGGTCTCATCTACGCCCTCGGCGGTTGGGTGCAACTCGGCAGGTCTCTCTCGGCAAGCTCGAACGCCGCCACCGACGTCAACCTGGAGACCATCACCGCAGTTGTCATCGGCGGCACCAGCCTGTTCGGCGGCCGGGGCCGCATCTGGGGTACCTTGGTCGGAGCGCTGATCGTGACGGTGTTCAGGATCGGCCTCAAGCTGGGCGGTGTCGACGCCTACTACCAGAACTTCGCCATCGGCTCGCTGATTCTCATCGCCGTGGCGCTCGACCAGTGGATTAGGAGGGTAGGGAGATGAGCGACGGAACCCGTGAGCCCATCCTGACAGCACAGGGCCTGGTCAAACGGTTCGGGCGGGTCGTCGCCCTCGACGGCTCCGACCTCGAGCTTTACGCGGGCGAGGTGCTCGCCGTCATCGGTGACAACGGCGCCGGTAAATCGACACTGATCAAGTGTCTGTCGGGGGCGATGGTTCCGGAAGAGGGCACCATGTACCTCGACGGCAAGCAGCTGCATTTCCGCCGGCCGACCGATGCGCGAGAAGCCGGCATAGAAACGGTATACCAGACACTGGCCGTGGCGCCGGCACTCGACATCGCCACCAACCTGTTTCTAGGGAGGGAGCGTCGCCGTGCCGGGATGGTCGGCTCAGTGTTTCGGATGGTGGACAAAGCAGGGATGCGGAGAGACGCCAAGAACGCGCTCGACGAGCTCGGTATCGGGACGCTGCAGGACATTACCCAGGCTGTGGAAACACTCTCCGGTGGTCAGCGGCAGGCCGTAGCCGTCGCCCGCGCCGCCGCATTCGGCAGCAGGGTGGTCATACTCGACGAGCCGACGGCGGCGCTCGGTGTCCGCGAATCGGGTCAGGTGTTGCAACTTATCCGTGATCTACGTGATCGGGGCCTTCCGGTGATCCTGATCAGCCACAACATGCCCCACGTGTTCGAGGTCGCCGACCGGATTCACATCCAACGGCTCGGTAAACGAACCGCGATAGTCACTCCGCAGACCCATACGATGTCGGAGGCCGTCGCTATCATGACCGGCGCCGCAGCCGCCTAGGACGGCGGTGATTGATCGCCGAGGAGGGTCGCATGCCCCGACACATCTGTGTGTCGATCAGGGGCGTGAGCCAGCGCCGGGTTCAATCAGAACGCTTCTAGAACACGGCTGCGCCGTGCCGAGGAGGACCGATGGGCCAGACGATAAGTGTCGCCGCCAAGAGGATCGACGATTTCTGCGTGTTTACGACCGACCGTGTGCTGACCGGCCAGGACGGAGTGCGCTACGAGTCGGTGGGGGCGGCTGAGGCGGGGGATGGCTTTCTTGCTCTGTTGGCGCAACGCCTGTTCGGGTCGGACGCCGGAGTCGAGAGCGTGTGGGTGGCGTCCAGCGAGGTCATCGTCGGCCGATCCGACGGCTGGGATCCCGACAGAATGGCGGCCGCCCAGCAGACGATCACCGATCTCTATCGGTTCTACCCACCCTCACCGGGTGGCGGCTCCGGGGCGACGTAAACGCCGACGTTCACTGTGACCGCAGACCCGGCGTCAACCCAGGAATTCGCACCCGGTGTCATCGACACGATGAGGCCGTCGGAGCCCTGCTCGCTGATCTCGACCGTCGGCCCCTCGACCAGGCTCAACCCGACACCCTGAAGCACAGCCCGGGCATTCTCGACCGAGCCACCGATGACCGACGGCACCTTGATCGGGCACTCGACTGTGGAGTCGGGAACCATGCACGGGTGCACCTCGATGATCTTCGGCTCGGCGTGATAGGTCCACTGATATTCCTTTTCCTCAACCCGCCCGTCGGGCCATGTCATGACCCGCTTGACGGTATTGGAGAAGCCGCCGAATCCGTTCTGGGTGACACGTTGCTCGTCGGGGTTGAGATCATCGGCTGCGACGTATTGCTCCTCTGGTTGCGTGAAGTTGTACCGGCTCCCCAGCTGACGCTCGACCTGGCAACCGCCGTTGTTCCCATAGAACTCGACCGTGATATCCGTCGCCGTGTAATGCGTCTTGATGATGACGACTGTATCGGTGTTGTTCTTGAAGATCAGATTGGGCTCCGGCCAGGAGACGGTCGCCTCATTGACCTCCGGGTAGCGGCTGAAGTAGTAGCTGTGCGGTTTGTGGGTCACGTCCTCGTAGCATCCGTAGAAGACCGCGTTGTAGAAGGTGGTGGCAAACTGGCTCACACCGCCGCCCACGTCGTCGACGAGTTCGCCGCCCAGGATCATCGGAGCCGAGACGTAGCCTTTCTCCGCGGTCCGCTGGCCCACGTACTCGTTGAGTGAGAATTCCTCGCCCGGCATCACCATGGCGCCATCCACGGTGTCGGCGATCGTGTGGATGTTGGTTACGCGAGGCTGGCCCGCCGGATGCGATGTCGTGAATCCTGATACGTACCCGATGTCGCCCATCGCCTCGGCGTCGGCGGTCGTGAAATCGGCCTCCGCGCCCTTGCCAAACGGAAAGACGCCCGAATTGGTGGATGAGGCTGCGGCCTTCTCCAACGCGTCGGTCACGAGACCGGCGTCCATCAGCGTGGCGTCCCGTGACGGCAACAGGCTCACCTCTCTTGTGTCCTCGTTGATCAGGAACTGCGCGTCGCGGGCGGGTTGCTCGATCTCGCTCTTGTGCGGTGCCAGCAGCGACTCGATCTTGGCCTGGTCGAACGACACCTCGAGCCGGACAGGCGAGTCCTTGGTGACCTTGGAGACCAACGCGTTGGCGAGTTCCTCCCGGGCGAAGGTAATGGACACCTCCGGGTCGTCGGAGGCCAGGGTCACCGGCTCGTCGATCAAGCGGGCGGCCTCGGTGGTTGCCGCGTCGATGTCGTCCCGCGTCAGCTCGGGCTGCAGCTGGGTGGTTTCGAGCGTCACGGGTGATCTGTCGATCGACTCGACGGAAGCCAGTACCTCTTGGTAGGCCTGATCGCGGTCGATACCCTCACCGGGTCGCGGATAATCGGGGAGGATGCGGGTGTCCTCGACGATGATTCCACCGTCATACGCCGGCATGGCAATAGCCTTGGTCTGCCACTCGCTCAGTACCTCGTCGAGCAGCTCCGAATCAATGGTCACCGGAATGTCGAGCTCGATGTGGTCTCCGAAGCTTCCGAACCAGGAGAAGAAGCTGCCCGGGAATCCCTTGTCCCGGCGCTGCTGCATCGCTTCGGTCACAATCGCCTGTTCGTCGATGTTGAGGCCGATGGTTGCCGGAATGAGCGTGAATTGGGTGTTTGCGACGGTGAAGATCGCAGGGGTGTTGGCCAGCTCGGTCTCGTATTCGCGGAGCGCAGCGATCGCATCTTCCTCGCCGAGCCCGCCGAGCTGAACCCCGGCTGCCGACACGTTGCGCGCGATCTCGCCGGACGTTCGTGCGCCGTCGATGGCGAATAGGAGCACTGGCAGCAGCACGACGGCCGCCACAGCACCGATAATTATCCACCGTCGAAGTTGATGAGTCATGTAGAAAAAGAAGAGCGGAGCGAATCCGGAATGTAATGTGCCGGCTGCCAACCGGCTCTTGTCTATCGAGCCTCCGGCAACACCAGCCCGGCGGAACGGAGCGTAGCAGCTACGCAACCGAACGCGGTCACACACCCGGCAGGCGAGTCGGAGGCGATACCATCGGGCTCGTGCTCTCGTTTCCACGTGTTGCCCCGGGCAAGGCGCTCAGCATATCTGCAACGTTGTACGTCACGTTCACCCGGTGTCCTGACCAGGCGCTGGGTCGCGTACACGGTGTCTACCCCGAAGAAACGATTGCATCGTTTCGTGGAGGTCTCGCCCACCGCGTCTTCGCTCGCCATCTCGAGCGAGGTCCCATCGGGAGCGACGAGTTCGAGAAGGTATGCCGTGAGGAGATAGGCACCGGGCTGAACCCGAGCTTGGGAGCGTTGGGGCTGCGGCCGTCTCAGCTCGCTCCGGTGGTCAAGGAGGTGGGCGACCTATACCAGCGATTCAAGGCCGTCATCCGCGAGGGCTTTCGGGACGCAGACGTCTTCATCGAGCTCGAACCTGCCGCAGGCGTGACGTTGCGCGGCTCGATCGATGCCGTCTTCGACGATGCCGGCGGCGTCTGTCTCGTTGACTGGAAGACCGGTGGTCTCCACGAAATCGGATCGCAGCTCGGGTTCTACGCGATGTTGTGGGCTCTCGATCGGGGCGAACTCCCGACGCGGGTCGAGGCGTTGTCGATAGCGTCCGGCGAGCGTTTCGAGGCCGAGCCGTCTCTGGCGTCGGTCACCGAGACTGCCGCGTCGGTCGCGGCGATGGTCACCATGCTCCGGCGAGCGGCCGATGAGGGCCGTGACGAGCTGGAGCGGATCGGCGGGCCCTGGTGCTCTTTTTGCCCGCTACTCGACTCCTGTGCCGAGGGCGCCGCCGCGGTCAAGATCACGACGGCGTGACAACCCTGTGCCCGGGTGTGTGCCGGGCGGCTCCAGCCCAGGCCTGGCATCGGTGACGCAAAATGGTGATGCATCGGGCCCGGCGACCCTTCACGCGATCAAGCAGCGCCCCTCCCATGCCCTATGCAACCCGCCGCTCCGCAGGAGGCTGCGGATGGAGCGCTCGTGCCGCATCGTCGACCAAATCGAGCAATTCGCGGCGCAGCGAGTCGAGTTCCTCGCGCACCGAATCGAGCCCGGTCTGCGCAGTTGTGAGCACCTTCTTGCTGCGAGAGAAGTGCTGGGCCAGCCCCCTGATCCGCTCCAGCGTGTCGAGAGCGGCGCAGGTGTCGATGCTCTCGACATGACCTGACGTGCCACGTGCCGCCGCGGTGATCCAACGAAGGGCCACTCTGGCGAGTGTTCCGTCGCCGGGATCGACGACGAGAAGCCGATTCCCATAGACGCCGAAGCTTCCCACTTCGTACGGGAAGGCGTCTTCGTGGGAGATGCACAACGCCCAGGTGGCGTTGCGGTTGTCCATCGCCCGGTCCAGCTCGCACAAGATGCCGGAAGCTCCACCCAGCGCGATCCGGGAGCTGTTCTTGACCTCGATTGCGATCCGGGTGCCGTCGGGGAGCGTCAGCGCAAAATCACCGACCCTGGCGTCGGGTCCCAACGTCCCGGACAGATTGCCGGTTCGCTCGACGATACATCCGGCCATGCTCCGCGCTTCAGCACGCAGCATGTCCTCAACCGCGTCCTCGAACTCGACACCCTTGGCCGTTCCCTTCGCCGCTTCCTGACGGCGCTCCTGCTCACCTACCAGCAGGTCGCGCAATTCGCGAAAGCGGCGCTCGAAGGTGTCGATCAATCGCCCGAGACCGTGGTCGGCCTCTGCGGAGTCGAAGACGTCGGTAAGTCGCTGTGCCAGCGGCCCGCCGGGACCCAGTATGTCTTCGATGGCGTCAACGAGCTTGGCCGTATGGCTGTCCGCACGATCGGGGTCGAGCCGGGCGAGCGTCTCCTGATGCAGTTGTGCGAGCTCTGCGAGGGTCCGGTAAGTCAGCGACGAGCGGACCTCCGGATCCAGTTGTGCCATGAGCTCATTTCGCCCGGTCCGCATCGCGTCTCCGAAATGGGTCTCGGCGGCGGTCGCCGCAGAGACGAGAATGTCGCGCACCCGATTCTCCATCTCGTCCACAGTCGCCCGCATCGTGGCCGTCGCCAGACCGTGCAGCCCGATACCGATGGCTCTCGTCAGCTCGGCAGCTCGCTGCTCGGGATGGAGTGAACCGAGATGCTCGACCACCGCAGGCTCGGTCAGCACGAGGTTGGAGACGATGACCCGGTCGTGATCAACCGTGACGGTTGCGCCGGGCATCTGGTGGTTTGGGGAAGCCTCTGTTGTGTCCATACCGGCAACTTACCGGGCGGGTGTGACACGTTTCGCGGTCGTTTGAGGGTCGCCGCCGAGCCGGAGTACCAGTCATCGGCTCGCGATGTGGTGTAATCGTCTCATGCAGGCAGACGCCGTGGCGATCACCGCGCTCCGACCGAGGCTCGAAAAGCTGGCCGAACTGCTCGACAGTGTCGAGTTCAGTCTTCCGACCCAGGGCCGGGACGACGCCGAGCGTGTTCGCACCGCGGTCATCCGCACGGTTCAGGAGTACCTGATTCCCCGGCTGGACGAGCCGGAGGCGCCCGTGGTCGCTGCGGTGATCGGTGCATCGGGCACGGGTAAGTCGACGATCGTCAACTCGCTCGCCAACGACAGGATCAGCGACGTCGGTCCGTTGCGCCCGACCACCAGGAACGCGGTTCTCTGGGCTCATCGCGAGCACGGTTCACGCTATTGGTCCGAGTTCGTGGCCCGGGTGCGGGACCGTGTCGGTCCGACAGTCGAGGTGGTGATCGGGGATGATGAGCTGATCGGCGACCTCACGATCATCGACACCCCGCCCGCCGAGTACGTTGCCCCATCCGGAAGGCGACCAGCGGTTGATGCTCTTGCCCTTGCCGACCTTTGCGTGTTCGTCACCAGCCCGTCGCGATATGCGGATATCTCGGCTTGGGAGTTCCTCCGCGAGATCCGCTGGCGAGGCGTACCGATGCTGTTCGTCCTGAACCGGCTCCCGTCGGATCGGGACGTGGCCGCGTCGCTGTTGAACGACTTTGCCCGTCGCCTCCACGACAACGGGTTGTTGCTCGAACCCGACGCCGCCATGGTGTTCGGTGTCGACGAAGCGGTAGGAGACCGCTGGCATGGGGGTCTCGACCCGAGTGCGGTTGGGGCGCTACGCAACGAGCTCGGTGCCGTTTCGAACACCGGGTACCGCAACACGCTTGTCGCAATGACCGCATACACCACTGGTCGCAACCTGGTCGATCGGTGCCGGGTGATCAGCGACGAGTTCGCTGACATCGCGGCGATCTCCACCGAGCTCGACTCGGCGGTGAGCGACGCATACGGCAACCAGGTCGCAGAGATCACGCGGTTGGTTGCCGACGGTGCTCTCAGCGACATGGCGCGTCACAAGACCTGGTCCGAAGCGGCCGTCGACCTGACCGCGATCGTAACCAGAAGGGCGGGGGTTGCCGCCCAGGAAACGGCCGGCATATGGATGAGTCACGAGACGGGCGACGCGTTGCTCGCCGGCAAGGGGACCTCGCTGTGGAGGCACACGGAGGACACGTCCTGGGACGTTCAGGGCCGTCTCGAGGAATGGCAGGAGGCTCTGGCACAGGTCGTGTCCAGAAACTCCAAGAAGGGGTCTCTGGGGCCACGTCCGGCAGCGCGGCTCGCCCGCAAGGCCTGGCGAGTCGTTGTCGATCCCGCAACGGCACCGCCCCGGGCGGTGCGACGAAGGTTCAAGCACAAGCTCGACGCTTTCATCGAGGATGCCCAGAGCAGCCTGTCGGCCGTTGTCGCCGAGGCACTCGAGTTCGATGCGAGCAGGTTCCGTGGCCACTTGAGCGATCCAGCCCGGACGGCGGCGAGACTGGAGCGGCAACTGGCTGCGATCTCGTCGTTACTCGAGGGTGACCAGCAGGGGCAGCTGCTCGAGTCCGTGCTCGATGTCGGAGAGTCGCTCACGGGTGGCGGTGACGACGATGCGTGACGTGCCGGAGCTGCTTGACGCGATCGACCTGGTTCTCGCTCGTGCCGGAGGAATCGTGCCGCAGGGTGTTCTCGACCAGGCGCGCCAATTTGCAGGTGAGATAAGAGAGCGGCGTGGCTTTCTCGGCGAGACGCTGGTGTTGGCGATCGCCGGGGGTACCGGGACCGGCAAGTCCAGCCTGGTCAACGCTCTCGCCGGTGAGGTGATCACCTCGGTCAGCGTGCTGCGGCCCCACACCGACGAGCCGTTTGCGGTGGTGCCGCAGAATCCAGAGCCTGCTGTGACGGTCCTCCTCGACACACTAGGTGTTGCCTACCGTCATGAGCACGCGGGGTTCACTCGCACCGCGATCATCGACCTGCCGGATATCGACTCGATAGCGGACTGGCATCGTGAGCGGGTTGAGGATCTGATTCCCCGGGTCGATGGCGTCATCTGGCTATTCGATCCCGATAAGTACCGCGACCCGATTGTCCACGACGAGTTCCTCACACAGCTTGCGGTGCACAAGAGCCAGTTCATCTTCGCTCTCAACAAGATCGACAAGCTGCGCCCGGACGACCTCCAGACGGTTCGGCAAGACCTGATCGACACGCTGGCAGCGGACGGCTATCCACGACCGGCGTTGTTTGCTTTGGCGGCCGATCCACCGGGTGCGTCTCCGCGTGGCATCGACTTGTTCCGAGAGTACGTAACCGAGAGGATCGACACCAAGACGGTCATGCTGGGCAAGGTCATACGAGACGGCGCCCGGATCGTGCGTGCGATCGGTATCGAGGCCGGTGTGTGGGAAGGGGCCTCGCTCGACTTTGACAAGGCATGGGCGAGAGTCCGTCGAGAGGTGCTGGCCGGGGTCGGCTCCGAATCGACGCATGCAGATCGCGAGGATGCGCTATGCCGTCTCGAAGACCTGACCGCGGCCATTGCCGTCAAGGCAGGTCCGCTACTGGGAAACAGGATTCGGGCTGCGGCAGATCGCGACACGATCGAAGCCCTCGTCGCCGACCTCGCGACGGCCGGTCCGGCTGATCGAGAGCAGAGCCAGGGTCTCTGGCAACGCCTCACCGGAGCGGACGACGAGAAGCCGCCACCCGGCCCGCGGGCGCAGTTGCTGGATCGGGTGCTCGGCGAGCCCCTACGCGAGATCTTGTGGAAGCGTGCCCTCCTTGGTGCCACCGTCACGCACGCGGTCGTCGGTGCCGCCCAGCTCGAGGAAAAGTTGCGACGGAGTCGGCGGGTCGACGATGAGGGGGACCCTCAGCGAGACTGACGGCCGGGGACGACAACCGTGAGGGCATCATATGCCGGCGTTATCTCCACCGAATCAGCAGTGCCCAGCAACTCCCCGTCGGCCTGGAAGCGCGCCGGCGGTTCTGCTTCGATGATCAGCTTGTCGAACCCGGTGAACACGTGTGCTCCCGTCCGGCGGGCCATCGGCCGTCGGAGTAGCCCCCGGGCGACGAGACCGATGGCCGAGGTTGGCGAGACACGCTCGATGGCAACTGCGGTCAGCCCGTCGATCGGCTCGGGGTCGATGCGGAGTGGCACTCGACCCCAGTAGGTGTACGAGTCGTGGATCTGGACCAGCACGGTTGCAGCGTGGACCCGGGCGCCTTCACATTGGACGAGCATGTCGGGGAGCCGGGTCCGGTACTTGCCGAGCACCTGTCCCGTGACGATGGCGGCGAAGTTAAGCGACGAGAAGTGATATTTCGCGGTGGGGCGCTGATCCGAGATGGCAACGACGTCGGCGTCGAGGCCCATTCCCAGCGAGAACACGGCATATTCCGAGCGAGCCGCCAGTGGATTCTCGGTTGCGATGTGGGCGAGGGTGAGCAGTCGCGGTCTGCCCGAGATGAGACGGGAGGCTGCCTTACCCGCGTTGGTGGGAATGCCGAGGATACGGGCAACCACGTTGGTGGTTCCCGTGGGGATCACACCGAGCGCGGTTCCGGTGAACGCCAAACCGTTCGCTACGTGGTGGACGACACCATCTCCTCCCATCGCCGCGACAACCGAGTAGCCGGCGGCGGCGGCGTCTGCAGCGGCCTGGCGTGACTCGGCGGGGCTGTTTGGCCACGCCGTGGTTACTGCGTAGGAGGTGGCCAGCGTCGTTTCAACCTCGCGAAGAGCCGCCCCGGTGAATCCGGATGCCGAAGGGTTGGCGATGAGCAGGAGCCGGCGCATACCCGGGGGACGATACAGGTACGCTTGGTGCTATGAGATATGTTGACCGGGCAGACGCCGGTCGCATTCTGGCCGGGAATGTCGCCGAAGTGCTGGCCCAGATGGGGGAGACGTCGTCGCCGCTCGTCCTCGGCATCCCCCGCGGTGGGGTCGTCGTTGCCGGACCCGTGGCGCGGCGCCTGGGCGGAGATCTCAACGTCGCGCTCGCCAGGAAGATGGGCGCCCCGGGCCAGCCCGAGCTGGCGCTCGGAGCCGTAGGGGAGACCGGGACGGTCGTGTTGGTCGACGACATCGTTCGAGCTTTCGGGGTCTCGGCCGCGACACTCGACGACTTGACCCGGACCGCACAGCACGAGCTTGCCGAGCGATTGGCGGTGTACCGCGCGGTGAAGCCGGCACCCGAGGTCGCCGGGAGAGTGGTTGTCGTAGTCGATGACGGGGTCGCGACCGGTGCGACCTTTCGTGCCACCTTGCAGACGATTCGCAAGAGCGGTCCGGGCCTGCTGGTGGGTGCGATACCGGTCGGGCCAATCGATGCGACCGCCGGGCTCGAGTCAGAGGCGGATGTTCTGGTGTGCCCGCAGCGTCCGCGCTGGTTTCGTTCTGTCGGGCAGTGGTACGAGATATTTACCCAGGTCGACGATGAGGAAGTGGTGGCGCTGTTGGTGTGAGGAGGTGGCGCTACGAGGCGATCATCTTGGCGACGCGATCGCGCAGGTCGGTAGGACGGAAAGGCTTCGTCATGAAGTCATCCGCACCCCCCTCCTGTGCCTGAACGGCCACCTCGGGTTGGGCGTGTGCGGTGAGAATCAGAACCTTGGTGTCACGAGTGGCGTCGTCGGCCCGCAATCTCCGCAGGACCTCCCAGCCATCCATGCCGGGCAGCCCGATATCGAGGACGATGGCAGTCGGCAGGATCTCCCTCGCGGCTTGGAGACCGGCGATGCCGTCGGCCGCGCCGATGATGTTCAGGCTCAACTCGCGTAGGCAGACTTCGATAAGCCGGCGAACGCTTGCAGAGTCTTCAACAATCAGGATTGAGTCGCTCACCCCGACAGTATCGGCTGATTGGCGTCCCACTGCAGCGGTTTTTTCATTGTTCGGCTCCACGGCGTGTGTCGGTGCAAGGGTCGTCCGTGGCACAACGATGATTTCCCACGTAGCCTTGAGATGATTTCCCACGTAGCCTTGATATATGCGATCCGGCGAGCAAAGGACACCTGCGATGGAGCCGTTCCGAAACGAGCCGTACTCCGACTTCACCGTCTCCGAACCACAACGCGCCTACCGGCAAGCTCTCGACGTCGTGGAGTCCAAGCTTGGCGGTCATGTACCGCTCGTGATCGGCGGCAAGCCGGTCGACACGGACGAGCGCATCGTCTCCCGCAACCCGGCCAAGCCGGAGGAAGTAGTGGGGACGACGGCATGCGCATCGGAGGCCGAGGCGCAGCTAGCGCTTGATGCGGCCACGACCGCATATGTGGACTGGTCGCGGCGGCCGTCGGCAGAACGGGCTGAGCTGGTGCACCGGATCGGAGACTTGATCGCAGAACGCAAGCTCGAGATGTCCGCGTGGATGACGCTGGAGGCCGGCAAGAACTGGGCGGAGGCGGAGGCCGATGTGGCCGAGGCAATCGACTTCTGCCGCTACTACGCCCACGAGGCCGTGCGACTCGATGAACCGGTACCCGTTCATGCATATCCCGGCGAGACGAACGAGTCGTTCCTGTTGCCGATCGGCCCGGGGGTAGTGATCCCGCCGTGGAACTTCCCGCTGGCGATTCTCGTTGGGATGACCGTAGGCCCGGTTGCCGCAGGCAACACGGTGGTGTTGAAGCCGGCGTCCAACACCCCCGTTCTCGGAGCGCATTTCATGGACATTGCGACCGAGGCGGGACTCCCCGAGGGTGTCATCAACTTCCTGCCCGGCCCCGGTTCCGAAGTCGGCGACTTCCTGGTCGACCACTCCGCGACGCGATTCGTCAACTTCACCGGTTCCAAGGAGGTTGGGCTCCGCATCTCGGAGCGGGCGGCAGCGGTTCACCCCGGCCAGCGTTGGCTCAAGCGCGCCTACATGGAGATGGGCGGCAAAGACGGCATGATTGTCGACGAAACCGCCGACCTCGATCTGGCGGCCGACGCCATCGTGCGCAGCGCCTACGGGTACCAGGGCCAGAAGTGCTCGGCTTGTTCCCGAACGATGGTGGTGGCGTCCGTTCACGACGATCTGCTCGATCGAGTTGTGGCGAAGGCCGCCGCGCTGGAGATCGGCCCCGCTGTCGAGAACAAACCGGTCGGGCCCGTTATCTCCGCTACCCAACGCAGGACGATCCTCGACGAAATCGAACGTGGTCGCTCAGAAGGCACCCTTGTACTCGGCGGCACCGGTGTCGACATGGACGGTGGTTACTACATCGAGCCGACGATCTTCGCCGGAGTCGAGCCCCAGCACCGGCTGGCTCAGCACGAGATCTTCGGTCCGGTGCTGTCCTTCCTCCGTGCTGCCGACTTCGACGAGGCGCTCAGGATGGCGAACGACACCGAGTACGGGCTCACCGGTGGTCTCATCTCGAGTGACCAGGAGCGGATCGATCGGGTGATCCGTGAGTTCCACGTCGGGAACCTGTACATCAACCGCAAGATCACGGGCGCCCTGGTTGGTGTGCAGCCGTTCGGTGGGTTCAAGATGTCGGGCTCGAACGCCAAGGCAGGCGGCCCCGACTACTTGCGCCTCTTCATGGAGATGAAGACGGTGGCGATCCGGGAACTGTGAGCCGCCTGTGAAATCCCCGGGGTAACGCACCGGCGGTGCGACAATGGTCCCAACCGCCTTCCCCGGGTGAACATATGGACCTACATCTCGATGGTCGCGGTCGACCGATACTGGTCGCCCTGGCGGTCGCAGCTGCGGTTGCCCTCATTGCCGTCGTGACTTCCACCGTGGGAGTCCGCACCGCCGAGGCCGCACCGGCGACGACCGTGGCACCGCAACAAACCGATCCGGCTACGTCCGCCGCGCCCGCCGGTATTGCAGCAGTGCCTGCCGGAGGTGTCGAGCTGTGGGAGGGCCCGAACCGCAACGCCTACTTCACACTCGCCGAGGGCGTCCTCCTGCCGTACCTGTATCGCCGCGACGGCTGGCTGCTGGTGACGACGATGTGCAACGATACCGCTTGGGTCAACGCCTCCGACGTCGTGGTGGAGGACCAACAGGCGACGCCGAAGACGCCGGGGCCTGGATTCGACATCTCTCAGGCAACCATCGTCGTCGACCCCGGGCACGGATCTCGTGACTGGGGCGGAGTCGGACCGACCGGGCTGACCGAGAAGGAGACCAACCTCGACATCGCTGTCAGGGTGCAGGACCTGATGTCGGCGTCACGTGATGTCGACTGGACGACAGGAACTGTCACCGCCGGTAGCGCGGTACCCGCGTTTGGCCATGTCGTGCTCACCAGGAGCCCGGGCGGGCCCAACCAGGGGGACTACGAGCTGGGGCTCGGGTATCGGGCCACCGTCGCCGATGCCGCCGGTGCCGATGCACTCGTGTCCATCCACGACAATACGCTGCCGCGATCTCAGACCGACATACCAGGATCCGAGGTCTATTACTCGATCGGAGCCGAGGGATCGGATCGTCTCGCCGGTTTGATCTACCAGGAGCTGCTGCTGAGCTTCTCGCCCTACGATGTCGCCTGGACCGGGGGAGAGGAGCTGGGCGCGAGAGCCCGGATCGACCCGGAGACGGGTGACGACTACTACGGTCTGCTCCGCCGGGCCACGATGCCCGCGGTGATCGTAGAGGGCGTGTACATCTCCGAGGCCGAGCAGGAGGCTCTGCTTGCCACCCCCGAGTTCCGCCAATCGTACGCCGAAGCCGTGTATCGCGGACTAGTGCGCTTTCTGACCACGAACGACAGCGGCACGGGGGTACACGATCCCGAGATGTTCTATCAGGATGCCGGGACCGTGACCGGTAACGGATGTGAGCTTCCGGCGCAGCCGGCCGCCGCCGGTCAATAGCCGACTTGCGCTGTCAGAGCATTAGATTGGGGGGATGCACAAAGCCCCCTTCGTGGTTGCGCTCGTCCTTGTGCTGACCGCATGCTCGGGCACCGAGGTAGCGCCAACGACTACGGCCGCCGAGCTGACGCCGCTACCGCCGGCGACGACACAGGTAACGACGCCCACCACAACCAGCACGACCACGACGATCGTCCCGGTTCCGCTCGGGGTGCCCGCCGACCCCGACCCACCTGCCCCCGCTCCGGAGCCGCGGTTGCTCGACGGGTTCACCGGGAGAGGGGTTGTGACCATTGCGGCCGGGGGAGCCGAGCTGTACGACGACATCGGTGGAGAGCCGTTCGTCGTCGCCCGCGAAGGTCTCATCTTCGCCGCGGAGACCATGCAGGACGACTGGATCCAGGTATTCACATCGTGCGACGCTACGGCCTGGGTGAAAGCCTCCCGGGTCCTGGCACAACCCCCGGCCGCGTCTGGCGAGATCGGAGCGGGGTTCGACTTCGGCAACGCCACCATCGTCATCGATCCGGGACACGGAGGGCCGTGGAACACCGGTGCGGCCAGCCCATCCGGGCTCGTCGAGAAGACGATCAACCTGGACATCGCCAGGCGGGTCGTCGATCTGCTCCGCGCGCCCCACAGTGTCGACTGGAACACGGGTGAGATCTTCGTTGGCGACGAGGTCCCGGCGGCCGGGTGGGTGCTGATCACCCGTGTCGGCGACGCCGAGACCGGGGACTACGAGGCAGGGCTGACATTTCGTTCCGAGCTGGCCAATGCCGCCAACGCCGACGCCATGGTGGCGATCCACAACAACGCCGGATGGGAGGTCCGCCTCGACCATCCCGGTTCCGACGTCTACTACCAGTCTCAGATCGTCGAGTCCCGGCGGTTTGCCAGGATCATGGTTCAGGAGCTGCTGCGCAGCTTCTCGTCGTTCGCAGCTGACTGGGTTGGGGCGAATGTCGCAGGAGCAAAGTCCCGTCTCAGCCCGCATGAGGGTAACCCGCAGTACTACGGCATTCTTCGTCGCAGCGAGATGCCGACCGTGATCACCGAGGGTGCCTATATCGCAAACCAGTCGGAAGCCGATCTGCTGGCCACGGCGGATTTCCGTCAGGCCTACGCCACGGCCGTCTACCGGGCCCTCATCCGCTTTCTCACCACCGACGACACGGGGACGGCGAGCGACTCCGATCCGGAGATCTGGAACGGCGATGCAGGTAGCGGTGACGCACGACCGCAGTGCGTCATCCCCGAACAGGATCAGTAGCGACAACCGCCTTGGCGTGTCTGTGTCCGCCCTCGTTCAGCTCACTCGCGGAAGATCCAGCCACGCTGCTCGGCGAGTTCCCTTGCTTCCTCGTCGGTCATCCGCACGACGGCGCCGTAGCGGAGGCTGCCGCGCTCGATCATCCGGACGAACGCCTCGACCATGTCGGGATCGAACTGGGCGCCGGCGCCTTCGCGGAGTTCGTTGAACGCTTCGTCCTGGGTGAGCGCCATCCGGTAGGGCCGGTTGCTGGTCATGGCGTCGAAGGCATCGGCGATCGCAAGGACTCGCGACTCTTGTTTTGGAGTGTCGCCTTCGCTCGTGTGCGAGCCGTGGTACCCGCCTCCGTCGAAGTGAGCGTGATGGTCCGACGCGATGCGGACCAGTGGGTGGAGCCATTCGACGTCGTTGAGCAGCGCATCGATATGGTGGACGTGGCCGCGCATAGTCGCCGTTTCCTCGGGTGTGAGACGTCCCCGCTTCTTGAGGAGATCGCGTGGCACGGCCAGCTTGCCGAGGTCGTGGATGAGGGCCGAGTGGCGAATCCGCTCCTGCATATCACCACCGAGCCCGAGCTCCTGGGCGAGTTGGACTGCGAATCTGGCTACACGCTCGGTGTGGCCTCGTGTGTAGAGGTCCTTGGCCTCCAGCGTCTTGACCAGCGTTGCCAGCATGCCCTCGCGGGCAACTCGCAGCTTGGCCAACGAGGCGTAGAACAGCCGGCTCATCAGCAACATGCCGATGACCAGGATCAGCATGGCGTTGTAGGTGCCATGATCGGCCGCATAACTGATATATGCGTACCCAAGGAGGCCGCCTACGGCTCCGAGTCCTACGAAGCTGAGGAGGATCTGTGCGAGATTGGACCAGGGCCCAGCGAGTTTGGATCCGTACACCTGTCGGATCGCAGTACGAGTGATGACCACGCTCGCAAAGTCAGCGAAACCCGCGGCGAGCGCTCCAGCGGCGACGAATCGCCACATCGGTAACGCGTTCAAGTCACCTGGGAGCATGACGGCGAGGGTGAGTGCTGCGGTTCCTGCGTTGATCGTGCCGATGCCCAGATTGGCGACAGGTTCAAACACCCTTCGTTGGGCGAAGTCTCGTGGCTGGAGAAAACCGACGACTGCCATCGCCAGCAGCCCGCCAGCTGCATTAGCGGGCCCGAGCGCGATCCCGGCAGTTGCGAGGACAGCGGCACTGGACGAAGTCATCATCCGGTCGTTGACTTCGACCGCATAGAACTCGAGTGCAAGAAACGTGGCCGCAAAGACCGCCCACAGCCCCACGTGTTCCGGGAACCCGTATGCGTAGATCGTGCCTGCCGGTAAGGCAGCGCCTACCAAGCCGAGGAGCGCACCGTAGATGCGCTTGCGTCGGCGTTGGACTGGATAGGGGGTTTCGTAGAAGGCCATAGTTGGACGTAGGCACCAACAGTAGACAGAATCGTGGAGGGTCGGGTCGAGATTCGCGGTGGGTCAGCCGATCTTGACGCCGTAGCCAATCTTGACACCCTGCATGAGATCACGTCCGATCAGGTTTCTCCGTGTGAAACATGGTTTTACACAGGGGTATTGCGCTTCGCTCGGAAAGGATCACCCGGCCCGGACCGCTCCACAAACCTTCATTGTCTAGGTGCCGATCATGCCCCATGCCAGAGAAAACGCTGTGCGAGTTCTCTGGTTTCCGCCCGTAGACCTCAAGTATGTTGCTGTGAGATTAAGTGACTTCGTGTTCTTAATGCAAGAATGCTTTTCGCGGCAGACAGAATATGGAGTGATTTGCTGTTGTTTTGAGCAGGATGCGCCGTGTCCAGTCGGCGCCGGCGTCGCTAGAAGTCCCCGGAATAACGGTCGCGGGCGACAACGGTGTCGTCGGGGAGTTGCAGGATCACAGTGTCCCCGCCGTTGGACCCTACGGGACCGTCGGCGCAGCCGTCCGTACTGGTAGGTGTCCTCGCCGTCGGCGACGAGGGTTGGGTCACCGGCGGCGAGTAGCCGTTCCAGTTTGCTCCTAGCGGCGTCGAGCAGCGCGGCGAGCGCGAGTGACCTCATCTCGGGAGCGTAGGCGCGGGCAGGTACGGAGGCCTTACTGCTCGAGCGGTTGTCCGGCCGAATACCATGCCTGGATGCCGCCGTCGAGCTCGTATACCTCCTGGAACCCGATCGAGTCCATCAGCGGCAGGGCATTGGCCGAGCGGTTGCCCGAGTTGCAGTACATCACGTATGGCACTTGGAGGTCGAGCGTGCGCAGCTTCTGTTCGAAGTCGGGGGAGTAGTAGTCGATATTGATGGCGCCGGGAATATGCCCGGCGGCAAACTCGTCAGGTGTGCGAATGTCGAGAATCAGCAGACCATCGGGCGGTGATGCGACGATGTCGGCCACGTCCGACACGGCGGTCAGCTCCAGCCTCGCCTTGGTTGCGGCTGAGCCACCGGTGTCACCGCATGCACCGAGCAGGAGAACAGCGGCGAGCAGGGCGGCGACGGGGGCGTATATCTGTCTCATGTGGCAAGTCCGATGGCGATGAGTCCGCCCTTCAGGTTGGCGGCACGGTATCCGTTTCGTTGCAAGAAGCCCGCAGCCATCATGCTGCGGTTGCCCGAGCGGCACACCACGAGGATCGGTCGGTCGACATCGAAGCGACTCAGGCTGCCCGGCAGGAACGCCAGCGAGACCGCAAGGCTTTCCGGGAGCATGCCCTGTGCCCACTCGTTTGGCTCGCGCACGTCGAGCAGGATCCCATCGTTCTGATCGAGCCACGTTTCCCAGTCACCCGCGGCGACCTGCTCGATGGGGTTCATTTGCCAGCCACGCACAGCAACTCCTTGATTCTGCGGCGGCCGAATCTACCACAGCACGCATGCGTAGATTCGCATATGCGCGGTCGTAACCGCGGGCTGTCCCGGGCGGGTCCTGGTGACCAAGCGCAGTACTATAGTACTATAAGACTATGGCTGAAGAGGTGAAGCAATTCAAGGTCTACCTGTCTTCGGACCTGATCCGCCTGTTGAAGCACGCCGCGGTCGAAACCGAGCAGTCGCTCTCTTCGTTCGTGGCCGACGCGATCCGGGCGTACCTCGACCAGCTGAGTGCGGAACGAGACTCATGAACGGGAGGTCTGGCGATGGCAGTTGATGGGATCGAGTATCTCTACCTGGAGACCCGGAACTGGGGGAAAAGCGTTAAGTTCTGGCAACGCCTCGGCTGGAAGCTGGTGCTCGACCTGGGCAGTTCCGGACGGCTCGAGCCACCGGGCGGAGGTCCCGGAGTGTTTCTCGAGGAGGTGTCGCCCGAAGCGCCGCTAGCCGAGGGTGTCTACCTGCGCCTCAACGATTCCGAGGCGCCGATCAGTCCACCGGTTGACCTCGTAGGAACGCCCATCGCCAGCCACTGGGGCACAACGCTGTACACGATCCGCGACCCCGACGGACGGGAGTTCGTCCTCCAATACACACCCGATCGGTCCGAAACGGGCTAGAACTGAGCCTCCTCGGTCGACCCGGTGAGCGCAAGTGTGGAGGCCTTGCCGGCGCTGATGGCGGTCGCAACCAGGTCGAAGTACCCGGCGCCCACCTCCCGCTGATGCCTGGTCGCCGTGTAGCCGGAAGATTCCATGGCGAACTCCTCCTCCTGGAGCCGGACGTAAGCCGACATGCCGTCTGCCACATAACCTCTGGCCAGGTCGAACATGGCCGCGTTCAGGGCGTGGAATCCCGCCAGGGTGATGAACTGGAAGCGATAACCCATCGCTCCCAGCTCCTTCTGGAAGGAGGCGATCTGGTCGTCGCTCAGGTGCGCCCTCCAGTTGAACGATGGTGAGCAGTTGTACGCCAGCATCTTGTCCGGGTACTCCGCCTTGATGGCGGCGGCGAAACGGGCAGCCTCACCGAGATCGGGCACGGACGTCTCGCACCAGATGAGGTCGGCGTACGGTGCGTACGCCAGGCCACGTGCGATGGCCGCATCCGGGCCGTTGCGTACGGCGTAGAAGCCTTCGCTGGTGCGTTCCCCCGTGAGGAACGGCCGGTCGACGTCGTCGATGTCGCTGGTGAGCAACGTTGCCGCCAGCGAGTCGGTACGGGCGACGATGAGCGTGGGCACACCCAGCACGTCGGCGGCGAGACGCGCCGAGGTCAGGGTCCGCACGTGTTGGGAGGTCGGCACCAACACCTTTCCCCCCATATGGCCGCACTTCTTCTCAGCGGCGAGCTGATCCTCGTAGTGGATTCCGGCCGCGCCGGCGGTGATGAGGCTCTTGGCCAGCTCGAAGGCATTCAGGTTGCCACCGAACCCGGCTTCTGCGTCGGCGACGATCGGGAGGAAGAAGTTGTGATCACGTCTGCCTTCGGCCCATTCCACCTCGTCGAGCCGGGTGAAAGCGTTGTTGATGCGACGCACCAGCGACGGTGCCGAGTTGGCCGGGTAGAGAGACTGGTCGGGATAGACCTGCTCGGCGAGGTTGGCGTCTCCGGCCACCTGCCACCCCGACAGGTAGATAGCCTGTAAACCCGCCTTGGCCATCTGCACGGCCTGCATGCCGGTCATCGCACCGAGTGCGTTGACGTAGTCCTCGGTGGCGAGAAGGTCCCATAGCCGCACGGCGCCACGCTCGGCGAGAGTGTGCGCCACCGTGAACGACCCCTGGAGGCGGACCACGTCTTCGGGCGTGTAGTCCCTGGTCACACCGTTCCAGCGCGGGTTGTTCGCCCAATCGTTGCGGATCGACTCGACCCGCTCTTCGAACGTGTTCATTTCGTCTCCTCCGTGGTCAGTCGATCAGCTCGTAAGCGGGCAGGGTCAAGAATTCCGGGAACTCGTCGGAAATGGCGACGTCCTCGAGAAGTCGCCTCGCTTCCTCGAAGCGGCCCGCGGCAAAGTTCGTCTCGCCGTGTTCGGCTCGCATTCCAGCCAGCACCTCATCCGCAATCCGGTGGATCGAGGACGCGGTGACCGGTGTTCCCTCCGCGGTGACGGCGTCGTTGTGCAGCCACTGCCAGAGTTGGGAGCGGGAGATCTCGGCGGTAGCGGCGTCCTCCATCAGGTTGTAGATGCCGACTGCACCGTTCCCCCTCAGCCATGAGGCCAGGTATTGGATCGCCACGTCGACGTTCATGTGCACGCCGGCGTCGGTGATTGTCCCGCCGGGCACCGTGACATCGAGCAGATCGTCGGCGCTCACCGCGACGTCGTCGCGCTGTCGCTCGATCTGGTTGGGCCGGTCTCCGAGGACCTCGGTGAACACCTCGTCGGCCAGAGGCACGAGATCGGGGTGAGCGACCCAGGTACCGTCGTGGCCGTTCCGGGACTCGAGCTCCTTGTCGGCACGGACCTTGGCGAACGCCTTGCGGTTCACGTCCTCGTCGCGGCGGCTCGGGATGAACGCCGCCATGCCACCCATGGCGTGTGCGCCCCGCTTGTGGCACGTCTTGATCAGCAGCTCGGTGTACGACTTCATGAACGGGACCGTCATCGTCACCTGAGAACGGTCGGGGAGCACCATCTCGGGCCGGTTGCGGAACTTCTTGATGATGGAGAACTGGTAGTCCCAGCGGCCGGCGTTGAGACCAGCCGAATGCTCACGCAGCTCGAACAGGATCTCCTCCATCTCGAAGGCCGCGAGGATCGTCTCGATCAGGACGGTCGCCCGGATGGTTCCTCGATCGATGCCGAGCATGTCCTGGGCGGTGACGAACACGTCATTCCACAGTCGGGCCTCTTGATGGCTCTCCAGCTTGGGGAGGTAAAAGTAAGGGCCGGTGCCGCGCTCGATCAGCTCGATGGCGTTGTGGAAGAAATAGAGCCCGAAGTCGAAAAGACTGCCGGAGATCGGCCGGTTGCCCACGACAACGTGCTTCTCCGGGAGGTGCCACCCCCGGGGCCGCACCATGAGCGTCGCCGTATTCTCGTCGAGCCGGTACTGCTTGCCGTCGGGGGCGTCGTAGGCGATGGTTCGCCGCACCGCTTCGATGAGGTTGACCTGACCTTGCACGATGTTCGACCAGGTGGGTGAGGCGCTGTCCTCGAAGTCGGCCATGAACACCCTTGCGCCCGAGTTGAGCGCGTTGATCATCATCTTGCGTTCGACGGGTCCGGTTATCTCGACTCTGCGGTCCGTGAGATCCGTCGCAGGGGGTGCCACCCGCCAGTCACCGGAGCGGGCCTCGCTCGTGTCGGGCAGGAAGTCCGGTCGGTCGCCGTTGTCGAAGGCGATCTGACGGGTACGTCTCGCCTTGAGAAGCGCCATCCGGCGATCATCGAACCGTTCGTGAAGTGCGGCAACGAAGTCGAGAGCTTTCGGTGTCAGTACCTCTTCGTGGCGGGGTCCGGGTGGCCCGAAGATCTCGACATTCATGGTGCTGCTCCTCCTGTGGTTGCGCACATTCCACCACCAGCACGAAAGATAACAAGAAATGTTGCTCATAAGAACATGACTTCTTATAATCTACGACACTTATGGTTAGGATTAGACGTGCATGACGGCATCGATCCGCTCGTTTTTGGGCACCGGGTGCGGCATTTTCGCCATGTCGCTGGGCTCACTCTCGATGAATTGGGGGAGAGAGTGCGCAAGCCCGCCCCGTTTCTTTCGCTGCTCGAGAACGGGAAGCGTGAGCCACGCCTCGGGCTGATCAATGCGCTCGCCGGGGCGCTCGATGTGTCGGTCTCGGAACTGCTGCTCCCGGACGCACCGAATCGTCGCTCCCGGTTGGAGATCGGCGTGGTGCGGGCTCAAGACGATCCGATCTACCGGGATCTCGAACTACCAATGCTCAAACCGGGTGCCAGGGTGCCAGATCTCGTTCTCGAGCACATCATGGCCCTGTTCGGTAAGCTCAAGGGAAGGGAGCAGGTGACGATGGCCACCCGCGAGGAGGCTCGGATCGCCAACTCCGAACTGCGCGCCGAGATGCGGGAACGAGGCAACTACTTCGAGGAGATCGAGAAGGTGGCCGCCGAGGCGGTAGCCGCGGCCGGTTACGGCGGCGGCGGATTCACCGAGGGCACCATGCAGGCAATGGCAGCCCATTTCGGTTTCGCCGTTCAGCGCTCGCGGGATCTGCCGACCTCTGTCCGATCGTTGACCGACCTGCGCAATCGGCGCATATACATCCCGCAGCGGGATTCCATCTCGGTGCGCGCAAGCCGTTCCGTCGTGCTGCAGACCCTCGGCCATTTTGCCCTCGACCATCCCGAGCCGCGCGACTTCGCCGACTTTCTCCGCCAGCGGGTGGAGGCGAACTACTTTGCCGGAGCGGCGCTGATGCCCGAGGTGTCGCTGGTGCCGTTCCTGCAACGAGCTAAGGACGAGCGGAATCTCGCTGTTGCCGACGTCAGGGACTCGTTCTACGTCTCCTACGAGATGGCGGCGCACCGGTTCACCAACCTCGCCACCAAGCACCTGGGGATTCCGGTCCACTTTGTCAGATCCGACGAGCGAGGGATCATCTGGAAGGCATACGAGAACAACGGCGTCCCATTTCCGCGCAATTCCGTAGGTGCCATCGAGGGACAGCGGCTGTGCAGGCAATGGGGCACCCGTCAGGCCTTCAAGTCGGAAGACCGCTACTCGATCCGGTTCCAGTACACCGACACTCCCCTCGGGACGTTCTGGTGCGCAACCCGGGTCGAGGAGGCACCCGCGCCGGCGCATGCGGTCACAGTCGGAGTGGCTTTCAAGGATGCCCAGTACTTCCGGGGACGGGAAACGGAGCACCGCTCGGTGTCGCGGTGTCCCGAGGGCCCGTGCTGTCGCCGGCCGAGCGATGAGCTTGCGGCCAGGTGGGATGGTTGGGCGTTTCCGTCGGTGCGTCCCAACAGCCACGTCCTCGCCGCTATGCCGGTCGAGACGATTCCGGGCGTCGACACCACGGAGATCTACGAGTTCCTCGACACCCATTCCAGAGACTGAACGGTCCGCTCACCCGGGAGGAAGTCGCTGCATAGATGCGTGAATTCGCGTCTCGAGTTGCCGACGAGTAAGGGATGACTCCGGTTCTGATAAGACGTGTAGGTGTCGCACTCGCCGCCGTTGGGGGCGCTGTCGCGTTCGCCCTTGCGTTCGGCATGCTCTCCGCCGACGCCTCGGTCGTGGCGAGCGACGTGGTGTATCCGGTTGTCGCCATCGGTGCCGGTTTGCTGTTGATCGCGGGTGCCTTCAACAGGACCGGGGCGGAGCGGGTTTCATGGCTATTAATCGGATCTGGTGTCGTCCTGCTCGGGCTCGGCGAGCTCACATGGATCTGGTACGAGCTGGTGCTCGACAGCGAACCGCCGTTCCCCGGGCTCCCCGACATCTTCTACCTTGCAGCGTACCCCGTGCTGGTGAGCGCCATGTTGGTGACACCCCGGCTCGCAGCCAACCGTTACCAGCGCAGTCAGCAGCTGATAGATGGCGTGGTCATTACGGCAGGTTTGTCTTTCATCACCTGGGTCGTGGTGCTCGGGCCGATGTACCGGGCGGCCGGGGAGGGCACACTGGCCGAGTTCATCGTCGGGGCTGCTTACCCCGTGGGCGATGTGCTGGTCGTGGCCGCTGCGGTGACCATCGGGATAAGAAGGAGCTGGCGTCTCCGCGACCGATCGCTGTGGTGTGTTGTCGGGGCATTGCTGGTGACTGCGATCGGAGACCTCGTCTACCTCACGGAGAGCTGGTCGGACTCTTACGTGTCCGGCTCGTGGGTAGATGCCACGTGGCTGGGCGCGTACGCGTTGTTTGCCCTCGCGGCAGTATGGCTCCCGGATGCCGTTGAACGGCGCCGACCTCGTGAGCGGCGGCTGCCGCTTGCTCACGTCCTGATCCCGGCCGCCGTTGTGTTTCTCATTGTCGGCGTCTATGTCGGCAAGAAGGTGATGGCGGGCGATGTGTCGGGTCTGCCCTACGAGATCGGATTCTCGGTGCTCGGGATGTTCGTCATTGCGCGGATACTGGTTGCAGTCGCCGAGGATCGGCATCTCCTCGACACCGAGCGAACCCAGCTCGTATCAGTCGTCTCCCATGAGTTGCGCACCCCTCTGACAGCAGTGCAGGGGTATTTGGATCTGGTACTGGAGGACTGGGAAGCGCTCTCGGACGCAGAACGCATCGAGATGGTCGGGATCGCCAGAGACGAAGCCGGCCTGGTCACTAGGATCGTCACCGATCTCATCGCAACGAGCCGCGACGACCTGCACGCGACGGAGCTGACCATCGAGCCGGTCGACGTTGGTGCTGTCGTGTCCGAGATTGCGCTTGTTGCGGTCCGGAGGCTGCGGGTCGATATCGAGGTACCGGTCGGAACGACGGTGGGTGCCGACCGGGAACGATTTGCGCAAATCGTCACCAACTTGCTCAGCAACGCCGATAGGTACGGTGCCAGCCGGGTGGTGTGCGAAGCGCGTCGGGTCAACGGGCATGTCGAGATCGCAGTGCACGACGATGGGTCCGGTGTCCCGCCGCGGTATCAGGACAGCGTGTGGGAGCTGTTCGAGCGTGGATCGCACCGGTTCGACGCGGCGACGCCCGGCTCCGGTCTCGGTCTTGGCATCGTGAGATCGCTCGTAGCGGCGCACAGCGGGCAGGTCGGCTATCGCACGTCGGAGATCCTGGGGGGCGCCTGCTTCTGGGTGAGGCTCCCGGCATTGACCGGGCCGAGCGAGGATCGGGTGGCCGTTGCGGCTGCTGCGGGGTCGCCACGCGTTGCGGCAGACGGGTAGCCGGCACCCGACCCCGGCGTATCCCTCGGTCGTAGTGTGAAACCGTCGTAGTGTGAAACCGTCGTAGTGTGAAACCGTCGTAGTGTGAAACGTCCCTTGGCCTGCCTACAGTGGCCGATATGGAAGCGATGGTTGCCGTCGAAGTGCCGCTGATCGGCGACGCCCGGCTCAAGAACTGGGCAAAAGTCGTTGCCAACGTCGACGAATCGAAGGCAAATGGATGGGCCTTCGACGGCGAGTTCATAGCGGCCGGGGGCATCCAGGACGTACCGGTCGGGTCGGTTGTGATGGTCTACGGTGAGCGTGGATCGCGCGTCAACCCGCAAATCGAGGCAAGCGTGTTCGTCGCCAACGGTGACGGGACTCTGTCACTCATCCAGTCGGCGAGTGGGCGGGCTTGGGCGAGAACTCTACGAGACCGCACCGCCGAGCTGCTGACCGATCGGGCCGATTCGTGGCCGAGTGGTCTGGCCTGGGACGAGAGCTTGATCCATTACAGCGACGGTGCGATTCTCGAAGAGCTGCGCCGTCGCGGCCTGACATAGGGGTGCGGGATATGCCATACGCCGAGTTCGATGATGTCCGGCTCCACATAAGACAGCGCGGATCAGGTCCGGTTGCCGTCTTCATCCATGGGTTCCCGTTCGACTCGACGATGTGGATCGAGCAACTGGCGGCGCTGGAGGGCTTGCGCCGCTGCATCGCCGTCGACCTGCGTGGCTTCGGGCGCTCGTCTCCCGTGAGCGGTGATCCGCTGACTATGGAAAGTCACGCGGAAGATCTCGCAGCGGTGCTCGACATCGTTTCGGAGGAGCGCGCTGACATCGTCGGCCTCTCCATGGGCGGATACGTTGCTCTGGCGTTTGCCGAGTCATACCCGGACCGGATGCGGAGCCTGGCGCTCATCGACACCCGGGCAGGAGCGGACAGCCCGGAAGGCAAAGCGGGTCGTGATGCGATGGCTCGGCGGGTAGTCAGCGAGGGCAGAGCGGCGTTCGCCGAGTCGATGCAGGCCACCCTCCTCGGCCCGAATGCATCGCTGAACGCACGGGCTCGTTTCCGCACGATGGTCGAAGGATGCCCATACGAGACATTGATCGGTGCACTGGCCGGCATGCGTGACCGGCCAGACCGGACCTCGACATTGGGCTCGGTGGCGGTGCCGGCGATGGTCATGGTGGGGGACCAGGACGCCGTCACGCCACCCGAGCAGGCCGCCGAGATGGCGGCGGCGATTCCCGGGGCCACCCTGGTGACAATCGCCGACGCGGGGCATCTGACGCCGGTGGAGCAACCGCAAGCTGTCAGCACGGCTCTCGCCGAGTTTTACCGGCGAATCTGACCGGCGAAGAATGCTTGCGGCATCCACCCTTCGGTATTTACGCTGCGCCCGTCGCTTGCCTGCTGTCGGCCGATGAATGGAGTGGGGTTGAAGAACGACAAACGCACCATTTTCGGCTGGGCGATGTACGACTGGGCGAACTCGGCGTACATCACCACGGCGGGGGCGATCATCGCCGCATTCTTCACGGGTGAGATCGTCTCAGACCAGGGTTGGCACGGTCTGAGTGGGGAGACTCTGTGGGCATGGGTGGTCTCGGCGGGGGCGTTGCTCTTGTTCCTGGCAATGCCGGTCCTCGGTGCGGTTGCAGACTTCAGTGCGGCGAAACGGCGTTACCTGCGCGCCTTTGCTTTCTTCGGCGCCGCGACAACTGTGGTGCTGGCGACGGTACCTGCCAACTCGGTGGTGGCATTTCTCGGCGTCTTCCTGCTCACCAATATCGGGTTTGTCGGCGCCAACGTGTTCTATGACGGCTTCCTACCCGACATCTCGACCGACGCGACGATCGACCGGGTGTCCTCGAAGGGCTATGCGTTCGGCTACATCGGTGGTGGCCTCTATGTGGCGCTGGCGTTTGTGGCGATCAGCCTCACCAAGAACGATCTCGGTGACGTTCGTCCCGCGATGGTCCGATTGGCCATCGCCGGAGCGGGGGTTTGGTGGGTGGGCTGGTCTCTCTATTGCCTGCGGTTGTTGCCGGACTCGGGTGAGGCCCAACCGTTGCCCGCCGAGCTGGCAGGAGTTTCAACGGTGGTGGCATACGCCCGGATCGGGTTTGGCCGGACCATGGCAACCGCCCGCAAGCTGCTCGGTTTCAAGCAGCTCCTACTGTTCGTCATCGCCTTCATGATCTACAACGATGGGACCCAGACTGTCATCAATGTCAGTGGCGCATACGCCGAGGACACTCTCGGACTCGACACAACCCAGATCATCGTTGCGTTTCTGATCGTCCAGTTCATCGCCTTCGGCGGCGCCCTCTGGTTCGGCTACCTCTCCGATCGCATCGGGCCGAAGCGCTCCATCCTCATCGCCCTTGTCGTCTGGACCGCTATCGCGATCGGCGGCTACTTCCTCCCGGAAGGCAACGCCGTGCCGCTCTATCTCCTGGCGGTGGTGATCGGATTCGTGTTGGGTGGCGTCCAGGCGCTTTCCCGTAGTCTGTACGGATCGATGATCCCCGAGGAGGCTTCTGCGGAGTTCTTCGGGTTCTTCACCGTCTTCTCGAAGTTCTCGGCAATCTGGGGACCGCTGTTGTTTGGCATCGTCAGTGCAGCCACCGACTCGGGTCGGCCCGCCATCATCTCGATCGTCGTGTTCTTTGCGGTCGGTGGAGTACTGCTGAGCAGAGTGGACATCGACGCCGCCAGACAGTCCAGAGATCGCTGGTCGTTCGAAGGGGCTACAGCCGAGGCCGAGTAAACCGCCAGACACGGTACCGTGCCTCGCATGCGGAAACTGGTCGCGATGATTCTCCCCGCCGTGCTGGCCGCGGCCTGCAGCAGCGGCGAGACCCCGGCGTCGTCGAGCTCTCTGAACACGACAACCGTATCCTCTGGAACGGCGGCCACGACGTCAACTTCCGCTCCCGATTCCACCACGGCAGGGTCAACGGCGACCACCGCCGCGACGACACAGGCGCTCCGTCCCCTGGCCGACATCGTGCTCGGGAGCACGGAAGTGTGGAACGGGTTCGAATCGCCTGTATTGATGCTGACGCCACCCAACGACTCGCGGCTGTTTGTCGTGGAACAGCCGGGACGGGTGGACGTGATAGATGGGGGAGCCCCCGAGGTGTTCTTTGACATCACCGACCGGGTTCGGTTCCAGGGCGAGCAGGGCCTGCTCGGTCTCGCCTTTCCCCCGGATTTTGCAGATAGTGACGTCTTTTACCTGGACTACGTCAACAACGACGGCGACACAGTCATCGCGTCGATGCGGGCCGATGGCAACGTTGGGCTGGTCGGCTCCCTCACCGAGATATTGCGCATCGATCAGCCCGCGGCGAACCACAACGGCGGAATGGTCCAGTTCGGTCCTGACGGCAATCTGTGGATCGGCATGGGTGACGGTGGCGGCGCCAATGATCAGTTCGGTAACGGGCAGCGGGAAGAGACACCTCTGGCGGCTCTTCTCCGCATCACGGTGGGTCCCGGCGTTGACGGCTATCAGATACCCGGCGGCAACCGGGCGGGCGAGGTTTGGGCAATCGGCCTGCGCAACCCGTGGCGATGGACCTTCGATGGTAACGATCTGTGGATCGCCGACGTCGGGCAGAACCGTATCGAAGAGGTGGACCTGATCGATTGGCGAGACGGAACCCCCAACTTCGGTTGGTCGATACAGGAAGGCTCGTCGTGTTTCGGTGGCGGCGACTGTGACAAGACCGGGCTCGTCCAACCACTGTATGAGTACACCCACGACGAGGGCTGCTCGATCACCGGTGGTTCGGTGTACCACGGCACCGCCATTCCGGAACTGGCCGGTCAGTTCTTTTTCGGCGACTATTGCGGCGGCTGGGTGCGCAGCATCGACAAGAGCGGCAACGTCAAGGAGTGGTTCCCCGCCCGTACCTTCCCGGGCACGATCGGCTTCGGGGTCGATGCAGCGGGGGAGATCTACGTGCTGACCAATCAGGGCACGATCAACCGGCTCGTGGAGGCCGGGAACTGAGCTCTATTCGGCGACCTCGAGATCGCTGATCGCCGCTCGGAATGCGGCGGCCTCCGCCCTCCGGCTCATGTCGAGCTTGTGCAGCAGCGCCGACACGTAGTTTTTGACGGTCTTCTCCGCCAGATTCAGCTCGTCTGCGATCTGGCGGTTGGTGAGCCCGTCGGCAATGAGCGAGAGGACCCGACGCTCCTGTGGGGAGAGACGATCTAGCCGTTCGGCGAGCTGCGCCTCGGCCCCGCCCGTAACGAGGGCAGCTTCTGCCTTTTCGTCGATCACGAGGTCCTCACCGGCAACGACCCTGCGTATGGTGTCGACGAGCGACTTGAGCGCCATCCGCTTGACCAGATAGCCGGAGGCACCGGCGTCGATGGCGTCGCGGAGCAAATCGAGATCCGCATACGTGGTGAAGATCACGACCTTTGTGGCCGGGTGGCTCTCCCTGATCTTGCGAGTCGCATCGATACCGGATCCGTCACCGAGCCGGATGTCCATCAACACGACATCGGGTTCGAGACGATCGACGCAGTCGAGAGCGTCGGCACAGTTGCCCGCTTCCGCCACGAGAGTCATATCGCTCTGGCTATCGATGTATGAGGCGACACCCGCCCTGACTACGTAGTGGTCGTCGACGACCAGAACCCGAATTGCTGCCATATAGCCATGACCCTAACGCGGGAATAGGCACTTCCGACACCACCACATGCAATTCGGTTTATGTGAGCGGTCCGGCTACTCGTCCGGCCATTCCTCTGCGGGGTATTTTGCGTCGCGATCGGCGATGTGTCGCGCCATGTAGGCCGCCGCCTCGTTGCGGTTGCGCAGACCGAGTTTTGCCAGAAGCCGGGAAATGTAGTTCTTGACTGTCTTCTCGGCGAGGAACACCCGGTCGGCGATCTCGCGGTTGGTGAGACCGTCGGCTATGAGCTCCAGGATGCGGATCTCCCGCTCGGAGAGTTGTGAGAACACCGGGTCGCCGACACTGTGGCCCCGTATCTGGTTGAAGAGTTTCGCCGTAGCCGCCGGGTCGATTACCGAGGTGCCCTCGTTGACGCTGCGGACGGCTTCGACGATACGGCCACCGTCGATTCGCTTCACTAGATACCCGGAGGCACCTGCCAGGATCGCCTCGTGGACCGTTTCCTCGTCAACGTGCGAGGACAGCATTAGAACCCGAACGTCGGGGAAGCGCTCGACGATCGTACGGCATGCGGTGACACCGCTCATGTCGGGCAGACGAACATCCATGATCACGACGTCGGGTGAGTCATAGCCGGCACGGCGGATCGCCGAAGCGCCTGTGGCGGCCTCGCCTGCGACTTCGATGTCGTCCTGGGACGAGAGAAGAGCCCGGAGACCCTCTCGCACCACGGGATGATCGTCTACTACCAATACACGCAAAGTGTTTCCTCTCGCTCCGTTCCACGCTAGCCAAATGCCCGAACCGCAGTACGTGCCATCCGCCCCGAACCGGGGGACATTCGGCCCCAACCAGAACGGCGAGGTATCGTTCGTCCATGGAATCTACCGCCGAGCGTGACCGCTTCGCCGCATTGCTCGATGCTGCCGCCCAGGTATCGGAGCAGGAAGAGCTACATGGGCTCCTCGAGTCTCTGGTCGACATAGCGATGGGTCTTACCGGTGCCGCCTTCGGGGCACTCGGAGTCGTTGGCGCCCACGGCTTCCTCGTCGACTTCATCCACAAGGGGATGCCGAAGGAGGACGTAGATGCGATCGGTCATCTCCCCCTCGGTCTCGGTTTGCTCGGTGCCATCACCCGTGGCGAGACCATCCGGGTCGACCAGATCTCGTCCCACCCGGATTCGGCCGGAATGCCGGCGGGCCATCCGGACATGCAGACGTTTCTCGGTGTGCCCTTGCGAACCCGCAACGAGGCGTTTGGGAATATCTACCTGGCGGGCAAAGCGGACGGCTTCACCGACGACGACGAGCGAACGATCGAAACGTTGTCACTCATTGCAAGTGCCGCAGTGGCCAACGTGCGGATCCACCGCCGGCTCCGGGAAGCGGCGGTTGCCGAGGATCGCGCCCGGATTGCCCGGGACGTGCACGATGACATCATCCAGGATCTCTTCGCCGTCGGCTTGTCACTGCAGGGTCTGGCGGATTCGCTCGAAGACGAAAGTGCCAGGAGGGTGGTTGGGACACAGGTCGAGCGCGTTGACGACTGCATAACGTCTTTGCGTCAGTTCATCTTCAATCTGCGGCAACCAGGGTCCCACTCGCGCGACCTTGAGATCGAGGTGACCGAGCTTGTAGAGGAGCTAGCTGAGCCCTACTCGGCCGAGGTCGAGGTCGCCGTCGATTCGCTTGCCGACCGCTTCAGCACCGACATCACCGATGCGGTTCTACACATAGTGAAGGAAGCCACGAGCAACGCGCTCAGACACAGCAACAGCCCGCTCGTGCGTGTCCTCGTCACCGGAGGGTTCAGCAACCTGTCCGTCTCGGTGATCGACCACGGGATCGGCTTCGACGCCAACCGGTCTCACGAGGGGATGGGTCTGGCGAACCTGCAGCAGCGGGCGGCCGATGTCGGCGGCGAGCTCGCAGTCAAGAGCAGCGACAACGGCACGACTGTGAGCCTCGTTCTGCCCATTCGCTAGTGGTCTGTCGTTCAAGTGGTGCCGGGTATCGCCGTGATGAGCGCCCAGCCCTGCATCGCCGTTGTGGACCACGTCCCGGGGCTGGACCGGAGTTGTGCAGCACACTCCTCGCACCGCCGGTGCCTTGCCCGTCGTCGTTCTGAGACCGGCCGGAGGGTGTTTGCGAGACCCGTTATCGGGACGAGAAATGGGACTTTTGGGACTTTCGTCCCTGGCGGAAGGGACCAAAAGACTCACCCTCGGGGTATATGCAGGCTCTAATGTAACGCCCGTCGCGACAAGTTGCGACCATGATTGTCGACAAAGCCGATCGAGTGAGTGGGGAGGACCATGACAAGTGAAGGCGAGAGCGGCAACGAGACCCAGGAGGAGTTCAAGCCCAGGGGCACCGTTGCTGTCACTGCCGCATTCGTAGTGGTGATGCTGATCCTCTGGTTCAGCGTTTACGCCATTTTGCTCTCTCGAGGGGCGACGATATGAGTGCGGACGCAGGCGGCGAGAAGCAGAAGATGCACATCGACGCAACGGAGATGAGCTGGATCCGTACCTCGATCATCGTGCTCGTGCTCTTTGCGATCGCCATCGCCATCGCCGGTTTCATGCTCGGGATCCAGGTCCCGACCCGGGAGAAGCGGGTCGACCCGAACACGATTGCCAACTCCGCCCCCTGGGCGGCGCCAACCGCCGATGATGTCGGCGATCCTCGCATCCAGGAGCTGGAACCGGGTGCGAAATACAACATCTACATCGTCGCCCAGATGTGGTTCTACACCCCGAACCAGATTCCGACACCGGAGTCGGGTATCACGATTCCCAAGGGGTCCGAAGTCACCTTCTACGTGACCTCGAAGGATGTCCAGCACGGGTTCCGGATCGAAGGCACAAACGTCAACTTCATGCTGATCCCGGGTCAGGTTTCCACGCTGAAGCACACCTTCGATGAGGCGGGCACATACAACTTCATCTGCACCGAGTACTGCGGTACCGGCCACGCAGGTATGTCCGGCACGATCACGATCTCTGATACCGAGTAGAGAGGAGGCTCGAATGGTTACTGAAACAACGGCGGCTCCTGTCTACGAGATCAGCAAGACGGACAAGAGGTTCATCGGCTGGCACATCTTCATTGCGGTGACCGCACTGACAATCGGGAGCCTCTTTGGCCCACTGCAGGCTCTGGAGCAGGCAGGGATAGATCTCTATCCGAAGCTCGACTTCCTGTTCATCCACATGAACGCGATGCCGTCGGCGTACTACCAGGGTCTCACGCTGCATGGGGTGCTGAACGCGCTGATTTGGACGACGTTCTTCATCACAGGGTTCTCCACTCTTGCCGTGATCAGGGGTCTGAAGCGTGAGCTGGCGTACCCGCTGCTGAACCGGATCGGGTTCTGGACGATGGTGGTCGGTCTCGTCACCGCGGCGATCCCGCTGCTGGGCGACAAGGCCAGCGTCCTTTACACGTTCTACCCGCCCCTGCAGGCAGACAAGCTGTTCTACATCGGTCTGGTTCTGGTGGTTGTCGGGAGCTGGACGGAGGGTTGGGGGTTCTACTTCACCGTCGGCAAGTGGCGTAAGGAGCACCCGGGCGAGAAGCTGCCGTTTATCACGCTGGCCGTCGTGATCAACATGGTCATGTGGCAAATCGCCACCGTCGGCATCGCCGCCGAGATTCTCGGCCTCATCCTGCCGTGGGCATTCAACCTGTCAGGCGGTATCGACCCACAAATGTCCCGGACGTTCTTCTGGTTCACCGGACACCCACTTGTGTACTTCTGGCTGCTACCGGCCTATGCGTCCTGGTACGGGATGCTTCCCAAGCAGGTCGGCGGCAAGCTATTCAGCAATACGCTGGCGAAACTGGCCTTCTGGCTCTTCCTCCTGCTGTCTGTGCCCCTCGGCTTCCACCACCAGTTCGTGGATCCGGGCGTTCCGGCCGGATGGAAGTTCATCCACTCGATGCTGACGCTTGGCGTGTTCTTCCCGTCGCTGCTGACGCTGTTCACCGTGGTGGCGTCGTTGGAATACGGCGCCAGGAAACGCGGAGGAAAGGGCCTCTTTGGGTGGATCCGGGCGCTGCCGTGGGGCGATCCGTCGGTGGCCGCCCAGCTGCTGGCAGGAATCCTGTTCATGTTCGGAGGCATTAGCGGTCTCGCCAATGCCTCATACAACGTGAACCTGGTGCTGCACAACACCACCTGGGTCCCCGGCCACTTCCACCTGACCGTGGCGTCGGCCGTGACCCTGTCGTTCGTCGGGATGTCGTACTGGCTCGTTCCTCACATCACGGGTAAACCTCTATGGCGTCCCAAGCTGGCAGTGGCCGGGGCCTGGACGTACTTCGGCGGCATGCTGATCTTTTCGAACGCGATGCACACAGTCGGGCTGCTCGGGGCGCCGCGGCGCACCCCGCTCGGGCTGGCTCCTTATGTTCCCAGCGAATGGAACGGCCACCTTTTCCGGGTAGCCGTCGGTGGGGCGATCATGTGGATCGGGCTGATGACGTTCGTCGTTGTCATCGCCGTCACCGCTTTCCAGCGGAAGCGGCTGCCTGCCGGCGAGTTCGTCGATATCCCGGTCGCCGAGTCGCTGGACGATCCCAACAACATTCCATTGTGGCTCGACCGATTCAAGCCGTGGCTGATCGCAGCCGCCGTGCTGATCATTCTCGCCTACGGACCCCAGATGTTGGATCAGATCTTCGGAATACAGTTGACGTCACCGGGATACATTCCCACATCCCCGGCGTCATTGTGAGCCCTGCGGTCTGGAAGAAACAAGAGCTTGAGTAAACGCGACGAAGTCCCGCTGGACGGGCCATCAGTCGACTGGCCGCTCCGCACCCGGAACAGGGTACGGAGCGGCTTGCGCGTGCTGGAGCGTTTGAGCCTGAAAGCGGAACGACCCGTGGGCAAGGCGGTTGGCTCACCCCGTCTCAACCCCTTCTACCACACGGGGACGATCTCGGTCTTTCTGTTTGGGGTGGTGCTGGTCACCGGGATCTACCTCACCGCGTTCTACCAGTATGGCTTCGCCGACTCCTACAAGGCGGTCGCCGCCATCGAGGCGAACGTGGCCGGCAGGATGGTGCGGGCGGTTCATCGGTACGCCTCGGTGGCGCTCGTCGTGACGTCTCTGCTCCACGGCTGGCGAACGTTCTTCCAGGATCGGTTCCGTGGCTCGCGTTGGGTCGCCTGGGTATCGGGTGTGGGGATGATGCTGCTCCTCTGGGTGATCGGCGTCACCGGGTACTGGCTCATATGGGACGAGCGGGCCGAGGTCATCAACCGGGTGTTTATCAGGGCGATCGACGGGATGACTCTCGGGCTCGACTTCGTCATCGACAGCGTCGTCTCGCCGGTGGCCGGCACGGGCTGGCCCTTCCTGCTGCTGATATTCCTGATCCACTTCGGTTTGTCGATGCTGGCCGGCGTCCTCATCTGGGTACACGTCAAGCGTCTCAACCGCGCCAAACTGCTGCCGCCACGTTTCTGGATGATCCTCATCGGCGGTGCCATCGTGATCGCGGCGGTGGTATGGCCGGTCGGGATGCTGGGCTCGTTTGATCCCAACCGGCTGCCCGGAACCTTCCCCGTGGACCCGTTCTACCTGTTCTTGATGCCGCTCGGGCTCCGGTGGTCTCCGGGTTGGCTCTGGGGCGGCGTCGTAGTGGTGAGTGCTTTGGTGACCGGGATTCCCTGGCTGCTGCGACGCCAACCGCTCGACCCCATCGTCGTGAATGCCGATCGCTGCACGGGGTGCACCCTCTGTGTCGCCGACTGCCCCTACAAGGCGCTCGAGATGGTGCCTCGCGAGGACGACACGAAGTACCGCCAACTCGCCGTGGTGCTCGAGGATCTATGCGTGGCGTGCGGTATCTGCGTCGGCAGCTGTCCGACCGAGGCGCTAACGCTGGGCGATCAGCCCGCTGAGGCGTTGTGGGACGAAGTGCGCCATCTCGCCGGGACGGGTGACAGCCCCCGAATCGTGTTGACCTGCGAGCGGCACGCGCTACAAGGTGCCGCGACACACGTCGGTGAGGGGGGTCTGGACATCGACGGCAAGCCGGGCCACGTCGTAGCGGTGCCCTGCGTGGGCATGATTCACCCGGGGCTGGTGGGAGCGGCCCTCGAGGCCGGGGCAGGTGACGTCCAGATCATCGGGTGCCCTCCGGCCGACTGCACCAACCGGGAGGGAAACGACTGGTTGCAGGCGCGGCTCGACCGGGAGCGGGTCCCCCGTCTCAAACGTGAGTACGTAGACGCACGGATCACCACAGACTGGATACCGCCCGACTCGTTCGGCGAGGCCGTCGCCAACCCGGGCGGACAGCCGATCGCCGATCCCGAGGAGCGGCCGGATCGGCGCCGTCAGATACCGGCGCTCATCCTCGTGACCGTCGTCACGCTCGTTTCGATTGCGCTGACCAACATCAGGTTCACTCCGGCTACGGCAGGCGAGACTGTGATCGCTCTCGCCGTCGACCACGAGGGCGGGGAGCCGCTGATGGGGTTCGAGAACATGAAGCCTGCGGTAGAGGAAGGCATCCCGCCGCGACTCGTTGTCGAGCTAGACGGACGGTCGGTGTTCGACAAGACCTATGACGTAGTGCATGCCGACGGTGGTGAGACCGCTCTCGGCTACGACCTGATCGAGGTCGAGCCCGGCCAGCACCAGGTCAAGGTCACCATGTTTGACCGATCCGACCAACCGGGGGGCTTCGTCGTGTTCGACGACGTCGTTGGGCTGAAGGTCGGTCAGATCTTCAACGTTGCGTTGAACGACGAACCGGTGACCACAGAGGCCGACGCGGGGCGTTCTCTGTTCATGGAGAACACGTTCGGCGTCAACACGGGGTGCCGGCTGTGCCACTCGCTCGAACCCGGCGTCGTGTTGGTTGGTCCTTCGCTCGCAGGGGTTGCCACCCGAGCCGAAACCCGGGTGCCCGGCTTGACGGCCGCTGAGTACCTGCGCCAGTCGATCGTCGACCCCAACGCTTACGTCGTCGACGGATTCCCCAAAGGTCAGATGTTCCAGAACTTTGCCCAGGTGCTGACCGGGGAGCAGATCGATAGCCTCGTCGCGTTCCTGCTGACTCTCAAGTAGCTATGACGTCGATGCGGGCGACGTCGATGCGGGCGAGGTCGATGCGGGCGGCGGCGGCGGCTCTGGTGCTCCTGGTGACCGGATGTGGGGGAGGCTCCGCCCCGGCTGCGACGGTAGACGTACCGGTGGCGACGCCGCGACCGGTGGAGACGCTTGGCAGAGAGCTCTTTGCTGAGAGGGTGATCGGCACGAACCCGGGGTGTGTCACCTGTCATTCGCTCGAGGAGGGTGTCACCCTTGTCGGCCCGTCGCTGGCTGGCGTGTCATCACGCATCGAAGGAATGAGCGATTCCGACTACGTCCGGCAATCCATCGTCGACCCCGATGCCTATGTCGTCCCGGGGTTCACTGCCGGCCAGATGAGTCAGAACTGGGGCGAAGTCCTCACCGAGGAGCAGGTCGACAGCCTGGTCGATTTCCTGGTGACGAGCGGCTGACGGGTCCTGGTCCGCCCTCTAGCCGGGCAAGGCACCCGGCCCCCCCCATGCCGGCTACTTGACCGGGAATGCCTCTTCGGTGCCGCTGGCGCCCTCTCCGGCGACCGTGCGCTCGCCGTGCAGCTCGCCATCGTCGTTGATTTCGTAGCGGGCGGTACCTTGTGAGGCCGAGTCGAATCCCTGCCACTCGACATCCAACTCGGTGCCGGTGACCGTTCCCTTTCCCGTCTGGATGCTCCCGGTGATGATCCACTGCATGTTGACGACGTCGGGTTGATCGGTGGCGACGATCTCGAGGGTGCCCCCGTATTCGGTGCCTTCCGGGTCCACCCCGTTTACGTAGTAAGTGCCGACAAGACTGCCGTCGAAACCCTGCTGCGGGAAGGCGCACGCGGATGCGGTGATGGCGACCAGCAGAGCTAACGTAATAGGAGCCCGTAGCAAGCGGTTGCGGCGCGGACGCGTTTGGTTGGCAGGGGCCATCGGGTCTCCGGATCGATTGCAGTCGGGGAGTATATATGGAGCCCCGGATGGTGCTTCCACGAGGAGACGCATGCGCAAGAAGGTGATCATCGGCTCGGCCATTCCGGTGGTTCTGATCATCGGTGCCGCGGTTGCGTTCGCCGTTTTCCAGCCCATCCAGGTGCTGCCTCGTATCCGGTTGGCGCCGGGCTATCTGCTGGTGAACCAGGATGGTGAGACCGTGTCCTCCGAGGACGTTCGCGGTGACATCGTCCTCTACGACTTCACCTACAGCGGTTGCGGCGACGAGTGCGCAGCGATGAATGACACCATGGCCGCAATTCAGAGCCGTCTCGACGAGATCGACGCCGGCGACACGGATATCAGGTTCATGACGGTCTCATTCGACCCGGAGCATGACACGCCCGGCGTATTGCGCGACTACGCCGCCACACTCGGCGCCAATACCGCGCAATGGCAGTTCGTCACCGGCGACCCGATCCACGTGACCAATGTCGTGAAATCCGGTTTCGAGGTCTATTACCAGCCGCAGCCTGACGGCACGTACACGTTCGCTCCCGTGTTCGTCCTGGTGGATGGGTGGGGAGTGATCAGGGGTGAGTACCGCTACCAGACCAATGCCTCCGATGCCGACAAGATCGTGCACCACATGGACATCCTCGGCGAGGAGGTGCGCAATGCACACGGTGCCGCCGCCCTGGCATACGAGGCAGCCCACTTCTTCCTCTGCTACCCATGAAAGGTAGGCGTCTCTGGACGGGTATTGCGGTCGGGCTGCTCGGCGTGCTGGTGGCGTGGTTCGTGATCTTGCCGCATTTCGTCAACAGGGTCCGCCCCCACATCTTCGGGGGGACCGTTGTCCAGTCGAACCAGAAGGTCCCCAACACCGAGCTCATGTCGGCCAACGGACCGGTCCGGCTCTCCGATTTCGCCGGCAAGTTGCTGGTTGTGTACTTCGGCTACACCTACTGCCCGGACGTCTGCCCGGCGACCCTGAGCAAGCTGGCCGATTCCATGGAAATCGTGGGTGACAAGGCAGACGACGTCCAGGTGATAATGGTGTCGATCGACCCGGCGCGGGACACACCAGATGTCATACAGGACTACGTGACCCACTTCGATCCCGATTTCCTCGGACTGACCGGTGACGAGGCTTCGGTCAACCTCGTGGCTACGCTCTTCGGCGTCACCTACCAGCGGGTCGACAATGCAGAGGCCACCAGCTACACGATGGATCACACCTCAACCGTTATCCTCGTCGACCGTGAGGGATACCTGAAGCTCGTGCTCCCCTTCGAAGGATCAGCGGAGCAGATCGCATCCGACATCGACTTCTTCCTGAGCAAATGAACACAAGACGCTGGATGATCCCGGTTGCCGCCCTCCTGGGGGTTCTCGTTGCTTTGCTCGCGCTCTCACTGCGCAGCAAGCCGCACGAGTTCATCGGGACCGTGTTTGCCGATGAGGAGGTAGCGCCTGATTTCACACTCACCGCAGACAGTGGGGAACCGGCGTCACTCAGCGACTATCGGGGCGACGTTGTCCTGCTCTATTTCGGGTACACGTACTGTCCGGACGTCTGCCCGACCGTGCTGGCGAATCTGGCGGCGGTGCGGGAGACGCTGAGTCAAACCGATCGGGATCGGGTCCAGGTGGTGATGGTCTCGGTCGATCCCGCCCGGGATACTCCGGATGTCTTGCATACGTACCTGGAGCATTTTGATCCTTCGTTTGTGGGGTTCACCGGCTCGAGCGATGAGATCGCCAAGGTTGCCGCCGCATACAACGTCACCTACGAGGCGCACGAGGGTACCGCCGCAACCGGGTACCTCGTCGATCATTGGGCCGGGTTCTACCTCGTTGATCCCGGGGGGAACCTGGTCGAGTCATTCAGCTACGGTACGCCTGCTGTAGACGTCGCCGCCGATGTCAGGGAGTGGCTGTGATGCGAAGAGTGATTCTCGACACCGATCCGGGTCAGGACGACGCGTTTGCGATTCTGCTCGCGGTCGCCTCGCCCGAGGATATCGAGCTCCAGGCGCTCACCACCGCCGCCGGCAACGTCACCGTGGACAAGACCACCCGCAACGCATTACGACTTCTCGAGCTTGCCGGGGCACCCCAGATCCCGGTGTACCGGGGGTGTTCCCGGCCGATGGTCAACGAGCTGTTCACGGCCGAGTACGTACACGGGGTGACCGGGCTAGACGGACCCGATCTTCCCGAGCCGCGGTCGGTGGCCGCGTCATTACACGCGGTCGACTATCTGATCACCGGGCTGACGGCTGCCGGGCCACGATCGGTGACAGTCTGTCTGATCGGTCCGATGACCAATATGGCGATGGCGCTGGTCATGGAGCCCGGGATCGCGGACCGGATCGACGAGTTCGTGATCATGGGGGGTAGCTTCCACGCCGGGGGGAACGTCACTCCCGCCGCCGAATTCAACGTGTTTGTCGACCCGCACGCCGCCCACGTGGTGCTGACCAGTGGGGTGCCGATCACGATCATGCCGCTCGACGCTACCCACCAGGTACAAGCCACTCCGTCTCGCGCCGCGCGATTCCGCGAGCTGGGTTCGCCGGTTGGCGAAGCAGTGACGGCAATGCTCGACTTTGCCTCCCGCCATGACATCGCCGAGCGCGGGTTCGGCGGCTACCCGCTTCACGATCCGACCGTGATCGCCTATCTGATTGCGCCCGACATCTTCGAGTCTCGTCGGGCGCACGTCTCGGTGGTCACCGACACCGGTCCCGGCCATGGCCAGACCATCGCCGATTGGTGGGGCCAAACCGGGATGGAGCCAAACGCCAAGGTGGTCACCTCCGTTGACGCCGACCGGTTTTTCGACCTGCTCACGGAGCGTCTCGCCCGGTATTGAATCCCGGTGCCGACGGCTCGCGCCGGGCAACGCGACAATACGGTTTCGTGTCGGAGGGCCCCATTACCATCGCTATCTATGGGATCGCTATCTATGGGTCAGCTCTTTGTGGAAGGATGGGCTCCGGAGTACGGAAGCCCTTATGAGGCCGATGACGCCCTTGCCGATGAGGGAAAGGTGGACGAGTCGGTCGAAGCCGACGGTCCCTGGGTTCCCATACCCGGGGTAGACGACGGCGTTGCCGAGGTGGCAATCGTCGATGGTGTTCGGCGCATCGACGCCCGGCTCACCATCGACGAACCGGCCGGTCCTATTCCCGGGATATGCGGAAGCTACGGTGTCGGTGCCGTGATCTGGAATCGGCCCGAGGCAAGGTCGGCGTTCACCGAGATCCAGATCGAGCGGCTGGCGGTGTTCGGCAACGGGGCCGGCGCTCCTATCCCCGCCGATGGGCCCGTTATCTACCGATCGGAATCGGTGCCCGACTCGGATCCCGGGGCGCTCATCAGACACTTCCACGGTGCGATGCGCAAGGCGGAAGCGCGGTTGTCGGAGCGGTTGGGCCAATCGGGCCTGTTCGTAGTCGCCGACGGGCCGATCAACGACCTCTCCGCAACAGAGAAGGTCGGCTACATCAAGTCGCACCGGGCCCCGTACCTGTCGGAGCAACGAGCGCCGGTGATCGGCAGAGTGCGGGCGGGGGAGCGGACGCCGCTGTTCGTTATCGGCAAGGGCGGGCAGTACGAGCGCTACTCGTGGTACCAGCGTCTCGCCGATCTCCCCGGCGGGCACTCGTGGACCGGGGTGGTCAGGTGTGAGGTGTCGAGCGCACTCCGGCTCGCTCAAGCGATTGCGATCGCCAACCGGACGACGGCGTTGCTGCCGCTGCTTGCGTCGCAGGCCCACATAGATCCACGGGCTCCGCAGAACCTCGTGCCGATCGCCGCACTCGAGCGCGAATTGAGAAGACGCCTCGGCGACTCCGGTTTCGTCTACCGTGCTCTGAGGACCGCGGTAGCCGCCGGCAGCAGGGAGGCTCGTGATGGTTGACAGCAGCAGCAACGACAACGGGGTCGGGCGAGTCCTCGGTACCGAGCACACTTCCACCCGCGAGTTCCGTGTTGTCCTCGACGAGACCGAATACCTGCAACTCGACGATCTCGTGGTTGTCCGGACCCAGGTCCCCAAACAGGGGGAGGTCCGCACCTACGGTGTCGTCACCGAGGTCGCGGCCGTTTACGAGGGCGCCACGTTCGAGAGTGACACGCACCGGATCGCAGTCGACGGCACGATGCCAGGGGCCAAGGTGAGATCGGCGGAGGTAGCCATCACCCGGGTGGACCCTGAGCTGTGGGTATCCCCCGACCCCGGCGAGAAGGTCGAGCGGGCCCGGGGGCTGGAGCGGGACAAGGCTCTCTACGTTGATGAGATGGGGCGACCGCTCCCCATCGGCTTGGGACGAGACGGTGAGCCGGTGTTCGTCGATCTCGATTTCTTCGACGGTCGCAAGGGCGGCCACATGTCGATCTCGGGGATAAGCGGTGTCGCCACCAAGACCTCGTTTGCCCTGTTCTTTCTGCGCCTCCTGGCGGCCCGACCCGATGTTCTCGGCGAGGGTGCCGCCAACCTGCGAATCCTCGTCTTCAACGTCAAGGGCGAGGACTTGCTCTGGCTCGACAAGAAGAACCGGTACTTCGACCCCGGCGACGCCGACACCTGGCATAGCCTCGGCGTCGAGCCCGGCCCGTTCCCCTCCGTGTCGTTCTGGGCGCCACCGCGGGTGCAGACCGGTGACGTAGTCATCCCCGATACCGGCGGACGTCAGGAAGGCGTGGACGCTTTCGGGTGGACGCCACGCGAGTTCATCGACGACGGGTTGTTGCGCTTCTTGTTCACCGACGCCAGCGACAGTCGCAACCAGATCCCGTTCATAGAGGAGCGCGTGCGGGCGCAGTTGCAGAGGTACGCCGTCGATGTCGCCGGCCGGCCGGGCGCCGTCGTGCTGCGCGACCCGGTCGAAGGGCACGCCCCCGGAGCCAGCGTCGTGCCCAACCGGGGCGAGCGGATCATCACGGAACTGCGCACGCTGGTCGACGCGGTCGAGGAGTTCGTCGACCCCGAAGACGGGGAGCCCGATCAGCGTTGGACCGGGCGGGTCCAGGCAGGCACCGTTTCGGCGTTTGTCCGCCGGCTGCACTCGGCGGCCCATCGTCTCGGGCACCTGGTCAGGGCCGGTGACAGCCGGCAGATCGACCGCAGAGCGGCTCAGGTCACCGTGGTGGCCATCCAGACGCTCCACGACCTCGGTCAGCGGTTCGTGGTGGGTGCACTGCTGGCGGAGACGTTTGCCGAGAAGGAGCAAACCGGGCAGCGCCTTCCGCTCTCGGTGATCGTGCTCGATGAGTTGAACAAATACGCCCCCAGGGAGGGCAGCAGCCCGCTCAAGGAGATGTTGATCGATATTGCCCAGCGGGGGCGGTCGCTGGGTGTGCTCCTGGTCGGGGCGCAGCAGACCGCGTCGCGGGTGGCTTCGGAGGTGATGGAGAACGCGGCGCTCAGGGTGGCGGGGCGTCTCGACGCCGCCGAGGCGGAGCGCTCCGAGTACGGCTGGATGCTGCCGTCGACCCGGGCACGGGCACGTCTTCTCAAACCGGGGACGATGGTGGTCAGTCAACCGGCGCTTCCGGTTCCTCTCGTCGTCGAGTTCCCGTTCCCGCCTTGGGCGACGCGTAAGGAGGAGGTCGACACGGCCGATAGCGACCCGTTTGCCGGGCTGTGAAGGTTCTGCACACCTCGGACTGGCACGTCGGGAAGAGGCTCGGCCGCTATGACCGGAGCGACGAGTATCGCTCCGTCATCAATGAGGTTGTCACCATCGCCGACGACGAGGCGGTTGATCTGGTTCTCCATTCCGGGGACCTCTTCGACCGCCCGGTGCCGCCGATCGAGGCATTGGAGATTGGTCTCACCGGCCTCGTGCAACTCACCTCCGGCGGGCGCCGACCCGTGGTCGTCATTGCGGGCAACCATGACTCGTCGGGATTGTTCGAGGCCCTGGCGCCATTCCTGCGTGGGCAGAACATCCATCTGGTCGGCAAGATCAAGAGGCCCGAGGGCGGTGGTGTCCTCGACATCGACACCCCGGGTGGTCGTGCGGTCGTCAGTTGCTTCCCGTTCCTGCGCGAGGGCCGCGCTTTCCACGTCTGGGACGAAGTGTCCGAGCACTACAAGAAGTACGCGGACCGGTTGCGCGCCATCTCCGAGGCATACTCCGCTCATGCGGGCAAGCTGGCAGGCTCCGACGCTGTGCAGTTCCTTGTGGCCCACTTCCTCGTCGGGGACGTCAGGGTGCACGGTCACGGCGCGCCCCGCGGGGAGCGCTTGTTGCACATGGGCGAGGCGTACACCGCCACCAGCGAAGCGATCCCTCCCGGTCCCCAGTACGTGGCGATGGGTCACATTCATGCTCCGCAACCGGTTCCCGGCGCAAAGGTCCCCGCCGAGTATGCCGGCTCGTTGTTGGAGCTCGACTTCGGCGAGGCGGGGGAGAAGAAGCGGGTCGTCATCGTGGAGGCAGAACCAGGGCGACCTGCGACGGTGCGGTCGGTGCCGCTGTCCGCGGGGAGACGGCTGCTCCGGCTCAACGGGGAGTGGTCAGACCTGATCGGCCGCGACGACGTGTACGACAGCTATCTCGATGTCACGGTAGAGACGGCGGGTCCCGATCCCGGGCTGGTTGATCGGGTGCGTGAGGAGTTCGACTACGTGGTCCATGTGCGCGCCGAGTATCCACGGGCGGAATCCGATGCAGGTCTGCGGGCGGGGAAATCGCTTGTCGAGCTGTACGGTGAGTACTACCTGGAGACCGAAGGCGTTGCGGCCCCCGACGAGCTCATCGCCGGGTTCCGCGAGGTCATGGAGGAGGCAGGCTATGCGTCCTCTTGAGCTGCGGGTACGCAACTTCCGGTCGTATTCCGGGGAGCACGTCTTCGATTTCGCCGACAGGCATCTCGTTGCGATCGTGGGCCCGATCGGGAGCGGCAAGTCGTCGATTCTCGATGCGATCGTCTTCGCTCTCTACGGGCGGACCCCGCGACTCGGCACCAATACGAAGGCCTTGATCAACCAGCGCGCCGCCGATGCGGCTGTCTCGCTGCGGTTCGAGGTAGAGGGCGAGCTGTGGGAGGTAACCCGCTCGATACGGATCAAGGGTGCCAGCCGTCATGCGATGTACCGCTACGAGGATCCGGACGGCGAACCGGTCGAGAAGCTGACGATGGAATCCGAAGTGAGCGAGAAGGTCGTCGAGCTGCTCGGCCTCGAATACAGCGCGTTCGAACGGTCCGTCCTTCTTGCTCAAGGACGCTTCGCCGAATTTCTTCAGGCACCGCCACGGGATCGGGATCGGGTTCTCAAGGGCGTCTTTGGTCACGATCGTGTTGATCGGATGAAGGCGTTGGCAAAGGAACGCAGCGAGCTTGCCGGGGCCGAGCTCGACAAGGTGGGTGTGAGGCTGGAGAGGTTCGACGAGATCGCTGAGCGCCTCGAGCGAAATAATGTCGAGCTCGGTGAGGTACGCGAAAGCCACCAGCGGCTTGTCGGCATTGCCGCCACCGACGCCGAGTTGGCCGAGCGGAGCGAAAAGGCAGGTAGGACACTGGACGCAGTGGTAAAACGCCGCACGATGCTCGAGGAGCAGGTCACCCGGCTCCCCGACATCGGGACGACGGAGCGTGCGATTTCAGAGGCGAGCGCCGCGGGGCGACGCCGTGCGGACTTTGCCAAAGCCCTCGAAGAGGCCCAGCAACGGCTCCAGGCCGCCGATGGGGCTCTGCAAAGGGCGAACGAGCAGGACGAGCCGGTGGTACTGGAGCGAGCGGCCGGTCTTCTTGCCGCCGGTGAGCCGCAACTCAAGGCCGTCGTCGAAGCCGACCGGAGGGCCAAGCGGGCCGAAGCGGATCTCGCCGAGGCGGCGAAGAGGGAGGAGGCCGCGGCCGGGGAGCTTCACGAGGTGGAGCACCGCCGGGACGTCACTCTGGGCAGGGCGGCCGAGGCCGCCAAGATCTTCGAGGAGGCCGGGGCGGCGCTCGAGCGGGGTCGTCACGCCAACATGGCGGCGACGCTGCGCGCCGGTCTCGAGGTGGAGGAGCCCTGTCCGGTCTGCCACCAGACCGTCGTCGAGATACCCGACCTTCCCGAGGACTCCAGGCTCGAGGAGTTGGAGGACGTCTTTGCGTCTGCGCGGCGCACGAAGGGCGATATGGACAAGGCGCACACGGATGCGCTGACCGCACTCGAGCGGGTCAAGGGCGGTGTTCGGTCGGCACACGATGGGGTGGAGGCCGCCCGAGCCCGGTTAGCCGGTGCCCGCGACGACGCCACCCGGGCGCGAGGCGATCTGGAGGAGACCAACCTCCGGCTGGAGAAGATTCTCGGTTCGGGCGATGCGAGTGAGCACCTGGAGAGGAGAAAGCGTGCTTACAACGATCTGGTAGCTGCGCGAGACGCCGCCCAGCGCCGGGCCGACCAGATACGCGGCGATCACAACCAGGCGATCCTCGACGAGCAGAACGCAGCGAGGTCGCTCCAGGATCTGAGCATGCTGCTCAGCGACCTGGCGGCCCGGCTCGAGGTCGACGTCGAGATCGGAGACAGCCCACAATCGCTTGCGGACGCGCTGGTCGCCTTGCGCACAACGTGGTCCGAGCTGACCACCAGCCTGCGCACCGAGCAGACCGATGCGGAATCCGAGCTGACCGGGATCGCCCGGGAGCGGGCCGAGTTGTACGCCGCTGCCGGCGTCACCGGCGACATCCCCTCGGCCGTTGCGGTCGCCGCCGATCGGATCGAACGCCTGGAGAGCGCGATCAGCGCAGACGAGACCGAGCTCGGCAAGGCGGCTGACCTTGTTGCCGCCCGGGCCACGCTGCAGAGCACGGCCGAAGTCTTCTCGAGGATCAACCGCGACTTGACCGACTCGCGTTTTGTCCGCTTTCTACTCGACGACGAGCGAGCCCGCCTCGCCGAGCTGGGCAGCGAGCACTTCCAGCGCCTGTCGGCAGGCAGGTATCGGTTCGCCGACGACCAGTTTGCCATTCTCGACCTCACCGCGGCCGACGCAACCCGGCGCGCCGACAGTCTCTCGGGTGGCGAGACGTTCCTGGCCTCTCTTGGGCTGGCGCTCGCCCTCGCCGAGATGGTCGCCGGGACGGGTGGGCGGCTTGACGCCTTCTTCCTCGACGAGGGGTTCGGCACCCTCGATCCGGAGCATCTCGACCTGGCGATGGAGGGGGTCGAGACCCTGGTCGCCGAGCGTTCCGACCGGCTGGTGGTCCTCGTCAGCCACGTCCCCGAGTTGCGGGAGCGCATCGAGGATCTGATCGTTTTGGAGCGCAACCCCGTCACTGGAGATACCAGGGTCCTGAGCGGCTAATCGCTCCGCGGTGCCGGTGAGCGATCTACTATGCAAATGATGCAGAAGCCCGAGTTCCCCATCATTATCCAAGGCGGCATGGGAGTCGCCGTCTCCAATTGGCGTCTCGCCAATGCGGTGTCCCGTCTCGGACAGATGGGGGTGGTTTCCGGGACCGCACTCGACGTTGTTCTGGTGCGCCGCTTGCAGACCGGTGATATCGGCGGGCACCTACGCCGGGCTGCGGCGCAATTCCCGGTGCCTGATGTGGTCAAACGCGTGTTCGACAGGTACTTCATCGAGGGTGGCAAGCAACTCAAGGAGCGCTTCAAGAGCAACCCGATGGGTCGGTTGAGGCCTTCCCGTAACGTGCTCGACCTCCAGGTCCTTTCCAACTTCATCGAGGTGTTTCTGGCCAAGGAGGGCCACGACGGGATGGTAGGCGTCAACCTGCTCACCAAGATCCAGGGCCCGACCATCCCCTCGCTCTACGGGGCGATGCTGGCCGGGGTCGACGCGGTGCTGATGGGTGCCGGGATCCCCAGGGAGATCCCGGGTGTGCTCGATAGGTTGGCCGACGGAGAGCCGGCGGAAATCAAGCTCGATGTCAAGGATGCGGACAAGGAAAAGCCTTTCCGGCTGCGCTTCGACCCTGCAGAGTATTGGAACGCCATTGCCCCCAAGCTGAAGCGCCCCAAGTTCTTCCCCATCATCTCATCGGCTGTTCTCGCCAAGATGCTCGCAAAGAACGCGACCGGGGAGGTCGAAGGGTTCATCGTCGAGGGTCCCACCGCGGGCGGTCACAACGCACCACCACGCGGCAAGCTCGAGTTGTCAGACGAGGGCGAGCCCGTATACGGCGAGCGGGACGTTGCCGACCTCGAGGCGATCGCCAAGGTCGGTCTTCCGTTCTGGCTGGCCGGTGGCTACGCCGAGCCAGAGCGTGTCGCGGAAGCGCTTGCCGCCGGAGCGACCGGCGTGCAGGTGGGAACGGCGTTTGCCTATTCCGAGGAATCGGGGTTCTCCGAAGAGATCAAGAGATCGGTGATCGCCAAGAGCCGGCAGGGTACGGTGGGTGTCTTCACCGACCCGCTCGCCTCGCCGACCGGCTTCCCATTCAAGGTCGTTCCCCTGGTCGACACGATGTCCGAGGAGACCATCTATGCCAAGAGGGAGCGGGTCTGCGACCTCGGGTATCTCCGAACCCCGTACAAGATCGACGACGAGACCGTGGGTTGGAGATGCCCCGCCGAGCCGATACGTGATTTCGTGCGCAAGGGCGGCGACGAAGCCGACACGGTCGGTAGGAAATGCGTCTGCAACGCACTGCTCGCAAGCATCGAGTTCGGCCAGACCCAGGTGAGTGGTGAGCCGGAGTTGCCGCTGGTAACTTCCGGTGACGATGTCGCAGAAGTTGCACGATTTCTCAAGCCGGGCGCCGACACTTACACGGCTGCCGACGTGATCGACTACCTGCTACGGGACGTCACCGTCTGAGGGATGGGACCACTAGCAGGCGTCCGTGTCATCGAACTTGCGGGTATCGGCCCCGCCCCGTTTGCGGCCATGCTGCTCGGCGATTTGGGCGCCGATGTCGTCCGGGTCGACAGGCCCGGTCCCGCCGCATTCACCGGCCTGGAGAGCGTCACCGGGCGGAACCGACGCTCGATCGCTTTGGATTTGAAGAACCCCCAGGCGATTGAGGTCGCTCTGGACCTGGTGGCAACTGCCGACGTTCTCCTCGAGGGCATGCGCCCCGGGGTCACCGAGCGGCTCGGGCTCGGGCCCGAGCGGTGTATGGAACGCAACCCGGGACTCGTGTACGGAAGAATGACCGGTTGGGGTCAGCAGGGTCCTAACCAGGACCGGGCGGGTCACGACATCAACTACATCGCGCTCGCCGGTGCCCTGGGAGCGATAACAGGAAGTGACGGCAAGCCCGTGGTTCCCCTCAATCTGGTCGGTGACTTCGGTGGTGGATCTCTGTTTCTCGTGGTGGGTGTGCTGGCGGCATTGGTCGAGCGCGGCTCTTCGGGGCGTGGTCAGGTGATCGACGCTGCAATGGTCGATGGTGTCGCTTCGCTCACGACCATGTTCCACGAGTTGCGGGCGCTGGGTCTGTGGGGCGAGAAACCAGGGAACAACCTCCTCGACGGGGGGGCACCCTTCTACGACACATACGAGACAGCGGACGGTAGCTGGATGTCGGTCGGAGCCCTGGAGCCGCAGTTCTTTGCGGTCCTGCTCGAACGTCTTGCGATAGAGGGGTTCCCGGTAGCCGCCCAGTACGACCGGACACGCTGGCCGGAGTTGCGTCACCAGATCGATACGGTGTTTCGAACCCACACCCGCGATGAGTGGGCAACGATCTTCGGTGACAGCGATGCCTGCGTGTGGCCCGTGCTTGCTCTCGAGGAGGCTCCCGCCCATCCAGCGAACGTAGCGCGCGGTGTGTTCGCCGACGTTGCCGGCGTTGTCCAGCCGGGGGTGGCACCGCGATTCTCGCGGAGCAGTGATCGCACACTTCGACCGGCGCCCGATCCGGGTGCGGATACCGGGACGTTGCTGTCCGGGCTGGGATACGCACCGGATCGGATCGCCGACCTGCATGCCACGGGTGCTGTCTTCTCGGCGTGACCTCCCGACGATCCAGGGGCATGCGCCACCGGTAGCATGGAGCGAAAGGAGGCCTCTGTGAGACGCATTCTCATCAAGGGCGGCACGGTTGTCACCGCTGCCGAGACCATGCGAGCAGACGTGCTCATCGAGGGGGAGAAGGTCGTGGCCCTACTCGGCGAGGAGGCGCTCGACGTGACCGGAGCCGAGATCATTGCCGCTTCGGGCAAGCTCGTGTTTCCCGGCTCGGTGGATGCGCATACGCACATGGAGATACCCTTCGGGGCGGCCACCTCGAAAGACACATTCGAGACGGGAACACGGGCCGCGGTCTGGGGCGGCACTACCACGATCATCGACTTCCCCATTCAGATGAAGGGCGACTCACTGATCGGGAGTTTCGAGGAGACGATGGCCAAAGCGGCCGCTGGCTCGGCGATCGACTTCGGTCTGCACCAGATTGTCGGCGACGTCAACGAAGAGTCGCTGGCGGAGCTCGACGTGGTGTTCAAGGAGGGTGTCACCTCATACAAGCTCTTTACCGCATACCCGGGTGTGTATTACTCAACGGATGCCGAGGTGGTCCAGGTCATGCAGTGGGCCGCGGGCAACGGCTCCACGATCCTGATGCATGCCGAGAACGGGTCGGTGATCGATCTACTGCGCGAGCAGGCGGTTGCGCGGGGCGACACGGCTCCGCTATACCACGCGTTGACCCGTCCCGCCGAGCTCGAGGGTGAGGCCGCTCATCGCACGATCTTGCTCGCGGAGTTGACCGGTGCTCCGCTGTATATCGTTCACATCAGCGCCAAACAGGTGGTTGCGGAGATCGCTGCCGCCCGGGCGCGGGGGAGCTACGTATTCGGCGAGACCTGCCCGCAATACCTGTTCCTCGAGCTGTCGATGCTGGACCAGGGTTTCGAGGGTGCGAAATACGTCTGCTCACCGCCGCTGCGGGATCCTGCGGACGGGCACCAGGCCGCATTGTGGCGTGCTCTCGCCAACAACGACCTCCAGGTGGTGGCGACGGACCACTGCCCGTTCGATTTCGAAGGGCAGAAGACGCTGGGCAGGCATGATTTCACCAAGATCCCGAACGGGTTGCCTGTCGTCGAGCACCGCTTTCCGTTGATGATCCACGCCGCCCTGGCCGAAAAGCGGTTCACGCTCAACCGCATGGTTGATGTCTCGGCGACGGCGCCGGCCAAGATGTTTGGCCTCTACCCCCGGAAGGGCACGATCGCCGTTGGATCGGACGCGGACCTGGTCATCGTCGATCCCGATGCAACCGACACCATCTCTGTCGCAACCCACCACATGAACGTTGACTACTCGTGCTTCGAAGGCATGGAGCTGACGGGGAGGATAGAGACGGTGGTATCCCGGGGGGATGTCCTCGTCTCCGACGGCGAATATCACGGCCGGCCGGGACGTGGCCGCTACCTGAAGAGAGGTCCCAATCAGCTCGTGCCGTGACCGGGGTTCAAGAAATCCTGCCGGAAATGCCGATAGCGATTTCGTGGAAGCAATGCAGCGGGTCATGAGATTGTCAGTGCTGGCCAGGACGGTAGCCGCCGGTCACTACCAGGTGCCGGCCGAATATGTCGCGGATGCGATTTTGGCGGGCAAATGGAGAAACGACCCTGACGAGTAGCGCCGTCTTTGCGAATCTGCGAAGCGATTACCCGACCCGTTCCGGCGTCTCGCTGCTCGCAGGGACCCGTTCCCCCAGCTTGCCAAGGGCGATGACGAGACCGAAGGCGATTACGGCGAGCGCAGTCACGCCGACCGCGTTCGCGCCCGGTGCCCCGAGGACCGTGCTGTCCAACCCGTCGGGCCACGGCCACAGGACGCGCATCGAGCCCGCCATCAGACCGATCAGGGCGGCAACGATCGTGTCGTGGTGATGCTCGAGCGACCAGCTCAGCACCTGGGAGAAGAGCGCGAGACCCAGCACCATGCCGGCCGCAAACACGATCAGCGTCACCAGCGACCTGTCGTTGACGGCAGCGATCACGGGCCCATACATCCCGAGGATCACGAGGAGGAACGACCCGCTTATTCCGGGGAGGATCATGGCGCAGATGGCCACAGCCCCCGACAGGAAGAACGCCCACAACGCCGGGTTGGTGAGCTGGCCCACGGTTTCCTCCGAGGTGCCCTCACGGAGCCCGAGCAATACGAACATGATGACCGCGACCGCTACCAGGATGCCTACCGTCCTCGCGTCCCACCGTTTGACGAGTCTCCAGGCGATGACGACGGAGCCTGCGATGAGGCCGGAGAACAACCCGGCCATCTCCTCGGGGTGGTCCTGGAGCAGGTTCGAGATGAGCTTGGCGAGCGTCAACACAGCGAGGAGGATCCCGGTGACCAGCGGAACGAGGAACCACCAATCGACCCTCTTGGCCCAGTGACGGGCCCCGGCGAGGTCGCCCCGCACCATCTTCCCGAGCGCCGAGCTACCGGAGCGGATCGAATCGATGAGACGCTCGTATATACCGAGAACGAGGGCGATCGTTCCGCCGGAAACGCCGGGAACGACATCGGCGGCCCCCATCAGGAAGCCGCGCACAACATGTAACGGGGTTTTGCGGATCACGAGTGAGGATTGTAGAGGTGGCGCCGGCACATGCGGCGCCACCTCTGACCGGTAATGGGCGAATCGTTGCTGTAGGAGTCAGCCATTGGTGATAGTCACCGTGACCGCTCCGGCGTAGCCGTCGACTGCAGTGATCGGGGCACCCTGGTCGTCGCCCGTGTTGGGAGCCGCCTGGCGGGGACCTTGATTGGCGCCCTGCCCGGGTGTCTCGTCGACCTCGGTTCCGGCGTCCCAGAGCGAGACCATGTCGCTGATGTCGCCGGTGATCGGCGTCCCATCGTCGGCGAACAGGGCAATGCCGCTGGAGTCGGGAGCAAAGAACCAGTCATTGGATTCGATGAACATAGTTGCGAATGACAGGTAGTCGCCGGGTGTGGCATCGAAGGTGAAGCTGTAGCTACCACCAGGAAGGGCGGGGCCCGGCTCGGCTGCGCCGTCCGGAGTGTTGAACACTGCGGCAACAGCAACGGTGCTCACGTCGGACAGGGTGGCAACGAGAGTGCTCGGGTCGCCGTCCTCAGCCAGCGACTCCAGCCCCTCGCCGCGATCGGCCGTTCCTTCGGCGAAGAGGGTATCCATCGATGTATGCACGACGTACGCCCCGGGAGCCAACGGGGTAGCCAACCCGGCACTATCGGAGTTATTCGTGATAGTGACTGTGAACGCGGCGGCGTCGTGACTATCATTGATCCATCGGCCATTGATCCATCGGCCATTGATTCGTCGGCCATTGATTCGTCGGTCATTGATTCGTCGGCCATTGATTCGTCGGTCATGGTGTCGTCGGTCATGGTGTCGTCGGTCATGGTGTCGTCGGTCATGTTGTCGTCGGTCATGGTGTCGTCGGTCATGTTGTCGTCGGTCATGTTGTCGTCGGTCATCTGATCGCTTGCCGTGGTCGTGTTCTGATTACTCGCCGCTGCGGTGGTTGTTGTTGTGGTGGTGGACTGGGAACCGCTATCGCTCGTTCCCCCACACGCGGCGAGAAGCAGAACTACGGCGAGAATCAATGCGAGTCTTCGCATGGCACCTCCTGGTTTGGTGCGCTGCATGATCGAGCGGGGAGGTTGCCGGACTCTTACCGGCTCATTGCTGTTCGGTTAACGTCAGTTTGGGAGATCGAATTCGACCACGCCGCCCGGTCCCGGCTCTGCGTGAATGGCGCCGCCGAGTGCGGTCACGAAGCGGTGTGCGATGGCCAGACCCAGGCCGGTGCCGGCACCGTCCCTCGTGCGAGCCGCGTCGGCTCGCGTAAAGCTGTCGAACGCACGATCGACGAAGTTCGCGGGGAAGCCGTCACCGTTGTCGGTGACCCGGACTAAGACCCGATCGGCGGCGCCCAGGGTCACGACCACGTGCCCGGCGGAGTGGCGAATTGCATTGTCGATGAGGTTGCGCATCACCCGGCCCAGAGCCTCAGGGGCCGTCACGGTCGTGATGGACCCGGGTGCATCGAGTTCTACGACGACGCCTAGTCGTCGCGCCGTCGGTCTGAGGACCTCGATCGCCTCGTCGGCGACTTCGGTCACATCGACGGGCTGCAAGTTCAGTTCCACGGCTCCCGCCTCGAGGCGGGCCAGAAGGAAGATATCGTCGACGAGTCGGTGCAGCGCAGTGACATCGCGTTCCATCGACTTGAGATATCGGTCGGTGTCTGTGGCTACGCCGTCTTGAAGGGCTTCAACAGCCGCCTGGAGCGATCCGAGCGGGCTGCGCAGATCGTGACCCACCGCGGTGAGGAACTCGCGGCGAGCTGCCTCGTCGCTCTCTCGGCGACGCTGCGCCGTGTGGAGATCTGCCGCCATGGCATCGAATGCTCCGGCCAGTGACCCGACCTCATCCGATCTGGCAACGGAGGTGGTCGCCTCGAAGTTGCCGGAGGCTACCTGCTGTGCCGCCGACGCGATCTGGCGGAGGTCGGAGGTCATCGGGCGGGACACTGCGTATGCGAACCCGAATGAGGCTACGAAACCGAAGCCAATAACCACCAGCAACAACTGGAGATCGTGTGGCGACAAGAACATCTCACGCGCCGCGAGCACCGCGGTACCGGCCACGATGAGGAAAGACGTCATTCCTATCGCAACCATAGAGAAGCGGATGGATCTGACCCGGCGTGACCAGCGGGGCAGGAGGAGTACGGCGAGTGCGGCAACCGCGGCCAGGGCGAGAAACACCGACGCGAGCCGGATCCGCTCCGGTGGCGATGGGTGCATCGTGATCTCGAAGAGCCAGAGTGCAAACACCACGGCTGCCGGTAGCCAGAGGAAGCCTTTGTATCTCATCGTTTGCAATATTTCATCGTTTGCAATATTTCATCGTTGGAAATATTTCATCGTTGGAAATATTTCATCGTTGGAAATGTCTCATGGCTCGAACTTATAGCCAACACCCCACACGGTTGTGATCCACCGTGGATTCTCCTGGTCCGTCTCGAGCTTGCGGCGCAGCCGCCGGACGTGGACCGTCACGGTGGAGGGGTCCTGCCAATCGGCCGACGAATCCCAGACCTGTTCCAGCAGCTGTCCGCGCGAGAACACCTGGCGCGGGGACCGGGCGAGAAACGCCAGGAGGTCGAACTCCTTGGGTGTCATCTCGAGCTCGTTTCCGTCGAGCGTCACCACCCGGGCAGGCTCGTCGATCCGTAGACCGGTGAACTCGAGAACTTCGGCGGGTTTGTCCGTTGCCGAGGACCGGCGCAACACCGATCGAACGCGAGCGACCAGCTCGCGTGGCGAGAAGGGTTTGACGACATAGTCGTCTGCGCCGAGCTCGAGACCGAGAACCCGATCGGTCTCCTCGGTTCTGGCGGTGAGCAGGATCACCGGGATGTCGCGTTTGCGCCGCAGCTCTGTGAGCACCGAGAAGCCGTCGATTTCGGGAAGCATCACGTCGAGAACGATGAGATCGGGAGGGGATTCCTCGATGCATTTGAGGGCGGCCCGCCCTGTGCCGGCCTCGTCAACATGGAAGCCTTCCCGCTCCAAATAGGCGACGACCACCTCGCGTACCATCGGCTCGTCGTCGACTACCAGTATCTGTTCGTTGTCGGTCATTGTCGGAATCATATGACTTCTAACCAGAATCCTCGGGAGAAACAATCCCAGTTCCTCGAATGTTCACCTCCGAGAGAGCTCGGGAAAACCGGGGTGGTCATCTGACAACGCGCAAAGTAGTGTGGTGAGTACGAGGCGTATTTGGGCTGAGCGCGGGGGATATGGTCTTGGACGAGCGATGTGTGCTTTGCGGCGAAGCCGCTGCAGTGCGTGTGCGGGGGACGAGTTTCTGCGCCGCTTGCGGTTTGGGCCAGTACTCGAATAGTGCGTCATCACCACGCCGCCTGCGCCGCCGGTCACGTCGCGCCGCATTCCTCGCCGTTTTCTCTTCCGGTCTGTTCGTGAAGGTCCTGCTGGGCGCCGTTGCCCTGGCCGCGGTGGGGGGAGCGGCAGCAGCAACGGTGATAGACAACGAGGTCTCGGAACCGCGCAGCCCGGGGATCGTTGCCGACCAGACGATCCCAACCACGATCCCCGAGACTGCAGCTGCCGGCTCGGCCGTGGTGGCGCTGACGACGACTGATTCCGTAGCGTCCCCGACGGTAGACGCGGCCGTGGCTGAATACGTGGCGGCTGTTCGGGCGTGGGCAGACTGCATTTCGGGAGCAGCGTCGACGCACATCGGGACGGGGTTCGATCCCGATATCGTATGTCCCGACACACCGTATCCCGGAGACTTCGGTTTGGCCGGCGACCCCGCCGATCCGCCCGCTGCCGGGGTGGATCCCGGAGATTCGGAGAATGCGCCCGGTCATGATGGTGTTGGTCCGGGTAACTCGGAGAGTGCGCCCGGTCATGATGGTGTTGGTCCGGGTAACTCGGAGAGTGCGCCCGGTCATGATGGTGTTGGTCCGGGTAACTCGGAGAATGCGCCCGGTCATGATGATGCCGGTCCGGGTAACTCGGAGAATGCGCCCGGTTTCGGTGATGGCGGCTCAGGCAATTCCGACAAAGCGCCCGGCACCTTCGAGAGTGGCCTCAACGCATAGGAGCGTGTTGAACCACTGCCTGTCGTTCCGGCGCCGCGAAGATGCGGCACCAGCCGGCGGGAGATCCCGGGGGCAAGCCTCTTCATCGGCTACGCTCGCTCTTCATGCCCTCGTCGCGATGGTCCTCCCATGATGTACTGGCCGATGCCGCAGCAGCTCGGAGCTATCCGAAGATCCCGGTGACCCGTGACCTGCCGCTTGTTCATCGACCCAGCAGGGTCTCAGGCCGGGTCGTCGCCTTCACGCCCGGTCAGAGAGTCGTTCTCTGTGACGAGGACGGCAATCTTCACGAGTTCAAACCCCATCCGGGTGTGCTCCTGTACCGAGGCAAGCCTGTTGAGCTGATACCCGGTGAATGGCGTAGCGATGCCCCGTCACGGTTGACCGCATCAGGGTCGATCGATCCCGGTCGGGTTGCCGCTAAAACGGCCCGCGCCAGCCGGATATGGGTGGAGGGCATCCATGATGCGGAGTTGGTCGAGAAGGTGTGGGGTGACGATCTGCGGGTTGAGGGGATCGTGGTAGAGCCGTTGCACGGCGCCGATGACGTCGTCGCCGCGGTGCGTGCATTCCAACCGAACCGAACGAGACGGCTCGGCATCTTGCTCGATCATCTCGTCGCCGGTTCGAAGGAATCCCGGATCAGCGCGGCAGTGGGCGATAGCAACGTTCTCGTGTGCGGGCATCCATACGTGGACGTGTGGCAGGCGGTGAAACCCGGCGTCCTCGGTATCCAGAACTGGCCGGAGATACCGCCGGGCAAGCCGTGGAAGGACGGTGTCATCAGCGCCCTCGGGCGTCGCCAGGAACCCGGCGCGTTCTGGCGGGAAGTCCTCGACCGGGTCGGCTCCTATCGCGACATCGAGACGCCCCTTGTGAACGCGGTTGAGCAGTTGATCGACTTTGTGACGGTTCCCCGGTCCCCGAAGTGACGTTGCGCTTCTGGCGCATCTATGGGGTACATTCGCACCTATGCGCGTCGTGATCCAACGTGTCTCTGAGGCATCTGTCTCCGTAGACGGCTCTGTCGTCGGTGAGATCGGTCCCGGGCTGCTGGTGCTGCTCGGGGTCGGAGATGGTGACGGCCCCACGGACGCAGCGGCTCTGGTCGACAAGATGCTGGATCTCCGCATTTTTCCCGACGAGGAGGGCCGGATGAACCTGTCGGTGGTCGACGTCGGAGGCGCTGTGCTCGTGGTCAGCCAGTTCACCCTGCTTGCCGACGTTCGCAAGGGTCGGCGACCTTCATTCACCGCCGCGGCCGCTCCCGAGCAGGCATCCGGTCTGGTGGACGAGGTCGTCGCCCTGATCACAGCCAGAGGAGTTCCTGTGGCGACCGGTGAGTTCGGGGCGATGATGCAGGTGAACCTCGTCAACTCCGGTCCGGTCACGATCGTGGTCGACGTTGCGGGCGGACGTGTTCAGTGAGCCGTGAAGGCAGAACCTGCGGGACAGAACTTGATGAAGTCGCAGGAGTAGCACGCCTGTGACGGCGTCTGCGGGTATTCAGGACCTGCGGCCTGTCCGAGAAGAGCCTCGAGGTGTCTGCGAGCTGTTGCCAGCCAGGACGCGTCGGCTGCGACGGTCACCTCCTCGAGATCGCCGCCTCCCAGATAGGCAAACGTGACCCTGATGGCTTGTGGCGGTTCGGGGGATAGCGCCTTGTCGATTGCCGCTACCCCATATGCCTCCAGCTGCACGATGGCTGCCGGGTTGCCCCTGTTACGGCCGGACTTGAAGTCGACGATCTCCCACACCCCCGGGTGTGGCTCATAGACGGCGTCGATGCGTCCCCTGATCCTGCCCGAAGAGAGGCCGATGTCAATCGGCGTCTCGACGAAGCGTGGCCGGGCGTCGGCGAACCGGGACGCGAGGTACACGCTATAGGGATCGGGGCCGTTGCCGGGAGGCTCGTCGGAATCGGTCACGTCATAGAGATCGTCGCTTATCTCGTCGAGCGGCATCTCGCCCCTGCCGTGCAGCTCGATGCGGCGGTGCACCTTGACGCCGCGTCGCATGGCCGCTGCCTGGCGACGTGGGAGCGGCTCGACCTCGGACCAGTAGAAACGCTGCGGGCACTGGGCAAGCGTCACGAGACCGGTTACAGAGGTATCCACACCGGTTTCCTCCGACCGGGGCGGGGGAGGCTCAGGCATGTCGTCGAGGATCATCCGCATCTGGTCCACGGCCGCATCGTAAGACGTCGGATCCGCCCCGACCAGACTCTCCGGCCACCCGGTGTCGGCGAGCGTTGCCCGCAGCGCGTTCTCCCACCCGGTAGGAAAGAGCGGGTCGGGGGCGCCGGCAGCCGGCACGATCGACAAAGTCGCAGGGCGTTCCCCCGGATCGGCGGCTCGGACGTTCAGCGTGATCCCCGGGGCTCGGCCCACCGCATCGAGGATAGGGCTCGGGGGCTTTGGCCTCTGGGCCGTGCCGTACCAGTGTGCACCCGTCAGGTAGAGGCGTCGCTTGGCGCGGGTGACCGCCACATAGGCGGTACGCCATTCCTGCCGGTCGCGCACCGTACGCAGCGCAACCTGCCGCTCGTCATCGTCCAGCTCGGGATCGACCGGGGCCTCGAGACGCAGCCCGTATGGCACGAATCGAGCCTTGCTGACGGGATCGTCCAATGTGCCCCTGTCGAACGGGAACACCCCCTTGGCCAGGGTGGGGATGAAGACGGTGTCCCATTCGAGCCCTTTGGCACGGTGCGCGGTCAATAGCACCACAGCATCCTCTGAGCCGACGTTGGCCGTGTCGAGCTCGGCCGCCGAGCGTTCATCGACGATTAGCTCGAGATAGGCGAGAAACGCCTGGAGGGTCGGTCTACCCCGAAGCGGGCTCCACTCCTCGGCGAGGTCGAGGAAGCGGAACAGGTTGACCCGGGCCGTCAACGCCGAGCCCGGATCCCTGGCTTCCACTTCGTTCCACATCCCTGTCTCGTCGAGAATCCGTCTGCACAGATCGACGAGCGACGAGCCCTGAGCCAGCTCGAGGAACCTCCGGTAGAGCTTTCGGAACGAGACGAGCCTGCTTCTCGCCTCGGGGCGGATACCGTCGATTTCCTCGAGCTGGTCGATTGCCTCAACAAGCGGCCACCCGAGATCGGGATCATCTCCGAGCAGAGCACGATTGGGTCTGATCCAGCGGCTCAGCGGTGCCAGGTCGCGCAACCCGAGACGGTAGGCAGGCCCCAGCAGGATCCGTGCCAGAGCGATGGAATCCCCCGGTCGGTCGATTGTCCGCAGCCATGCGTGCAGATCGGCCACTTCGGGCAGATCGAGCAGGCCGCCGAGAGAGCCAACCTCGACGGGGACGTCGAGTGCCTGGAGAGCGTCGCGCACGAGACCCATGTCACTGTTCTTGCGAAAGATGACGGCCATCTCGTTCCAGGCAACGTGCTCTTCCTCGTGGAGGCGGACTATTTCCTCGGCGATCCAGTCGGCTTCTGCAACGGTGGTCCTGAAGAATTCGGCAGCGACCGATCCGGGCGGTGCGGTTGCGATCGGACGCAGCGGAGCAAACTGCGCGTCCCCGTACAGCTCGACGCGAAGCTCGTGAGCCGCCGCCAGGATTGCCGATCCCGAGCGTCGGTTCTCGGTCAGCGACAGGGTTGTTGCCGGAGTGCCGTCTTGCTCGGGGAAATGTACGGGGAAGTCGTCGAAGTTGGTGATCGACGCTCCGCGCCACTCGTATATCGTCTGGTCGGTGTCGCCCACCGCGGTCACCGGGAAACCGTCGCCAAAGACGGCACGGAGCAGCTCACGCTGTGCCGGATCCGTGTCCTGATACTCGTCGAGCAGGGCAACCTCGTAGCGCTGCCGGACCCGAGATGCGATCTCGAGGTGCCCGGTGAGTAGCTGGTGGGTGAGCCGGATCAGGTCTCCGTAGTCGAGGACCCCGAGCTCGCGTTTCGCCGCGTCGTAGCGCTGCACGATGCCGGCGAGTTCCAGCCGCTGGAGCGAGACGTCGTCGTCTCCACCCTTTGCAATCAATTCGCTGGCGGTGAGCAGGTTCCGAGCCAGCTGACCGCTGAGGTCGACAGCGGCATCGACCCGGGCAGGGATCCACGTCAGATCGAGCACTTCGTAGGAGCCTGTGGCGATTGCTTCATGGAACAGCTGTCTGACATACCCCGGGCCGACCACCTCGGTGTCGCGCTCGACGCCGATGATCGCACCGAACTCCTGAAGGATGCTGTACGCGAAGCCGTGATAGGTGGTCACCTCGACCTCGCGCCCGGATTCGGCCAGGAGCGATAGCACTTCGCGCAGCCTGCCGGCAAGCTCATCAGCCGCCTTGTTGGTGAATGTGATGCCGATGGCGCGCTCCGGGCTGAGACCACCCTCGACCAGGTGAGCCAGACGGTGAACGATGGTGGTGGTCTTGCCGGTGCCTGCCCCGGCAATGACCCGCAACGGCCGGAGCGGATAGCCGATGATCGCCTTCTGTTCTGGAGTCGGGACGAAGTTCATGCGAAACCCGGTCCGCCCTCGGCCCACGCCGGGCATACCTGGCGAAGCGAGCAACGTTCACAGTGGGTGCCCGGTTTCGGTGTCCAATCCTCGGATCGGATGCCTTCGGCGGCCAGCTGCAGGCGAGCTTCGACATGGCTGAGAAGACCCATGTCGAACTTGCGTGTGGTGACACCCCTGGTCCCGTGCATCGGGTACCAGAGCTCGGCCCCGACTACCGGCCCGTGTGCATCGAGATCCGAGTCGCGGTCGACGGCAAGCGCATAGAAGCCAAGCTGCAGGGATTCAGCGGCTTCTGCGATCTGAACGGGGTGCTTGCTGGTCTTGTAGTCGACAATGGTCAAACCACCTGGTCCGCTGTCGATTCGGTCGATGCGACCGGTCCATTTGATGCCACCGACCTCGGCCTCGACGGTTCGCTCGAGGTCGAGGGCGCGACGCTTCCTGGTGGGCCAATTCTCGTAGAGACGGATCAACCCGTCGTGACCACGGTTCAGCCAGGAGTCGGCAAACGGACGGCCCCCGTAGTCGTTGGGGTCGAATCGCTCCCCGAGCTCGGTGAGAGCCGCGTCCAGCGTGCTGTGCTCTCGCCCCTGGTCGCGGGCGGTGCGTTCCACCGTCTCGAGAACATCGTGGATCAGCGTACCGAAGTCAGCGTGGAGCGACGTGTCGGATCCGACTTTGAGACGGCGCTCGAGGGCATACCGTCGCGGGCAGTCCTCATACATTTGTGCCTGCGAGGGGGAGAGCACCACCTGGTCACCAATCAGGCCGTCGTCGGGTCCCCGGTCCCGGACACCGTTGAAGTCGGCAGCGGGGCGCAGCCCCCACTCCTCGCCGATGGCGAGGACTCGAAGGGCGGCGAGACGTGCCGGTCGCGGCGCAGCCACATCGACCAGGCAGCGACGCAGCGCGGCTTCGGCTTCGTGAGCCGTGACAGGGAGCCGGCCACCCTCCGCGGGATGCGTTGGAGGGCACACGCTCACCCGGCCGGGTGGTCGGCCCGCATCGACCCCCACCCGGGCGGCGATTGTGGTGAAGAAGCGGCTGGGGCGGCCGGGTGCCTCGTCGAGACCACGTGCGGTGGCGGTCCAGATGACCCGGCGTCGGGCGCGGGTCATCGCCGTGTACGCCAACCGGCTCTCCTCGCGAAGCCGGAAAGTCCGGTACTCCGCGGTATCAGCGGGGACGTGGGGCAACAGGTGTCGTACGCCGAGCAGCGAGTCCCGCGTACGGAGATCGGGAAATACCCCGTCAACTGCGTCGGCGATGAAGACCACGTCGAGTTCCAGCCCTTTTGCCTGGTGAAGAGTGGTCAGCGTGAGATAGTCGCCCTCCGGTCGGCGGTAGCTGAGCAGCGGCTGGGCTTCGAAATCCTCGCTCTCGGCGAGGCGGCGGTACTCGAGAAGTGTTCCCTGTGGATTGCGCTCCTCCCAGCGAACGAGCACCTGGGCCAACGATCGCCACGCCGCTCGCTCCTCAGCAGCCGCGGGGTCGGCAATGAGGCTCTCGACGCCGGGCAGAGTGCTCCACAGTTGCCACAGTCCATCGACGGCGGGAACGCTGGTGGCCCACCCGGGATCCTCGAGGAGGTCGGCGAGCCGGGACCACCCGGGGAGGGTCTCCCGGATCGCACGAGACCAGGATGCGCTGACCCTGGCCTCCCGCTCCAGCGATCGAAACGCGCCGATTGTCAACCCGACTCGCGATCCGAGAAGCACCCGCCGCATTGCATTCTCCGCGGCGGTCGGCCCGTCGCATCCCGAAGCCGCGACGGCGAGGTCGAGTAGGAAGCGGACTGCGGGCTGGTCGGTGAGCCGGCTACCCGGTAGCTCGTGCGGTATGTGGCGGCGCTCCAACGCCCGGGAGAGGTCGGCAAGGAGCCGGCGTTTGCTGCGGACGAACACGCCGATTCGGCGGTAGGGGATACCTTCTGTGAGGTGGAGCCGTTGCGCCTCGGCCGATATCCATTCCGCTTCCTCGACTTGCTGGTCGAACCGGTACGCATCCACGACTCCCCGACCGGGGGCCGGGTGCACGGTTCCGGTCGCACCGGGAAGATCGCCGGTGGTCACTGCCACTGCCGCATCGAGGATGGCGGCCGGTGTGCGAAACGAGGTCGTCAGCAAGAAGCGGATGGCGGGGGTTTCGGACGAGCCGAAATCATCCTCGAACGCGGCGACGTTCTCGACCGTGGCGCCCCGAAAGCTGTATATCGATTGGTAGGGGTCGGCGGCGGCGAGCGTGTGGCTGCCACCGCGTTGGAGTGCCTGCAGCAGCCGGACCTGGGCCGTCGTCGTGTCCTGGTATTCGTCAACCAGCACGTAGGTCTCAGTGTGCGCCGCAGCGAGGACGCCCTCTTCGAGCAGCGCGACGGCAGTGGAGATGAGAGTGCCGTAGTCGATGCGCCCCAGCTTGCGCAGCGCCCGTTGGTATGTCGCGAGAAACTCCGGCAAACCGCGCCAATCGGCGCGCTCGAAACGGGCGATGGACTCGGGTGTGTTCATCTGCTCGGCTGAGCGCAAAATGAAGTCGGTCACCTCACCGGCAAAAGTCCGTGTGCCGAGAAGCTCGGCGAAGGCAGGGGACCAGGCGCGGCGGTCATCTTCTACCAGCAGTTCGTGCATCAGCGACACCTGCTCGGGACCGGTGAGTATCTGCGGGTTCTCGCCCCATCCAGCGGCGACGCTGTTGATCTCGACCAGACGCGCAGCATAGGAGTGGAAGGTGGCGACATCGAGAGCGCCGAGCGTATGGGTGATGCTCTGTCGAATCCGGCTGCGAACCTCGGCAACGCCGCGTCGGGAGAACCCGAGGACGGTGATCTGCTCAGGTCGTACCCCGGCAGCCGTGAGCAGATGGGTGGCCCGGCGGACCAGAAACTCCGTCTTTCCGGTCCCCGGACCGCCGACTACGAGCTGTGGGCCTGCGATGTGGGCCACGGCCTCCGGCCAGCCGTCGGGGTCGATCGAGATGGGGTCGTTCACGACGTCGCGGGTTGGCCCGGATCGGTTGCAAAAGCCGGGCACCGATCCTGGAACTGGCACCAGTTGCACAGCTTGCCCGGTCTTGCGGGGAAGTCGTTGTTGATGATGGCCCGGTTTATGGCCGCCCAGAGTGCCTCGAGCTTGCGCCGGGTTGCGTCGAGTTGCTGGTCGCTAACCGGGATCTCGTACACCGTGGGCCGGCCCAGGTACATGAGCCGCAAACGTACCGGGGTGCGCCCGGTGCGCGCCCTGATGAGCAGCGCGTAGATCTTCAATGCGAAGAAGGCGGGAATGGCGTACCGCTCGGGTGGGGCCGAGCCGGTCTTGTAATCGGTGATGACCAGACCGTCCGGTTCCTCTTCCATCCGATCGAGAATGCCGCGGATGGTTATCTCGCCGAGCTCCTCGGTCATGTCGAGCTCCCGATCGACCGGATCAAACGAGGTTGGATCCTCGATCACGAAGTAGTTGGCGAGCACCGACAGACTATCGATGCCCCAGGCTCGCTCCTCCTCGACGGTGTCGAAGAGACCGGGGAACTCCTCGTCGCGCAGCTCGACCCATGCCTTGCGAAACAGCTCGTAGAGCGTTTCCGGGGTGCGGTTCTTCGGGGCGAGATCGAACAGCCGCTGCAGGGCGAGGTGAGCGGTCGTACCCCGGGCCTGATACACGGTGGGGGGCACCTCGATCTTGTCGATTGCCTTGTACTTGAACAGAAGCGGGCACACTTTGAAGTCCCCGGCCCGCGAGGGAGACAGCGTTTCGAGGATCGGAGCCGCAATTGTCTGTGTCGTGGTGTGATTTGTAGCTGTCATCGCCTTTCGACTATACGCCGCGCCACCGACAAGAACCACACGCGTGTAGTTATCGCGTGTAGTTATCGACAGGGAGATCGCGAAATATTTGCCGAATTCGCGAAAACGAACCAGCCATCCAACTTGACTGCACAAAGCGGTCGGGCGTACGTTATCGGTCCTCGAGGCTCCGACCATGGCGGAGTGGTTCTCGGAAGGAAAGGGATTGGGAAACCGGCCCTCTCCGGCACCGGGAACAACGGGATGGATACATCCCGAAGGGCACCCGGTCCCCCGGCGGAACTCCGGTTCCGGCGGAACCGAGGGTCCACGTCCGAGAGGCTTCGGCCTCGAAGACAACAGGTTGAACGGGTTTCGGCCCGGGAAACCGACAGGGCTCCGGCTCTGTCACCCGCCCTGCTACGGCAGAGCAAACCGGGAGGGCTTCGGCCCGACCAGAAGGCCTCGGAGGGTGAAATCCTCCGAAGCAACGGGCGGCCTTCGGGCCACCCGGTCCTCCGAGTGAGGCGCACCGCCGCTGCGGTTGGGACTACGGTCTCACCACAGCGGGCAGACGTAACACGAAGGTGGACGAAACGCCGAGGCAATCGGCGGGACGAGGGTTTCCTCGGTGAGGGCAACGCCCGATCCGAGAAGGCTGCCGGGTCAAACCGAGCGGCAAGCCCTCCGACCAAGGGTTGCAGCGGTTTCCCCTGGTGGGAGCTTCGGCGCCCGCTAGCGGAGACGGCACGGCCGGCTGTACCGGGCTTCGGTCCGGTGACGACCGGGCGGGCCGGTGGGTGTCCTAACGGCCATCTACAAAGCAGCGGCTGGAAGCGGCCCGACTCCTCACGGAGAAGGTGCCCGACCAGAAGCGAGGATCCCCGAGAGGGTGGCGACTCCGGTCAAAACTCCCTCGGGGTTTCCTTTTGTCACGAGGTTTGTCACGAGGTTTGTCACGAGGTTTGTCACGAGGTTTGTCACGAGGTTTGTCGCGAGGTTTGTCGCGAGGTTGTCGCGAGGGTTGCCGCGGAGGTTGCCGCGGAGGGTTGTCGAGAGGGCTCGAAGCCTGTCGTTTCAGGTACACCCATCGAGCGGCTGGAGCAGCGTCACGGTGTCGTTGTCGTCCGACCCGCTCAGCAGACCCCGGAAGCCGGCAGAGACGGCCCGAAACGACCACACATCGAGTACCGCGTCTCCCTCGACCACCATATCGGCGCCGAATGCACTGCGGAGCGCGGCGACGGTCGTTCCGAGCCCAACGCCCTGTTCGGTCGTCAGGTCTAGACCACGCGGATCGATGCCGCCCTCGTTCTCGGAGAAGTCGTAACCGTAGGTATACGTGTAGAAGTATCCACCGAGGTCGGGAGCGCCGTCGTCGATGAAGATGGTCACGAGGCTACCCCAGCCGATGGCCCGCATCGTCGAGCCGGGGCACGAGCCATAGGCGTTCGGCTCCGACGGTATCCAGCCGCTATCCAGATCGGGGCCACCGACGAGTGCGGCGATGTCGTCCACGACCGTGTCAGGAGCGAGCCCGAAGCTCACCTCGCCGAGACCGTCGGGGGAGAGGGCTAGCTTCACCAGCGGGGCCGGGACCGTCGTTGTCGAATCCTGCGCGGCTCCGCATCCAGTGAGAAGGACGCACATGAGCATCGCCGCGACTCGACGTCCCGCCGCCGGTCGAGCCCGGGCTGCCCGGGTGCACCCGACGATCCGCTTCTCTCGAGCCAACTAGTACCTCCGGCGAGGACACTACACCGGGACCCGGAAGGTCCCCTGCGCACGGGCTCTGGGCCGGATCGGGACCCCGGGGCACATGAGTTCGGTGAGTGAATTCGGCGAGTGAGTTCGGCGAGTGATAAGGAGGATTCGGTCGACTATTCGCGCCTGATCCGGGTATCGGAGCGGCGCCACGATCGGGTCGCGAAACAAAGCGGGAAAGCGCGAAATCAAGACACGGTTTTGGCTTGACCGCGGCATGGGCTACGCACTAACTTGGCTTTAGTCGATGAGGCGGGAAACCGCAGCAGAGACTCCAGGCCTCGCAAGGGGTTCTGGGATCTGGACGAGTCACCGGGCCGCGAGGTCGGGTGGCGACACCGCAAGGAAAGTCCGGGGACGAGCCCCAGTGGTTCGGCCTCACGGGCTGCGAAGGATCGCTGATCGGGACTTCGGTCCTGAGAGGCATCTCGGTTGAGCCGCAAGGTTCCGACCGAGAAGAGAGCCCCGAGAGGGTCGACGCTTCGGCGAGAACTTTCTCGGGGTTTCTCGCGTCCGTAGTGGGCCGGACGACCAAAAACGCCGGCATCTGGCTCAAGGAATCGAGCGATCCGAAAATCTGCAAGCGGTGATTGCGCGCGGCCAGGTCGAACGTCGTATCATTGCGCCATGGCTTTTCCAGAGAACATCCTCACGGAAGATGAGACGATCGTCAGTCAGTTTCGACCGCACTGGAGGATGCTCGCCATCCCTGTGCTGTGGTTTATCGCCGGCATTGTTGCCATAGTCCTCGTGTCGGTCTATTCCTGGCTCGACGACTATTCGATCATCCGCTGGATCCTGATCGCAGCGCTAGTGCTTGCTTTGTTCCCGCTGGTGGTAAGCCCCGTTCTCCGGTGGGTGTTCACGTCCTACGTTCTCACCAGCGAGCGGCTGATGACGAGGACCGGGATGATCGCTCGCAGCGGCATCGAGTTGCCGCTGGCCAGCATCAACGACGTGCGCTTTCACCAGACGGTTCTCGAGCGTGTGCTGAAGTCGGGCGACCTCGTAATCGAGTCGGCAGGTGAGAGCGGGCAGAGCAGGTTCACCGATATCCCGCGCCCTGAGGAGTTCCAATCGCTGCTGTACCGGACCCGGGAACAGCAGCAACACAACAGCGCCGTAGAGCAGTCGGCAAAGGCCGCCGAAGTGACCCGCGACCCAACCGAGGAGTTGGAGAGAGCTGCCCGACTACGCGATGACGGGGTGCTCTCTGAGGAGGAGTTCCAAGCCATGAAGCAGCGCATCCTCGGGACGTAGCGCTGCCGAGCCCAAACCGGGTTCGGGCTATTCGTGGTCACCCGCAACCTGTACATTGTCTCCAGGAGACTGCGGAGCACATGTCGTGGCCGCGTGCCGCGCCATCGCCGCGCGTGACCAGAACCGGCATCGCTCAGCAGACCAATAGGAGGACGATGCATGTCTGCTGAAAAGCTTCGTGAGTACCTCCTGACCCGCGGTGTGCCCTACGAGGTGCACGAGCACCCTCTCGCCTTCACGACGTCCCGCGTCGCGGAAGTCGAGCACATTCCCGGCAAGGACATTGCCAAGCCGGTCATCCTCATGGCCGACGACCACTTCGTGATGGCAGTTGTCCCGGGCCACAAGCACGTCGATCTCAACAAGGCGAGGTCTGCCCTCGGCTGTGAGAGCGTGCGGCTGGCAGAGGAATCAGAGTTCGCCGCTGCGTTCGCCGACTGCGAGCGCGGTGCCGAGCCACCGCTCGGGCATCTCTACGGCATGGAGACCGTCGTTGATCTGCGTCTCGATGCACCAAGGATCACGTTCCGTGGTGGGAGCCACACCCAGACGATCACGATGGGGATGGAGGACTACAGGACGGCCGCAAACGCCGTCATGGGTGACGTCGCGGCCGGTCGCTGACCGGCACGCTACGACCGGGGTGAGCGGGGACTGTTTTAGCGCGTCGCTACGTGCGATCGAACCGTGCGACGCATTCGATATGGAAGGTCTGCGGGAACATGTCGACCGGCGTGACAGTCGACAGCTCGTAGCCGGCCGCAGCCAGGAGCGCGGTGTCTCTGGCGAGGCTGGCCGGGTCACAGGAGACATAGACGAGGGTGCGCGGTTCCGCCGCGGTGACCGCTGCGATCCCGGTTTCGCCGAGACCCTTGCGCGGTGGGTCGGCGATGGCGACGTCCCAGTACTCGCCGATCCCCTCGATGGCACGTTCGAGGGTGTCGCCGATCACCCGGTAGTCCGCGACTCGGGCGCGGTTCAGGTTGGCCTGGAGGTCATGTGCAGCCGTCTCGTCGACCTCGACGGCGACGACCCGGCCTGCGCTTCGCCCGACCGCCGCGGCAAAGAGGCCTCCGCCGGCGTACGTATCGAGCAGCGTGTCGTCGGAGCCGACGCCGGCGGCGGTATCAACAAGGCGTACGAGCTCTTCCGCCCCGGCGGTGTTGTTCTGGAAGAACGAGAGGCCCGTGACGCGAAAGGGGAGCCCGGCAACGGTCTCCTCGAGCACGGGCTCGCCGTGTACGGCCCGGAGCCGCCCGTCCTCGACGACGGCGACGCGACATCCCCACGATGACGCCTGAGGCGGCAGCGGGCCGGTCACGATCGCCAGCGTTTCCCCTGTCGTCGTTGCGGTGCGCAGCGTTATCGCGGTTGCAGCACCGAGGTCACCGAGGTCGACGAAAAGCGATGCGAGGGCGGGGTCGAGTAGCGAGCACTCGTGCAGGGGGACCAGCCGGCGCGAACCTCGTGCGTACAGCGCCGGCCGCCCGCCAACCACCCGGTAATCCATACGGTTGCGATAGCCGTAGGGCGGACCGGGAGCAACCGTAGGCGAGACGGGTGGGTCGGGATGGCGGCCCAGGTGAGCCAGCTGACCGATCACGACCGAGCGTTTCCATTCGAGTTGTGCAGCGTAGGCGCCGTGCTGCCACTGACAACCCCCGCACTCGCCGAAATGCCGACACCGCGGCGTCACCCGATCCGGTGAGGGCTCGTCGACGGTGGTCAACCTGATCGTGCCCCACGACGGTTTGTCGCGCTCGATCGAGCCGGTGATCGTTTCTCCCGGAAGGGCACCATCGACGAAATACGTTTTGCCGTCGACGCGGGCGACAGCCGAGCCGCCGTGAGCCATATCGGTCGTCCTCGTATGTATCTGGTCGCCGATGCTCACTCCTGTCGCTGCGAAGGCAGACTACCCTCCGTCCGATGCTTGCCTTTCATCATGCGTGGTTTTTCGTCGCGGTGATCACGACCGGTGTGGTCGGTCTGTGGGGAACCGTCCTCGGCTTCGCCAAACGCCCGGCACCCCCGCTGTTCCGGTACGCCCGCTGGGCCGCGTTCGGAACAATGGGGATCCAGGTGTCGGCCGGTCTGGTCCTGTACGGCAGGGGGCTCCGGCCCCAGAACGCATTTCACGTCTTCTACGGTGTGGTGATCGTCTTCACCTTCGCCATCGCCTACATATACCGCGTCCAGCTCGACCGAAGGCCCGAACTGTTCTACGGTTTGTTGCTTCTTTTTGTCATGGGCCTGGGCCTGCGGGCATGGGCGAACGTGCACTGATCAGAAAAGACCGCCGTTCCCTGAGTACGATGCGGTCCTGTTCCAGATCGGCCCTGAGGAGGCGCAATGCTGCTCGAAGGAAAACGACTCGTAATCACCGGTGTGCTAACCGATGACTCAATCGCGTTCCACACGGCACGAGTCGCTCAGGAACAGGGTGCGAAGCTCGTTCTGACCGGGTTCGGACGAGCCATGCGGCTGACCCAGCGCGCCGCCAAACGGCTGCCCGTCCCGCCCGACGTCCTCGAGCTCGACATCAACAGCGAGGACGACATGAAGAGCCTCGTTGCCGATCTGACGACACGGTGGGGCGCCGTCGACGGTGCACTCCATGCGATCGCATATGCGCCCGGCGATGCCCTCGGCGGCAACTTCATGACCACGCCGGCTGAGAGCGCGGCTACGGCGTTTCTCACATCTGCCTTCTCGTACAAGACCCTTGCCGTCGGCCTTCGCCCGCTGCTCCAGGCTGCAGGCGGGGGATCGCTTGTCGCCCTCGATTTCGACAACACCCAGGCGTGGCCGCTCTACGACTGGATGGGCGTCGCCAAGGCCGGTCTCCAGGCGGTGACCCGATACCTCGCACGGTACCTGGGCCCCGACGACATCCGGGTGAACGCCGTTGCGGCCGGGCCGCTCAGCACCGTCGCCGCAAAATCGATCCCACATTTCGAGGTGTTCGAAAGGGAGTGGGCGGTGCGTGCTCCGCTGGGCTGGGACGTCGCCGACGCGACTCCGGTAGCTCAGATGGTTGCGGTCCTACTGTCGGACTGGTCGGCGATGACCACCGGCGAGGTCGTTCACGTCGACGGCGGCTTTCACGCGATAGCGGCGGGTTCCGAGCCCTCGTAGCGGACCCGGGCGTTCTTGGCCAGTGCCACGGTGAAGGTGGCGCCGCCGCCCGAGGTGGGCTGGAACCAGACCCGTCCCCCGATAACCTCGGAGAGGCCACGAACGATCGACAACCCAAGTCCGGTACCGCCGGCCGACCTGGTGTAGTGAGGGGCGAGCTGAGTGAACCGATCGAAGATGTGATCGTGTAACTCGTACGGGATTCCCTCGCCGTGATCGATCACCGAGATCCAGATTTCGTTTCCGTTGAGCATTGCGATGATGTCGATCGGGCTCCCCGGTGCATATTTGAGCGCGTTGCCGACGAGATTCACAAGGATCCGCTGTAGGTGATCGGGATCGGTCTCCACCGAATCCACACCCGGGCCCATCTGCACGTAGGTGACCTCGGCGGCGTCCGGGATGTGGGCGACGGTGTCCTCGATGAAGTCCTGGAGGTGAATGAGCTCGGGGCGGACGGGCAAGGCCTTGTTGTCGAGCCGGGAAACAACGAGGAGGTCTTCGATCAACGATCTGAGCCGGTTCGCCTGGCGGCTGGCCGTGTCGATCAACTGCTGAGCGCTCGGATCCGGGTGAGCGAGCTGGGGGCGTTGCAGCGTGCTGAGAGAGCCGATGATGGCAGTCAACGGCGTGCGCAGCTCGTGGCTGACCACACTGACGAAGTCGGTCTTCAGCTGGGCGAGCTCCATTGCCTTCTGGCTCGTCTCCTGAGCCTCCTCGTAGCGAGCCAGCTGGTTGAGCACGAGCGCAGACGGTCCTGCCAGAGACTCCAGGAGGGCGAGATCGCCGACGGTGAAATGGCTGTCGCGCTTCTCGGCGGTTATCAGCACGCCGATGGGTCGGGACTCGATGCGCAAAGGAACGGCGGCGATCTCGTGGCTGCCGAGCTCGAGCAGGAAGGCGTCCGCCTCGTCCGCGTTCTCCTCGAGGTTGGTGAACACAGCCGGCTCACCGCTCGTGAACACCTTCTGGGCGATGCTCGGCTGAGTCAGCGGCAGCGAGTAACCCTCGGCGCGCAACGTCTGGCCGGCCACCCAGATCGGGGACATCACTTCCAACGCCTCCTGATCGCGCCGGTACAGCAGTACGACGCCCACCCTGGCCTCGACCGCATTGGCTACGCGTCCCACCAGCTCGGGGAGTACCTCTGACAGGTTGCTGCCGATGCCGATCGTCCGGGAGACGTCGTACAGCCGCTGCAGCTCCTGTTCCTGTTCGGACAGGTACATCTCACGCGCCTCGAACGTGAAAACCCGCCGGGCGGCTTCCTCGACGTGGCGATGCAGGTTGCCGGCGCCGACGGCGACCAGGGTTGCGGCGATGGAGAACGCGACGATCCGCCACAGCCGTGTGTCCGAGCTGATGTCCGCTGCTCCTGTGATGAGCGCAAAGGCACCGGTCGCGGCGATGGCGACTCCGGCGACGTAGACCCCGCGGAGAGAGATCAAGGCAGGGAGGATGGTCGCGGCGAGGATAGCGATGGCGACGACCGTGGCGTCTGCGTTGGCGCCGAGCAGCACCACGGCCATGACGATCAGGAACGACCAGAAGAGAATGGTGAGGTCCGCCACGATCGACCGCAAGATCCGGGGCCAGGGAGCGATGGTGAGCAACACGAGCGCGACCCCGAATGCGGGAAAGCTGGCTCCGAGCAGCGACTTGTCCGCACGGCTGCGGGCGACGCCGACCGCGATGTACGCAATCCAGTTGAGGGCGAGAACGATGTAGACCGCACGCACCCTGTGCCTGATTGGGGGTATCTCCGATGTCAAGTGAGACCTTCCCACAGTATTCGATGTAGCCCTCTCGCCACGGTAACCTCTTTGCATGGCTCGTGTGCTTCTGTTGTTCGGCGGCAGGTCGGCCGAACATGAGGTTTCATGTGTATCGGCTGTCGCTGTCCTGAACGCCCTGCGTGACGCAGGGCACCAGGTTATATCGGTTGGGATCGATCATTCGGGATCCTGGTTCCTCGCCGACGATGGCCGCAACCCGATGGTGGCTGCCGGGCGGCCCGTCTCGTTCCGGGTTCCCGAAGGAAGACTGCTCGTGGGCAACGACGAGATCCTCTTCGATATTGCCTTTCCGGTGCTGCACGGTCCATACGGCGAGGATGGTTCGATCCAGGGCATGTTCGAGATGTCCGGCACGGCGTTTGTCGGCTGCGGGGTGACCGCATCGGCGCTGGCAATGGAGAAGGACTTCGCCAAACAGATCTTCACCCAGCAGCGCATCCCAACAGCTAGATGGCTGGCGTTCACCGCAGATGACTTTGCCAATCCGGCCGCCGTTGTCGCGTCGGTGACGCGGCACCTCGGGTTGCCGGTGTTCGTCAAGCCTGCCGAGTTGGGGTCCTCGGTCGGCGTGAGTAAGGCCAGCACCGAGGGAGATCTCAAGGACGGCATCAGGGAAGCGCTCCGCTACGGCTCCAAGGTGGTTGTGGAGGAATCCGTGGACGGGCGCGAGATCGAAGTCGCCGTTCTCGGCGGTCAGGCGTCGGTGCCGGGTGAGATCAGGATCGAGACTGAGTGGTACGACTACAACACGAAGTACAACGATGACACCAGCGAGTTCGTTGCCCCGGCACGGTTGACCCCGCCGCAATCGACCACGGTCCGGGAGATGGCTGAACGGGCCTACGCCGCTCTCGGCTGTAAAGGTTTGGCCAGGGTCGATTTCTTCTTCGAGGAGCGGGGGCGCGGGTTCTTGATCAACGAGGTGAACACCATGCCCGGATTCACACCCATCTCCGGGTTTCCGACGATGTGGCAAGCGACCGGGATGAGCTACGAAGAACTCTGCGACGAACTGGTGCAACTCGCCCTCCGCGGCGAATCGCGGACATAGCTCAATCCCGGACACTCAGGCTCAGAGCCGCACAACCGGGCAGGTCAGAGTTCTGGTGATGCCCTCCACAGCTTGGATCCGGGCTACGACGAGCTTCCCGAGCGAATCGACGTCTTCCGCCTGGGTATGGACGACCGCATCGTAGGGACCGGTCACTGCCTCGCTCGCGATGACTCCTGGAATCTCGCCAATCCGCTGTGCTACTTCTGCAGCTTTGCCGACCTCGGTTTGGATCAGGACGTAAGCCTCAACCACGGGCCCTCCTCGTGAAGTGGTCTACAAACATGATACCCACGATCGCACTGGTGCACAGGCCCGGATTTGTGTGCCGCCGGGCGGCACATTGCAGTTTCCTGCGGAAACTGCCGGTCCGCGGCTCACCTACCGTCGGCGCCGAACCGGAGGTTGTTTGCCACCAATGCCCCGTCGACATCGTTGGCGTCGAAAACGACTCGCTGTCCCTGCCGGAGCATGCGGAACGGAGAACCTTGGAGCGATCCGGGTCGAAGCTCGACCTCGTCGCCGTCATCACGACGGATAACACCGATTCCGCTGGCGGGATCGTATGCCTTGACCACACCTTGCATGGTCAGGCCTTCTGTACTTTCCCGGCCTTGAGACACGACGTGCAAACTCGCACCCGTTTGGAATTGCTGCCGTGCTTGACCCGGACACGCTGGATGTTGGGCAGCCAACGCCGGCTCGACCGTTTGTGAGAGAAGCTGACTTGTTTGCCGACCCACGGCTCTTTGCCGCAGACCTCGCATCGATATGCCATGACGGGGAAACCTCCTGAGGCGGCGGGCGAGTGTACCAGCGTTTTACCTCGATCCCGAATGCCGCGGCCCGGTTATGGGTACACCAGAGAACACCCCGGGGACGAGATGCACATGAACCATACCAAATGCTGATACGTTCTCAACCATGGCAGGCAGATCCCTCTCATATCTATCCGGGATACCGGTCGAGCGGGTCAAGGACATCGGGCCGGCGACCGTCAAGAAGCTGAACAAGGCGGGGATCCGGTCTGTGACCGATCTCTTGTTCCACGTGCCTCGCCGCTACCTCGACCGGTCGCAGCTGTTCGATCTCTCTGACGTCCCACTCGACGAAGAGGTTACGGTCGGCGGGACCGTGACCAAGGTCGACCAACGCCGGCTGTCGAAGAACCGTCTGATGACCAAGGCCTTGATCACCGACGGCACGAACGTGATCACCTGCACCTGGTTTCGCAAGTACATGAAACTGAACCAGGGAGCCGTCATACTGCTCTCAGGCAAGGTCGAGCGGTGGCAGGGCCTGCTGCAGATGAAGAACCCGGATTTTGAGTTCTGGGGGACCGACGATGCCCTGGTGACCGGGCGCATCGTTCCGGTACATCCCCAGGTGGGCGGGTATCGGCCCTGGCAGATGAGACAGGCGATCGACAACGCACTGAAGCGCTCCCAGCCGATCACCGAGGTGCTCCCGCTGGAGATCCTGGCCCGGGTGGGCCTGATGGATCGGGACGCAGCATTCAGTGCCATCCATTTCCCGGACTCGTGGGACGAGGCGAAGCAGGCGCGCCGTCGTCTCGTCTTCGACGAGCTGTTCCGTCTCGAGATCTCGCTGGCAATGCAAAAGCAGCAACAGATCGCCGACGCAACCGGCATCAGACACGATCCGGCCCGCGAGACGGTGGGACAGTTCGTATCTGCCCTGCCCTACGAGCTCACCGGCGCCCAGACGAGGGCTATCGGTGAGATTCAGAAAGATATGGCAGCGCCGCATCCGATGCACCGGCTGCTACAGGGCGAGGTTGGCTCGGGCAAGACAGTGGTGGCGGTCACGGCCCTCCTAACCGCGGTGCAGAGCGGGTACCAGGGTGCGGTGATGGCTCCTACCGAGGTTCTGGCAGAGCAGCACTATCTCGGGATTCGTGACCTCCTCGAAGCCGCCGGGCTGGCGCCGGGTTACGTGGATCCGGCCGGCAGCGCAGGGACGGAGAGTCTGTTTGCGCCGGACACGGCGGGCGAGACCGCCGATATGCCGATGGTCAAGCTAGCGTTGCTGACTTCCAACAGCGCCGAGGTCAACTACCTGCCGCCGGGGAAGGCGACACGCTCCGATGTGCTGGCGGGGATTGCCCGTGGCGAGGTCGATCTGGTCGTCGGGACACACTCGCTGATTCAGGAAGGCGTGGCGTTCTACCGGCTCGGGCTCGCCGTCGTCGATGAACAGCACCGGTTTGGCGTCTATCAGCGTGTGCAACTGCGTGAGAAGGCGGCCGACTACGACCCGGATCTGCTCATCATGACCGCAACGCCGATTCCGCGGACGCTGTCGATGACTCTGTACGGCGATCTCGACGTATCCGTGCTCGACGAGATGCCCCCGGGCCGGATCCCGGTGCGAACAGTCCATGTGACGCGAACGGGCCCGGCGCTGGCGCAGGTGTACGACCTGGTGCGATCTCAGGTGGGTGCCGGGCGCCAGGCGTTCGTGGTGTGCCCGCTCGTGGAGGAAAGCGAGAAACTCGAAGTGAAGTCGGCCACCGAGGAGCACGAACGGCTGCGCGGGATCTTCCCCGATCTCAGGTTGGGGTTGATCCACGGTCAGCTGCGTCCCGCCGAGAAGGACGATGTGATGCATCGATTCCGGGAGGGCGAGGTCGACGTCCTGGTGGCGACGACGGTCATCGAGGTCGGCATCGACATCCCGAACGCCACTCTCATGATCATCGAGGACGCGGATCGGTTCGGGCTCAGCCAGCTGCACCAGCTCCGGGGCCGGGTCGGGCGGGGCGAGCACGCTTCCACGTGTGTCTTGATCGCCGGGCCGACCACGCCGCAAGGCGAGGAGAGGATCAAGGCGATGGTGGCTACGACCGACGGCTTTCGGCTCGCCGAGGAGGATCTGCGAATCAGGGGTCAGGGCACGGTTTTTGGTGAGCGGCAGGCGGGGATGAAGGATCTGAGGTTGGCCGACATCTTGCGCGATGCCGACCTGTTGGTGCAGGCTCGTGCCGAGGCATTCGATCTCGTCGCGGGCGACCCGAAGCTGGATCGGCATCAGCCGATACGTGACGAGGTCGTGGCGATGTTGGGTGACGATGTCGAGTGGTTGTTCCGATCATGAGGATCATCGCCGGGTCGGCGCGCAGCCGGCGGTTGCAGGCACCACAGGGGCAGACGACCCGTCCGATGACCGATCGTGTCCGCGAATCGCTGTTCTCGTCGATCGCCGCCTGGATTCCGGGCAGTGTCGTTTTCGACCTCTACGCCGGGACGGGGGCGATGGGGCTCGAGGCGCTGAGCCGCGGGGCTGCTGCGGTCACGTTCGTCGAACGCGACCGGCGTGCGCTTGGCGCACTTCGTAGCAACATTGAGGTGGTCGGGCTCGGCGGTTCGGTCGTTGCGGGTGACGTCGACGTTTTTTTGGACGGGACCAAAGAGGTATGCGACCTGGCGTTCGTTGACCCCCCATATGCCGTAACGCTACCGTCGCTCGTGGAGACGGTCACGAGGCTGCCTCGAGTGATGGCGTACGGTGGGTTGGTGATCGTGCATCGTCGGTCCGGGGAGCAGCCACCGGCCGGTATCGCCTCACTCAACCTGGTGGAGGAGCGGTCATACGGAAGTGCCGTACTCTGGCGGTATACAAAGGAGCGGCCTTGAAAGCGAAGCGGCTTTGAAAGCGAGGCGACCGTGATAGCGGCGTTGGTTCCCGGAAGTTTTGATCCCCCGACCAAGGGTCATCTCGACGTCATAGAGCGGTGTGCTGGTCTATTCGATCGGGTCCTCGTCGCCATTGTCGAGAACCCGGCCAAAGCACCGATGTTCACCACCGAGGAGCGGGTCGAGATGCTCGAGAAGTGCGTGGCGAGCTGGCCAAATGTCGAGGTCGGCTCGTTCTCCGGGCTGCTTGTCGACTATTGCGCTCAGGAGGGCATCGATGTCATCGTGAAGGGTCTGCGGGCGATGACCGACTTCGACTACGAGTTCCAGATGTCACAGATGAACCGTCATTTGAGCGGAATTGTGACGCTTTTCGTGGCAACTAAGGCAGAATACGGGTATCTATCGTCGTCTCTGGTGAAGCAGGTTGCCGAGCTGGGGGGTGCGGTCGACAAGCTCGTGCCGCCGATCGTGGTCGCAGCAATAGAAGAACGGTTAGCGAATGAGTGACCAACCGCAAACAGATCCGCCGCCCATTCCGGGTGACGTGCTCGATCTGGTAGAGCAGACACAGGGTGACGTCAGGGCAGCCCTCGATCAGCTGATCGTCGAGGTGGAGGCAGCGAAGAACGTGCCGCTTTCCAACAGCGTCATGCTTCCCCGCGAGGAGTTCATCGAGCGGATGCGCTCCATCCGGTCGGCAGTCGATCGGATGCTGGGCGACGCGGTCGTCGGCATGCCCGAGGAGCTACGGGCCGCCCGCTGGATGGTGCGCGAGCGTGAGGCCTACATCGCCCGTACCAACGAGAGTGCCCGCGAGATGATCGCCAAGGCGAAACAGCGCAGCGAGGACCTCGTCTCGGAGAGCTACATAGTCGCCGAGGCGGTGGAGGAAGCCAACACCCTGGTACGTAATGCCGAGAAGCAGGCGGAGCGAATCCGGCTCGAGGCCGAGGATGTGGCCGAACGCTCGCTTTCCGAGGCCGAGACGGTGCTGGGCGAGTTGCTCCGGTATGTACACGAGTCGCGGGCGGCGCTACACGAGCCGCTGCCACCAGCAGACGACGTTCCCATCTCGCAGTGAGGGACCAGCCGTTCGAGTTCCACCTCGGCGATCTACGCTCCGGCAGGTCCGCACCACGCACGCTCAGTGGCCGGGTTGCCGTCGACTGGCGTGTCGAGCTGTCACGGGTCCTCACCGAACCGCCTTTATTCTTCGAGCTCGAGGTGGCGCAGGTCCCCGGTGGCATGTCTGTGTCCGGCGTCATCGAGGCGGCGCTGGCGCATAGCTGCTACCGCTGCCTCACTGAATGGACCGAAGAGGTCGTCCGCGATGTTGCCCAGATGCTGGTCAGCGGGGGCGATGAGGACGACGACTACCGGATCACAAGTGACACATACGACTTCGAGGATATGATCCGTGACGAGTTGATGTTGTCGCTTCCAATCGCCCCACTATGCGGTCCCGATTGTGAGGGACTTGTTGTGGAGGCGGGAAGCGACTTGAATACGAATCTCTCCGAAGACGAGGCTGTTTCCGGCTCGCCCTTTTCGGTTCTCAAAGATCTATTGGATAGTGGGGAATGATCCCCGAAGGACGAGGCTCCCATGGCGGTCCCAAAGAAGAAGATGTCGCGCTCCCGTACCCGGCGGCGTAAGGCCGAATGGAAGGTGACTGCGCCCGCCACCGTCGCATGTCAGCGGTGTGGCTCACAGCACCTTCCGCACCGGGTGTGCCCTAACTGCGGCACCTACGATGGGCGCGAGGTAATCGAGACCTAGACAGGACGCAGATACCGTGGCCACCATCGCTATCGATGCCATGGGCGGCGACAACGCCCCCGAGGAGATCGTCCACGGTGGTGTCGATGCGTCGGCTCGCGGTCATGACGTTGTGCTCGTCGGCGACCGTGCCCGGATCGAGCCGATTCTGACCGCGGCGGGCGCGGACATTCGCATCGTTCACGCCAGCGAGATGATCGAGATGTCGGACGATCCCGCGGTGGCGATCCGGGAGAAACGCGACGCATCGATTTCGGTCTCGGCCCGGCTCGTCAAGACGGGTGAAGTCGACGGTCTGGTCTCGGCAGGCTCGACCGGGGCCGCGCTCGCAGCGGCAACTTTCATGATCGGGAGGCTCCCGGGTGTCTCCCGTCCCGCAATTGCCTCGTATTTCCCGTCCGGCTCCGTCGTCATCGACATGGGCGCCAACCTCTCGGTGCGACCCACCGATCTCGTTCAGTTTGCGGTGATGGGCGCCGCGCTCGCCCGGGCTCACTACGGCGTTGCCGAGCCGACCGTAGGTCTGCTCAATATCGGTTCCGAGGCCGGCAAAGGGCGAGTCCTCGAGAAGGACGCGTACGTCTTGCTCGAGAAATTCCCGGGTCTGGACTTCATCGGCAACGTAGAGGGGACAGATCTGGCCAAGGCCAGATGCAACGTGATCGTCTGCGACGGCTACACGGGTAACGTCCTGCTGAAGACCGCCGAAGGCGTCGCCCGTATGGTTCTCGCGCTGGTCCTCGAGGCCGTGTCCGGTCCCGAGTACGCCGAGGCCGTACAGACCCTCGCTCCGGCCGTGTTCGGGTTACGCGAGCGACTGAACCCCGAGAGACACGGCGGCGCACATCTGCTCGGTGTCAAGGGTGTCGTGGTGATCACGCACGGCTCTTCGACACGGGTGTCGATCACCCATGCGGTCGATACCGCGGTGGAAGCAGCCGAGGGCAAGGTACCGGATATGATCGCTGCCGACCTGGCCGCCGGCCGGGGCTCGCAGTGACGGGCCCGACCGAGCTCGAAACGGCGCTTGGCTACCGGTTCGCATCGAGCGACCTCGCCGCACTGGCGTTGACCCACCGATCGTATGCCGCAGAGCATGGGCTCGATGTCTCCTACGAGCGTCTCGAGTTTCTCGGCGATGCCGTCCTCCAGCTGGCGGTGACCCGACATCTGTACGACACCTATCCGCAGCTCGCCGAGGGCGAACTGGCCAAGGTACGGGCGGCGGTGGTCAACCAGAAGGCGCTTGCGATGATCGCCAGGCAGCTCGGCCTTGGGGACCATCTCCTGCTTGGTCAGGGCGAGATGCATTCCGGGGGGCGCGACAAGGACTCGATACTGGCCGATGTCGTCGAGTCGCTGCTTGGCGCCATCTACCTCGACGGTGGTTATCTGCCGGTCGCCACGATCGTGCTCGATCTTCTGGTCCCGCAGATTGAGGAACGGGCGGCTGCGCCGGGCGAACTCGACTTCAAGACCCGACTGCAGGAGGAGCTTGCGCAGCAAGGTTTGCAGCCACGATATGAGATCAGTGAGAGCGGGCCCGACCATGCCAAGGAGTTCACTGCAGCGCTGTGGATCGACGGTGAGCTGGTAGCCAACGGCAGCGGGACGTCCAAGAAACGGGCGGAGCAGGCCGCCGCCGAGGTGGCCTCCGAGAAGTTGCACAGGGCCTGAGCCGTGCCGGAGCTACCCGAAGTCGAGACGACTCGTCGCAGTCTCGTACCAGTGCTGGAAGGTGCCGAGATCTCGGCCGTGGTGGTGGGGAGGCCCCGTATGGTCCGTCGGCAGGACAACGCTGATGATTTCGCACGGCGGTTGCTCGGGCAGCGGATCGAATCGGTCGGCAGACATGGGAAGTTCCTGCTGACCGACCTCGGTAACGGCATGATCTGGGTCACACATCTCGGTATGTCCGGTCGTATCAGCCTGGTCGATCACGATGCGCCCGTCGTCAAGCACTCGAATGTGATCGTGGCGCTTTCCGGTGGAACCGACTTTCGATTCGTTGATCCGCGCACCTTCGGATTCGTTGCCGTCTTCACTCCCGAAGAGCTGGCCGAGTCGTCGATGGGGAGGCTGGGACGCGATGCCCTCACTGATCTGCCCACGAGTCGCGAGCTCGCGGCGATGCTGGCCGGGAGGCAGGCGCCGATGAAGGCGCTGCTGCTCGACCAATCGTTGCTTGCGGGTATAGGCAACATCTATGCCGACGAAAGCCTGCATCGAGCTGCGATCTCGCCGCTGCGAGCGGGAGGCGAACTCGACCGCGATGAGGTTGCACGCCTGCGCCGCGCGATAGCCACGACCCTGCAGAACGCCCTGAGGTCGGGTGGTACCTCCCTCGACGATCTCGCCTACCTGCTTCCCGACGGGCGCACCGGGGACTACATGGCCCGGTTGCGCGCCTACGGCAGGGAAGGGGATCGGTGCCGCCGCTGTGGTGGGGAGATCGTCCGCACCCTCGTTCGTGCTCGGAGTTCGTTCTGGTGCCCGCAGTGCCAGACATGACCGATGCCGGTGAATGGCATGTGGTAATCACATTCGTGTGATTCGGTTGGTAAGCTCACGACACCGTGTTTCTCAAGACTCTATCTCTGGCCGGCTTCAAGTCCTTTGCCAATCGCACCCGTCTCGATTTCGAGGAGGGTGTGAACGTCGTGGTCGGGCCCAATGGCTCGGGCAAGTCAAACCTCCTCGACGCACTCGCCTGGGTGATGGGAACCCAGGCGACAAGGGCGCTGCGCACCGAGAAGATGGAAGACGTGATCTTCGCCGGGACCGCTACCCGGCCCGAGTTGGGCAGAGCCGAGGTCACGGTGACCTTCGACAACTCGGACGGTTTCCTTCCCATCTCGCTCAGCGAGGTCAGGATGACCCGTCGGTTGTTCCGCGATGGGAGCTCGGAGTACGAGCTGAACGGGGCCCCGTGCCGGCTTCTCGATCTCCATGAGCTGCTGTCGGATGGCGGCGTCGGCCGGAGCCAGCACGTCCTTGTCGGGCAGGGTCAAATCGGGTCGATCCTCAACGCCCGCCCTCTCGAGCACAGGGCGGTCATCGAAGAGGCGGCAGGCGTCACCAAACACAAGAACAGGCGGGATCGAGCGGTGCGCCGACTCGAGCAGACCGAGGTCGACCTGAACCGGCTCAACGACATACTCGATCAGCAGCGCTCCCGGTTGCGGCCGTTGAAACGACAAGCGAACGCTGCCGAGCGACACGGGTCGGTGAAGGCGGAGATAAGGGCGTTGCACCTGTGGATCGGGGCCGAGAAGTTGCGCACGCTGCGCCGGCGTAAGGCGGGTGCGTCCGCCGAGCATGCCACGCTCACCGCCGAGAGCGAGACCGACGGTGCCGAGCTACGCACGCTGCGTGACGAGCTCGGCGCGCTTCAGGGTGAGGCTACCGGGGTGGGCCGGGCACTCGAGCGTGATACCTCAGCGGCGGCGCGTCTAGAGACCGTGTTGGAGCGGTTCTCCCGGATCGCCATGGTCGCCCGGGAGCGCCGTCTCAGCCTGGAGAGCAGACAGCGCGGGGCCGGAGAGCGGCGCACCGACCTCATGCTGGAGGTCCGGCAACTCGAAGAGGACATCAAGACAACACGGGCCGCTGCCGAGAGCGCCGCGGCGCTCTCGGATGGCAGGGAATCCGCGCTGCGTCAACTCGAGGACGAGGAGCGCTCGCTTGCCGAGCAGATCCAGCTGCCGGCCGAGGGCGTTGTCGCCAACCTGCGGGGCGACCTGCGTTCCCTCGAGACCGCAGCAGAGCGTGATGCCCGCGAGGCAGAGGCGCTCGGCCGAAGGCGCGAGTTCATCGTGGCCCGCCTGGCCGAGGAGGAGACCGACGCCGACACCCTGATCGCTTCGATCCACGAAACCGACGCCGCGGTTACCGGAGCCCAGCGGGCCTATGCGGCGGCGAGCGAGGCTGCGGCAGCGAGCCGGGAGCGGCTCGAGAACCTGGATGGTATGCGGCGCGAGATGCAGATCGCGGTTGCCGGGGCGCGCGCTCACGTAGAGGCGTTGGAATCGGCGTTGGAGGGGCTGATTGACCCGGCGGCCCGGGAGCGAGCCAGCGGCGCGGATGGGGTGACGGGCACCCTGGTCGCCCGTCTAGACGTCCCGGTCGAACTGGCGCACGCGGTCGACGGTGCGCTCGGCCAGTGGCGGGACGCTCTCGCCATCCGCGATCGTTCATCGCTGCAGGAGGCCGTCTCCGGTTTGAAGGCCGAAGGACTGGGAGGTGTCGGTTTCGTCGTGAGCGGCGACGGTGCGCTAGCGCCGGCTCGGGCGGTTGCCGCGGAATGGGGTGTTGACGCCCTCGTCGACCTCCTCGGAGGGAACGCCGACATCGCGCTCGCGATCGGGTTGCTGGGCGATGTGGTGGTGGCCGAAGGTTGGTCGTCCGCCTGGGGCATCGTCTCGCGACACCCCGACGTGCGTGCCGTCACGCCTGAAGGTGACGTAATCACCGAGCGGGGGATGTGGCTGGCTCAGCCCGACGGGGCCGGCCCGGCGGCGCTCGAAGCCGCGGGCGTGAATCTCGAGGGAGCCGAGTTCGAACTGGCCCGCGCCGGGGCTCGTAGTGTTTCAGCCCAGCGGGAGTTCGACGATCTCCGGCAGCGGGAGAGGAGCGCTCTCGAGGCCCTCGAGGAGCTCGAGGCGAGGCTGGCCGGGCACACCGAGGCTCTGGCACTGAACGAGCGGGCTCGGGCTGCAAGCGGTGAGGAACTCGAGCGAGTAGACGCCCGATCGGCCGCCATCGCTGCGGCCGAAACAGCCCGCATCGAGCGTCTCACTGAGTTGCGTAACCGGATCGAGGAGTTCGAGGGTGAGGAGCGGTCCCGCCAGCAGGCCTGGGAGGCCCTCACCCGGCGTCGCGACGAGGTCGCCAGACGTCGCGACGATGCCAGGCGGCTCAGTGAAGAAGTCACTCGTGAGCATGCCGGCGCCGTCGAGCGTCTTCGTATGCTGGAGAACCGGCTGGCGACCGCGCGCTCCGAACTGGCCGCGGCGGATGACAGCCCGATCGATCCCGACCACATCACCCGGTTGGACCGGATCGAAGCAGACGCCAAGCGCGCCATGGACGTTGTGCGCTCCCACGTGGCGGCGTTGCGGGGGCGGCAACTGGCGCTGCGCAGCGAGATGGGCGAGGCCGACGAGCGGCTGGCCGCGGCGTATGAGCGGCAGACCGAGCTCGAGACACGCGTGACGACTGCGAGAGAGCGGATGTCGGCGCTCTCGATCGAACTGGCCGAGATAGCGGTGCGCGACGAGTCCGTGGCCGAGGGTCTCCGGCGTGACGCCGACGCCGGCGAAGATGTGGCTCTGGCGGCGCCCCGGCCCGACCTCGAAGATGAGGCGACGGCACAGGACAGGTTGCAGTCTTTGGAGGCACAGTTGCGGCGCATGGGGCCGATCAACCCCCTGGCCGCACAGGAGTATGAGGAGCTGGCTGCACATGTCGAGTTGCTCGAAAGTCAGCTCGGGGATCTCGAGGACTCTCGAGCCGAGCTTCGGAAGGTTATCAGGGCGCTCGATGACGAGATGGCAACGTTGTTCCATGAGGCGTATGAAGAGATCTCTGCCTTCTATGAGGAGAACTTCTCCCTTGTGTTCCCGGGCGGGAAGGGTCGGCTGACGCTCACGGATCCGGGAGAGCTCCTGGAGACCGGGGTCGACATCCAGGCCCAGCCGATGGGGAAGAAGGTGGGCAAGCTGAGCTTGCTGTCGGGTGGTGAGAAGTCCCTGGCGGCGCTGGCCTTCCTCTTTGCCGTGTTCCGCGCCCGCCCCTCGCCGTTCTACGTCCTCGATGAGGTCGAGGCTGCGCTGGATGACGCCAACCTGAGACGTTTCCTGCGGTTGGTCGACACCCTCAGGGAGAGCGCCCAGGTGATCATCATCACCCACCAGCAGCAGACCATGCAGTCTGCCGACATCCTCTATGGCGTGACCATGGAGCCCGGTGAATCATCCAAGGTCATCGCCAAACGCCTCCACGAGCATTCCACATAGGCCAGCACACTCCGGTTTCATGCGGACACTCGACGCCGCCGCGGCAGCCGATATCCGGAGTCCGATGGTGATCAGGAGGTTCTGTCGCCCATCGCGAGTGCGTCGCGCAGCACCGCCACCCGCTCTGGTACCACGCTGAACCAGGCCCACTTGCCGCGCTGTTCACGCTCGAGCAATCCGGCGTCGGCCAGGATCGAGAGATGGTGCGACACGGTGGGCTGGCTGCGTCCTACGGGTGTCGGGAGATCACAGGCGCACATCTCACCACCCGGTGCGCTGGCGATGAGACTGAGCAAGCGCAGCCGGATGGGATCGGAAAGGACCTTGAACGCGGCCGCGAGGTCATCGGCCTCGGCGGCGCCGACCGCGGTGACGAGCACCGGCTCGCAGCATGGTTGGATCACGTTGACGTCCATGGCATCCACCTTACCAGACGTATTGACGAACGTCGATGTGTCTGTTAACTTCATATCGAAGGTCATCTATATGAGGAGGCAATCATGCGACTGCTTGCACGGACCGGACAACGGATGGCATCGGCGAAACTCGAGCGCGGAGTTCGGCGAAGCGTATGGCCAGGTGTGCGACTCGACCTGCCGGGCCAACGCCCGCCGCGATGCCTGGATGACGGATGCCGCCCGGATCAGCGGCACCTATTCGAGGACGGTCTGATGGCCGACTCGGGGCGACCCACCATCGACGACGTGAGGGAACGGTATGCAGACGCCGCAAACCGCGCCACCGACTCCTGCTGTGGCGACGATTGTTGTGCCGGTGACGAGGACTTCGGCTCCCGTCTCTACCGCGCCGAGGACATAGCGACCCTGCCGCGGAACGCGACGAACGCAAGCCTTGGTTGCGGCAATCCGATCGCCGTGGCCGAGCTACGCGAAGGGGAGACGGTGCTCGATCTCGGTTCGGGCGGAGGCATCGATGTTCTGCTGTCGGCGCGACGAGTCGGGCCGACGGGTTTCGTATACGGTCTCGACATGACCGACGAGATGTTGGAGTTGGCTCGACACAACCAGCGTGACTCTGGCGTGGAGAATGTCGAGTTTCTGAAGGGCGTCATCGAGGAGATACCTCTTCCCAAGGACTCTGTCGACGTGGTGATCTCCAACTGCGTTATCAACCTCTCTCTGGACAAGCCGAAGGTCCTTGCCGAGATGGCGCGTGTGCTTCGTCCCGGGGGCCGAATCGGCATCACCGACGTGGTTGCGGACAATGGCCTCACCGATGCCGATCGCCGGGAGCGGGGGGACTGGGTCGGGTGCATTGCCGGAGCCCTGTCTTTCGAGGAGTACGAGAACGGGCTGCGCACGGCGGGATTCACCGACATCACGGTTGAGTCGTCCCACGTCGTCGCCGATGGCATGCACTCCGCAATCGTGCGCGCCGTGCGCCGTCCCCACGACTGAGGCTACGTCGCTCTCTCCTGTGCGGGGCGGAAATGCTGCGCGAGACTCTGCTCGGACGATTCCGGGTAATCTGCAGGCGAGTCTGATCTGCCCCGGAGGGCCTATCAATGGAGTGGTACTACGTCGTCGTCGCGCTCGCCCTGGTCGCGCTGGTCGCGTTCTTTGTCGTCCGCGGCCGCGGTCGGGGAGAAGCACCGCCGCCGACCGTTGCCCCCGCCGAGCGTGCCACAACGGCAGCGCCGCCCCGAAGTCTCCGCGAACGCCTCGCCAAGACGAGACAGGCGCTCTCGGGCCGTCTCACCGGGGTCCTCAGCCGACCGGGGTTCGACGATGACTTCTGGACCGATATCGAGGACTCGCTGGTTGCCGCCGATGTCGGTGTGAAGGCGGCGGGTGCCGCTGTGGCGGCAGTGCGCAAGGCCGGCCCCGATGAGCCGGCAGCCGTGCGCCAATTGCTGGCGACCGAGCTAGTGGCACAGCTCGCGAACGTCGACCGCCATCTCGAGACCGGCGGTAGCCCGGCGGTGATTCTCGTCGTCGGGGTCAACGGGAGCGGCAAGACGACGACGATCGCCAAGCTCGCCCAGCAACTCAACACAGTGGATCATCCTGTGCTCCTGGGGGCGGCAGACACCTTCCGGGCAGGGGCAGCCGAGCAGCTGAAAGCCTGGGCGAATCGGGTTGGTGTCGACATAGTCGCCGGCGACAGTGGGGCGGACCCGGCGTCGGTTGCGTACGACGCCTACCACGCCGCCAGGGCACGCGGAGCCGGGGTAGTGCTGGTCGACACCGCAGGCCGGCTCCACTCGAAGTCCAACCTGATGGAAGAATTGGGCAAGGTGGCCCGGGTGTTGCGCCGGGAGGCTGGTGCGATCGATGAGGTACTGCTCGTCCTCGACGGCACCACCGGTCAGAACGCCATCGGCCAGGCGCGAGCATTCACCGACCTCGTTGGTGTTACCGGGATCGTGCTCACCAAGCTCGACGGTACCGCCCGCGGGGGTGTCGCCATCGCCGTCGAACGTGAGTTGGGGATACCGGTCAAGTACATCGGAGTCGGGGAAGGCGTCGGAGACCTGATACCGTTCGAGCCGGAGGCATTCGTCGACGCCCTCCTCGGAACATGACTGACACCGCCCATCTCTACGCTCGGGCCCGGGAAGTGGCCGCCCACGCCTATGCCCCATACTCGGGATTTCACGTGGGCGCTGTCGTTGTTGCCGCCGACGGCAGGGTCTTCTCGGGCTGCAATGTCGAGAACGCGGCATACGGATCGGCCATCTGCGCCGAGGGAAATGCCATTAGCTCGGCGGCGGCGGCAGGTGTCAGGAAGATCGATACGGTTGTCGTCGCATGTCTCGACGGCGGTGAGTGCTACCCGTGTGGAAACTGCCGCCAGCTGATGCGGGAGTTCGCGGTGGACATCGTCGTGGTCCAGGACGGGGACGGATCGCTCCGCACCCACGACTTTGCGGACATCCTGCCTCATGCGTTTGGTCCCGATTCACTAGATTCCGGCGGCAGAAAACGCTAAGTAGCCGGTGTCGCGCACCGATATTTGTCGGATGGGAAACCGACGCGACCTCGCCGAGGGCTGGCTCAGCCCCTTATCTCGCAATGTGATGCTCATCTTCGGGTACGGGTTGGCATTCGGCAGCCTGCTCGTCATCCGGTTCGGATTCGCCTCCGGCAGTGCCGTGGCGATCGTCGCCGGTGTCGCCTGCGGATTCGTGGGGTGGCTGATCTCCGCACTCGTTCCCGATCCCGTGCCGGCGCCACGCAAGTCACTGCGTCGTCGGGCCGAGATGCTGGCAAGGGTCGGCGGCCACCAGCTTCCCTAAGGAGCTCGTGTCGACAAAGTCGGCGGGATAAAGTCGGCGAGATAAAGTCAGCGGGATATCGTCGGCGGTGTGTTCACCGTCACCAATATCACCGTCCTGCCTGAAGATGTCCTGCCTGAAGATGTCCTGCCTGAAGATGTCCTGCCTGAAGATGTCCTGCCTGAAGATGTCCTGCCTGAAGATGTCCTGCCTGAAGATGTCCTGCCTGAAGATATCGACTCTCTGGCAGACACTGCCGGCGACGAGGGCCACGCCATGGTCGCCCGCCTCGCCGCGGACTTCCGAAGCGGCGAGAACCGGTTCGAGCCCCTGGAGAGGGTTTGTGGGAGGCGAGGGTCGGGACGAATCTCGTGGGTGTATGCGGGCTCAACCGCGACCCGTTCGCGACACCGGCCGAGAAAGCAGGACGAGTGCGGCGGCTATACGTGATCGCCGAGTTCCGGCGGCAGGGGATCGCCAGCGCCCTCTTGGAGAACGTGATTGCGGTCGCCCGCCTCCATTTCTCGCTTGTCAATGCGTTCACGACAAACCCGGCGGCGATCCGCTTCTACACAGCTCGGGGCTTTCGAACGGTGGCGGGTGTAGAGAGGCGCTCGGTCGAGCTTCCGCTGTGACTACCGGTTGGAGAGGGCCTCGAGCAGCGCCGGCATAACCTTGTGGACGTCGCCGACCACGCCGAGGTCGGCGACCCCGAAGATCGGTGCCTCCGGGTCTTTGTTAATGGCGATGATCGTCCCGGCGTCTTTCATGCCGACGAGGTGCTGCATTGCACCGCTGATGCCACAGGCGATGTATACCGAAGGCTTCACCGTCTTGCCCGTCTGCCCGACCTGGAGTGCATAGGGCACCCAGCCGGCGTCGACGACCGCCCTACTAGCCCCGACCGCACCTCCGAGACGTTTGGCCAGCTTGACAACGAGATCCCACTTCTCGTCCGGACCTCCCATCCCGCGGCCGCCACTGACGACGATGGCTGCGGCTTCGAGATCCGGGCCTTCGCTCTCCTCGACATGCTTCTCGAGCACCACGGCCGCCCCCGCATGACCCACGTCGGGAGCCGTCACTGCAACTATCTCCGGGGTGGCTCCGTCGCCCGGCTCGGCGGGAAAGGCCTTGGGCCGGGTCACCACGATCACCGGACCTGCCATTGCCTCCGTCGTGACCCGGGTCGTACCTCCCAGGATCTCGTTGGTGACGATGATCCGGTCGCCGGTCGTGTCGATGGCGACGGCATTGGAGAGCAGGGGAGCGCTTCGCCGGGCGCTGAGCCGGCCGGCAACGTCGCGGTCGGTGTTGCCGGTGCCGAACAGCACCAGGTCATCGTCTGCGACGAGGTCGGCGAGAGCCGCTGCGGCCGGCGCCGCCGCCAGGCTGGTGCCGGGATCGAGTTGGTAGATGCGGGAGGCACCGTGTGCGCCAAGAGCTGCATAGACCGCCTCCGAACCGGGCCCCACGTAGAAGACCTCGACGTCACCCCACGTGCGAGCCTTGCTGGTCATCTCTAGCGCCGAGGCGCTGGCGCTTCCAGATTGTTCCTCGCAGAAGACCCAGGTCGTCATCACAGCACCTTCAGTTCTTCGAGCTTCTCGATGATTCTCAGATAGGCCTCGCCCTCGTCCTCGACGATCTCGCCCGCCTGTCTCGCCGGGATCGGCTCGACGGACCTGATCGTCTGTTGCACAGCCGGGGTGATCCCGAGGTCGGCGCACGTCCTGGTGTCGACCGGCTTCTTCTTGGCCTGCATGATCCCCTTGAAGTTCGGGTACCGCGGCGCGACAACACCCGAGGTCACGGTCAGCAGCGCCGGTAGCGGGGCCTCGACGATGTCGTAACCGGCCTCGGTCTGGCGTTCGATCCTGATCTTGTCTCCGTTGTGCTCGACCTTGCGGGCGAAGGTGAGCGAGGGCATCCCGAGTAGCTCGGCGAGTTGCTGGGGCATAACGCCTGCGGAGCCGTCGGTGGATTCGGTCCCGGCGATGACCAGGTCGAACGGCTCTCCGTCCTGTTGCAGGGCCCGGGCGAGCACGTTGGCAGTGGTCAGGGCATCCGCACCCCGGAGGGAGGTGTCGTCTACGACGATGGCCCGATCCACCCCCATTGCCAGCGCCTGGCGTATCCCTGCGAGGTTGCCGGACGGCGTCATCGAAACCAGGGTCAGAGACGATCCGTCTCCGATTTCCTCGACGAGCTGTAGCCCCACCTCGACACCGTAGCGATCGGTGTCGTCGAGAACCTGGTCATCGGGGCGCACGACAAAACTCGTCTCCGGGTCCAGTGAATACGGCGTGGCCGGATCCGGTATCTGCTTGGCGCAGACGGCAATCTTCATAGCTGAATTCTCCTCATGAACTCGTCAGGCGATGTTAACCGGGTCTTGTCTACTGCTCTTCGGCCGGGACGGTGACCAGCCGGGGCAGCAGGCCGTCGATGAGATGGCTGAACTTGGTGCGCGCCTGCGCCGCTGCAATCTGGACCTCCTCGTGGCTCACCGGTTCCGCCGAAGTGCCCGCCGCCATGTTGGTCACCAGCGAGATGGCGCCCACCCGGCGCCCCATATGAGCCAGAGCAATGGCCTCGGGCACCGTCGACATACCCACCAGGTCGCCACCGATCCGGCGCACCATCTCGATCTCGGCCGGGGTCTCGTAGCTGGGGCCGGTGAACCAGGTGTAAACACCCTCCTTGTAGGGGATGCCGCTCTCCTCGAACACCACACGCATGTCGTGGCGCAGCCGGCTGCTGTAGGCGTGGCTGATATCAGGGAACCGTGGTCCCAGGCGCTCGTCGTTGGCGCCGATCAACGGGTTGCGGCCGGTCAGGTTGATGTGGCCACGGATGGCGACCAGATCGCCCACCGACAGGCCGCGGCTGACCCCGCCGCAGGCGTTGGTGAGTAGGACCGTGTGGCAACCGGTGAGGGCGGCGGTGCGGACGGCGAAAACAACGTCAAACAGATCCCATCCCTCGTAGAAGTGGACCCGGCCGGAAAAAACAAGCGCGGCTCGGTCACCAACGGCGACCGAGTAGAGAGTGCCGGCGTGGCCCTGCACTCTCGGTGTCGGGAAGTGTGGGATGTCGTCGTACCGGATTGCGACGGCTCCGGGAAGCGACGCGGCGTAATCGCCGAGCCCGGATCCCAGGACCAGCGCCGCATCGTGGTGCGGTCTCCCGGACATCTCTGCGACCGCGGAGGCCGCCTCCACCAGTTTCTCGTAGCCCACGTCAGCCTCCGTGCCTGTTACTCACCCGCACTCGGGAGAATACTCACCGGGGGCATGAGGGCTTCAGGCGACCTGACCGATTACCAGTTCGGGCGTGGGTTGCGGTGCGCCGATTACAAAGGCTCGCTCCAGCAGCGGCAAGGCGCTCTCCAGACGCTCCTGGTCGCGATAGGTCACGACGGCGAGGATGTCACCGCGGTCGACCCGACTGCCGATCTTGGCGGCGAGGGAGATGCCGACGCCGGGATCGATGTCGTCTTCCTTGCGGCTCCTACCGGCACCGAGACGGACCGCGGCGACGCCGATGTCGTAGGCATCGCAGCCGGTGATATGGCCTGTCTCTGGTGCGGTGACCTCGTACCGGAGCGGCGCGGTCGGCAAGAGCGACCGATCCTCGGCCACGGCCGGGTTGCCGCCCTGAGCGACGATGACCTCCTGGAACTTCTCCATGGCGGCTCCCGACGAGACCGCGTTGTGCAGCGAGGCGAGCGCCTCGTCGCGGTCGGCAGCGATCCCGCCCAGTAGGAGCATGTCCGCACCGAGGTGGTAGGTGAGTTCGACGACGTCGTCGGGGCCGGCGTCGGCGAGCACGTCGAGCGACTCGTTGATCTCATTGCCATTGCCGATCTCACGGCCGAGGGGTTGGTCCATGGCAGTGAGGGTCGCCACGACCCTGGTCCCGTGCGCCGCTCCGATATCGACCATGGTTTCAGCCAGTGCTCTTGCCGAGGCCTCGTCCTTCATGAAAGCGCCGGTGCCCGTCTTGATGTCGAGAACGAGACCGTCGATACCCTCGGCCAACTTCTTAGACATGATCGATGAGGCAATCAGCGGCAGTGAAGGAACCGTTCCCGTGCTGTCGCGCAGCGCATAGATCCTGCGGTCGGCGGGGGCGAGGGACTCGGATTGACCGCCGAGGACCAAGCCGTGTTGCTCGACGATGGCGATGAACTCGTCCCTGTCGAGACGGGTCCGGAATCCGGGGATGGACTCCAGCTTGTCCAAAGTGCCCCCGGTATGGCCGAGACCCCGACCTGACATCATCGGCACGGCAACGCCGCAGGCGGCCACCATCGGGGCCAGCGGGATGCTGATCTTGTCTCCGACCCCCCCCGTTGAGTGCTTGTCGACCTTCGGCATCGGGATGTGGTCGAGGTTGAGCACCTCGCCCGAGAGCAGCATTGCCTCGGTCCACGTCGCCAGCTCCTGACGAGAGAGACCCCTGATGAAGATGGCCATCAGCAGCGCCGACATCTGGTAGTCGGGGATGCGGTCCGCGGTGTATTCCGAGATAACCCATCGGAGCTCATCGGACGACACGGCGTGACCATCACGCTTGCGTTCGATGATCTCTGTGATCGAGTGGTGTTTCATCGAGTGGTGTTTCATCGAGTGGTGTTTCATCGAGTGGTGTTTCATCGTCTGATTATCGCCGTCCGTGCGGAAGATCGCATTTCGCGAGCTGTCAGCCCGGGCGCTTCACCTTGCCGTTGACCACCCTGACCCCTTCGGCTCGCAGCAGCCGGGCCTGCTTCTGCTCGCCTCCCGGAACCAGCCGGCCGCCGGCCGTGACGACTCGCCACCACGGCAGTCCCGGCACGGTGCGGAGCAGGTTTCCCACTGCCCGCGCCGCTCCCGGGTAGCCGGCCTCCGTCGCGACTTCGCCGTATGCCATCACGTCGCCCGGCTCCAGTGCTTCGAGCACTCTGATCACCGCTTCAGTGAAGTCTGCGCGCTGTTCGGTCACGGTGCGTCCTAACGGTGGCCGCTCACCCCGTTACGACGAGCTTACCGACAGAGTGGCCTTCACTGAGATAGCGGATCCCCTCTGGCACGCGGGCCAGCGGGTAGGTGCGTTCGATCATCGGGGTCACCACCCCCGTGGCGAGGAAGTGGCCGAGGGTCTCGACATCCTCGCGCTTCATGTGTGCCGTGAGCCAGGCAAACCGGCGGCTGTCGAACCGCGAGGCCACCTTGCGGAACACGAACAGGCGGATCGGTCCCATCACCCGGTATTTCGGCCCGGTGATGGTCACCTGGGTTCCCCTCTGGCTGAGGACGCGCTTTGTTTCCGACCAGGGCCGATTGCCGGCGTTGTCGAGCAGCAGGTCGTAGTCGTGGAGCTTCTCGGTGTAGTCCTGTCTCGTGTAGTCGACGACGTGATCTGCGCCGAGCGAGCGCACGATGTCCACCTTGGTTGTGCTACAAACCGCGGCAACCTCGGCACCGAGCGCCTTGGCGATCTGGACGGCAAACGTGCCCACCCCGCCGGAAGCACCGTTGATCACGACGCGCCGGCCGGATTGGAGGCCACCGACGTCGCGCAGCGCCTGTAGGGCGGTTGTCCCGGCGAGGGGAATCGACGCAGCGTGCTCGAAGCTGACCGAATCGGGCTTGTGGGCGAGGTTCTTTGCGCCGGCGACCGCATACTCGGCGAACGAGCCGCTGCCGATGGCGCCAAAGACGGCGTCGCCGGGAGCGAAATCGGTGACATTGGCCCCGACCTGAGCGACGACGCCGGCCAGGTCTGAGCCGGGGACCGGGTTTTTGGGTCTGACCAGACCGGCACTGACACGGGCCAGCAAGGGCAGCCCGGTCGTCAGGTGGACGTCGTACATGTTGAGCGACGAGGCCACAATTCGTATCAGAACACGATCTTCGAGGGGTACGGGTGTGTCGATCTCACGCAGTTTCAGGACGTCGGCGTTCCCGTACCTGTCCTGGACGATCGCCCGCATCTTGCCGGGGACGCTCTTCTCGTCGGTCGCCCCGGCACGTTGTACTTCTGTCATGTCTCCTCCTTCTTTCTTACGTTGTAAGGTAACCATACGACGTAAGGCTGTCAAGCCTTACCGTGTACGGTATGGTGTCGAACACGATGGATCAGCTCACGGAATCGGATCCCGGGCAGCGGCCGCCGCTGAGCAGGGAGCGTCTCTTCCAAGCGGCAATAGATCTCGCCGACCGGCGGGGCATCGAGGCCGTGACCATGCGCAACCTTGCCGCAGACCTCGGTGTCGAGGCCATGTCGCTGTATCACCACGTCGCCAATAAGCAGGCACTGCTCGACGGGGTCGTGGACGGTGTCGTCGCCGACATAGAGACCGAGCTCGGTGGGTTCGACGTGGTTGCCGACCCCCACTCGTGGCGGAAGGTCCTGCGTGACCGCATCCTCACCGCTCGTCGCGTCATGCTGCGGCACCCCTGGGCGCCGGCGGTGATCGAGACTCGAACGATCACGACTCCCACCACTCTGCGCTACATGGACACGCTACTCGGCATCCTGCTCCAGGGCGGATTCTCTTACGATCTCGCCCACCACACCATGCACGCAATCGGGAGCCGGGCACTCGGTTTCAGCCAGGAGCTGTTCCAACCAAACCCGGACGACGACACCGGCAGCAACGACACGCTCGCAGCAATGGCTATCGAATTGCCCAACATCGTCGGGATGCTGTCCACGATCGTTCACGACGATCCCGACACGACCCTCGGTTGGTGCGACGACCAAACGGAGTTCGAATTCGGGATCGACGTGCTGCTCGACGGTCTCGAGAGACGTCTCGGCGGCTGAATCATGCCCTCGCGAGGGTCAGCACCTGGGCGTGAAGCCCGTCGGCGTCGTCGGTGTCCTGGAATTCGCAACCGACCCGGCTAAAACCGGGGGTGGGTAGTAGGGCGAAGTCATCGTCTGTATACAACGCGAAGAAGCGGGGGGGATCCGTCCATTCGTCCTCCAACGTGCCTTCGTGGTTGATCCCGCCGTATACGGTGATCGATGCGATGCCACCAAGCCTCAGCGACCGGTGGATGATTGCCAGCGTCTGCGCAAACAACCGCTTCGGGACGTGGAGCAGGGAGTTCATCGCAAATACGCCGTCGAACTCGCCCATGAAGAAATCCGGATCGGTGAAGTCGGCGACGTGTGCGTCCACGCCGCGGGCTCGGGCCAGCTTCACGTTCGCCGGCGAGAGATCGACCGCGGTCACCACGAAGCCCTTGGCAGCGACGTATGCGGTGCCCTGCCCGGCTCCGCCGCCCAGCTCCAACACCGAAGCGCCCGGTTCGAGTCGACGCAGGAATCCGTCGACGATCTCGGATCGCCAGCCCCCGAATACATTGTTGTTGCGACGGGGCGCATCGAAGTCGTAGGCCGCCCGAAGCGTCTCGGAATGCTCGTTGGGTCTCATTTACAGCGGCGGGCGGTCGATCGTCCCAAAGAGCCGGTCACCCATGTCCCCGAGACCGGGGACGATGTAGAAGGCATCATTGAGCCCGACATCCTGGGTGGCTGCGACGATCCGGACGTCGGGGTGATCCTTGTACATCCGAGCCACCCCCTCGGGGGCGGTGACCACACAGAGAGCGGTGATGTCGGTTGCGCCCTTCTCCTTGGCCTTGTCGACCGCCCACGACAACGATCCGCCGGTGGCGAGCATCGGCTCGAGAATCAGGACAGAGGCCGTGTCAACCTGCGGAAGGTTCACGTAGTACTCAACCGGCTCCGCCGTCTGCTCATCCCGCTGCAGGCCGGCAAAGCCAACCTTGACGTTTGGCAATAGGTCGACGACCGCATCGAGCATGCCGAGACCGGCCCGGAGCACGGCGACCGCCACCACATCGGCGAGGACATCACCGGTCGTGGTTCCCATCGGGGTTGTCACCGGTGTCTCGATCGTCGGCACCGCCCTGGTCGCTTCCAGGACGAGGACGTTGGTGAGGCGTCGGGCCGCGGCCCGGAAACTCTCGTTCCCGGTCGATTCGTCACGGAGCGTGGTGAGGTAGTGCCGGGCGAGGGGGTGGTCGACGATGGTCAGGTTCACTGCAGACTCCTCCGAGACGGACTGGGAGAACGTTAGCGGCTGTTGAGCGGCGTCCGGAAGCAGCGTGTCGCGCAGCGACACGCAGCGACAACGCCTATTCTCCGGGCCATATGTTCGACACGATCAGCGATAGGTTCAGCGACGTCTTCGTCCGGTTGCGCGGCAAGGGCCGGCTTTCGGAGTCCGATGTCGACGCTGCGTTGCGCGAGGTGCGGTTGGCGCTTCTCGAGGCCGACGTCAACGTCGGCGTGGTCAAGTCGTTCCTGGCACGGGTCAAGGAGAGGGCCCTGGGCATCGACGTTGCCAAGAGCCTCACGCCGGGCCAGCAAGTCATCAAGATCGTCCACGAGGAGCTTATCAACACCCTTGGCGAGGAAGTGCCGCTGAAACGCCCGTCCGCACCTCCTCTGGTAATTCTCATGGCAGGTCTCCAGGGCTCGGGTAAGACGACGTCGGCGGCCAAGCTGGCCCGGCTCCTGAAGGCGAAGGGAAGGCGCCCGCTCCTGGTGGCCGCCGATCTGCAACGCCCTGCGGCCATCGACCAGCTCGAGACGCTCGGCAAGAGGGTCGGGGTACCCGTCTACGTGGACAGGAAGGCCAAGGCTCCGAAACTCGCCAAGGCCGCTCTCAAGCATGCCCGGCAGGAGGGCCACAACGTCGTGATCATCGACACCGCCGGCCGACTCCAGATCGACGACGACCTGATGAAGGAGCTGGCGGCGGTCAGGAAGGCCGCCGAGCCGGACGAGACTCTGCTCGTGGTCGACGCCATGACCGGTCAGGAAGCGGTCAACGTTGCCAAGGGCTTTCTCGACTACACGGAGCTGACGGGGCTCGTGATGACGAAGCTGGATGGTGACGCGCGGGGCGGAGCCGCCATCTCCGCTCGCGAGGTGACGGGTTGCCCGATCAAGTTCGTCGGTCTTGGCGAGGGTCTCGATGATCTCGATGTCTTCTACCCCGAGCGGATGGCGTCCCGGATCCTCGGCATGGGCGACGTGCTGACCCTCATCGAGAAGGCGGAGACCGCCTACAACGAGGAGGAAGCCCAGAAGGCAGCCGAGAAGCTGCGTACCGCCAGCTTCGATCTCGAGGACTTCCTCGAGCAGTTCCAGCAGCTGAGAAAAATGGGCCCGCTGCAAAACCTGATTAGTATGCTGCCGGGCGCCGGACAGGCGCTTCGTGACGTCGAGGTCAACGAGAAGGACCTCGGCCGCGTTGAGGCCATCATCAGATCGATGACCTCGACGGAGCGCCACGATCCGAAAACCATCAACGGGAGTCGGAAGCGGCGCATCGCGGCCGGATCGGGAACCCGGCCGCAGGATGTCAACGCCGTCCTCAAACAGTTCTCGGAAGCACAGAAGATGATGAAGATGATCGCTGGTGGGAAGAGCCCGATACCGGGGCTGAGCCTGCCGGGGATCGGTCGCAACAAGAAGAGGTGAAGTAGATGTCGGTCAAGATCCGCCTGACGCGGATGGGCAAGAAGAAGCAACCGTCGTACCGCGTCGTTGTGGTGGACTCGCGCAGGCCGCGCGACGGAGCCTATATCGAGCAGATCGGTTTCTACGATCCCCGCTCCGAGCCCTCGCGCGTCGACATCGACAACGAGCGAGCACTCGATTGGTTGCACAAGGGCGCCCAGCCAACAGAGCGTGCCAAGAAACTTCTGGAGATCTCGGGCGCCTGGACTCGCTTCGCCATCGATCGTGGCGACATTCACACCATCGGCGGTCCCGCTCCCAAGCCCCAGGCCGAGCCGGCGCCAAAGGTCAAGCCGAAGCCGGTGGCTGAGGTGGCGGCCGAGGTGGAGCCGGTTGCTGAGGTGGTGGCCGAGGTGGAGCCGGTTGCTGAGGTGGTGGCCGAGGTGGAGCCCGCATCCGAGGTGGTGGCCGAGGTGGATGCGGTCGTGGAATCCGACAGTGAGCAAGCAACCGAAGTCTCCAAGGACGAATAGTGGAACAGGGACAGATTGTTGACAAGGTCGTCAGGTATGTCACCGAGCAGATTGTCGACGACGCCTCGAGCGTCGAGGTCGAGGTGGTCAGCGACGGTGAAGACTCCGTAGTCGCCGAGGTGCGTACGGCCAAGAAGGACATGGGTCGGGTCATCGGCAGACGTGGGCGTGTCGCCCGGGCAATCCGGGCCGTGGCGCGAGCGGCAGGTGACGAAGAGGGTCTCGACGTTCAGGTCGAGTTTCTCGATTAGTCGAATGCCCGCCGAGGTTCATGGCGTCTCGCATGGTGGGCGCTATCGAGTTGGCGTCGCCCTGCCGGTCCGGGTGACCCCGATGCCCGGCATCGAGCGATGAGCGCGAACCAGGAGGGTTTCGTCAAGGTCGGGTACCTCAGGCGCGCTCACGGCATCAAGGGCGCCGTCATCGTCGCGGTACTCGGTGATGAGACCGGGCAGTTCAGGCGGGAGCGTGTGCTCGGCACCGACCGGGACGGGCTCCCGCGGCTCACCGTGTTGGCAGCTAGCCCCCACCGGGACGGTCTTCTCGTCACATTTGCTGAAATCTCCGAGCGTGATCGCGCCGAGGAGCTTCGGGGCACGTCGCTGTTGGTCGCCGCCGCCGACAGGAGGGTGCTCGAAGAAGACGAATACCGGCCCGAGCAACTGATCGGTCTGGATGTCATCGGCAGCGACGGCGCGCACATCGGCGAGGTGACGGGGTTGGTAACTGGTCCCCAGGACCGCCTGGTCGTGACTACAGGCGACGGCGAGCGTGAGGTACCGTTTGTGGCGGCGATCGTTACCGAGGTCGACCTCCGCTCGGGCTTCGTGGTCCTCGATCCACCCGACGGTTTGCTCTAGGCCTCGAGCTATTGCTGGGGTGGTTCGGCCGGATTTGAAGAGGTGGCGTCGATGGCGACGGTCACCGCCTCCTCAGCGTCACCATCGGGCGTGACGACGAGATCGAGCGGGACGGCCGGGACGTCGTGGAAGGTCGTCGCAAACTCGCGCCACAGCCCGTTGCCCGGCAGCGGCGATGCCGTCCCCGTGGCTGCGACGTTCTGGTCCCCCCGGCCGATGAGATCGACGGTCACGGTCTGATACGACCCCTTGACGTATCCGGAGACTAGAAGCGGGCTGTCCACCGGTCCCGCCGGCGGGCTCACCACAACTACCGTCGCGCCTGTGGCGGCCCCGAGCACCGGCTGTGCGTCCGGCTGTTCCATGACGTCGATCACGATCCGGCTGGGAGAGTCGACCTCGTAGGCGCGTAAGGCATACGACCGACCCGCGGCGAGGTGCATGTCGATGGCGAGATTGGTCGCGGTGGCCACTACGTAAGCGCGTTTCACCAGGTTGCCATCGAGCAACGAATCGGCAACAGCGGAGCGGTTGATGTCGGCGGGCAGGCTCACCCGGACAACACCGGTAGGGGCGTCATACTCGACGCCGACGGGGTCGAGCCGGCCCGCCGGAGCCCCATCTGCCGTCAGGAAATCCACCATCACCTGCTCGCACCCCGGATAGCTCGTCCAGCGGATTCCGGAGATCTGTGTGGCGTCACCATCCGCACCACCAAAGGCGGATATCAGCCCGTCGCGGGCGAACGGCCGGTTGCCGGTCGAACAAGGCGAGTCCCCCGGGAGTGTGGTCGCAGGAGCTGTAGTCGCGATTCCGGTCCCTGCGGCCTCAGTGGTAGTCGTGGTCGTTGTAGACGACTCGGGTTCCAGATACGAGCAACCGGCGATGAGGCCAACGAGGGCGACGAGAAGCAGGTGACGGAACATCGCAGCGAGCTTACCGAGCTGGGCGTTTTGGGGGGCCGACGGCCGGCGATTCGCTAATTCCAGCCGTGCAGCAGCCGACCGGGGGGAGTGGTACGGGTGTACCAGTGACGCCGACTAGGGGCCATGATGAGAAAACTGCTCAACTGGAAGAAGACGATCTCGTTCAAGATGTGGATCTCGCCTGTGATCGCCATGGTGGTGATCGCGGGAATCATCGCGATTGCGGTGCAGCACCAGCACACCCTGGTGCAGGTCAACCTCGAGTCCAAGACGAGAGAACACGTCGAGACCGCCATGAGCGTGGTCGAGGCGGCGTATGCGTCCGAGCAGAGTGGGGAGAAGACCCGCGAAGAGGCGCAAGCAGACGCGCTCAGCACGATCGCCGCTATGCGCTACGACGGGTCTCAGTACTTCTGGATCAACGACCACACCCCGACGGTCATCATGCATCCGATCAAGCCAGAGCTGGACGGCACCGACGTCTCCGGCATGGAAGACAGCAACGGCGTGAAGATCTTCGTCGAATTCACGAAGACCGTTGAAGCCAATGGCGCCGGATTCGTATCCTACCTCTGGCCAAAGCCCGGTCAGGATGCGCCCGAAGCGAAGATCTCGTACGTTGCCGGCTTCGAACCGTGGGGCTGGATCATCGGCACCGGGATCTACGAGAGCGACGTTGCCGGGTTGGTCTCGGAGGAAGTGAACTCCGGGACGACAGTCCTGCTGCTGATGGCTCTCGGCGCTCTTCTTCTCATTGCACCCGTCACGTGGTGGATCAGCCGCCGCATTTCGCGGTCGCTCAAGGCGATGTCGCAGACCGCCGAGCAACTGGCGACGACCGACCTGGTCGAGCTGCGCGATGCCGCCGACGCCATCGCCGGCGGTGACCTGACCCGGTCCGTCACCGTAAACGCAGCGCGCCTCGACGTGCGCTCAGATGACGAGATCGGCGCAACCCAGCGATCTTTCAACGACATGCTCGACCGCATCACCGAAGCGGGCGGAGCGATGGATCGGATGACCAAGTCGCTGCGCGACCTCGTAAGGAGCGTCAGTGCGATCGCCAGCGAGGTCGACGCCGGATCCGAAGGGCTGGCGAGCGCCTCCGATGAGGGTGCCAGGGCAGCGGCGGGGGTGGCAACCTCCATCACCGATGTGGCGACTGCGGCGTCAAGCAACGCCGATACCAGTCGTGAGGTCGACAACGCAGTCCGCACCATCACCGAAGAGCTCGCGTCCGCGCTGCCGGCTATCTCGGCTGTTTCCGAAGCGTCCCAGAAGGCCGAGCTGCGCACCGCCGAGGGGGAGCAGCGGGTGGCTGAGGCTGTGAGCACAATGGACACGATCGCCGACTCGATCACCAGGATCTCGGACCGTGTGCTCGAAATGGGGGCCCATTCCCAGAAGGTAGAGCAGATCGTCGATGTGATTCGCGCGATTGCCGAGCAGACCAATCTCCTTGCCCTGAACGCCGCCATTGAGGCTGCGCGGGCAGGTGAGCATGGGCGCGGGTTCTCGGTTGTGGCCAGCGAGGTCAAGACGCTGGCTGAGGAGTCGGCCGCTTCGACCGACCAGATCGCCGACATCGTCCTTCAGATAAAGACCCTCCTCGACGGGCTCGTCCAGGAGATGAGCTCCGGCCGGGAAGGAGTATCCGCCGGTGCCGAGGTCGTCGCGTCGGCCGGTGCGGCGTTCTCGTCGATCGCCGAGTCGGTACGAGAGATCTCTGCGCGCGTAGCAGCGGTCGACAACTCGGCGAAGGGGATACAGCTCGCAACCGAGATGATTGGTGAGCGGGCGGGCTCGCTTGTCGGGCTCGCCGACGAGACATCCACTTCCTCGGAGATGGTGGCGGCCGCGGCCGAGGAATCGGCGGCCACGTCTCAGGAGATCGGCGCCACGGCCGAGGTGCTCTCGACGGCAGCAGCCCGGTTGCAGGACAGCCTCACCCGGTTCCGCGTCGACTGACGCGATCATTCTTTGCCGACGGTTGTCCCTGACCTAACGATCCCTTGACTCTGGCGGTGCCATGCTCGCGGCATCGACAGAAAGGATCGCAATGGTCACGGTGTGGATCGATCCGACCGAGTGCATGGGCGCAGGAACCTGCGAGCAGCTCGTCCCCGAGGTATTTGTCGCCAGGACGGACGGCCTCTGGGCCGTCAAAGAAGCCGGCGAGTTCTTTGGCCGCGAGCGGGTGTTCGACGGTGCGCAGTCGCCCCAAGGCAGTGACGGGAGGGCGCGTGTGCCCGAGGATCTCGTCGAGTTCGTCGTGGATGCCGCAGAGCAGTGTCCCGGTGAGTGCATCTATCTCGAAGGGTGACGGCCTCGAAGGGTGACGGCCTCGAAGGGTGACGGCCTCGAAGGGTGACGGCCTCGAAGGGTGACGGCCCCGCAGGGCGCGCAGTTCCGGTCGCGTTCGATACGACCGTCGTCGTAGTTCGAGCCGGCCGGTGATAGCGTTGCGCCATGCCGTTTCCATCCCCAGATCCCGACCTGGCGGTTGCGTTCGTAGCCGGGCACCGCGATCCGGTGCCGTTGTTCGCACAAGCGCGGCGTCTCCGCGACGAGGGCAAAGGCAAGACCGTGACGTATTCCCGCAAGGTTTTCGTCCCGGTCACGACGCTGTGCCGTGACACTTGCTCTTATTGCACGTTCGCCAAACCGCCCGGCGCCGGGGGCCAGTACCTGACACCGGAAGACGCGCTGGCGATTGTCACCGCAGGCGCCTCCTACGGGTGCACCGAGGCACTGCTCACCCTCGGCGACAACCCGGAGCAGCGATGGCCACAGGCGAGGGAGTTCCTCGGCAGCGTCGGTGCTCAATCCACGGTCGACTACGTAAGAATGCTCAGCGAGATGATCGTCCGGGAGACGCCGCTGTTTCCGCACGCCAATCCCGGTCTTCTCGACGATGCGGCCATTCGTGCGCTTCGCCCCAGCAACCCGTCGATGGGGCTCATGTTGGAGAACGTCTCGCCGCGACTTCTCGAGCCGGGGATGCCCCACCACAACTGTCCCGACAAGGATCCGGTGCTGAGGCTGGAGACAATCGCCGCGGCAGGTAGGCAACGTGTGCCCTTCACAACGGGTGTCCTCGTTGGGATCGGCGAGACCGCAGAGGAGTTGGTCGACTCGCTGTTTGCCATCGCCGCCATGCACAGCCGCTATGGCTCGATTCAGGAGGTGATCGTCCAGAACTTCCGGGCCAAAGCCGACACTCTGATGCGGCGCAGCGCCGAGCCCACGGTTCAGTTCTTTGCGCGGGTGGTGGCGGTCGCGAGGTGGATCCTCGGTGCAGAGATGAATCTCCAGGTACCGCCGAACCTCACCGAGGATTTCGGGGTGTATCTCGATGCCGGTATCAACGACTGGGGTGGCGTTTCCCCGCTCACGATCGACTGGGTCAACCCGGAGGCGCCCTGGCCTCATCTCGAGAAACTGGCCAGGGTCACCGAGGACAAGGGGTTCACTCTAAAGCCACGTCTCCCCGTCTATCCCGAGTTCATCGACGAGGAGTGGATCGACCCGGGGCTTCTCGCGAGAGTGCGCGCCGTGGTGGATGACGAGGGCTACGCTCGCGTACCTCAACTGCAGGAGTGGCCAACATGAGAGAGTCAATCACGTTTCTCCGGTTGCGACCGGCGAGTGTCGTCAACGAGCTGTGGGCGGCCACCCGGCGTCGCGAAGGGACGACCGCCGTTGAGGTGGAGCACCTCGATGAGGCTACGAGGGCGTCGGCGCTCGGTGGGGGCCTCGCTCCTGTTTCCCTGGGCCCGGCAGACGCGGAGCCCATGGCCTGGGTGCTCGAACCCGGTGACGTCGCCGCCCTGGTCAAGCAGGGCGCGAACGGGTGGCGGATCACCGTGGTCGACAACTCAGATCGCGCTGCGGTCCTCGATGCACTGGCGCGTAGCCGGGCGGCGTTTGTCAGAACCGGCCGTAGCCGTGTCGAGGAGATCGCCGAGCTGGTTGGTCTGCCCGGCATCGCGGCCCGGGTTTCGGTGTTCGTCGACACACCGGCCGAGGCGGTGCGTGCTGTGGTCGCCGGTGCCCGCGATCTGCTGTTGCGAGGTTGGACGACTGATGCGCTCGGCGAGATGCGATTGGCGCTCGAAGGCTACGAGTTGATCGAGCGTGGAGCGCTCCCGATCGGGGTGACGGTCGACGAGGCACGCTCGGTGCTGCCCGGCGAGCTGTTCACTGCCTATCTGCACCAGATCGACGGCTCGGGTGCGATCCGCCCCCGCTACGAATGGGCCCCGGGCATGGATGTACCGGCACCGGTCCCCGACGGCCGTCTGTCTGCGCAGTGGGCCGATGAAGCCTGGGTCGATTCCGAGTTCACTCTCGACATGGACACACTCGATTCCGAGCTGGCGGGGATTCTGGAGCGTTCCCTGGATGGGTCGGCGCCGACCCGTGACGAGGTGGAGCGTTTGTTCCGCGCCCGCGGCGACGAGGTTGACGCCATCGCGGTAGTAGCCGATCGGCTCCGGGAGCGGGCGAACGGTGGGGTGGTGACCTACGTCGTCAACCGGAACATCAATTACACGAACCAATGCACGTTCCGGTGCGGCTTCTGTGCGTTTTCGAAGGGCCCCAGGTCGCTGAATCTGAGAGGCGAGCCCTACCTGATGTCGATTCCCCAGGTCGTGGAGAGGGCCGTCGAGGCCTGGGACCGGGGGGCTACCGAGGTGTGTCTCCAGGGCGGTATCCATCCCGACTTCACCGGCGACTTCTACGTGACGGTCGTCGAGTCGATCAAGGAATACCTCCCCGGCATGCACATTCACGGGTTCACGCCACTCGAGGTGTGGCAGGGCGCCGAGACACTCGCTGTCCCGGTGCGCGATTTCCTCACCCGGCTCCGCGACGCCGGGCTGGGGACGCTGCCGGGCACGGCCGCAGAGATTCTCGACGACACCGTGCGTGTCCATCTGTGCCCCGACAAGATCCGTACCGCCCAGTGGGCGGAGGTGATGATCACGGCTCACGAGTTGGGTCTGCGCTCGACCGCAACGATCATGTTCGGACACATCGACTCGCCTGCAGCGTGGGCGAACCACTTTGACGTGTTGCGGGCGATCCAGCGGCGCACCGGTGGCATCACCGAAATCGTTCCGCTCCCGTTCGTCCACATGGGCGCACCGATCTACCTGCGCGGTGGTGCCCGGCCGGGACCCACCTGGGACGAGGTCGTTCTGATCCACAGCGTGGCCCGGATCGCTTTCGACGGGCTTGTCGACAACATCCAGGCATCGTGGGTCAAGCTAGGTCTCGACGCCGGCGCCCGGCTGCTGCAGGCGGGGTGCAACGATCTGGGCGGCACGATCATGGACGAGACGATCTCACGTTCTGCGGGGGCGGCCCACGGCACATCCGTCGAGGCCGGGGACCTGGAGGCGATCATTCGGTCGATCGGCCGGATCCCCGCCAGACGCAACACGGTGTACGACATCCTGGAGACGTCACCCGTCGCTGAGCGGCAGGTCTGAGCGGGAGGGCGCCTCAGCGCCGGAGTTGTGGCGGGTCGCGGTCGCTTGTCCCGTGTCCGGATTTTGAGAGGCGGCGACGTTTCCGGTCGCGCGCGGTCTTGGCGACATGGCAGGGGTGGCAGCGGTTGGGGAGGTTGGCGAGCGACGTAGGGCCGTGTTCGGAGTAGGGGCGCTCGTGGTCGTGCTCCAGCCGGTACTGGTTGCCGCAGTCGACGCAGCGGGGACCGTCGAACTCGGGCGGTGACCCGAGCCTGAGGGCGAGCTTGATTTCGACGGGGATGTGACGAGTCCATCGGCGCATCTGGCGCAGGTCCTTGCCATCACAGACGACGCCGGTGATGAATGCATCTTGCGCCAGATCCCTGGCGAGGTCCGGATCGATTGGTCCCACTCCGGGGATGTGACAGATCTCGCCGGACTCAACCGTGCTCCAGCCCCGGGTGGCGACCTCGTGGCTCACCACCACGACGACCTCCGGTTTGGGGGAGCGGCCGCCCTCGGGGCGGTTGAAGCAGGAGGCAAAGGCATCTGCGAGGTGGGCCTGCCACGGGGTCTGTGGTGAATCGGCAGCTGCCGCAAGCCGCTTGGCCGCGGTCTCGATCCGCTCCACGATCGGCGTTCCGACATGGGGTTCGAGGTCGGCCTCGATGTGGACCATCCCGAGCGGGGTGATGTGGTGGGCGCCACGACGGGCGGCGTGCTGACGTTGTCTCAGACCCTCCCGGTTGGACTCGAGGACCGCGGTGCGCGCCTGCGCTCGCAGCACGTGAAATGGCTCGCGTTGTGCCACCTGGACCAGAGCGTCTGCACATCCAGGTGCCGCTGTTTCCGCCCCGGCGATCTCGGAGGCCTGGTCGAGTGACAGCGCCCCGCCGCGAACCGCGGCGGCCAGTGCGGGTGTGTCGTGGATTCGCTCCGAGAGGGCGACGATGGCTCGGGCCTTGCCGACAGAAGTGCCCGACTCGCGGGCTAGGACCCGGGGATCGCCGACCCGTCGGGCAAGCACGGCGGTGGCCCCGGCGCATGCCCGCTCACCTCGAGCGAACAGTGACATCAACCGGTGGGCAACGCCAGGATCGACGAGGTCGGCGTCGAGGCTCAGCACCGCGGTCTCGAGGACCTCAACAGCGGACTTGACATCGGTTTCCATACCAGCATCATGCCGGCCGGGTATGACACGTTTTCCACGATGCCGGTGGTCTCATTGCGGTGACGCAGTGCCGCCCGGGCGCGCTCGAATCTCTCGTTGCGCAGAGGCAAAGACCGTTGTGCGTGCTGTCCCGCACTACCCCGCTCGGTGCCGCTCGATCAGTGCCTCGCGTAGTTGCTCGAAGTCGGTGTCGTTGAGTGCGACGGGGGAAAGGGAACCACCTGTTGCGTTTCCGGGAACCCAGATGACCACAAGGTCACCGCTCACAACCGGGGGCTCTCCAACGCTCCAACCGCAAAGCCGTATAACGTGTGCGCCCTTGTCCATGCCGATTGCAGCGATAGAGGTCGCGTTGTCTGTTCCTGGAAAAGTAGTCCACAATTGTTGGCCGGTTCCCGGTGTGTCGCATGGATCGCTGTCGAAGCTGAGCCAGACAAGACCGTCTGCGTAGTCAGTCAATGTGGGCGAAGCGAATGACACCGACCCGGTCGCCTGGATCGCACCATCACCGGGTGCCGACAGATTCAGCGTTGCCAGAGTGACAGTGGCGCCGTCTGGAATGGTGTCGGCGCCGGCGTACGCGTGGTAGACGGTCGCTTGAGCGCCTGTGGCCATCAGGTCGTCGGCGCTGAGCCCTCCGACGGTCGCAGCATCGACCACTCGGGCCGTTGCGAGTCGATGGAGGAACGCAGCCATTTGCCCTCGTGTAACCGGTTCTCCTGGGCAAAACTGATCGTTTGCTGGCGGATTGCAGCCCCGGGTGACACCAGAATCGGCCAGCCAGGCGACGTCATCGTAAAAGACATTCTCCGATGGGACATCAGTGAAGCGGTCGATAGCGGCAGCACCGATTGGCACCAGGAGCACCACAAGGAGACCACCCACCAAAAGGGACATTGCTCGTCTGAACATGACACCTTCCATTCGTACAATCCGCCGTGCGACGGGGCGCTGATACCACTCTCCCTTAGCTCGCACCACCGCTGACATCACCCGCCAGCCGAGTCGAGCCCAAATCCAGAGAACATAATATGGGCGATATCGCACCTTGGCGCCAACCCCGCAGAGCGGCACGTATCCGCATGGGGGATCGGCCACTCAGCGTAACGAAGGCGGATAGACGAAACTGTTGTGTTTCGCCCATCTGATGCGGGGACTCTCTTTGGGCTGCCGCGCGCGGTGAGCCGCCACCTGGCGTGTAGGTCACTCGATCTCGGCGACTACTCGCGGCTTTGGCACCATGCGGCGACGATAGCGAGAAGTTCCGCCCTGGCGGACTTGACGTCCTCGATGTCGGCGAACTTCACGTAGCGGGCTGTATCGCCGCCGCCTTTCATCCGTGGGTGCGTGCCCGGGATGGCGGCACCGCTATGGAACATGAGGCTTACGTGGGCCTTGGCTCGCGGATTGATGCTCGCCATGTTGCCTTTGTACATGAACGTCGGGCTCTTCCATTTGATTGTCTCGGTCATTCGATCGTCCGAGAGCACGATCTGGCGCACCAGCTGCATCGCATCGAGCAGCGGATGCTCGAAATCTTCAAACCAAGCATCGACATCTGGGTTTGTATTCACGCTACAGACCCTATCGACGGCTCAGCGTGGATCGCCGAGTACGGCGCAGGGACGAGCACGTCGTCGAGTCACCGGAAATGGCACGCCCGAATCCGCCCCCCAAGCCGCCAATATCGCGTGCACATCGCTAGACATGCCGGCAATCACCTGGAGGTTTGCCATGATCCGGGAACGTGTTGCTGAGACCGCTCGGAACCGGCACTGCTTGGGTGCTGGGTGCCGATACGGGTCCTAGCGCGCCTTTTCCTGAAGCGTCACCGCGGTTCCCGACATGGTGATGAGCATCCGTGTCCCGATGGACGTGTATTGCATCGTGACTCCGATCACGGCGTGAGCACCGCGCTCGACCGCCTCGTCAACCAGACCCTCGAGGCCTACCTGGCGTCCCTTGGCCAGGGTGGCGCCCACCTGGCGTAGATCACCGCCGGGCGCTTCGACGGCAACCTCGGCGGTGACCACGCCCAGGTAGGTGTGTACGTCCCAGTTGGCGAGCTCCTGGGTGGTAGTGACAACGGGCCGCCAGGTTGCCCGGCCGTCTGCGGCAGTGACCCAGCCCTGGGCGGAACGCTGCCAATCGGCTCCCCAACGTCTGCCCAACCCGTAGTCCGCCTCCCGGATGGCGGGCATCGGCCCTGGAATCCGATCGGCGTCAGGGCGCAGGTCGACCACGACGTGTGATGACGGCTCGGTGGGCTGCTCGGTACGGACGATTTCGGGCTGTCGGGCAGCACCCCACTCGCTTGTCTCGGTATCGGTGCGGGCCGCCCGAACGCTGGTGGCGATCTGTTTGCCGGCCTCGATACGCTTCTGGGCGACCGTCATCGCCTGGTCGAGCCGGGAGCGTGCCCGGAACCTGTCATCACCAAACCGACCTCCGCCGGATGATGCATCACCGGCAGCGGCCGGGGCAGCCCACTCGGAGCCGTCTGCCGGTGTTCCTGCAGGTCTGATAGGTTCCGCCAACTCTCAATCACCCCTGTACCCGGGAATCAGAATACCCTGTCCCCGTGCGAATCAACGTAATCACAATTTTTCCGGAGTTCTTCGACTCCCCATTGCAGGTCAGCCTCATTGGTAGGGCGCAGCAGGATGGTGCGCTCGACGTTGTGATCATCGATCTGCGTCAATATGGCAAGGGCTTCCACAGACAGCTCGATGACGCCCCGTTCGGGGGTGGACCGGGCATGGTGATGATGATCGAGCCGCTCGACCACGCGCTCGCCCCGCTGGCCGGGTCGCACCGCGTGCTGCTGGCGGCTGCCGGGAACCCGCTGACTCAGGATCGGCTAGACGAATGGGCTCACCTCGAGGCTCTGACGCTGGTGTGTGGCCGGTACGAGGGTGTCGATCAGCGGGTGGCGGACCATCTGGTCGATGAGGAGATCTCCATGGGCGATTACGTCATGCTCGGGGGCGAGGTGGGCGCTCTTGCCATCATCGAGGGCGTGACCCGTCTCCTGCCCGGAGTGGTCGGCAACCCCGAGTCGATCTCGGCGGAGAGCTTCCGGGACGGATTTCTCGAGGAGCCTCAATACACGAGGCCCGCCGGATACCGGGGATGGAGCGTCCCCGATGTACTCCTGTCGGGTGATCACGGCCGGGTCGCCGCCTGGCGTCTCGAACAACGGCTGCGTCGAACAAGGGAGCGTCGACCCGACCTCCTCGATGGCGACTCGAGCGACTCCAGGTAGCATCCCGGAGCTGGCGCAAGAACCAGAGTGTGGTTAGACTCTCGGCTTCGAGTTTCCCTTTTCCCTCATTCGGAGGAATCCCGTGAATACGGTCGATCAAATCGAGTCCGCATACGTGCGCGACGACGTGCCGGACTTTGCCCCGGGCGACACGGTGCGGGTGAACGTGCGTGTTGTCGAGGGCGGCCGTGAGCGTGTCCAGATCTTCGAGGGCGTTGTCATCGGTCGCAACGGCAGGGGCGCCCGTGCGTCATTCACCGTTCGCAAGCTGAGCTTCGGTGTGGGCGTGGAGCGCATCTTTCCGTTGCACGCCCCGATCATCCACTCCATCGAAGTCGTGCGGCGCGGCGACGTGCGCCGGGCCAAGCTCTACTACCTGCGTGATCGCGTCGGTAAGGCGGCTCGCATCAAGGAGAAGCGGGACTGAGTGCACACGCACGAGGGTCCGCAGCCCATTCCTGCGATGAGCGACTATCCCGGAGATAGCCCGGATCCGGAAGAGCTGCTCGAAGAGCCCGCGAACGGGGGCGGCGGGGAAGAAGTCGACGCCGAGCCGGACGAGAAGCGGTCGGAGGCTGTCGCCTTTCTCAAAGAGCTCCCGTTCCTCATCGTCGGCGCTCTCATCGTCGCGGTCATCGTCAAGTCTTTCCTCGTCCAGGTGTTCTGGATTCCTTCCGGCTCGATGGAGGAGACCCTCCAGATCGGCGACAGGGTCATCGTCAACAAGCTCGCTTACCGGATAGGTGATCCGAGTCGTGGCGACGTCGTCGTCTTCGAGCCGGTGACGTTCGAGCAGGAATCGGTGGTTCGCAAGGTATCTCGCAACTTGCTCGAATCGATCGGGCTGCGTACCCCCCAGTCCGACCTGATCAAGCGTGTTATCGGCCTTCCCGGGGAGACGGTCGAAATCCGTGACAACTCGATATACGTCGACGGTACGCCCATCGATGAGCCGTATCTCCGCGTCGATCTCGTCATGGCGGATCAGGGGCCGTGGTCGGTGCCGGAGGGGCACTACTTCGTCATGGGTGACAACCGCAACAGCAGCAACGACAGCAGGGTGTTCGGGGCGATCGAGCGAGACAGGATCGTCGGACGCGCCTTTTCGGTTGTGTGGCCACCGGGTCGCTGGGGCGGGCTCTGACGCGTCTCGTCGAGGCGAGTCTCCAACAGGGCGTCGCCGCTCTGGCGGCGCAAGACCCCGGGCTTGCCCGCCTCGCCGATCGCAATGGTGTCCCACCTCTGTGGCCTCGTCCCCCCGGGTTCGCCACCCTTGTCAGGATCGTGCTCGAGCAGCAGGTATCCCTGGAGAGCGCGGCCGCCGCGTTTGCCAATCTGGAAGAGAGGCTCGGTACCGTCGAGCCTCGTCCGTTTCTCGAAATCGGTGACGCAGAGCTGAAACGCATCGGCTTCTCTAGACAGAAGACCGGCTATTGCCGCGGTATCGCCACAGGACTGATCGAGGGGCGGATCGATCTCGACGAGCTGGAGGGGTTGCCCGACGCCGCGGCGCGGCACCGGCTGACGGAGGTTCGCGGCATCGGTCCGTGGACGGCCGACGTGTACTTGCTGTTTGTCATGCGCCGACCAGACGTCTGGCCGGTCGGTGACCGGGCGCTCGTCGTGTCTATGGCAGAGCATCTCGAGCTCGATGAGGTTCCCGAATACGACCGCGCCGCACGGATCGCCGAATCCTGGTCCCCGTGGCGAGCCGTCGCCGCCCGGATGCTGTGGCACGCCTATCTGGTACGTCGGGGAAGGGCGCTCTAGGAGCCGAATCGGCAAGGCGCCCACCGCAAATGTCAGTGGGTCAGTTCATACTCACATTGGGTGCCAAAGAAAAAAGAAGATCGCCGTACCGGCCGCCGTGTGCTTAGTATGCAGCTCCGCTGGGGGAGGGCAGGAGAGGCTATGGGTGAAGAGGACCTCGAGCGTTACGAAACCGATGTCGAGCTGAACATCTACAAGGAGTATCGCGACATACTCCCGATGTTCCGGTACGTCATCGAGACTGAGCGCCGCTTTTACCTGGCCAATGAGGTCGAGATGCACACCAGGCGGTCGGATGGGTCGGTCTACTTCGAACTGGAGTTGAACGACGCATGGGTATGGGACATGTACCGGCCGGCCCGCTTCGTCAAGAGCGTCAAAGTGATGACGTTCCGCGACGTCAACATCGAGGAGCTGGAGCCCTCCTCGGCTCTCTAGATACCCCCGATTCGAGACGCAAAGCACTCGGGGCCTTCGGCGAGTACATCGCCGCTCGTTTTCTCGCCGCCCGTGGAGCCCGAATTGTCGAGCGCAACAAACGTGTTGGCAGGGGAGAGCTGGATCTGATCGTGGCAATCGACGGGGTACGGGTTGCCGTAGAGGTCAAGACCGGCACCGGCGACGTAGACCCTGTCCATCACCTAGACGAGGGCAAGCTCGCACAGGTTCGGTCACTGGCGGCGCAATGCGGTGTCCACAGGGTCGACTACGTCGGCGTGGCCGTGTCCCGGCGCGGCGTCCTTGTACGGTGGCTACCGGCTTTCGACTGAGTACGCACCGGATCGTCGCATCTCCTTGAACCAGCAGCCACGATGCCAGTGCCGACGTCTATCCGGGTCGTACTCGGGAACCACCACCAGGTGTCCTTCGCCGGCGCCGATGTCACCGTTGCAACCGGGGCAGGCGTATTTCTTGCGCGCCTGGTAGGGCTGGATCGGGGTCACGACTAGCGGACCGAATGGCGAATCCTCCACGTCAACCGCCCACCAAGGCCCAGATGACGACGAGCACGATGATGATGAGAAAGATGGCGACAATGATGACATCGGTTGCCGTCTTCTCTTGCTGGCGGAATGGATTGAAGCCCACGACGCCGAGGGTAGTGCGCGCCGGGGGATGCGAACTGTATTGTCACATCGATGACTGACACGCCATTTGTCCTCGTCACCGACACGGGCCCGGTGCGCTGGATCACTCTCAATCGACCCGATCGCAAGAACGCGGTCCCGCTGGAGGGATGGGCAGAGCTTGCCGGCGCTTTCGATGATTTCGCAGGTTCGGTCCAGCGTGTCGTCGTGCTCCGTGGTGCCGGAGAGGACTTCTGTGCCGGCGCCGATCTCCATTTCGACACCGTGGACGAGTTGCGCAGCCCTGCGGTGGGTCGCGCCTACATGCGGGCACCGGGGCGGGCGGTCACCGCTCTGTACCGGTTGGCGAAGCCATCGCTGGCCGCCGTTGACGGGGTAGCGGCCGGGGGTGGGATGAATCTCGCCCTTGGTTGCGACATCGTGGTCGCCACCGAGCAGGCACGGTTCTCGGAGATCTTCGTCAAGCGAGGTCTGACCGTCGACCTCGGTGGCACCTGGCTGCTGCCTCGCATCGTGGGGATGGCCCGGGCACGAGAGCTGGCGCTGACCGGTCGCACCGTTGCCGCCACCGAGGCGCTGGAGATCGGGATGGTGAGCCGGGTAGTGCCCGTCGGCGAGCTCGTCGCGGTGGTGCAGCAGCTCGCGGAGGAGATCGCGGAGGGGGCCCCGCTGGCGCAGAGCTTCATCAAGAAGGCCCTGTCCCGCTCGATGGAGATGACCTTCGAGCAGGCCCTCGCCTCCGAGGCGCAGGCGCAGGCGGCGCTGCTCGCCTCCGACGACGTACGGGAAGGGGTGGCTGCGTTCCTCGAGCGCAGGGACCCGCGTTTCGAGGGGAAGTAGCCCTCACTCCACCGTGAGCTGGTATGCCCCCGGTCCCGTCAGGAAGTCGTCGCTGACGATGACCAGATAGGTTTTGGTCTCCTCCGCCGTGTACACGAGGCGCGGGTTCGTACCAAATGTTCCGCCACCGGAGTTGTCGTCGTAGGCGAGGCTGAAGTCGCTCGGATTGTCGAGCGAGTCGATGTAGAGGGCCGTGTCTACGGTGACACTGTCCACGCTGAGCGTGATCGATTGGCCGTCGCCGAGCTCGACCCAGTACCAGTCGATGTCGCCGGGAAAATCGAGGTTCCCGTAGAGTTTGTCCGGCTTGTGGAGAACCTGCCCGTCGTCGGGGTCGTCCCAAGGGATCATTTTCACCGAGCCGACGACGAGCTCGTCGACGGGTTCCGGGGCGTACGAGGTGATCACAGCGAGGTGCAGTCCGGCGAAGGTGACCTGGCCGACCGCCGTCTCGCCACCTTTGAGGTTGTCGTCGGCATATGCCATCGGGAACCCGTCGATCGACATGAGCTGGATGGCCGTGTCGGCATTTGTGTTGGTTGACACCTCGACCTCGGTGAAGAGCGGTGCCTCGAACACGAGCACCTGCTGGTCCCAGAAATGTTCGACTGTGATCTGTTGCGTCTTGTCCGCCCCGGAGTTGGGCGGAATTCGATCGCCGAGGCCGTAGCGGTCCGTCCCGCTCCGCATGGCCTCGATGCGGGCGGCAGCGTCGGAGATCGAACCGGAGAGACCGTACTCGGTGGCGAGCTGGAAGTTGGTCACGCCGATGACTTCGCCGGCAGCGTCGACGAGGGCACCCCCGCTCTGGCCACCCACCACGGCGGCATCGGATTGCAGAAAGGTCCAATCCTGATTACGCCACTCCCGGAGCCGGGAGAGGATGCCCTGGGAGATGGTCGGTGTCGGATTTCGCTCCGGCTCGGCCGGGTAGCCGACCATGTAGACGGTGCTGCCGATAGGGAGAGCCTCACCGTCACCCATCGTGACCGGTTCGGGCTGGCGGACGATGTTGCTGACATCGATCAGCGCCAGGTCCGCCAGAGGGTCGGTGCCGATCACCGGGGCCGAGTCTGTGTACTCGCCGCTCGGGAAGACGACCCTGACCTCGCGGCTCGGCCAGACGACGTGGGCTGCGGTCAGCAGAAGATCCCGGTCGATGAGAATCCCGCTCCCGGTGGCGATGTCGGTTGCGACGAAGGCGATCGCAGGTGACACCTCATCGAACACTGCGATGGCATCGGGCGTGGTCGTGGTGGTTGTCGGGGGATCTGTCGTCGGCGGAACCGACGCCTGCAGTGCCGAACCACCGGAGGTGCACGCCGTGGCGGCGAGTACGGCGATGACCACTGTGGTCGTGAGCCGGAGATGCACTGTGTCCCCTTTGGAATGGTCCCGGTGCAGTCTGTCCCGGCGGAGCCCGCCTGGCAAGTCGAGGTGGCTGCCCGGGTTTGTGTCACAGCGGTCCCATACGTTGTGATCATGCTTTCATGTGTCATATCTGTTGTTCTCGTCGGCGCCGAACCGCGCCGGGTCGACGTTGAGGTGTTTGTCGGGGGCGGCGGTCCCCACTTCCAGATCGTCGGGCTTCCCGACACCGCCGTGCGGGAGGCCAAGCAACGCGTCATGGCCGCCATCAAGGCGTCAGGATGGTCGTTCCCGGGGCGGCGGGTCATCGTCAACCTTGCCCCGGCGGACGTGCCCAAGGGCGGCTCAGCGTATGACCTGCCGATTGCGCTCGGTGTTCTGGTCGCTTCGACTGCCGTACCGAAAGGCGCAGGCAATGTGGTGGCGCTCGGCGAGCTGGCGCTGAATGGTCAGGTTCGCTCGGTGCGTGGTGGCCTGGGGGCCGCTCTGGTTGCAGAGAGGATCGGTCTGCGGTGTCTGCTACCGCCCGATTCGGCTGCGGAGGCGGGTGCGCTGGGCGGTATGTCCTCGGTGACCGCGGTCCGCCATCTGCGGGAGGCGGTCGAGGTTGCCCTCGGGCAAGGTGACGGTGCGCCGATTCCCGAGCTCGCAGCGCCACCGGGTCTTGTCGCGGATCTGGGCGAGGTACGGGGCCAGGCGCTGGCTCGACGCGCTCTCGAGATTGCCGCTGCGGGCGGCCACCACGTGCTGATGACCGGGCCACCGGGTGGTGGCAAGACGATGATGGCACGTTGTCTGCCGGGGATCCTGCCCCGTCTCGCCGGACCGGATGTCGGGGAGACTGCGCTCACCTGGGCCGCGGCGGGTATGGCGCGACCCGATCCCACCCTGGCCCCGTTCCGCTCACCACACCACTCGGCGTCGCTCGCTGCCCTCATCGGTGGTGGCTCGGGGATTCCGGTGCCGGGAGAGATCGCCCTGGCGCACCACGGCGTCTTGTTCCTCGACGAGTTGGGGGAGTTTCCGGTCGGTCATCTCAATGCGTTGCGGCAGCCGATGGAGGAAGGTCATGTAGTCGTCGCCCGCAAGGGTGCCTCGGTGCGATTCGACACGGCGTTCCAGTTGGTGGCGGCCACCAATCCATGTCCGTGCGGGTATGAGGGGGATCGGATCCGGCAATGCTCCTGCCCGCCGGGGGCGCTGGCGAAGTACCAGAGGCGTCTGTCTGGTCCGCTGATCGACCGTTTCGACATTGTGGTGCGGGTACCGCGGGTAGAGGCCGCCGAGATGGCGGGCGCTCGGGGGGAGGCGAGCGCCGACGTAGCGCACCGGGTGGCCGCGGCCAGAAAGCGGCAGATGGCCCGGGGGAGGCGCAACGCCCGGCTGCGTCGGGCGGATCTGGATCTGCTGGCTTGGGACGAGCCTGTGGCAGGGATGCTGGAGCAGGCAATGCGCCGGTCGGCGTTGACGGCACGGGGGTGGGACCGGGTACGCCGGGTGGCGGCGACCATCGCCGACCTCAACGAGTCCGAGGTGATTCTCGGGTCGCACGTCGCTGAGGCTCTCGCCTACCGGGGTCAGCGATGAACGACGCCAAACTCCAGGTGGCGTTCGGTGGGCTCCATCCGGATCGGGTGGCCACCCTCTACGAGCGCTACGGTCCCGCAGGGGTGCGCAAACGCATCATGTCGGGAGCCATCGAGACAACGGAGCGCGTTCGACGCGCGGTAGGTGTCCCAGCAGGAGAGCGGCGTGCCGAGCTAACTCGGGCCGGGATCGAGGTGGTCGGAAAGGGTGAGGAGGTGTACCCGGCGCATCTGGGAGAGCTCCCTGATGCCCCGGAGCTGCTGTTTGTTCGGGGGAGCCTTCCCGGGTTACCGGGGGTGGCCATCGTGGGTACCAGACGATGCACCGCATACGGCAGGCGGATCGCCGGCGACTACGGCCGGGCGGTGGCCGCTGCCGGGTGGGTGGTTGTCAGCGGTCTGGCGCGGGGTGTCGATGGTGCGGCGCACCGGGGCACGGTGGCCGGCGGCGGAGTCGGTGTTGCCGTGCTCGGGTCGGGCATCGACGTCATGTACCCGCGAGAGCACGCCGGGCTGGCCCGGCAGCTCATCACCGGTGGTGGCGCCGTGATCAGCGAGTCGCCTCCCGGTACTCCTCCTGAGGCCTGGCGGTTCCCGCCGAGGAACCGGATCATCAGTGGTTTGGCGGGTGCTGTGGTTGTCGTAGAGGCGACTGTGAAAGGTGGTGCTCTCATTACGGCCGAGACTGCGTTGCGTCAGGGACGCCAGGTGTTCGCCGTTCCCGGTGATATCGATCGGGCCTCGTCGGCGGGGTGCAACCTGCTGATCCGTGACGGTGCCTTTCCGGTGCTGGACCCCGACGATCTCATCGAATCACTCCAGCTGGTGCTCGGCCCGGCGCCGGGCATCGCGTCGCAGGTGGCCGCCTGCGATCTGGGCGACGACGACGCCCGGTTGGTAGAGCTGATTCGTTCCGGTGCCGATGACCTCGATGCCCTGATGGGACACGGGCTGGGCGCCCCCGGTGAGATCCTGGCGGCGCTAGGTCGTCTCGAGCTGAACGGTGTGCTGCGGACGGACGGACCGGGGAGGTACGCCGTGACCCATAGGGTCGGTCGTTGACGAGGCGTGGTCGAGCGGCCACGATGGAGGGTCAATGGAGGACACGCCCACCATCGCCGATGCGGCCGCCGACTTCATCCACCGGGCGGCGGTTGAGCGCGGGCTTTCGCCACACACCCTGGCTGCCTACGAGCGGGACCTGGCACAGTTTGCCGATTTCTGCGAACAGTGCGACGTTATCGAGCTGGATGCCGTGAACCGACGGCTGGTGCGACGCCATGTCTCCCAGCTCTCGGTGCAGGGATACGCCAGGAGGTCCGTCGCCAGAAAGATGTCGGCGGTCCGCTCGTTCTTCACCGATGCGGCGAGACGAGGTCTGGTGTTGGCGAACCCGGCGAACGGGATCCGGCAACCGAAGCTTCCCGCTTCACTTCCGAAAGCGTTGTCGGCACGGGCCGTCGCCGGTGGGCTCGATGCCATCTCGGGGGATGGTCCGGTCGACCTTCGCGATCGCGCCATGCTCGAGCTTCTTTATTCTTCAGGGCTGAGGGTCTCCGAGCTCGCCGGGCTACAGGTCGGGGACGTGGAACACGGTGATATGTTGCGGATTGTCGGGAAGGGAGGCAAGACCCGAGTGGTTCCGGTAGGCAGAACCGCACAGGGCGCGGTGAGACGCTACGTGGTGGAAGGTCGTCCCCGACTCGCCGGGGATCAGGCATACTCTGCATTGTGGGTCGGCGTGCGCGGCGGTCCATTGGATACGAGAGGAGTCAGAAGAGTGGTGCGAAATCGGCTGGGGACGTTCCCGCATGCTCTGAGGCACTCGTTTGCGACCCATCTCCTCGAAGGGGGAGCCGACCTCCGCTCCGTCCAGGAGTTGCTCGGGCACGTTGAACCCGCCACCACCCAGATTTACACTGCTGTCTCCCGCCGGCATCTTCGGTCAACCTACGAAAGAAGCCATCCGCGTGCTTGAACGCGCCGAACACGAGCTACACGATCTCTGGAACGACTTCAAAGAGAACGCCGACCCCGCCGCTCGGGAGGGTCTGATCCTCCACTACTCGGCGCTGGTCAAGTTCGTCGCCGGCAGGCTGAAAGCCGGTCTGCCGCGCAGCGTCGATGCTCAGGATCTTGTCTCGTATGGGACGTTCGGGCTCATCGACGCCATCGACAAGTTCGAACTCGAGCGCGGCTACAAGTTCGAGACCTACGCCGTCAACCGCATTAAGGGGGCCATCCTCGACGAGCTGCGGGCGCTCGACTGGGTGCCCCGATCGGTGCGCGCCCGCGCCCGAGAGATCCAGCGCAGCCTCGGTGAGTTGGAGCACAAGCTACAACGCAGCCCGAGCGACGAGGAGCTGGCCAGCCACTTAGGGGTGCCCGTCACGGTGTTGCAGGATCGTTTGGGGGAGATCTCAACTCTCGGGATCATGGCGCTCGATGACCTGCTCAATCCCGGCGAGAGGGATTCGTCGACGATGGGTGATCTGCTCGCCGACCCGGCAGCTCCCGACCCGAGCGGATCGTTCGAGCGTCAGGAGACCCGCTATCTGCTGGTAGACGCCATCAACCGCCTCTCAGACCGGGAGCGGCTCGTCGTCACCCTCTACTACTACGAGGGGCTCACGCTTGCTGAGATCGGCAAGGTGCTCAGCGTCACCGAGTCGCGGGTATGTCAGATCCACACCAAGGCGGTGATGAGCCTGCGCAACCGTCTCATGGAGCCCCCGCCGGCCCGAAACTGATCGACGCGCCGTGTCTTAGGCGTCGACGATGTCGCGATAGCGTTCCGCGTAAATGGGCCAGCCGTCATCTGCGGCCAGCGCCTGGCGCATGCCCTCCCAGCCGTCACCGTGGCGGTCGAGATGACGATGCTCCAGCACCACGCGGGTTGTGCCCTCAGCGGCGGCGAGGAACTGCACCTCGACCTCGCTCGCACGCGCCGGGTCGGTCTGGACCTGCCACTGCGGGCTGATGTCCCACGCCAGCACGATGGAGTGAGGTGGATCGACAGCCAGAACGCGACCCCACTGGCATATGGAGCCGTCGACACCGCGGTCGTAGAGACGACCGCCCTGCCACGGTTCGAGAACCGTCTCCGCGATGTCGACGTCGAGCAGGTTGTGCTCTCTTGGCTTGATGCGGTCGAACTCCTGGGTGAAGAGCTGGTAGGCGCGGGGGACGGGAACTTCGATCGCGATCTCCAGCAGCACAGACGTTTGCTTGTCAATCATCATTTGGGACCTTCCTCACCTTGCTCTGCGATGCTCTTGAGGTTCTCCAGGGCCTGAGACCAGAAACGCTCGAGCTCTCTCTGCATGCGACGGAGACCATCCGGTTGCACCCGGTAGACACGCCGTCTGCCCTCCTTGCGGGCCGCGACCAGGTTGGCTTCGGCCAGTACCCGGAGGTGTTGCGACACTGCCGGACGGCTTACCGGGAGCCCCGAGGCGATCTCCGCGACCGAACGGGGACACTCGGCCACCCGTGCCAGGACCTGGCGTCGTGTGGGATCGCCGAGAGCCATCCATGGATCAATGGTTACTTTCACAAACCGTAAGCTACCACTTACGTATATGGACGACAACATCTGGTGAGGGGCACGGTTACGGGCATACCGAGAGTCAGACGCTGTCCCTCGAGCCACGGGAGTAGCCGTATTTCCCGAGTCCCGGTACACTCACGGCCCTACTACGCACGACCACTGCAAACCTCCAGGGTCGGGGAATTCCCCGGGGAGGCTCGACGGTGTCGGCAACATTGCCGTCGCAGGGTGGTCGGAGGAACCAACCAAACAGGAGGATCGCATGGCAGTGACTATGCGCGAGCTGCTCGAAGCCGGTGTCCAATTCGGCCATCAGACCCGTCGCTGGAACCCGAAAATGCGCCCGTATATCTTCACCGAGCGCAACGGCAACCACATCGTCGATCTGCGGCTGACGGTTTCCCAGATCGAGCAGGCCGTCAAGCGTGTGGAAGACATCACGGCCGGTGGAGGCGCGGTGCTGTTCGTCGGCACCAAGAAACAAGCACAGCAGGCCATCGAGCAGGCAGCCAAGAACTGCGGCATGCCTTATGTGAACCAGCGTTGGCTGGGCGGCATGCTCACCAATTTCCAGACCATCCACCGGCGCATCATGTACATGCGAGAGCTGGAGCGGATGGACAGCTCCGGCGAGATGGATGTGCTGCCCAAGAAGGAGCGGCTGCGTCTCCGGCGCGAGCTGGTCAAGCTCCAGACGGTGCTCGGCGGGGTGCGCGACATGCACAGCGTGCCGGAGGTCGTGTTCATCATCGACATCAACGAGGAGCACATCGCGGTCGCCGAGGCGGCCCGGCTTGCCATCCCGATCATCGCCGTTGTCGACACGAACTGCGACCCGGACCTCATCGATATGGTGATTCCCGGCAACGACGATGCGATCCGAGCAGCGTTCCTGCTGTCGAACGCTATGGCGGACGCGGCCAACCGGGGCCAGGAGACCTACCACGCCGGCCGCAAAGACAAAGAGTCCGACAAACCCGCGAAGACAGCACCGGCCGCCGAAGCCGGAGACACAGAGCCCAAGGAGTAGCGAGCAATGGCCAACATCACAGCCAAGGACATCCAGGCGCTCCGGCTGGAGACGGGCACCGGCATGATGGATGCAAAGCGGGCCTTGCAGGACGCCGCCGGCGACGTCGACAAGGCAAAAGACCTGCTCCGGGAGCGAGGCCTGGCTTCCGCAGCCAAACGCGCCGAGCGGACCCAGACGGAGGGCATCATCGGCTCCTATCTGCACATGCAGTCGGGCCGCCCGGTCATCGGGGTCATCGTCGAGCTTGCCTGCGAGACCGACTTCGTGGCAAAGACCGACGGCTTCCGCGACACCGCAGACGACATCGCGATGCACATCGCGGCGGCCCGCCCCGGCTGGCTCAACCGTGACGACGTCCCGCCCGAGATCATCGAGCACGAGAAGAACATCATCGAGGCGCAGGCGCGCGGCGAAGGGAAGCCCGACAACATCATCGACAGGATCGTCGACGGTCGGCTCAACTCCTTCTACAAGGAGAACGTCCTCAACGATCAGGTGTTCGTCAAGACCGAGAAGTTCGACGGGACCATCGGGGACATGGTGAAGGGTCTCGCCGCTTCGCTCGGCGAGAACATCTCCATCACGCGTTTCGAGCGGATCCAGGTCGGCGAGTCATCAGAGTGATGGCATGCGACGCGTCGTCCTGAAACTCTCCGGCGAGGCCTTCGCCGACCAGGAGCTCAAATACGGCATCGATCCGGTCACCGTTGACCGGGTCGCCGCCGAGATCGCCCAGGTTGCCGGCGAGGGCTATCAGATCGCGGTTGTCGTTGGTGGCGGCAACATCTTCCGAGGGGTCAGCTCTACGGCCAAAGGCATGGACAGAGCCAGCGCCGACTACATGGGCATGCTGGCGACGGTCATCAACGCTCTCGCGCTACGGGAAGCACTCGAGAAGGCGGGAGCACCCACCAGGGTACAGAGCGCCATCACGATCCAGGAGGTGGCCGAGCCCTACATCCGGCTCCGAGCGATCCGCCACCTGGAGAAGAATCGGGTCGTGATCTTCGCCGCAGGGACGGGAAACCCGTTCTTCACCACCGACACTACGGCCGCTCTCCGGGCAGCGGAAGTCGGTGCCGAGATCGTGCTCAAGGCCACCCGGGTCGACGGGGTCTTCAGCGCCGATCCGGAGAAGAACGATGACGCCGAGCTCTACGAGGACCTCACCTACATGGAGGTCATCAACCGGCAACTCCGGGTGATGGACTCGACTGCCATTACGATGTGCATGGAGAACGACATACCGATACGGGTTTTCAACCTGACCAAAGCAGGGAACATCGTCTCGGCCGTTAGAGGAGAAACGATCGGGACTCGAGTCCATTGAGGTGAAGCTGTGATCGACGAGCTGTTGGCAGAGGCAAAGAGCAGGATGGACCACGCTATCGAACACACCGTTGGCGAGTTCGGAACGGTGCGGACGGGCAGGGCCAATCCAGGTTTGTTGCACCGGATCACCGTCGACTACTACGGCACGCAGACCCCGCTCCAGCAGATCGCCGGCTTCAGTGTCCCCGAGGCGAGGATGCTGCTGGTCCAACCGTACGACAAGTCATCGATCAACGCCATCGAGAAGGCGATCATGAAGGCCGACCTGGGGCTCAACCCGTCAAATGATGGCAACATCATCCGGCTCGTGTTCCCGCAGCTCACAGAGGAGCGGCGCCGTGATCTGATCCGGGTGGTCCGCCAGCTCGCCGAGGACGGCCGGATCGCGGTTCGCAACGTGCGGCGGCACGTCAAGGACGGCATCGAGGCGCTCGAGGGTGATGTCTCCGAGGACGACGTGCGACGCGCCGAGAAAGAGCTCCAAGAGATGACGGATACCCACGTCCAGAAGATCGACGAGCTTCTCGAAAAGAAGGAAGAAGAGCTTCTCGAGGTCTGAGACCGGTTGAGAGCCACCGAGTAGAGGAGACCATGTGAGCCATCGCGACGGTGACGGGGGCGATGTTCCTGAATCCGGTGATGAGGAGTTCTCGGCGGAGGACGAGTTCCGTAGGTGGGCAGAGGAAACCGGGGCAGGTCCCGACGAGGAGCCCGGTGGTCGCCAGAGTTGGGCCGCCCGTATCTTCGGCCGCAGGGACAAGACCGAGGAGCCAGCCGCCGTGGATGACCTCGAGCCCGCTCCGGAGCCCGAGCCCGATCTAGGGCCCAGCCCCGCTGACCTCGAGGATACCGGGCCGGAACAACTCGGAGTGTTTCCTATCATCCGCGCGGGCGATACGCCACCTTTCGAGCTACACGCAGTGGGATCTCCCGACGACACCGCCACCGAGCCGGAATCCGGCGCAGGAGCAGATGACAGCAAAGACGATGTCGCCGCAACCGAGCCGACTCCGGAATACGTCGCGGCAGGCCAGGAGCCGGTGACAGAAAGCGCGGTACCGGAGCCCGGTACGGCGGCCGTACCCGAGCGCGACGAGGACGACCAACCGGTGAGCACGGGGGCACCAGCGACTGGAAGCGCCGATTTTGCCCGGCTGTGGGGTGGGCACGCAGAAGGGGATCCCGGCGAGCGGGGCGACGACGTGGCCGAGTTCACCAACGAGGACTACCTGGCCGCCACGACACGGGAATACGCCGGTCTTGCCGAGGCTGTGGCACGCGCCGAGGAAGAGGGGACGCAACAGATCGCCGTATCTGCCGGGATCCGCGGTCTCGAGACCGGGCTCGTCGGTCTCGACGATATGGTCGACGCCGCAGGTGGTGCTGCCTCTGCGGACGTAATCGAGCCGCCGTCGGGTTCGGAGCTCTCGATCCGGGTTCTCACCGCGACGGGGCTCGTCGTCTTGTTTGCCGCATCGCTGCTGTCGCCGTACGGAATCGGTGCTTTGATCTTCGTGGTCCTCGGCATCGCCGCAGGAGAGATGTTTGCGGCCTTCATTCGCGGCGGGTACCGGCCGCTCTCGATCTTCGGTTTCCTGGGCATAGCCGGGGCCTTTGCCGGAACCTGGGCGGCAGGACCGGTGGCGGTACCGGTTGCGTTGCTGATAACCACCGTCGCCGTCTTCTTGTTCTATGCCACGGTGCCGGGACGCCGGGCCGCCGTTGAGAACGCGGCGTTGACCGTGCTCGTGACGGCGTGGATCGGGGGCGCAGGCGCCTTTGCCTTCGATCTGCTCGGCTCCGAGGACTACGTGTGGCTCGTCCTCGCCCTCGTGGTGACGGTGGCGGCGATGGACATCGCCCAGTTCTTCATCGGACGCCGGATCGGTCGCAGACCGTTGGCGCCGGTTGTCTCACCAAAGAAGACGGTCGAGGGCTACGTGGCGGGGGTTGTCGTTGCGATCGCATTCGGGGCCGCGTTTGCCTGGGCTCCTCCTTTCGAGCTCAGCGACGGCTTGTTGATCGGAGTGATTGTCGCCGCTATCGGCCCGCTGGGTGACCTCGCCGTCTCGGTGCTGAAACGCGCGCTCGGCGTCAAGGACATGGGCTACATCCTGCCCGGGCACGGCGGTGTGCTCGACCGGGTCGATGCCATGATCTTCACGATCCCTGCGCTTTGGATCGCCTACTCGTGGATGGGGCTGCTCAACTGAATCCGCTCTGCATACTCGGGGTCACCGGATCGATCGGGACCCAGGCTCGTGAGGTGGCCGCCCATCTAGGCATACCGGTCACCGGCATCGCGGCAGGTCGTGGCTCGAGCGATCTCGTCGCCGCAGCGCGGGAACTGCCCGGGGCAAGGGTGGTCGCCGTTCATCCCACCAATGAGGAGGCCGAGCGTCTCACCGACCTGCTCGGCCCCAGGGTGGCATTCGGCGCCGAAGCGCTGCTCGAACTGGCCGGTACCGCCAACACCACTGTGGTCAACGGGGTCGTCGGCGCTGCCGGTCTGGCGCCGACGGTCGCGGCACTTGAGGCCGGCAACCGCGTGGCGCTGGCCAACAAGGAGAGCCTGGTGGCGGGTGGCCCGGTCGTGGTCGAGGCGGCAACCCGGAGCACCGGAGAGATAATCCCGGTCGACAGCGAGCATTCGGCGCTGTGGCAGTGTCTCGTCGGCGAGACTGCGGAGTCGGTTCGCAGGTTGATCGTCACCGCATCCGGGGGACCGTTTCGGGGTATGAGCGCAGGCGATCTGGAGAACGTGACCGTAGCCCAGGCGCTTGCTCATCCCACATGGTCGATGGGTCCCAGGATCACTATCGACTCGGCGACCCTGATGAACAAGGCTTTCGAGGTCATCGAAGCCCACTACCTGTATGCGATTCCCTACGACCGCATCGACGTCGTAGTCCACCCGCAGAGCATCGTCCATTCCCTGGTGGAGTTCGTCGACGGGACCCTCAAGGCCGAGTTGGGTGATCCCGACATGCGTGTGCCGATCCAGTATGCGATCACCTATCCGGAGCGCCAACCGGCGCAGCTGGAACCGTTCGACCTGACCAGGGCCCCGCTCGTTTTCGAGCCACCGGACCGCAAGGTCTTCACCTGTCTCGAGCTGGGCTACGAAGCGGGTCGGGTAGGGCGGTCGGCCACCGCGGTCTTGAATGCGGCCGACGAGGTCGCGGTTGCCGCGTTCCTGGCCGGCCAGATCCCCTTCCCTGCCATTGCCGAGGTGGTGGCGTCGACTCTCGCTCAGATACCGGTTATCGATCCACGCTCGGTGGCCGATGTTCTTGCGATAGACGGAGAGGCACGGCGGGTCGCCGCACAGTTCGTCACGCTAAGCAGCGGGGACGGTTAGCGTGAACCCTCCGTAGGACTTGGACAGAACCTCTGTAGGGCTTGGACAGGAGCAATGGGACCGATAGTCGTCATCGTCGGCATAATCCTGATGGTCGTTATCCATGAGTTGGGCCATTTCGTCGCGGCCAAGGTCTTCGGCATGAAGGCGACCGAGGCGTTCTTCGGGTTTGGCCCACGTATCTGGTCGACGCAGCGGGGTGAGACCGAATACGGGATAAAGGCGATCCCGCTCGGTGGGTATGTCCGCATCGTTGGGATGAACCCCTTCGAGGAGGTCCCGCCGGAGGAGGAGCATCGCACCTATCGCGGCAAGCCGTTCGGCCAGAAGGCTGTCGTTGTGCTCGCCGGTGTCTTCAGCAATTTCGTCATCGGCTTCATCCTCTTCTACGTAGTCGCCGTCACCTGGAACATGGTTGAGGCGACTACCCAGGTAGCGGAGGTCTCCGAGGTGCTGGTTACGACGAGCGGTGCCGGGGACGAGATGCCTTTGGCCCTCGAAGACGGCGATCATGTGGTGTCGGTTGACGGTGTGCCCCTCGGCGAGCTGGGGACGACAGCGACCAAGCCTCCCAATAAGGTCGTCCCGGTTGTGGTCGATCGCGGCGGCGCGCAGATCACGCTCGAGACGAACGACAATGTCGTCGCTACCCCGGCCTACCTGATGGGGGTGAGATCGGGCGATGTCTTGCAGAGTGTCGATGGCATCGTGATCCGGGACTGGGACCATTTCGTAGAGTTGGCGAAGGAGAGACCCGGCGTCGCAACAGAGATCACGTGGGAGCGCAACGGCCAGGTGATGAGCGGCACCGCGGTGCTTGCGGAGAGACAAATCGCTGGTGAGACAACCGGGTTTGTTGGTGTTGGCCCCGAGGGTGTCGAAGTCAACATCGGCCCCATCGCCGGTATCAAGAGGGCCGCCGGTGACCTCGCCGAAACAACGTGGCTGTCTCTCGACGGGCTGTGGACGATGGTGCGCCGGACCCCGCAGCTTCTCAGCGCCGCGGTCGGCCAGAACGCTGCCGTGCTCGGAGAAGCGCGTCCGGTGAGCGTCATCGGCATCGCCCGAGTGGCGACCGGGATGCAAACCGCCCTATTTCTGATGGCGTATGTCAGCGTCTTTGTGGGCACCCTCAACGTGATCCCGCTCTACCCGCTCGACGGCGGTCACTTCGCTGTCGCTCTCTACGAGAAGATCCGTGGGCGTCAGGCCGACGTGAGACGGTTGATCCCGGTAGCGGCCGCTGTGATCATCTTCATCATGTTGCTCGGTGTTCTCGGCATCTATTTCGACATCGTCGACCCGATTCCCGTGCCTCGGTGACGCACCCGGGTTTGGCCGATAGCATGGGAGGGATCATGAGCACCACACGCCGCGCCTCGCGGCTTCTTCACGTTGGCAACGTTCCGGTGGGCGGAGACAGCCCGATCACGGTTCAGTCGATGACGACGACCAAGACCGCGGATGTCGATGGGACGCTAGCCCAGGTCTACGCACTGTCCGGTGGCGGTGCCGATATTGTGCGTATCACCTGCAACGATGTTGCCGCCGCTCAGGGTCTTGCCGAGATCATTCCCCGCTCGCCGGTTCCCATAATCGCCGACATTCACTTCCAGTACCGGTTGGCCCTGGCGGCTATCGAAGCGGGAGTTGCCGGGCTCCGCCTCAATCCCGGCAACATCCGCAAGGAAGCGCACATCAAGGCCGTTGCCCGGGCGGCCGGGGAGGCCGGGATCCCTATTCGCGTAGGCGTCAACGCCGGTTCGCTCGACAAGGATCTGCTCGACAAGTACGGAGGACCCGTACCCCGGGCGCTCGTGGATTCGGCTCTCAAGGAGATCAAATACCTGGAGGACGTCGAATTCCACGACATCAAGATCTCGGTGAAGCATTCCGACGTCCCCTCGATGATCGAGGCGTACCGCATCCTCGCCGACGAGGTCGAGTACCCGTTGCACCTAGGCGTCACCGAAGCCGGCCCTCCTCCGTCCGGATTGATCAAGTCGGTGGCCGGGATCTCGACACTCCTCATGGAGGGGATAGGCGACACGATCCGGTTCTCGCTCACCGCCGATCCGGTGGAGGAGGCCAAGGCCGGCCGCAAGCTGCTCGAGATCCTGGGGCTCCGGGAGCGCAAGGGCCTCGACCTCATCGCGTGCCCCTCCTGCGGTCGCGCCGAGGTGGATGTCATTGACGTCGTCAGGCGGGCCGAGGCCGTGCTCGAAGCTGAGCGGCTGCCGATCCAGGTGGCGGTCATGGGCTGTGTCGTCAACGGGCCCGGGGAGGCTAGGGAGGCCGACATCGGCATCGCTGCGGGCAACAAGAAGGGCCACTTGTTCATCAAGGGTCAGGTAGTCAGGGTCGTCAAGGAAAGCGAGATGGTCGAGGCGCTGCTCGATGAAGCGCGCAAGCTGGCCGCCGAGGGGTTCGAGGCACGTCTTGCTGCGGCCGACGTGACCGCGGCAGACCTCGCCGCCGAGGAGGCGATCGAGCTACGCACCCTTCGGGGAGACGCCAACCAGGTGGCCGCGCGCCGTGCCGCCATCGCCGAGATCACAGGCGAGTGAGCAACCCGGGTCGGACCCCGCGGCTCTTCTCGGTATTCAGCGTCATCGGGGCCATCGTCATCGTGGGGAGCTGGTTGCTGTCCGCACGCCAAAACCCAGTCGCCGTGGCGGTGCATCGCCCTCTGGTTGTGGCCGCCGCCGGCAAGGTCCCGACCACGACGATGTCGCCATCGACGACCATACCGGATATCGAGGCGTTGATCCCGCTGTCGACCGAGGCGATGACCGGGACCGTCGCCAGGTCGGTCGGCTTCGTGCTGTCCGAGCATGGCACGGGGAGCGGGGTCGTGATCGGCGACGACCTGCTGGTCACGAATGCGCACGTCGTGTGGCCCGACTCCATCGTTACCGTCGTGTTCCAGAACGGTGCGATCGTGCATGCGAGAGTGCTCGCTCTGGATCCTTTTGTCGATCTCGCCGTTGTCGATCTGAGCGGCCTCTCCCGCAAACCGGCGCCTATCGCCATCGGCTCGGTCACCGACCTGAGCGTCGGCGACGCCCTCTACGTTCTCGGCTACCCGGCTCCCGACGAGTTCACGCCGGAGCCGTCGCTCGACAGGGGAGAGGTCCGGGACATCTCCGACTGGGAGTTCACCGGGGTCCGCTGGGTCACTATCGAAGCCCCGGCTATCGGTGGTCAGAGCGGCGGTGCCGTAGTAGACCAATACGGTCGTCTCGTGGGCGTGAGCACGTTTGGCAGCATCGCCTCGCTGACGTCGATTGCAATCGATGATGTCCTTACCGCGGTCGACCGTCTCCTGGCGTCTCCGGTCGTGCGCGGTCTCGAACCGAGGACGCTTCCGCACAACGGGGCGAAGCACAGCAACGATGTCTCGCTGGCTGGTCCCTGGGATCAGCAGCTGCTGCTCGGTTGGTTCGTCCCTAGCGCCGACGTTGCGGTCGATTGGGCGCCGGGATCGGGGGAGCTGCGGGCTACGACGTTGAGCGGCGACGAGATCACCGCGGGCGAGGGATCGATCGACTTCGTTCCCGAATACGCGTTCCCGGTGGTTGTCGATGCTGAGGCCGACACAACCGTCTCCGGCTCCGTGTCGAGTTCGCTCCCGCTGATTGCGTATCCGGACCCGGACCACGGCAAGTTCCTGCCACGGCGAGGTGCTACGCCGGGCATATACGACGTCGGGGGAGATCGGGACTTCTTCTACTTGACCCTCGAGGAGGGTGAGGACGTCTCGATCACGATCGAATCAGCGGCACGAACACTGCTCACGGTATACGGGCCCGACGGAGAGGTCGTCGCCGCGGACAACGACTTCGCCGGCTTCATCGAGAGCAACGCCAGCACGCAGTTCACGGCGCGGACTTCGGGCCGCCACATTGTTGCCATCGAGAGCTCGCACGCCACGGTGTCCGGCTACATGGTCGTGACGCAATAGGGGCGTCGGCTCCCGGCACGGGATGTATCGAGTCAGACGCTAACCTCATGCAACCGAAATCCACATTCAACTGAGATCGAGCTGCGGAGCAACTGTGCGTTGGTCACAAGCATTCATTCCCACCCTTCGTGACGACCCTGCCGACGCCGAAGCCGTGAGCCACAGGCTATTGGTGCGTGCGGCGTTCATCCGCCAGCTGATGGCAGGGGTCTACACGTTGTTGCCCCTTGCGTACCGGTCGCGGCGCAAGATCCGGCGCATCATCGAGGAAGAGATCGATGCCATCGGTGGCCAGCAGTTTCTCTTCCCTTCGCTCCATCCCGCCGAGATCTGGCGCAAGACGGGCCGGCTCGAGATCATGGGCGACGAGATGTTCCAGTTTCTCGACCGCAAAGCGGGAGAGATCGTCCTGGGGATGACCCACGAGGAGATCTTCACCACAATCGCCACTGAGATCACGTCCTACAAGCAGCTGCCGCAGATCTGGTATCAGATCCACACCAAGTTCCGGGACGAGCCGAGACCGAAGTCGGGTCTGCTCCGGGTGCGGGAGTTCACCATGAAGGACTCGTACTCCTTCGACCTCGACCAGGAAAGCCTGGACAAGGCGTTCGATGCCCACTACGCCGCGTACAAGCGGATCTTCGCCCGACTCGGCTTGGACGCAGTGCCGGTGGCGGCTTCATCCGGGGCGATGGGCGGCGCGGGATCCGTGGAGTTCATGGTCCGGTCGGAGGCCGGTGAGGATCTTGTCGCGCACTGTGCCCATTGCGGGTATGCCGCCAACGTCGAGACGGCAGCAAGCCGTGTCGACCCTGTCACCGACGGTCCGGAGACGGCGCTCGAGAAGTTCCCCACGCCGGGGGTACGGACGATCGACGATCTTGTGAGTTTTGCCGCGGGCGCCGATGCCGTGCGCCAGATCAAGACCCTCGTCTACATGCTCGATGGGGAACCTGTCCTGGTGCTGATGCGGGGAGACCATCCGCTGCAGGAACAGAAACTGCAGGATCAAACCGGTGCTGTGGAGATCCGGCCGGCACACCCGGAGGAGATCCATGAGTTGCTCGGGGCAGATGCCGGAAGTCTTGGGGCGGTCGGCGTGACCAATGTGACCATCCTGGCCGACGAAGGGCTGCGGGGCCGTGCCAACATGACGACCGGCGCCAACGAGAACGACCACCATCTGCGCGGTGTGTCAGTCGAGCGTGACATCGAAGTGACCCGGTGGGTCGACGTGCGTGAGGTGGCAGTGGGTGAGCCCTGTGGGCAATGTGGCGAGCCCATCGAAGTGTTCCGGGCCATCGAATGTGGGCACATCTTCAAGTTAGGCACGAAGTACTCCGTGCCCCTGGGCGCGATGGTCCTGGACCAGAACGGCAAGACCCGGCCCATCTACATGGGCTCGTACGGGATCGGGCTGGAGCGAAACCTGGCGGCGATCGTGGAGACGCATCACGATGACAAGGGCATTGTGTGGCCGGTCACCGTTGCTCCCTACGAGGTCGTCGTCACCGTGCTGAAGCTCGACGAGACCACCCTGGCGGCGGCTGAGAGCCTGTATCAAGGGCTCCTCGGCGAGGGTGTCGACGTCATCATCGACGATCGAGATGAGCGGCCCGGTGTCAAGTTCAACGACGCCGAGCTGGTTGGCATCCCCTTCCGTGTCACGGTTGGTCCCCGCAGTCTCGGTGAAGGGGTAGTGGAGGTCACACAGCGGGCTGGCGGAGAGACCGCCGCAGTGCCTATTGGTGAAGCCGTGGCGGCGGTGACCGCCGCAGTGAGGCAGGCGCGGCGCTAGGCGCCCCCCGGGCCCGGTGCCTCGTGGTCGCACGAGGTGCTATCATCACGCGCCCAACAGAGAACAAGTCTCTTGAGGTGGGCCCGCGCCCGCCTCGTTTTGTGTGCAAGTGTGTAGGAGGAGCAGCGTGTCCGGCAAGGTCGAGCGGCTATGGGCCGTTATCGATCCTTATGTAGCCGCGGAGGGTATAGAACTCGACGATCTCGAGATCGTAGGACAAACGCCTGGTGCTGTGGTGAGGGTCACCCTCGACGCCGAGGGCGGTGTCGGGGTCGATCGTCTCGCGGAGCTGTCGCGGCGTTTGTCCCGGTTGCTCGATGAAGAGGACCCCGTCACCGGGGCCTACACGTTAGAAGTGACATCGCCCGGTTTGGAGCGCAAGTTGCGGCGCCGGCGCCACTACGAGAAGTCTCTGGGACGCGAGGTCAAGGTCAAGAGCAATTCCGAGATTGCCGGTCAGCACAGACACCGGGGCATTCTTGCGGCGACGGGCGACGATGGGTTTGTCGTCGAAGTAGATGGAGAAGAGCGCGAGATCGCCTACGGTGATGTTGTGGCTGCGAGCACGGTGTTTGCGTGGGAGAAGGCCGCGAAACCGGGGAAACGGTGAGAGAGGATTGGCTATGGACTTCAACCTGATGCTGGATGCGCTCGACGGGGTGGCTCGGGAGAAGGGCGTCCCCATCGAGACCATCCTCGACGCTCTGGCCAATGCGTTCGTCTCCGCATACAAGCGCACCCCGGGAGCGGCCGAGGAAGCACGTGTCACCATCGACGCCGATACCGGCGAGATAACTGTGTACGGCCAGGAGCTCGACGAGGACGGCAATGTGATCCGCGAGTGGGTGGACACTCCCGAGGACTTCGGCCGAATCGCGGTCCAAACGGCAAAGCAGGTCATCACCCAACGTCTGCGTGACGCCAAGCGCGAGCAGGTCTTCGACCTGTACGACGGTCGGGAAGGCGATCTCGTCACCGGGATCGTGCAGAGCTCGGACCACCGCTATGCCATGCTCGATCTGGGCAACGCCGAGGCCATCATGCCCGGCTCGGAGCGGATTCCCTACGAGCGTCTCGAACGAGGCAACCGGATAAAGGCATACATCCTCGAGGTGCGCGGTGAGGGGAAAGGCCCGCAGATCGTCGTATCGCGCAGCCATCCGGAGTTCATCCGCTCGCTGTTCGAGCTGGAGGTGCCCGAACTGGTCGATGGCGACGTCGAGATCAAGGCTATCGCCCGCGAGCCGGGGCACCGCACGAAGATCGCGGTCCTCTCCCACGACCCGAACGTCGACCCGGTCGGTGCCTGTGTCGGCGCCCGCGGTTCCCGGGTACGGCAGGTGGTCAACGAGTTACGCGGTGAGAAGGTCGACATCGTCGAATGGCGTGACGACACCAGGGCGTTCATCTCTGAGGCATTGAGCCCGGCGCGGGTCAAGGAAGTGCGTCTCGACGAGGGCGAGAAGATCGCAACGGTGATCGTCCCCGATCACCAGCTGTCGCTGGCGATCGGCAAAGAGGGGCAGAATGCGCGGCTTGCCGCACGTCTCACGGGATACAAGATCGACATACGGTCCGAGAGCCAGGACCTCGGCCTGGACATCGAGGACGAAGAGGTCGAGAACGAAGAGGTCGAGAACGAAGAGGTTGCGCCGGAGCGAGCCGATGAGGCTTCCGAGGGCGTCCCCGTGGACGAGCCGGCCGGTGCGGTCACCGAACCGGACGAACCGGGAGCCTCCGTGGAGACCCCGCTCGCGGTCATCCCTGAAGCTGTCGCCGAAGATGTCGCCGAAGCTGCGGTCTCGGCCGCAGATCCGGCCGAGCAGGAGGCCGTGGACGAAGAGCAGATGGCCGAGGACATGAGCGAGGACATGAGCGAGGACATGAGCGAGGTTGAGACGGAATCGGACGATTTGGAGGTCTAGGGGCCTGCAATATGGGCATATGGAGGTGACAGTTGGCTAAGACGCGCGTATACGAGTTGGCACGAGACCTTGGGCTGGAGTCCAAGGACGTGCTGGAGCGCGCCCAGGATCTCGGGATCGATGTGAAGACCGCCTCCTCAGGTCTCGCGGACGAAGAAGTCCAACTGGTCACGCTCTCATACGAAGAAGAAACCGCACCCGAGCCGGCGCAGCCTGTCGCTGTGGTGGCGCAACCGGACCCCGAACCGGAACCGGAGCCGGAAGCACAGCCTGCGCCGGAGCCATCGGCGCCTGTTGCACCCGAGCCCGCACCACCGCAGGAGCCCGGCGATGACAAGATCATCGCAGTTACACCGGGCGTGACCGTCTCTGAGTTTGCCACCGAGATCGGCGAACGAACCGGGACTGTCGTCAAGGAGCTCATGGGGATGGGCGAGATGGTTCCCGGGGGCGGCACCATCCCGCATCATGCCCTGGAGTCGCTTGGCAAGTTGTTCGGCTTCGAGGTTCTCGTTGAAGAGAAGGAAGACGACGAGACCGACACCGGCCCGGTGCATCACATGGTCGAGTACGAGGACGACCCGGCCAGCCTGGAGCCGCGACCACCTGTAGTCACGGTCATGGGTCATGTCGACCACGGGAAGACCCAGCTGCTCGACACCATCCGCAAGTCGAACGTGATTGCGGGTGAGGCGGGTGGCATCACCCAGCACATCGGTGCCTATCAGGTAGAGCGCCAGGGATCCAAGATAACCTTCATCGACACCCCGGGTCATGAGGCCTTCACCGCGTTGCGCGCCCGTGGCGCGAACGTAACCGACATCGCCATCATCGTCATCGCTGCGAACGATGGTGTGATGCCGCAGACGGCCGAGGCAATCGCCCACGCCAAGGCGGCGGATGTTCCCATCATCATCGCCATCAACAAGATGGATCTCGCCACTGCGAATCCTGTCGGAGTGAAGGCTGCGCTGACCCAGCACGGTATCGTCGTCGAAGACCTCGGTGGCGATGTCGTATCCGCCGAGATATCGGCACTCACCGGGGACGGGGTCGATGATCTCCTCGAGATGATTGCTCTGGTCGCCGAAGTCGAAGAGCTGAAAGCAAATCGCAACGCCCCTGCAATCGGGACGGTCATCGAGAGCCGGCTCGAGGTCGGGCGGGGCCCGGTCGCCACCGTGATCATCGAGCGAGGCACACTCAAGGAGGGCGACGCCATCGTCGCCGGTGCCGTGCCCGGTCGGGTACGTGCCATGTTCGACGACCAGGAGAAGAAGCTGAAGAAGGCCGGCCCATCCACCCCGGTCCTCATCATGGGCTGGGACGACATCCCCGTGGCCGGTGACATGTTCGAGGCGGTCAAGAACGACCGGGCTGCCAGGAAGCTTGCCGACGAGCGCAAGTACGAAGAGCGCTCTTCGACCCATATTGTCCCAACGGCAACAGAGCGTCTCGAGACTCTTCTCGAGAATCTGCGCACCGCCGACCATGCCGAGCTGCGCATCATCGTCAGGGCCGACGCTACGGGCTCCCTCGAGGCGATCCGGGATTCGGTCAGCAAGATCACCCGCGAGGACGGCAAGGTGACCATCATCCAGGGCGCCGTTGGTGGAGTCACGGCCAACGACGTGATGTTGGCAGAGGCGTCCGACGCAATCATCTACGGTTTCAACGCCCGTCCCGATGCCGCCGCCCGCGCCGCCGCCAAGGATGCCGGCATCGACGTCAGGACGTTCTCGATCATCTACGAGTTGCTCGACGACATTGAAGGGATGCTGCTCGGAGAGCTGGCGCCGGAGGAGGTCGAGTCGTTCCTCGGTGTCGCAGATGTCCGCGAAGTGTTCCGGGCGCCGCGCCTCGGTCACGTCGCCGGGTGCTACGTGACGGAAGGCGAGATCAACCGGAACGCTCGTGCCCGTGTGGTTCGGGACGGCGTCGTGATCTACGAAGGCAAGATCATCTCGCTGCGCCGCTTCAAGGACGACGTCCCTTCGGTTGCCGCCGGGTACGAATGCGGCATCGGTCTCGAGAACTTCCGCGACATCAAGGAAGGCGACACCATCGAGTCGTTCGAAGTGAGGGAAGTGGCGCGGGTCTAGGAGTGTGATGAGGACTTTCAGTTCAGGCCCGACACCGTGGTCCGTAACCCGGGATCTGTTCGGTGTGGCGGCCCTTCCCGGTGATCGCCCCGCACCCTTCTAGTGCACGTCGCGGCGTTGCGTCTCGAGTTGAGAATCCGGGATGCCCATTCGCTCAAGGAGAAGCGACACGTGATCAAGGGCCTGTCGAGCCATCTCGCCCGCACCTTCAACGTTGCCGTGGCAGAGGTCGACCACCAGGATCTGTGGAACCGGGCGACGCTGGGCGTCGCCGTCGTGGCGCCTGATGCGTCACAGCTGGACCGTATCCTGCATTCAGTGCAGCGACATATGAGAGAGCGCACGGACGCCGAGCTCATCGGCGTCAGCGTCAGCTACCTGGAGAAGCCCGAATGAGCAAGCCGCCCTCGCCACGGATGCGCAAGGTCAATGAGTTGCTGCGCGAGGTCATCGCCGAGGAGACAGCTCAGCTCAAGGATCCCCGTATAGGCTTTCTCACCATCACCGGGGTAGATACGGCGCCGAACCTGCGCACGGCCCGGGTCTACTACTCGGTCATCGGAGACGACGACGAGCACAAGGCCACCGCAGCCGGACTGGAGAGCGCGGCGAAACGGTTTCAGGCGGCAATCGGGAGCCAGACCCGACTCAAGTACACCCCGGTGCTCGAATTCCGACTGGACACGTCCATCGAGGGCGGTTTCCGGATCGACGACCTGCTCCACCGTCTCGAAGAGGAGCGCGAGGAACACGAGGAGCACATCCATGAGTAGTCCACTGCAACAAGCTGCCGCTGCGCTGCGTGCCGCCGACACGATCGTGGCGATGGGTCACGTTGGGCCAGATGGTGACGCCCTCGGGTCGATGCTTGCGATCGCAGGCGCCGCCGCCGGCGCCGGAAAGCAGGCATGCGCCACCTTTGGCGAGCCATTTGTGGTCGCCAAACAGTTTCGCTTTCTGGACACGTCGCTGCTCGTCTCGCCCGGCCGCGTCACGATGAATGCAGATGTGGCGGTGGTGGTCGACACGTCGGTTCCCGCACGATTGGGTAGTGCTCTCCCCATTGCACAGCGAGCAAAACAGGTCGTGATCCTCGACCACCACTTGTCTCAAGACGGTGAACTGGACGGCATCCAGGTGGTCGATACCACGGCGGGCGCCGCAGCTCAGGTCGTCTACAGGCTTCTCCAGGAGCTGCAGTGGCCGCTCACCCCCGAGGTGGCAACTGCCCTCTATACCGGAATCGTCACGGACACCGGGCGGTTCCAGTACTCGGCGACGAGCCCCGAAGTTCACCAGATAACGGCCGCCCTGCTCGAGGCTGGTGTCGAACCGGCGCTCGTGGGTCGCCATGTTTACGAGGAGTCACCGTTTGCCTACCTCCATGTGGCCGGCGAGGTGATGCGCCGGGCACAGCTCGACACCTCCAAGAGGCTGGTCTGGTCGGTGCTCGCCATAGCCGACCTGGCAAGGGAGAAGCTCGACTACGAGGATGCCGACGGGTTGATCGACCTGCTCCGTATCGCCGAGGAGTCGGATGTCGCGTGTCTGCTCCGAGAAATCGGCGATGGCAAGTACAAGGGAAGTCTGCGGTCGCGCGGGCGAGTAGACGTGAGTGCGATCGCCGGGCTGTTCGGGGGAGGCGGGCATCACAACGCCGCCGGTTTCGTCGCGACCGCAGACAGCGGTGCCATCATCTCCGCTATCCGGGATGCCCTGCCGTGAGCGGTGAAGCCGGATTCCTGCTCATCGACAAGCCGGGCGGCTGGACGTCACATGACGTCGTGGCCAAGGTGCGCCGCATTCTCGGGATCAAGAAAGTCGGCCACGCCGGAACTCTGGATCCAATGGCCACGGGTCTCGTCGTCGTCGGTGTCGGCAGAGCCACCCGGCTGCTTCGCTTCGTCCAGGGAGCACCCAAGGAATACGTCGCCCGCGCCGTGTTTGGCGTGGCCACCGACTCGCTCGACGCCGACGGGGCGATCCTGGAGCGGACCGAGATGAGGGTGACTCGGAGTGAGGTCGAAGCGGTGATGGCACGCTTCGTCGGGACGATATCGCAGGTGCCGCCTATGGTGTCGGCCCGCAAAGTCGGCGGGCGAAAGCTCTATGAATTGGCGCGCGCCGGAATCGAGATCGAACGAGAAGCCCGCGAGGTGGACATCGAGAGTCTCGAGATGATCGACTTCGCCCCTCTCCCATACCCTGAGGTCACGTTCCGGACGGTTTGCGGCACCGGGACCTACGTGAGAACGCTCGCCGACGATATGGCGATCGCACTCGGGGGGCGGGCGCACCTGAGTGCTCTTCGTCGCATCCGCAACGGGTCCCTGCATGTGGACGACGCAAACACGATCGACGACGTCGAAAGGTCCGTCGCTGCGGGAAACAGGGCAGAGATCCTGCTGCCGCCACGCGCCGGACTTCCCGACCTCGCCGAGGTCGTCATCGGAGATGATCTGGCGGCAGGGGTCGCCAGCGGGTTGGCGTTTCCGTCGGCTGCCCTCTCTGACCGCGATCCGGGGCCTGGTCCGCTCCGCGTCGTCGGGAGTGACGGTCGGCTGATTGCGGTCTATCGCGTGGAGGAAGGCAAAGCCATGCCCGAGGTGGTTCTGGGATGAAGGTGCTGTCGGGCGACTACCGGGCGTGGCAGCCGCGCACCGAACCGGCGGCGGTGACGATTGGCGTTTACGACGGCGTCCATCTCGGGCACCAACGCGTGCTCGAGACGTTGCGGGATACCGGGCTGCCGGTGGTCGTTGTGACATTCCGCGACCACCCGATTCGCGTCATCGCACCGTCGTCTGCCCCGCCGTTGCTGACCACGACCGAGCAGCGTCTCGAGCTGTTCGAGAGCTGTGGGGTGGACACTGTCGCCCTTCTCGAGTTCGACGACGAGCTCCGGCGGCTTTCTGCCGAGGACTTTGTCGAGAAGATCGTGGTCGCGATACTCCGGGCGCGCCGTGTGGCGATTGGTCGCGGTTTCCACTTCGGCTACGACCAGCTCGGCGATGTGGCCCTACTGCGCCGGATGGGTGACCGCTTCGGATTCAGCGTCGATGACATAGAGATCCTGGAAGCGGGGGTGCCGGTGCGGTCGACGGTGATCAGGGCCCTGCTCGAAGCGGGGGACGTGGCTGCTGCCGACCGTATGCTTGGGAGGCCGTTCCGGCTGGAAGGCGAAGTCGTCCCGGGGGATCGGCGGGGCAGGACGATCGGTTTTCCCACAGCGAACCTGGCACCGGATCCAGAGGTGATCGTCCCCGGCTCGGGTGTATACGCTGTTCACACCCGCTTCGACGGCGTCGAGCACGACGGCGTCGTGAATGTGGGTAAGCGGCCGACATTCGGTGGGACCGCATCCGTCGTCGAGGCCCACGTGCTCGACTTCTCAGGGGACCTGTACGAGAAGGTGATCGCGGTCGACTTCATCGAACGGCTGCGAGCCGAGCGCAAGTTCGACGGCGTAGACGATCTCGTTGTGGCCATCCGCGCCGACATCGTCCGCGCCCGAGAGATCCTGGAGGGGACATGACGGAGTTGCGAGTCGAGTCGGGTTCGCCATACGAGGAGCGATACGGATTCGTTCGTGGTCTCCGCCAAGGCTCCCGTGTGGAGATTGCGGGCACCGCTCCGATACCCGAGCCCGGCCGGGCAGTCGCCGATACCGCTTTTGCTCAGATGCTCAGATGCGGTGAGATCGTGGCCGGAGCTCTCGAGCAACTCGGTAGCTCCTGCGACGATGTGGTGCGGACGCGAATGTACATAACCGACGCCGCCGACGCCGACGAAGTGGGCAGGGCCCACGGCGAACTGTTTGGAGCCGCTCGACCGGTGGCAACCATGGTGGTCGTCGCCGCCCTCCTCGACCCGGCCTGGAAGGTGGAGCTCGAGGTCGAGGCGATCGCAACGAGCCCTTGATCGCCCGGCGGCGGGTGCTTTTGTGGAGCAATGGCTAAGTTTGTCTGGAAACAACGCTCGACGAGAGGGGAACCATGAAGCCGCTCGAGACCTACTCCGTCGTTCCCAAGCTGCCGCAGACGCTGGAGCCCCTTCGCCGGGTGGTCTATGACCTGCATTGGTCCTGGAATCATGCCGCCATCGGCTTGCTCCGGAGGCTCGACCCCGACCTCTGGGAATCTACCGGCCACAACCCGGTGCTCATGCTCGGAACGATCAGCCAGGAGAAGCTGGACGCGGCGGAGGTCGACCCGGCGTTTCTGTCTCATCTGGACAGCGTTGTCTCGGAGTTCGACGACTACGCGGCGGCGAAGTCGACCTGGTACGCACGTGTCCACGGTCCCAAGCGACAGCTGGAGGTGGCGTATTTCTCTCTCGAGTTCGGGATCACCGAGTGTCTCTCGATCTTCGCCGGCGGTCTTGGCATCCTGGCGGGCGACCACCTGAAATCCGCCAGCGACCTCGGGATACCGTTGACCGGCATCGGCCTCCTGTACCAGGAAGGGTATTTCCGCCAACAGCTCAACGAGGCAGGATGGCAGCAGGAACGCTACGAGCCCAACGACTTTCACAACCTCCCTATCTCGAGAGTCCGCGACGACGGGGGCAAGCCGCTGGCCGTTGTAGTCCCGTTTCCCGATCGCGACGTGGTGGCTCTGGTGTGGAAGGCTCAGGTCGGTCGGGTGGCTCTGTACCTGCTCGACACGAACCACGATGCCAATTCCGCCGAGGATCGTCGCATAACCGATCAGCTGTACGGCGGCTCACGTGAGACAAGGATGAAGCAGGAGCTCATGCTCGGGGTGGGTGGTTTCCGGGTTCTCGAGAAGCTCGGTATCCAGCCCACCGTGTACCACATGAACGAGGGGCACTCCGCCTTTCTCGTACTCGAGTGGATCAGCCGGAACATGACGAAGCTCGACCTCAGCTTTGCCGAGGCAAAGGAAGCCGCCGCCGGGCTCGTGTTCACAACCCATACTCCGGTGCCCGCCGGGCACGACTACTTCTCTCCGGACCTGGCTGCGCGATATCTTGGTCACTATGCCGCGGAGTTCGGGATTTCCCTGGATGACTTCCTCGCCCTGGGCCGTCGCAACCCGGAGGATCGCTTCGAGGAGTTCTGCAACACCATCCTGGCGCTGGACACGGCGGCGTACGCGAACGGGGTGAGCAAGCTGCACGGCGCCGTCAGCCGGGAGATGTGGACTGAGTTGTGGCCCGATCATCCCGTCGACGAGATCCCGATCACGTCGATAACCAACGGCGTGCACGCCAAGACGTGGGTGTCGCAGGACATGCGCGATCTCTACGATCGATATCTAGGCCCGCAGTGGCGCGAGGAACCTGGCGACGTCGAGCTGTGGAAACGGGTGCGCGACATTCCACCCGCCGAGCTGTGGCGGACGCGGGAGCGGAGAAGAGAGCGGCTCGTCGCCTTTGCACGCCGTCGTCTCCGCCGCTCCCTGGCGTCGCGGGGAGCGCCGCAATCCGAGATCGATATGGCAGAGGTCGTGCTCAATCCCACCGTCCTCACGATTGGCTTTGGGCGTAGGTTCGCCACCTACAAGCGTGCCGACCTGATACTCCGCGACATGGACCGACTCATCGAGCTGATGCAGAACCCCGAAAGACCGGTGCAGCTCATCTTCGCCGGCAAAGCTCACCCGGCAGACGACGGCGGCAAGGAGCTGATCCGGCGCGTCATCGACCTCACCCGGAACCCGGAGGTTCGCCGTCACCTGGTTTTCATCGCCGATTACGACATGTCGGTCGCCAGAGCGCTGGTGCAGGGTGCCGATGTATGGCTGAACACACCCGTCCGGCCTCTTGAAGCGAGCGGAACCAGCGGCATGAAGGCGGCCGTCAACGGTGTACTCAACCTGAGCACTCTCGACGGGTGGTGGGACGAAGCCTATGAGACCAGCGTTGGTTGGGCGATCGGAAGGCGTGAGCCCCACCCCGACCCGGAAGAGCGTGATCGCTTCGAGTCGCATGCGCTCTACGAGCTGATCGAGCGTGACGTGGCCCCACTGTTCTATGACCGCGGTGTCGATGGGCTTCCCAGGGGCTGGCTCACCAAGATGCAGAACGCGATGTCCACACTGAACAGCCAGTACAACACGCATCGCATGGTCCGCCAGTACACCGAGCGCTACTACCTGCCGGCCGGTGACCGGCAGAGGTTGCTCGGCGGAGGCGACGGGTCCCGGCCACGCGAGCTGGCGGCATGGAAGACCCGGGTGCGCAGAGCGTGGCCCCGGGTTCGGGTCGTGTCGATATCGAGCTCCCGGGCGGGCGAGGTCGCGGTGGGGGACGAGATGACCGTCACCGCCGAGGTCAACCTGGCGGGGATGACTCCCGATCAAGTGACGGTGGAGCTGTATCAGGGACCGGTCAACCCGTCGGGCGACATCGTCGGTGGTGTGACGACGGTCATGGAGCCGAACGGGGGGTCCGGTGACGTCCATACTTTCCAGGCTGCGGTGGTCTCGTTTCTCACCAGCGGCAAGCATGGCTACACGGTGCGGGTGTCGCCGTACCACCCCGACCTGGCGAATCCCCATCAGATGGGATTGATGCGATGGGGCTAGGACCGATCATGACGACGCTCCGGGTTGGCACGGCACTGCAGCGTGTTACAATCAGCCGTGGACGTTCGTCCGCGCTTTCTCTCCTCAGAAGGAAATCTCTGCGTGAAAGACACGAAGACGACAATTGAAGAACACGGGCTGCACGACTCTGACACGGGTTCGCCCGAGGTCCAGGTCGCGCTGCTCACCGAGCGCATCAGCCATCTCACCGAGCATCTGAAGGTCAACAAAAAAGACCACCACAGCCGTCGGGGTTTGCTGATGATGGTCGGTAAGCGCAGACGGCTTCTCAAGTACCTCAGGAACCAGGATGTCGAGAGGTATCGCAACCTGATCGCCAGTCTGGGACTGAGGCGATAAGAGACCTGCGAAGGTGGCGAGTATGCCGCCTTCTCCTGGCCTCACCGGAACGCAAGTTCCAACGGGAACCGACGGTTCCCGCGACAACAGGAGGGGTAAGCCCTCAGTTGCCAGTGGTCGGGTTTCAACCCGTCCGAAGCTCGACCACTGTCAATTGTGCGCTCTCCCCCCGAACTAAGGAGACGCGCGTGGCAGAGACCACAGTACGCGGTCGCATAGGCGACAAAGAGCTCGTTCTCACAACGGGCAAACTGGCTCTCCTCGCAGACGGCGCCGTAGTTGCCAGCATTGGCGAGACGGACGTTCTTGTTACGGCCACAGCAAGCCGTACTCTGCGCGAGGGAGCGGATTTCTTCCCACTTACCGTGGATGTCGAGGAGAGGATGTACGCCGTCGGGCGGATCCCCGGTTCCTTCTTCCGCCGTGAGGGGCGGGCAACGGAGAGAGCGACGTTGACGGCACGACTCATCGACCGTCCGCTGCGGCCGTCGTTTCCGGACGGCTTTCTCTACGAGACCCACGTCGTGGCGACGATCCTGTCGGCAGATCTCATCAACGACTATGACGTGGCGGCGCTCAACGCCGCATCGGCCGCACTGACGGCCAGCCCGATCCCATTCCTGGGGCCGATCGGCGCCGTGAAGCTCGCTTTGAGCAACGGCGAATGGATCGCGTTCCCGACCTTTGCGGAACTCGAGGAATCGGTGTTCGAGATCGTCGTCGCCGGCAAGCGCAATGCCGCCGGAGACGTCGACATAGCCATGGTCGAGGCCGGAGCAACCGAGAACGGGCACCGTATGGTCGACGGCGGCCAGGCCCCCAGCGACGAGGAGAGCATCACGCGCGGTCTCGCGGAGGCCAAGCAATACATCGGCCAGATCATCGACCTCCAGCTCGAGTTGAAGGCCAAGGCCGGTGAGATCAAGGCGGTCGACTTTCCCCTGGCCGAGTCGTACAGCGAGGAGCTCTACGACCGCGTGGCGGCGATCGCCAAGCCGAAGTTCGGTTCCCTCGGCACCATCGTCGACAAGACCGAGCGGCAGGAAGCCGAGCGCCGGGTTGCTGACGAGACACTCGCAGGCCTCGCCATCCCCGAGGATGACGCCGCCACGCTCGCTGCTGCCGGGAAGGCGATCAAGGCAGTGCACAAGAAGGTCATGCGTGAGCGCGTCGTCGCCGAAGGGATCCGCATGGACGGGCGTGGTCTCACCGACATCCGACCTCTCGATATCGAGGTCGGGCTGCTCGGCCAGGCGCACGGGTCGGCCATCTTCAAGCGCGGTGAGACCCAGGTGCTCAACACGACGACTCTCGGCATGCTGCGTATGGAGCAGATGCTCGACACGATCAGCCTGGAAGAGTCGAAGCGCTACATGCACCACTACAACTTCCCGCCGTTCGCCACCGGCGAGACCGGGTTCATGCGCGGCCCGAAGCGTCGCGAGATCGGGCACGGCGCGCTCGCCGAGAAGGCCTTGCTACCGGTGATTCCGCCGGTTGACGACTTCCCGTACGCATACCGGCTGGTGTCCGAGGTGCTGATGTCCAACGGGTCGAGCTCGATGGCGTCTGTATGCGGCTCTTCGCTGTCGCTGATGGACGCCGGGGTACCGATCGAGGCCCCGGTGGCCGGAATCGCTATGGGCCTGATCGAGCAGGACGGCAAGTACGTCACCCTGACCGACATTCTGGGCGCCGAGGATCATCTCGGCGACATGGACTTCAAGGTTGCCGGCACCCGGGACATGATCACGGCGCTCCAGCTCGACACCAAGATCGAGAGCCTCCCCGCCGAGGTGCTGGTACAAGCAATGGGCCAGGCACGCGAAGCCCGTCTGTTCATCCTGGACAAGATGGCTGAGGTCATTGCCGGGCCGCGCGACGAGCTCGCCGCCAACGCACCGAAGATCGAAGCGATCGAGATCCCCAAGGACAAGATCGGCGAGGTCATCGGACCCAAGGGCAAGACCATCCGGGAGCTCGAAGAGGAGACCGGAGCAACCATCGAGATCGACGACGAGGGCATTGTCCGGGTCGGCGCCGCCGACACCGCCTCCATGAAGCTGGCGAAGGAGAGAATCCTTGCGATCGGTTTCCCGCCGGAGGCGAATGTCGGCGAAACGTACGACGGCGAGGTGGTCAACATCACCAAGTTCGGCGCCTTCGTGAATATCCTGCCCGGTCGGGATGGTCTGCTCCATATCTCGAAGATGGGTGGTGGCAGGCGTATCGACAAGGTCGAGGATGTGCTTGCGCTGGGTGACAAGGTCAGCGTTGTTGTTCGCGAGATCGATGACCGCGGTAAGGTCAGCCTTGACCTCGCCGATGGTGTTCAACTCGTTGACGAGAACACGCCCGCCGCCGAGGGTGGCGACCGGGCCGAGCATTCCGAGCGGCGCGACGGTGGTCGTGATCGCGGTGGTAGAGATCGTGATCGGGACCGGGGTCGCGGGCGCGACAGGGATCGCGGTCGGGACCGGAGCAGTCGTGACCGCGGTGACAGCCACAAGGAAGCCAGCCCGAATCGGACCGTCGTGTCCTTCGAGGACGATTTCGAGAAGGGTCTGTAGTACTCACCCTCAATTCACTGAGGCCCCCGTTTTTCGGGGGCCTCAGTCGCGTCCGGGTATGCCCCGGCGGCGCTAGTCCTCGAGGATGAAGGTGAGCTTCATGTCTACCCGGAAGTGCTTGATAGTTCCGTCCTCTGCAAGGACGACCTTTTGCTCCGAAATCCAGGCCCCTCGAATACCATCGATCGTGCGCTGCGCTTTGGAGATGCCCTTGCGTATGGCGTCTTCAAAGGACCCGGGTGAGGTAGACGTGATTTCGATCACCTTCGCAACAGACACTAGAGGCTCCTCTCATCGGGAGTGTCGTCGGCCTAGAGGGTACCGCGTCCCCGGTTCGCCAACTAGTTGGGGTCAGTTACCAGCGGTCGGCGAGCCTGGCACCGAGAAAACCGGCACCGGCAGCGCCGAGGAGCGCCATCAGCAGGGGATTTACCCCGATCAACCAACCGATGAGCATGCCAACGATGCCACCGGCGAGAATGCCGACGCGCATTCCGTTCACCCAGTCGTAGTTGGTTCGGCCCTGCTTCTCTTTTGATTCCATCCCCGCCAGCGTAACCCGGGCGAGCACCGCTGACTCGATCGGGCGGGAACCATTGTCGCTCGGGGTTACGTCCAACGGCTGCGACGACAGGGAGCCGGGTCAATGGCCGCACGAAACACAAAAGCAGCGTTGGTACTTCTCAGCTCGATGGTGTTGTTGCTAGCCGCCTGTGGCGGGAGTGACGAGGCCGACAGCGGGACCGCACTCAATTACACAGCCGCAGCGGCCAGCGGGCAGGTCGAGTCGCCCGAATACGACGCCGGACAAGACATCGGCTCGATTTCCGAGCAAGCGGGTTCTGACACGCTTGGCAGTGGGGGAGTTGACGGCACAGTCCTCGAGACCAGCACGCTGGGCAGGGAGATCATCTATACCGCCGACATGACCGTTGCAGTCGCCGATGTGGCAGCGGCAAGCGCCGAGGCAACCCGAATAATCGAGGAAATGGGCGGATACCTCTTCGGTCAGGAGAGTACGGGTGCCCCCGAGCCGCATAGCGTGCTCACGTTCAAGGTGCTGCCCGGTGACTTCCAGCAGGCGCTGGCAAGCCTCGGCTCCGTTGGGGAGATCCGCACTCAGAACATATCCACCGACGACGTGACCGAGCGGGTAGTCGATCTCGAATCGCGAATCTCCACTGCCGAGACGAGCGTGGCGCGGTTGAAGGGCTTCCTCGAAAAGGCTGAGGACATAGAGGCTATCGCCGCGCTCGAGAGCCAACTCCTCGAGCGCGAGACCGATCTCGAGACAATGCGGGGGCAGCTTCGCACGCTCCAGGACCGGATCGACCTTGCAACGATATCGCTGACTCTCACCGAGGCGCTCAGCAAGCCGGGTCTCTCCCTGGAAGTGACCGGTTCCCCCGGTCATGATGACGGCATCTCCTGCCCTGCGAGCGGGGCGATCTCGGTGGAGGAGGGGGAGCCGGCGACAGTTTGTTTCGAGATCGTCAACTCCGGGGACACCCCGCTTGCCGGTTTCGAGCTGAAGGACACGGTGCTCGAGGTCGAACTCGGCGATCTGATCGTGGTGTGGGGTGATCCCAATGGTGTCCTGGAGCCAGGGCAGTCGATGGTGCTCGCCTATGAGACCACGGTCGAGCGCAGCCTCCGCACCCAGGCAAGAGTGAGCGCCGTGCCGGTGGATCAGGACGGCAACCGGGTCGAGGGTCGCGAGGTGGCCAGCACGTCGGTGATGAGCATCACTGCCGAGGATCCCGGTGGTTTGCCCGGATTCCGGGATGGTCTCGATGCCAGCTGGAACGCCCTGCAATGGATCGGCGGGGTGGTCGTCCTACTCGCAGGCGCCGTTCTGCCGTTTGTGATCCCGCTGGTCCTGTTGGCGGCGCTGGTGCTCTGGATCGTCGGAAGGCGTCCGGAGAAGGCATCGGCTGAGGCGCCAACACCTCCCCGGGACGGGGAACGGGACGGTGCAGAACCCCAGGAATCCGAAGCTGCAGAGGATGCTGAGGCCTAGAAGGTGCCCCTTGCCTATCGAACATATGTTCGATAGGCTGTGAGCCCCAACGAGGCGGAGAGGGTGGCGGCAGAGACGGTACGTCTAGAGCATTTCAAAGGGAACGCCGCCGCGTTTTCTCGAGATTTGCTGGCATTGCAACCGGGGCGGGTGACCGGGCTCATCGGGCATCCCGGATTCGGGTTGACCAGGCTTGGGCTCACCATGCTGGCATCCCGGGAACAACTAGGCACGGTTGCCTATCTGGATGTGAGAGGCTGGCTCAGCCCACCGGCTGCCTGGGAAGCCGGTGTCTCCCCGGAGCGGTTGGTGGTGGTGCGGTGTGACGATCCGGTACGTTGGGCCCGGGTCGCCTCCCACCTGCTCGAAGGAGTCGGGGCCCTATACGCCGAGGTCCCGTCCCGTACAAAATCCGCCCATCTCCACAAACTGGTGGCGCTGGCCCGCAACCGGAGGACCCCACTGGTGCTGCGCCCGCTCCAGGGTGATCTTCCCGACGGTATGGCCCATCTCCGTCTCGAGGCACGCCGGGTGATCTGGGAAGGGCCAGAGCGTGGCCACGGCAGGCTCACCCACCGCCGGCTCGTCTTTGAGGCGTCGGGTAAAGCAATGAGGGGTATGACGAGGCTCATAGAGGTGGAGGACGATGGAACGAACGCTATGCGTTTGGTTTCCGGATTGGCCGTTGCGCCGTCCGGACGTGCCACCGGCTGAGCCTTGCCAGGCGGTCGATGGCAACAACCTCGTCGTGGCCGTCAACCGGTTGGCGACCGAGGCGGGCATCCGGGTGGGGATGCGACGTCGTGAGGCCGAAGCCGTGTGCCCGACCGTGGTGACCATCGAGCATGATCCCGGTGCCGAGATGGCTCGCTTCGAGCGTGTTGCCGTCGCCGTCGAGACTCTGATTCCCCGCATCGAGGTGATTGCTCCCGGTCTGATCCTGGCTCCGGTCACCGGTGCCGTTCGCTACTTCGGGGGAGAGGTGCCGCTTGTCGACCGGGTCGACAAGGAGATCGGCGCCGTCTCCGGGTCGGGTTATCGCCTCGGGCTCGCCGCCGGTCCCTTTGCCGCCCGCCGCGCCGCCGAGATGGCCACCGATGGCGATCCGATCTACATCGTCACCGACGACGACGAGTTCCGCAGTGCGCTCGACGTGGCCGCCCTAGGTAGTGAGGACATGGCTGCGGTGTTCCGTTGGCTCGGGATAAGCACGCTGGGGGAGTTGGCGGCATTGCCGCGGGAAGCGGTTGTATCTCGTTTTGGTGTCGACGGGCTACGGGCGCACCAGTTGGCTTGTGGGGAGGATCGGGAGACCCGTGATCGGGTCATCGCCGATGATCTGGGCGTCGAGGAGAGGTTCGATCCACCGCTCGAGAACCTGGAGCAGGTGGCCTTCGTGGCCAGAGCCATCGCCCACCAGTTGCTCACCGCACCGGCGTTGAGTGGTGCCACCCCGCATCGTGTCGAGGTGGAGGCGGAAGCGGCAGACGGGGCGATTCGCACCAGAACCTGGCGTAGCGCCGATCCCTTTGACGAGCGCATGCTGGCGGAGCGAGTGCGATGGCAGCTCCAGGCATGGCTGGATACCGCCCGGATGCGAAGCGGTCCCGGGATCCGGGGCGGATTGGTCCGGCTCAGGGTCATGCCGGCCGATCTGTCCGACCGTGGTCGGCAACTCGCTCTCGATGAGGACGCCCTGTCGGCGGCGGAGGCACAGCGCGCTTTTGCCCAGACCCAGGCGCTGGTTGGCAACGATGGCGTGCTCCGGGCGATCCCTCAGGGTGGGCGCGATCCGGGAGAGAGGGTGCTCTGGTACCGGTGGGGGGAGAGCCCACCAGCTCCGGAGCGTGATCCCGCTTCTCCATGGCCGGGACAGATCCCGGCTCCGCTGCCTTCGCTTGTGCCGCCCGACCCATACCCGCTGGAAGTCGAATGGGACGGCGGGATCCCCACCCGGGTACGGTTGGGTAGTCGCTGGGTGGAGGTTCTGTCGTGGGCAGGCCCCTGGCGCAAGGTGGGGCGTTGGTGGGACGGGGAGCGGCCGGCGGATCGATACCAGCTGGTCACCTCGGCCGGGGCGTTCCTATGTGCCGTCATCGAGGGCAAGACCTACATGACAGGGGTCTACGACTGATGAAGCTCGTGAAACTGGGCGTCGATGGTCTCATAGACACGGCTTCGCAGCATATCGATGTCCCTGACAGTCAGGTCGGCGGTGGGGATGGGCTCGTTGATGATCACGTTGGCGCGGCCCTTGTAGAACAGCTTGGAACCGGGCGGCCATACCTCCCAGGTGCCGTTGATCGTGACCGGCACCACAGGCAAGCCCGTAGCGATGGCCATCCGGAAGGCCCCTTTCTTGAACGGGTGCAACTCACCGTCGCGGCTACGGGTGCCCTCGGCGAATACGATCAGCGAATAGCCGCTGGCCTTGGCCCGGGCCACCCCCTCGTTGATGGCGGCATAGGACGAAACGCCTGCGCCACGGTCGATCTTGACGATACCGGCGACGTGGAGAGCCTGGGCGAACACCGGTATCTTGTAGACCTCCTTCTTGGCGAGATACCTGATCGGAGTCGGGATCGCCCGGAACAACAGGGGGACGTCGAAGTTGGAGAGATGGTTGGAGAGGAAGAAGTACTGAGTACCCGGTTTGACGTGCTCGGACCCTGTGACTGTGTAGGCGACCGGCGGAACCAGCAGGAACAACCTGCTCCAAACCTGCACGAACAACTCGCCCACGCGTCGCAGCCGCAGCGTCATCACGAGGATGAACAACGCCGAGATGATGATCGTGAAGAGCAGGAACAGCGGCACCGCGATGGCGGACTTGATACTCAACAGGATCTTTCGCAGCATTGGGGTAGCGTAGTTCCCCGGAACGGGAGGACGGAGGGCGAGTGCGACAGCTGAGCGTTGGCCAGGCGCGCTGTGTTGCCCTAGGTGCCCAGGGCTTTGCCGAGCCCCGTCCGCAGGGTCGTGTCGACCGCAGGCACTTCCGCAAGGTCATCGACCGGATCGGGCTACTGCAACTCGACTCGGTGAACGTGCTCCAGCGGTCTCACTATCTCCCGGTGTGGTCCCGACTTGGCCGGTACTCCATCGAGGCACTCGACGAGTACACGGCGCACAGCGGAGAGATGTTCGAGTACTGGGGTCATGTGGCATCGCTGCTGCCGGTGGAGCTGCACCGCCTCCTGCGGTGGCGCATGCACGAGGCGCGCCCGGGCCCGCGGACCAAGGCGTTGATCGAGAACCACCCGGACTACCTGGCGTCGGTGCTCGAGGAGATAACGGCGCATGGTCCGCTCGCCGTCTCCGATCTGTCGGATCCGGGGACACGAACGGGCCCCTGGTGGGGTCATGGCAAGGGGAAGGTCGCTCTCGATTGGTTGTTCGCCACCGGTGCCATCACCGCATATCGCAACGGCAATTTCGGCCGGATCTACGACTTGCCGGAGCGGGTAATCGCTGCGGAGTACCTCGCCGGGCCGGCGCCGTCGCGAGAAGAGGCCTATCGGGAGCTGTTGCGGCTGAGCGCCAAGCATCACGGAGTCGGCACCGCCGCAGATCTCGGTGACTACTACCGGCTCCACATGCCGACGGTGCGCCCGCTACTGAGGGCCATGGTCGCCGATGGCGACCTCGAGGAGGTGCGGGTCGAGGGGTGGAAGCAGCCCGCCTTCGTCCATCCGGGTGCGAAGCTGCCCCGGCGGATCTCGAGCGCGGCGCTGCTGAGCCCGTTCGACCCTGTTGTCTGGGAGCGCGATCGAACCGAGCGGCTATTCGGCTTCTTTTACCGTATCGAGATCTACGTGCCTGAACCGCAACGGGTCCACGGCTACTACGTGTTGCCGTTTCTCCTCGACGACCGGCTCGTGGCGCGTGTCGATCTCAAATCGGATCGCAAGAACGGCGTGCTCCTCGTGAAGGGCTCGTATCACGAGGAATCGGCTGACCCTGAAGAGGTGGCCGGTCGGCTGGATCCGGAGCTCAGGGCATTGAGCGAATGGCTCGGGCTCAGCGAAGTTGTCGTTCACGCCAATGGGAATCTGGCGTCGTTTCTCGGCGGGACGAGTTAGATCCCACCGTCCTCGACGTATATGGCCGCAACCCGGAAATGAGTGGAGAGCTCGTATTCCGCTCCCGTCTTCCACTCCTTGAAGAAGAGATCGTTGGTTTCTCCCGATTGCAGTATGAGAACCTGGCCGGTTGGAGACACTCCAACGACACGCGCAGGTTGATCGACTGATGTGATGCGTGTGGATCGAGAATTCACGGCCCGAGCAAGGATTGACGTGTGCCCGTCCTCCTGCGGTGTGACCGCAATCGCCCAATCGCCGGCCGGAGTGATTATGTAGTCGGAAGCGCCCACATCGAGGCTCGGCAGCGCGGTCGTCGACCCGTCGGCATTCAGCACGGACGGGGCGCCGTTCCCATCGGTAACGAGCAGCGTTCCGTCGTTTGCAGCGTCCAGTACTTCTCCTTCAGCGGTACGGACCGGGACGCCATTCGGGTCGAAGATGTGGATGGTTTCGGACAACACGACTGCAAAACCCCAATCGCCCCACGCGGCCAGGGAGGCGTCGGAGAACGGAACGGAGAATTCCAGCAGCGGCACGATCTCATGTGACGTCTCCGCAGCGGATATGTCGACGGTCCTGATCACGGTCTCGTCAGAGCCCTGGTCCGATTCGACCCAGGCGAACAAGTCGGGATCGCTCGGATGCCAGAGACCGCCGCCGCCGAGATATTGAGGATTGCCACCAAGGGCGATGTCGACAATGGTCCCGCCGGTTCCCTCGACCGAGATTCTCGTCCCGTCCGAATTCACCGCGGCCGCCGCCGCTGCGGAGAACTCTGCATTGAACGAAGGCGTCGCCAGGTTGGGATGCCAGACGCCGGCTCTTGCGCCGGTGTCGGAGAGGATGACGAGAGTGAGCCCCCGGGCGGCGAAGGGAACAGCGTCCTCGAGCGTGGGTGGCCGCGGGAGAGAGGTGGTCGTAGCTGGTTGCGCCTCCTGGGAGAGGGGAGGCCTTGTTGTTCCCGCTGCGGCGTGGTCTGGTGCGCGCTGACCGAGACCGACCGCGACCACTGCAAACGCGACAGCTCCCAGCGCGATGACGAACAGTGGTGCAATCCGTCGTCGCCGTTGCGGCGGCTCCGGCTGCGGCGCGTCTGTATCGAGATCATCGACGGGGAGAGGTCGAATCTTCGACCCAGAATCCCTTGCCTCCATTGGCAACCAAGCGTAACCGCTGTGAGCATCGGCGTCTACGGCCCGGCTATCGTTCGCGGAAGTTGTCAGACCAGAGATGAGGTAGCGCGATGGTGAGCTTCGAGGGTCGGGTGGCGGTGGTCACCGGTGCCGGCGGGGGTTTGGGAAGGGAGCACGCGCTGCTGCTGGCCGGGCGCGGAGCAGCTGTTGTCGTCAACGATCTCGGCGGGTCTGTGTCGGGGGAGGGGTCCGACTCGTCCGCTGCCGATCGCGTGGTCTCCGAGATCACAGAGTCGGGCGGGTCTGCTGTTGCCGAGCATTCTTCGGTGGCCGATCCGGCCGGCGGCGAGGCGATCGTGGCACGGGCTCTCGAGACCTTTGGCCGTCTCGACATCGTCATCAACAACGCCGGCATCCTTCGGGACAAGAGCTTTGCGAACCTCACTCCGGATCTAGTGAATCCGGTGCTCGACGTGCATCTCGGAGGAGCCTTCAACGTGACCCGGCCCGCCTTTGCTCATATGAAGGAGCAAGGTTACGGACGCATTCTGTTCACAACCAGCGGCTCGGGGCTGATGGGCAACTTTGGCCAGGCCAATTACGGAGCGGCCAAGATGGGTCTGATCGGTCTCATGAATGTGCTCAAGATCGAGGGGGCCCGCTACAACATAAAGGTCAACGCCGTTGCCCCTATCGCCCTCACCCGCATGACCGAAGGTCTGTTCGGCGGAGTTGTCGACCTGTTCGCGCCCGTGCAGGTGTCGCCGGCGGTGGCCTACCTGGTGTCGGAGGAGTGTGACCTGACAGGGGAGATCTGGTCGGTGGGTGGCGGATCCGTGAGCAGGTTCTTCATCGGCCTCACCGACGGCTATGTCAAACCCGACCGGGAAGGTCTGCTGACGATCGAAGACGTGGAAGCGCACGTCGAGGAGATCCGCGACGAATCCGCCTACCTCGTGCCGTTCTCCTCGCAGGACGAGTTCGGCAAGCTCGGTCCGAGGCTGGGCTAGTGCTGGTGGCTCCCGAATCCGATGCCACGAAGGACGAGTGGCGCGAGTGGGCCCGTTCGGAGCGAGCCGGCATGAACTGGAACGACATCTCGCGGCGTGTCGTCGACGAGTTGCAGGGCTGGCTCGAGCCCAATAGCTACCAGACAGTCCTCATCTACCTGCCTCTGATCGACGAGATCGATCTGCGCCGGTTGCTCGACGAGGATCGGGAGACGAGGTTCGTAGCCACGAGGACCCCCGAACGTGGTGGCGATCTCAGCGTCCACGAGTTGGGTGGCCCGCTCGAGGTCCACCGGTTCGGTTTTCTGCAGCCCCACGCAACCGCACCGCGGGTCGGTCCCGACGCCATCGATGTCCTGCTGCTCCCGGGGCTTGTCTTCGATCTCTACGGGAACCGTCTGGGGCACGGAGCGGGCTATTTCGACCGGCTGCTGGCGACGACCCATGCCGAAGCGAAGTTGGTCGGGGTCGTGCCCGCCGCCCTGGTCGTCGACCGGTTGCCGGTCGAGCCGCATGACATCCCGGTAGGGTTTCTTGCCACTGAGGAAGGCGTCATCGAGACCGCGTAACGCCGGCGTGAGGTTGGCCCGAACCCGTCCTAGGACTCGACCGATAGTACCGAATCGGGATTGATGTGGAACGAGATGTCGTCGCCGATCTCGAAACGGCGCCGGCTGGTCCCGGTGAGTTCGACGTCGTCGACCCTGAACCGGACGGTGTATTCGCCGCTGCGGAATGTGGCTCCGCTCACCGTCCCGGTGTTGGGACCGTCGGAGGCGACGGTGACGGCGTGGGGCGGGATCACCAGACGATGCTCGCCGGGGGGCAGCGCCGACTCGAACCGGGTCCATCCGAGATCGGCGGCACCCTCTAGGACCTTGGCGTCGACGATCGCGGTGAAGCCGAGCATGCGAGCCACGAACTCATTGCGAGGGTCGGCCCATAGGTCCTGCGGGGTCCCCTTGCGGATGAGCCTGCCGCTATCCATGACGGCCACGGTGTCGGCGATGGCAAAGGCTTCATCTCGATCATGGGTCACATATATGGCCGTAACCGAGAGCTCGGAGAAGATCGCCTTCATCTCCGCGGTGAGGTGCTCGCGTAGCGAGCGATCGAGAGCCCCGATCGGCTCGTCGAGGAGGATCAGCCGTGGCGATGGTGCCAGGGTCCTGGCGAGGGCGACCCGTTGCTGTTCACCGCCCGAGAGTTCGTGGACGAGCCGCTTCTGATAGCCGGCGAGGCCGACGATGTCGAGCACGTGGGCGACGCGCTCTTCCCGGCGAACCCAGTCCACGTCCTGCATGCGCAGCCCGAACTGGACGTTCCCGGCGACCGACAGGTGCGGAAAGAGCGCATAGTCCTGGAACATGAAGCCGAAGCCTCGTTCGTGGGGTGGCACGTTGCGCAGGTTGCGGCCGTTCCACGTGACCGTTCCGATGTCGAGATTCTGGAGACCGGCGAGCGAGCGGAGCAGTGTCGTCTTGCCGCACCCCGACGGTCCCATCACGGCGACTATCTCGGAGTCGTGCACGGTGAGGTTCACCGCGTCGAGAGCATATGTGTCACCGAAGGTGACGGTGAGCCGGAGGCCTTGCAGCATCAGAAATCACCGAGGCCTTCGGTGCGCGACCGCTCGATGGCGAAGATGGTGACGGTCGTGGCGACCATCAGGATGGTGCTGAGTGCCATGGCGCTGCTGAAGCTCTCCGTTCCGGGTCTGCCCAGAAGCCGGAAGATAGCGGTTGGCAAGGTCGGGTTGCTCGGCAGCGCCAGGAATGATGTTGCGCCGAACTCCCCGAGAGACACTGCAAAAGCGAATCCGGCGCCGATCAGCGCTGCCCTGGTGACGAGGGGCAGATCGATTTCTCGCCATACCCGATTTGGAGGCGCCCCCAGCATGGCAGCGGCTTCCCGCAGGCGGTGACGCACCGATCGCATCACGGGCACCGCGGTGCGCACCACGAACGGTATGGCCACCATCGAGTGGGCAATCGGGATGATCCAGATGGAGGTACGGAGATCGATCGGTGCGTCGAAAGCCAGGAGGAAGCCAAAGCCAAGGGTCACCGCCGACGTACCGAGAGGCAGCATCAGCAGCGCATCGAAAGAGCGGGACAGCCAGCCTCTGCGGTAGGCGATGACTGTAGCGGCGGCCAATCCGATGGCGACGGCGAGCAGCGTGGCCACAACGGCGAACCGGGCTGAGTTCCAGATGGCGGTGGTAGCCGGAGCCGCCATCCCGGCGACGCGCTCATTCAGGTTCCGGTAGGCGGCCAGGGTGTAGCCATTTGCGGAGCGGAACGACCGGTCGATGAGAACAAACAGGGGCGTTCCCAACAGCAGCAGCATGAACAGTAGGTTGGCCAGAACGGTGAGACGTTCCCGCCTGCTCTGCATTGGCTTCGCTGCGGCCGCGACGCTGTGTTCGAACTCGACGGAACGTCGTTCCTGGTAGCGGGAGTAGAGAAACAGAATCAGTGTGATCCCGATGATCTGGAGCAAAGCGAGTGCCGCGGCGACGTTGAAATCGAGTAGACCGGTCGCCTGGCGCCAGATCTCGACATCGAGCGTGGAGTACTGGAGGCCACCGAGGATGAGGATGATCCCAAACGACGTGAAGGTGAATAGGAACACCAGGGAGGCGGCGGAGGCGAGTGCAGGACGCAGCAGGGGAAGAGTGACCCGCCAGAAGACACGGAACCGGGTCGCCCCGAGCATGGCTCCTGCCTCCTCGAGTGCCGGATCGAGTCTCTCCCAGTACGTCGAGACGGTCCGTACCACGATCGAGTAGTTGAAGAAAACGTGGGCGAGCAGGATGGCCCAGATCGTATGGCGAAGGTCGATGCCGACGGGTCCGCTCGGTCCGAGCAACGCGAGGAAAGCGCTGCCCACTACCACCGTGGGGAGGACAAAGGGCACGACTATCGCCGCTCGCACGAAACGTTTCCCGCGGAACTCGTAGCGCGCCAGCACGTGTGCAGCGGGCAGTGCTGCCACCACGGTCAGGATTGTGGATGCGGTGGCTTGCCACAGCGTGAACCAGGCGACATCGAGCAAGGCGGGCCGCCGGAACACCGAATCGATCGGGCCGAAGTCGAGACGGCCGTCTGCAGTGAACCCGGTGGCGAGAACCGAGAGTAGGGGGTAGGCGAAGAAGTACGCGAGAAAGGCGACGGGGATCGCGACCAACGCGATCTTCCCAACTCTCCTCAACGCAGGGTGTCCGTCCACTCGTTGATCCATCTCTCCCTATTCTGTTCGATAGTCTCCACGGCAACTGTCACCGGGGCAACCGGCACTGGCGAGAAATCGGTGAACACCTGGGGTACTTTCGCCTCAGAGTTGGCTGGAAACACGAACATGTTGAGCGGAATGTCCTCCTGGACCGGCACCGACAGCAAGAAGTCGACCAGCTTGGCAGCAGCGTCTTGATGGGCCGTGCCGGCGAGAATCCCTGCATATTCGACCTGTCGGAAGCATCCATTGAGCAGCGATCCGGTTGGTGCGTCGGCGGGTGGTGGATCGGTGAAGTAGACCCCGACCGCCGGGGACGACGCGTATGAGACGACCAGAGGGCGTTCCCCACCCTCGCCGCCGCCCGAGAAGTCGCTGTAATAGGCCTCTTCCCAACCCGACGCGACCGCGACTCCGTTGTTCTTCAGATCGCTCCAGTAGTCCATCCACGTGTAGTCGCCATCCTCGCCAAACGTGGCAATGGTGGCGAGCAGGAACGCCATTCCGGGCGATGAGCTTGCCGGGTCCTCCACCGCCAGCATGTCGCGGTAGCCGGGGTCCGTGAGATCAGCCAATGTCTCAGGTGGGGGAGTCGCCGTGAATGCCGCCTTGTCGTAGTTGACGCAGACGTCGCCGAAGTCGATGGGAGTGACGTGGGGATCGGTCATCAGGCTGTCCGGCACCGAGCTGAGCAGGGGCGACTGGTATTCGAGGAAGATACCTTCGCTGAGGGCGCGGGAAAGGAACGTGTTGTCCACCCCGTAAAGGACGTCGGCGATGGGGTTGTCCTTGGTCAGGATGGCCTGGCTGAGCATCGTGCCGGCGTCACCGGACTCGAGCACGGTGACTGTGATGCCCGTCTGCTCCGTGAAGGTGTCAAGCATGCCGTCGGACAGCGCAAATGAGTCGTGGGTCATCAGGGTCAGGTGGTCGCCGGGCGTCTCCTCGGTGCTGGTGCTTGTCTGGTCTGTGCCGGGGACGGCTCGCTCTCCTGTATTCCCGCACGCGGCAGCGAGCAAGGTCAGCGGCAGGAGCATGATGAGATAGCGGCGCACGTCAATTCCTTTCCTGGATTGTCAGAACGTGCCCACCCGCAACGGCAACCTGTGCTTCCTCGGCGACGATCTCGTTGCTGACGCCTCGTGTCGAGCCCGCCTGGAGTGCGATGCCGTCGAGCGGCCAGCGGAGACCGGTAGCCGTGCAGAATGCGGTTCCGCCGACCGCGATCACAGACAGCACCGCACCGTCGCTCTTTTGGAAGACCCTGTGGTCACCGGCGCGGAGCGGGACGATTACGGCTTGCCCGGTCAGCCACTCGAGGGCGACGGGGTGATCGCCGAGCAAGATCATGGCGTTGGCCAGCGTGTGCGCCATCCTGCCGCCCGTGCCACCGATGATGGTGGCCCTGGAGAAGCCGGCCCGTGCCGCGGCCGCGATGGCGAGTTCCAGATCGGTAGCGTCTTTGTCGATCGGATGGCGCTCGATGACGACGCCGGCAGCGGACGCTCGCTCCAGCGCCGCGGCGGTGACCGAGTCCATGTCGCCGACGACGAGGTCTGGCTCGATGCCGAGTTCGTACGCCTGGTCGAGACCGGAATCCGCTGCAACTACCCAGACGGGCACGTCGAGCCGTGTGAGCAACCCGGAGCCGACCTGCTCGCCGCCCGCAATTATCAATGCCGATTCTGGCTTTGCGTCTTCCACACGCTTCCTCCGCTGGCATGACCCAGATCAGGTTCCACGGGTCGGTGGCGTTCCGAGCGCTGGCTCGACCGGCCACCCTCTCAGTCCGGCGTTCCCGAACTCCCCGGGGTGGGGATGAAATCACCCTAACACTTCGGGTTGGTGCCGACGGTCGCCGCGACCTGCCGCGACCCTGTCAAGACCCTGCCGCGACTCTATTGACAACGCGACTGCACTGTGACATCATAGTGCTGTCAAGATAGTGTCATCCGGGAAAACCGGTGAGACAGAGGAGGGCAAGATGATGTGGGCAAACAACCCCGAGATCCTGAGGGAGCTTCACCAGGAGCGGGTTCGCCAGATGCGGCGGACTATGCGGCGGCCACGTTTGAAGCTGATTGCGATGGAGCGAGAAGCCGACGCCACCGGTGACAATTGAAGTACTGTCATCCGACGGAGGAAGAATGAACACAGAAGCGATAGCAGCCAAGCTGGAGGACCAGCTGGTGGCGGCGGGCCGGATAGCCGGAGGCGATCCTGCTGCGGAGTTGATTGTCGATGCGCTGGTCACGTCATTGGGGCCGGCCATTCGCCAGGCTGTCACGGATCTGGTGGAGCAAGCAGCCACTGAGATCGGGGCTCAGTTGCCCGCCGGCCGGGTCGAAGTCCTACTCAACGAGGGGGAGCCGTCGCTCGTATACCGCAGCGAGGAGCCGGAAGCTTCGTTCAGCACAGAGGACCTCGAAGCGCGGATGACGGTGCGTCTTCCGAGCAATCTCAAGGCTGCTCTCGAGGAAGCGGCTGACCGCACCGGCGACTCGGTGAACAGCTTCGTGTTGAAGACTCTGGTCTCGGGCACGAACCGTGGCAAGCGTGGTCGTCGGGTCGTGGAAACGTTCGAGACATGAGAGATCGCATCGAGACATTTCAGGTCGGGGCCTCGGTTCGGGTGGTAGCAGGCACACGCAGCGGGGACATCGCTGTGGTGGTCGGCTCACCCGGAACGGTGCAGGTCGCCATGGACGGTGCCGGTGCAGAGTCCTTTCAGATCGACCAGATAGGGGACGTGATCACCGTGGACTCGAAGCGCAAGGGTATCTTCAGCTCGTCGACCGACATCGTGCTGACCGTTCCTTCAAGCACCAGACTCGAGCTTTCGTGCACGTCGGGTGATATCGATGTCCAGGGAGACGTCGAAGAACTACGGGCCTCGGTGGCAAGCGGGGACGTTCGTGCCGAGACGGTTCGCTCCGTCTGTCACGTCAACTCGGCTTCCGGTGACATCACGATCGGCGCGGCAGGCGATGTCGAGATCAACACCGCATCCGGAACCGTCCGCGTCGACAGGGTCGCGCACAACCTCCGGCTCAACTCAGCGAGCGGCGACGTGTACATCGATGAGATTGGCGACACCTCGCGGTCCAAGGTAGCCAGCAGCACAGTCCGTATTGGAGCGTTCCAGGGTACTGAGGTGCGCCACAAGTCGATGTCGGGCGATCTGTACCTCGGTATCCCGCGGCGCCGCAGCGTGGAGCTCGACTTCGCCAGTCTCTCGGGGAGACTCCGCAACCACATCTCCAAGGGCGACGGTGGTCCTTCCGAGAAGTTGCTGGTTGTATCGGTAAATGCAGTTTCCGGCGACCTGATTCTGCAAGACGCCAACTGAGTCGACCTGGTCGGAGGGCGACGGCGTACGGCGGGCCGCTATCCTCGATGAACGTGGCGGTCCCCGAACCCTTCAATGACGCTGAGGCCCGGTACCGGGAGCACGCCGGCTGGCCAACCGGCGGCGAGGATCGTGCCGTGATCATCGGGATCGGAGGCGGGTCGGGTTCGGGCAAGACGACGATCGCTGAGTCCGTGTTGGCCAATGTCGGGGCCGATACCGTCTCTCTCATCCAGCACGACGCTTACTACCGGGACTTGCCCGACCTGGCCTTCGAGGAGCGCGCCAGGGTCAACTACGACCATCCGGACTCGCTCGAGACCGAGCTTCTCATCGAGCACATTCACGAGCTGAGGGCCGGGCGGACGATTGACCGTCCTGTCTACGACTTCACCATTCACAGACGAACGAGCCGGACGGTCGCTGTGCGACCCGACCCCGTGATCATCATCGAAGGCATCCTCGTGCTCAGCGAACCTGAGCTACGCAGCGTCATGGATCTGCGCATCTACGTGGACGCCGACGCCGACCTGCGCTTCATCCGCCGTCTGGAACGAGATATCCAGGAGCGGGAGCGCACCGTGGAGTCGGTGATCGCTCAGTACCAGGAGACGGTCCGCCCGATGCATCTTCAGTTCGTAGAGCCGTCGAAACGGTACGCCGACATCATCGTCCCCAGCGGCGGGTACAACCGGGGCGCCGTCGGCACGATCATCTCGATGATCCGCGATGTCCTTTCGGAAGCCCGGCAGCGCACCTAGGCGGGAGGCCGTATGCGGCGCCGTCGCTCCTCGTAGCGGGCCGCGAGGATCTCCACCGCAGGCATCGCGGCATTCGCGTATATCCGATGACCGTACGCCGAAGCGTGGAACAGGTCGCCGGCGAACACCTCGTCCGGGTTGGTCAGGAATTCCTGCCAGCCGGCCGACCATGTGTGGGTCTTGATGACGTCGGGGAAGTCGTCAACCACGCGGCGGATCGCCCTGTCGAACGACCGTCCCCTGATCCTGACGATCGAGCGAATCAACGCCGGGAGTCGTGGGATCGATCCGAGATCGCCGATGCCGGACACCGCCACCCCCGGGACATGACGATCCAGCTGGGCGACGATCTGGCGATATTCCCGCTCGAAGCGGCTCAGTTGCGTCGCCCGCAGCGCATCGTTGGCGCCGATCGACACGAAGACGAGGTCGGGGTTGAGCGAAATCGCCGGCAGCAGCTGCCCGGCTATGACGTCTCTTGCCTTGGCGCCGCCGACCGCTACCGAGCGCAGCTCCACCCTGTACCTGTCCGAGAGCCTGTGGGCGATCTGTCGTGGCCACGACGCGTCGAGTGGCTCGACACCGGGTGAGGTCACCGAGCTGTCGCCCATGACGACGAGCCGCAGTCGGGGCAGATCGGGATCGCCGAAGTCACCAGACGGGTCCTGGTTGCTGAGCGTGGGAAGGTCCTTGCGGCGACCGGCCCTCACCACCTGAGCGACCAGGACACCGACGCCAAACAGCGGCTTCCGGAGGAAACGCAATCGTGACATAGCTTCATGATTGTACCGGTACCGGGCTGCTTGATTCTGCCGGTGCGGCATCACGTGCGGAGCTCGCCAGGAGCTCCAGCGGGGACAAATGGCGCCGCCGGAGCGACCACGGGGACTCTGCGGTATGGCTCGTCCTGCGGCGGGCGAGGATCGGCTTCGCCCCTGTTGGGCCAGAGAGCCATAGCGCGTTCGGTCATGGCGGTGATGGTGAGAGCCGGATTGACCCCGAGGTTGGCCGGTAGAGCCGAACCGTCGGCGACGTGCAAGCCGGAGTATCCGAACACCCGGTGATACGGATCGATGGTCCCGGCAGTCGCGTTGGCACCGATGGAGGCGCCACCGATGATGTGCGCCGTCGTCGGCACATCGAGGAGCACCTCGTTGATGGCGCTGGCCGGGTAGCCACCCATCGAGTTCGCCGCCACGCGTGCCGCCTCATTGGCGACGGGTATGTAGCTCGGATTTGGTGTTGTGTCGTCCTGAGAGGAGCGCAGCCGCTCGCCAAACCGTCCCTTCTTCAGGGTCACGTGGATCCTGTTGTCCAGGCTTTGCATGACGAGCAATATCACCGAACGCTCCGACCACCTGTGGACGGACAGGCTTCGTGCGAACCGGATGGGATGGCGGATCACCTCACCGAGAAAGCGGATCTGGCGAGGGACCCGGCCACCGCCGTCGACCAGGATCGTCGCCAGCAGCCCCATTGCGTTGCTGCCGGGCGGGTAGCGCACGGGTTCGATGTGGGTTTGGGGTTCGGGATGGATCGACGAGGTGATGGCGACACCCTGGGAGTAGTCGACGTCCCGGCTCTTTGCGGTGGCGCCGAGCAGAGCCTCCGAGTTGGTGCGGACGGATTGGCCGAGCTGCTCGGAAAGCGCCGGCAACGATCCCTGTTGCAGTCGCAACAGGAGACGGGTCGTGCCGAGGGCACCGGCCGAGAAGACCACTTGATCCGCGGTGAACGTGCGCTGCCGCTTACGGATCCAGGCGCCCGGTCGTTGAGTCGTCACTGTGTAGCCACCGTCTTTGCGGGCAGCGACGTCGAGCACTTCGGTCTCGGGGTGAACCACTGTCCCGGCCCGCTCGGCCAGGTACAGGTAGTTGCGGTCCAGCGTGTTCTTGGCGTTGAACCGGCAGCCCACCATGCATCCGCCGCAGGTGACACAGCCGGTTCGCTCCGGTCCCACTCCGCCGAAGTAGGGATCGGGCGTCGTCTCGCCCGCCTCTCCGAAGTAGACCCCAACCGGGGCGGGTGTGTACGTCTCCTCAACACCGAAGTGAGCGGCGACGTCTTTGAGGACGAGATCGGCCGGAGTCGTGTTGGGATAGGGGGTAGCGCCGAGCATCCGCTTTGCTTGAGCGAAAAACGGAGCCAGTTCTTCCTTCCATCCGGTGATGGCGCCCCAGGTGTTGTCGCTGTAGAACGCATCGTGCGGTTCGTACAGCGTGTTGGCGTAAACCAGCGACCCGCCGCCAACGCCGGCGCCCGACAGCACGAGTACGTCATGGAGAAGTGTCAGCCGCTGGATACCCCGCATGCCGAGACGGGGAAACCAGAAGAACTTGCGAAGGTTCCAGTTGGTCTTCGGGTAGTCGTCTTTGCCGAACCGTCTTCCGGATTCGAGCACGGCGACCCGGTATCCCTTCTCGGAGAGACGGAGCGCGGTGACGCTGCCACCAAAGCCCGACCCGATCACGACCACGTCGTAGTGCATCACCCCAACTCTCGCCGATCGACGACGCGATTGCCAGTGCAACCTCGCCTAGACGTTGAAGCGGAACAGGATCACGTCGCCTTCCTTGACGACGTACTCCTTGCCCTCGAGACGCCACTTGCCGGCTTCCTTGGCGCCGTGCTCGCCGCCGTTGGCGATGAACTCGTCATAGGAGATGACCTCGGCACGGATGAAGCCCTTCTCGAAGTCGGTGTGGATCTTGCCGGCGACCTGTGGGGCGGTCATCCCGTGCCGGAAGGTCCACGCCCGCACCTGCTTCTCACCCTGGGTGAAGTAGGTGCCCAGGTCGAGGAGGTGGTAGGCAGCCCGGATGACGCGGTTGAGACCGGGCTCCGTCTCGCCGATGTCGGAGAGGAACTCGTCCTTGTCCTCGTCGTCGAGTTGCGCGATCTCGGCCTCGACCTCGGCGCAGATCACGACCACGTCGGCGCTCTCCTCACGACCGCGTTCCTCAACCAGCTTGACGAACTCGTTGTCGTGCTCGGATGCCTCTTCGATGTTGGCGACGTACATCATCGGCTTGAGGGTGAGTAGCCGGTACTCGCGAACCGCCCTTCTCTCTTCGGCGGTGAGCGGCAGCGTGCGCACCGGCTTGCCCTGGTCGAGGTGATTCCTGATCGTCGTCAGCGTTGCCAGCAACCTGGTGGCGGCCTTGTCGCCCGCCTTGCCCTTCCGCTCGGTGCGATCGATGGCCCTCTCGATGGCCGCCTCGTCGGCGAGGGCGAGCTCGACGTTGATCGTCTCGATGTCTGCGATGGGATCGACCTTGCCGGTGACGTGGGCGATGTCGGGGTCCTCGAAGCAGCGCACGATGTGGACGATGGCGTCGGTGTCCTTGATGTGCCCGAGGAACTGGTTGCCGAGACCCTCACCTTTGGAGGCCCCGGCGACAAGGCCGGCGATGTCGACGAACTCCATCGTGGTCGGCACGATCTCACCGGGATGGACGAGGTCGGCTATCCGATACAGCCTCGGGTCGGGGACCGGCACGACCCCCACGTTCGGGTCGATCGTGCAGAACGGGTAGTTCTCGGCCGCGATCTCAGCGCTTGTGAGCGCGTTGAACAGGGTTGATTTTCCGACGTTGGGAAGTCCCACGATGCCGCACTGCAGCGCCAATTCCGGTCTCCGGGTTCGTAGAGAAGCGGAGCTTAGCCCCGGTCAGGGTGTGGCGAACCACCGCTGTTGCGCCGGGTTGCTGCACTGCGGGGACACATCCGGACCCGTACTCGGCCATGTGGTCGCTCCGTAAAATCCCGGAGCCGAGTCCATGTAGAGCGAATCGGGTATGTCGTGCGAGGTTATGTCCGGATCCCACCGGATCACTCCGGCCTCGAAGTTGCCGTGGAGCAAGGTTCCGGTGACGCCGGGATCGATGGCGATCTCGTCGGGAGAGCCGAGCAAGACGTTTCCCACGAGGTTCTGGGTTTGTGACGAATCGCGGACGAAGACACCCTCCTCCAGGATGCAGTTGCGCAGCGCTGTGTTCCCCGGTCCCGCCGGGCCCCAGTAGTCCCCGAACCCGATCTCCTCGACGATGTTCCCTTCGAACAGGTTCATCGCCGGGTAGTGGCCGTGCAACGCGATATCTGGCAGGAGGTTGCCGTTGTTGTCGTGGCTGTCGGTGGAGAAGTTGTAGCCGAAGACGTTGCCGGCGGCGCCGAGCTGGATGATCATCGAGTGGCGGAGGGATTCGAAGATGTTGTTCTCGGTGAGACAGCCGGTCGTGTGACGCCCGAGGCTGGCCCCGTACCCGTGACCCCCGCCTCCGTGATCGAGAGCATCGACGAACCGGCTATCGCGAATCTCACAGCGGTAGACAGACTCGGTGCCGACGTGGGCCCGGTAGGCCATCTCGCTGCGTACGTTGTCGACCCACACGTATGCCGCGTTCTTGAAGCTGATCGTGGCGCCGTCACCCGGGTCGAGCCTCTCGATGGCCAGGCTCTCGACTCCGGCGTACTCGATGAGGCCGAGCGGGCGAAGCACGGGATGAAGCGAGGAGCCGTAGCTGTGGTGCAGCGGCTCGGCGAGCGTGACCTGGTTGCCGGAGACCGCGACGACCCTGACCATCTCGCCGACCGAAGCTTCCGCCCAGTCGACGTCCCACGCCGGGTCCGTGTACATGATGGCAGGGTCGTTGTCCTGCTGGATCTCGGCGAAACCCGGGGCGGAGATGCCGCCCGTGTTTGCCAGCGTGAGTACGGTGGACCCCTTGCCCATGCCGTCGGTGATGCCGCGCCAATCGCCCCGTTCGTAGGTGACGGCGTCGATGGCGGGGACGGCGGCACCACCGAGATCGAACTCGAGCCGGGTCTCGTCGGGGCCCGCGCCCCGCAGGACGACGCCATCGTCTAGTTCGACGGTCCCGTTGATCCTGTAGGTGCCGGCGGGAACGTATACGACGCCGCCCGGGCCGGGCAGAGCGTCGATGGCGGCGGTGAACGCCGCATAGTCGTCGCTGGTGCCGTCTCCCACTGCGCCATAGTCGGTGACGGAAACCGCGACCGGATCGTGAGGGATGCCGTCGGGGAGCCCGGGGTCCCAGACGGTGCGTCGGCTGTCCGGGATGATTGCGGTTTCGGGAGGCGTCCCGGTCAGGGCGCGGTGGAGGAACGCCGCCATCTGACCGCGGCTGACCGGATCGTTGGGGCAGAAGAGACTGTCCGCAGGTGGGTTGCAGCCTCTGGTGACTGCCGCGGCAGCCAGCTTCTCGATGTCTGCCTCGAAGATGGAGCCATCGTCGTCGCTGAACGGGTCACCGGCCCGGGTGGCGAGGTCGAGGGCCCGGGTAAGAAACGCGGCCATCTCGGCCCTGGTCACGATGGCGTCGGGGCAGAAGCGATCGTTGGTTGGTGGGTTGCATCCCCTGGTGATCCCGGCCGCACCGAGGGCTTCGATTGCGGACTCGAACACGGAGCCGTTGTCGTCTGTGAACTCCACCGTGCCGGGATTGGTCAGATCGAGTGCTCTCACCAGGAAGGCTGCCATCTGGCCCCGCGTAACGGGATCGTCCGGGCAGAAGCGGTCGTCGACCGGTGGGTTGCATCCTCTGGTGATCCCCTCGGCCGCCAGCCACGTGATGTCGGCCGCGAAAACATTCCCGGCCGCAACGTCCGCAAACGGCGCATCGGCTCTGACGGGAGCAGGCAGCAGGGCGGCCAGCATAAGTGTGGCGACCATCACTCGGCGCATGCCGGCATCGTGCCACACCTGCCGGGGCTACCGGAGACCGGCTTTGCTCAGCGTGGGCGATGGGATAGGTTGCCATCGTGGAAGATGGCGCAACACTCATCGAAGCGAGCGATCTCGACGGGTTGATCCGACTCATCGACGGACTCGTCACGTCACGCGACTGGCCGGGGATCGTAACTTTGCGGGACCGCTGTATCGAGGCTGTCGAGCGCGGCAAGCAGCTATGGGGGATTGCCCAGTTCGCCGAGTACCGGCTGGCGCTCGACGCACCGGCCTCGTTTGCGGGCACGGTCGTGAAGGAAGGCGCAGGTCGCTTTGCGCTCGGGCCTCTGTGGGAGGTGGCGGCATCCACCCACACGTGGGAGGAGCTCGAGGGCGAGATTGATGACCGGAGGCTTCGCACCCTGGTCGCACATGAGCGGGTGCTGCGTGGTGACGCCGTCACGGGGGCTGACATCGACAGCCACGTACTCGAACTGCCGATCGGCATCCAACCCTGGGAGCCGCGCTACTCGCTCGCGGCCTACCGATCGGACCGAGCCGATTTCCCCGAGGGAGATCGTCCCGGGCTGGCGTGGATCGAATTGGGCGAACCGGTCGCCAAGGAGACGGAAGACGATGCGCTCGAGGCGCTTGCGGTCCTGACTCAGCCGTGGAGCGAGCAGTCAAACGGGCGCACCGTCGGCGTCACCGTTGTCGGTGACCCCTATGCGGCGATCCGGACGTTGGGTCCACACCGGGTGCGGGCCGCCGAGGTCGACCTGAAGACGGCGCTCGAGGTGATGGCGTGGACCGGTGCCTCCGGTGGGGCGTACGGGCGCAGACGGGGAAGTCCAGTTGGCCGCATGCTCGCCTGGTGGGCGCTCGCAGCCCTGCTGGGTTACGACGACATCGACGATCCGGAGGCGCTCGGCGAGGAGGGTGCCTCGCTACAGTGGGTGCTGTGGGAGCCTGGGGACCGGATCGGCGGTTGGGGGTTCCATCTCGCTGTTGCCGATCCAGACGATGGTCTGGCCTGGGCCGTCAGCACCGCAGATGCCGTATAGGGAGTACCACGTAGCGTCGCCGGAGGTGGTGTCCACCATCTAGTCTCAGCGACCACGCAGATCGGAGGACGCATGAAGAGCAAGGCAACGGCGAGTTGGAGTGGGGACCTGTTTGGCGGCTCGGGAACGACGAGTCTGACAGGAAGCGGCGCGGCCGGCCCGCTGCCGGTCTCGTGGGCGAGCCGCACTGAGGAAGCTGCCGGCAAGACGAGCCCCGAAGAGCTGATTGCAGCCGCCCACGCGGCCTGTTATTCCATGGCGCTGTCGAACACGCTTGCCGGCGCCGGCCATGCACCCGACAAGCTCGACGTCGAGGCGGTGGCAACGTTCGAGAAGGTCGAGGCGGGCTGGCGACTCACCACAATGGCATTGTCGGTGACCGGATCGGTTCCCGGTGTCAGCGCCGAGGACTTCGCCGCAAGTGCCGCTGCCGCCAAAGAGGGGTGCCCGGTGTCCAACGCCCTCAGGGGCAACGTCGAGATCACGCTGGAGGCGACGCTGGTCTGAGCCCGGGCGGAGATGTGGCTCGGCTACGGCAACTGACCGATGAGCAGCCGCGCCACGTACCCGATGGCGACTCCGATGGTCCAGCTCGCCAACGATCCGACGAGCACGTATTCGGGCCGCATCGCCGGGTCGTCACCGGTGATCTCGGGGAAGCGCAGGATGCTCTTGGCCGTCACCACCAACCCTACGGCAGTGGGGGCGTCGGAGATCATGAGCAGCACGATCAGTATTCGCTCGAAGCGGCCTATCCACCGGCCCAGACCGGGCCGCGAGATTGTCGCACCGTCGTTCAGTTCGATCGCCGTCAGCAGCCGGCGAACCACGGCTGCCGTCGGCCACCAGGCCAACACCAGAGCGATCGCGACGATTGCCGTGTAGCCAAGCCAGTGGATCGCCGGGTCGGTCATGACGTGGTCTTCGCAGAAGCGGCGAGACTGAGCAGACCATTGCGATGAGCCCGGCGTGAGACGACACCGGGGGTGACGCCGAGTTGCTTGGCAATGGCGGTCTGGGTAGCGCCGTCGAGGAGACCGAGGGTTATCCGGGCGTCCGAATCGTCGATCCCGGCGAGCACCTCGTCGCGTAGGCTCACCGCGACTTCGAGAAACGCCGGGTCGGCGAAGCCGGCGGTGAATCCGGCGGTGAAAACGGTTCGTCGATTCTCCGGGACCCTTTGCCGTGACGATTGCTTGAGGGCGACGAGGGCGTCACGGGCCGTCCACCACGCCGGACCGTCCTGCACCGCGGCGTCGGCAGACTCGGGGAAGGCGGTCACCTCGCCCCAGGCGACGCTCAGCCATAGGTCGTGGCCGTGCGCTCTCATGAGGAGACGCAGCCGCAGCGTTGCCGCCCATGCCCCGGCAATGGTTGCGTACGAGCCCTCGAACTCGTCACCCCGGGTTATCCGCAGCGTTGTGAGCGGGGAGGTGGTGTGGTTGACCACGTCGAGGACATCGACGAATGCGTGTTGCATAGTGTCGCGCTCACGCGTCAGCTTGGAGTCAACGATGTCGCCGATGACAGCGGCCAGTTGCACTTTGCTCCTTGATTTGCTCTACCAAGACAAGTATAACAGCTATTGCTCTGTTGAGACAATTGGTATACTGCTTGTCGTTTCAAGGCAAATCATCCACCCTGAAGGTGTGGCAATGCCGAAAGGTGATCGTCTACTGCCACCGCAAAGTGGAGACTGTCGCCGTTTGCGTGCAGCAGGTACATGGCCTCGATGTTGACGCCGGAATCGGCCAGCTTGCGGGCCATCTCGGCAAGGGCGTGCGGGTTGTCCTTGACGACGGTCTCGATGACCCGTTGCTCTTCGTACTGGATGCCGGCGTCACGGAATACGCGGCGGGCCTCGTCGACATCGCTTGCCATCAACCGGACGATGCTGTCGGTCCCGATCGAGAAAGCGGCGAGGGCCTCGATGTGGACTCCGGCCTCGGCGAGTTTGTCGGTGAGGGTGGCAAGCTGGCCGGGGCGATTGGCCATGTGGACCGTGAACTCGTTCATGCACAATAGCCTACGCCTTTCCGGTTCTCGGCGGGGGGTCGTTAGGCCGATCGTGAACAAAGTCAATCCCACGTCGTCCCCCCGCGCGTAAGCTTCGTTGCATCGTCAGTCGAGAGAGGGAGCGCCATGCCAAAGCACGGCAAAGCGAGTTTGAGGGGGCTAGTAGCAGTGGGGGTGATCGCGCTCCTCATGGTCCCGGTCGGTGTGTGGGCCGCCGATCAATTCACCGACGTGCCCGACACACACGTGTTCCACAGCGATATCGGCTGGCTCGCCGACAACGGGATCACGCTGGGCTGCAATCCGCCGACTAACGATCACTACTGCCCGAGCGACAACGTTACCCGTGGCCAAATGGCCGCCTTCCTGCATCGCAGCGCACCGGTCATCACCCGCCTTCTCTATGACGGGAGCAGTGGCGATACCAGTCTCACCGGCGACTATGAGCTTCACCGGGCGGTCGGCACCTTCACGAAGGTGTCCGACGGTACCGCCGTCTTGCTCAACTGGAACGCCCACGCCGACAAGGATCCGTCCGGGTTCTGCGAATGGCAGTTGCGCATCGACGGTTACAAGGACAACGGCAGCAACTCGACCTCGTACGAGAATTCCGGAGCCGGTGTAGTCGTCTACTCGGAGAACGATGCGATATCGGTGACGGGTCTCTTCACCGGACTGGCCAGCGGTGATCACACCGTGGAGATCTGGCTGCGTGGCAGCTCCTCATACTGCGGCCTGAATTCCGGCGACTTCGGGCAGACCGTCATCGTCACCGAGACACCGTACCGCGAGGGAACCCCGTAGCGGATTAGGAGGGCGGCTTAGTCGCCGTGAAGGCTCGCAATGCCCCGAAATCTCGAGGCTGTCGACTCGGCCATCGAGCTTTGAGCTGGAATTATTCAGCCCACTCCTAATCCGGAGCGTATCGGTCGGCAGGGTGGGGAGTGGCCGGCGCTGGCGCTATCGAACATATGTTCGATACAATGTCGATCCCATGGTTCGATACGCCGAGCTGCATTGTCACACCAACATGAGCTTTCTCGACGGGGCTTCGCATCCCGCCGAGATGGTCGCCGTGGCCGCAGAGTTGGGGTATGCGGCGCTGGGAGTGACCGACCACGACGGTTTTCGCGGTGTCGTCAAGGCCCACCAGGCAGCACGCGAGTTGGGGGTGCCGGTCGTCTACGGCACCGAGATAGGCCTCCCGCTCAGTCCACCCGCCGAAGGTGGGGGGAGGGGGGTCGGCCGAAGGCCTGTGCCGAGCTCGTCTCCTACCCCAGACCAGCCCCACCGCCGCGGCCGGATCCGGCGGATGCATGGATCCAAGCCGGTGAACAAGCCCGAGACCGATCATGTGGTGCTGCTGGCGCCCGACCCGAGGGGCTACGCCGCCATAGCCCGGATGATCACGACAGGGCAGTTCCGGGGGGAGAAGGACAGCCCGGTCTACAGCTACCGCGATCTCGAGGAGGCCTCCCGCCACGGCAACCTGGTGGCGTTGTCGGGTTGCCGCAGCGGAGCCGTCAACCGGGCGGCCCTGGCCGGCGATCTCAACAAGGCGCTCGGGGAGGCGGAGCGGCTCAAAGACCTGTTCCCGGGACGGTTCTACCTGGAGGTGTGGGACCACGGGATGCCGGAAGACGATCTTCGCAACGACATGATCGCCGAAGTCTCCCGGATAGCCGGGGTGCCTCTGGTGGCCACCAACAACGTTCACTACGCCCGACGTCACGATGCCGATCTCGCCGAGGTGCTGGCGGCAATCGCCGGACGCCGTGATCTCGACACGGCAGACGGTTTCCGCCCAGCCACCGATCAGAGATACCTTCGCTCGCCGGCCGAGATGCACCGGCTGTTGAGTCGGTACCGGGGAGCAGCGGAGACCGCCGCCGAGCTGGGGGAGAGCCTCGCTTTTGATCTCGACCTGGTGGCGCCGGCGCTACCCGACTTTCCTATGCCGGGGGCGTTCACCACCGAGATCGAATACCTCACCCACCTCGCTTTCGAGGGTGCCTGCACGGTCTACCCCGGTGAGGGTGGGCGTACCGACCCCCGGGCCAGGACGAGGCTGGAGCACGAGCTCGGGGTCATCAATGAGCTCGGTTTCGCCGGGTTCTTCCTCGTCGCCTGGGACATCGTGCAGTTCGCCCGCTCGCAGGACATCTACTGCCAGATTCGCGGTTCAGGCGCCGACTCGGCTGTGTGCCGTTGCATCGGTCTGACCCGGGTCGATCCGATCCGGCTCAACCTCCCCTTCGAGCGGTTCCTGTCGGCGGAGCGGGGCCGTCCCCCCGACATCGACATCGACTTCGAGGCGGAGCGTCGCGAGGAGGTTATCCAGTACTGCTACCAGCGCTACGGCAGGGAGCGGGCCGCCATGGTCGCCAACGTAATCACCTATCGGGCACGCTCGGTGCTCCAGGACGTCGGTAAGGCGTTCGGTCTCACCCAGGCTCAGGTCAATGGTCTCACCAAATACCTCGATACCCGCAGCCCGCAGGCGATCCGCAACGAGGTCGAGCTACCAGCGGGACTGACCGCCGAGCACATCTACGACGTCTGCACCCGGCTCGACGGATTCCCCCGTCATCTCGGCATCCACTCCGGGGGGATGGTCGTTTCGCAACATCCCTTGTGGAACGTGGCGCCGCTGGAGTGGGGGCGGATGGAGGATCGCTCGGTGTTGCAGTGGGACAAGGACGACTGTGCCGCCATGGGTGTGGTCAAGTTCGATCTGCTGGCCTTGGGAGCGCTCAACGGGATGCACCTCTCGGTTGACCTGATCAAAGAGGTCCACGGCATCGACATCGACCTGGCCACCATCCCGCAGGAGCCGGTCATCTACGACATGCTGACACGGGCAGATACCGTCGGGGTGTTCCAGGTGGAGTCACGGGCCCAGATGGCGACTCTGCCCAAGATGAAGCCACGCACGTTCTACGACCTCGCCATCGAGGTGGCGTTGATCCGACCCGGGCCTATCCAGGGGCACTCGGTCCATCCCTTCCTGCGCCGCCGTAACGGTCTCGAGCCGATCTGTTTTCCGCATCCGACAGCAGAGCCGATCCTGAAGAAGACGCTCGGGGTCCCCGTTTTTCAGGAGCAGCTCATGGAGTTGGCCCGGGTGTGCGCCGGGTTCACCGCCGGTCAATCCGATCGACTCCGCCAGGCGATGACCCACAAACGCTCGGACGAGGAGATGGCCAAGCTCCGCGACGAGGTGTACACCGGGATGGCCGGTAACGGTGTTGTCGGAGCCGCTGCCGATGAGATCTGGGAGAAGCTCCAGGGATTCGCCTCGTTCGGCTTTCCCGAGAGTCACTCGGTCTCGTTCGCCTACATCGTGTACGCCACCTCCTGGTTGAAGTACCACTGGCCCACCGAGTTCTTCGCCGGGCTGCTCAACGCCCAGCCGATGGGTTTCTACACCCCGAACACACTCGTGCAGGATGCCCAACACCACGGGGTGGTGGTGCTGCCGCCGGACATCAACCAATCCTGGTACGACTGCACGGTCGTCCCGTATCCGGTGCCCCGCAACGGCACGAGCGACTATCTCGGTGCCCGGTGGCGGGACGGTCAGGGCTCGATAGACGATCCGATCCGGATCCCGGTGGCGCTGCGGATCGGGCTGCGCTACGTGCGCAATCTCGGAGACAAGGAGATCACCAGGATCGAGGCCGCCCGTCAGATCGGCGGGCCGTTCGACAACCCGGAGGATCTGGCGCAGCGAACCGGCCTCGACGTGGGTGCTTTCGAGGCTCTGTCCGCCTCCGGGGCGTTGGTTCCGCTCGGGCTGGGCCGTCGTGAGGGTATCTGGGCGGCGGGGGCGCTCGCCGGATTGGGGCCGGGAAAGCTGGCCCTGGGAGATGGAACGCAACCACCCGAGCTCAGCGAGATGACGCCACCGGAGGTGATGCAAGCACAGCTGTGGTCGACCTCGATCTCACCAACCCATCCCGTCAGTTTTCTACGTGCCGAACTGGAGAGGATCGGATGTATGGAGATCAGCGACGTCCTGGCGTTGCACATACACGGCAAGCGGGGGAGGGTCGGGGGTCTGATCACCCACCGACAACGACCCAGCACCGCCCGTGGGGTGCGCTTCCTCAACCTCGAGGACGAGACCGGTCTGCTCAACGTCGTTGTCCTTCCCCAGGTGTGGGATGCAAACTACGAGATCGCCAGGAAAGCAATCGGGGTGGTGATCGACGGTGTTGTCGAATATCAGGACGGGGTCACCAACTTCGTCGCTCACCGCTTCGAGCATTGGCCGGTGGAGGGCATTAAGTCACGAGACTTCCGGTGAACGTGGCACGCCCGGTTCGTGCGTAGACCGTGCCGGGATGCCGGTCTCACATACGCCGGAAGCAGGACGACAGGGTCTGGATCGCTACTCTTTGCCCAAGCGATCGGAAGAGAGAGCCAAAGTGCGGGTTGTGATCGTCGGTGCCGGTCATGACGGTTCCTATCTGGCCGAGAGACTCGTCGCCGAGGGCCAGGAAGTCGTCATCATCGAGGTCGACGAGGACAAGGCGGCACGGATCCAGGAGCGGCTCGACGTGCTCATGGTCCACGGCAACGGTGCCAGCCCCACCGTGCTGCGCCGGGCCGGTGTGGAGCAAGCGGGTCTGTTTCTGGCCGTCACCAACAACGACGGTGCCAACGTGCTCGCGTGCCGGGGAGCGAAGGCGCTCGGGGTGCGGAGAACAGTGGCCCGTGTCGAGGACCCCGATCTGCGCGAGGTGTCGCCCGGTCTTGGTGTCGATGTCGTCGTGGATGCCCGTATTTCCACGGCGCGCCAGGCAGCCATGTTGGCCCAGCATGCCGGCGTCACCGAGTATGCGGACTTCGCCGGGGGCAGGCTCAGCCTGGTGGCCGGTGTGGTCACCGCCGGGTCTCCGGCCGACGGCCATTCGGTTCTGGACCTGCGGCAACGGGTGTCCGGGAAGTGGCACTTCATCGTGGCCGCGGTCGTCCGTGGTGAAGAAACCCAGATAGGTCGCGGCGAGACGCGCGTCGAAGCGGGAGACCACATTGTGGTCATGGTGGAACATGGCCGCGTGCGGGATGCGATCGCAATGTTCGGCATAGATGTGGAGCCCATCTCCCGGGTGATCATCCTCGGCGGCACGCGGATTGCCGAGATGACCGCGGAGATTCTCCTCGACGCCGGCTATGAGGTGCTGATTGTCGAGGCCGACCCGGAACGGGCGGCTCTGATGGCCCGCCGGTGCCGGGCCTGGATCCTGCAGGCGGAGCCCACCGATGCCGATTTCCTGACCTCGCTACGGTTGGGTCGTGGCGACGTGGTGGTAGGTCTGTCCGGTCTCGACGAGAAGAACCTCATGGGGTGTCTCGTGGCCGGTGCGGTGGGCGCTCCGAAAACGATTGCCCGGTTCGGTCACCGATCTGTGGCCGGGCTGCTGCGCAACGTTGGAATCGATGCGACGCTGTCGTCGCGGGTGGCCGTGGCGAACATGATCCTGCAGTTCGTACGCCGCGACCGGATCCTCTCGGTGGCGACCGTCAAGGACACAGACGCCGAAGCTCTCGAGATCGAGATCGCCGGGGACTCTCCATCGGCCGGGGTGGCCCTGGTCGACCTCGACCTGCCCCGGGATGCAGTCCTCGGTGGCATCGCCAGGGGAGACCACGTAATCGTCCCAAGGGGCGATACAACGCTGATGGCAGGGGACCATGTCGTGATCTTCGCCAAGAGCGAGGCCATCGACGCCGTAGAGAAGCTTCTGCTTCCGTGATCGCATCGGCCGTTCGCCGCCGACTGATCGTTGTGGTTGCCGCCGTGATCGCGGCCGGGGGTGTGGCCACGCTGCCTGCCGTCCTCGCCGGCGTGATCTACCGGGAATGGTCCGATGTCCTGGCGCTGCTGGTGACCGCCGCACTGGGGCTGTCAATCTGGTTGCTCGGGCGCCGGCACACGGAGGTGAAAGGAACCCTCACCTCGAGTGAGGGGTTTGCGGTAGTGGCGCTGGCGTGGTTCCTGCTCACGGTCTTCGGGACGCTGCCGTATCTGCTGAGCGGGTCGCTCCACGGTCTTGTGGATCCGCTGTTCGAGACCGCGGCCGGGTTCACGACGACCGGAGCGACTGTACTGGCCGATCCCGGGGTGCTCTCGCATGCGATGCTGATCTGGCGTGCGACCACACAGTGGGTGGGGGGTATGGGAATCATCGTGCTATCGATAGCGGTACTCCCGATGCTGGGCGCAGGTGGTGTCGAGCTGGCCCGAGCCGAAGCGCCCGGCCCGGAGCCCGATCGGATGACGCCGCGCTTCCGGGACACGGCGGAGCGCCTCTGGTGGCTGTATGTCGGTCTCACCGGCGTGCTGGTCGTGTTGCTCGCGGTCGGAGACATGAGCCTGTTCCAGGCAGTGGCTCACGCCATGACCACGATGCCGACCGGCGGCTTCGGGACGGAGGCTGATTCGCTGGCCGGGTTCGCCCCTTATACCCAGTGGGTGGTCATCGTCTTCATGGTGATCGCCGGCACGTCCTTTGCCCTGCATTTCCGCGCCTGGCGGCATCCTCGCGCCTACCTGGACAACAGCGAGTTCGTCGCATATGTCTCGATACTCGGGACAGCGGGTGCGGTGATTGCTCTGGGGAGCTGGTCCCTCGGCAGCGGGGTCGAGCAACGGGTACGCGACGCAGTGTTCACGGGGGTGACCACCGTTACCGGCACCGGTTATTCCACGGTGAACTGGGCGTCGTGGGCTCCCGGGCTGGTGCTCGTGCTGTTGCTGCTCATGTTCCTCGGCGGCATGGCCGGGTCAACGTCCGGTGGGGTGAAGACCTATCGGCTCGGAATTGCTTACAAGAGCGTCGCGTCCAACCTGCGCCGCATCGTCTACCCGCGGGTCGTCCCCGTCGAGCGCTACGGCGGCAAGCCGGTCGAGCCCAGGTTGGTGCAAGGGGTGATGGCCTTCTTTGCCTTGTACCTAGGGTTCTTCGTCGCCGGGTCGATCGCGCTCGGCTTCCTCGAACCCGGTCTCGACGCATTGACGAGTATCTCGGCGGCGGCGTCCGCCCTCGGCAACGTTGGCCCGGCTCTCGGCCGCGTCGGGCCGGCGGGGAGCTACGCCGGTCTCGGTGCCGACGGCAAGCTGGTCCTGTCTTTCCTGATGGTTGTCGGCAGGCTGGAGATCTATCCGGTGGTGATCCTGCTCACCCACCGCTGGTGGCGTCACTGAGAAACGCCACCGGTATGGTGCGTCCGGCAAGTCGCCAGACCGGCTAGGAGGGTCTAGTTCAGGCCCTTAGAGCGTGAGTGTGTGCTCGCCGTCGCCATTCGAGTAAGAGATCTCGAAGGCAAACGTGGTCAAGTCAGCCGTCAGGGAAGCCCAATGGTCGCCCCTGGTCCAGGTGAGGTTGAGTCGGCTTTCCGTTGAATCATCGATGTTGAGCCGGGAGTCGGAGCCGAAAGCCGGAAACGTGTTTCTGAACCGCAAGAGCTCCAACTGGCGCTGCACGACGGGCAGCTGCAACCTCGAGCGAATCTCGGCCGTCGACAGGTTGGTTCGGTTGATCTCCTTGTGGCCACCTGCCCGGGCCGCCTCGTGGTCGTTGGTGCCTGCGAAAAGGTCGAGATACCAAACCTCCGGTACGCCGGGCATGAACATCTGGATGGCCCTTGCCAGCATTAGCTTGTCATCGTTCTCACCCAGGGCGCTGTAGAAGGTGGCGTTCACCTGGTAATACGCGATCTTCTTGCCATCCGGCCCGAAGAGATCCTTCACCATGCCGCCCCGGTCGAGGATGACATCGATCAAGCGGTCGATGGATTGGTCGGTCAGTAGGCCCTTCATGTCCAGGAGAGGAATTCCGTCGTGACAGCCGAGCATGTTGACGGTTACGTACTGCTTCTCCACCACTTCCCGCATCCACTCGATCAGGTGGCCGTGCCTGCCGGTCTCGAGTGCGTCGATCACGAGTCCTGGGAAGAAGAAGTCGTAGAACGCATAGCCGTTGCCGGCCAGCTTCTCATGGATCCGCTCGTCATATCGGGAATGGATTTCCGGCAGCAGCAACAGGTCGAACTTCGCAGCAATCTGCCTGAGCCGATTGATGTAGTCCCACGTGCCGGGCTCGTTGAAGAAGTTTCGCAGCCCAACCTGTTTGTGGAGGTATGCGAAAGCGTCGAGGCGGATGATCCTCGCCCCGTATTCCTTCATCCGTCGCAACGATGCGTCGTAGTAGTCCCACACGTCGTCCGACCTCGCGTTCAGATCCATCTGGCCGAGGTACCGGGTGCAGCTGCGTTTGACGTACTCGACAATCTCGGGTCGAAGGTGGTTGTACTCGCCGAGGTCGATGTCGTGTATGGGCTCGCCGTTCCCGGCGTAATCGGCGATGTGCCCGGCGATCGCCCCGGCAGCCTCCTCCGGCAGGCCCACGGCGGAACGCAGATCCGAGGCCTCTGGAGGAATCACGGTCACCTGCTGGTAGAACGTGTTCCAGTAGAACCGACTGGAGCCGTCGGGGAAGGGCACCTCGAGGATGGGAAGCCCGGGCTTGCGCATGAAGAGCTTCTCGAGGTGCACCCGGTTTGGGATCACGTAGCCGTCAGGGCCGACTTCTCCGTTCCCTTCCCAGAACTTGTTCCAGTCGATGAAAAAGTCGACGAAGCCAGAGTCGTCACCGTTCTCCAAGATGTCTTTGAACTGGGGAGACTGCACCGATATGTGGTTCAGAACGAAGTCCAGCTTCAGATCGAGACCGAGTTCGCGGAGGTCCCGCAGGTCTGTTTCGCTGGCAATGACGCCGTTGATTCCGTAGTCGACAATCGAGAACCCGCGATCTAGATCCGAGTTATACAGCGAAGGCAGGATGTAGAAAAGCGAGAAAGCGCCGTCGAGTGCCTTTCCCGGACTCAACAAACCCACGATCGCACCCAGGGTGCCACCACAGCTGTCGGGGTATGCGTTGAACATGACTCCGTCGGGCAGTAGATCGCCGCTTGGCCTCATCCTCGTCTCCGTTGTGCTTGTCGCCGTTCTCGTGGGACGCCCCCCGGGATACCGGCGTCTCGTCTCGTGATCATGAGGAGGATACGTCGCAGCTCGAACGAGGGTCTCATCTGCAACTCCTGGTCATGGCCTGCGCCTGCATCTCGGGGAGTCCTGTGGGTTAGGGCTCGGCAAGCCGTCGTTGGAACTCTGCGAAGGGGAGGACGTCGCCGTCCTTCGAGATGATCAATGCGGCCCGGTCGGCCTGAGCGACGAGCTTCTCTTGTTCGATTTCCAACACGAGAGTGATCAGCGGGCTGTCGGCGTTCTTGTCCCGCCCTCGTGCCAGCCGGTGCGCCAGCGTCTCTGCAGGCGTGCTGAACAGGAATATCGGGTAGTCGACGCCCTCGAGCAATGGATTGTTGCCGTGGGTCCACTCGATGATGAGCACCCGGACGTCGGAGAGATCAACCGGTTCGTAGCGAACATCGTCGGCGGTTCGTCCCATCCGCTTCAGATTGATCCTGTCCTGGCCGGCCTTGAACGACTCGATGATGGTGTTGACCATCGAGAATTCGGTCTCGCGTTCCGTGCCCAGATACTCGACGAGAGCCTGCCGTCCGGCATCGTGGTAGACCGTCATCCACGTTGCATCGTCATCGGGGTAGGTCCTCGGATCCATATCCTTCATCTCCGGCCACATCTGCCTGAGGGCCTTCATCCGGGCGTTGCTGAATTCCGCGTCCCGGGCCAAAGCGCTCAGGGCAGCATTCCGGTATACGGACAAGCGCTCGAGATCGTTGTGCTGGGGTATCCGATACGGGTAGTTGTCGCCCGACATGACGTAGGAGGCGAAACCCTGCTGCCGGAAGTATTCCCCGAGCACGGAGGCGATCTCGGACTTGCCTACTCCAGATCCACCGTAGACCGAGACGACGACCCGGTCGTCGGGCGCTTCGGTCAGCCGTTGCAGCAGATAGGGAAAGATGGTGCTGGCTTTCCCGATGTGCGACTCGTTGATTCGTACCTTGTCGCCCGGCATGTCACCGGTCTTCACCGAAGCGACGTCGATCTGAGGGGGCGTCCATTCAGGGCGAACCCCGGTCGGGTCCGTGTTGGAGTTCTCAGTCATCCAGGTCTTCTCTCCAGGACATGCCGGCAGAGCTCGCCGCCGGATCCGCGAATACACCACCGACGATAATCGAGACGGCACCCGGGTTCAGGCCCGGCGGGGACGGCATTTAGCCGAACCTCACCGGGCTTGGCATCATCGGCCGCGTCCGATGCCGCTACTGGGCGGACGGCGGCTTGATCAGATTGAAGATGGCTCCTGCCGGGTCGGCGACGACCGCTATCCGACCCGAAGGAGTGTCCATCGGGCCGGTCATGACGGAGCCTCCCAGCTCGGTGATTTTTGCCGCGTCGGCGTCGACATCAGCGCTGGTGAAATACACACTCCAATAGGCGGGGACCTCGGACGGGAAATCATCACTCATCGTGAGAATCCCTCCGTTGTACGCGTCTCCGCTCAACGGTGCCTCAAGCGACTTGTCAGGTATCTTGATCACCCAATAGTCGCCCGCACCTTCCATTGGAAACAGCTCGAACTCCCAGCCCAGGGTTTTGCCGTAGAACTCGCACGCTGCGGCCGCGTCCCGGGTGTTGAGCTCGTTCCAGGTCATCGCGCCGGCAGAGTTGAAGACCTCCGCACCGGCGTACTCCCGCGCTTGCCACAGAGCGACGATCGCCCCCTCGGGGTCGGCCACGACGGCCATGCGCCCGGAGTCGAATACGTCCATCGGAGGCATCACGACCTTGCCGCGGGCGAGAGCCCACCCGTCGACCGCGGTGTTGATGTCGTCGACAGTGATGTAGGCGTTCCAGACCGCGGGCATCTCCTGTTCCCCGCCGTCAGGCTGGGGCCCGAGCCCGGCGACTACCTTCCCATCGAGCTTGAACATCGTGTACACGTGGTTGCCGTCCGGGTCATGCTGCTCTTCGGCATCCCAGCCGAAGAGGGCCGTGTAGAACGCGCTCGTAGCCGCCGGGTCCGGTGTTGAAATGTCCGCCCATGCGAAGAGCCCGTGTTGGTACGCCATCCTCCTGCCTCCTTTTCACGAGCGCGACGATGCTCGGTACCCCAACCATACATTTGCGGTGTGACAAAAAGCGCTGATCGGGCGGGGCAGACATTCGTGCGCCGAACCGTGCGCGGCGCAGCTCCCAGGCTCGAGACGCGGCGAGACACCGACGCAGCTCACGTTTCGCTCACCGGACTTCCTGAGTGCCTCTCACCCAATCGGCGTACAGAGCCGTGTACACCCCACCATGTCCGACGAGTTCGTGGTGGGTGCCGCGCTCGACGAGACGGCCATCGGCAAAAACCAGCACTTCGTCGGCAGCCTCCGCCGTGGAGAGCCGGTGCGCCACCGTTACGCTGGTACGTCCTGTGATCAAGCGTTCCATCGCGCGCCTCGTCTGAATCTCGAGCGCAGGATCTACCGCAGACGTTGCCTCATCGAGCACCAGGACATCGGGTGCTGCTATCCATGCCCTGGCCAGGGCCACGAGCTGTCGCTCCCCGGCAGAGAGCTGCCCTCCCCGTTCGCCTACCGGCGTGGCCGGCCCGGCCGGCAACTGGTCCAGCCACGACTCGAGCTCCAGGTCCCGGATAGCGGCCAGTATCTCGTCGTCGCCTGCCCCGGGCTTGCCGTAGCGAATGTTGTCGGCGATCGTCGCGGCGAAGAGAAAGCCCTCTTGCGGCACGTACGCCAGCCGGCTGCGGAGATCGTCGATCGCAACAGAGGTGAGCGGCACCCCGCCAACCAACACCCTCCCGCTCCCCGGGTCGTGAATCCTCGTGAGGAGCTTCGAGAACGTCGACTTGCCGGACCCGGTCTCGCCGACGACGGCGACCCTTGTCCCAGCGTCGATATGCACATCGAGATGCCTGAAGAGCGTTGTCTCGTCGTTGTAGGCAAACGTCACGTCCTCGAAGTCGATGTCGAGGGCACCGGCGGGCAAAGGCACCGGCCGCTCGGGATCGTCGATCTCGACCTTGCTGTCGAGAATGCGAAGGATGCGGCGCACCCCGGCCGCCGCCGACTGGGCATTATTGAGTGTCTCGACGAGCGTTTGAATCGGTTGCACGAGCAAGTTCACCAGGAACAGAAAGGCGAGCAGCGTTCCGGCGCTCATCCCGGCTTCGACGCCGGTGACCACACCGATGCCGATGACGGCGGCGGTGATCAGCCCGGCGAACAGCTCGGCGCTCGAGAAGAGGCTCGAACCGAGTAGGGCGGTTCGGTACTCACTGCTGAACTGGGCGTCGAGGGCGTCTGCGACCTTCGCCCTCGTCTCCTCCTCTGCGCCGTATGCCCGGATCACCGGTAGCCCGGTGATCGCTTCACCCATGGCACCCAGGCTCTGGCCGACCCGCTTCCGTACGCGGTCGTGCGCTCGTCCCAGGATACGCTGGATCAAGATCAGCAGCACCGTGTAGGCGACGACGGCGCCGAGCACGATCATGGCGAGGTCGAAGCGATACACGAGCATCGCTACCAGGGCCACGACGATCTGGGCGACCCCGATGAGCAATCCGACACCGCCCCAGTCCATGAAGTCCTGGATCGACCCTATGTCGGAGGTGACCCGGGCCACCAGCGCACCGCGCCGCTCGGCCTCGGTGACCAGGATCGAGAGTCGGTGCAGATGCTCGAAGGTGCGCACCCGGAGGTGTGACAGACCGGTCGCCGAGGCGTGCGCCAGACGCACGAGAGCCAGACGCCGCACCAGGAACGCAGCAGACATGGCGACGAGGGCGAGGGTGCCCTTGATTGCGACCGCGGCGGTGTCGACCCGATCGCTGCCGAGCAGGTCGTGGTCGATGATCTGCTGCACCACGATAGGCACCACGATCTGGATCAGGGTGCCGAGGGTGGCGAACACAATGGTGAGACCGAGCCCTTTGCGTAGGGCTGGAGTCTCGGCGAAAGCGCGGCGCAGGGCCCGGAATGCGCCGCTGCGGCTCACGGTCTCCTCGCTCATCGCCCCTCCTCGCCTGACGACTCGACCGCGTAGGCGTCGACGATGCGGGCGTAGCCGGGCACGCGCCGGCTCAAGTCGCCGTGGGTGCCATGGGCGACGATCCTGCCATCGTCTATGAAGATGACCTCGTCGGCCAGGGCGATGCTCGACGTCCGGTAGGCAACGATGATCACCGTAGAGGGCATCTCGGAGTCACGGAGACGCTCGAGGATCCTGGCCTCGACCGACGGATCGACGGCCGAGGTGGCGTCATCGAGGATCAACAGCCGTGGCTTGCGGACCAGTGCCCGTGCCAGCGCGATCCGCTGCCGCTGTCCACCGGAGAGGCTGGTGCCGCGCTCACCTAGGACCGTGTCGTAGCCTTCGGGTAGCTCGAGGATGAATTCGTGGGCGCCGGCGAGCCGGGCGGCGTGGGTGACTTCGTCATCGTCGGCGACCACTCCGAAGGCGATGTTGCCCGTGACGGTGTCATCGAAGAGAAAGGCTTCCTGGGACACGTAAGCGATCTCTCCCGGTAATGCCGAGCGGGCGAAGCTGCGCAGGTCCCGGCCGTCGATGGTGATCGCTCCAGATGCCGGGTCCCAGAGACGAGCGAGGAGTGCGGTCAGTGTTGACTTGCCCGATGCCGTCGGGCCGACGACGGCAACGACGCGCTCGGGTTTGATGGCGAGGCTGAGATCGGAGATCACAGGCTCTCCACCGTCATAGCTGAAGCTGATCTCCGCACCGGCTATGTGGGCTCCGCTCTCGCCGGTGTCGGGCAGCAGATCGCCGTACGGGACCAGATCGCGCACGTCGTACACGTTCTGCACTCGCTCCCAGCCTGCTCGCGACGAGGCGATCGACCACAGCACGAACCCGATGATGCGGATCGGGATGAAAAGCAGCGAGAGCAGATACGTAATGGTGACGATGTCCCCGGGCGTTACGTCACCGCTGTTGATCCTGATGGCGCCGGCCACGAGCATCACCACGGTCACCGCCGACAGTAGACCCTCGACTCCGACGCGGTAGGTAGCCATCATCTGCAGCGTGTAAGTCAGCTTGTCGCGCAACTGCTCGGACGCTTTCCGGAAGCGTGCCGTCTCGGTGTCGATCCGACCCAGCGCCTTGATCGTGAGGGCGCCGTCGAGACTCTCGTGAGCGATCGACGACACCTCGCCGCGAAGATCCTGCACGTCCCGGAACGCGTTGAACATCCGCCACGCCCCGTGCATATTGACGGCGACGATCGCGCCCAGACAAACGAACGCCGTTACCGCCAACCAGAGATCCATGACCAGGATCAAGACCACCGTTCCGACGAGAAGCAGGGACGACCCGATGCCGTAGGGGAGCGGGGCGAGGATGAAAGTGCCCTGGCGCACGTCGGTGTCGCTCACGGCGAGGAGCGTGCCCGTCGACTGGCGCTGATACCAGGAGAGCTCGAGCTTGAGCAGATGGTCGATCAGGTCGTGGCGGGCATCTGCCTGAACCCGGAACTGTAGATAGCCGGCAGCGGTGCGGCGCAGCACGATCGCCGCGGCCTTCCACACGGCGACTGCAATGACCGCCCACATTGCCGGCCAGAGAAGATCGGCGTAGGAAGCGCCACCCTCGAGCACCGGGATGATGAGCTCGTCGGTCACACGTCCTACGACGATGGCCGAAGCGACGATGGCCGAGACAAACAGCGCCGCACCGAGCACTGCGAGCGAGAAGGACCCTGTGCGGGCACCGGCGAACCTGATTGCGATCGCCCCACCCTCGCGCAGCATCGACCTCAGAGATGTCTTCTGGGTGGTCACCCGCGAACCTCGCCTTCCGGGCCGAAGATCCTACCAACCCCTGGGGACGCGACGAACCGCCCAGACAATAGCCCGGACTCGCGAGCAGTCCCTCCCGCAAGGGGAGGGGCGCTGCCGCGCCACCACCGGAAGCAACGGTGATCCCCCAGTTTCCCTGAACCCACGGTTTCTCGCCTCATCGCCTTCGCTCCACCAACTTCAGCGACGCTGACGCCACTTTCCCCGAACGGAGAAGGAATTCATCCTCCCTCTGGGAGGATCGACCGGCCCGGCGGGCCAGGTCGAGGAGGGCCTTGCGAATCGGTCCAGATTCACAGAAAGGATCCAACCCGGATCGCTCAGACGGCCGATGAAATCGACCTCTTCGCCACCAAGACGCCCATCCGACGGATTGAGGATTTCGGGGGATCGGTCGTGCGGCGGTCGCGGTTGTCTCTTCCCTCCCGTCGGTCACTGCCGCGCCACCACCGGAAGCAACGGTGATCCCCCCATGGTGATCCCCCCATAGTGATCCCCCCATAGTGATCCCCCATTTCGGGGGGATCGGGCGGCCCTTTGGGCCGTTCGAGGGGGGAAGGACGAGCGGCGGTCGCTGTGGTGTCTCCCCTCGCCTCGCCTCGCAACACGCCGCACCCGGCACGTTGCTCCATCGATCGTCGATGGTTATGCGCTGTAGTTGCTGGAGGCGCGGAAGGTTTCGTCGATGTGCACGTTGACCAGCGCAGGCAGACCGGACGCCGCGGCGCGCTCGAGTGCGGGCAGGAGTTGGTCGGGGCGGGTGACCAGTTCGCCGTAGCCGCCGAGCGCGGCAACGACGTCGTGATAGGGGCGTCGTCCCAGGTCGCTGGCGACGAGACGCTCCGGATAGAACATCTTGTGGAAGGTCTTGATGTTGTTCCACACCCCGTCGTTGCCGACCACGCCGATGACCGGTAGCCCGAGACGCACGAAGGTGTCGAACTCCATCCCGTTGAATCCGAAGCCACCGTCGCCGAAGACTATACCGACGCGCTTGTCGGGAAACACGGTCTTGGCGGCCAGGGCGAAGCCCGGCCCGGTGCCGAGTGTGCCGGCAGGACCCGCTTCGAGAACGTGACCGGGCGTGGAGGTGCGCAGCCATTTGGCCGTTGTGGCGACGATGTCACCGCCGTCCACGGCGACGACCGAGTCGGTTCCGAAGAACCCGGCGACGGTGCGACCAAAGAACTGGGCGCCCACCAGCTCACTGGGAGCGTCTGCCTCCGCGTTGGCGGCGGCCAGCCGCTCGGCCTCGGCCGCCTGTATCTGCGCCGACCACTCCCGATCGCCATGCGCCACGTCTGGATGTCCGAGGAGTTGTTGTACGAACACACCCGGACCGGCAACGATGCCGCGATGCGCCGGCCGGTTCCAGCCGATTCTGGTTGCGTCGGCATCCACCTGCACGACGGTGGCGTCGGCATTGATCTTCCGGCCGAAGCCGGTGCGGAAGTCCCAGTCGACCCCGAGCGCGAGCACGAGGTCGGCACCGGCGAAAGCCATCGATCGGGTCCGGCTCCCCAGCAGCGGATGGCCAAATGGGAACGAGCCGCGGGCACCGCTATTGACATAGCTGGGAAAGTTGGCTGTCTCGGCCAGACTCACCAGGGCCTTGGCGGTGTCACCGCGAAAACCGTTGCCCGCAAACAGCACCGGCCGTTCCGCACCAGCCAGCAAGGCAACGACCGCATCGACTTCCTGAGAAGTGGCGGCGTTTCCCTCGTGTGCCCGGTAGTAGTCGAGGAGTGGCGTGCTGTCTGCCACCGTTGCTGCCTGGACATCGAGCGGGATGTCGAGGAAGACGGGGCCGCCCCGTCCGGCGAAGGCGTGGCGGGCTGCAATCGAGATGTAGTCGGCGATGCGTGTTGTCTCCCACACCGTGTCCGCGAATCGGGTGATGGAGGAGAAGAGCCTCGGATGATCCATCTCCTGGAGACCGCCGGTGTGCTCCTGGTGGATGGGGTGCCGGCCCCCGAGCACCAGCATCGGCGTACAGGAGTAATGGGCGTTCATCACCCCGGTCATCGTGTTGGTGACCCCTGGTCCCGCGGTGACGGCGGCGACACCGAGTTTCCCGGTGAGCCGGGAGTACGCTTCCGCAGCATGGGCGGCCGTCTCCTCGTGGCGAACGTCGACGACCCGGATGCCCTCGAGAACACAGCCGTCGAGGATCGGGACGATGTGCCCACCGGTGAGGGTGAAGATCGTGTCGACGCCCTCCGCCTTGAGGGCTCTGGCGAGCAGCTGCCCACCGTGAATCTTCTCCATTACAACTCCTCGAACAGGCGCGGCTGGATCAGGTAGGCGAGGCTACCCATGGCGTCGGGAGCGTGCTCCCAACGATCCATGTGCATGTCGATCCCGGCCACTGTTGCGGTCTTCATCTCGACCGAGCCCCCGGTGATGGCCCGGATCAGATACCCCCAGGTGGGTTGGTGACCCACCAGAAGCAGCCGCTCGGCCGCTTCCGGTGCCCGGGCCGCGATGGCCAGCGCCCCACCGGCTGAGGTTCCGTAGAGCTCATCGAGTTCGACCGTCTCCACGTCCCAGCCCCCGGCATCGGCTGCGAGCAAGGCCGTCTCCCTGGCCCTGGTCGCCGAGGAGGTGTAAATGATGTCGGGCACCTCGCCGATGCGGCTGAGCACCCGACCCATGGTCATGGCGGCCTCGGTACCGCGCCGGTTGAGCGGCCGAGTGTGGTCGGAGTCGGCGCCGGAGTTCCAATCCGACTTGGCGTGGCGCAGGATCATCAGTCGCTTCATGGCCGTGAACCATACCGCGATACGGGGCGGGTGCTCGTTGCAGGGTCGAAGCCTCGCCGAATCGGCAGCAGCTACGGATGTCCTGCGGGTACAAAGAGCGGCGTCTACCGTTGAAGCCGATCTGATTGGCTCTGATGAGATATCGCCCGCCTCTTATGAACCACTTTATGAAGACCTCGGGGACGTAGCTCAGCTCCCGGCCGCCCAGGCGAGCAGCAGCTGTGCGCCGTAGTAGAGGGGCAGGCCGACGAGACGGTTCACGAAGCCGGGGGCATTGAAGCGATCCCTCGCCACGAAGATGTCCGACAGGTAGAAGCCGACAGCGCCAATCGGGATCCGCCAGTCCGCCGACAGCGTGTTGGTCGAGACGGCGAAAGCGACCATCACGGAAATGGCGACGATGTAGGCGACCACAGCGGGTCGTAGCTCCTGCGGCACGGTGGGCAGCAACCAGGGCCCGATCGCGGCTCCGGCCAGGGCGACGCCGAGCAACGGCAGGTATAGCGCCTCACCGAGCCCGCGGTTGATGAAGGCCACCGCATACGCCAGATGGGCTGCCAGAAACACGGCGAGTCCGGCGACGAACGGACGCCGCCCGTCGATGGCGAGGAACACGTCGCCTATCAGCGCCAGCAACAACCCGGCCAGCATGATGGTGCCGAAAGTCGAGTCGAGCGCCCCGGCCGAGATCCCGACTGCCACGAAGGCCGCCGACGTGGCCAGCTTGGGGTAGCGACGTTGCATCGGCCGGCGAGTCTCGTAGTAGAGCAAAACCCCGAGCAGCAGGAGACAGATGACGGTGAAGGCCCAAGTCATGGGGCAACGTTAGTTCGATAGAGTACGAGCGGATCAGGAGGTAAACGATGGCATTGACCGATGAACTAGCCGCAGCATTCAACGACCAGGTGACGATGGAGCTGTCGTCTTCCCATCAGTACCTCGCCCTGGCCGCATGGCTGGAGCGGGAGGGCTTTCCCGGGATGGCGGTGTGGATGCGCACCCAGGCAGCCGAAGAGAACGACCACGCCATGAGGTTCTACCGATTCCTCATCGATCGTGACAAGGCTGTCGTGCTGCAGGCGATCCCGGCGCCCAAGACTGAGTTCACCACGGTCGTCGAAGTGTTCCAGGCGGCGATGGCTGCCGAGAAGAGGGTGACGGCTTCCATCAACGACCTGTACGGGATGGCGACGGATGCCCGTGACTTTGCCTCATATCCGTTGCTCGATTGGTTCGTCAACGAGCAGATCGAGGAAGAGGCTACGGTGCAACAAATCATCGATGACCTGACGCGCATCGAAGGCAACGGCTACGCACTGCTGATGCTCGATCGCGAGCTGGGAACACGTACACCTGGTGTCACCGAGTAGCCGAAGCGCTGGGGATGGGCAGCCATTCCTCTCCTATCCGGACCCCGACCCGAGCGACGGCGTCGTCATGCTGCGACGCTGGACCATGGACGATGTTGGCTGCATCGAGAAAGCGTCCTCAGACACGAGGATCCCACAAGGGACGACGGTGCCTGCGGTGTACACGGCGGAGGCTGGGCGGGCGTTCATCGAACGGCAGTGGTCTCGTCAGGCAAAGGGTGAGGGCCTGTCGCTCGCCATCTCCGTCTCGGGAACCGCGGTTGGTTTGATCTGTCTGATGCACCGAAAGACACCCGGGGTTGCTGAGATCGGCTACTGGATCGTCCCGGAGGAGCGACGCCGGGGATGGGTGACGCGCGCCATCGGTCTCTTCTCGCGCTGGGCGATCGCAGAAGCCGGGCTGGTGCGGGTAGAGGCGAGAGTGATGCCGGGCAACGAGCCGTCGCTATGTGCCCTGCGCCGGTGCGGGTTCGTGACCGAGGGGATTCTGCGGCGCCAGTACTTCAGCGGCGGGGAATACCACGACATGGTCAGTCTGTCGCTCATCGCCGAGGATCTGCGCGGACTTTGACTGCGCCTCGGACCGGTGCCATCAATACGGCGTGAAGAGCCGTCTCACGGCGTCACGGTATGACCGGTAGTAGGCCCCTCCCCAAACCGGTGTTCCCTCGTAACAGTGCACCGCCGGCTCTTCGAGTTCCACCAAACCGGGGAACTCGGCCGAGGCCCAGTGCTTTGGGGCGTAGGAACCTGCTCGCCCGATCGTGTCTGCGCCGGCCGTCTCGGTGACCGCGATGGCGTGTGCTACAACCATGCCACCCAACCCGCGCGGCAACCAACTCTTGTCGGCCAGGGCGACCGCAAACACCGATCCGCTGAAGTCGACAAACTCCTCTGGAGAGATCTGGTCGAACGCTCTGACGGCGCAGACGGTGTCGACGATAGAGAGCCTCGTAGGCCGGAAGCGTCGGCGGTGGAAGTACCGGGTAGGCGACCCTTCTCTCGAAGGTCCCTGCCTGGGGCGGAAGCCCTCGGATTGCAGCTGAGCCGCCACTGTCGTCAGATAGTGGTTGAGCCTCTGCGCGTCCACATCGACCACTCCTACAGTCTCTCGACGATGTAGTCGATCGCGTTAGTGAGGGTCTCCAGGTCCGCCGGTTCCACGTTGGGGAACATCGCGATACGCAGCTGGTTCTCGCCGAGGGCCCGGTAGCCGCCGGTGTCGACGATTCCGTTGTCGCGCAGCACCGCGGACACGACACCCGCGTCGATCTTCTCATCGAAGTTGATGGTCGCCACGTTGGTGCTTCTCATCGCCGGGTCGGCCACATACGGGTGCGCATAGTCAGACTCCTCCGCCCAGCTGTAAACGATGCGTGACGAGCGGGCGCATCGATCGAGCGCCCATTCGAGTCCGCCGAACTCGAGCATCGACTCAACCTGGCGCCGGATCAGGAACAGCGTTGCCAGCGCCGGCGTGTTGGTTGTCTGGTCTTTCCGAGAGTTATCCACTGCGTCCTTCAGCGAGAGGAAACCCGGAATCCATCGGTCGCCGGCCGCCAGGCGCTCGATGCGCTCCACTCCGGCGGGCGAAACGAGGGCGATCCACAGACCGCCATCTGCGCCGAATACCTTCTGGGGCGAGAAGTAGTAGACGTCGAACTGCTTCGGATCGACTGCCATGCCGCCGGCGGCCGAGGTGGCGTCGACGGCGACGATTCCGGGAGCGGCGGGTCGCGTGATCTCCATCATGACGCCGGTTGTGGTCTCGTTGTGTGTCAGGGCATAGAGGTCGACGTCTGGGTTGGGGACCGGCAGCGGGTGGGTCCCCAGGGCGGACGTGATGACCTCGGGCGTCTCGAGATGGGGGGCGCCGGCTACCACCTTGGCGAACTTGCCGGAGAAGACACCAAAGTCGAGATGCTGGCTCTTCTTCTCGATCAGGGCGAACGCCGCGCTCGCCCAGAACGAAGTCGCCCCGCCGACGCCGAGGACCACCTCGTATCCCTCAGGGAGAGAGAACAGCTCGCGCATTCCGTTGCGAATGGCACCGACGATCGACTTGACCCCGGGTTGCCGGTGGCTCGTTCCCATGAGTTTGGAGCCTGTGACGCCCAGCTCGAGCAGAGACTCGGTGCGTACTTTCGACGGCCCCGAGCCGAACCTCCCGTCGGAAGGAATGAGCTCGTCGGGCAGATCGATCGAGGGAATGTCGGACATTGTTCACCGCCGATTATGGTTCATGACATCTTGCATAGGGAGAGTAGATCTTGCATAGGGAGAGTAGATCAATGACCGAGACGCGCCCACTTGGGACCTCGCAACGTGTGGCGAAGGTGGCAGAATCCGCCACGTTGGCGATAACCGCCAAGGCCAAGGCCCTCCGAGCGACAGGCGCTCCCGTAATCGGCTTTGGGGCGGGAGAGCCCGACTTTGCCACGCCCGATCACATCGTTGCCGCCGCCGTGGCTGCCGCGCTGGATCCGAAGAACCACAAGTACACCCCCGCCGTCGGTTTGCCTGAACTCCGTGAGGCAGTGGCAGTCAAGACGCGCAGAGACTCCGGGTACGACGTGCAGAGCGGTCAGGTCGTCATCACCAACGGCGGCAAGCAGGCCGTGTACCTGACCTGCCAGGCTCTGCTCGATCCCGGTGACGAGGTGTTGCTGCCTGCGCCGTACTGGGTGACGTATCCCGAGGCGGTCAAGCTCGCCGATGGTGTCGTCGTCCCGATCGACTCCGACGACTCGACCGGCTTCAAGGTGACCGTCGATCAGCTCGAGTCGGCGCGCACCGACAAGACGAAGATGCTCATCTTCTGCTCGCCGTCCAACCCGACGGGCGCCGTCTACACGTGGGACGAGATCGAGGAGATCGGGAATTGGGCGGTCGCCAACGGCATCTGGGTAATGACCGACGAGATCTACGAGCACCTGGTCTACGGCGATGCCGAGTTTGTGTCGCTGCCGGTTGCCGTACCCGATCTCGCCGAGCATTGCGTGGTCGTCAACGGGGTAGCGAAGACGTATGCCATGACAGGATGGCGGGTCGGGTGGATGATCGCCCCGGAGGCGGTGGTCAAGGGTGTCGGCAAGCTGGTGAGCCACATGACGAGCAACGTCGGCAACGTCAGCCAGCGCGCCGCTCTGGCGGCGGTTGAGGGGTCGCTCGACGCAGCCCACGTGATGAGGGAGGCGTTCGACCGGCGCCGGGTCACTATGCACCGGATGCTCAACGAGATCAACGGGGTGAGCTGTGTGGAACCCCTGGGTGCCTTCTACGCCTTCCCGAACATGCAAGGGCTGCTCGGTCGCGACCTCGGTGGCAAGACCGCAGATACGACCCTCGATCTCGCCGGGCTGGTCCTCGACGAGGCCCAGGTCGCCTTTGTCCCCGGTGAGGCCTTTGGCCTCGGCGGATACGCACGATTCTCGTTTGCGCTCGCCGATGAGGATCTGGTGGAAGGGCTACGACGGATCCAGGAACTCGCCGGCTGACAGCTTGTCGATCTCGGCGATGACTGTTTGGCCGGCGGCGGATTTCGGATTGATCAGCGACGAGTGGTCAACGCCTTCCAGCTCCCGGTAGACGACGGTGTCACCAGCCTCACCCGCCGCAGCTGCATACGCCCGGCTCATCTCAACCGGTACTGCGATGTCGTCAGTTCCGTGGATAAGGACCTGACGTACCCCGAGCGGAAGCAAGCTTCGGGGCGAACTTGCCGCATACCGCTCGGCGCCATCTTGCGGGGTTCTGCGCAGAAACTCGGCTACGGCGCCGTCGCCGAGATTGCGTGCGTATGCGTCTTCGAGATCGGCGACCGGAGCGAGAGCGACCACGGCATGAGGATGTACCCGGGCTTCGGGGTCAGGTATTCCATTCGAGAGATGTGGGCGCGCCGCCGCCCACAGTGCCAGATGTCCTCCCGCCGAGTGTCCGACGAGGACGACCCTGCCTGGATCCAGGTCGTAGTCCGGAGCCAGCGCCGCCAGGCGGTCGGCGCCGGCTGCAACATCCTCGAGCGTGGCCGGCCAGCCGCCGCCGGTGCCGACCCTGTGGTACTCCAGATTCCAAGTCGCCCAGCCGTGCGAGCAGAGCTCCACAGCGAGGCTATCCATGATGTCCCGTGTCCACCGGTCCCGCCAGAAGCCTCCGTGGATCAGCACGGCCACCGGGTGCGGCCCGTCACCCTCGGGTGTCAGCAACGCACCCACCTGGTCTTCGGCAGGTCCATAGCGGATGACCTCGGGCCGGACGGACGCTTGGTTGACGAGGTACTCGAGGGCGTAGCGATATCCGTCGATGCCGCGACCTCTGATCATGTAGTCGCAGGCGGGTGCGATCACAGAGGTCCTGCGCCAGTTGTCACGCTCTTTGATGTTCGAGATGTGGACCTCGACCGCGGGGAGGGCGATGGCTGCGATGGCGTCGTGGAGCGCATAGCTGTAATGGGTGAGGGCGCCGGCGTTGATGATGATGCCGTCCTGGGCGCGCCGATCGTCGTGGAGACGGTCGATGATCGCTCCCTCGTGGTTCGATTGAAAGCACGTGACGGTTACGCCGAGGTCCAATCCCCATGAAATGACGAGCGTCTCGAGCTCGTTGAGGGTCGTCGCACCATAGACGGCCGGCTCGCGCTCGCCGAGCAGGTTGAGGTTGGGGCCGTTGATGACCAGGACGCGCTTCATAGTCGGGAGCGTATTGGATTGTTGCCGTCCGGTCGAGTCTCTATTCGCCATCGGGTGCGTAGCCGAGGATGTCGCCGGGCTAGCAGTCGAGCACCTGCCATAGGGATCGAGTGACGCGAAACGGATACGTCTTTGTCGAAAGTGAACAAGAACCAGAGCCGCTATTAGGGAACAAAGCGTTTGGCGAGCGGGCGCGCCTCATGCACCATTGCATCGTCGATACGGTCCTTGGTGATGATGTAGTGATCTGCCAGCACCCCCCGGAGTGTCGCCAGTACCGTGTCGTTGTCGATGCCGTGGCGTACGTCACTCAGTGCCCCGGCGGTCGCGGGACGCCATTCGAGCTCGAGCGCCCGGTACACCGGGATGAGCGCCCGCAACAGCAGATCGCGCCGGCTGACGGCGATCACTCCTCCGACATGGGCGGCGTGCTTGGCGAGACGCTGGCCGACCCCCATCAGCTTGATCCGGCCGTCGTGATGAACGCTGAAGTCGCCCGGGCAATACTCGCCGGGGACCTCGCCCACCGCGGCCGAGACTCCCAGTTTCTCGAACGCGGCGACCATGACGCTGCTGATGTGGCGGAAATTGTCGTAGACAGTGCTGCGCGGATCGGGGTCGGGGAGTGCGAGCGAGAAGGCGATGGTGCCCTCGGTGAAAACGGCAGCTCTGCCGCCGGCCAATCGCTCCACGGCGCCGAACCCGGCCTGGCGGGCCGCAGCAACGGCAGCCGGATACTGAGGAGTGACCGTGTCTCTCTTGCCGAAGGCCACCTCACGGCCGGGCACATACAGCCGCATCGTCGCCGGCATTTCCCCGGCAGCAACCCGACTGAGGATCAGGGTGCTCAATGCGGTGTCGAGACCGGGTTCTTCCGACCAGGAGCCGCCGAGGAGGAGCAAGGGTGTCTTCACGGGCGCAGGGTAGTGCCTGGGGCAGCTCGGGTCCTGCTTGGAAGCAATGCGCTGCCCAAACGTCGGTGCGATCGCCCAGATACATGGCTATCACGTAGGCACGGGTAATCTGAGAGGACATCCCAATCTCCGGAATCCCGTTGAAACGCATCATTGTCCTCATGCTCGTGTGCTTGTCCGTCGCCGCTTGCGGCGACGCGGGTCTGCTCGACGGTCTCGGTGATCGTTCGGTCAATTACGTGCACGGCGGGACGACCACAACGACGACCACCACCGAGGGACCGCTTCCCGAGGCGCCGCAAGGCTCGGTTCATGCCGTCGACATTGTCTGGTTCAACGACGGGATCGCAGGAGAATCGCCCACGATGGAGCAGGGCGTCGCCGTTTCAACCGTGTGGAGCCGCGGAGACGGTGTGACTTCGGTGATCCAGGCGAGCAGGAAGGAGATCGCCGCGGCGTTGCCGGGCGTCCAATTCCCCGAGCTCGTTCCTGACACCGTCGGTTGGGTGACCAGCCAGCTCGTGTTCGACGTCGCCTCCGGTCTGCTCAGCGCGGACACATCGGCACAATTCGGGCTGTGGCACCAGGAGCCGTACAAAACCGAGGGGGGCCGGACCGCAGTGATTTCGGTGCGTCCTGCGACGAGTGCCGACATCGTCGGGTCGATTCAAGCGGAAGAAACGACCACTGGTCTCGATCTGTCATGGGCCGCTGAGGCCTATCACTACGTCATCGAGTGCCCTTTGGAGCTTCCCGAGGACAACTGCTGGCAAATGGCTGAGTCCGTGATGCCACTCAGCCAGATGCTGCCGGACGAGGGCTGAGGCGACCGCCCCGTCCTCGATCGCAGGGACCCGGCTCTAAGGTTGCGTGATCTGAGAAGGGAACGCTCATTCTGCATGGCACGGGATGGTGGTCGTATGTTCGCTACGACGAGGACCAGGATCGCCCTGAGATAAGCCGGTCTTTGCTGCGCCGGGTGCTGGGCTACGGACGCGCGTACAAGAAGGAGATGGTCATCGCGCTGGTGACGATCCTGATCATCTCGATCACATCGTTGGCGCCACCGCTTCTGATCAGAGACCTTCTCAACAACGCCATCCCCAATTCAGACCTGGGGAGGGTGACCGTGCTCGGGATCGGGATGATCCTCGTTCCGTTGATCAACGGCGGTTTCGGGGTTTTGCAGCGGTGGGCATCGGCATCGATCGGGGAAGGGATCATCTTCGATCTGCGCTGTCAGTTGTTTTCCCATCTGCAGCGCATGTCGCTCGGGTTCTTTACGGCGACCCGCACCGGCGAGTTGATGAGCCGTCTCAATAATGACGTCGTTGGTGCCCAGCAGGCCGTTACCGGCACGTTCATGTCCCTCGCCTCGAACATCGTGTCGGTGATCTTCACCCTCGTCATCATGTTTCTGCTCGAGTGGCGGCTGACCGCGATGTCGCTCGTGATCCTCCCCGTGTTTATCGCGGTCTCGCGACGCGTCGGCCGTTCTTTGCGGACGGTCCGGCGCGAGCAGCTCGAGGAGAACGCCGAGATGAACGCCCAGATGCAGGAGACGCTCGGCGTCTCGGGGGCACTGCTCGTCAAGTTGTTCGGTCGCACCCAATACGAGGACGAACGTTTCCGTATTCGGGCCCGCCGCGTAGCGGACCTGGGGATCAGACAGGCGACCATCGGCCGGTGGTTCTTCATGGCTCTCGGCGTGATGAGCGCCCTCGGCACCGCGCTCGTGTTCTGGGTGGGAGCCGTGATGGTTATCAACGGCCGGATCAACACGGGGGACATAGTGGCTCTCTCGCTGTATCTCAACAACCTCTACGGTCCCCTTTCCGGGCTCACCAACGCCCGGGTCGAGTTCGCCACGTCACTCGTCTCTTTCGAGCGGGTCTTTGAGGTGCTCGACCTGGACCTTGACATCATCGAGTCACCCGCCGCCGTCGATCTCGAGTCCGCCCGGGGCGAGATCGAGTTCGACGACGTGTGGTTCTCGTACGGCGGTCACCTCGGGTTGCAGGCGGTGAAGCGCTATGGCTGGCGGAATGTCACCGATGGTGACGAGGGCCCCCGTCAGGAAGGCCCGGTGAGCTGGGCGCTGCGGGGTGTGTCCTTTGCGGTGAACCCGGGTGAGCTAGTGGCGCTGGTAGGGCCGAGCGGCGCAGGCAAGACCACCTCCACGTACCTCGTGCCGCGGATCTACGACGCCGACCGGGGAGCGGTCCGGATCGACGGCTCGGATGTTCGCACGACGACGCTGGAGTCGCTGGCACGAGCCATTGGGGTGGTCACCCAGGAGACCTATCTGTTCCACGACACGATCGCTGCCAACCTCCGGTACGCCAAGCCGGACGCGACCGAGGACGAGCTGCTCGAGGCTGCTGAAACGGCGAACATCCGGGAGTTGATCGAAGGTCTCCCCAGGGGGTTCGACACTGTGGTCGGGGAGAGGGGCTACCGGCTCTCCGGCGGGGAGAAACAACGGATGGCGATCGCCCGGGTGATCTTGAAGGACCCCCGTATCCTCATCCTGGACGAAGCCACTTCGCACCTCGACGCCCACGCCGAGGCGCTGATACAGGAGGCGCTCGAGAGAGTGATGGAGGGCCGGACCTCGCTCGTGATCGCTCATCGCCTCTCGACGATTCTGGCCGCCGACCGGATTCTGGTCCTCGATGGGGGGCGCCTCGTCGAAGAGGGCAGTCACGCCGAGCTGCTTGCCCGCGACGGTCTCTACGCGTCGCTGTACCGCACCCAGTTTGCCGCAGAAGACGTCGCTGCCGACGGGTTGGGGTCATGACGAAGCTGCCGCTTGTGGCCTTGCTGCTGCTCGTTTCCTGCGCCGCGGAAGCCGATACGCCGGAAACCACAGAGCTCGTCACCGCAGCGAGCACAACGGCTACCACCGCAGCGGGGACCTCGGAATCAGCCACGCCGGGATGTGCGGACGTGGTCGACGTCACCATGACCGAGCAGGACGGCACATTTACCGTTGCCGCTACAGTCCGATCGAGCGACACCGGCTGGGACAAGTATGCAGACGCCTGGCAGATCCGGGGACCGGGTGGCGAGGTCATTGCCGAGAGGGTGCTCACTCACCCGCATGTGGACGAGCAGCCGTTCACGAGGAGCCTGAGTGGTGTTGTCATCCCGGCGGGTGTCGCTGTTGTGACGGTCGCCGCCCGGGACTCCGTTTCCGGATTCTGCGGCGAAGTGCACGATGCGGAGGTACCGGGACGGTGACGTATCAGGTCTGGGTCGACGACTCGTGGTTGGACATACCGGCACTGACGATGAGCGGCGAGGCGATCGTCGTGCCGAATGTGAATGCGATCGTCCGGTCGTCCGACGGAAACGCGATCCTGCTCCAGCGTCGTGACAAGGTGGGGGAACCCGTCCGGGGCAAGCTGGAGATTCCCGGTGGAAGGTGGCGGGCGGGAGAACCTCCGGAGACGGCAATGCGGCGTGAGGTACAGGAGGAGGCCGGGGTCCGTATCATCGAGTCCATCTCGGTCACCGGGCGAGTGGAGGTCGCGACGAATCGTGCCTGTGGATTCGTGCACCCGGTCGCCGTTGTCAACGGGATTGAAGGATCGTATCCCTCTCTTCATGTGCTCTTCGAATGCGTCGGTGAGGGTGAGCCGGTGGCCCAACCGGGCGAGACCGCCGAGCCGCGCTGGTGGCCGATCGGGGAAGTGCGGGCACTCCTCGAAGAAGCACCCGATGAGTTCGTGGATCAGACCCGCGTCATGCTGGCGGTCTACTTCAAGACGACGGATGACGGTCCACACGCTCCCAGCGGAAGCTAGAGATCGTCCTGTTGGTCCTCGGTGGTCGGATCGTGGGAACCGGGGGGCAGCACGAGCACCGGTCTTCCCGACTCGATCATGACCCTTGCGGAAACACTCTCCCACGCCGACTGATCGAATATCTGTCGTGTGGCGCCGAGCAAGACCACATCGGCGTCGACTTCCTCGGCGAGTTGCGAGATGGCGCGGGCCGGGTCGGCGCCCTCCCGGAACAAGGTGCGCGACTCGAGTCCGGCGGCTCGTAGCGCCGCGCAGATCGGCTCGGTGAGACGCCGACCGCGCTCTTCGACGTACCGGTGCATGATTGCCTCGTCGCCGTCACTCTCGGGGACCTCGTCGGTCAGCGGATGCCACCCCTCAGATCGCAGCGTATCGAGGAAACCATGGGGGACTTCGATGACGGTGGTGACCGTCACTTCTCCGCTCGTGCCGATGAGGTGGCGGGTGAATTCAACAGCAGGCGCCGGGCTGAGCACGCCGGTCGTGGCGATGAGCACATGCATCGGGGAATCATAGGGCTCTGGTGCGCTCGGCATCCAAGCGGCGGCCGACTACACGTCATCCGCTCGAAGTCCCGTCGTTACCCTGTCCAGCGTGGAAGGAGCTGATATGGAAGCGACGCCAGACGTAGAGACCATCAACAAGGTGATGTGGCACATCCCGAACCCGCTCTGTCTGCTTGGTTCCCGCGCCGGAGACGAGTGGAATGGGATGACCCAGAGCTGGGTATCGCAGGTGGCCATGGATCCGGTATTGGTTGCCGTATCGGTCGACGCCGCGGCGGTGACGAACCGGTTGATCCGGCAGGGTGGGTCGTTCTCGGTGAATCTCTGGGACAAGGACGACACGAGGGTCTTCGTCAAGTTCTCGAAGCCTGCCAGCAAGGATGGCGACACACTGAACGGTCGGCCTATCCGTGAGGGGAAGACCGGGGTCCCGATCTTCACCGAGGCGGTCGCTTACATCGAATGTCGCGTGGTCGAGACGATTGAGCTGGGCAGCCATGATCTGTTCGTTGGCGAGGTGGTCGATGCCGGCTTCAACGGCGAAGGCGAGACGTCGCCCGCCGCCGCGATGGATGACACCCGGATGAAGTACGGTGGCGTCCTTCGAGCCGGTCACAAGAAGGGCTGACGACGGCCAAGTTCGCTGAGGAGGCGGTAGATGGACGTTCGCATCGACGGCAAGGTGGCGTTGATAACCGGGGCAAGCCGTGGCATTGGCGAGGCCACCGCGGCTGAGATGCTGGCGTCGGGTGCCGCCGGGGTGACGATCACGAGCCGGAAAGAGGACAACATCGCGGCAGCCGCCGCCCGTCTCGGTGGCGAGCGTGTCCTGGCTCTAGCGGCGCGTGCCGACAAGGAAGAAGACGCGATACGGGCCGTAGCGGCAACGATCGAGCGATTCGGTCGTCTCGACATCCTGGTCAACAACGCCGGGACCAATCCCGCCGCCGGGAACCTGGATACTGTCGATCTAGGTGCGGTCGCCAAGACGTGGGAGGTCAACCAGCTAGGGCCGCTGCTGTGGGCGCGCGCCGCATGGCACGGGGCAATGCAAGAGGGCGGTGGTGCCATCGTGAACGTGGCGTCGGTGGGCGGTTTGCGGGTGGGTCCCCTGCTCGGTGCCTACAACATCTCAAAAGCAGCGGTTGTACACATGACCCATCAGCTGGCACTCGAGATGGCCCCCGGGGTGAGGGTAAACGCGGTAGCGCCCTCGGTGGTGCGGACCCGGTTGGCTGCGGCGCTCTGGGAGGGCGTCGAAGAGCACACCGCCCGCGCGCACCCGCTCGGGAGGATCGGTGAGCCGGCCGACGTCGCCAACGCCATCACCTTTCTCGCCTCCGACAACGCCTCCTGGATCACGGGTGTTGTCCTCCCCGTCGACGGTGGGGTGACCGGCGCCGCCGCCGCTCCCGGCCTGGGGGGCTGATCCGCGGTTGCTGCGACAGGAGAGCCGCCGTGGGGCGCCGATGTCAGCAAGTTCAGTCGAATTCGCCTGAAGCGTGCCGTTTCGCCAACTCTTCGAGCGTGTAGCCGGGGTAGCCGTCTTTCGCCCATGCCACGTACGCCTCGGCGCTGGGAACGTCTCGACCGAGCCCAGAGGACAGCAGGAAGCGGTGGTGGAGGAAGTCGGTGTATGCCTGAACCGGTTCGAGGTCCGTTACTTCATGGCGGATACGCTGCATAAGTGGCTCGAACACCTGCACCCGCCACATCATTGCCGACACGTCCTTGGTGGGGGCGCTTCGAAACGGCTCGCGGGCGCGGTGATAGTGCAGGTCGGAAAGGATCTGACGCGCCTGGTTCTCGGAAGCGTCGATCCGGGTCAGCTGGCGTAGCCGGCTGGAGTGATAGTTGCGTCCGCCGACCTGGATCCGCATCCGAACCCTGTTCCCACCCGAATCGTCCGGTATCAGTGTGACATCACCTACCTCGAACCCCAGGTCGTTGAGCCGCTGGATGCGGGCGCGAATCAGGTGACGCTCTGTGGGACCGACGACCTGGTCATCTTTGAGCTCGTTCCAGAGCGCTTCGTACCGGACGATGACATCGGTGCCAAAGCCCAGGTCTGCGTCGTCGAGGTCGCGTCCCAACGACATGGCGATGTCGGCCATGCCGCCTGCGACGTTGGTTTCCATGATGTCGAGGTCGTGATAGCGCTGGCCGTCGGACAGATGTTCATGCAACTCGACGGTCTCGGCATCGATCATCAGTGCTTCGATGGCGTCGGCGTCGTACCGATACAGCACATTCGACAGCGAGCAGTCACCCCAGTAGCACCCGGCGAGATGCAGCTCGACGAGCAACCCGGCGAACGCATCGAGCAGCTGTCCTCGCCGTGCGTCGAAGCCACCGTTATGGATGAGCTCACGATACGTGAACGTAAACGGGATGAATTGGGTGATGACGGCGGATGACCACTCCTCACCCTTGTCCACCCAACCTCGTTCGACTACCCCGACCGGGACCGCGATCGGGCGAAGACGCTCGCGCAATGTTCGCAGCGAGTCGTGCTCGTGATGCGCAAGGTGCCGGGGCAACTCCTTGATCGCATAGAGCCCCTCCTCATAGGAGACGAACACGATCGGGTGGCGGTGGACACCGGTGGGCAGATCGACGACGCGGCCGCCGGTCCATTCGGCCACCGTCTTTCCCCAGGGCAGGTCCAGAAAATCGGGATGGCCGGGGCGGATGGAGAGGGTCGGTATCGACATGGCTCACCCTGCCTGAGGAGACGGGATGTTGAGATCGGGACACATTTCGGCGGAAACCGTACCACGGCAGGACGGTGCCGGTTCGACACTGATAGTGTTGCGCCATGTCGCATAAGCTCCAGGTCACCTTCGATGCCGCCGATCCTGCGGCACTTGCAGATTTCTGGGTGGCTGCCCTCGGCTATGTGCTGCAACCACCGCCCGAGGGTTTCGCATCCTGGCCCGATTGGCTGCGCGAGATGGGGATCCCCGAGGAGAGCTGGAACGATGCCGCTGCCGTGGTAGATCCCGACGGGGAGGGACCGCGTCTCTTCTTCCAACGGGTGCCGGAGGGGAAGACGGCCAAGAACCGCGTCCACATCGATGTGGGTGTCTCGGGTGGTCCTTCAGTTGGCTATGACGAGCGCGTCGCCGTGGTGGACGGGCACGTCGCGACCCTGGTTGGTCTTGGGGCATCGCAGCTCGAGATGTTCTCCGAGCGCGGGGAGTACTGGGTGGTCATGCAGGACCCGGAGGGCAACGAGTTCTGCGTCCAGTGACGGTCACTTCCGGTAGCTGAGGCCCCGGTATCCGGTGACGAATCCGGCCGCAAGGAGTGCGGCGGAATAGGGCGAGCTGTGTGCCGACTCGCTGTTGATCTTGTTGATGGATGTCTGTTTGCTACGCCATTTGGCTACCTCGATGAGACCCGAGGCGAGCAGATCGGGATCGGTGTTCCAGGTCAGCACCGACCGGGCGCCGCGATCGACGAATGCGGCGAGCCTGCCGTCGGTGAGGATGACGTAGGCGCCCGCATGGCGGCCGGGCGACCCGACCTCATGGTCGGGCCAGGGGACCGCACCGCCGTACGGGTTTGCCGGGTCGGCGGCCGCGAGGACGTCGATGCCGCGCGATTCGCGATCACGTAACCGGTCGATTGCACCCGGCAGCCCGAATTGTGCTCCGCCGAGACCCTCGACGAAGTACCCACGCCGGACCCGGCCGGTGTCCTCCATCGCGGCGAGGACCGGGTAGAGACCGGCGAAACCGCCGGGTATGCCCTCGGCGAGGACGGCGGTGCGGGTGACCACCCCGTGACGCTCGAGTAGCTGCTCGGCGACCGCCTTGGCCCGCAACTCGGGTGAGAGTGGTGCTGTCTCGTCCCACAGGCTGGCCACCAGATACCAACGCCCGGAGGCGGCAGGAGGGACGGAGAGACGGAGGTTCGGCCTAGGCGTGCTGCGCCGTGTCTTCGCTCCGGTGAAGGCGCGGCATGGGTGCATAGGTGTCGTTGGTGACCTCGCCGGACCAGACGAGATCCCAAAGAGCGTCGATGACCGGCTGCATTTCCCCGCCGCCGGCCGCGGCATAGATGTCACCGAAGAAGGAAGCGCCCCGGGAAGAGAGGTGTGCCCGGACCAGCTCATGGATCGTCTCGGAGGGTCGATCGCCCGTGGGTGGTTCGAACAACAGCCCGGCGTGGTCGCGGTAGTACAGAGCGACCTTGCCGTCGCTCGTGCCGAGCGGCCCCGCACCGATCCAGACGAGCTCGCCGGACGCCAACATGAGGTCGAGCTCACCGGGGTTGTAATCCATCCGGGCTGCCAGCACGTCCTCTTCGAGGATCGAGGCGGGTACCGGTCGACCTTGTAGTGATCGGATCGCCTCGGGGAGCCGGACCGGGGCCGGGCCGTGGGTGCCGATGCGGTGCCACGCCGGGAGGAACGAACCGAGCCGGTCGGTGTCGACGGCTTCGATCTCCTTGCGCAGCGCGGCGAGTGAGCGGCGCCGGAGCCTGCGCAGCACGTCGAGGTCGACCCATTCGGTGCCGACGCCACCCGGCTGATACGCCCCCGCCGCCACCCGGTTGTCGCGTTCGAGACGACGAAGCACTTCGACGACGGCCGCCTCGGGGAGACCCAGGTCGGTTGCGATCTGATGCGACGTGAATGGGGCGTGGGTCCGGGCGTACCGGCCGACCACGTCGCCGAGCGGGTCGGTGACGGGCTCGAGCAGCGCTTCGGGGATCCCGGGAGGCGGTTGTACGCCCAGCGCGTCCCGGAGTCGGGCGACGTCCTCGACGGCGGCCCACCGTTGCTCTCGGCGGACACGGACGGCGACGATGCGTCGGGTCGCGGTCAGCTCGTCGATCCACTCGCCAACGGCCTTCGTGTCGGTGGATCGGGCTTGCAGCTCTTCGGTCGACAACGGGCCGAGGGTACGCAGGACGTCGGTGACGGCGTCGGGCCCCCGCACGTGACGATCCTCTGCGAGGTGCTGTAGCTCGAGCTCCACCTCACTGATCACCGCCGGGTCGAGCAGATCCCGGAATTGCGGGTCGCCGAGAAGCTCCTGGAGAAGATGCCGGTCGAGGGTCAGTGCGGCGGCACGCTTCTCTGCGAGCGGTGCGTCGTACTCGTACATGTAAGAGGCGATGAAGTCGAACATGAGCGACGTGGCGAAAGGGCTCGGGCCTTCGAGGTCGACCTCGCTGACCCGGGTCGTGCGGCGGGCGATGTCGGTGAGCAGCCGCCGCAGCCCCGGTAGATCGAAGTAGTCCTGGAGCACCTCCCGGTATGTCTCGAGAACGATGGGGAATGCAGGGAACCGTCTGGCGACGTCCATCAGGTCGGACGCCTTGCGCCGCTGCAGCCAAAGGGGCGTGCGGCTGCCCGGTCTCCGTCTTGGCAGCAGCAGGGCACGCGCCGCCGCTTCCCGGAACCGGGAGGCAAACAGAGCGCTGTGCCCCGTTTCCTCGAGCACCAACTCGTCGATGTCCTCAGGCGCGATCACGAGCTCGGTTGTGGCGGGCCGGTCGTCGAGGTCGGGGAAGCGGAGGATGATGCCGTCGTCGGACCAGACGACATCTGCCTCGACCCCGTGGGTCTCGCGGTAGCGGCGCCGGGCGGCCAGCGCCCACGGGGCATGCACCCGGGCTCCGAACGGCGTGAGCACAACCATGCGCCAGTCGCCGATCTCGTCGCGGAACCGTTCGATGACGATGCTCTTGTCGGTGGGAAGAACGCCGGTGGCGGTGCGCTCTTCCTCCAGGAATGAGGCGAGGTTGTTCGCTGCCCACGGATCCAGCCGGTACTCGTCACGGAGCGTGGTGGCCGCGTCCTCGGGCTTCATCCGGCCGAGTTTGCGGATGAAGCCACCGACGGCCTCGCCGAGCTCGGCTGGACGGCCGGGACCGTCGCCGTGCCAGAAGGGGAGCTTGGCTCCGGGCTGGCCCGGTGCGGGCGCAACCACCACGCGGTCACGCGTCACCTCGGAGATCTTCCAGGACGAGGAGCCGAGCACGAAGGTGTCGCCGACACGGCTCTCGTACACCATCTCCTCGTCGAGCTCACCTATCCGGCCGCCGTCGGGGAGAACCACCGTGTACAGGCCCCGGTCCGGGATGGTTCCCGCGTTGGTGACGGCGAGCAGTTTGGCATTGCCGCGCGGTGCCAGCGTGTTGGCCACCCGATCCCACACGATCCTGGGTCGCAGCTCTGCAAATTCGTCCGACGGGTACCGGCCGGCGAGCATGTCGAGAACCGCCTCGAAGGAGGCACGGGTGAGGTGCCGGTAGGGAAGGGTGCGCCTCACGAGGTCAAACACCGTGTCGACCTCCAGCTCCTCGACGGCAACCATGGCCACGATCTGCTGAGCGAGCACATCGAGTGGGTTCTGCGGGATCACCGTGTGCTCGATCTCGCCCCGGTACATCCGCTCGACAACGACGGCCGTCTCGAGCAGGTCGCCGCGGTGCTTGGGAAAGACCCGCGCTCGGGAGGGTGCACCAACCTGATGGCCGGCGCGGCCCGCCCGTTGTAGGCCCCGGGCGACTGATGCGGGCGATTCCACCATGACGACCAGATCGACTGCGGCCATGTCTATGCCCAGCTCGAGTGTCGAGGTGGCGACCACACCGCGCAGTTCCCCGCTCTTGAGCCTGCTCTCGATCTCGACCCTCTGTTCCCGGGACACCGACCCGTGGTGTGACTGCACCAGCTCTTCGCCGGCGAGCCGGTTGAGCTCTGCCGCCAGACGCTCGGCGAGCCCGCGGCTGTTCACAAACAGAAGGGTCGAAGTGTGCTCGAGAACGAGATCGAGGAGCTTCGGGTACACGGCAGGCCAGATCGACTTGCGTTCGGGGTGCTCACCGACGGGATCGGGGGGACCGGTCTCCTCGGGTCGGGTCATATCCTCGACCGGGACGACGATCTCGACCTCGAGCTGCTTCTCCCAGGGAGCGTCGACAACCGTCACCGGCCGGGCCCGCCAGTCCGATTCCGGTGTTTCCCGTACCCCGCCGCCGAGGAACTCGGCTATGGCTGCCAGCGGGCGTTGTGTCGCCGACAACCCGATACGCTGCGGCGGGCTCTCGGTGAGAGCGGAGAGCCGCTCGAGGGTCAGCGCCAGGTGGCTGCCTCGTTTGGTGGCGGCGACCGAGTGGATCTCGTCGACGATGACATACTCGACCGACGCCAGCATCTCGCGTGCTTGCGAGGTGAGCATCAGGTAGAGGGACTCGGGCGTGGTGATCAGGATGTCGGGTGGGTGGCGGAGCATGGCGGTACGCGCGGCAGGTGGTGTGTCGCCGGTTCGCATCGCAGTCGTTATCCGGGGCGGTTCGACGCCGAGTTGTGCGGCGGCGAGATGAATGCCGGCGAGCGGGGCACGCAGGTTGCGCTCGATGTCGTAGGCGAGTGCCTTCATCGGTGAGACGTACAGCACCCGGCACCGTTCTCGCTCCGGTGGGATGGGCTCGACGGTCAGCCGGTCGATCGCCCACAGGAAGGCGGCCAGCGTCTTGCCCGACCCGGTGGGGGCGTGGATCAAAGTGTGCTCGCCCCGTGCGATTGCTTCCCAGCCCTCGCTCTGGGCCCGGGTAGGCGCGGCAAATGAGGCCTCGAACCAGGCCCGGGTCGCAGGTGAGAACCGATGCAGCGCCATCAGATGTCAGGGTACCCGGTGCTTGCGACATGAACCGCCGAGCTGTCTGGAAGCAGCTGGAGAGAATGACAAAACCGACTTAGGCACAGGGCGCGGGTAAGACGGTCCAGTAACTGGGGAAAATGACAAAATCGACTTACGCGCACAGTCGCGCGTAAGAACCGGGGTTCCGTCTCTCGGGCAGGGGATCTGGCCAAGCCGATGGCCATATGATGGCTTGCTCGATAGCCGATAGCCTGATGAAGCCCGACCTGTCGGCTATCGCGTCGACGGAATGAGGTACCTCGATCAGGTGTTGGGAGTCAGCGTGTGGAATCGGCCTTACGACGCTCGCTCAAGCGGTGTCTTCTCGCACCGGGGCGTGAGTCGTACGTTGTGGAACCCGGGCCTCGGTGCGTGGGGGCGTCGATAGGGTTCCCGTCGGTGTCGACGATTTCCTCGTACTCGCCACTGAGGGAGACGGCTTCGTTCTCATCATCCATTGTTTGCACATCATCCGTGCAGGGTGGGGAGGCAACTCTGATCAGCGCCATGGCGAACAGAAGACCGGCGGTGTATACGCCGGCGATGATATGCCACACGTGCATGGAGCCTCCATCGTGCCCATCGGCCCCTTTGCCCCAAATCTGTAGTGCAAGAGTGTGCTTTCTTGCATTGCTCCCTGTGCGTACCAATGATCGCCAGTGCTTCATGGTTCGGATACGGGTCTGTTGTCCTTGTCGGTAGGGCCTCTATGCCTCACCGGAGGTCGTCGGATTCCGGGGTGTCTTCGGCTTGAATCAAAGCTGAAGCTCTGGAGGATCATCCATGGATATTGCGGTCAATCTCGTCGAGAACTATCTGCGGCTCACCGGCTACATGACGTTGAGTGAGTTCGAGGTGCAGCGGCGTGACAAGGACGGTCGGTTCAAGTCGGTGACCGACATCGACATCATGGGGATCCGGTTTCCCGGTGACGTCTACCTGGGCGACCCGCGCGGGGCCGCCGACTACGAGATGCTGCTCATCGACGATCCGGTGCTCGAGCACGAGGACAACACGATCGATGTGATCGTCGGTGAGGTTAAGCAGGGCCAGGCTGAGTTCAACCCCGGCATCAAGGACCATGGGGTACTCCACTCGATGTTGCGCCGGGTCGAGTGGGTCTACGACGTCGGTGTCAACGATGTTATCGACGGGCTGCAGCGGGAGGGCCTGCACCGGACGCCCAGCAAGGGCGGTGCGATCGTGCGCACCCGCCTGGTCGCATTCGGGCGTAGCTCGCACTCGAACCTCAACACGATCTCGATCAGCCACATCGTGACGACGATGCTCGAGTTCTTCGAGAAGCACGAGGATGCATTCCGGCCCATCCAGTTCCGAGAACCGGCGCCCGCCCTGCTCAGCCTGCTGTTGAAATCGGGGTTCGACGTCAACAAGACGAGGGGGGCGAACTGAAGGCGTGAACCTCGGAGTGCGGTTTCGATTCTTGGTGAGGGTGCCCGCTGCGGGTCCCCGCGAGGGAGAGGGAGATGCAGGAGATCAGCGAGGACCGCCGAATGAAACCAAACAGACCCCACAGCAAACGGTCATCTGTGTGGCGACGCTCTTTCACGACGGTTTCACTTGTGAGCGGAGCACTCGTCGTGGGGGTACTGGCGCTCCTCATCCTCGGCGCGTTCGTCCCCGGCATCCCCGTCGTGGGTCTCTTCGGATCGATCGTCTCAGGCGTCGTCGGCTGGATGGCTCTCATCTTGGTGGTGGCACTCGGCGTGGCCGTGTGGCTGCTCGTCCGGAGGCGGAATGCCTGGCGTATCGCGGTGACCGGTGTCATAGCCCTCGCTGTGATCGGCAGCGTCACGATGACGATCCGCCTCGTGACGGTTGGCACCCAATACGGTGTCTCCGTCAATCCTCTGGCGGGTTCTCCCACGACCACACTCCCCGACGAAACTGCGCAGTACTCCGAGTACGACGGTGAGCCACTGACCGTTGCCATCTGGAGACCCAAAGGGCAGGTTGCTTCGGGTGACGCCCCCGTAGCGCTGTTCGCCCACGGCGGCGGCTGGAGCGAAGGCACCAACATCGACGACAACTCCGGTGTCAAGCAGGATCTGGCCGATCGCGGCTGGCTGGTGGTCAGCGTCGAGTACACATTGTCGTCACCCACCCATCCCACATGGGACCTGGCCGAGGCACAGATCGGGTGTGCGATGATCTGGGCATCCGAGAACGCTGGCAGCTACGGCGCCGACGCATCCCGCCTGGTCGTTCTCGGCGATTCCGCAGGCGGCAACCTCGCCATCAACGCGAGCAGCCGGGCGAACGCGGGCGCTCTCACCCCGTCGTGCGACGGAGACATCCCCAGGGTGTCGGCTGTCGCTACCGTCTACCCGGGCGTCGACCCGTACGGTCTCTACGCGCGAACCATCCCGCTGGGTGGAGAACCGGGCAGGAACCCCATCACCCAGTACATCGGCGGCACTCCAGACGAGTTCCCCGAGCGCTACAAGGCTGTCGCTTCTTCGACGTACATCAGCTCGATGATGCCCCCGACACTCGTCATCCAGGGTACAAACGACCACCTCGTCGATCCCGGGAGGGTCTACGACTTTGTGGACCAGGCGAGAGATGCCGGAGCCGACATCGAGCTTGTCCTCATCCCCTACGCGGATCACGTCTTCGACGCCTCCCCCATCGGGGCGCAGCTCTACAAAGGGATCACCCTCAACTGGCTAGAGGACCACGGCTTCTGAGACCTAACGTGGTCGGGGGTTGCGCCCGTTCTACGCCCGGTCCACAGGGGGCCGGCGAGTTCGAGCGCGGGTCGCACGACTGACGACTCGTGTCAGTAGGTGCGGACGACCTTGATGGCGGCCTCGGCCTTCTCACCCTCGGTCTTTAGCGAGCTAGCGGCAGAGTCCATACGATGAACCGCGATCCGGCACCATTCCCCCGCGATGCCTTTGATGATGTCGGTGGCGTCCTCGGGGCCGTAGACCCAGCGGGAGTAGCTCGGTCCCATCAGCTCCAACCGAATGCCGCCCTCTGGGAACTCCTCGCCGGCCTCGGCAAATGCATACGGGAGCATGCGATGAGCCAGCCAGGCGACGTGACGGATGCGTGATGTGTCGGCGGTCGGGTCGTCTTCTTCATCGTAGGTGAGCCGCCCCTCCATTGCGTCTTTGATGTCCAGACCGTGCGCCCAGGTCTCCATCAGACGCAATGTGGCATAGGCGCGGGCGCTCATGTCGCCGCTGAACCAGGGGACCCGGTCGCCGCCGTCCATACGCGAGAGCGCATCGACGACGTCGGCGCGGCTGTTGCGCCACCATTCGATCACCTGCTGGTAGCGCATCTTGCGACCCTCTTTGACCCCCCGCGCGGTCCACTCGTCAATGTCGTCCTTGTTCACACGAGAAACGACCTTTTTCCCGTCGGCAAGCACCTCGGCGGCGAAGCGTTCGGAGTAGGCGAGGTGGCTCACCGTGTCCTTGATGCTCCAGCCGGGCGCAGAAGTCGGCAGATTCCACTGCCGCTCGTTGATCCGTTGCAGGAACTGGTCGAGGGATTGTTGCTCAGCTACGAGGTCAGAGAGTATCTCACGCATCAGGACCGCATTTTACTGCGCCCCCTATGCGGGTGAATCCTCCGCGGCGGCATTGAGCTGATCGACCATCAATCGGAGCTTTCCGAGGTGACGTCGATCGAAGTGGAGACGGATCCTCGGCAGGTCGACGTGGTCGTCGGTGCGGATCTCGGCGGGGGTTGCGGCGATCTTTTCGATCCTGCCTTTTACGAGGATGTCGCCGAACTCGTCGTTGAGACGCTCGATCAAGGCGACCGACGGCTCATGCTTGAGACGGAGGACCAGCTTTCCGTCCACATAGCGTTGCGAGTGGTAGTTGTTGTAGAAGCGTCTGATCTCGTCGGCGGCCTCTTCAGCGTTGTTGGTGTAGGTGAACAGGCTCAGGTCGTCCGGGGCGATCATGCCCTGATCTCGCAGCGTCTCGACGAAGTCGAACCACTCTTTCCAGTACCCGGTTCCCTCGGCCTCCATCAACACGATCGGATGCATGTCCGACTTCCCGGTTTGGGTGAGCGTCAGCAGCTCGAACGTCTCGTCCTGGGTGCCAAACCCACCTGGAAACACGGCAAACGCGTCGGATTCCTTGACGAAGACGAGTTTTCTGGTGAAGAAGTACTTGAAGTTGATGAGCCGGCTCTCGTGTACGTACGGGTTGGCGTCGGCTTCGAAGGGGAGCCGGATATTGACCCCGAATCCGTAGTCACTGCCGGCGCCGCGATTGCCGGCCTCCATGATCCCGGGGCCGGCTCCGGTGATGACCATCCACTGGTAGCCGTCCGCCATCAGGTTGGCGAACTCTCCCGCCAGCTGGTAGTTGGGGCTACCGGGAGCGGTACGAGCCGAGCCGTAGACGGTCACCTTCGGTGTCTCCGTGTAACGGGAGAACACCATGAATGAGTAGCGCAGCTCCTTGAGCGCGCTATTGACGATCTTGAGATCTCCGCGGTCGGTGTCGTCGCGGTGCATCTTGATGATCGAGACGATCATCTCGCGAATGAGATCATCGTCGTGGTCGTGGCCGGCGTGGCCGGCGACCGCGTCGCTGACGAGGGCGGCCAGCTGATCGTCCAGTTCTTTGTTACCCAGGTGATAGTTCCGCATCAGGCTCCGCATGGCCCGGCACCGACGTGTACCGGACTGTCGACGCTACTACCGTCCGTGTCTATGCGCCATGTGATCTGGGACTGGAATGGCACGCTTGTCGACGACCTCCACGTCGTCGTAGATGCCGTCAACGTATCTCTCGCCGGGTTCGGTGCGGGCCCGATCGACGCCGACGACTATCGGGACCACTACACCCGTCCGGTACGTGTCTTTTACGACCGATTGCTGAACCGCGCCGTCACCGATGACGAGTGGCGCCGCATCGACACGACGTTTCACACCAACTACTCGAACGGGCTACACCGGGTAGCTCTGACCGAAGATGCCGAAGCGGCGATCCGGGCGGTGAAAGCGGCGGGGGCCACCCAGTCGATCCTCTCGATGTGGTGGCAAGAGGACCTGGTTCCCGAGGTGAGACGGCACGGGCTGGACGACATCATGGTTCGTATCGACGGCAATACGCTCGAAGGGGGCGAAACGAAAGCAGCGCTGCTCGAGATGCATCTCAGCCATCTGCCCGCCCGCAGCGAACCGGTGCTGATCGGCGACGCCACCGACGATGCCCATGCGGCGGCCTCCGCAGGGATTCCGGCCGTCATCTACGACGGCGGGAGCCACCATCGTGAGTTGCTCGAGTCGCTCGGCGTCCCGGTTGTCGGCACCCTGACGGAAGCGGTGATGGTGGGTCTGGCGCTATGACGACGTTACGATCGTTCAGCTGCGCCGGGGGTAACCCGTGATCCTCGCGGACAAGTGCTTGATCCTCCACATGCCCAAGACAGGCGGTGTGTTCATCCGCATGCTTCTCGAGAAGCACTACGGGGACGCCGTGCAGCTCGCAACGGGGAAGGGGTTCGACGATCCGAGCGCTCCGTGGGCCCAGCACCATTCGATCGACGACGTCCCGGCGGAGTTCCGCAGCCTCCCCGCGTTTGGGTTCGTCCGGAACCCGTGGGATTGGTATGTCTCGTGGTTCCACTTCTTCATGTCCTATCCGCACCGGCCCCCGCACTTTGTCACCGTCTCGCACGACAAGACCCTCGACTTCGCCGGCTTCATGACCAGCCTGTACAGCTATCCCGAGGACTCGCCCGAGTACCTGTACAACAGCTTCTCCGCCGAGTATTACCGGATCTTCGGTTGCAACGAGGCCGTACCCCGTAACCCGGTCATCGAGATGGGGCGCTACGAGACAGTGCACGACGATCTGCACGCGTTCTTGGCCCGCGTCGGAGTCGATCGGGAATGCCTCGACGATATCGAGGGGTTCCGCCGGATGAACCCGAGCCCGCACCGCCATTACTCGACCTATTACACCGACGAGGTTGTCGACCAGGTCTACCGCCACAACCGCGCCGTGATCGACGAGTTCGGGTATAGGTTCGATCCGGCGTAGACCACGCCGGCATTCCGCCGGGGTCTACGCAAGAAACGCATGCGGGCGATGTCACCGGCCCGCGGTGCTAATCGCGGTAGTTGATGTACTGGAGGGGGAGGCGGAAGTCCAGGTCGCGGAGCAGTTGGATGACCTCCTGGAGGTCGTCCCGCTTCTTGCCCTGCACCCGCAACTGGTCGGCCTGGACCTGGACCTGCACCTTCAACTTCGAGTCGCGAATGAGTTTCGACAACTCCTTGGCGGCGTCCTGTGGAATGCCCTGGCTCAGGGTGAAGAGTGTCTGTGATCTGCCACCCGCGGCCGGTTTGATCTCTCCACCTGCGATGGATTTGAGCGACACCTTGCGTTTGACGAGACGGCCCTTGAGGACGTCGATAGCGGCCTCCAACCTGCTGTCGGCGTTGGATTCGAGCGAGATGCCCTCGTCGGTCAGCCCGACCTTGGTGTCGGTGCCCTTGAAGTCGTAGCGGTTGGTGATCTCGCGTACCGCCTGGTCGACCGCGTTGCGGACTTCCTGCATGTCTACCTGGGAAACGATGTCGAATGAAGGCATGACGTGACCTTAGTGCTCCGTACCGCCGCTCACCGGTACGGATTCTCGCCCGGGCCGCGCCGGGCCACCGCCGACCAGACGGTCTCGTAGTGGTCACGATCGAAGCGGTCGACGTGGGGGAGCACGAACTCTTCCCAGGTGCGGCGCAGCGGATCCGGGGCCGTCGCGTAGACCCGTAGGCCCGCCGGGATCCGGTCGAGCACGGTCCGCAGGCTCATCGGGGTCTCTACGCGTGTCTGGGAATCCGTGGAGCTGAATGAGGCGTTCACCTCGACGGCCAGCTTGGCGATGGGCTCCGAGAACACCGGCTTCAGGCCGCTATGGCGGCGATGGAGCATGCTCACCAACTCCTCCTCGGCGGGGAAGTCCTTCTCCCAGATGATCCAGCGATCGGCGAAGGCCTTGTTCAGCGTCTGGGTGCCTGCGTAGTCGCGGAGATCGGTCGGGTTGAGCGTCCCGAACACACGGACGTCGTGGCGAAGCCGCACCATCTCGCCAGTCGGTAGCTCCAGGGCTTGATGACGGTCGAGCAGACCGTGCAAAGCGAACAGGGTCTCGGCACCGGCAGCGTTTAGCTCCGACAGGTTGATCAAGGCCGGACCGCGCAGCGCTCTTGTTATGTCGCCATCTTCCCACCGGCTTTCGGTTCCGCCCTTGCCGTCGCCGTAGAGCTTCACCGATCCGATCAACGTGATGTCACGAACCTCACCCGTCAAGGGGATCCGGTAATGCGGCATACCGAGTGTCGCGGCGAACTGCTCGAGATCATGATCCTTGCCGGTCCCCATGTGGCCACGCAAGGCGAGGTGCAGCGGAGAGTCCTTGAAGTGGTTGCGCCGCACCTCCTCCACCTGGGCGAGGCGATACAGCATCCCGAGATCCACGTAATACGGATCCGGATCGGGGATGTGCTCGATCCGCAGGTCGTGGTCCGGCATGTCGGCCGGGATCTCGGTTTTCTCTAGCTCGATGGGCGGGCCTTCCCCTGCAGGATCGTCGAAAGTCACCATCTCAGGCATTGGTGATGCTCCTTTGTTTGCTCAGATATTCGGAAGAGGAATGTGCCCACCACGTCTCGCCGCCGGCGGCAGCGATGGTGCGGAGCAAGCTCGAGCGGACACCGTCGATCATCGCTCTGGTGAGCTCCGCCGGCCACTCTACGACCTGGTGGCGTTGGTACGCCGCGGTCACAGTGTCGTCTCCGATGCCGATGCCCAGCACCGTGGTGCCGTTCCTCTCGGCGGCGTCCACGGATTCGGCAAGGGCTCGGACCGTGCCCCGCGTCATACCGTCGGCGAGGACGACGAGGATGCGGGTCGATACGTGCCGGGCGGCGAGCCGCTGCGTCGCATAGGTCACGTTGAACTCGTCGACGTTGGCTGCTTTGTCGAACATCGACACCGGCGGAGTGTTTTCCGGGTCTCTGCGTGCCGCATGCCCTGCTTCGCGGGGCGCAGCCGCCATGTAGAAGAGACCGGCCATCACGTCTTCGTGCTGGCGCCACCGGTTGTCGAACGGTTTGACCAGATAGTGGTTGACGGTGCGGGAGAGCCGGTCGGCCGAGCCACCATGGCTGCGACGCAACCCACCGATGGCGCTGTGTCTCCGGCTGGTGAAGGTTCGCTCGGTGTCGTCGCCGGTGGCGGGGAAGGAGCGGTTGAACACGGCGACTTCGAAGTCGATCTGGAGCTCATGGCAAAGCGCGGCGAGTGACCACGCACCGAGAGTCGCGGCGGCCAGGGCCCACGGGGCTTTGCGCGCGGTACCCACCCGGAGCGGTTGCAGCATCGACGCCGACCCGTCGACGAGCAGGCTGACGGCATAGCTGCGTCGTGTCGGCAGATCGCGCCGCTCGAACATACGCTCGTACAAACCTGCACCGAGCAGCAGCGCCGAATACGGCGAGAGATCACCTGCGTCGAAACCGGAGCGGAGCCCCCGCCGCTGGTTGGCCAGGAACAGCGGATACAGCTCCCCGGCTACCCGGCGTTGCTCCACACCCCATTGTTTGGCTGCGGCGTCGAGACGCTCCCTGCCTTCTTTGGCGAATTTGCGGAAGTGGTCGGGAAACGGGCCGACCACGAGCTTGCCGGTCTGTCCCGTTGGCAAATAGATGGAAGGGGCCTGCGAGACACGGACGAGCTGCTCGGTGGCGGGATCTCCGGCCTGGTCGGCGTCGCCCGCCTTGCCGTGTTCGGCGGAGACGGATTGGGCGGCCGCCCACGATTGCTCGTATGACTCGATGTCTCGCAGTGGTGGCGTGACGATTCGTACCGCGTCAACCGAATCACTGATCGCAGCGCTGTCGTCCTCGCCTTTGCCGGTTCGGACGTGCTTGGCGTCCGCCTTGGTGACGATGTGGGCGAGGCCGTGGATGCGTGCCACCTCGAGAAGCTGTAGCGCCAGCCCACCAACGGTCCACGGGTCGTCGGCGGCGGCGACGTCGTCTATGAAAGGCTGGGCGTCGTCGAGAGCCATCGCCACGTGTGCCGGTAGCTGTCGTTGCAGCTTGTCTTTTGTGGTGTAGCCCCCGACGAGAAGGAAGCAAGCGAGCGCGTACTGTCCGAGGGGACGAGCCTGTTCCATACCCCCCGGCGTAGCAGCCAGATAGAGGTCGGACAGCACCGAGCGCACGCCGCCGAACCCGTCGAGGAGGACACGTTCCTGTCGGGCATCTTCGAGCGAGAAGAACAAGGCCTCGGCAGCTGGACCTCCGATCTCGCTTATCGCATCAAGCAGACTCACCGGCTGTTCGTCGAGGGCCGGGACCGATCCGGGGATGGGGCTCTCTGCCTTGTCGAGATCGTCGTCGTCCTCGAACAGCATGGGTGCCCGCTTCGGGAGAGGCATGGGTAGACCCTCGGGTTCCTCGGTCGTGGTCCTGTTCTCCCGGTGGGCGAGCCAGGCTCGGGGGATCGGACGCTTCTCGTCGAAGTCGGAGGCCAGAAGGTGGACCACCTCGTGTAGCGCCGACGTGAGTGCCACCTCGGCCGGCGTCACCGGGGCGCTGCGGGCATAGGCTGCCTGGAATACGCCGGGGTCGATGACGATCTCGTCCTCGCTGCCGGAAGCCTGCGAGCCGAGCCGGACAATCAGGTCCTCCTTGCCGGCGATGGTCCTGGCGAACCGGGTTATGGCCGGGGCGACCCGCTGATAGCGCGCCACGACGGCCTCGATCACCCTCTCTTCGGGGGGAAGCACCTCATTCAGGACTGACTGATCTCGACCGCGCATGACTAATGATTTTCTCACACGCGTCAAGTCCGGAGGCGCGGTCTATCGTGGCTGGATGGACGATCTGTCGATACCCGGGGGCCCGACCATCCCGGCGGGCGAGTTGACGTGGCGTTTCGACACGTCGGGAGGCCCCGGAGGCCAGCATTCCAACAAGAGCTCCACACGTGTCGAGCTGCTGTTCGACGTTACGACGTCCGTGGCACTCGACGATGCGATGAAGACTCGGATTCTGCGGCAGAAGGGCGTCGAGCTGGGGGTGATCAGGATTCGGGTGTCCGAGTCGCGCTCGCAGTGGAAGAACCGTCAGCTCGCCCGGCAGCGTCTCGCCGAGTTCCTCTCCCGGGCGCTGGCGCCACCACCGCGGCGGCGGAAGCTCACCGTGCCGGGTCGGGCGGCGCGGGAACGTCGCCTGGCAAAGAAGCGGGATCGATCCGAGACCAAGCGCCTCCGCAGACCACCCGAGCCGGAGTGAGTGCTACTCGACCTGGTCGCGCAGCCGCTCGAGCCGCTGGTCCCAGAGGTCACCCACCGATTCGACCCAGTCCACCACCGTCCCGAGCGGGTCGGGACGGAACGAGTAGACAACTTCACGGCCGGTCCTGTGCCGCTCGACGAGACATACCGCGTCGAGTGCCGCAAGGTGTTTGACCACGGCCTGTCGCGACACGGGAAGATCGGCGGCGAGATCGGTTGCAGTAGCGGGACCGCCGCGAATCAGCCTGGTTAGCACCTCGAGTCTGGTGGGATCGGCGAGGGCCGCAAAGACCTCGTGTGTGCCCATCAAGCTGCCGCACAGCTCGCGGTGGGTGCCCACGAGCCGCCCGCCGGGTACCACGGTTGCGGCCCGCCCAGATACCGCTGCGTGGGCATCTCGGTGACCTGCCACGGCAGCAGCGTCTCCCTCACGGTGATCCGGGTGTTCGTGCCGTCGGGTTCGATCTCGATCTCGACGAGCGCGGGCATCCCGTCGTTGGTTCGCCAGCTCCATTGGAGACGGCGCTCCGGGATGATCTCCTCCACCACACCGAAGGTGTCGGGCGTTCCTTCCCCGGTCATGTGGATGGCCCCGCCCTGGCGTGGCTCGATGGTGACGTCGGCACCCATCCATGCCGTGAGCAGATCGCCCCGTGTCAGGTGCTCCCACACCGTCTCGGGCCCGGCGGCGAGCTCGATCGAGCGCTCAACCGCAACGTTGCCCGACAGGTCCTCGTATCTCTCTTCAGCCATGCCCGCAACCTAGCAGTTGCACGTCCGTTATGCTGGCGTGCAACCATTGGGTTGCAAAAGGAGTTGTGATGGTCATACCAACGGTGATCGAGCAGACCCCGCATGGGGACCGGGCCTCTGACATCTACTCCCGTCTCTTGAGCAACAGGATCGTCTTCCTCGGCAAACCGATCGACTTCGACGTTGCCGAGCTGATCGTCGCCCAGTTCCTGCATCTGGCGAGTGAGGACGGGGAGAAGCCGATATCGCTGTACATCAACTCGCCCGGAGGGGAGACGTCCTCGATGATGGCGATATACGACACGATGCAGCACATCGAGCCCGAGGTGACGACCACCTGTATCGGGCTGGCTGCATCGGCGGCTGCGGTGATTCTCGCCGCCGGGGCCGAAGGCAAGCGGTTCGTGCTGCCACACGCCCGGGTTCTCATCCATCAGCCCCACCTGAGCGGTGGTCTCGAAGGGCCGGCCAGCGAGATCGAAATCCACGCCCGCGAGATCATCCGCGAGAAGCACGAGATGATCGGCATCCTGGCAACGCACACCGGGCAGACCGAGGAAACCATCGACCGCGACAGCGACCGCGACCGGTGGCTCACCGCAGACCAAGCCGTCGCCTACGGCCTCGCCGATGCAGTGATGTTCCCGGCGCGCGTGCCAAAGCGACTCCAGAGCAGCTGAGGAGCTGCCCTGGTCCGGTCGGTGCGGGTAGAAGAGTCGTGGAGAATTCCAGTTCAGGCTCGATACCTGCTCGACAATTCAGAGATGCCGATTCATTGCGACCCTTCACGGCTATTCATGAAGACCCTTCTAGACCTCTATCATTCCTCGAATGCACTATGACTTGACAACACTGCCCAACGGGCTGCGGGTGATCACCCAGGACATGCCGTCGATCCGTTCGGTTGCCATCGGCGCGTGGGTCGACACAGGCAGCCGCGATGAAGAGCCGATCGAGGCCGGTACCAGTCACTTTCTCGAGCACCTGCTGTTCAAGGGGTCGGAGCGTCTGTCGGCGCGCGCCATCTCGGAGGCATTCGATGCCGTCGGCGCCCGAAACAACGCCTTCACCAGCAAGGAATACACTTGTTATTGGGCCCGGCTCCGCAGCGCCGATCTGCCTCTGGCGGTCGACATAATCGCCGAAATGCTGCGGCGTCCGGCCTTCCGGCAGAACGAGATCGACTCGGAACGCAACGTCGTGTTGGAAGAGATCAACATGAACGAGGATGATCCGACCGACGTCGCCCACGAGGAGTTCGTGACTGCGCTGTGGGAGGATCACCCGTTGGCGCCACCCATCCTGGGGACAAAAGAGTCCATAACCGACATGACCCGGGAGACCATCTACAACTACTGGCACCGTCGCTACACGCCACGGTCAACGGTCGTTGCGGCCGTTGGCGATCTGGATCATGAGAAGGTGGTAGACCTGATTGCGGCACACATGGGTGATTGGGATGGTCCGGCCGTCGGTCGTACCGAGGTCACCCCCGTCATCGTGCCCAAGGTGAGGGTGCGACACAGAGACACCGAGCAGTCCCACATTGTCTTTGGCTCGCAGGGTCTGACCCGCAGCGACGACCGCCGGTTTGCGGTCACCATCGCCAACCACGTTCTGGGCGGCGGCATGTCCTCGCGTCTGTTTCGTGAGATCCGTGAGGACCGGGGTCTCGCCTATGCAGTGCATGCGTTCCGGATGCCGTTTCTCGAGACCGGCTCGTCAGCGATCTATGTCGGGACCACCCCGACCCAGACAGGTGAGGTGCTCAAGCTGATCAGAGCCGAGCTGGACAAGATCATGGCCGACGGGATCACCGACGACGAGATGGAACGAGCCAAGGGCAACGTTGAAGGCAGCCTGGCGCTGTCGCTCGAGGACACCAACGGGCGGATGACCCAGCTCGGCCGTCACGAGATCACCGGCGTGCCGCACCTGAGCGTCGATGAGATCGTCGCCAAGATCGACGCTCTGACTCACGAGGACATCATTTCCGTGGCCCGGGAGGTATACGACGGTCCGTACGTGCTCGGGTTGGTCGGACCGTTCGAGGAGGGTGACTTCGCGGAGACGGTGCGATGACCCGCGTCGGCGTATCGGGCGCCGCCGGCCGGATGGGGAAGCTCGTTGCCGAGACCGTTGCCTATGCGTCGGGTCACGATCTGGTCGCTCTCTACGACCCGCACGCCCCGGCCGGCACGACCATCGGCGATGTTGCCGTGTCGACTACACCCGAGGTGATGCTCGATGCCGAGGTAGTAGTGGAGTTCACGAACCCCGACGTCGTGCTGGAGAATCTCAGGAACTGGCACACCATGGGCCGCCATGCCGTGGTCGGTACCTCGGGATTCAACGAGGCGCGCATCGGCGTGGTGGAGGGATTCTGGACCGGCGGAGCGGGGAATTGCTTGATCGTCTCCAACTTCTCGATCGGCGCCGTGGTCATGATGCGGGTCTCGGAGATTGCGGCCCCGCATTTCGACGCCGCAGAGGTCATCGAGATGCATCACGACCGGAAGGCGGACGCACCGTCGGGCACGGCCATCGCCACCGCGCGCCGCATCGCCGCGGCCGGTGGCCCGCAGAAGCGCGAGGTGGTCAGCAAGGAGTTGATCCCGGGTGCCCGCGGCGCCGCCGTCGACGCGGTGCCGATCCACTCGGTACGTCTTCCCGGTCTGGTCGCACATCAGGCAGTCATGTTCGGTGGGATGGGCGAGACGCTGACCATCCGCCACGACACCACGGACCGCCAGGCCTTTCTCCCCGGCATCATCCTCGCCATCGGGAAAGTCGCTTCGCTCCCGATGCCGGTCACCGTGGGTCTCGAGCCGCTGCTGGGTCTGTAACCCGCTGTACAGCCGGAACCGGCGCCCGGGCGCACTAAACATCTGAGCCGCTCCTGTCGATACAAGACCGACGGTTTGACACCGACGCGGTGGCACCGACGCTGTGACAGGAGTACTCAAATGAAGCTTCGTTCTGTGCTGGCTTTCGCCGCATTTGCCCTGGCCGTGGGTGGGTGTGGAGCCGGTCCCGCTCAATCGGCCGACGGCCCGATATACGCTCGGGCTCTGGCCTACAGCCTCACCGGCGACACCGTGCTCACCTACCACACCGATATCGAGACCAACGCGACGACGGAGTTCGACGGCATGGGATCGGTCGGTGCCTCCATGCCGGGCTCCATGGACATGCGGATGAAGATGTCGTTGGACTCGACGTATCAGATCGGTGACGGTCCCGAACCGGGTTCGTACCGGGTGGCGATGACGACCGACAACGTCGCTCTCGAGTCCGGATCGATCGAGATGGCAGGCGAGAAGGTCGATCTCTCCGATGTACCGCAAAGCGACCTGGAGGCGGCGCTCGACGCCCAGATGCCCGAATTCGTCTACGTCATTGACGACAAGGGCGAGGTTGTCTCGGTGGAGGTCGGTGGCGTCTCGATCGACGTCGACGGTCTTCTCGGCGGGATATCGGCAAACGGCTTCAGCAGCGGGCAGATGTTCGGCCCGGAGCTCCCGGCCGGCGAGGTTGCGATCGGCGACACCTGGACGACGACGTCCGAGCAGAGTCTTGGCGGCGTTGTCGTTGCCACCGTGGAGATCCACGAGATCCTCCGCAGCGAGGAGCACAACGGTCATCAGACGTGGGTCATCAGAACCACGGCCACAACCGATGGCTACACCGTCACCTGGGACGACATCACCGCGATGCTGGACGCCATGGGCGGTATGAACCAGGTCGAGGGCATGCAGGACATGCCTGAGTCATTCCAGATGGCCATGCACGCTGCTCCGTCTACTGCGACCATGGTCACCTGGCTCGATCCGGGGCTCGGTCGTGCCATCGCAGTCGACAACACCAGCGACGTCGTCATGACCATTGAGATGGGTGGTTTCCCAGGGATGTCCGGGTCGTTCTCGATGCACATCGACGGCCACAACCACGTGGCCATGGAGCTGGTCGAGTAGTCAGAACAACGCGTTGGCGAGTTGGCGACGGTAGTCGGTCGTCAACGGGTGGCCGTCACCGAGAACTCCGAAGATGTCGAGCATCGCCTTGCGGGCGTCTTCCCTGCTCTCTCCACGCGCCTTGACAACTGCCAGCAGATGGTCGAGCGCAGGCTCGTACTCCGCACGAGCGGCCAGGGCCATTGCCAGTTCGATACGGACCATGTCGTTGCCGGGATCCGCATCCAATCTACCGGCGAGCTCGTTGACGTCGCTGCCGCGTGAAGAGGCGAGGCGCGTCGCGGCTTGGAGGCGTTCAACCTCGTCGGTTGCTGCGAGCTTGCCGAGCACGATCAAGGCGTCGTCGTTGCGCCCCGATGCGATGAGCAGGGCGGCTAGGCCCGTACCCGCCTCTTGATGATCTGATTGCTCGTCGAGGGCGGCCCGAAACAACCGCTCGGCGGTTTCGAGGTCGCCGGCGATGGCCGCATCGCGTGCCTGGTCGACGACCAGGTCGAGCTCCGATGGCAGCAAGCTACCCAGCCAGTCACGGATGGCAGTCTCGGGGATGGCACCACTGAACTGGCCGACCGGCACACCACCGCGGAATCCGATCACGGTAGGGATGCCCTGCACACCGAACTGCGCGGCCAGCTCCTGGTTCTGGTCGACGTCGACCTTGGCGAGAACGAAGCTCCCGTCTGACTCGTCGGTGATCCGTTCGAGCATCGGGCCGAGCGTGCGACACGGTTGGCACCATTCTGCCCAGAAGTCGACAACGACGGGCACGTCGTGGCTCTTTTGCAACACAGCCTGTTGGAACGTGGCTGTTGTCACCTCAGTTATGTAGGGGCTCGTGGATTCCATACCTGAAGAATAGTTGGCCCCCGGGCGCATTTTGCCGGACGATCGGGTTGCCGCCCGGTTCGGAAAGAAGTTGCCGGCCGGCTTGGAAAGAAGTTGCCGGCCCGCTCGGAAAGAAATGGCGTATGCCGCGGTACTGCTACCGTTTGGTCCATGGATACACGTCCCTCCGCCCCATTCGGAACCGTCCTCACTGCGGTGCTCACTCCGTTCGACGAAGACGGTGCCGTGGACTACGGCGTGTTCTGGAAGCTCATCCGCCACCTCGCCGATAACGGCAGCGAGGGTGTTGTCGTGACCGGGACGACAGGGGAGTCGCCGACTCTGTCCAAGCCGGAGAAAATCGCCCTGTACAAAGCGGCTGTTGAGGCCGCAGGCGCCAGGATGAAGGTGATCGCCGGTACCGGGACCTACAACACCGCCGAATCGGTCGCACTGACCGAGCAGGCCGCGTCGGTAGGTGTCCACGGGATCATGGCGGTCACGCCGTATTACTCGAAGCCGCCACAGGCAGGTCTCGTCAAGCATTTCACGGCGATCGCCGACGCAAGCGATTTGCCTCTGATGGTTTACAACATCCCGGGTCGCACCGCTCGCCTCATCGAGGTGGATACGCTTGTCGAGCTGGCACAGCACGACAAGATCGTGGCCACCAAGGATGCGGTTGGCGACCTCGACTTCACCAGACGCGCCATTGCAGCTCTACCGGAAGGGTTTGCGGTTTACTCAGGCGACGACGGCCGTACCAAGGACATCGTCGAGGCCAACGGCGTCGGCGTCGTCTCGGTAGCCTCTCACTTCGTAGGGAACCAGATCAAGAAGCTGATCGCCGCCGTCACCGAGCAGGACTACGACGAGGCAAAGCGCATCCAGGAGAAGCTCGACCCCATCTTCGAGGCTCTGTTCGTCGAGCCGAGCCCGATGCCACTCAAGGCCGGCATGACAGCTCTGTGGGGCAACGTCGGCCAGCCCCGCCTGCCGCTCGTTCCCGCATCGGAGGAAACGACCGAAAAGGTGAGAGCGGCTTACGAGATCGCTCAGGACGTATGACAAGACCGGGGCCGTGTCGATGACGGTGAGAGTTGGCTTCCTCGGTGGTCTTGGCGAGATTGGTCGTAACTGTGCGACGCTAGAGGTCGACGGGAAGATCGCGCTGATCGACTGCGGGATCATGTTCCCCGAACAGGACATGCTCGGGGTTGACCTGGTTCTGCCGGACTTCACCTCGGTGCTCGAGCGACCCGACGACATTGCCTGTGTCATCCTTACCCACGGCCACGAGGATCACGTTGGCTCGCTTGCGTACCTGCTCAGGGAGGCCAACGTCCCTGTGTACGGCACCCGGCTGACGGTGGCGTTGGCGAGAAACCGTGTCGAGGAGGCAGGGGTCGAGCCCGACATGCACACTGTGCCGCTAAACGAGTGGGTTGAGCACGGGCCCTTCAAGTTCACCTTTGTGCGGGTGGCCCATAGCGTTCCCGACGCAACCGCAGTGGTGCTCGACACACCGGAGGGGATCATCATCCACACCGGCGATTACAAGCTGGATCCGACTCCGATCGACAGGGAGCCGACCGACCTGATGACGTTCGCCGGCTTTGGACGGCAAGGCGTGCGGCTGCTGCTGGCCGATTCGACCAACGCAGAGCGCCCCGGCTTCATTGCATCCGAGTCTTCGGTGGGTGCGGAGATCCGGAATCTGGTTGCCCACGCCGATGGTCGCGTGATCCTGGCCTGCTTCGCTTCCCACCTTCACCGGGTCCAGCAGATAATCAACGCTGCCGTGGCCGACGGTCGCAAGTTCTCCTTCCTCGGTCGTTCCATGGTCCGCAACACCGAGATCGCTCGCGACCTCGGGATCCTCGACTACCCGGAGGAGAGCCGGGTCGACAGCGCCGACATCGCGGAGCTCGCTCCCAAGGAGGTCGCCGTCATCTGCACCGGGAGCCAGGGTGAGCCTTTCGCCGCTCTATCGCTGATGGCGTCGGGTCAGCACCGGAGCGTCAAGCTCGAACCGGGAGATACGGTGATCATCTCCGCGAACGCCATTCCAGGGAACGAGACGAACGTGTCGCGGGTAATCAACCACCTTGTCGCTTCCGGGGCAACTGTGTTTCATGGATCCGACACGCACGTGCACGTGTCGGGTCACGCAGCCCAGGACGAGATCAAGACGCTCATCAACGTGGTGCGCCCCGGGGCGTTCATCCCGGTTCACGGCGAGCGCCGTCACCTCCACGCCAACGCCAGGATCGCCCGCGAGATGGGAATCCCCCAAGTCGAGGTCTGCGTAGACGGAGACGTGGCGGTGCTTGAGGGCGGGGCTCTGCGAATAGAGCGGGGCGCGGTCCCGGCGGGGTATGTGTATCTCGACGGTGTCGATATCGGGGACGTAGAGGACGTCCTGCGTGATCGGCGCCATCTTGCCGACGACGGCGTCGTCATCGTCACCGTGGGGGTCGACATGGGCTCGGGGGAGATCGTGATCGGCCCGGAGGTCGATAGCCACGGCGTCCGGGATGATGCGGAAGGACTCCACAAGGACGTGGTCGAAGCGGTAGTCGCGGCCGTTGCGAACCTCGAATGGCCCTCCGACCTGGACACGGTCCGCCGGCGGGTGCGGAACACGACGAGCCGGTCGGTCAAGAAACAGATCAACAGCCGACCGGTGGTCATCCCGGTCATCATCGAGGTTTGATCGGCGCTACTTCTTGGCGCGTCTGCGACCCTTGCGACCCTTGGGCTCCGACTCTGGACGCATGTCGCCTATAGCGCTCAGTACGGAGCGTCCGCCGCCGCCTTCGAGCCGGGGCAGCTTGGCGGAGTGGCGGTCGTAGAAGGAGCGGTCGGCGCCGACCAGCAGGGCGCTGACGTGTTGGTCGTCGGCATCGTGCTTCTCGGCGAGAGGGTAGGTGTCATTCCAATGCGAGGTGTCGGCATCGGACGGAGCGGAAGCGGAGGCCGCAGCTTCAGCCTCCTCCGCCTGGCGGAGACGCGCCGCCAGCGACGTGTCCTCGTTGGCGGTCTTCGGCTTCTCGGCCTGACGGAGGCGAGCCGCTAGAGACGTGTCTTCTCGCGAATGGTCGGTCTCGTAGGAACGGGTCTCTTCTTGCGCCTGGTCGCTCTCGTAGGAATACATCGGTGGCGGCGGGGGCTTCATCGGCGATCCGGCGGTGGAGGGGCGATTCTGGGCGCCGTCGGCGATCTTGGCCAGCTCCTCCATACGGTCCACGGCGTCGGTGAGCCTTTGCACGAGCTCGTCACGTTCGGACTTGAGGGACTCGATGGTGGCGAGCATCTCCTCACGCTCGGTCTGCAGCTGGCGCTGCTTGCCGATCAACTTTCGTACCTGTCCGATGATCTCCTCGGCGTTGTCGCCGAGCGCGGCGAGGGGATTGGGTGCGGAACGGGCGGCGCCTCTGGCCTCGGCAACGATGGCTTCGGCCTGGCGTCGGGCGCGGGCGATGATCTCGGCTGCCTCGTGCTCGGCCCGTGCGATCGGGTCCCGAGATCCGGCGTCGGTCTCATCGTTGTGGTGGTTTGGCACCGGTTGGAGTGAAACACTCACGATTGGTGGCTCCCTTCAAGCCCTTGTCCGCGGGCAGCAGCTCGTCTGCCAAGTTCTATCGGCAGGAGGCTCTCACATCTGAACCGCTTCTCGCGCGGAGCGCGCGGAGTAGCGCGCTGTGGGTTGTTTGTTGTAGCGCCACCTTCTTGTATGCTGAGACACCCATGGCAACACGGACCAAGCGACGTGGGGCTACCGGGCGGAGAACGACAAAGAGCAAGCAATCGAAAAAGCGGCAGCGCCTCTCCATCCTCCTCGCGCTGAAGGGGATGAAAGAGCGGATGCGGCAGCGGCTGGGGCGCCACACGGACGATGTCTGGGGGGTGCTCTTGATCATCCTCGCAGCCTTGCTGCTGCTGTCGTTCTTCGAGCTGGCGGGCCCGCTCGGGGCAGGGTCGGCGAAGGCGCTCCATTTTGTTTTCGGGCTATGGGCGTATTTCGTACCGTTCGTGCTTGCGGTCATCGGGATCGCGATGATCTCGTCGATGCCCCGTACCGACTATGGCCGGATAACGCTGGGCATGGTCTCGCTGTTCGTTGCCTCGATGGCACTGTTCCACCTCCTGACCGGTACCATTTCGCTTGCCTCGTCCGTCGACAAGGTCGTCGAACGCGGTGGGGTGGTGGGTTCGCTCATTGCCTTCCCGTTGCGCCGTCTCGTCGGGTTCTGGGGTTCGTTTGTCGTGCTGCTCGCCGCCGTGGCCATCTCGTCGTTGATCCTGACCAGGGCCACGATCCGCGATGTGGGGCTGAGCATTGCAGCGATGCTCCGCAAGACGCGCCACCTCGTGCACGAGCTGCGCAAGTCGAACACCGAGGACCGAACGCAGGCACCATCAGTCGAGCTCACCGTGCCTACGGTCCAACAGCAGCAGGCGCCGCCCAGGAAGGTCGATCAGAAGGGCCCGCCCAATCCCAAGCCGAAGCAGAAGCCGCAGAAGCGTCCGATCCCACAGCCGCGCGGCAAGGGCGGGTACCGGCTGCCGCCTCTCGAGATGCTCGAGGTCGGCGCCGCCAACGGTCACAACCGCAGGGCCCTCGAGCAAGCCGGATACGAGCTACAGCAGACGCTCACCCAGCATGGGGTGGACGCAAGACTCACCCGTATCGTGCCCGGCCCCACCGTCACCAGGTACGAGGTCGAGCTCGAACCCGGCGTCAAGGTGGCCCGGGTCACCGGTCTGGCCACCGACATCGCATACGCCATGGCCTCCGCCGACGTTCGCATCCTTGCCCCGATCCCCGGACGCAGTGCGATCGGTATCGAGGTACCTAACGCCCACCGGGACCTTGTGACCCTCGGAGAGATCCTCAACAGCGACATTGCCGGGCATACCAACAACCCGCTCGCAGTCGGTCTCGGCAAGGACGTCTCCGGGCGCAGCCGGATGCTGCACATCGACGAGCTGCCACACGTCTTGATTGCGGGCGCCACAGGAGCCGGCAAGTCGTCGTGCATCAACTCGATCGTCATGTCTTTGTTGATGCGAGCCACCCCCGAGGAAGTGCGGATGATCCTCGTCGACCCCAAGCGCGTCGAACTCGGTCAGTACAACGGGGTCCCGCATCTGCTGACACGGGTGATCACGAACCCCAAGAAGGCGGCGGACGCTCTTCAGTGGGCCGTGGCCGAGATGGACAGGCGTTACGACTTGCTCGCCGACGCCGGAGTGCGAGACATCACGAGCTACCGCGAGCAATATGAGGCCGGTGGTCTCGACGAGGAGCTGTTCGACAGGTTCCCCTACATCGTCATCGTCGTTGACGAGTTGAACGACCTGATGATGGTCGCCGGGCGTGCTGTCGAAGACTCAATCGTGAGGATCGCCCAGATGGCTCGTGCCGTCGGTATCCACCTCGTGCTGGCTACACAGCGACCGTCCGTGAACGTGATCACAGGCGTGATCAAGGCGAATGTGCCTTCCCGACTTGCCTTTGCGGTCGCCTCGCAAACCGACTCGCGCGTCATCCTCGATTCGTCGGGAGCGGACAAGCTCGTTGGTCTTGGCGACATGCTGGTCGTCACTGCCCGCGACCCCAAGCCGGAGCGCATCCAGGGTGCATTTGTGACCGAAGCGGAGATCCACTCCGTGGTCGCCTGGGTCCGTGATCAGAGCGTCGCCGAGTACCGCGAGGAAGAGGTCTTCGAGGTGGCGCAAGCCGCGGCTGCAATCGAGGAGGAGTTCGACGGAGAGGATCCCGAGCTGATGCGTCAGGCCATCGAGCTCGTGGTGAGATCGCAGCTGGGGTCGACGTCGATGCTCCAGCGCAAGCTGCGGATCGGGTTTGCCAGGGCGGGAAGGGTCATGGACATCCTGGAGAACAAAGGCGTCGTCGGGCCGTCGGAAGGCTCCAAGGCGCGTGAGGTGCTCATCACCGTCGAGGAGCTAGACCAGATGCTGGTTGGTTGATCGAGCACGCGGCCCAAACCGGGTGACCAGGCGGTAGGTTGATATCGGTGGAAGCTACCTGCGTCCGGTTCGATGATCTCTCTCCGGGGGGTTCCGGGTCATTTGGGCTCGCCGGTGAGATCGACGAGTTCACCGCTCGCAGGGAGGAGGACGTTGTCCCGGTGCTGGCAGCCGCCGAGGCCGCGGCCGAAGCCGGATACTGGGTCGCCGGATACGTCGGTTACGAGGCTGCCCCAGCGCTGAATCCGCTCCTGACGGTTCGCCCTCGCGGCTTGCACGACCCGATGCGCGAACTCCCACTGGCGCATTTCCGTGCGTTCTCCAGCCGGATCGAGTTGCCCGAGATCGACAGCCTGCACTACCCGGCCGGAACCTACAGCGTGTCCGGATGGACCCCCGATTCCACTCGTCGTGATTACCGGGACAGTCTTGCGGTGACGGGCCGGGCGATCATGTCGGGCGAGATCGAGCGGGGGAAGTACACCTTTCGTCTCCACGCCGCGTTTGACGGGGACCAGGTGGCGCTTTACCGCGATCTACTCCAGTCGCAACGGGGACCACACGGTGCCTTTGTCGACACCGGTCGCTTCGGTCTGATCAGCGTGTCGCCGGAACGGTTCTTCAAGGTCGCAGACGGGGTGCTGTCGGTGCGTCCGGTGCTGTCGTCGGTGCGACGCGGGCGCTGGTTGGAGGAGGACGCCCAATGCGAGGCGCTGCTGCCGTCCAATGGATCGCTGGGATACGCGGACCGGGTACTGCTGGCGGAGACCGAGACGGAGCTGGCGCAACTCGGCACGCTGTTGCCGCGGGGTGAGAGCCCGATCGTCTCGCGCGATCGCATGGAGCTGCTGTGGCACCTCACCGCACGTGTGGGTGTGCGACTCGATCCCGCGGTGGATCTGAAGCGCATATTCGAGGTGTTGTTCCCGCCGCTCTCGGTGACCGGGGTGCCCAAGCCCGAGGCGATGGAGGTGATCGCGACAACCGAGGACACCGCCCGCGGCGTCTACTGCGGCGCGATCGGGTTTCTCGCGCCTCGCGGCAGCGGCGGAACCCAAGCCAGCTTCAGCGTCGCGGTCCGCACCGTTGTAGTCGACAACGAGGAGGGCGTGGCGGAATATGGTGTAGGCACTGCGATAACGAACGCGTCGGATGTGGCCACGGCGTACGAGGAGGCCCGGCTCAAGGCGCGCGTCCTGGTCGACCGCCGTCCCGATTTCCAGCTGATCGAGCGCTTCCGCGAAGACGATGGCGCTATCGCGAGGTTGAATCCCAAGCTCAGCATTCTGGAGGAGTCGATCCACTACTTCGGATACGAGCTGAATCGGGACGACGCCGTTGCCGCCCTCCAGAAAGCTGCTGCCAACGGTGGGTCGCAGGAGCTGGAGCTGAGGGTGAGTCGCAGCGGTGCAATGGAGATCGTCACCCGGCCGGCTACATCCTGGTCCGGCTCGTTGCAGGAAGCGCCGGTGATCTCCGGGTGCGTCTGCGCTGATCGGGTATCCGTAGACAACGTGTTCCTCTTCCACAAGACGAGCGATTCCCGGCTTCGCGACGTGGTCACACGTCCGCATCGGGATGTCGATGTTGTCATCCTGGTAAATGACGAAGGGGAATTGGCCGGATCGCTGGACGGGAATGTGGTCGTCGACCTCGACGGGGTGTGGCTGACGCCGCCGCGCCGGTGCGCCAACTCCATATACGCCCTGAGCAGCGAGCTGTTGGCGAGTGGCATCATCGAGGAACGGGTGATCACCGAGGAGGACCTGGCGCGTGCCGATCACGTGGTCCTGCTGGACGATATCGCCGGTTGGAGACTTGTGCGGCTGAAAGACTGATCCTCGCATGGTTGTCCGCGGTTAGCCTGCCGTCCGTGACCATCGCACAAGTACTCCTGCTGCTGTTCGGCGGATTGGCGGCCGGCTTCATCAATACGCTCGCCGGTGGTGGTTCGGCGATCACGATTCCGATCATGACCGAGATCGTCGGCGTCAGCGTCGCCAACGGCACTAACCGGATCGCCATATTGCTTGCCAATGCGTCTGCGCTCACCCGCTTTCAGCGGGGAGACGCGGTCCCGTGGAAACGTCTCACCCGGCTCATCGCACCGACGGTGATCGGCGCCGCCGCAGGTGCCTGGGTAGCGACTCAGACCTCCGGTGACCTGTTCAAGAAGATCTTCGCCTTCGTTCTCGTCCTGGTGGCAGGGTCCGTGCTGGCCCGGCCGTCGCGCTGGGTCGACGGACGGGAGCGGGAGATAGCCGAACCGTGGCGAAGCCTTCTGTTTGCCGGAGTCGGCTTCTACGGCGGGTTCGTCCAGGCCGGGGTGGGCTTCTTGCTTCTCGGGGCGCTGGTGCTCGGATCGGGTATGGATCTGGTGAGAGGGAACGCGGCGAAGGTGGCGCTCATCCTGTGCTACACCCCGGTGGCATTGATCTTCTTTGCTTCGGCGTCCCAGGTTGACCTGAAGGTGGGCCTCGTGCTGTCGGTCGGGCAGATGACCGGGGCGTGGATTGCAGCGCGGTTGGCTGTGTTGAAGGGTGCCGCCTGGATACGGTGGGTGCTGGTTGCCGTCGCCGTGATCGCGGCGATCCGAATGCTCTTGACTTGAGCGCCGATTGCGCTAACACTAAGAGGAGTGCTTCGACCTCTCTCCGGAAGGAAGAGCATGGTAGGTGATATGGGTTCCATCCTCAGGGAACTGGAACATGTGCAAGACCGGCTGTCATCCCTGACGACAGATACATACGAGGAGATGTATAGCCTCCTCATCCGGCAGGACGAGCTGCGAACCGAAGCGGCTCGGCTCGCCGACGACATCGATGCGACCTGCTCGACCCAAGAGCTCTTGATCCGGTTAGCCAGCCTTAGGCGCCGACGCGACCTTCTCGACCGGCAACATGGTACGGCTACCAGAGGTTTGCACCGGCCAGCGCACGGACCGCGGCACTCCTCTCAGGTTGATCAGCGTATCGAGAGGGTCTGTGTGTTGCTGGCCGATCGTGGAATTCGCGTTCACTGACGCGACCTCCGCGGTCGGATTGCTCGTTCGGCGACTGTCGGAGGTGCAAGACCTCCTCAGCGCCCTACCCAACGACGCCTTCGTTGAGCGTTCGGCTCTTGTTGCCGAGCGAGAAGAGCTCCAGCTGCTTGCCGCGCAGCACGCGTCGGGGGCAGATCGGGAGCGCTCCATCGAGGACTGCGGTGCTAGCTCGAGGCATCGCGGAGTGAGTGGGTCCGGCACCGACCCTTTTTCGTCGCGACCAGCGCGCCCTGCTGTCCGCATCAGCCACCTGACCGACAGCATGCATGAACGTGAAGCGGCGACCGGGCGGATCTGAGCTTCGTCTCGAGCGCGGTCTGGTGCGACGGGGAGCGCATCGCGTGTAGCGTCTTGCTCTCATGCGCAGTCCCACGGTCGAGAGAACAGAAACCGTCAGATGACATTCGCACTGGCGGCGACGTGTGCGCTGCTTCTCGGGGTTGTCGACTACCTGGCCGGGGTTACGCTGCGGCACGACGGCAGACATGAGGCGGCGCTGTCGTACACGGCTTTGGCGTCGGCCGTCGGACTCCTGGTGGTGCTGGCAATCTTGCCGTTGGTTCTGCCCGAGCACGTTGCTCGAGCAGACATCATGTGGGCGATCGCTGCGGGATTGTCGATTGGGATCGCACTGCCCCTGCTCATGCTGGCGATGGCGAGAGGGCCAATTGCGATCGTAGCGCCGGTGATCGGTCTGATGTCACTGGCGGTGCCGGCGATCGCCGGGCCGATGCTGGGCGACATGCTCACGCGGTGGGATGTGATCGGTGTGCTCCTCGCCCTCCCGGCCGCCGCCCTCGTGGCGACGGTTTCCGAATCCGACCGATCGGGCGGTGCGGTACCTTCCACGGTGGCGCTGGCGACCCTGGTCGGAGGCTTGCTCGGTGCCGCAGCTGTGTTCTTCGGCCGCACTGGAGAGGAGAGCGGGATTGGCCCCGCGGTTGTGGCCCAGGTGACGGCGACGGTTCTTCTTGTCGTTTCCGGCGTCGTCAGCGGGCGGTTGGTCCGATTGCGTCGCTCTGGAGTGACTCCTGCCGTCGCGATGGGCGTCCTCAATGTCCTGGCCGTACTTTCGAGCGTGCTTGCCTTTCAGCGGGGACCGGTTTCTGTGGTCGCCGCCATCATCGGCATGGCACCCGGTGTGACGGTGGTTCTCGCCTGGTTGGTGGTCCATGAGCGCATCGGTCGCCGGCAGCTGATCGGGTTCGGGCTGGGGGCGGTCGCCGTCGTCCTGTTTGCGATCGGATGAGAGCTCAGGTGACGACAGTGCGGGCGTTGTCGTAGCGGAGGTGCGCTCCGTGTGCCACCAAATCGCAAATCCTGCCGACTGCGATTTCTAGCTCGGTGAATGTCGTGTACAGCGGGACGAGGCCAAACCGGATGTTGTCCGGATCGCGAAAGTCCGGGATGACCCTGCCGTGCTCGATCATGGCGCGGGTGATCCGCCAGCCATCGTCGTGACGTACGGCAATGTGCGAGCCACGACGGCTGGCATCGCGGGGGCTCGTGAGCGTGAAACCGAGGTCGGTGAGACGGGCATCGACCAATTCTACGAAGTACTCGGTCAGGGCAACGGATTTCGCCCGGATGGTGTCGATCCCGGCTTCGAGCACAATGGGAAGGGCGGGCTCCAGAGCGGATAGCGACAGGATCGGCGCAGTCCCGGTGAGTAGGCGCCGGATGCCGGATTCGGGAGCAAACTCGAGGTCGAACGCAAATGGCTCCCGGTGCGCCCACCAGCCGGGAATGGGGTTGGTGAGGTCGTTGACGAGCGACGGGTGGGCGAACAGGAAAGCGGGCGAGCCGGGTCCGCCATTGAGGTACTTGTAGGTGCAGCCGACGGCCAGGTCGACGTGATCGTCGAGGAGCCGCAGCGGTACTGCGCCGACCGAGTGGCTGACATCCCACAGCACCAGCGCTCCGGCCGCGTGTACGGCGCGGGTCACCCGTTCCATGTCGTACATGTACCCCGACTTGAACGACACGTGGGACAGCGAGACGAGGGCGACGTCGTCATCCAGCGCCGCCTCGATTTCGGTGACCGGACCATGGATGCCGTCGGTAGACCGAATAACCGTCACCCGGCGTCCGAGGATGTCCGCCACCGACTGGAGCAGGTAGTTGTCACTGGGGAAGTTGAGATCGTCCGTGAGGATGGTGGTGCGCCCCGGGCGAGCTTGCAGGGCGGCGAAAGCGAGTTTGAACAGTGAGGTCGAGGTGGAGTCGGAGAGGATCACGTTGCCGGCACCCGCACCTGCGATTTCAGCGATGGCGTCTCCGACGCGCTCCGATTGCTCCCACCATCGTCCCGGCCACGAGCGTATGAGATCCTCTCCCCACTCCTCGCGGATGACCCTCTCGAGGTGAGCAGGGGTGGTCGCGGGCAGCCTGCCGAGCGAGTTGCCGTCGAGGTAGATCACGTCCGGATCGGCGACCACAAAGCGTTGACGATGCTCGGCCAGCGGGTCGGCGGCGTCACGGGATGCGGCTGTCTCTTTCGGGCTGATGATGTCTCCCGCGTTCGGCGCTGGTTGGGCGGTCGCGTTGGCCGCTGCTTTCGCCGAAGAGGCTACCCGGCGCCCCTAGTCGGCGCGAAACGTCCCTTGTTCGTAGACTGTCCCACCCCGACTACTTACAATCCGCAAAACGCTACGGAGGATCACATGAGCGACCAGGGCGGCGTGCACGACGAGAACCCTTTCGCAACGCCGAACGACCAGCGCGACCCGGCGCGACGCTTCCGCGGCCGTATGGCGGCACCCGTAACCGTTATCACTGCCGGTGCCGGCGAGCGTCGCACCGGTCTGACCGTCTCGTCTCTCGTGGTTGCCGAAGGCGAGCCTTCCCGGGTGTACTTCCTCCTCGGTTCGACGACCGACCTCTTCTATGTGTTGGAGAAGACGGGGAAGTTCGTGGTCCACGTGCTCGAGTCGGGCGATCAGGCCATCGCCGATGTGTTCGCCGGGTTGCGGCCGAGCCCTGGGGGGAAGTTCACCGACCTCGACATCGAGCAAACCGAGTGGGGGCCGGTGCTCAACGAGGTCAGGACCCGGGCGTTCTGCACGTTCGAAGGGGGTGACGAGGAGACCTTCTTCATTGTCGCCGAAGGGCGCGTCGACAAGATCGAGATTTCCGACATCACCGAGCCGCTCGTCTACTTCCGTGGCAGATACCGGAAGCTGGGCTGACCTGAGCGTCCAAAACCAACCCGGACCGGTGGATAGACTCGGTGCGATGTCCAACGCCCCGAAGATCTGGCTGACCACGCTCGGCTGTGCGAAGAACCAGGTCGATTCCGACAAGGTGGCCGGAGTGCTTCACGACGCCGGCTATCAGGACGCCGACGCACCGGAGATCGCCGATGTGGTGATGGTCAACACCTGCGCGTTCATCGAGCCTGCGCGCGCCGAGTCGATCAACACCGTGCTCGCCATGGCCGACGTGAAGCGTCCCGACGCCAAACTCGTTGTGCTCGGTTGCATGGCCCAGAGATATGAGCAGGAGTTGGTCGCCGCCCTCCCCGAGGCCGACGCCGTCATCGGTCTCGACCGGTATGCAGAGATCGTCGGGCGTCTCGACCACCTGACGAGTTGGCAGCCGATTGAGATTCGCCCGGTGCGCCGCAGTCCGATGGACATCTTGTTCGAGACCCGCAGGCCCACCCCTACGACGCCATATGCGTACGTGAAGGTGGCCGAAGGGTGCGACAAGCTGTGCACGTTCTGTGCGATCCCACAGTTCCGGGGCAAGCAACGGTCGCGCAGCCCGGAGAACATTTATGAGGAGATCGCCGTGTTGACCGGGGCCGGGGTAGGAGAGGTTGTGCTGGTGGCCCAGGACCTTGCTGCCTACGGTCGGGACGCCGGTATCGACGGTGGGCTCGTAGAGCTCGTCAGAAACGCGGCCGCCATCGAGGGCCTGCGGCGTCTGCGCCTCTATTACCTGTATCCCCGAGAGATCCGGCCGGAGTTGATCGACGTCATGACTTCGCTGCCCAATGTCGTCGACTATTTCGATCTGTCGCTCCAGCACGTTGCACCGCATCTGCTGCGCGACATGAAGCGCCCGGGGAGTGGCGAGGCCCATCTCGAGCTGATCGAGGCAATCCGTCGCCGGGCCCCGCACGCCGCGCTCCGCTCCAGCTTCATCATCGGATTTCCCGGTGAGACGGACGACGATGTGGAAGAGTTGGAAGCCTTTCTGCAGGCCGCCCGGCTCGACTGGGTGGGGCTCTTTCCCTTCTCACCGGAGGAGGGGACACCGGCGGCGCTGCTACCGGACCAGGTGGACGAGGAAACTGCCATGGAACGTCTCCGCTACGTGCAGCAGGCCCAGGACGACATCACGCATTCCAGGAACGCCGCCCGGGTTGGCAGCCGCGTCGAGGTCGTGGTCGATCAGGTCGAGGAAGGTCAGCCGGTTGCTCGCAGTTACCGCCAGGCGCCCGAGATCGACGGGGTGATCCTGCTCGATCGTGGCGGGCCCGGTGACTGGTTGATGGCGGAGATCGTCGGTGCCTTCGGTACCGATTTGGAGGCGGTGGTGGTGGGATGATCGTCGAGGTGATCGCGGTAGGGACCGAGCTGCTCTACGGGCAGACGGTCAACACGAACGCAGCGGAGATCGGGGTACGCCTGGCCGAAGCGGGTCTGGAGCACCAGCACTCGTCGGTGGTCGGGGATCATCCCGGTCGGATGGAAGATGCGATCACCCTGGCCATGTCACGGGCCGGCGCCGTGATCGTGACCGGCGGTCTCGGACCCACCCAGGACGACATCACCCGGGAGGCCATCGCCGCCGCCACCGGGCGCAAGCTCCTTTATAGCGAGGAATACGCCGAGCGGTTGCGGCGATGGTGGGAGAGCCGCGGCCGGGAGATGCCGGAGTCGAACCTGAAGCAGGCGGAGTATCCCGACGGGGCCGACCTGCTGATCAACCCGAAGGGGACGGCCCCGGGTTTACGTCTGGTCCACGACGGGGTCCTCATCTACGCCGCGCCCGGTGTTCCCGCCGAGCTCGAGGACCTTCTCGACCGCTACATCGTCCCGGATCTGCTGGAGCGCTCCGACTCGCGGGTCGTGTTGAACCGGGTGCTGCGCACGTACGGAGAGTCGGAGTCGATGCTCGGGGAGCGGGTTGCCGACTTGTACTCAGACGGCAATCCGTCGATGGCATTTCTGGCGTCGGCCGCCGAGATCAAGATTCGGCTGACCGCCAAGGCAGCGACCCGCGACGAGGCCGAGGCGATGGTGGCCCCAATCGAGGCCGAGATCCGGCAACGGCTGGGCAAGCTCATCTTCGGAACCGACGACGAGACGATCGAGAAGATCCTCTTGCGATTGGCAGAGGAAACCGGTTGGTCCCTGGCCACGGCAGAATCTGCGACTGGTGGCATGGTGGCGGCGCGCATCACCTCCGTTCCGGGGGCGTCTGCGTTCTTCAGGGGCTCTGTTGTGGCATACAGCACGGACGTGAAGCGGGATGTGCTCGGGGTCCCGGCCGGGATGATCGAGGAGCATGGTGTCGTCAGCGTGCCGGTCGCCATCGCCATGGCGGAGGGTGTGGCCCGGGTACTCGGCGCCGACGTGGCAGTGGCCGTCACCGGATCGGCAGGTCCGGAACCCCAGGGGCGCCCGGTGGGGACGATGGTGATCGGGGTGCGCACGCCCGAGAAAGCTATGGCGCGTACTGTGTCACTCCCTGGTGACCGGGAGCGGATCCGCACCTATACGGCCACCGGTGCGTTGCAGCTGGCGCGGCTGGCAATGACGGGGGAGTGGTGGCACGGGGAGCCCCGCTCCGGACGCTGGATCTGATGCCGGAGCGGATGTTCCTGGCCGTAGCGATCGACAACGAAACCAGGTACGAATTGGCGGCGCATCTCGATGAGGCGCTCCAGGGGCGCCGGCTGCCGGGCAAGGTCAGCCCGTTCGACAATTGGCATTTGACGCTGCGGTTTCTCGGCAACACCACGACGGTGCAGGCCGAGCAGATCCTTGCTCACCTCGACGATCATCTGGCTGTAGAGCCGTTCCGGATGCGCTTCATCGGGCTCAGCGGCTTTCCCAGGGAGAGCAAGGCATCGGTGCTGTGGCTTGGCTGCGACGGTGACCTCGACTCGCTCGAGCTGGTTGCGGGTGAATGTGAGGCGGCGGCGGAGCGGGCCGGGTTCGAGCCGGAGGGCCGTCCCTTCCATCCCCACCTGACGTTGAGCCGGATCCGCCCTCCCGTCGACATTAGGGATCTGGTTGACCAGGTCGAGCCGTCGGGGGTGGCGACGACGGTCTCGGCGGTGACCCTGTACCGGTCGATCCTGGGTAGTGGGCCGGCCCGCTACGAGGTTGTGGATTCCGTTGAGCTGTGATTATGTCGCTAAACACTGGACACCGAACGTCTGTTCGCCTAGTGTTCTGCGTGCAAAGCGATTACATGCTTGTAGTTATGTCCCAGGCGGCGTATAGGTTGGCTGAAGTGGATGGAATCGACTACTCACAACCAACCGAAGGGAGCTCCAGTGGAGTCTGACAAGAATCTCGAAATGGCGATGGCTCAGATCGAGCGGCAGTTCGGCAAGGGCGCCATCATGAAGCTGAGCGACGGCGCCGTGAGGAACGTCCGTGCGATCCCTACCGGGGCTCTATCGCTAGACCTGGCGCTCGGTATTGGTGGTGTGCCTCGGGGCCGGATCGTTGAGATATTCGGACCGGAGAGCTCGGGGAAAACGACCCTTGCGCTCCATGTGGTTGCCGAGGCGCAGCGCAACGGTGGAGTGGCGGCGTTCATCGACGCCGAGCACGCACTCGACCCGGTCTACGCCAAGGCGCTCGGGGTCGACGTCGACGAGTTGCTGATCTCGCAGCCGGATACAGGGGAGCAGGCGCTCGAGATCACCGACATGCTGATCCGCTCCGGAGCCCTCGACGTGGTTGTGATCGACTCGGTGGCGGCGCTGGTGCCTCGCGCCGAGTTGGAGGGCGACATGGGCGACACCCACGTCGGTCTCCAGGCCCGGCTCATGTCACAGGCGCTGCGCAAGTTGGCCGGGACGATCAACCGTTCCGACACGACCGCCGTCTTCATCAACCAGCTGCGCGAGAAGATAGGTGTGATGTTCGGCTCACCTGAGACAACGCCGGGCGGTCGTGCGCTCAAGTTCTACGCCAGCGTGCGTATCGACGTGCGTCGCATCGAGTCGATCAAGCAGGGAACGGACAATGTGGGTAACCGGGTGCGGGCCAAGATCGTCAAGAACAAAGTCGCACCGCCGTTCCGGCTCGCCGAGTTCGACATCATGTTCGGTGAGGGTATCTCTCGGGAAGGCAGCCTTCTCGACGTCGCAGTCGAGCAGGGTGTGGTCAAGAAGGCGGGTGCCTGGTTCACCTACGACGGAGACCAACTCGGTCAGGGTCGGGAGAAGGCCAAGCAGTTCCTGCGTGACAACCCGGAGATCGCCGTGCAGCTGGAGGATCGTGTCCTCCACGCCGTCGGCTTGCTCGGCGATAAGGAGGAGCTCGAGGTCGACGAGGAGACGGGTGAGATCCTGAACAAGAGCGACGGAGAGTGACGCTTTCGAGGGGTATCGGGGTATCCGGATGGCAACTCCGCAAGTAATTCCGATAAATCTGGTTTTCGCGGTTCCGGTTGGTTGACGCGTGCTGTACGATCAGATTCAGACACACGCAACTACTACATGAAACAACGGAATCCGGAGTGAGAGCCGATGGGATGGACTGCACGGAGGTGTCGCCAAGCGGCGACTGACTGAGATCACCTACGCGGGTTTGTCTCTTGGGCGGCGTGTGCCGAGTCATTTTGACTCGGCATCGTGCGTTCCGGGGGCCGAGAAACGGGGACGGCATGGATTGGCTTATCGCTATGGCGGTGGCTCTGCCTGTTGCCCTGCTTGCCTTTCTGGGAGGACGTGAGCTACAGCGGCGCAGCACTTCGCGTACGAGTGCCTCGGCCGTAGACGCCCTTCGCGAGGCCCGGCTGGATGCGCAGCGCATCCTGTCTCGGGCCGAGGAGGAATCGCGCGCATTGGCAGAGAGCTACAGAGAGCGGGAGGAAGCGGCACTAGCGCACAGAGTGGTCGAGGCGGAGGCACTCGAGGAGCGTCTCGCTCAGCGGGAAGCGACTCTGGAGCAGAGAGCAACGAACCTGGCGCATCGTGAGGAGATGCTCATCGACAAGGAGCGGTCTCTGAGCGAGGCCCGGGGCGAGGCAGAATCGCTGCGCGAGGAGGCGCGGGGACATCTGGAGCGTATAGCCGGTTTCGACTCCCGCGCCGCCAAGCAAGAGCTTCTCAGGAAGGTCGAGGACGAAGCCAGGCGCGAGGCGATGGTCCTCGTCCGGGATTTGGAGATGAAGGCACGCGAGGAGGCGGACCGCCGCGGTCGCCGCATCCTGGCAACGGCCGTGCAGCGGCTGGCCGCAGAGGTCGTGTCGGAGTCGACCGTCTCGGTAGTTCCGCTTCCCTCGGACGACATGAAAGGCCGGATCATCGGCCGAGACGGGCGCAATATCCGCACTTTCGAAGCTGTTACCGGAGTCAACCTCATCGTCGACGACACGCCAGAGGCGGTGTCGCTCTCCACGTTCGATCCGGTACGTCGCGAGACGGCGCGGCTCACGCTGCAACGGCTTGTCGAAGACGGCCGGATCCACCCGGCGTCGATCGAGGAGGCCTTCGAGAAGGCCCGCGCCGAGGTAGAGCAGTCCGTTCGGGATGCGGGTGAGTGGGCGATGCTCGAAGTTGGTGTAACCCGACTGCATCCCGAGCTGGTCACGCTGCTCGGCCGTCTCAAATACCGAACCTCCTACGGCCAGAACGTGCTGAACCATCTCGTCGAGGCCGCCAACATCGCCGGTATGCTCGCTTCCGAGCTCGGCGTCGATGATGTCGAGGCACGACGCGCCGCATTCCTCCACGACATCGGCAAGGCCGTTTCCCACGAGGTGGGCGGATCGCACGCGATGATCGGTGCCGAAATCGCCCGTCGCTTCGGCGAGGACGCAGCCATCGCCCACGCCATCGAGTCGCATCACAATGAGGTCGAGCCTCGCACCCTCACCGCCGTTCTCGTGCAGGCGGCGGACGCAGTATCTGCGGCACGTCCCGGTGCCCGCCGGGAGGCTTTGGAGTCGTACGTGCGGAGGTTGGAACGTCTCGAGGAGATCGCATCCTCGTTCGAGGGCGTCGAGCGAGTGTTCGCCATGCAAGCGGGGCGTGAGGTGCGCATTGCTGTTGCTCCGAACCTGGTGGATGATCTCGCCGCCGGAGACCTGGCGCGGCGTATCGCGAGGCGTCTCGAGGAGGACCTGAGCTACCCGGGTCAGATCGAGGTGACCGTAATCCGCGAGTTCCGGGCAACGGACTACGCTCGCTAGTTCCATGGCTGATATGACCGTCCTAGGGATGCCAAGCGTCCGCACTCCGCGCCGGCCCACACGGACCGGTCTGACCTATCACGTGCGCACCTTCGGCTGCCAGATGAACGAGCACGACTCGGAGCGGATCAGCGGCCTGCTGGCCGCCGACGGCATGGTCGAGACGGAGCGCCTCGAGGACGCCGATGTGGTCGTGCTCAACACGTGCACGATTCGCGAGAACGCCGACAACAAGCTCTACGGGTTCCTGGGGACGCTGCGCTCCGTCAAGGGCGAGCACCCGGGGATGAAGATCCTCGTTGGCGGCTGTTCGGCGCAGAAGGACGGTGATCTCGTCCGGGAGCGGGCGGGCTGGGTCGATATCGTGTTTGGCACTCACAACGTCCACCGTGTCGTCGATCTGCTCGATCATGCCGACGAGTGGGGGCCGGTGACCGAGATCTGGGAAGAGACGGTTTCCGCCGACGATTTCCCGTCGTACCTGCCGGCCCGGCGCCGGACACCACACTCGGCGTGGGTGACCATCGCAATCGGTTGTGACAACTCCTGCACCTTCTGCATCGTCCCGACCGTCCGCGGCCGGGAGCTCAGCCGTCGTTTCGGCGACATCATCGGCGAGGTCAGAGCACTCGCCGCTGATGGTGTCAGCGAGGTCACCCTCCTTGGTCAGAACGTGAACTCGTACGGGCGTGATCTGGCGCTCAACGGTCGTAGGCCGGTGTTCGCCGATCTGTTGCGGCAGGTCGGAGCGATCCCGGGGATCAGAAGGGTCCGTTACACGAGCCCGCACCCGAAGGACTTCCGTGAGGACGTCGCGCGCGCCATGGCCGAGACGCCGGCAGTGTGCGAGCAGCTCCACTTGCCGCTCCAGTCGGGGAGCGACCGGGTGCTGGCTGCGATGCACCGGGGTTACAACGCTGAGCGTTTCCTCGGCCGGTTGGACCTGGCGCGGAGGATCATTCCCGACCTGGCCGTTTCCACCGACATCATCGTCGGTTTTCCCGGTGAGACCGAGGACGACTTTGCGGCGACGATGGACGTGGTCGCGGCATCCCGGTTCGACCAGGCGTTCACGTTCCAATACTCTCCGCGCACCGGAACCCCTGCCGCCACCATGAAGGGTCAGATCGACAAGACGGTGGTACAGGAACGGTTCGATCGGCTGGTTGCTCTCCAGAACCAGATCTCCCTCGAGAAGAACGAGGAGGCAGTGGGCCGGATCGAGGAAGTGCTGGTAGAAGGCCCGTCGCGGAAGGATGCGAGCGTGGTGACGGCGCGTACCCGGGGCAACAAACCCGTCCATGCACCCGGTGTTCTCGACGCGGGTACATACTGTCACGTCGAAATCACGAGGGCCGCCCCACACCATTTGATGGGACGGGTGGTTTCCTGACTGCGATCGCCGTCCTCGGACCAACAGCCGCCGGGAAATCGGATGTCGCCATCGAGATCGCTCGCCGCTGCGGTGGCGAGGTGGTGTCGGTCGACTCGATGCAGGTCTATCGCGGAATGGACATCGGGACGGCCAAAGCAAGTGCCGAGATGCAGGCCGACGTCGCCCACCACCTGATTGACGTGTGCGAGCCGGAGGACGACCTGACGGTTGCCGAGTTTCAGACGCTGGGGCGGGCGGTGCTGGAGGATCTGGAGGAGTCGGGCGCTGTGCCGGTCATCTGCGGTGGATCGGGTCTCCACTTTCGTTCGCTGGTCGACCCGCTGCGGTTCCCGCCCAGCGATCCCGAGCGGCGGGCTGAGCTCGAGCTTCTTGCCGAACATGACGCGAGAGAACGTCTGCTCAGGATCGATCCCGACGCGGCCACATGGGTGGATCTGGCGAATCCGAGGAGGGTGGTGAGGGCGTTGGAGGTGGCGCTGCTGACCGGCGAGACTCCGTCGTCTCGGGCGGGCTCTGGCGAGTCGGAGGCAATCCGAACCTACCAACCGGAGGTCGACTTCGTGGCCATCGGGCTTGATCCGGGCGTTGAGTTGGCGGAGAGGGTAGAGCAGCGGTTCGACGGTATGCTCGCCGCCGGTCTGGTGGATGAGGTCGAGAAGCTGAGAGACAGACTAGGTCGCCAGGCCGGACAGGCGGTCGGCTACAAGCAACTCATCCCTGTCGTTGACGGAACCGAGGGTCTCGAGTCGGCAAGACAGGCGGCCATCCAGGCGACGCGCTCGCTGGCCAAGCGACAAAGGACCTTCTTTCGTAGAGATCCGCGCATCGTGTGGTTACCCTGGCAGCCTGATCCGGTGCAGCGCGCCGGAAGGGCGATCGCAGAGTTGAACGGGCGTCTCCAATGGAATTCGTGAAGATGCAAGGGCTCGGAAACGATTTCGTGGTCGTCGCCGGCCCCCTACAACTGAACGCCGAGCAGATCAGGACCTGGTGCGATCGGCGGAGGGGCATCGGGGCCGACGGCGTGCTCGAGGTCACTCCGATCGACCCGTGGTCGGTGCGGATGCGCTATTGGAATGCAGACGGGAGCCTGGCCGAGATATGCGGCAACGGCCTTCGCTGCGTCGCCCGCTACGCCGCAGACCGCGGCTGGGTGGAAGAGGACTCGTTTGTCGTGGAAACCTCAGTCGGTCCGCGCCCGGTCGAGCTGCAGCCGGACGGCACGGTCCGTGCCTACCTCGGGAAGGCCGAACAGGGCGATGATGTGGCGGTCAACGACCTCACGATGCACACGGTGAATCTGGGCAATCCCCATGCCATCCAGTGGGTCGCCGACTCGCAGCAGGCACCGGTGACGACCGTGGGCCCGGTGATCGAAACGGCCGCGGTCTTCCCCAGAGGTACCAATGCCGAGTTCGCCCACCTGGCCGGGACCGACTTGATCGAGCTGCGTGTTTGGGAGAGGGGAGTGGGGGAGACCCTGGCCTGCGGGACCGGAGCTGCGGCGACCGCTTACCTGGCTCACCGCCAGGGCAAGGTGGGGTCGGAAGTGACCATACAGCTGCTCGGTGGAGCGCTGACGGTGACCATCGACGACGACGAGGTGTGGATCGAGGGTCCCGCCGTGACCGTATTTGCCGGGACGGTCTGAGCGGCGGCTATTGCACTCGGCGCAACAGCGCCACCACGACACCGAGGATCTCGACGCCGTCGCTGAAAACCATGGGCGGGTAGGCCGGGTTCTCGGCCTTGAGAACGACCCGGCCGTCGAGTCGCCGTATGCGCTTGACAGTTGCCTCTTCACCGTCGATGAGGGCGGCGACGATCGTTCCGTCCGCCGCCGTGCTCTGCTTTCGGATCACGACGTAGTCGCCGTCGAAGATCCCGGCATCGATCATGGAGTCGCCCTTGATCTCGAGCATGAACACGGGGTCATCGCCGACGAGTTCGACGGGGAGCGGGTAGATCTCGTCGATGTCCTCCGCGGCCAGGATGGGTGAGCCGGCGGCGATACGGCCAACCTTGGGTACGTCCCGGATGGGAGCACGATGCAGTGACCGCACGTCGTCACCGGGGTCGATCACCTCGATGGCGCGGGGTTTGCTCGGGTCGCGCCGGAGATAGCCGGCCTTCACGAGAGTCGAAAGGTGGCTGTGAACCGTGGATGGTGAGCTGAGACCGACCGACTCACCGATCTCCCGCACCGACGGTGGATAGCCGCGCTCGGCGACCGTCTGGAGGATGAGATCGAGGATCTCTCGCTGGCGGGCCGATAGCTTCTTGCGCTCCATGTCGAGTTGCCTTTCTCGCGACACGCCGACCTTAGCCAGGATTTCGCGAGAAGCCAAACATATGTTCGACTTGACAGTCGAACGCCTGTTCGTTTATCGTGATTTGTACGAACAGATGTTCGCCATCCGGATCGGAAGACACCGTCAACGGACCGGGACACGAGAGAAAACGTGTCACACCCAGGCGATACGGTCTGTTGAGAGGCCCGGGAGACCGGGCCGCCGGTCAGAGGTTCCGGCTGGGGCCCGGCCGGGGACGGAAAGGACGAAGGAGAAACGCGATGCCACGATATTTGACCACTCCATCTCGGTTCCTGGTCATCATCTCCACATTCGTGGTGGCGCTGGTGCTCCTACTTTCCTCCTCGGTCCGGGCGGCGGGGCCGGAACCGACGACCGTCGACTATCGAGTGCGGTCCGGCGACACGCTGTGGAATATCGCCGCCGTCGTTGCGCCGGACGGCGACGTGCGTGACATTGTCGCCGAGATCAAGCACCTGAACGACCTCGACACGAGCCTCATCAAGCCCGGACAGGTGCTGGTGGTACCGGGCGACAGCGAAGTCTGATCAAGCCTCAGCTACGTCGCGGGTCCGCACAAGGCTGTTGCGCTGGTACTCTCGTCGGGCAATGCACTGCCAGATGTGCGATTCCGAAGATACGAAAGTCATAGACAGCCGCTCCGCTGAGGAGGGCATGTCGATTCGTCGCCGCCGCGAATGTATCTATTGCGGGCACAGGTTCACCACGTTCGAGCGCCCGGCGTACGAGCAGATGGTGCGCAAGCGTGATGGCCGCCTCGAGCCGTTCTCGGCTAACAAGGTGAGAATCGGCATCGAACAGGCGCTTGCGGACAGCCCGGTACCAGCCGGGCTGGTCGAGGCGCTGGTTCTGGAAACCGAGAGCCTGTTCTCACCGAAGACACCTGTAGTGCCTGCCGCCGACATCGGCGACACGGTGCTCGAGGGGCTGCGGGCTGCCGACGAGGTCGCCTATCTACGGTTTGCGTCCGTATACAAGGACTTCACAGGGGCCGGCGATTTCGAGCGGGAGATGGCCAGCCTCGAGGACAGGAACCGCTGAGCGGGTGGGCTGATAAAACCGCCGGGCTCCGCGGTTGTCGAGCATCGGCCTTTGGGCCCGGCCCCACGGTCTCTCATCCCGTCATCGCCTTCGAACCGCCAACGTCGGCGACGCCGACGCCACTTCTCCCGCAGGGAGAAGGATCATCCTCCCTCTGGGAGGATCGACCGGCCCGAAGGGCCAGGTCGAGGAGCGCCTTGCGAATCGGTCCAGATGCCCAGAAAGATTGCAGCCGAGATCGCGGCTCGACCCAGGGGAGGGGCACAGCCGGCGGCGGTCGGCTCGAGAAGTCGCGGCTCCCGCCTATGGGGCGGGTTCTTCGCCGGTGGCGAGCGCAACCACCTCGTCTATCGAGCTGGCGAGGTCGATCAGATCAGCGTCGGTCTGACGACGAATCTGCGCAAGGGGCGTCACCAGAGCCGCATCGAGCTGCTCGATGTCATAGCGGATATCACCGATGAGAGCCTCAGCAGCCACCGTGTCCTGCGTCCGCAAGGCCTCCACGTAATCCACCTGCCAGGTGGCGAACGTCTTGTTCAGCTCCAGCGCCCGGGCACGATGCTCTGATAGGGAAACATCGTCCGGGAGTTCGGAGAGGATCGAAGCGGACTCCGCCTGAGCCGAGGCGAGCGCCACCCGCAGATCAGCTTGTGTCGCATCGTCGGCGGACGTGGGCAGGTCCGGGAGAGTGAGGAAATCCTGCATCAGGGTGCGGTACTGGACGAGGTTGGCGATTCGCTGCTGGATCGTCAGCGCGGTGGTCGCCAGCGGTTCGAGACGTTGCTGGATCGGGGCGAGCTCATCAATCGGCGCCGAAGAGGTGAAAGGGAGCGTGCTGGGGAGCGGTTCCCGACCGGCATGATCCACTCCCGTGGCCTTGGCGCTTAGCGAGGTGAGTTGTGTGGAGAGGTTGTTGAGCGCAGTGACGGTCGAGGTGGGCTCGGTCGCGACAGCAAGGGAGTCCTGGGTGTCGGGGAGCTCGGCACGCAAACCGTGTAGGGCCTCCACCATCATCGCCCGGTGGGCGTCGGCACGATTCCTGGTGATGGACGGCAGAAGCACCAGCCCAACTATCACGAGAGCCAGGACCGCGATGGTCGCCACCACCGACGTCCATCGGAAGCTTCGCGACAAGGACATGGTGCTGTCCATGTCATCGGGTACCCATCCCTCGATCGGACCCTCAGAAGCGTGAGCCGTCCATAGCTGGCCGACCATCTCGGCCGATCGCTCGCTCGGCGATTGATGCGGCTCGTCCTCCGACTCGGGCTGCTCGTCGCCCGGCTCGAGCTCCTCGTCCGCTGCGACGGGCTCATGGTCCTCGAGCACGACGTCATCCGGAGCCACGGATAGTTCTGCTGCTTCCGTGACGGGCGATACCGGCTCGGCTACGAAAGCAGCCTCGGGTGCATCGTCAGTCTCCGGGGCTGACACGGTCTCTTCTTCCTCCGGGGCGATGAGGAACGGCGTGGGTTCGTCCAAGCCGTCGAGCGTGTCTTCCCTGGGCTCCGTGTCGGCTCCCATCGCCTCCGTGAAACCCGGCTCGGTGGTGTCAGCTGGTTCGGCTTCTTGCCCTGGATACTCATCATCCAGCTCCTGAGTCGGCTGGTGGACAACAGGCTCAGGAGGCTCGGCATCGGGCAGTTGGTCGACGCGGACGAGTTCGGAGGTGTCGGCATCGGTGGTGTCTGCGTGCCCTGTTACGGGCTGCGGCGGCGACTCTTCCTCCAGCAATGCCCGATACCAGGAGGCATCGTTACCGGGGAGTTCGGTTGTTTCCACCCTGTCCAAAACCCTGCCCTTGCTGCTCGAGACCTGTACGACCACAATCGTCGGGAATGAAGATACCTTTCTTGCGGCTCGATCCCGAACTTCCCATCCCGACATCGGCCCACGACGGAGACGCCGGGGTTGATCTGCACGCACGGACAGACGTCGTTCTCGCCCCGGGTGCGTGGCAGATGGTGCCCACCGGTATCGCGGTCGCCATACCCGAGGGGCACACCGGACTGGTGGCTCCCCGGAGCGGTCTGGCGGCACGCCACGGTCTCAGTGTCGTCAACGGTCCCGGTGTCGTCGACGCCGGCTACCGAGGCGAGATCAACGTGATCTTGATCAACCACGGTGGCGAGGAGGTGCGGTTGAGCCGTGGTGAGCGTATTGCCCAACTCGTTGTCGTGCCCATCGTCCAGACTGAGTTGCACGAGGTCGTCGCATTGCCGGACTCAGACCGGGGCGCAGGAGGATTCGGCTCGACCGGGACCTGAGATATGCTGGCGGTGTGGCCAACTTCTCCAGAAACGGCGAGGTGGTAACATCGCCGCTACTCGCGGACGTAGCTCAGTTGGTAGAGCGCAACCTTGCCAAGGTTGAGGTCGCCGGTTCGAGCCCGGTCGTCCGCTCGGAACAGGGCGGTCACCCAGACCGCCCTTGATTTTCGGCGACGTGGCCGAGTGGTTAGGCAAGGGTCTGCAAAACCCTGTACTCGGGTTCGATTCCCGACGTCGCCTCGGGCGATACAATGCCAGCCACAACAAGGGCGCTTAGCTCAGCGGGAGAGCGCTGCCTCGACACGGCAGAGGTCACTGGTTCAATCCCAGTAGCGCCCACAACAAGAATCCCCCGCATTTGCGGGGGATTCTGCGGTTTACGACCCGAGGCCGTTGACGCGTAGGCGTCGGTTATCTGTCTGGGGGTGTCCAGATGGCCCCGTCCGGTGGGGTCGGGTTGGACTCGTTGGGGGAGCTGACGCCACCCCAGACAACGAGGTGGTCACCGGTCCACACGGCGTTGGGGGACTGTAACCCGGCGAGGGGTCCGCCGGTGTGTTGGGCCCATACTCCAGAGGGGACGTGGATTGTGATCGGGGCCTGATTCGGCATGAACAGGAGAATCCAGTCAGACGCCGAGGCCACGGTCACTGTGGCGAAGTCGTCGATGCTCATGTCCAAGTCGTGCCATGTCCAGGACCCGTCGTGGTAGCGAGCCATGGAGATACTGGAGTTGCCGTCGGTGAGGACCTCGGCGATGGCGACGAGGTCGGAGTCGGCGACGGTAGCTTTGCTGACGGAAATGACACCGGTCGGCGGCGACGGCGCGGGCAACTGTTGCCACAACTCGGTTGCCGGGTTGAAGGTGAGCCCGCCGCCATCGGGATCCCAGAGAACGATCTCGGATCCGGTCCACAACACCGGTTGGTCAAGGGTCAACAGGTCTGACAGGAGCGATCCGCTTTCCGGTGTGCCTTCGAAGACCGGACCGTAGATCCACCGGTTGCCTTGCGGATCGAATCTGAGCGATCGCCACGTCGGGTTGCCCTTCGGGGTTGGAGGCGGCTGGTCCGAGGCCCCACACGGCCTTATCGGTAGCCACCGTGGCTTCGAGCCACATCCCCTCCACCTGGGGTAGGTCGGTCCAGGTGCCGTCGGTTGGATCGAACCGGGTGCCGCCGCCCTTGGGCGGGCCTGTCAGATGCTTTGTGTAAGTGGGGTGGCCTGACATAGTGGCCCTGGACGCGGGTGGCGTTTGGGGTCTGTGGAAGGACCCACTGATGATGATTGACAAGGACGAGGCGACGGAGGTGGCGAAGGCTGCTGCGACTCCGCTGGTGTCGGCTGAGGTGTTGGACGAGTTGATGGCTCGGGTCAATGATGAAGGAGCCGAGCTGTTGGGCCCTGAGGGGCTGTTGTCGCAGGTGACCAAGGCGGTGTTGGAACGGGCTTTGGATGAGGAACTGACTGGCGAGTTGGGTTATGAGAAGCATGACCCGGCGGGTCGGGGTTCTGGTAACTCGCGGAACGGCACCAGTTCGAAGACGGTGTTGACCGATATCGGTGCTATCGATTTGGAGATACCTCGGGATCGGAACGGCGATTTCGAACCGAAGATCGTCCCTAAGGGCACGACCAGGTTGAAGGGCTTCAATGAGCGGATCATTGCGTTGTATGCCCGAGGGATGACGGTTCGTGATATCCGTTCTCATCTCGCAGAGATCTACGGGGTTGACGTGTCACCGGATCTGATCTCGAAAGTCACCGACGCTGTGTGGGATGAACTCGAATCCTGGCGCAACCGGCCGCTGGATGCGGTGTATCCGATTGTCTATATCGACGCTCTGAACATCAAGATCCGAGACGGGATCGTCCAGAACCGCCCGGCCTATCTGGCCGTCGGAGTTGATTTGGAGGGCCGCAAACACGTCCTTGGGATCTGGATCGGCGACTCGAACGGTGAAGGCGCCAAGTTTTGGCTCAAAGTGCTTTCCGAACTCAAGAACCGCGGCGTCAACGACGTGTTGATCGTCGCCTGTGACGGTCTCAAGGGTCTCCCCGAATCGATCGAAACCGTGTGGCCACAAGCAGTGATCCAGACATGTGTCGTGCATCTGCTGCGAGGTTCGTTCCGATACGCCTCATACAAAGACCGCAAGAAGATCGCCACCGCGCTCCGGCCGGTCTACCAGGCGACATCAAAGGAAGCCGCCGTCGAGGCGCTCGGCAACTTCGAAGACGATTACGGGACAAAGTATCCCGCCATCGTCAAGTTGTGGCGGGACGCTTGGGAAGAGTTCACCCCCTTCTTGGACTATCCGCCGGAGATCCGCCGAGTGGTTTACACCACCAACATGATCGAATCGATCAACTACCAGCTACGGAAGGTCACCAAGAACCGGGGGCACTTCCCCACCGAGAAAGCAGCCCTCAAACTGCTTTATCTCGCGGTGCGTAACATCACTACCAACAGAGGAGGTGACACCGGCACAGGAACATGGGGATGGAGCAAGTGCCTCAACGCACTCGCCATCTACTTCCCCGGACGATTCACCATCGTCTAACCAAAACCGAATGCCACCCACTTACACAAACGTGCTGACACCCCCCCCTTGGCAAGCGCATACAGCCCGCCATCGAAGAACACGCCGGTTAGCCCAGGGTGGCCCCATCCGGGGACCGGGATGCTGCGCCAGGTATTGGTTGGGGGGTCGTAGGCGGCACCGTCGGTGTAGGCGAAGTCGCGGTCGAGGTTTGATCCTGCCCAAAACACCGCCTCGGTACCCGACCAGACAGAAACTGCATGTGGGCGCGACGTTATCGGTGCCTGCGCCATTTCCGCCCACGTTCCGAAATTGTCGGGCGGAGGCGGCTCGCTCGCATCGTCGACCGCATCGGAGCCGCGCAGCCAGAAGGCCGGGATGGCAATCGCAGCGATCAACGCCACAGCGGCCACAGCTGCGGTGGCAACTCGTACAGCTATCCCACGGGATGGCGGTTGCCACGGCGGCAACCGACGTCGATCTGCGGTCTCGCGGATCTCTCGGCCCGTGGCGGCAAGTTCGTTGTCAACTGTATTCATAGATTTTCCTCCAGCCGGAGACGGCGGGCCAACGTCGCCCCAGCACGCCGCAGATGGGTGTTGACTGTTTCCTTGGAGCACCCCAACACCAGCCCGATGTCATCCAAAGTGAGATCCTCGACGTACCTAAGAGCAACGACCTGGACCTGACGCTTCGGAAGCCGGCGGACTTCCTCCCAGACGTGATCGGCATTCTCGGAGACCTCAACAGACGCCTGTGCCTCTCGTCGACCGGCCAAACGAGCCAGCGCCTTCAACTCGGACGCACGGCGGCGATATCTCGACACGGCACGATTCAGCAAGATCCGCCGCACCCACACTTCAGGATCGTCAAGCCTCTGAATCCGGTCCCAATCCCGATACGCCGCCGTCAACGCATCCTGAGCTAACTCCTCTGCGCCGACCCGGCTACCCGACACAGAAAACGCCAACCCCACCAACCGGCGCTGCTGCCTCGCATAGAACCACTCGAGCGCCTCAAGCCGAATAGACGGTGCATCTCCGGAACCCGCCTCAGCCAACCGTTCACCTCTCATACCAAGTACTCGCACCAGACCGCAACCAGTGTGACACGAATCTCATGAACCGGGCGAGAGCAGCCATCCCGGCGATGTAACCAAACCGGACAATGCACCCGCAAGCCACCAATACCACGTGCATATCACTAGATATGCGTCACGAACGAGTCCTACGTGTGAGCACACTGAGAGGGCCCCGAGATCGATGCCGACGGCCAACTGGAGCGGCCCGGGGGATCGTTACGTACACGGATCGACGGGAACCTAGTGTCGGGGCCGCGGGACGGAAGCCTCTACGGCGAAGACATGGGGGAGACGTTCCCGTAGCAAGTGAACATCGCCTCTGACACCCACCAATCGCCCCGATCACTGGATAGGTTCCTAGCGGGCGATCATGGTGGCTTCCCGGCTGCGGCCGAAGAGTATCTCGAGCAGATCGACTCGGCGGTGTTGATCTCACTGGCTACGTAACGCCCTCGTGCGGCGTGAATTGTGAGTCTTGGCTACGAAGCGGCCTACCGAGCAGGACCAACGCGAGCACTTTGCCGCTTCTTGTCTGGCTTGGCCGAGGGCGCCGATGTGTTCGAACTGGCCGAGTCGGTCACAGACCTCCATCGGAAGAACAGCACCTTTCCCGGTGAGGTATTCATGCCGATTTGGGCTTGCAGACCGCGCGCTATGCGCTGTCGAGTGGGACCTTCTCGATGGGTATGGGTGGGAAGACAACGACTCGGCGATGGGCCGGAGTGTCACCGTTGCTACAAAGGTGGGCTACACCTGGGTGTTGAATCTTGTCCTCGGGGCGGAGGAGGAGTTGGCGGATGGCCGGTTCTAGCCAGGTTCGGTATTGGGCGGTCGTCCATCGGCATCTGTCAGTGAGGTCGAGGTGGACAGCCACCGACGAGATAACCGAACTAGTGTTCTCCAGGTGAGGGAGACCATACCGGAGACCACCGAGCAGGTACGGGCCGCCGAGGTGATTGCTTCGTTGTGTCTGGCTACCGATCTCGGGATGGGGATCCCTTTCGAGCATGGGCTCCACGCCACGTTGGTCACGATGCGGCTCTGCAAGGCCCTCAATGCCGACCAGGAGACGCTGTCGCGCACCTATTACGCCTGCCTCCTCATGTATGTGGGCTGCACCGTCGACGGGGACGTGCGATCGGAGATCTTCGGGGGCAGCCTGACCGAGCACCACACGCACCGTCAGTTCGGCTCCCGGGTCGAGAGTCTCTCCGGGGTGGCCGGAGCTTTGCCATCCCCCGATGCGAGCATCCCCCACCGAGCGTGGCAGGTAGTCACCAGGCTCCCTCGGGCAGCCCGGTTCATGAGCGGGCATTTCGCCCCGTTGTGCGAGGTCGCGGGAATGCTCGCCGAGCGTCTCGGGATGCCGAAGTCGATTCACGAGATGTTCCCGGTGCTCACCGAGCGGTGGGACGGCAAGAGCGTCCTCAAACGCGCCAGTGGCGATGAGATCCCGCTGCCATTGCGCATCATCCACGTGGGCCGGGACGCCGCATACCAACGACTGATCGGTGACGACGCCTACGTGAAGGAGGTGATTCGATCCAGATCGGGAAAGGCCTTCGACCCAGATGTGGTGTCCATATTCCTGGAGAACGCCGACGAGGTGCTGGGGCCGACCGAACCCCCGACCACCGCGTGGGAGGACGTCCTCGACGCCGAGCCCCGGCCGCCGATGATGCTGCATGGGCCAGCAATCGACCGGGCCTTGAGGGCGATGGGTGCGTTCTCAGACCTGGTCTCCCCCTACCTCTCCGGGCACTCCTCGGGCGTAGCCGACCTGGCAGCGGCTGCGGCGGAGCTGCACGGGTTCGCCGACGACGAGGTGAAGACGATTCGGCGCGCCGGTTTCGTGCACGACATTGGGAGGACGGCCATCTCATCGCGAGTCTGGAACAAGCCGGGATCTCTGACGGCCGACGAGCGCGAGCAAGCGAGGCTTCACCCATATCACACCGAGCGCGTGCTGTCCCGGTCACCGTTTCTAGCCGAGATCGGCTCAATCGCCATGGCCCACCATGAGCGTTTGGACGGGTCGGGTTACCACCGGGCTCTCGACGTCGCTTTCCTGTCGCCGGCCTCCCGGCTGCTGGCCGCGGCGGATGCCTTCCAGTCCAAGATCGAGCCACGGCCTTACCGGGAAGCACTATCGCCGGAGAAGGCGACCTCGACTCTGGCCGACAAAGCCAAACAGGGCGGATTCGACCCGGCAATGGTCACGGCAATCGCCGAGGCCGCTGGGCAGAAGCCACCCACGCTCGAGCGCCCATGCGGTTTGACCGAACGCGAGCTGGAAGTGCTTGGTCTGCTGGCCCGGGGCCACCAGACCAAGCAGATCGCCCGGCATCTCGAAATCTCCCCGAAGACAGTCGACCGTCACATCCAGAACAGCTATCGCAAGATCGGGGTGTCGTCGCGGGCGGCCGCCACCTTGTTCGCCGCCGAGAAGGGGTTGGTCTCCAGATAAGCCACTTCCCATATGGGGAGTATTCCGTATTCACAGTCCGGGGTTCTGTCCTTACCTTCGAGACATGCGACGAGGCATGGAGGTAGTGACATGAGCAACGGAGCACCAGAGCGACTGAACACTTTGGTCATCGGGGGAGGTCAGGCCGGTTTGGCCGTGGGGTATCTACTAACCCAGGCGGGAGTGCCATTCCTCATCGTCGACGCCAACCAGAGGACTGGTGACGCCTGGAGAAACCGATGGGACTCCCTGCGCTTGTTCACCCCCAACCGATACAACTCGCTGCCGGGCATGACCATCTCTGGCGAGGATTGGGGCTTCCCCACCAAAGACGAGCTCGCCGACTACCTCGAGTCATACGCCGAGCACTTCGAGCTGCCCATCCGTCACGGCGTGAAGGTGGACCATCTCACCCACGACGGCAATCGTTTCCTGGCCACCTCCGGTGACATGTCTTTCGAATCCGACAACGTGATCGTGGCCATGGCGTCATACCAGGTGCCGAAGAGACCTGGCTTCGCCAACCAACTCGACTCGAGGATCGTCCAACTCCATGTCGGGGAATACAAGAACCCGGGCCAGCTTGAGGATGGTGATGTTCTCGTCGTTGGTCTGGGCAACTCGGGCGCCGAAATCGCCAAGGAGTTGGCCGAGGAGCGACGGGTTTGGCTCTCGGGCAAACCCAGCGCAGTCCAGCCTTTCCGACCGGAACGTCTCTCCGGGAGGATCCTCATGCCGTTCGTGGGGCCGGTGATCCTCAACCGCGTGCTCACCCGCGGCACGCCGATGGGCAGGAGGTTCCACGCCAAGATGCGCCACAAAGCGATGCCCCTGCTTCGTGTGAAGCCGAAGGACCTGGTCGCCGCCGGAGTGCAGCGAGTGGGTCGAACAACGGGTGTCGTCGACGGCTACCCCCAGCTGGAGGATGGGACAGTTCTCGAGGTGCCCAACGTGGTTTGGAGCACCGGCTTCGCTCCCGGCTTCTCTTGGATCGATCTCCCCGTGTTCGATGAGGCAGGTGACGTCATCCACAATCGGGGCGTCGTCGACCAGGTGCCTGGTCTCTTCTTCACGAGTTTGAAGTTCCTCTACTCTTTGCTGTCAGACACGTTGTTCACCATCCGCCGAGACGCTGGCTACGTAGTCGATCACCTCGTCGAGCGGCAGCGGGAGAAGGACCTTTCCGAGTTCGCGCCCTAAGGCGACGGTGCAGGGCATGCGCTCCTCAAGCCACTGCTACTTCCAGATCATCTCGCCCTCGTCGTCGAGCTCGCCCGTCGAATAGAGCCCGAGCTTGGCGGCAACCGCATTTGATGCAATGTGATCAGGGTGCGGGTGGTCCGAAAGCCGGGCTATTCCCGTGCTCGCTGGCCGTCACACATCGACCCAAGACGATGTGTGACGGCGAACCAAGTGTCGGTGTTGGTAGCCGACAGCGTCGGCGGATTCTTCGAGGTCAGTGCGGTTGGGATGAGCTTCCGTGAACTGAATAGGCCGCACAGATCACGAAAAAGCGCGCGAAACCGCCCATACTTGGGACCGGCCGATGTCGGCACTGATGCGTGCGGGATTTCGAACACCGACGGTGTTGGGTCTCCTGCCGCTCGGTACGCTCGATCTGCCGGGTCTAGCACCGTTCTGTGTGGCCAATGGCTGTCTCATGCTCGCTCAATCTCCGTGGCGGCTCATGCGCATCTGCTGTGAGTGAGCGGCCCCTCTTGACGGACGCCTCACCAGCACCTAGTCGCCCTGCGTTCCATTCCCGCGTTTGTCGATCTCTTCGACCACTCGTTTCGTATCGGGACGATCTCGGAGTTTGTCGATCTCTTCGACCACTCGTTCCGTGTCGGGACGATCTCGGAGTTTGTCGATCTCTTCGACCACTCGTTTTGTATCCGGCCGGCCCCGCAGTTTGTGCCATTCGTTGGCAAGCCTTCGAAACATGTGACCACCTTTCTAGATAGGAAGGTGATCGGCGTAGGAGAGTTCCTTGCGCCCGGGTTCCTTCCTTGGATCCACAGACTCCGAGAGCCCGGATTCGGGACGTTGGGACGATTGCGTTGATTGTACGGGCTCGGGACGCGACGCGGCGACGGACGAGACCCTTCGGCGCTGATCGGGTGAGAGTTGTGCCCCCGGTTTAGTCGTTCGCCGAATCGACGTGGT
>CAWDDT010000011.1:0-524211 GCA_963801165.1 uncultured bacterium
TTCGGCGAGATCGTGTTCGGAGAGTAATGAGTCAGCAGCAGCGCCATGGCAGGGCAGAAGAAGATCCTCCGCCGGGTTGATCACGTCTGATGGGAGGTCCAGGATCCATCGCGGGGCGCACGAGATCGGCGGGAACTGCATCGAGGTGGCGAGCGGACCCAGCAGGATCGTGCTCGACCTCGGGCGACCGCTGACCGCCGGATGGGATGAGCCGTACCGCTCCCGAGATCGCCGGACTGGCCTCCGGCCGACGACGCGCACGGCGTGGTGATCAGCCCATCCGCATCTCGACCACTAGGGACTGGCGGACCAGCTTCATCACGGGACGTGCCGGTGTACCTCGGTGCCGAGGCCGCCCTGCGTACTTGGAAGCGGCCGCGTTCTTCGCGCCGCCTCCAGAGACCTCGGCTCGCCGGGACGCTTCATGACGGTGCGCCGCTTCGACTCGGCCCGTTCACCGTCACGCCCTACCTCAACGACCACTCCGCCTTCGACGCCTACTCGCTGCTCGTCGAGGCCGACGGACAACGTCTCTTCTACACCGGCGACATCCGCGGCCACGGACGCAAGCCGGCATCTTCGAGGAGCTGCTACGCAAGCCACCGACCGAGGTCGACGTGCTCCTGATGGAGGGCACGAACATCCGGTCTGAGCCAGGTGCCGCAGAACGAATAACCGAACAGGACGTCGAGGAGGCATTGCTGTCCACACTGCTGTCGACCCCTGGCCTCGTCGCCATCTTGTCGTCCGCTCAGAACCTAGACCGCCTCGTGACGGTGTTCCGTGCGACTCTTCGGTCCGGGCGGACGCTCGTCGCCGACCTCTACACGGCGAGCGTCGCCGGGCAACCGGCCGACCCTCCATCCCGCAGCCCGGCTTCGACGGTTCGAGGTGTACGTGCCGCAACGACAACTCCACCGGATCGTCCAAACGAAGAATTCCAGCGAGTCTCCGAGATCGCTCGACAGATTTCCTCGCGCTTCCCCGAGCATCTCGCTACCCAGCGCGGTTCAACTCGCCTACTTCGGCGCGTCGTCGACTGCACCGAACTCCGTCGAAGCCAGGCGCTCTGCACGACGGTACGGTGGTCTGGTCCCTCTGGGAGGGCTACCTCGACCAGCCAGACGGCCAGGCGACTGCGTGAGCTACTGCAGAAGGCGGAAGTCCCGCTGCTCCACCACCACACGTCCGGTCACGCCCGTGTCGAGGACCTCGCCCGGCTCGTCGAGGCCTTCGCTCCAGCCGCGTCGTGCCGATCCACTCGGAAGCGGCGACCGGTTCCCCGAGCACTTTCCGCGAGTCGAGCGCTACGCCGACGGCGAGTGGTGGGGAGTCTGACATGAAACTGAAAGCGCTCGCCCAATGGGCGAAGCAAACGCAACCGGGACGTCGACCATCCTCGGACAGGTCGCTGTCCCTGATCGTCCAAGCTGCCGCGTTCCGTGGAATGGTGCCCCCGCAGTCGGCGTCGGCTCCGACGCTAAACGGGAAAGGCTACGGATCAACGCCGTACTCGAGGGGGTGTCGCGGGTCCCTAGCTCGCAGAGAAGCCGCCGACGACACGCTCCGCCTCATCCTCGGCATCCCCAAGGAGAAAGACGCTGCACGACCCCGGCTGAAGGAGCACTTCGGGGCGATCGGAACAATAATCGGCGACTTCGAGTCCGGCCCCGCATTCGTGTCTGGCTCCTCACACCATATGGTAAGCCCACAGGAGATCACCGTCAACAAGCCGGCGTTCACAACGACAACGCCCCAGCGATGGAGCAAAATGCTGATGTCCTAGCGCCGCCAAGCCAGTGGAGGGAATGGCAGCCGAGCTCGTCGCCGCCATCCACCATCCATCGTTTCGTGCTTTCTACCCAAACCTGACGTCACAGACGTCGGCCGAACCGTGGCAGATGCGACTCGATGGCCTCGCATCGGCAGCGCCGGTCCGCGGCCGCAACGCTCGAGCTGGCAAGCAGTAGACCAAGCGCTGCGGGGAGCCGCGCGAACGTGGCCGGGCGGTCGGACAAGACCGATTCCGTTCGGCCATCGTCAAGAACCATCTCATCACGTTGATCAACGAGCTGATCGACTCGTGGACCTCAGCAGACAACCCCGCCGCTGTGCTGAGCCACGGGCAGCCGGAGCACGCCCTTGAGGCCCATGTGCTCAGGCACGGCTCCAGCTCACAACAGCAGACACGCTGCTCTACCCCGCCGTACCGTTTCAGCTCCGGCGTGCTCGGTGCCGCGGAGTTCCCGACGCTGTGGGGAAATGTCACAAGTCCGGCCAGGTACCTCGACGCCCTCCTCTGTGACGACGGGCGGCGCCCGTGGGCCGCGGAACTCAAGGACCAGGGACGCCGGCGGGGGGCACGGCGCCTACCTCCGAGACGGCATCAGTCAAGCCGTCCTGTACCGCCACTTCATCCGATCCGCTGATCCGCTGGAGCCGGGTTCGACACCATGGGCTCAAGCGCCTCGAACGCCGTGTGCCGCGCTCGCCTTCCCGACCGCAGCCGCCGGTGACGGCGAGGGAGGTCGCTCGGCTTCGCGATCTCGCCAGCCGCTACAGCGTCGAAGTGATCGAGTTCGATCCGTCCCGGCGGCGCTGGGCCGTAGCAGGCAAACGACGCCGGCGGCGATCGTCCGGTCACTTCGTATTCTGAATCACAGGCCTTCATCTCTGGGATCGACCATGATTGGCGCACGGCCCGTGGCGCTCTCGAAGGAGTCTGCGTCCGTGAGCTCGCTGACCAAACGCTCGACCCATTCACGGTTGTACAGATGCCGCTTCACAGACGAGACGTACTCGCAGTACCTCTCGTCAACTTTCTCGGGGCCCCCGTCGGTCGGCCGAGACCTTACACCCAGCTGGTAAGTCGCTTCGGTGTGCATGTTGATGGTGAACCGGAACGGGATCCGGGCTTCTACCTCCTTGACAACCTGAGTGGCGATAAGGTTGGGCCGCGGGGGACGAATGACCTTCGGAAGCACAACGTACTGATCGAGCGCTTCGGCAAGTTCGTCGGGGACCTCACCCTGGCCGAGCAAAGAACGCCACGGCGTCAGGATTCCGACCGGAGGGTGGCACCGCCGGGATGAAGGCTACCCGGAGGATGAAGGTCGGGTCCCCCAACAACTGCTGGTCGCTTCCGGCGACCTGGCTGAGGAACGCCTGCACGTCAAAGGGCAAGGAACGCTGGAGTGCCTTCACGGATCGAAGCACGCCAGGGTCGTGGAATCCGCTCAGCTGAAGAGGGACAGATAGCGCCCCCGCAAGCTGATACCCATCTCCAAACACATCAGACAACTGCTTCTCGAAGTTCAGTAGGGCGGATTGCGCTTGAGGGATCACGATGGAATCGAGTGCTGGCAGATGCCGACGTGCGACAGCGTTGCGAAGCGACACCCAGTACTCAATGTTGCTTCGCAGTCCGTGATTCTCTGGGTCCGGGAACGCCTCAGCTACCAGGTCGGACCATCCAGCCTTCTCGAACCCGCCGATGGCACTCTGTGCGCCATCGGGAGCCAGCTCGCGCCACTCGCCTCCGTTTTTCTGGAGAACGGCAATCGCGAGGCCGTTCCACGCGGTCACGAGATGCAGGCTGAACGATCCAGTCCGGAAAGACGCGATCGGATCGTTCCATATTCGCAAAGCAGACAGGGCAGCCGCCCGAGCATGCTGTAATTGCTCCTCCCAAAGCATCGGTACAACCCCCCGTGGTCGACCACCCAGGGACCGGACCTGGTTCTCCAGGTCAGCTATTCGATCCGACTGTCTTGATGGTCGAGTCGTCTCGATGCCGAGGACTTGACGGATGAAACGGTCAAACCGTCGACCATGCGAACGCACCGTCCACATGCTCAAGCTGACTCTTCCCTCGCCCGCGCCCCTCGTCCCACTCGGCGAGCAGCCACGGCTAGCTCGACATCGTCTTCGGGGAACTCGTCCATGGCTTCGATCTCCATCGGCAAGGGTACCAAGCACGGGCAGCGGAACCCGGATGCTGCCGCGGAGTAGCGACCTTCGTGCCGTCAGCCAACACGCCTGCAGCGCTCTTAACGCCTGGTCCCAGCGGGGGTAGGATTTGAACCTACGACCTTCGGGTTATGAGCCCGACGAGCTGACCAGACTGCTCCACCCCGCGTCGCTTGGGACGACGGATTGTAGTCCCTTTCGCGGCCATGTGAATCGCCTGGCGATCGCTACCAGGGATTGTTGAGTTGATCGATGATGGCTTGGCCCCAATCGGTGGGAACCAGCGGCCAGTTCTCGGTAAGGCATTCGTCGACGGTCCCTCCTTCGAGCATGACCGGTCCGTTCTGCGCCGAGAAGGACCACCCGATGTATGGGATCTCCAATCCCTCCGCAGTCGTCATCAGCTCCTGAGCAACCGCTATCGACTTCATGTAGGTGCCGTCCGGCCCGAACTCGCCGATGATCACCGGCAGGGTCTCGGCGGGGCCGATGAACAGGTCCTGCCAGTCCCCCGGTGGGTTGTACGCGTGGGTCTCGTAGATGATGTTGCTGCCACCGCCCGCTGTGATCGGGTGCGACACGTAGTACTCGAGGTTACGGGCATAGTCCTGCGTGCCCTGGACTGCGATGAGGTGGTGGGGCCCACCATCGGGCTCGACCGCACGCAGAGTCGCAACGGTCGTGTTCATCGCATCCCAGACGGCCGCGTCGCTGGTGCCGTGCGGTTCATTGGTGACGCCATAGATCACCTGTGGCGAGTCGATAAACGTCTCAGCCAGCTTGGTGTAGACAGGCATCGACGCTGCGGTGGGCAACTCGTAGGCATCGTGATCGGGATGGTCGAACATCGTGACCATGACATAGACGCCCGGCCTGGTCCCGATGTGATCAACGATCTTCTTGACGTCGGCGAGGTACTGCGGATCCTCGGTGATGTCCTTCCACTGCACGACGGTGTACCCGCCCACCTGGTTGCTGGCCCAACTCACCAGGTCGAGACGGAAGAAGTTGACGTGCCAGTCGTCGATGAGCACATCGATGCGGCGGATCCACTCATCTACATCGGGGACCGTCCAGCCGCACACGCCGGCGTCACGCAAGTCGAAAATGTTGACACCACGGCCGTGGAACCGGCTCCCGTCCGGCAGCAAGATCCGGTTCCCTTCCGTGTACAACCATCCGGTCGGCGGCGGACCGGGGAGCGTCGGCGACCCGAATCCGCGGTAGAGAAAGGCGGCCATCTGCGCCCGGGTGACATGATCGTCGGGGCAGAACCGGGTATTCCCCTCCGCCGGATTACACCCCTTGGTCACCCCCGCCGCAGCCAACCTCTCGATATCGGCCTCGAACACCGAACCATCGTCATCGACAAAATCCGCCGACCCCACATCCGAATACCCAAACGACCGCACCAAGAACGCAGCCATCTGCGCCCGCGTCACAAACTCGTCAGGACAAAACCGGGTATTCCCCCCGCCGGATTACACCCCTTGGTCACCCCCGCCGCAGCCAACCTCTCGATATCGGCCTCAAACACCGAACCATCGTCATCGACAAAATCCACCGACCCCACATCCGAATACCCAAACGCCCGCACCAAGAACGCAGCCATCTGCCCCCGCGTCACATACTCGTCGGGACAGAACCGGGTATTCCCCTCGGCCGGGTTGCACCCCTTGGTGATCCCCTCGCTCGCCAGCCATGCGATCGCCGTTGCGAACTGGTTGCTCGCAGCAACGTCGTCGAATGAGATGGCGGCGCGGGCGGGCGAGCCAGGCAACAGCACACCGAGTGCTCCCACCACGGCTAGGACGACCGTTCCGGCAACCAACCGCCGCATTACAGGCTCCTTCGCTTGCGGCGTGAGCACCATAACCAGGGTCGTGCGGGTACCCCCGTCGTGCGGGAAAGGCGGTCGGATCGCTACATCGGGTAGTGCTGCCCCGGATCTTCGATGGTGATCCAGCGCAGGACGGTGAACTGGTCGATCACCGCCTTGCCTCCAAACCGCCCGTACCCGCTGCCCTTGACACCACCGAATGGCGCCTGCGCCTCGTCGTCAAGGGTCGAACCGTTTATGTGACAGATGCCCGAGTCGATCTCCGACGCCACCTGGTAGGCGCGGCCGATGTTCTGGCTGAACACAGCGGCCGACAACCCGTAGTTGGTGTCGTTGGCGACCCTGACGGCTTCCTCGTCACCCGACACCCGGACCACCGACTTCACCGGGCCGAACGACTCCTCGTGGTAGATCCTCATCTCCGGGGTGGCGTGGTCGATCAACGTCGGCTGCACGATCGCCCCGTCGACACCCCCACCTGCGACGACCACAGCACCCTTGGCGACTGCGTCTTCGATCAGCTCGGTCATCTTCTCCCCCGTCTCGGAGGAAACCAGCGAGCCGAGCGGGCTGTCTCCCCGTGGGTCACCGGCGCTCAAGCCGGCCACCCGTGCCCCCAGCAGGGCGACGAACTCATCGGCGACCTTCTCGTCGATGACGAGCCGCTCCGTCGACATGCAAATCTGCCCCTGGTTCATGAAGCAGCCAAACGAGGCCGCGTTGACTGCACCTTCGACGTTGGCGTCATCGAGCACCACGAGTGGCGCCTTACCGCCGAGCTCGAGGAGCACCGGCTTCAGATGCTCGGCAGCCAGCTTGGCGACGATCTTCCCTACCCGCGTAGAACCGGTGAAGTTGACGTGGGCAACGTCCGGGTGTTGCACCAGAGCGGCCATGACCTCGGGGGCGTCCTCCCGGGCGTGCACGATGTAGTTGATGGCACCGGCGGGAAGTCCTGCGCTTTGCAGCACCTCGACGATTAGCGCATGGGTGCCCGGGGTCAGCTCAGACCCCTTCAAGACGATGGTGTTGCCGCATGCCAGCGCCATCGCCACCGCCCGCACACCGAGGATCACCGGGGCGTTCCAGGGCGCTATGCCGACGCACACACCCAGCGGTTTCCGTACCGCAAGTGACAGCGAGCCCGGCTTGTTGGTCTGGAGCACCTCGCCGGTGATTTGGGTGGTCATCGAGGCCGCTTCCCGCAGCATCGAGGCCGCCAGGAACACGTTGAACCCGCCCCAGGGACCGGTGGCACCCGCTTCCGACATCATCAGCTTGATGAAGTCCTCGGTGCGCTCCTCCAGCAGATCCGCCGCCTTTAGTAGCACCATCCTGCGGGCTACCGGCGGCTGCTGCGACCATTCAGGGAAAGCGGCCTTCGCCGCCGCCACGGCGGCATCCACGTCCGTCGGCGAAGCCGCCGCCACCGTTGTCGCCACGAGGCCGGTGACCGGATCTATGCGATCGAATGTCTTCCCGCTAGCAGCCGGACGTGCCTCACCGTTGATGATCAGATCGATCATTTCGAGACCTCCTCCATGTTCGAATCTAGTTGTTTGTTGACAAAACTGTCAACAATTTAGCCTACACAACACCGGCATCGCCCCACCGGCCGAGCACGTCGATCACAGACTGGAGATGATCACCCATCGCGGCGGCTGCGGCGTCCTCGTCGTGGGCGGTAATGGCGTCGACGATCGCAACGTGCTGTCCCAGCGACACCTTCTGCCGATCCGGCACCATTGCCAGACGGTACTGGTTCTGGACGGCCCGATTGCGCAGATTCTCGAGGATCTCGGCCGCCGCCGTGTGCCGGCTGATCTCACGAATCCTGCGATGCAAATCCTTGTTGAGGCCCGAATACTTGGAGGCGTCGTCGTTGTCGACGGCATAGCGCATGTCCTCGATGATGCCCTGGAGCTCCTTGACCTCGTCGTCGGTTGCGTGGCGAGCCGCACGAGACGCCACCAGGGCTTCGAGCACCGAGCGAGCCTCGGTCATCTCGATGGCCTCGGCAACGGTTACACGGCGCACCACGGCGCCGCGATTGGCCTGGCGCTCGACGATCCCCTCCGACTCGAGCTGGAGCAGCGCCGCCCGTACCGCCGCTCGGCCGCAGTCGTACCGCTCACAAAGGCTCAGCTCGACCAGGCGCTCCCCCGGCATGAACACGGTTTCGAGAATGTCCGCACGCAGCTCCTCAACCACGGACCTCACCATCGGCCTCCTTCCCTTCTGCGTGCCACACCGCCGCCGATCTCGCTATCCGCCTCATGCAATCTCTTCATCCCCGGCCTCTTCATCCCCGGCCTCTTCATCCCCGGCGCCCTACGCTACCCGGGTTGGCGGCCGATTCGATCTTCATCGGCGCGAGCCCGCACCCAGCGCCAACGGACCGCTCACGTGTCTCGTGGCCGGCACGTTGATACGGTTGCACATCACGGCGACTCCCCCGGCCTGCGGGCCATGCAGGTGTCGACGACCCGCGCTGGTGTGTCGTGGGGTCATTGCCCAGCACACTAACCATTGTCCTCAATATTGTCTACAGCATCGTCAACAAACTTGATACTCCGATGACAACGACCTCACCAGCCTCCGAAACCCGGCAACCCGCCGCCGATCGCCCACATCGTCGAGGCCGAAGACGCCGAATCGCCGTCGTCAAATGCATCATTCGCTCCGGATAGGCTCTCAGCGGAACTCGCCAAAGCGAGCCGGGTCGATGCCGTACCGGCTCACCACCTCCGTCACAGCACGTCGCCGTTCTTCGGAACCACCGTTGCCCGCCCGGATCACCTCGTCGGTAAGTGCCGCGATCGCCGCCGAGGTCGGCTCGTCGTAGGCCCTGCCATCCGGGGTCATCCTCGTACGCGGAGCGCCGATGCCAAGCGTGCCGACCACATAGGCGCCCTGCCACGTGAGGGTCCAGACCAGTTGCTCGATGGCGTGCGCTCCCCCGGTCGTTCCTGCGCTGATCACGCCGACGACCTTCTGGTAGAGCGTGGCTGCACCGACCAGCCAGTCCAGCGCGTTCTTCACCGACCCGGCCACCCCGGCGGCGTACTCGGGCGCGGCGATAATCACCATGTCGGCGGCGGCGAGTTGCTCCCGGACCCGGGCGACCGCGTCGGGGGCGTCGTCGCTTTGGGAAGGGACAAACGGAGGCACGGCGACCAAGCCTGCGACCATCGCCGACCCCACGCCGGTCTCCCGGGCCCTGGCAGCGACCGCCGCCAGCGCCATCTCGTTTGTCGAGCCCTCGTTGAGGCTGCCGAGCAAGAGACCGAGTTGCATCCCGACGAGGCTACCGGCCGGCGCCGCTTTCGATGGCGTGTCGTGTTTATTCAAGACACCCCGGCCACAGAGCCCTAGCTTGCGCGTCATGACCGACAGAATCGACCTTCTCGACGAGATGCTGACCGAGGCACACCGTCTCATGGACGGGCTGGCCCCCGGTCAGCTCGACAACAAAACCGCGTGCACCGACTTCGACGTCCACGCCCTTCTCGATCACATCGCCTGCTGGATCCAGGTCTTCGACCGCTCCGTGAACGAGCGTCCGCTCGATTTCGATCCTGCCACCTTCACTCTGAAAGCCGGGTGGTCCGACGTCTTCGCCACCGCCGCTTCCGGTGTCCTGGCCGGTCTCCGGGCCGGCGGGTATGACCGTCCGATGACGATGACCGCCGACCCGATTCCGGGCACGATGGTGCTGGACATGCTGTCGATGGAGTACATCGGGCACGGGCTCGACCTGGCAACAGCGACCGGTCAGTCCCACCGGTTCACCGGCGAGCAGGCCACCGACGCGTTGGCCGCCGCCCGCCGCATGATCCAGCCTCAGTACCGCGGATTCGACCCCGGCCAATTCCACCCCGCCGTCGAGGTTGCCCCCGACGCGAGCCCGATCGTGCGCTTCTACGCATTCCTCGGTCGAGATCCGGCATGGCTGACCTGATCGTTGTGCGATCATCGTGGGAATGCAGGATGCTGCTTCCTCTCTCGATCAGGCAAACAGCGGAGCCCACCTGACCGGCGCCCATTCTCCGGCGCCGCCGATCCATCGCTACCGGCCCACCCCGGGCCTGGCCGATCTGGTCCGCAACTTCTGGATCCCGGTGTGGGATCTCCCGCAGGGCCAGGTACAGACCCAGCAGGTACTGCAGTACCCGGTGTGTGTCATCGTTATCGCACACGACTACGCACGCTTCTTCGGCCCGAGCTCGGCACTCTCGAGCGTTGATCTCACCGGAAGCGGATGGGCCGTGGGGGTGCTGCTCCAGCCTGCGGCCGGACACCTCTTGTGGAACCGATCGGTAGCAACCATCACGGACAGCCACGTACCGATAGAAGCGCTCGCAACGATTGCAGGCGCCTCGCTGTGCGACCGGGTCCGAGCTTGCATGCAGCCCGATCCCACCGGCGCAGCCAGCCACAAACAGGCAATCGACGCTGTCGAGACCAGCCTGGCGGCGCTTCTCCCCGTCGACGGCGATGGTCTCGAAATCAACCTGCTCGTGGAGATGGTCGAGACGGACCCAACCATCATGCGAGTCGACCAGCTCGCCGCGGCGGCGGGAATAGGACAGCGGGCGTTGCAGCGACTCACGCGGGAGCGACTCGGTCTCTCACCGAAATGGCTGATCCAGAGACGCCGGCTCCACGAAGCGGTAGCGCGGATCAAGACCGGCGAGGTTTCGCTTGCCGATCTCGCCCACAGCCTCGGCTACGCCGACCAGGCTCACTTCACGCGCGACTTCGCCCGCGTTACCGGAACCACCCCGGGTGCGTACCTGGCCGATCAACGGTAGGCGCGCCAACTGACGGGCCGCCCAATCATTGTCACCGATTCGGGTCTTTTGGCCCGAACGGATGGGACCCATGGCCCTATGACCGGGTTTCCTTAGTTCCATACTGAGGAACTAATGATATTCAAACTCCACAAGCGAACCGACCTCGCTCTGGCGGCCCTGCGTCACCTCGACAGCGCACCCCGCGGCAGGTTGACAGGACAGGAACTCGCGGATGAGATCGGGACCACGATCCCGTTTCTCCCCCAGGTGATGTCGCCGCTGATTCGGGCAGGCTGGGTTAGCTCGGAGCGTGGCCCGGGCGGCGGCTACACGCTCACAGAAGACTCGGCAAGAGCAACTATTTACGACGTCATCGAGGCAACCGAGGGCCCCACCGTCACCGGTCGGTGCGTCCTCCGCGACGCGCCGTGTCCCGGTACGGAGCCGTGCAGGGTCCACTTCGTGGCAGACGACGCCCGGGCCGTTCTCATCAACGGCTTCCAACAGATCCGTGCGATTGCGCAAGGAGCCCAAGCATGACACAGACCATCGAGCGCCCGCAGGAATCCACCAAGACACAGCCCGTTCCGGCACATCCGCACTACACGCTCGGGACCCTGACCGCCGTCGCCCTCATAGGCACTCTGGTCGCCATCGCCATAGGGATCGCGGCACTGATGATCACCGCCGGTCGCAATTCGGTCGATGATGCCCTCGTGGCCGAGAAGGTCGACGCCGCGCTGGCTTCCGCCGAGCTGCCGGCACAGAACATAACCGCGTCGTCGGGAAGCGTCATCCCGTCGGGAAGCGTCATCCCCGACCTGGTTCCGAAGGCCGACCTAGCACCGGCGCCGGCCGGTGAGGTGAACGTGGCGACTGCCCCCGATGTGCCACCACCGAGCCAGCGGACGACACCTGCGATCGTCGAGGTGGGCTTCGAGGTGGTCGAGGGTGTCACCAGCATCGACCCGGAGACCGGTGTCGATTTCGAGACCTGGGGGTTCAAGGTCGCCGATGGTGACGCGAGCGTTGTCTCGGGCACGCCGGGACCGGTGATTCGAGCCCGGGTCGGGGACGTGCTGCGGCTGACGCTGACCAACCCGGCGACGAGCACCCACCCCCACAACATCGACCTGCACGCCGTCAGCGGCCAGGGTGGCGGTGCCGCAGCTCTCACCGTGGCTCCCGGTGAGAGCAAGACAATCGAGGCGCGGTTGCTGTACCCCGGCTTCTTCATGTACCACTGTGCCGCCGGTGACGTCCCGGCCCATATCGCCCACGGGATGTACGGCGGGATCCTGGTCGACCCGGAGACGCCGCTGCCGGCGGTGGATCACGAGTGGTACGTCGTCCAATCCGAGTTCTACACAACCGGAACCGAGGCCGGCGTAGCGGACTTCGATCGCCAGGCGCTCACCGACGAGAACCCGACGTTCGTCGTCTTCAACGGCGCCAGGGGCTCACTCACCGGCGACAACGCCCTGAAGATGGCCGTGGGTGAGCGGTCACGCATCTACTTCATCGACGCGGGCCCGGACCTCGACTCCAACTTCCACCCCATCGGCTCACACTGGGACGCCGTCTACCCCGAAGCTGCGCTCCTCAACCCACCCCGGCGTGGTTCCCAGACCACCCTGGTGCCGGCAGGTGGCGGTGTTGTCGTGGACGTCATCGGCCAGGTGCCGGCAACGATCCTCCTTGTTGACCACGCCATCTCGCGGGCATTCGACAAAGGCGCCATCGGGCAGATCGTCGTCAGCGGCAACGAGCAGCCGGAGATCTTCGAGGTGGTGGACCCGGGTGACGGCGCGGCCGCTCCCACCACGGCTGCTCCTGCTGCGACCGGCGAGAACGTGTCAATCCTGAAAAACGCGTTCCAGACACAAGCTCTGGACGCCGCCGACGAGTTCGCGGACAGCGAACACCCCGCCGACTTCTCCGTGAACGTCCTCACCATCAAGCCGGGAACGACCGTCACCTGGACCAACGACGACCCCGGGATGCTGCACACGATCACCGCCGTCGACGGATCGTTCGACTCCGGCTTTCTCAACGAGGGCGACACCTGGTCTCACACATTCAACGATCCGGGCGAATTCGAGTACTTCTGCACACCGCACCCGTGGATGAGGGCAAAGGTCATCGTCGAAGGATGACGCTCGAGGTCAACGGGCCCGCTCACCGATAGTGATGGCGCACAGCTGACCATGTCACAAGAAGGCGGCGAGGGTCGAAAACCGGCTCCTCCCCCAGGCGCTCGCCGGCCCCGCCGCCTTCACCGCTGAGCGTGGCGAGCCCGGAACGACTATTTTCGCGGGTATGGACGAAACCAAGTTCATCCTCGCTATCGACCTCGGCACTTCGGGCCCGAAAGTTGCCCTGGTCGGAGACGACGGCACCCTCACCGGCAGCGACTTCGAGCCCGTCGAGTTGCTGCTCCTCCCCGGCGGCGGCGCCGAGCAAGACCCCAACGCCTGGTGGTCCGCCATCGTCGCCGCGACGAAGCGCACCCTCGCCGCCAAGCCCGACGCCGAAGTCACGGCGGTGTGTGTGACGAGTCAATGGTCCGGCACCGTCGCCATCGGTCACGACGGGAACGCCATCGGCAATGCGATCGTCTGGATGGACACCCGCGGCGCCGGCTATGTCGAGAAGCTCATCGGCGGCCCGGTTCAGTTCCAGGGCTACGACCCGCGCAAGGCGCGGAAGTGGGTGAGTCTCACTGGTGGCGCCCCGTCGGGGGCAGGCAAGGACCCGATCGCCCACATCCTCTGGCTGCGCAACGAACGCCCCGACGTCTACCGCAGCACCAGGGTGTTCCTGGAGCCGAAGGACTACATCAACTACCGGCTGACAGGTGAAGTCACCGCGACTTTCGACTCGATCACCCTCCACTGGGTAACCGACAACCGCGACCCGAACGCGGTCACCTACGACGACGATCTACTTGCCTATGCCGGTTTGGACCGCAGCGTGCTCCCCGATCTCCTTCCTGCCACCGCAGTGGTCGGCGGGCTCGCCGAGAGCGCCGCTACGGATCTCGGGCTCCCTGCGGGCATCCCCGTCCTCGGCGGAACCCCCGACCTGCACTCAGCCGCCATCGGCTCGGGCACCACCGGCGACGTCGCCGGGTCGCTGTACATAGGCACGTCGTCGTGGATCGTCTGCCACGTCCCGTTCAAGAAAACGGACCTCATCCACAACATCGCATCGTTGCCCGCCGCCATCCCCGGTCGCTACCTCGTGGCCAACGAGCAGGAGACGGCCGGCAAGGCACTGGAGTGGCTCTCCTACATCCTCTACCCCGACAACCCGGATCGTGTCTCCGTCTTCGAGCGGATGAACGACATCGCACTCACCGTCGCTCCCGGCAGCGGTGGTGTCATCTTCACCCCTTGGCTGTTCGGGGAACGCACCCCGGTCGAGGACCACACGCTGCGCGGCGGGTTCTTCAACCAGTCGCTCGACACCGGCGCCCCCGAGATGATCCGAGCGGTCTTCGAAGGGGTCGCCTACAACCTCCGCTGGTTGCTCGGCACCGTCGAGAAGTTCGCCGGCGCCCGGCTCGACCCGATCGTCATGGCAGGCGGTGGTGCTCGTTCCGTTCTCTGGGCGCAGATCCTCGCGGACGTGCTCGGACGAACCATCGAGCGTGCCGCCGACCCGATCATGGTCAACGTGCGTGGAGCCGGTTTGCTCGGTCACGCTGCTCTCGGGCACATCGCCTGGGCCGACATTCCGCGGTTGGTGCCCATCGCAGACGTGCACCGCCCCAACACGGCCAATTCCGGGGTCTACGACCGGCTCTACGATGCGTTTCTCCGCATCCACAAGAACAACAGGCGAACCTACAGGAAGCTCAACTAGGCCGACATGTCGCTCACGACCCTGGCGGAACGCATTCTGTCCAAGCTCCCTGCCCGGGCGGCCGAGGCAATCTACGGCGGCGCCCGCCGCATTCCCAGGGTGCGGCGTCTTCTCGAGTCCGAGTACACCGAGATGCTCGACTCCGCCCCCATCCCCAACGTATCGGGAGACACCGTCTACGAAGCCATCCCCGTGACACCGTTGAGCCGGGACGAGATAATCGCCGCGGTCACGGCACTGGCCCGCGCCGAAGAGGACGACGGTCGCCAGAACCGGGCCTCCGGCGCCGTCTATCACGGCGGCTCCGATCACATCAAGTTGCTCAACGAGGTCTACGCCATCAACTCGCAGTCGAACCCTCTGCACATCGACTTATGGCCGTCCGCGATGAAGTTCGAGGCCGAAGTCGTCGCCATGACGGCGGCGATGCTCGGCGGCGAGGTCACGAGCGACGAGATCGTCGGGACGGTCACCTCGGGTGGCACCGAGTCGATCATCATGGCCATGAAGGCCTACCGGGACCGGGCAGGAGTGCGCCGCCCGGAGATGGTGGTTCCCGCTTCGGCGCACGTCGCCTTCGACAAGGCCGCCCACTACCTCGGCTACAAGCAGATCAAGGTCCCGGTCGGGCCCGACTACCGGGCCGACGCGTCCGCCATGGCGAGGGCGGTCACCCGAAGGACCGTGGTCGTCGCCGGTTCCGCTCCCGGGTTCCCCCACGGGGTCATCGACCCGATCTCCCAGTTGTCCGACATGGCCAGGGAACGAGGTATCGGGTTCCACACCGACGCCTGTCTCGGTGGCTTCATCCTCCCCTGGGCACGACGGCTCGGCTACGACATCCCGCCATTCGACTTCCGTCTACCCGGCGTCACTTCGATGTCGGCCGACACGCACAAATACGGGTACGCCGCCAAGGGGACCTCGGTCGTGCTCTACCGGGGACGGGAGCTGCGCCACCACCAGTTCTACGTCGCCGCCGATTGGCCGGGCGGGCTCTACTACTCACCCACCATGGCGGGCAGCCGGCCCGGAGCGTTAGTGGCAACGGCGTGGGCGTCGCTGCTGTCGATGGGTGAGCGGGGCTACCTCGAGGCCACCAAGGCGATCCTGGAGACCGGCGCCAAGGTACGGGCCGGAGTCGAGGCGATTCCGGACCTGCGCGTGCTCGGCGACCCGCTATGGGTGATCAGCTTCACCTCCGATGCTGTCAACATCTACGAGGTGATGGCTCGAATGAGCGAGCGGGGGTGGAGCCTGAACGGGCTGCACCACCCGCCGGCCGTCCACATGGCGCTGACGCTGCGTCACACCCAGCCGGGGGTGGCCGAGGCATTCTTGAACGATCTCGCTTGGGCCGTCGATGAAGCCCGCAAAACGGGCGCCGAGCCCCAGACCGGCGCCGCGCCCATCTATGGGATGGCGGCAACCTTCCCCGCCCGTGGCGCCGTCGGCGACCTGCTCCGCCGCTATATCGACAAGATCTACGAGGTGCGGCGCCGCTAAACGCCACCTCGGTCCACGGTGCCGAGTGTGGGATCGTCCGACGACTCAGTCACCACCGTAAGGCCGCGAGACTCACGAGGAATCGAACGATTCCTCCTCCCCGACAAGTGGATTGGACCTACCAGCGTGGACCGATGTAGCGAGCTCGGGGACGAAACCGGAGCGGCGCCTCCGTCATTTCCTCCAGCCCGTGGGCGATCCATCCCGCAGTGCGGGCAATCGCAAACACCGCCTCACCAGCGTCGGGGTGCATCCCCGCCAACCAGGTGAGCGAACCGAGCGCGAGGTCGACGTTGGGAACCGCGTCCGTGCGCGAACCCACGAGCTCACGAAGCTCGTGGACCATCGGCAGTCGCGGGTCTTCACTCCACGCAGCATCGACCCTGCTCATCAAGGCCTGGTAGCGGGGATCCTCGGTTCGATAGATCTTGTGACCAAAGCCGGGTACGTCACCGCCGGTTCGCCGCTGCGTATCACCGACCGCCCCGGCGAGGCCGGAGGCATCCGAGGCAGCTGCCAGCAGCCTATGCACGGCACCACTGGCCGCCCCGTGCAACCCACCGCCGACGACACCAAGACCGGCCGTCACGATGGAGTAGGGATCGGCCCGAACCGAGGCGGCGACACGGGCGGCGACGGTCGATGCCGCCAACCCATGGTCGACGAGCAGCGTCAGCGCGGTGTCGAGGGCGCCGGTCTGCCGGGTGCCGGCCATGGTCGGGCTGAGACACGACCACAGCGCGGATGCAAGCGGGGTCGAGGGGCTATCGGGTGCCGCAGTCTGCGGGGAGAGGCCGGCGACCATGGCGAGGAGCAGACCACGCCCCGCCTTGTGCACGGCGACCGGTGACAGATCGAAACGCAGCGGATCGAGTGCGGCGACAACCGCAGTGGTGACACGAAGTCGCCCGGTGAGCGGGATCGCCTCGGGAAGCGCCGATTGCGCCCGGCACACTGCGGCTTCGGTCCCGGAGGGAAGTACCCACTCGCCGCCAACGTCGCCCCACAGCCAGTCAACAGCGTCCTCATAGGACATACCGGAATCGGCCATCTCGATGAGGCTGCGCCCCCGGACCCGCAGCTCACCGTCGGCAACATGGGTCAGCCCGGTGCTTACGACCGCATCCAGCTCTCCTTCGGCGATGCGGCGGCGCCTGGTGCGAAATGCGTCGACCTCGGCGGCGTCGAACAGCGAGGTGCGGCCATCCAACGCCACGCGACGCCTCAGCAGCCCGCGACTGACGTACGCATACAGGGTGGCTCGTTTGACGCCGAGGCGCGCCGCCGCCTCAGCCGTGGTGAGATCATCCATCATCTGATGTGTATCGAATCAACGTTGACATGATCAATATTGTCAACATCTAGGGAGCAGTGCAAGCTAGCGCCATGACTGCCATCACTACGGCCCCGCCCGGCCTGAAGGGTCTCGCCATCGCCGACACCACGATTGGTGGTGTGCGCGGCGACGAGGGCTTCTACCACTACCGCCAGTACGACGCGACCCGGGTCGCCGCCGGGTACCCGTTCGAGGACGTCGCACACCTCCTGCTGGTAGGGAGCTTGCCGACCCGGCTCGAGAACACCCGGTTCCGCACCCAACTCGCCGGCGCCAGGCATCTCCCGGACACCGTGACCGCACTCGCCGATGGCTTTGCGGCAACGGGCTCCGAGCCGCTCACAGCTTTGCGGGGTCTTCTCGCAGTGGCCGTGAAGCCCACGCCGACGCTCGACCAGAGCGAGCCGGAACGACGAGCGGCGGCGATAGCGGCGATCGGAGCGACGCCGACAATCCTGGCGGCCGTCCATCGCCGGCGGCACGGAATGACATCGCTCGCACCCGACCCGGCAATGGCGCACGCCGCGGACTATGTCCGCATGGTCACCGGAACGACTCCCTCCGCCGAGCACGCCCGCGCCGTTGAGACTTATCTCTCTCTTGCCGCCGACCACGGGTTCAACGCGTCGACCTTCACCGGAAGGGTGATCACGTCGACCGGCGCCGACGTCGCCGGAGCGCTGGTCGGGGCGATCGCTGCGCTGTCCGGGCCGCTCCACGGCGGGGCTCCCAGCCGCGTTCTCGACATGCTCGACGCGATCGGCGATCCGGCCAACGCCGCGCAGTGGGCGCACACGGAGCTAGCCGCCGGTCGCAAGCTCATGGGTTTCGGCCATGCCGTTTACCGGGCGGAGGATCCCCGCAGTCGTCTCCTGCACGAGACGGCCCGTACCCTCGGTGGCGAGCTCGTCGAGCGGGCGGAGCGGATCGAGGGCCGGCTGCTGGGTGTCCTGCAGGAGTGGCGTCCGGAGGCGACCATCGTCACCAACGTCGAGTACTACGCCGCCATCGTTATGCATCTCGCCGGCATCCCTCAGGAGATGTTCACTGCCACCTTCACCGTGGGGCGCGTCGTCGGCTGGGCGGCTCACATCCTCGAGCAAGCGAGCAACAACAAGATCATGCGTCCCAGCGCCAACTATGTCGGACCGGAACCGACGATCGACCTCCCCGCGACAACGGCGTAGGCCGATCTCACGAGCGCCCCCGAGCCCGGCTCAATCTCCTGCGCTGGAACGATTCGCCGTAGCGACCATGCCCGAGCGTATCCAAGCGACGACCACGAACGGGATGGTGCCGCCGAGGAGCAGGACGAACTTGAAAACTGCCGCGCTTGCCTTGATACCGGCCAGCCAACTCGCCCCACGCCCCTGTAGCAGGACGAGCAGCAGCACGTTCTCGACGACATCGAGCAGACCAGCCACGATCGCGACTCTCATGAACCAGGTGCCGGCGCGTGCCCACCCTTCTGTACCGCCCCGATCCCCTGCCCGCAGCGCAAGCCCACCGGCGGCGAGCACGTAGGTGATGATGAACCCGAAGTCGAGCAAAGTGCCCCATCGCACCGCAGCAACCGAGTGGCCGGTCTTCTCGAGAGTCTCGAGAGCATCGCGGAACCCCGCCGTCGTGCGGGCGAGCTCGAGAGGTACAACCGAGCCTCCGACGACAATGGTGACGGTTCCGAGGGCCAACGAGCCGGCGAGCACCGCCCACAACAGCCACCGTCGCCGCGCCATGCCGGTCTCCTGACCGGCATCGGCCAGCCACCGGATCGGCTTCTCCAGCACGAACAAACGAACGACACCGCCTCCCGGATTGTCACGACCCCCGGTCACCCGGTGGGCCGCGATTCCCCTTGAATGTACCTTTCGACAGCGCATCAGAGCCAGCCACGCGCCTGCCTAAACAGACACTTTCGTTTGGAAGCACCCCTATCGGCCATCTACCGTGAACCCTGAGTGGCGTGCTTCGTACGCCCTCGGAGGAGGAATTCGACATGACAAAACGTCTACTCACGTTATTGGTGGCCCTGGTGCTGGCGCTCGCTGCCTGTAACGGCGACAGCGCGGACACCACCACAACTGCCGCCGCGGGTGCCACCGAGACCACCCAAGCGCCGACCTCATCCGGGTCGTTGCTGCAAACCGTTATTGATCGGGACTCACTGATCTGTGGTGTCAACGACGCCGTGCCTGGATTCGGATACACCGACGCCGAAGGCAAATTCTCCGGCTTCGACGTTGACTTCTGCAAGGCCGTCGCCGCCGCGGTGCTCGGTGACGCAAGCAAGGTCCAATACCGGGCGTTGACCGCGCAGCAGCGGTTCACTGCCCTGCAGTCAGGTGAGATCGACGTCCTCATTCGGAACACAACCTGGACCGCAAGCCGTGATGGCGGCGAGGGAGCCACGTTCCTGCACACCACGTTCTACGACGGGCAGGGCATGATGGTACGGGCGGACAGTGGCATCACCAGCATCGAAGACATGGCCAACCTTTCGGTCTGCGTGCTTTCCGGCACCACCACCGAACTCAATCTGGCCGCGAGATTCGGCAGCATGCCGTATACACCGTTGACCTTCGACAACAACGACCAGCTCCAGGCGGCTTTCGTGGCCGGCCAGTGTGACGGATGGACCTCGGACAAGTCTCAGCTCGCCGGTGTCCGCTCCAACTTCCCGGATGCAGACGGCGGCCCCTCTGCGCTTGTCATCCTCGATGAGACATTCTCCAAGGAGCCGCTGGGCCCCGTGGTTGCCGATGGCGACTCGCAATGGGCGCAGGTGGTCGACTGGGTGGCGCTCGCCACGATCCAGGCCGAAGAGTTCGGTATCGATTCCTCGAACGTCTCGTCGTACAACGGTGACGACGACGCCGTCCGCCGGTTCCTTGGCCTGTCGATCCAGACGGATTCGGGTGAGACGGTGTTCGACCCGGGGCTAGGTCTGCCGACCGACTACGCGGTCAAGGTGATCAGCCAGGTGGGCAACTATGCGGAGATCTTCAACCGCAACGTTGGACCAGACACCGCGCTCGGCCTCAGCCGTGGGGTCAACGCCCTATGGACAGACGGCGGTCTGCTCTACGCCCCACCGTACCGGTAGACCACTAGGGACTATCGAGGGGCCGGGTGATTCACCCGGCCCCTCCGCACACGAGGAGAACGCTTGACCTCGATCGAGACGCCCGCCGGGGGGGTTCGTCCCCCGTTCTGGCGTGACGTCCGTGTCATCAGGATTTTTCTTCAGATCCTCGCCGTCGTCGTAGTGTTCGGGACGATCTGGATCCTCGGCAATAACCTGCGCCACGAGCTGATGAAGCAGGGCCTGCCGACCAACTTCGATTTCCTGCAACGTCCGTTCGGGGTGAACATCTCAGACAGCAGCTTCGATCGGGGCTCACGGGTTAGCGCCACGCTCGCGGCGGGGATCAAGAACACGTTCTTGCTCGCGATTGTCGGTGTACCGATGGTGACGATCCTGGGTACGCTCATTGGCGTCGCTCGTCTATCCACGAACTGGCTGGTGGCAAAAGCGGCCGGCGTCTACGTAGAGACGATCCGCAATATCCCGCCGCTACTGATCATCATCTTTGTCTTCAACGCCGTGGTCCTGCAGTTACCGAAACCCAACGACCCGGCGACGCCCTTCAACTCCTTCGTGATCAGCAACCTGAAGCTGGTCGGCCCCAGCCTGGCGACGTCTGCAGGCGCCGGGGCGCTCTGGCTGATCATTCTGGTTGGTGTCGTCGGCGCCGTAGTGGTAGCAATCTGGAGAACCCGCTTCTCGGAGCGGACCGGCGAGCCCCATCACCGGCTTCTGTTCGGCCTCGGCGTAGTCGCCGTCTTCGCCGTGATTGGCTATTTCGCAACCGGTAGCCCGGTCAGCATCTCGCGTGCGACTGTCGACGGGCGGGTGATCACCGGCGGGTTCGGTGGTCTTGGCTCGTACTTCGCGATTCTCATTGCCCTCGTGGTCTATACGTCGAGTCACATCGGGGAGATTGTGCGGGGCTCGATCCTCGCGGTACCCCGCGGCCAGACCGAAGCAGCGAACGCTCTCGCGTTGTCCGGTTTCCAGCGGCTGCGCTTCGTCGTCCTCCCACAGGCCTTCCGCATCGCGCTACCGCCCATCATCAACCAGTACCTCAACTTCGTAAAGAACACGTCTCTCGCCATCGCCATCGGATACGCCGAAATCACCGTGATAACGTTCCAGGCGATCGGGAACGGTCAGCCGGCCCCGCAGCTCATCCTTCTGCTCATGGCCGCGTACCTCCTGTTCTCGCTCACCATCTCGATAGTGGTGAACATCCTGAACCGCCGTCTGCAGCTGGTGGGGCGCTGATGACCACTACTGTCCCCCGACAGGCTGCCGCTACCGGACCAGCCCGCGCCCTGGCGTGGGCGAGGAAGAACCTGTTCTCGACCTGGTACAACAGCCTGCTCACGGTCGTTTTCGGAGCCTTCATCGTCTGGGCAGCGATCAGGCTGGTCGGCTTCTTGTTCGACATCGATACCACAATCATCCGGGTCAATCTCAGACTCTTCGTAGCAGGGCGCTTCCCCAACGACCAGCTCGCCCGGCTGTGGATCGGGGGCTATATCACATGTGCGGGCATCGGTCTGTTCGCCAGGGCAATTGTGCGCAATGCCGAATTCAAGGCTATCGACGCAGGTATGGCGTTCGATCGTGCCGGGTGGCGCGCGGTCACGAGACGTTTCTGGCCTCTCCTTATGCTATTTGCGGTCATCCTGGGATTCACACGAACCATCCTCCCGACGCTGCTGACGCTGTTGGCGATCGTCGTCGGCATCGCGGCTTTTCTGCTCGGTGGCATGCTGCCCCGGGGTGTTGCCCGTCGCTCATGGCTGATCCCCATTGTGGGCACGATCGCCTTCTACCTGGCCGTTGCCGGCTTCGGCGGCGTGGGCTGGAATGACTGGGGAGGGTTCTTCCTCAACATCGTTCTCACTATCGCCGGCATCACGCTGGCCTTCCCGCTCGGTCTGCTCCTAGCGCTGGGGCGTCGCTCCTCGCTCCCGATCGTCCGCTACATGTCGGTGACCTACATCGAGTTCCTGCGTGGGGTGCCGATGATCACGCTGCTGCTGATGGGTGCATTCGCTCTCGGGTTCCTCATCCCCGGCGACCGGCAGTTCAGCCTGTTTTTGCGTCTGTTGATCGCGATCACCCTGTTTCAGTCCGCCTACATCGCCGAGGTGGTACGCGGCGGGCTCCAGTCCGTGCCGAAGGGTCAAGTCGAAGCTGCACAGTCGTTGGGTCTCGCCCCGTGGAAGACGATGCGACTCATCGTGTTGCCCCAGGCGCTGCGCAACGTCATCCCGGCAATGGTCGGCCAGTTCATCAGCCTCTTCAAAGACACAACGCTGGTCTTCATCGTCGGCCTGCTCGACTTGCTACGGGCCGCCCAGATTTCAACGGCACAATCCGAGTTCCAGGCCCAGGGTCTGCAGGCCGTGACACTGCCGTTTGCCGCCCTGTTTTTCTGGGTGGGATGCTACGTGATGTCGCGAGAGAGCCGACGGCTGGAACGAAAACTGGGAGTAGGTGAGCGATGACAAACCAAGACGTGTTCTCCGATGCCACCCAGATGAAGGGCACCGGCGAGACGATGATCGAGCTCGAAGTCGTCGACAAGTTCTTTGGCGAATTCCAGGCGCTCAAGCACATCAACATGCGAGTCGGCAAGCAGGAGGTCATCGTCGTCATAGGGCCGTCGGGCTCGGGCAAGTCGACGATGATCCGGTGCATCAACCGTCTCGAGAAACACGACCACGGCCGGATCACCGTCAACGGCATCGACCTCTCCGATGACATCAAGAACATCCAGGAGATCCGCAAGGAAACCGGGATGGTGTTCCAACAGTTCAACCTGTTCCCACACCTGACCGTGATCGACAACATCACGCTCGGCCCACGCCAGGTGCGCAACGTGCCCAAGAAGCAGGCAGAGGAGCTGGCCATGGATCTACTGAACCGGGTCCAGATCCCGGAACAGGCCCAAAAATACCCCGGCCAACTATCCGGCGGCCAGCAGCAGCGCGTCGCCATCGCCCGCTCCCTGGCGATGAACCCCCAGGTGATGCTCTTCGACGAGCCGACCTCGGCCCTCGACCCGGAGATGATCAAAGAGGTGCTCGACGTGATGCAGGAGTTGGCAACGTCCGGCATGACCATGATCGTGGTCACCCACGAGATGGGGTTTGCCCGCGAGGTAGCCGATCGGGTCGTCTTCATGGCCGACGGCGAGATCGTCGAGGTGGGCACCCCCGAGCACTTCTTCACCAACCCCGAAGAAGACCGCACAAAGCTGTTCCTTTCGCAAATCCTGTAAGGGGCCACGACGAGAACCGGCCGGGCAATCTGCCCGGCCGGTTCTGCTGTTGGTGGCTGTTCCTTCCCCCTCTGGGGGAAGTGGTCGAGCGCAGCGAGGCCGATGGGGGCCTTCCAAGAGACCACTGCCACCCCTCTGGGGGAAGTGGCCGAGCGCAGCGAGGCCGAGCCAACTTCTATCTTCCCCCTCTGGGGGAAGTGGCCGAGCGCAGCCAGGCCGAGCCAACTTCTATCTTCCCCCTCTGGGGGAAGTGGCCGAGCGCAGCGAGGCCGATGGGGGCCTTCCAAGAGTCCACCCCCGTACCGTTACGGCGCCCACATGTCGACCGTGAGGCCAACGATGACGGGGTCGCCATTCTCGTAGTCGATCGAGACGTACCAGGTCGTCCAGTCGAGGCCCTCGTACTGGGGGTCGTCGCCCGGGTCGTAGACCCCGACGTAGTTGAACCCGGCGAACTCGAACGGGATGGCCGCGCCCGGGATGCGCCCGTTGCCGCCGGTGATCGGGTCGTTCCAGCTCAGCTGCGTATCCGGGTCGTCATACGCCGACAGGAAACTGTCGGTGATCGCCTCGGCGAAGGTCTTGGCCGGCAACTCATCGAGCTGATCGGGGCCAAGGGCGTTCGACGGCCACTTGTAGGTGGTGGAGTCGGTGAGGATCCCGCTGAGCTGGTCCGGTGAGAACCGGATCGGGTCGGCGTTGTGCGACACGTACAGGCCACGCTGCGACGTCACCTGCCGCAGGTCACCCTTGCCGGCGATGATGCTCGCGAACTCATCGAGGAGTGCGACCACCCTGTCGTCGTTGGCGAAGTCGGTACCGGTCACAACCGCTCCCAGGAACCTGCCGTTGACCCAGTAGTCACCGAGCGTGGTGGCGATTTGCTCCCAGACCGAGGATCCGACCACCTGGTCGAGCCCGGTCTTCTCGACGATGACGCCCGGCGCCATCATCCCGACGACCGGGGCGGAGACGCCCGGGTCCTCGCGAACGTTGAGCACGTCATCTGCGGCGACAAGGACCACCTTGCCGAGGTCTGCAGCGGCGACACCCGACACATCGGGCATATCACCTTGATGCCACAGCGGCGCAGGTCCGGCATCGACAACCGGCTCGAGCGGCAGGGCCGACAGGTAGTCCGCACGGGTCACCGGTGCATCGAGAACGATGCCCTCGCCGGAGAACACGTCTACCGGTTTCCCGTCGATGTAGAAGAGAACCTCGTCCACGGTCGGGAACTGGGTCAGCGTGTACACGACCTGCGCCAGCCGGCTCAACATGTTGAACGAACCGCCGCCCACCTCGAACTCGCGGGACAGGTCGACGGTCGCCAGACCGTTGTCGATAGTCAGCCCGAGCAGCAGCGTGTCGGACGGGATCGAGCTGGATAGCTCGGTGTCCATCTCAGCCGGGGTCGGGCCCGCGATCAAAGCCTTGACGGCGTTGGTAGCGACCTGCGGGCTGTCGACCGCACGGGTCACCGTCTTGGCCGACAGCCCTTCTTTGACGAAGTAGAGGTCGACAAAGACCTGGTCGGCCGGCTGGTCGTCCGGGGGTGCCAGCGTGGTGGTGGTCGTAGTCGTTCCGGTGTTGTCGCCGGGTGCAGCAGTGGTCGTGGTTGTCGCCGCCGCTGTTGTGGTGGTGTTGGCGGGCAGGGTGGTAACCGCGCCCGCGTCACCGGTATCGCCTGCGCCACAACCTGCCGCCAACAGAGCCAGCACGCTGATCAGGAGGATGAGCTTCTTCATGATCTCTCCTTTCGAGAATTCTTCCGCTCACCCTCAGGATGCGACGCACGGTTCTCAGCAAGATCACCGGCGTGTAACGAATCTGAAACAGGCAACGACAATCGAAAAACCAAACCGCCGGTCGCGCCCGGCTCGGCGGTGAGCTCGCCCCCGAGCCGGCGAGCGTGCTCTCGGGCGATAGCCAAGCCCAATCCCGAGCCCCCCTGCCGGGACGAATCAGACTTGTAGAAGCGGTCGAACAGATGGGGTAGCTCGGAAGCCGGAACACCGGGACCGGCGTCCGAGACCACAATGTCCAGCATGTCGCCCTCTGTCCGATATGTCACCGCTGCGGCTGCCCCCGGCGCATGGCTGCGCGCATTGTCGAGCAGGTTGCCGACGATCCTCTCCAACGACCTCCTGTCGGTGCGGACCGGTGTGACGGGGTGGGCCATCTCGAGCCGTGCCACCGGGTAGCGGTCGGCGATGACGGCGGCGAGAAACTTCTCCATGTCTACGTCGGATTCCTCGAGCGGCACCGACCCTGCCTCCAGCCGCGACACCTCGAGCAGCTCCTCGACCAGCACCCGCAACCGGGACACGTCGGCCACCAGCATCTCGCCGATCCGCCTCTCCCCCTCCGGCATCCCGCCGATACGTTGCTGCAGCATCGCCGCCTCGTTCACCAGGGCGGTGAGCGGGGTACGCAGCTCGTGGGAGACATCGGCAACGAATCGCCGCTCCCTGTCGTGTGCCTCCACCAGAGCGGTGATCTGCGCTTCGAGCGACGTCGCCATCCGGTTGAAGGCGACCGCCAGGCTCCCCAGCTCGTCGTTGGTCTCGGCAGGGAGCCGAACCGACAGGTCGCCCTCCGCGATCACCGTCGCCGCCCGGCCTGCCACGGCGACCGGTCGGAGCACCCTGCGGGCGATCAGCCCGGCGCCGAGCGCCCCCAGGACCAGCACCGCCAGCCCGGCGATTACCAACATCCTGGCCAACTGGCCGTTGGCGTTCGCCACTTCGGCAGCGGGGTAGAAGAAGTAGAAGTCCGGCCCGCTCGGGGGGCGTCTTCCCGCCACCAGCAGCGTCGGCTCGCCGTCCACGTCGAGGAACTGGTAGCCATAGTCACCTGCAGCCACCACGGTGCGAACCTGTGGCGAGATGAGGACGGCGGCATCGAGTAGCCCGAGCCCCGACCTGAACGTCTCGCCATCGGGGAACTCGACATAGACACCGCCGGTGCCTCGCAGCAAGAACCGGTCAACCAACCCGCTGTCGGCGAATTCCTGTGGCCCGGCGCCGTCAGGGAGCTGATCTGTCGACGCGAGCACGGTGATGTTGAACTCGGCGCGCGAGACGGCGTCGCCGAGCAGCTGATCCCGGAGCGATTGGCGAACCAGGAAGTAGGCAAGCGCCCCAACCGAACCGGCGGTGAGCGCGATCAACGCGATCACCGTGACAATCAGCCGGGCTCGGAAGCTGCGGAACATCTCAGCTGCCGGCCCTGTAGCCGACGCCGCGGACGGTGTGGATCAGATCGATCGGATCGTCACCTGCCAACAGCTTGGACCGCAACCGCTGGATGGCAACGTCGACCAGTCTCGAGTCGCCAAGATACGAATAGCCCCAGACCCGTTCGAGGAGGATCTCCCTCGTGAACACCTGACCCGGCCGCCGCGCCAACTCCAGCAGCAGACGAAACTCGGTCGGGGTGAGTGGCACCTCCGTTCCGTCGACGGTCACCCGGTGACCCGGCACGTCGATCCGCACCGGTCCCAGTGTCAGTGTCTCGGCAGGTTCGAGCAGCTGCGCCCGCCGCAGCGCCGCCCGGATCCTGGCCACCAGGATCGGCATCTCGAACGGCTTCGTCACGTAGTCGTCGGCTCCCGACTCGAGCCCCACAACAACGTCGATGGCATCGCTGCGAGCGGTGAGCATCACGACCGGCACCGAGGACTCAGCCCGGATCGTCCGGCATACATCGAGCCCATCACGCTTCGGCAGCATCACATCGAGGACAACCAGGTCTGGCTGGTCATGACGGAACCGGGTCAGCGCCTCCTCGCCGTCGGCGGCCGTGTGTACGACGAACCCGGCGTCTCGGAGACCCATCTTGGTGATCTCCCGAATCGACGGATCGTCCTCGACGATCAGAATCGTGGCATCCACAACCACAAGTATGGTCGAGCCACCGCAATTCTTCTCCCTCTGGGAGAAGTGCCTGAGCGTAGCGAAGGCGATGAGGGCCTCATGAACTCCTTCTCCCTCTGGGAGAAGTGGCGTCAGCTCCGCTGACGTTGGCGAAGCGAAGGCGATGAGGGCCTTATGAACTCCTTCTCCCCCTGGGAGAAGTGCCGAGCGGAGCGAAGGCGATGAGGGCCTCAGTGGCCGGAGCCGGGGAGAGCACGCAGGCCGCTTAGTAGGGCCTCCCCCTCATCCTCGTCCAGCACGTCAAAGCTGAGCTGGGCGCGACGGTTGGTTTCGGCCTCGATCTCATCACGCACGGTCCTGCCTGCGGCGGTCAACTCGACCGGGTCGAGACTCGCCCAGCCGCGCCCGGCCAGCGGCGACAACCCGTCTTCGTCGTCGGTGACGGACTCACCGTGCCACAAAGCAGTCATCGTCACCATCTCCGGTGCCGTCAGTCCGTGCGCCTGCCAGGACACCACATGGTCGTGCTGGCGAATGTAGCGCAGCGTCACGAGACGGTCATACAGCGACAGGAACCGGTCATCGACCGGCGGCAACGCCCGATGGACGGCGGCGACAACGTGATCGTCGGATGCGGCGAGACCGACCTTGCGGGCCAGCCCGGCAACTGTGTCGCGGTCGCCCTCGTTACCTGTCCAGTTCGCAGCGGCGATGTCCGCCTGGCAACCTCTTATGGTCTCCAGTAACGGCCTCAGCCGATCCGTCGCCCCCAGCCTCCCGCCTCTTCCGTCGATGAGACCCATGGCCTCGAGATCGTCCAGGCGCGCCGTCACCGCTTCAGCCGCGCGGTACGGCATCCGGCGGCAAATGACGTCGATGGTTGCCGCAGCGGCCAGGAGAAAGTCGGCGGTCACCGGGAACGGGTCGAGAAAATGGAGACCGATCTCCGCCGCCAGTTCCCCAAGGCGCGCCCCGTGTTTCGGTGCAACGCCCCTGTGGACGGTCCAGACGAGACGGTCGATCTCCGGTGCGGTGTCGCTGGCAATACTCATAGTCGCGAACTCATGGCCGCGAGCCTACCTCGTGGCATCGGCGCCGCCTTACGCCCCCCGACGCACGCCGACAGTCGCCTGGATTTTGCCAACGGCAAACTCCCAAGCTGAATCGGCTCTGGCGATTCAACCCTTGACAGGAATCGCGACCGGGGCTACTTTCGCCCCCGTGAATAACGTTACGTCGACCCGAATGATGTGCATGGCCAGCAATGAGCCGTGCGGATTTGTCATGTAACGAGAATCACAAGGGAAAGCAACCACCCGCACCGGCTCGACCGGGAGCGGGTTCTTTTCTGCCCCGGTAGGCCGGTCGGAAACCTTCAAGGGAGACGACCAGATGAGCAACTACCGTTTCGAGACACTCCAGGTGCATGCCGGACAACAGCCGGCCGAGGGCACGAACGCCCGCGCAGTCCCGATCTACCAGACGACATCCTTCACGTTCGATGACAGCGCCCATGGCGCCCGTCTTTTCGGGCTCGAGGAGTTCGGGAACATCTACACGCGGATCATGAACCCGACGAGCGACGTGTTCGAGCAGCGTGTCGCCGCGCTCGAGGGCGGGGTGGCCGCGCTGGCCACCGCCAGCGGGCAGGCGGCTCAATTCCTGACGATTTCCACTCTGGCGGAAGCTGGCGACAACATCGTCTCGACGAGCTACCTCTACGGGGGCACCTACAACCAGTTCAAGGTCACGCTGCCGCGGCTCGGCATCGACGTGCGCTTCGTCGATGGTGACAACCCGGACGACATCGCGGCGCTCATCGACGACAGCACCAAGGCGGTGTACGTCGAGACCATCGGCAACCCGCGCTTCAACGTCCCGGACCTGCCCGCTATCGCCGAGGTCGCCCACACCGCCGGTGTGCCGCTCGTCGTGGACAACACCTTTGGCGCTGCCGGCTACCTGTGCCGTCCCATCGAGCACGGCGCCGACATCGTTGTCCAGTCGGCCACCAAGTGGATCGGCGGGCACGGCACGTCGATCGGCGGCGTGATTGTCGACTCGGGCAACTTCAACTGGTCGAACGGACGGTTCCCGACTTTCACCGAGCCGTCGCCCGGATATCACGGGCTCAAGTTCGCCGAGGTGTTCGGCCCCGACGGCCCGTTTGGCAACATCGCCTTCATCATCAGGGCCCGTGTCGAAGGCCTGCGTGACTTCGGGCCGGCGTTGAGCCCTTTCAACTCGTTTCTGTTCCTCCAGGGGCTCGAGACTCTCTCGCTGCGCGTACAGCGCCACGTCGACAACGCCCAGGAGCTCGCCACCTGGTTGGAGTCGCATCCGTCGGTGGCCTGGGTCAGCTACCCGGGTCTGGAGAGCCACCCCTACCACGAGACCGCCACTCGCATCCTTCGCAATGGTTACGGAGCGGTCCTCGCGTTCGGGATAAAGGGCGGGCTCACGGCCGGGCAGCGCTTCATCGATTCGGTGGAATTGGCATCCCACCTCGCCAACGTGGGTGACGCCAAGACGCTGGTCATCCACCCGGCATCGACGACCCACCAGCAGCTCAGCGCCGAGGAACAGGAAACGGCAGGCGTCACCTCCGATCTGATCCGGGTCTCGGTTGGGATCGAGCACATCGACGACATCAAGGAGGACTTCGAGGCCGCCTTTGCCCGTGCCGGGCTGAAGGGCGCGGCCGCATGAGTCTGAAGCGGTGGATCTCGGATCAAACCGAGTTCCTCGATATCGAGGGCCCCATTTCCCTCGAAAGCGGGAGCACCCTCCCTCAGGTTCGGGTTGCCTACCGAACCTGGGGGACGCCCCGCGCCACGGCCACTCTCGTGTGCCATGCGCTCACCGGCTCGGCGGACGCCGACGACTGGTGGGCCGACCTGTTCGGGCCCGGCCGGGCACTCGACCCGGAGGAGGACTTCATTGTCTGCGCCAACGTGCTCGGCGGTTGCTACGGCACCACCGGCCCTACCAGCCGCGCCGCAGGGGCTTTCGAGCCGTACGGCGGCTCGTTCCCGGAGATCACCATCCGTGACATCGTGCGCGTCCAGGCTCTGTTACTCGACCGTCTCGGTGTCGAGAGACTCGATCTTGTTGTCGGCGGCTCGATGGGCGGGATGCAGGTTCTCGAGTGGGCGCTCCTCTACCCCGAACGGGTGGCCTCTATCGCCCCTATTGCGGTCGGTCCCACCCAGTCTGCATGGGCGATCGCCCTCAGCGAGGCCCAGAGTCAGGCCATCAAGGCCGACGCCAACTACGCCGGCGGGCGCTACCCCCTCGGTGCCGGCCCGTCGCAGGGCTTGGGAGCCGCCAGGTCGATGGCGATGACCAGCTACCGCAGCCCGGACAACTTCGCCGGCCGTTTCGGGAGAAGCCAGAACACCGATGGGGACTTCGAGGTGCAGGCCTATCTCCGCTATCAAGGAGAGAAACTGGCGGACCGGTTCGATGCCAATACGTACCTCACTCTGATCGCGGCAATGGACAGCCACGACGTCGGCCGCAGCCGGGGCTCGGTGGAAAAGGCGCTTGCGTCAATCCATAAGCCGGCTCTGGTCGTCGGAGTCTCCAGCGACGGCCTCTACCCGCCCGGGGAGGTTGCTGCAATGGCACGTCAACTCCCCAACTCCGAATACGTCGAGGTCGATGCCCCTCACGGTCACGACTCGTTTCTCATCCGGGTTGCCGAGATCAACGAGCACCTGGTGGGCTTCAGGAGCCGACGCGGTCACGGTCGGCGCCTGAGAAGAGCGGCGAACGAGTAGCAGGCCTCGCACAGCCCCGAGCCATACATCACGGGCGATCGACCGCGACGCCGGTGCCGGGCCGATGCCACGGAGACTCAGCCCGAGGTGCCGGCCTGCTCGGTGGCGATGATATCGCTGGCCCTCTGGATGTAACCCTGGGCCTCGGCAACCTTGCTGGCATAGGTTCCGAGATCGCCACTGCGGAGCGCGGCATCTGCCTCAGCCAGTGCTTGCTGGGCGGCGTCGACCAGCGACGCCACCTGCTCGGGCACCACCGTACCGGTGCCTGACGGCGGTTGCGATGTCTCCCCCGCCCCGAAGATGGCATCCAGAGCCTCACTCAAACTCTGCCGCATCTGGATGTCCCCGTTGTACGAAACCACCACCCGTTTGAATTCGGGGATCCCCGATATCTGCGTCTGGGTTGTACCGGTGCCGAAGCCCGTCGATGTCGAAGGAGTCGACGCGGTCGAGCCACCAGCGGAATCGGCCCGGATATAGATCGGCTGCACGTACAGGATGGACTGCTCGATCGGCAGGACGAGCATGCTGCCCTGGATGACACTTGACCCACCCTGCCCGAGAAGGGTGAATTCGGCAGAGATATCCGGGTTCTGATTGATGAGGTCCCCCACCTGTCCGGGGCCGTCGAGCTGGGTGGCCGCCGGCAAGCGGTACTCGATCATCTCCCCGTATTGGTCCGGATCGCTCTTGGCGATGAGGAACGAGACCATATTGGGTCGGTCCTTCGGAGTGAACGGCTGCATGATGATGAACGACAGGTTGTCCTCACCCGGGAGGCTCATCAGCAGGTAGTAGGGCAGCATCGGGCGGGCATCAGACGTACTCCGCAGCGTCGGGCGCTCCGCGTTCGACGGGTCCCGGGCGATCTCCCACAGATCTACTTTGGAGTAGAACTGGCGCGGGTCGGTGATGTGGTACAGCGTGTACTGATCCGACTGGACCCGGAACAGATCCTCGGGGTAACGCATGTGTGACCTGATGCCGGCGGGCATCTCGGATCCGTCGACAAAGACCCCCGGGAAGATCCTGCGCTGGGTTTCGATCAACGGATCGCTTGGGTCCATAACGTAGAGGGTCACCGTGCCGTCAAAGGCATCGACGGTCGCTTTCACCGAGTTGCGTATGTAGTTGAAGCCGTTCGGCAGGTTCGCCGTCAGGTTGAGACGGTCGGTCGGCGCCACCTCCGAGTACGGGTAGTTGCTGGTGACCGTGTACATGTCGGCCATCCATACGAGCCGCCCGTCATCGGTGAGTATCAGATACGGGTCGGAATCGGCATATAGGAACGGTGCGATCCGCTTGATCCTGCTGATGATGTTCCGCTCCATCAGCACCTTGCTATCCGAGGTGAGCTGGCCCGAGATCAGCGTGTCGAGATCGGCGTAGCGAAGGGCAAAAGCCGCCCGACGGAAGATATTCCCAAGGGGCACACCGCCTGCGCCGTCATAGCTGTTGTAGACGACGTCCGAACCTTCCTCGCTGACCGGGTAGTCGACTTCCTCCTGGCGGCTCCCCACGATACTGAAAGCCCCGGAAGCCGAGTCGGAGAAGTAGATCCGGTTCTGCTCGGTCGCCAGATCCGGTGTCGAGCTGACCGGCGGGATGTCGCGCACCAGCAGCTGCGGCTGGCCCTCTGGCGTCACGCTGTTTGCAGGTGAGACAACAGAGCCGAAACCGTGGGTGTATACGAGTTTCTCGTTCAACCAACCCCCTTGGGGGATATTCGCCTCGTCCAGCTCGCGCGCCGAGACCATGACCTGGGTCTGCTTGCCGTCGATGGTGTAGCGGTCGACATCGACGTCGGTGATGTCGTAGTAGGTCTTGATGTTCTGCAGCTGCTTGTACGTCGTTGCCAGCACCCCCGGGTCCCAAAGGCGAATGTTGTCGATGGTTGCCTGGTCGGCGTTGAGCTGATCTTTAGTGAGATCGCCTGACCCGGCAAAGGATGTGACTTGGACCCCGTCGAGCCCGTAGGCAGCCAGCGTCGATTCGATGTTGTACCCGAAGTACTCCGCTTCCTTGTTCTGCTCGTCGGGAATGACCGAGAAACGCTGCACCAGGGCCGGGTAGACGCCACCGACCAGGATCGACGTCCCCAGCCACAAGCTCACAGCCACGATCGGCAGCGTCCAACCCCGGAAGCGGAGGTTGAGCAAGAGGATGATGGCGGCCACCAGTGAGATGGCTATCAACAGGTTGAGCGCAGGAAGCTGTGCGTTGACGTCGGTGTAGGAGGCGCCAAAGACGCGGCCTCGGTCGGAGAACAGCAGTTCCCAGCGGTTCAGCATGTACCCGGCAGCCTTGAGTAGAGCCAGGCTGGCGAACAAGACCGATAGATGGACTTTGACTCCGGGCTCGACGCGACGGTTGAAGGAGAACTCAACAGCACCGTTGAGGTAATGGATCGAGGCGCTGACCACAGCGATCACGAGAATCAGCTGGAAGAACCATCCAAAAAGGACGTTGTAGAACGGGAGCTTGAAGACATACAGCGACAGATCGTTGTGGAAGATCGGGTCCGAGGTGCCGAAGCTCGTGGCGTTGCGGAACTGCAGCCATTCCTTCCACCAGAACGAACCGCTCAGACCAAGCATGATCCCGAAGAAGGCGCTGATAGCCAGACGGACCCGGCCCACCCGCGGTTCGATCCACTCCTGGAAACGCGCCAGCAGCTCCTCTTCAGGTGTGCCCGATGGCAGACGGCGGCGCGGAGAAAGCCGGTCCACCAGCCATAGATTCCCCCAGAACAGCCCGAACGCGATCAACGACGCGACCACCACCAAGCCGATCCGGGTGAACACGAGCGTACGCCACACACCGGCGTGACCGACCGATTGATACCAGAGGTAGTCTGTCCACAGCGTGGCGAGAAAGCGCCCGAATAGCAGAAAGGCGACGACGACGATGGCGATGATCGTCGGCCAGCGGCGGTCGGATCGAGAGCGGCGAATGGGGACTGGTTCTCTATTGATCACGTGGTGATTCTATTGCTCGGACTCGGTATCGAAACCATCGGACCCTTTCGGGACCACCATGGCGGCACAATTGGGGCCCGCCGGTGGCAGTTCCACACCCGGTGGCAAGTCGCTTCCAGGAGGCCAGGATAACCCGGTGTCGGCGCCGCACCGGCCACACGGCCTGCCCGGGGCGACCAACTCGACCTCGGCGACGCCGAGACGGGCATACCCGGCCAGCAGACCGTCGTTGAACGCCCGACGCGCCGCGGTCCTCACGTTGCGTTCTGCCTCGTCCGTCCGCCAGCTCCGGAAGACACGGCTCACGTCGGAAGATAGCCGGCGCGCACCGATTTCGTCGCTACGACGGAGCACCTCTTGCACATCGGCATGCAGATCGCCCGCCATTACTTCGGCAGCACCGCGATGGGGGCCACCGGTCAATTGCGGCTCGCCGGCACCCAGGGACTCGGCCGCGGCGATGTGCCCCGCGTGATAGCTGTCGGTTAGCAACACGTCGAGCTCATCGCCCATCAATTCGACGACCAACTCCCTGCCGAGACGGTACGCACCATCCGACATGCGTAGCTCCTCGAGAACCTGGTTCTGCAACTCGACGATCCGCCGTTTCAGGCCACGTAGCGCCGTGTTCTCTATGGGGAGAAGCAGCCGATCCCTGCGATCGAAGCCCCCACCGACGGCGAGATCGGGAACCGCCCGTAGCGGTGCGACCGGCTCCGGTTCCTGTTCATCATCCGGCTCGGGCTCGTCGCGACTCAACGGCTCGGCGCCCGCTCCGGGTGCAGGCCCGGAGCCGGGTGGCTGTCTGAGACGGGCGAACAGGGCGGCAATCGCCGGATCCTCATCGACGACGGTGACCTTGTCCCGGCCTGCCGGATCGGGTTCCGGCTCTGGTTGCGGTTCCGGCTCTGGTTCCGGTTCCGGCTCTGGTTCCGGTTCCGGCCCTGGTTCCGGTTCAGGCCCTGGTTCGGGCTCCGGCTCTGGCTCGGCCTCGGCATGAGGCTCGGGCTCAGAAGTCAACGCCGCCGCGGGCTGGGGGTCTGGTTTCAGCTCGGGCTCGAGCGGCGACTCCAGATCGAGAGCGAACTCGGGCGCGGGCTCACGAATCGACTCCGGTGCGGGCTCGGCGGGGCGCAGTGGCAGCGTGACGGCGGCGCGCATCTCCTCGACTTCGGCCGCCATCGCATCTGCATCGACGGTCGCCGCGGGTGAAGCGGCACGCCTCGCCGCCGGCAGGATCCGGATCGAGCCGTCGTCTTCGGGCCAATGGGCAGGCTTGTTGCCCTCGGAGCGCCGGGAGCCGCCGGAATTCTCACTCTTGGCCGCCTCGACCTCCCGGATTGCACTCTCGGCCGCGGCCAGCTCACTCATCAGCTCCGACCGCCTGTTCTCCAGCGCGCGGGCGCGCTCCTGCGCTTTCTCGGCGGATTGGCGGGCCGTCTCCAGCAGAGCCTCACTCTCGGCGCGAGCATGCACAACTATCCGCTCACTCTGCTCTCGCGACGAGCGGACGACGTCATCGGCCTGCCGTCGGGCATCGGTCACCAGTCTCTTGGCGTCCTGCTCGGCTTCCGCTCGGACAAAGAGTGCATCGCTTCCGGCTTGCTCCAGCATCCCGTCTGCGGCCGCCTGCGCCTGCCTGAGCAACTCGGTACCAGACTCCCAGGCGTCGCCCCGCGCAGCGATACTCGCCTCGTCCGCACTCTGCAGGATCTCATCCGCATCGGCTCGAGCTCTGGAGCGCATGCCGTCCGCAGCATCCATGGCGGCTACCAGCACCGCCTTGATCTCGTCTCCGAGTTGGTCGATCTCGTTCTTGAAATGTGGGATGTCACCGATGCCGAACTGATCGAGCCGTTCCTCGATCGCAACCAGATCCCCTTCCAGGGACTCGACCCGGTCGGCGACGCGTTCGAGAAAGCGCGCCACCTCAGAACGGTCATAGCCACGGCGCGACAAACCGAATTTGTGTGCTCGAATCTCGCCCGGACTGAGGTCGTCGGTCATCAACGCACGATACCCCGCCGGTAACACCCAGAGGTGGATTCAATGGTCGGCGTAACAGGGGACTCCTCGTCCTGGCGCCTCACGACGCAAATCCCCTCACCTGCCGTCGCCTGCGCTCGGCATCCTCGCCCGAGGGAAAGGCCATGTTTGGTCCCCTCCGCTCCAAAGGTCGGCCGGCCCGAGCCATTGGCTGGGTCGGCAGCCAAACTCAAACCTGAACCACGCCACCGCTGACGGGCTAGCTGAGTTTGGCGCAGCCAAACTCAAACCTAATTGAAGCCCTTTGGGCTTCAATTAGGCGGCGCCCAGGGAATCGAGAAATGTCATCGCATCCTGGATGTTGGCCACCTCGATGACTTTGATGTCGTCGCCTGCGGCGTCGACCGCCTCCAGGTAGTTCTCCGACGGGGCGAGCAGGTACTCGGCGCCTGCGGCGATGGCCCCAAATGTCTTCTGGCGCATCCCCCCGATGGGCCCTACCACACCGTCGGCGTTGATCGTGCCGGTGCCGGCGATGCGGTGGCCATGGGTGATGTCCTCGGCGGTGAGCTCGTCGATGATCTCCAGGGTGAACATGAGGCCCGCCGAGGGACCACCGATGTTGCGGCTGTCGATGTTGACGTCGACGGGGAAATCGATCTGAACGTCGGCGTTTTGCAGCATCACGCCGACCATGCCCCGGTTGGGATCGTCGAGCACATTGCCTTTCTCATCGACAAACTTGTACGGCCCCAGCACCAGCGGGATATCAAGCGTGTCGACCTTGTCGGGCTCCGTGCGTTGGATCGTCAACACAAGCTGGTCGCCGGGAGCTCGCCCGCTGATCATGTCGACGGCATCCTTGGCGAACTCGACCTTCTTTCCATCGACCGCGATTATGACGTCGCCGTCCTGGAGCACTCCGTCGGCAGCAGAGTCGGCGATGGTCGAGTTCACGAGCGCACCGGATCCATGATATGTCACGTCGTACCCGAGATAGGTGAGCGCGACGTACTTGGCGTCCTGCTTGGACTGGTCCATCAGGTTGATGTTCTGCTGGCGCAGCTCCTCCTCGCTCACTCCGGCGGGACGGATGTTCTCACGCGGGGCGAGGTCGACATGGCTGTCCAACTTGGCGGCCACCCATTCGACGACGTTGACCTCTTGCAGTGACACCGTGAGGAACATCAACTCGCCCTTGGTGGTCGTAGACGGGTTGGCGACCTGCACGTAGTCGCTGACGTCGGCCACCGGTCCAGGCGAGAGCGCGTAGTAGGGCATTGATATCGGAATGGCAACGGCAGCGAAGATGAAAGCGCCGACGAGCATCATGACCCCGGCGAGAATGAACGGCCAAACCGGGATCCGCCGGCGCGGCGGAGTTGCCGGAAGTGGGGAGTCTGGGAGTTCGAGATCGTCCATCGACGCGATGGTAATGCCCGGTCCCCTCTAAAGAGCCGGCATGGTATCCGGGATCGGTCGAATGACCACCGTCGTGGGTAGAGCGGGCAGAGTCAGCTCGAAGATGGTCCAACCGTCGGCGCGCCGGTAGGTGAGGTCACCGCTCATCCTGCGGGCAAGACGCCGGGAGACATACAGACCGACGCCCATGGAGTCGGGCTGACCGGCCTCACCACGGCTTCCGTACAGGGCAAAGGCGTCTGCAACCCGGTCCGGAGAGATGCCGGGCCCGTTATCGCGCACGGTGACACGGGCGACCAGCCCCTCCCGGGCGATCGCCACCTCGACCACACTGCCAAAGTCCGTGGCATTCGCCAGGAGGTTCCGCAGTATCTGTCGCACCAGAGCCGAATCCCCCGCCGCCATCACACCGGATTCGGAGCTCACGGCACCCACCGCGGCCCGACGCACAGGTTCGGCCGTATCCAATACCGCACGGGTCTCTGCTGCCAGGTCGACGCGGGCCGCGATGAACGGCGCCCTCTCCGACTCCCGCGTCACCGTCAACAGATTGTCGAAGAGGTGCCCGAGCTCGATCGCCTGAATCGCGATCGTCGAGACCAGCTCACGCCGGTCCGCATCGCTCAAGGAAGGGTCGATGTCGCGCAGCACCTCGCTGAACCCAACGACCGAGGTGAGCGGTGTCCGCAGCCTGTGACTGACGGCAGCCAGAAATTCGTCCTTCCCGGAGCTGATCGACTCGAGGACCTGCACCTCGCTGCGCGCTTCGATCGCTCCGACGACCAGGTAGACGACCAGCCCGAGCAACCCGGTGATCGCCAGCCCGGCCGCCAGGCTGAGTATCGCCGGTGTCTGCAGCCACCGACTGCCGGCTCCTTGGTCTCGGACCGAGAGCAGCCAGGACCGCCCTCCGAAGTCCACCGTCCCCTCCCACACATCCCCGTCGTGCCGTGTCGGTACGGTCACACCCGTGGTGTCCGCGACGGACAGGTCGAGGCCGGCCGTCAACTCGGGGGCCGCGTTGCCCCCGATGAGCTCGGCTAGATCGACCGCCGCAACGACGAGCTCCTGAACCGCGCCACTATCCGGATCCGCGATCGCCCTCGCCACCAGCACGTGGCCGACACCGCCGAGTGGATCCGGCAGAGCGTCGCCGACGAAACCGGTCATCGTGAAGCTCTGCGCCGGTAGACCGTCGATGAGCTGCCGGCGCAGGTCGGGGTCGGCGCCCAGGTCGAGGCCGATCACCTCCGCATCACCTGGCTCGAAGTAGACGATCGGGAAATACAGCTCCCGGGTGCCCGCGGGCACCACGTCGCCGCCGCCATCCATCTCTGTGAGGGTCAGGCCGGCCACGTCACTCTGCACGTAGGCGAGCCAGTCGTCGAGCCGCGCCCCCGATACGATCGGAACATATCCCATGCCGGCGAGACCGGGTATCACGCCGACTCCCTCGACAAAGGACCGGAACTCGGTCGGAGACACCGACTCGTCGGCGCGAAAGAGACCCGCGGAGGCACTGAGCTGCGTCGACACCTTCTCGAGCATGTCACTCGTCTCGAACAGCAGAAGCTCACCCTTCTGGGTGAGATCGGCGCGATCGGTCCGTGACCCACCGTTGCCAGTCCACCAGGTCAGCATCCCCGTCACCGCCAATCCGACCAACACCGTGACAACGGCAGCAACAAGCGCGCGAACTCGGCGCGAACGCCTCCGGGGCGCGGGTAACCGATCGGGTGTCATGAATGTCTATATCGGCACCGACCGTCGATTGCTTAGCCTCCTAGCCCGCCTCGGGTAGTGTCGGGGTCACATCCGGGAAGGGAGAGCCTGTATGCAAACCGTTGTACCCACACGAGTGCTTGCCGGCGCCGTACTGCCGCAGCGACGTTTGGTCACCCTTGTTCTCGTTGGTGGATTCGCCCTACTCACCGCGCTCGCCGCTCAAATCCGCATCCCGCTTCCGTTCACCCCGGTGCCGATAACCGGTCAGACGTTTGCGGTGCTACTGGCGGGGGCATCACTGGGATCAGGGGCCGGCGCAGCGAGCCAGGCTCTCTACGTCGCACTGGGTTTGGTCTTTCCTGTCTATGCCGGCGGCACCAGCGGGTGGGCACACGCGTCGGGCAGCACGGGAGGCTTCCTCATCGGGTTCGTCGCGGCCGCATGGATCGTCGGCAAACTGGCGGAGAATCGGCAAGACCGTGCCGTGTCGACTGCAGTGCCCGCGTTTCTGACCGGCACCATCGTGATCTACCTATTCGGCCTCCCCTGGCTCGCCCACACCGTCGGCGTCTCCTGGGTCAGGGCCGCCGAGCTTGGTCTGGCGCCGTTCGTCCTGGGCGATCTGCTCAAGGCCGTACTAGCCGGTCTCGCCCTTCCCGCGGTGTGGCGCATCACATCCGACGCTCATAGCTAACACACTTCTTACAAACCGCTCTCATCAACCGAACACGCCCGTCGCATCGTGTCGGTATGAAGAGCAGAACCGCAATCGGAACCGCGCTGGTCGGGCTGTTGTTATCCGCATGTAGCCCCGCCGGATCGAACCAGGGCACGCCATCGTCGGCACCCGTCCCGGTGTCGTCTCCGGTAACCACATCGAGACCTGTCACAACGGACGAGCAGGACGCACCGTCCGGCGAGTCCGCGACAACGTCGACCACCACCGCAACGGCCTCGCAGCCGGTGGCGGCCGACCTCGATCCGGACGAGCTCTCCAATGTGCTGGACGAGCTCGATCGGTCGCTCAACGACCTGCACCAGAGCCTCGACGACGAAGAAGGAGATCCACTCAATGAGTAGAACCAGACGAACCCTGATCGGATTGCTGGCCGCCGCCCTCATGGTCGGCGCCTTCCCGCTGACCGCCTCGGCCCAATCCACAGATAACCCCACAACCAGCGCCACCGTCCGGGTCTCCGACGAAAACGTTGCCCGCGCTCTCGAGGCGGCCAAGGATCAGGTCCGGACCGCCGTAGACAACCGGCTCGACGCTCTGGCACGGCTGGGCACCCGGGTCGGCAATGCCGACTACGTCAGCGGCGACCACGCAGCAGCGCTTCAGGCCGAATACAACGCGGCCACCGCGGTGCTGACCGACGGTCTCGACAGTGTCGATGCTGCGACCACGTTCGAGGAGTTGCGTGATGTCAGCCCCGCCATCTTCGAGGACACACTCGTATTTGCGCTGCTCGGCCCCAAGACACACACGGTGATCGCCGCCGACACCGTCGGCGGGGCGACGACCCGGTTCGACGAGTATGCGACCAGGTTGAAGGCAGCCCTCGACCAGTTGTCGGCGTCCGGTGTGGACACCACGGGTGCGCAGAACGACCTCGACACTGCCACCGGGCTGGTCGCCGATGCCGCGGCTGCCGCCGCCCCCGTCGCCGATTCGGTCATCGGCCTACAGCCGGCCGACGACATCAGAGGACCGCTCGAAAACGCCCTGGGCGTCCTCGGGATGAGCCGCCGCCAGCTCGACGATGCCCGCAAGCTGATGGTCGGTGTGACCGGGTTCATCCTCGACAACATCGCTTCCGGAACTTCCGGGGCCTGACCCTTCCGCGTCGATCAGGCTGAGTTCGGACTCGAATCTGCTCGGGTCCGAACTCGCTCCTATGCCGAGATCCTGACACCGATCACACGGAAACGTCCGGCGATGAAGGCCGGATCCGTGAGCGACGCGTTGCCAGCGGGGTTGGCACCGGTGACGTGGAAGTCGCTGAACGCTGCAGACAGGTTGACGTAGAGCCCGCCCGTGAGGTTGAACGCAACCGACACTCCGGCCTCCGTGGCGGCATCGACCGCACGCTCGATCACCTCTTCGTCGGTGCTATAGACGAGCCAGGTGATAGCCCCGTTGCTGAGGGCCGAGTCCGTGGCCAGCGCCAGGCTCTCCGCGGTGTCCGCGGTGGCGATGACGTAGATCACCGGACCAAACATTTCCCGCATGTAAACGTCCCGATCGGCCGCTTCAACGGCCACGATCACCGGTGTGCGAACATCCGCGTCCGGGAATGTTGGGTGCCCGATCTTGCGCGACTCGAGCACCACTGTGCCGGCGGAGGCAGCGGCGCTGATCCTTTCCACCGTTGCCGGGCTCTTGATCGATCCGAGGATGTCGCCGGCGCGTTGATCGTCCGCCAGCAAACCCTCGATGGCGCCGGCGAGACCGGCGGCAATCGTGTCAAACGGCACGCGCTCCCCACCGACCTCGATCCCGTCGCGGGGTATGTACACGTTCTGCGGCGTCGTGCACATCTGACCCGAGTACATGCTCAGTGACACAGACAGATTGCGGTACACGCCCTTCAGATCATCGGCTGAATCGATGATGACGGAGTTGACCCCTGCCTTCTCGGTAAACACCAGAGCATGTGTGGCGTTGCGCTCGAGCCATTCGCCAAAGACGGAACCGCCGGTGTAGTCGACGATGGCCACCGCCGGGTCCATGACCAGATCCTTCGTGATCGGGGCGGAGAGAGTGTCAACGGCGAGCAGCACGGTGTTCGGGTCGAACCCGGCCTCGGCCAGCACGCCGCGCGCCGTCTCGACGAAGATCGCCAGGGGCAAGATCGTTGCCGGGTGTGGCTTGACGATCACAGGGTTGCCGGTCGCAAGGCTGGCGAAGATCCCGGGGTAGCCGTTCCAGGTGGGGAAGGTCGAGACTCCGACAGTCACCGCCACGCCGCGAGGTCGGATCCGCCATTGCTTGTCGATCAGGAGAGGATCCCGCTTCCCCTGCGGCTTCTCCCAACGAATCTGCTTGCTAGGGAGCTTGTGCATCTCCGCGTAGGCGTACGCCACGGCCTCCAGGCCACGGTCGAGCGCGTGGGGACCACCCGCCTGGAAAGCCATGAGGAACGCCTGCCCGGTGGTGTGCATGACGGCATATGCCATCTCGAACACGTTCTCTTTGAGCCTGTCGAGGATCTCGAGACATACGCCTACTCGATCCTCAACGGTTGCCTTGCCCCAGGTCTTCATCGCCGTGGCGGCGGCCGCCGTCAAAGTGCCAACGTCGGCTACCGGGTAGGACACGCCAAGGTCGATCCCGTACGGGGACGATTCGCCTCCCGCTGAGTAGCCACCTACAGGTTGGTCAATCTCAAAGGTCCTACCGAGACGTTCCTGGAAAGCCTGCTCCCCAGCGTGTTGCGCCTCTTCTCCGTATGCGGTGGGACTCTCGGGAAACGGGCTCCAGTACTCGCGGCTGGCGATCACCGCCAGCGCCTGCTTCAACGTTCCTTCGTGTTTGGCGAACATCTCCATCTCAATCCCCTCAGACCCGTTCCAGGAGCATGCTGATTCCCTGGCCTACCCCGATGCACATCGTGGTCAGAGCGTATCGCTCCCCGGTTCGTACCAGCCGGCGTGTCGCCGTGGCGACCAGCCGGGCTCCTGTCATGCCGAGGGGGTGGCCGATGGCGATTGCTCCCCCGTTGGCGTTGACATGTTCGGCGTCGTCCGGCAAGCCCAGCCGGCGAAGACATGCCAGCGACTGCGAGGCGAATGCCTCGTTCAACTCGATCACCCCGATGTCACCGAGATCGACTCCGAGCCTGCCCAGAAGCTTCTCGGTGGCGGGCACCGGACCGATTCCCATGATGCGGGGCGGGACCCCTGCTGTGGCCATCCCGACTATCCGGGCTTGTGGTGTCAGACCGTAGCGGTGCGCCGCCCGCTCCGAGGCGACCAGCACGGTGGCCGCACCGTCGTTGATCCCGGAGGCATTGCCTGGGGTGACGGTGCCGTCCGGAAACAGCGGCCGAAGCTTGGCCAGTTTCTCAACGGTCGCGTCCGGGCGCGCCTGCTCGTCGACGGACACATCGACCGGCTCGCCGCGCCGCTGGGCAACCGGCACGGGCACGATCTCGTCGGCAAGCTGGCCCGACGCGACGGCAGCGGCGGTACGCTGCTGGCTGCGCGCCGCAAACGCATCCTGGTCCTCACGCGAGATGCCGAACTCGCGGGCAACGTTCTCGGCGGTTCCCGTCATCTCGTCCTTGCCGAACCGCTCCTCGAGTCGGGGATTGGTGAACCGCCAACCGATCGTCGTGTCGTACATCTCGGCCGTCCTGCTGAAGGGTGTTTCGGCTTTTGCGATGACCTTCGGAGCCCGACTCATCGACTCGACACCGCCTGCGAGGATCAGATCGGCTTCCCCGCTCTTGATCGCCCGGGCGGCATACCCCACGGCCTCCATCCCCGACCCGCACAGGCGGTTGATGGTCGTCCCGGATATCGCCACGTCCAGCCCGGCCAGTAACACGGCCATACGCCCGACGTTGCGATTGTCCTCCCCGGCCTGGTTGGCCGCACCAAGCACGACGTCGTCGGTTGCGGCCCAATCCACACCACCATTTCTCTCGATCACCGTTCTCATGGTCAGCGCGACGAGGTCGTCGGGGCGCACCGTCGCCAGCGCCCCACCGAAGCGCCCCACCGGTGTTCGTATGGAATCGCAGACGAAGGCTTCAGCCATTACCGCTCTGGTCCCGCAGCGGGAGCCCGGTCACCGCCCGGCGGTCGAGCCAGGGCGGCACGCGGTAGCGGTCTTCACCAAAACCCGCGTGCAGGTTCTGCAAAGCCGTCACCACACGCACCACCCCGATGCGGTCCGCCCATTCGAGCGGACCTGACGGATAGCTGGTGCCCAGCCTCATCGCGGTGTCGACATCCTCAGCGGTGGCAATGCCCGCGGCAACCGTGTCCGACGCCATGGCGGCAAGCTGGGCGACTGTGCGCATGACCACCAGCCCGTGGCTGTCATCGAGCAGGCTGACCGCACATCCGATCGCCTGAAACAGCCCCGCGGCCCGCTCCGCCTTCCCGGGGGCAGCCTGATCGGCGACGGCGATCCCGATGTGACTCACATGGTCCCAATCGTGAACCAGGTCAAAGACAACGACGTCGTCCGTTCCGAACACGCCGGCGGCGGCGAGCTCGGTGGCGGTGCGCCCGTCGGTGGGCACCAGCCGTACACCGTCGAAGATGAGGTGCCCCGGTCCGCCGGCGGCAACACCGTCGACCTCGATGCCAGCATCGAGGAGCCGGTTGACGAGCCCGGCCGCCCAGCCGAGATCGCCGTGAGCCTCGACATTGACCGGGGCCGGTTGCGGATTCACCGTCACCGCAACAGCTTTGGGGGCATCCTCGCCGTATACGTAGAAACCCGACCCCGACTTGCGTCCCAGCCTGCCTGCGTCGACCAGGCTCTGCTGGAGCACGTGCGGGGCGAATCTCGCGTCATTGAATGACTGGGCGAACACGGACTTGGAGACGGCCAGGTTGACGTCGAGGCCGATGAGGTCCATCAGCGTGAACGGGCCCATCCGGAAGCCGCCCGATCCGGTCATCACCGCATCGATCGTGGCATAGTCCGCGGCGCCCTCGGCAGCGAGTCGCAAGGCCTCACCGTAGAACGGCCGGGCCACCCGGTTGACGATGGACCCCGGAGCGGACACACAATGGACGGGAACCTTCCCCCACCCGGCGACGGTGTCGGAGGCAAACCGGGCGGCTTCCTCTGCCGTCTCGGTCCCCGAGATGATCTCGACAAGCGGCATGACCGGGGCCGGGTTGAAGAAATGCATCCCGACGAACCGTTGCGGCCTCACCAGCGCGGCCCCGATCGCCGTTACCGAAAGAGACGACGTGTTGGTGCATATGACCGCATCGTCGGCAGCCAGCTTCTCCATCTCGGCGAGAACCGTGCGTTTGACCGCGAGATCCTCGGCAACAGCCTCGATGACGAGCGCGGCAGGGGCGCACTGGGCAAGCCATCCACATCCGTTGATATTGGCCATGATCTGGTCGACCTCGGTGGCAGTACGGCGACCCCGTTCGACCGAGCCATCCAGCCGTGCTCGCAGATCGCCGAGTGCCCGGTCGACGGCTCCGTCGGCAGAGTCAAACAGGTACACCTCGTGGCCGGCTGCTGCGGCGAGTTGTGCAATACCCGTTCCCATGGTCCCCGCCCCGACCACAGCTACGGACGCTTCTGCTGGGATTCCGTTCGTCATCATCGTCCTTTGTACTCTGGGGATCGCTTGGCAAGGAAAGCCGCGACCCCCTCCGCGTAATCGTCTGAAAGACCGCCGGCTCGCTGCAGATCGCGTTCGAGATCGAGCTGCGCGTCGAGATCGTTGTCACCCGAGGCGTTCATCGCTTGCTTGATCCTGGCAAAACCCGACGTCGGACCTGCGGCAAGACCGCGGGCGACCGAGGTGGTGACAGTGACCAACTCGTCGTCGTCGACGGCCTCCCAGATCAGACCCCACCGGGCCGCGTCCTCGGCCGGAAGGGGCTCACCGAGCAGTGCCAGCCCAAACGCCCGTGCGGTCCCTACCAGCCGCGGCAGGAAGTAGGTTCCTCCGGAGTCGGGGATGAGCCCGATCCTGGCGAACGACTGGATGAACCGTGCCGAACGAGCCGCATAAACAAGATCCCCTGCTAGCGCCAGGTTGGCTCCCGCCCCGGCTGCCACTCCATTGACCGCCACCACGACCGGCTTGGGCATCGCCCGCATCGCCCGCACCACCGGGTTGTAGCGGTTTTCGAGCGACTCACCGAGATCGGGCCGATCGGCGCCGGGGGCAACCGAGCGGTCGTTGAGATCCTGCCCGGCGCAGAATCCACGGCCTGCGCCGGTGAGCAAGACAGCGCGCACCTGATCGTCGCTTGCCGCGGCGGCCAGTATCTCGTTCAGACTCTCCAGCATCGGCGTGGTGAGGGCGTTGAGCCGATCAGGCCGGTTCAGCGTGATGCTGAGCAATCCGCCGTCACAGTCGGTCAGGATGGAATCAGCCATTCACCCGCTCCGCGAGGATCCCGTGCGACACGAACGCCCACATCTCGGAAGCGATGGCACCTGCGGTGCGCTCCCCCGTAGGACGGTACCAACGGATCAGCGCATTCAGCACCGAGAGGATGAAGATGGCGGTCATCCCTGGATTGAGATCCGATGCCAGCGATCCTTCGTCGATTCCTGCCCGTATCGTCTCCCGATAGGCCTGCTCATATTCGTCACGCATGGCGACGATCTGCCGCCGATCTGTCTCTGGCAGGAACCTCGACTCGAACAGGAAGGTCCTCGCCTCGTCGATGTTCCCAACTACAACATTCACGTGGCCGTGGACCATCTGCCGCAGCCGCTCGACCGCAGAATCGCGGCTGGCAGCGGCCTCGGCGGTGACGGAGTCGAACAGCGCCGCCCCTCGCCCGACGATCTCGATAAGGAGCTCATTCTTGCCGCTGACGTGGGAGTAGATGGAGGATCCGAGCATGCCAAGCTCCTCTCCGAGGTCGCGCATCGAGGTGCCGTGATAGCCGCGCCGGGCGAAAAGACGGCTGGCGGCGCGCACCACGTCCTCACGGCTGCGGTTGCCACCTTCGCCGGCAGCCGGGGGCGCGGCGGTACCGATCGATTCCAAGATCCTCCTCCGAACGAACCAGCGAACGAACGATCGTTTGTTCGGTGCGCCCGAGCGTATCCAGGGGACAGTTCGGTGTCAACGGATTATGCATCCGGCGACTGCTCCTCGCCCGGGTGAGCAACCACGTGCGGGAACTCGGAGGTCACGATGTAGGTGGTGTGGTCGCCCACGTTGACACCGTGGTCGGCGATTCGCTCGAGAAACCGTCCCATCCGGGTGAGCGCGATGCCGGCCTCCAGCCCGATGACCTCGCTCTCCAGGCCTATTTGTCGATAGAACTCGGCGACGATGCTATCGACCATGTCGTCCTCGTGATCGAGCTGCTCCCCGCCAACTGCGTCCATCGCACCAAAAACCTCCATGGACCGGGCGAACAGGGAGGTGCTCTCGTATACCAACCTCTCCAGCAGACCCCTCAGTTGCGGGGAATCCGGGAAAGCGTGGATTCTGTCGAGGGCGTATGCCAGGTTGACAACGAGATCACCCGACCGCTCCAGTTCGTAGAGAATCCGCGTAGCTGAGACCAGGAACCTCAGGTCGCCGGCGACGGGCTGTTGCCGGGCCATCGTCTCGAATGTCAGCCTCTCCAGTGACGCGCAACGCCCGTCGATCTCGTCGTCGGCGCCGATGACAACCGGTACCAGGTCGAGACGATTCTCGGTGATGGCCAATCCGGCACGCCGGGCGTTCTCAACAATCAACGCCCCGGTCTCGACGATACCGGACCGGATCTCGGCGAGCACGTCGACGAAATGATGCCTGGTCTCTTCGTGGTGTCCAGTGGCTGCGCTGTGCGCCTGTGACTCCATGTGGCTCCCGATTCTCTGTGATCCAGCTTACGACGTGGCACCAGCTCCTGTTGGCAATACCGCGGCCCTGGTGCGCTCCAACCCGTCGTTGCAACCAACTCACCATCCGGGCGGAGGAGCGCCGGCCGGGTCAAGGGAGGAGCCCCGACCCGGCCGGCTTGCGGTAAGACGGGGACGGCGAAAATCGACGTCCCGACAAAGCGCCAGGAACGGGCAGCTTCCGCAGCAACAGCGTGCGGCCGAAGATATCCGGTGCACATTGCGCCAAAGCGACTCCTGGGTGAACTTGCTGTGAATTGTCCGGCGTTGGCGGGTGCGGTGCGGCCTCCACCTCCGCACCGCTCCTATAGTCGCGGACATGCAATTGGATCAGCTGTTCCTGGGGCTCATTGCTGCCGGTCTAGCCGTGGTCATCTGGCGCACCCGCCGACGCCACCAGGCGTTCCGAGCCGAGCTCGGAAAGGCGCTCGATGCCGCCGACGATGCTGAGACGGCTCTGATCGGCAGCGCCAACGCCCTCGGTGCCGATATGCGCGGCGCACGAGAGAGCTCGACGCGTCTCGAGCGGGTCCTCGAAGCGTCGACGGTGGGCGTCGTGATCGTCGACGAGGACGGCAGGCAGGTGTTCACAAACCCGGCGGCGGCGGGCTTCACTGCCGGGAGGGGTGGCGATGCCGTGGTAGGGATCCGGATCAAGGAGATGCTGGAGGCTGTCGCCGATAGCGGAGAGCCACAGGACCAGGAGATCGAGGTGTTCACACCGTCGGAGCGGACGATCATGCTGAAAGCGATGCCGCTCTTCGATGGTGATAGACGACGTGGCGTTGCCGTGTTCACCGACGATCTCACCCCGAGGTCCCGTATTGACGAGATCCGGCGCGACTTCGTGGCCAACGCCAGCCACGAGCTGAAGACACCACTCGGGGCGTTGCGGTTGCTTGCCGAGGCCCTGGCGACGACCCGCGATCCGGCGGTGCAAAGCTCGTTGAACGAACGGATCCAATCCGAGGCATCCCGGATGACCCGTCTTGTTGAGGACATTCTCGACCTCTCGCTCATCGAGGCGCATCAGACCGTGCGAGGGGTCGTCGATATCAGCGACGTAGTCGCCGCAGCCGTCGAGCAGGTGAGCCTCGCCTCCGAGGCTCTCGCCGTGCCTATCGAGGTGAAATGCGAGTCGGTAGAGGTTCTCGGCGATCGTCGCCGGCTCGTCTCGGCCGTAGCCAACCTCGTCGAGAACGCAGTCGCCTACACGAGCGCCAAGGGAATCGATGGCATCGAGCCGGTGGAGGTACGCGGGTTCCGCAGCGGTGACCACGCCCACATCGAGGTCGAGGATCGTGGCATCGGGATACCGCAGCGCCACCTGGGCAGGATCTTCGAGCGCTTCTACCGTGTCGACAAGGGCAGGAGTCGCGTCCGGGGCGGGACCGGGCTCGGGCTCGCCATCGTCCGCCACGTCGTCCAGAATCACTGGGGCGAAGTCACCGTCGAGTCGGTTCCGGGGCAAGGCAGCATATTCCGCATCGTGCTCCCGGCTCGGGAGAGTTAGTGCCCTGGCCGGTATCGTTGGCGATGTTCAGAGCGAGGCAGGAGCGTTGATGGCAAGGACGCAGGACGAAGGCACATTGGGGAAATGTGTCGAGGACGAGGACGCAGCAAGCGGCGCTCCTGGCCGCTGTGAACGCGGCGAACGTCGCCGGTCGGGGTACTAGGTGCTCAACGTTTTGATTGTCGAAGACGAGGTCAGCTATCTCGAGGCGCTCAAGATCACGCTGGAGCCCGAGGGTTTCTCGATTGCCACAGCAACAGACGGACGGACCGGCATCGGGTCGTTCGAGACCAACCATCCCGACATCGTGCTCCTCGATCTAATGCTTCCGGATCTCAGCGGCCTCGACGTGCTGCGCCGGATACGCCAGAAATCGGACGTTCCTGTGATCGTGGTTTCTGCCAAAAGCGCAGAGGCCGACATCGTCACCGCACTCGAGCTCGGTGCCGACGACTACTTGACCAAGCCGTACTCCACCCGCGAGCTGATAGCGCGGATCCGTGCCAACACCCGCCGTATCCCGGACCCAGAGCGCGATGTGCTCACCGCGGGAAACGCGGTGCTCGACCCGGGTCGGTACGAGATCCGAGTCGGCGATACGACTTTCGCCCTTGCCCGCAAGGAGTTCGAGCTCGCCGAGCTGCTGATGGAGCGGCAGGGCCGGATCGTCACCAGGGAGACCCTGCTCGAGCAGATCTGGGGTATCGACTGGGGCGACTCGAAGAGCCTCGATCAACACATCAGACGGCTGCGCCGCAAGCTGGAGCAGGTCGACGCCGCTCCCCGGATCACAACCGTGCGCGGGGTCGGCTACCGTCTCGAGCCATGACCCGTGACGAGCTCGCAGATCTAGCGGTCGACCCGGGACCGCACCTGGCCAGTACGGACCCACTCATTCGCAGAATTGCGGTCGGAGCGACCCGGAATCACCCCGACCTCCACCCGCGGCTGGTCGAGCTTCTGTCCACCGATTCCGAGGCTGCGGTACGCAGGGGGTGCGCCGAGATACTCGGCCGAAGCGACCTGAAACCGGTTGCCGCCCTCGAGGAGGCCTGCTCCGACCCTTCCCCCGAGGTCCGCGAGGCGGCGGTGAATGCTCTAGGAGAGATCGCGTCCACGGGATCGGTCGAGCTGCTGCTCGCCAGGGCGGCCGACGTGGCGGAGGACAAGCTGGTGCGCGAGTCTGCGGTAGCGGCACTCGGCGCCATCGGTGACCAGCGGGCTCTTTCGACCCTTCTCGATCTCATAGTGACAGGCCCGCCCCAGGTCCGGCGTCGTTGTGTGCCTGCCCTCACCGTCTTCGACGGCGAGGAGGTGGAAACGGCGCTGCGGCAAGCCGCCCGCGACCGCAACCCGATGGTGAGAGAAGCCGCCGAAATGGTCGTAGGACGCCGCGCTGGTCCGGCCTCGTAGTATCGAGCCAGGGAACAGCAACACCACGGCGACCGCCGCCCGTCCTTCCCCCCTCGGACGGCCCGGAGGGCCGTCCGATCCCCCCGAGATGGGGGGATTGCTGGATTTCTCAGCTCCCTTCCCGCACCCACTCGGCACCGCCCGGCCAGTGCTCCTTCTTCCAGATCGGCACCCTGGCCTTGAGCTCGTCTATCACGTACCGGGCGGCGGCGAACGCCTCGGAGCGGTGTCCGGAGCCGACGGCTACCGCGACGCTGGCCTCTCCGACGTCGAGGGACCCGACCCTGTGCACCACGGCGATCCGGACCACGTCCCAGCGCTCACGTGCCTCGGCGACGATCTCGGCGATCTTCCGGTCGGCAACGTCGTCGTATGCCTCGTACTCCAGGTGAGTGACGCCCTCTTTGCCCTCGGAGTGGGCCCGGACAGTCCCGAGGAACAACGCGACGGCGCCGCACTGCGGATCGCCGACCAGTTCGATGAGTTGCGACGCGTCGATTTGCTCGCGGCCAACGACGATTACATCACCGTCCCGTCGGGCTTGCTCTGCTGAGGTCATACAATCATCTCCGTGGGCAACGATACCGCAGACAACGCCGAGTTCCACCGGCCTCCGCCGCCGCCCGTCGACGACGAAGTGCGCGTGCGCCCCATCGAGCCTCCGGCCACGCCCCCTCTCTTTCCCTACGCACCATTCCGACCGGAGCCGGGCACTACGCCGGAACCGGGGCGGAACCGCTGGCTGGGACCGGTGCTCGGAGCGATCGCCGGGGCGGCGATCCTCGCATCGATCCTGTGGGGGACGGGCCGGCTCGACCGCCCGACGACCACAACCGCGGAAGCCGGTGTGATCCGCGAGGTGGTCACCGAGGGTGACCGGGCCAGCGCAACGGCGGTTGCCCGCAAGGTGGTGCCCTCCATCGTCACCGTGGACGTCGGAACGGGCGCCGACGACAGCTTCGAGCTGCTCGGGTCGGGATCCGGAGTCGTTCTCACCAACGACGGCCTGATCGTCACCAACCACCACGTCGTCGTCGATATGGACACCTACCGTGTGATCTTCAGCGACGGCCGCATCTACGGCGCCACCCTGGTGGGCTCTGATCGCCGCACGGATCTCGCCGTGCTCCGCATCAGCGCCACCGACCTCACCCCCATCGAGATCGGCTCCACCAAGACCGCCAGCATAGGTGACACCGCGATCGCCGTCGGCAGCCCGCTCGGTCTTGAAGGCGGCCCCTCGGTGACCGTGGGAGTCGTCTCGGCGTTCGGGCGCCAGGTCAGGACGGGATCGACTTCGGTGGACGTGCTTTTCGACATGCTGCAGACCGACGCACCTATCACCCAGGGATCGAGCGGTGGAGCCCTGGTTGACGCCAACGGCAAGCTGTTGGGAATCACCTCGGCCATCGGTGTCAGCGCCGCAGGGGCCGAGGGGGTCGGTTTCGCAATCCCGGTCGAGCTGATGTCGCGGATCACCGGCGAGATAATCGAGACCGGCACGGTGCAGCACCCGTTCATCGGCGTGTCGCTGGGAACCGCGTTCAGCGAGAACCCGGACGGATCGCAAAGGCCGGCGGGCGCCTACGTGACGGACTTCCCCGTAGAGCCGGCGGCGGCCCGTGATGCGGGCGTGGAGATCGACGACATCATCGTGGCCTACGACGGAACCCCGGTCCGTATCCCGGACGACCTCATCAGCGGGCTGCGCGGCTACCGGGTCGGAGACACCGTTACCCTCTCAGTGGAGCGAGGCTCGGACCACCTCGAGATACCAGTCGTCCTCGGCATCCGACCGGATGACATCTAGGAGGCAGCGAAGTGAGCGACAACCTATTCGACAGACTCTTCGAGCTCCTCCAGACACCGGGACCGGTCAATTGGCGTCTCGGCAAGGAGATCACCCAATCCCTGGCGGGAGCATCGGAACCGATAGAACCCAAGATCGCCGAGGAGTACGAGGAACTGACGCTGGCGGCCCAGCTGCGGCTCGCCGACCGGCTGAGCCTCGACGTGTCGACCACCAAGCCCGTCCACCCCGTTGACCGGCGCATGTGGGCAGACCGCAACGAGCAGAGCTTCCGCTATCTCATAGAACCTCTGTCCGGCAAGCTCGGAGGCAGCGGCGGGAGTGCCATCCCCGGCCCGTTCCTCGCACCCATGGCGCCTCTGATCCTCGGGGTGCAGGCGGGGACGATGATCGGTTTCATGAGCCATCGTGTGCTCGGCCAATTCGACACCGGTCTTCCTGCCCTCGACCACGACGAACTGTCGCTCGTCGTCCCCAACGTCGAGGCATTTGCAAGAGATCACGGCATCGAGTCACAACAGGTCCGCATGTGGGCGGTACTGCGCGAGGTGACCAACCACGCCATCCTCAGCGTCGGTTGGGTTCGTGACTACTTCATCAAGACCATCGCGGCGTTCTACGACACCGTGCAGTTCGATCCCTCCGGTCTTCTGGACATGCTCGGCGGTCTGCAGGATCCGTCGGCTCTCACCGACCCGAGCGCCCTGGAAGGGCTCGTCGACGAGCCGGGCGGTCTTGCTCACCTGCTGGGCAGCTCACACGACCCGAGAACGCTGGCACCCATTCAGGCATTCCTGGCGTTCGTCGAGGGCTTTGGCGACTACGCGGTTCGTGCGGCTGCCGGCGATCTGATGCCACAGCTGAGCGAGATAGAGTCGGCAATGAGGTTGCGGCGCAGCGAGCCAAACGAGGCAGAGCAGTTCCTGCAACAGCTCCTCGGCCTGAGCATCGACCGTCATCGGGCAGACGAGGCTGCCGGGTTCTGTTCCGATGTGGAACGACGCTGGGGAGCCGAGACGCTGGAACGGCTCTGGGAGCAACCAGAGAAGATACCCAGGCTCGAGGAACTCACCGACGCCGTCGGCTGGGCCGCTCGCGTTTTGCTCGACTGAGCACCGTCGTCGTTCATCTCCGGGTCCGCTACCTTGCTCGCATATCTGGAGATGAAACGCGTATCTGGAGATGAAACGCGTATCTGGAGATGAAACGCGTATCTGGAGATGAAACGCGTATCTGGAGATGAAAGGACACATAGTGCAGATCGGAACCCCCGCTCCATCCTTCGAGCTGGAAGACCAGGACCGAAACCTCGTGAAGCTCGAGTCGTTCCGCGGAGCCAACACACTCATTGTCTTCATTCCGTTCCCGTTCACGGGTATCTGTGACGGCGAGGCATGCGCCATCAGGGACAACCTCGTCGAGCTGGAAAGCCTCAACGCCAACGTCGCGGTGGTGACGACGCATGCCCGTCCCGTCAACAAGAGGTGGGCGGACGAGAACGAATTCCGCTTCCCCGTGCTCTCGGACTACTGGCCGCACGGTGAAGTTGCCACGGCCTACGGGGCGTTCAACGACGAGCGCGGCGTAGCCAACCGCTACACGTTCGTGTTGGATGCGGACGGTGTCGTGCGCGAGGTCATCAACACGGACCAGCTCGCCAGAGGCCGTGAGTTCACCTCGTATGTCGAAGCGCTGAAGAACCTCTAGCCGAATGGCACTGGAGGGGCGACCCGAGGGTCGCCACTCCACCAGCCCCTACTCGGAACGTTGCGCCACCACAGCCCTGCGTTCAACCGAATATGCCGCTCCATATGCGGCTCAACAGGTTGCCGCTCTCCGCACGTGGAAGCTCCGCCAGAACCGCTTTGAGATGATCAGGGGGGAGATCGCCCACAAGCACATACGTCTTGCCCGAACCGCTCCATTGCACCCACAGCTCGGACGCGGTGAGGAACCAGCGGTAGGTGCCGGAATCCAGCTTCATGGTGTCGGCGCCGACGAATGGCCCGGCGGCACCCTCGCCTTCGATCTGGAACACGGAGTAGGAGAACAGGCCATCCGAGTAGAAGGAGTGGATCGAGTCGTTCGGTCCGCCGTACGTATCGACCCGCTCATACCCGGCGACCGACTGGGGAAGCTGACCGGAATCCGTGGTCGTGACGACGTCGTAGCTGGAGGCGCCGAGAACGGTATAGATGCGGCGCGGATTGGAGTCGAAGTTGCGCATCCAGCTCAGCCGGAACAGGTCACCCTTGTTGTCGTAGACCTCTGAGCCCAACGACGCCCCGGTCTGGTCATCAAACCAGAGCCGGGCTCGCGCTTGCCCGTTCTCTTCCACCGTGACGACGACAACGTCGCGTCCCAGCCGCTCCTCCGGCTCGATCGACGAGGTGACGTACCGGTCTGCGAGCGGGACCGACGACCAGTGAGAGAGGGCGACGCCGCTGCTCGCGTCGACGTTGGAGACCCGGCCGTCACCGAGTACCTGCGACGTCCCACCCGACTCGACCATGAGCTTCGAGCCGGCGTGCTCGACCAAGACCACATTGAACTCGGTTTTCCCGTTGAAGCTGCACCATGTCGCCTGCTCCCCTGCGTAGTCCGCCTTGGTCGCTTTGACCAGGTAATCCTCGAGCCCGGACGCCGTCGCGACGGGAACCGACAGCAGCATGAGCGCCAGAGCCGCCAGCATCACAACAAGGACCCTGCGTACGCTCATGGCGCCGTGTCCGCTAGAGAGAACGCCGGGACGACGTTGAACCCGTACTCGACGGACACGCGCGCCTGGTGCTGGTCGAACAGCGGCGTCATGTCCAGATCCGTCGTCCGATGAGATGGGTACAGCAGCGAGAACGCCAGTGCCGCCACCGCAGAAATGCCGACCGCGGCCGCAACCACGCGGCGCCGCGACCACCGCTCGCGCGCAACGCGCTCTTGGTGTACCGCGATGAACTCGGGCGGTTCGAGACCGGGCAATGACCGAATCGCGGTGCGTGCCGAATCGAGCTCGTGGAGTTCCAGCCGGCAGTCGGTGCAGAAATCGAGATGTGAGATGACGAACTCGTGCTCGATGGTCGACAACTGCCCATCGAGATAGGCCGACAACTCCTCTCCGGGATGGGTGTCGGGCAGAAGTCGCTCCGGAATCTCCAGGAACGGCAGCGTACGCAGCGCGGCCCGCATCTCCTTGAGGCGATGGAACTCGACGATGCAACCCCGGCACTCACCGAGATGGGCAACAATGATGTCGAGCTCGCCCGGCTGGAGCTCGGCGTCGAGGTACGCGGTGATCAGTTCGGCAACTGCGCAGCCGCCTGCCGCCTTCACAACGGCCATGTCAACAGCTCCCTGAGCATCTTGCGACCGCGGTGGATGCGGCTGCGAACCGTGCCCACGGGGGATGCGATGGCTTCGGCAATCTCCTCGTAGGTGAGGCCGACGACATCACAGAGGACAACGCATTCCCGGAAGTCGAGGGGAAGCTTGAGCAGCGCGCTCTGGATGTCCTCGGAGAGCCGCACCGACGCCAGCACTTCGTCCGGGGACGGGCTGGAGAATGCGAGATGGCGGTCGTCGTCGGGAAGTGGGCTGGTGGGACGGCGTTTCTGCTTGCGCACACCGTCGAGGAAGGCGTTTCTGGTGATCCGCCACAGCCAGCCGTCGAACGAGCCTGGTGTGTAGGAAGAAAGCCCGCGACGCACCCGGAGGAGAACTTCCTGAACGAGATCAGCAGCGTCATCGGGATTGCCGGTGAGGCGATATGCAAAGTTGTAGATCTTGCGCCCATAGACTCGCGCTACGTCTTCCCAGGTTGGGGTTCTCTCGTCGGCCATTAGCCTTCCCCGGACTCCTAGAGCAGACAACGCTCGGGAACCTGATCGAGTTCCCGAGCGGTCAATACGGGCGAGCGACGGCGGTACCGGGACTAGCTCCTGTGGAGCGCCCCGTCAACCTTCGTGCGAATCCTTGTCCTCGTCGTCGTCCATGCCTTCGTCCAGACCCTTGCGAAACTCCTTCGCAGAAGCACCAATGGAACGCGCCAGATCCGGCAGCTTCCTGGCACCGAACAGCAACAGGACGATCAACAGAATCACGATGATTTCCCAGCCGTCGAGGTTACTAAGCACAGTTGACTCCTAGTTCCGCAGGAACCGGGCGCCGGCATATTCCGCCGGTTCGGCTCCTGCCGGTCCGATTGTACTCCGTGGCGCCCGTTAAAACCCCGCCACCCGTCTCTGTCGGCGCCGTCAGCCTCGCAGCGCGATGGTGTCGACGAACATCTGCAACCGCTCCCGGGTGACAAAACGGCATCGGGGATTGGCCCGTTCCTTGTCGAATATCTCGTAGGGTCGGTACTTGTCGGTCAAGAGAAGCCCCCGGTCGGTGTGCGAGCGGGCAAAAGCAATGAGAAACGAGGTGATCCGGCTCTCATCGAGTTCCGGGTAATCGCCCTGCTCGTGGGCGACTACCTCGACGTAGGTGGAATTCCCCCCGCCGATCGCCACATAGATCCCCTCGTCCCGCTTGGTGAGCTGATATCCGGCGAGTCTGAGGAGACCGGGACCGAGCTCAGCCATCGTCATGTGCTCGGGGTCGATTCCCTGAACTCGTAGCCCGGCAGCGAGGCGTGCCGTGACCCTGATCTCGCTTCGGATCGGTGCGAGGCGATCCCCTCGCCGGGTCGGGTTCAGCGGTAACACATCGCCCTCGTCGGCATCCCCGAACTTGGCCATCACGTCGTATCCACCGGCCTTCAGGGCAGACAGCAGGTCCGGGAACTCGAGGTCGGGCAAGCCATCCTCCGTCTCGAGGTCGAGCTCGGCAACCTGGACCAGCTCGCTACCTCGCCGTGCCCGAATCAGGGCTCGGGGGATACCGTCGAGCGGCTGCCCACGGCGTTTCCGGTCTCTGATGATCTCGGCTGCTTGATGAATCAACAACTCGGTGAGCACATCGTCCTCGCCACGCGACGGCAGGGGCACGGCGAAATCGATGACGATCTCGTTGCCGACAACGTGGAAATCGTGGTCCGGTCGATCCATGATGGCCTCCTAGAAGGCTGGTCCGAAGATCGGCGTCACGGAAACGGGCAAACGGCCGGATGTCAGGACACCCTACGACGCTTGGCGGTCTCGGCACGCTCGCGCCGGATCTTGCGGCGCTCCCGTTCCGACATGGCTCCCCAGATCCCGAACTTCTCGCTCGAGACGATGGCGAATTCCAGACACTGCTCCCTAACGACGCACTGACGACAGATCGACTTGGCGGTGCGGGTCGAGGCGCCCCGCTCCGGAAAGAAGAGATCAGGATCGGCACCGCGGCAGTTGGCGAGGTCGTGCCACGAGAGGTCTTCGGATTCGAGCACCTCGAGCAAACTGGCGAACAAACTCTTCTCCCTACACGTTTGTAATTACGTTAGTGTGATTCAACCAAGGCCGCGCGCGCCTGTCAACCCCGAAATCCGTTGTGGCACTTGGGTAGGTGGACACATCGACCCGACGGCAAGGGGATGCGAGCACCGTTACCGACGCGACTCCGAGAGCCGGACGCGATGTTTCGCATGGCCCGGTAGGGTCGGCAATAATGGCTTAACGCGTGGAGAAGGAGGTTCATGGTGACCACGACCGGCCGCCTGGATGAGGCCAAGCCGACGAGACGGCTGCCCTGGATCATCGAGTTCTACCGATCGGATGTAGCCAAGAAGTGGACCATGGCGCTGAGCGGCATCATCCTCCTCGGGTACATCGCCGCCCACATGCTCGGGAACATGAAGGTGTATCTCGGTCCAACGGCCATCAACGATTATGGGGAGTCACTACGCGATCTCGGCGGGCATCTGGTCCCCCGGACGCACCTCTTATGGATCATGCGAGCAGGGCTCACCGCCGCATTCGCCATCCATATTCATGCCGCATACTCGTTGACACGCAAGAACATGCGAGCACGCGGCAAGATCCGTTACGACGTGCCACGCGAGTACCTGGCAGCCAACTACGCCTCACGCACCATGCGGTACTCGGGCGTCATCGTGCTCCTCTTCCTGGCGTTCCATCTCATGGATCTCACCTGGGGCACGGCTAACCCCGACTTCATCCGGGGAGACGTCTACCACAACATGATCTCCAGCTTCGACCGTCTCCCGGTGGCCATCGTTTACATCGTTGCCAACCTGGCATTGGGACTCCACATCCTCCACGGCGTGTGGAGTCTGTTCCAGAGCATCGGCGCCAACAACCCCACGTACAACCGATGGCGCCGCTTTCTTGCCTGGGGATTCACGGCCGTGATCGTTCTCGGCAACCTCAGCTTCCCCATCGCCGTACAACTCGGAATCATCTCTTAAGGAGGCTTCGTGACAACACTCGATGCGAAGGTCCCCGAGGGACCGATTCAGGAGAAGTGGACCAACCACCAGTTCGATATCAACCTGGTGAACCCGGCCAACAAGCGCAAGTACGAGATCATCATCGTAGGAACCGGTCTCGCCGGAGCCTCGGCGGCGGCAACGCTCGGCGAGCTCGGGTACAAGGTGACCGTTTTCACCTACCACGACAGCCCGCGGCGCGCCCACTCCATCGCCGCCCAGGGTGGAATCAACGCCGCCAAGAACTATCCCAACGACGGCGACTCGGTGTACCGGCTGTTCTACGACACCGTCAAGGGTGGTGACTACCGGTCCCGCGAGGCAAACGTGTACCGGCTCGCCGAGGTCTCCAACGAGATCATCGACCAGTGCACCGCCCAGGGTGTGCCGTTCGCCAGGGAGTACGGGGGTCTTCTCGACAACCGGTCCTTCGGCGGAGCTCAGGTGTCCCGCACGTTCTATGCCAGGGGCCAAACCGGCCAGCAACTGCTGCTCGGCGCCTATCAAGCGCTCGCCCGCCAGATCGCACTCGGCAACGTCACGCTCTACAACCGCACCGAGATGCTCGACGTCGTCATCGACGAGGGCCGGGCCGTCGGCATCGTCGTCCGCGATATGGTGAACGGGAAGATCAGCTCGCATTCGGCTCACGCCGTTGTGCTGGCGACCGGCGGATACAGCAACGTGTTCTTCCTGTCGACGAACGCCATGGCGTGCAACGCCACTGCGATCTGGCGTGCCCACCGCAAAGGTGCCTTCTTCGCCAACCCGTGCTTCACCCAGATCCACCCGACATGCATCCCCGTGCACGACGAGTTCCAGTCGAAGCTGACACTGATGTCCGAGTCGCTGCGCAACGACGGGCGCATCTGGGTGCCCTCCGACGCGGACGACACCAGACCGCCCAACACGATCCCGGAGGCCGAGCGCGACTACTACCTGGAGCGCATCTACCCGGCTTTCGGCAACCTCGTCCCTCGCGACGTCGCCTCCCGGGCGGCGATGCGGATGATCGACCAGAATCGGGGGGTCGGGCCTCTCAAGAACGGGGTCTATCTCGACTTCGCCGATGCCATCAGCCGTCTCGGCAAAGACGTCATAGAGGCTCGCTACGGCAACTTGTTCGAGATGTACGAGCGCATCACCGACGACAACCCGTACCAGGTACCGATGCGGATCTACCCCGCCCCCCATTACACGATGGGTGGTCTCTGGGTCGACTACAACCTGATGACCTCAGTGCCCGGGCTCTACGCCATCGGGGAAGCGAACTTCTCCGACCACGGCGCCAACCGGCTCGGGGCCAGCGCCCTGATGCAGGGTCTCGCCGACGGCTACTTCGTGCTCCCCTACACGATCGCCGACTACCTGGCCGACTGGCTCAACACGACCCCGGTGCCCACCGACCACGAGGTCTTCCGACAAGCGGAGCAGGATGTCGACGAGCGGCTCTCCCGGCTCCTCTCGATCAGCGGGACCCGTACCGTCGACTCGTTCCACCGCGAGTTGGGCAAGATCATGATCGAGTACTGCGGATTGGCGAGGAGCCGCCCCGGCCTCGAGAAGGCGCTCAGCGAGATCCCGGCCCTGCGCGAGGAATTCTGGGCCAATGTCAAGGTGCCCGGCACCGGAGACAGCTACAACAGCGAGCTCGCCAGGGCATCCCGGGTCGGCGACTTCTTCGAGCTCGCCGAGTTGATGTGCCGCGACGCTCTCGAGCGTGAGGAATCATGCGGAGGCCACTTCCGGCTCGAGCACCAGACCGAGGAAGGGGAGGCGAAGCGAGACGACGTCAACCAGGCGCACTCCTCAGCGTGGGAGTGGACCGGGTACGGGCAACCGGAGACGCATCACAAGGAGACTCTCGACTTCGAGTATGTCCACCTGGCGCAAAGGAGCTACAAATAATGGATCTCGCCCTCAAGGTGTGGCGCCAGGACGGCCCCGACAAACCGGGAGAGTTCCGGGAGTACGAAGCCAAGGGCATCAGCCCCGAAGCGTCGTTCTTGGAGATGCTCGACCTGGTCAACGAACGACTCGTCATGGCCGGCGAGATACCCATCGAGTTCGATCATGATTGCCGGGAAGGGATCTGCGGAACCTGCGGCGTCATGATCAACGGTCATCCGCACGGTGATCAGAAGGGCACCGCCACCTGCCAGCTCCATATGCGCAAGTTCAACGACGGCGATCGCATCGTCATCGAGCCATGGCGGGCGCAGGGCATGCCGATCGTACGGGACCTCGTCGTCGACCGCTCGGCGCTCGATCGCATCGTTGAGGCGGGCGGCTACATCAGCGTCAACACGGGTGGGGCGCCCGACGCCAACCTGATCCCGGTGCCCAAGGAAGCATCTGAAGCGGCCATGGACGCGGCCGCGTGCATTGGTTGTGCCGCCTGCATCGCCGCATGCCCCAACAGTGCCGGGCAGCTGTTCACGGCGGCGAAGCTGGCTCACCTGAACCTGCTCCCCCAGGGCCAGCCCGAGCGGTACCAGCGCACGGTCGCGATGGTGGAGAAGATGGAGGAGTTCTTCGGCTCCTGCACCAACCACGCCGAGTGTGAGCAAGCCTGCCCCAAGAGCATCAGCATCGACAACATCGCACTCATGAACCGCGATTACATGATCGCCAAGTTCAAAGACCGCAGAAAGGCCGGCCAGGCCTGAGCTTCGCTCAGCCTCGAGCCACGCCCTCCAGCCGGACTCCGCCGATGGCTCGAGGGGATTGTGGTGAATGGCGTGGGGCGTGTTCCGGTGATCTCGTCCCTGCTGCGGATGCCCTTTCGAGGAAGGTTCAGTCGGAGCAGGTCGGGCGATACCGTTCGGGTGGCGCCTCGAGCATCTTTTGGACCGAACGCTCAAATTTTGCCGTCGCCGCTACAATCCCGAACGACGGCAAACAGAAGGATTCCCAGAATGGGCGTGAAGTTCCTGAGCGACGACCACCTTACGGCAGCGACCACTGCCCTCGGCGCCAACGGCGCCTTCTCCAACTCAATCGCCAACATCGACATGGGCATCCAATTCCATGTCACCGAGGCACCCGAAGGCGAGATCGATTTCTACCTCAATGTGAGCGACGGGTCCGCCACGATGGCAGCCGGCGAGTTGGACGGCGCCGACGTAACCATCACCAGCAGCCATGAAACGGCACTCGCTCTCTTCAACGGCGACCTCAACACCCAGATGGCATTCATGACCGGCAAGATCAAGGTCGCCGGCAACCTGGCCGTCCTCATGATGAACCAGGGTGTCATCAACCAGTGGGCCGCCACCATGGCAGAGGTCGACGTCGAGGCTTGAGCCGGCTCAGCCGGGCCCGGCGGAAACCCGGTATCAACCCGACCAGATACGCATCTCTTCTATAGGCTTGTCCAAAGCCGGGAGGAGTGTCCGATGTGGGATCAGTATCTGGCCGATCGTGGTGATCCGTGGGACTACGACCCGGGCCCGCCCCGTAATCGCAGCTGGCCACGGTTGTTTGCCGACACACCCAACTACCGGGCCATCGGCGTCGACCTGACCGGGAGGGAATCGTTTCGGTGGCATTTCGGCCCGATGTTCTATCGAGGCCGGCTCGGAGACAACGAGGTCAAGGTCCTCGTCGTCGGGCAGGAGGGGGCACAGGACGAGTCGCTCTCGCACCGCTCGTTCACCGGCGGCACCGGCGCCCGCATGCAATATCTGCTCGAGCACATCGGCCTCACCCACTCGTATCTCTTTCTCAACACGTTCGTGTACCCGATCTTCGGCCAATACCACGACTCCTTGCGACCGCTTGCCCAGGACCCGGCATCACCAATAGTCGCCCACCGTCACGAAATTCTCGACTACCTCGTGGCACGGAACGATCTGAGGCTGGTGATTGCGGTTGGCCGCGCCGCCAAGGAGACGATCGCCACGTGGATCAAGTCGCACGGCGGGACGGCGCAACCCGAGAGCCTGCACACCGCACACGCCAATGTGATCGACCCTCACCTCAAGGCACTCGGCGTTCTCCATCCCGGAGGAGCTACCAAAGGTGGCTCGGTGAGCGCAATCATCGCCGACTTCAAGACGGCAATCCGGCGCATCGAGCGTTGGAACCGCGACGACGCCTCCTGGCTGCCGCCCGATCCGGGAGCAGAGCGGCGCCCGGCGGACGACTATGCGTACAGGTCGGCGCCGATTCCGTTCCGCGACCTGCCCTACGGTGTCGCCTGGCGCCTGGGCCGGGGTGCCACCTCGAGCAACAGGAGCAGCGACCAGCGCTCCATCCAGATCTTCTCGGCCGACGGCAAGTACAACAACCGGGGAGACAGTCTCTCCTATCTCTCGAATGCCGACGGTTCTGCAGACGGATACAGCCAGGACGCCGGCGACCTCCCGTACGAGCCTCCCAAACACGACTACCGCGACTTCGATCGGGGCCCGAGCCGGTCGCTCGCTCAGCTTCTCGCCGGCGGATCGCCCGGTCTTCCCTGGCCCGATTTCTCGTCGCTCGGGCTGCACTGCCACCCATCCTTCGGGCTGGGACCGATCTATCGCGGCAAGCTACACCGGCCCTCTGTCGTGGTCCTGGCCGACCAACAGTCGTACGACGACCTGTTCACGTGCCGGGCACTTACCGGCGACGGAGGTCAGCATCTGCAGGCATTCCTGCGCGCAGCAGGGTTGACCGAGAACTACGCCATCTTGCGGGTGCTCCCGGTCGACACGCTCGCCGAGAGCTCCACAACGGTCCGGTCCGCGGTTGACCACCCCACGACGAGAGCTCTCCACGCGGCCATCGTGGCGCGGCTCGCTCCCACGGTCGTCGTCGTCGCCGGCCCCCAGGCACGGCGCCTCGCCGGTCACCTGTCGCTTGCGGCGCCGATCGTCGAGATGAAGGCGTCCGGCCAGAGTGGGTATACCGCCGACTGGAGACGGGCGCTGCACGAGCTGGAATCGCTCAGCTACCCCAGGGACCTCGCCCACCCGGCCTTCGACTATCAGGGCGAGCGGGAGCAGATCCCACGCCGGGACCTCCCGTTCGGGACGCTCCGCTGGCAAGGCACATCGGGGGACCGGGCGTTGCAGGCACAGCACGGAGGCAAGCCGTCGTACGACTATTACAAGCTCGTTATGCCCAAATGGGCCTACCAGCTCGTTCCCGAGCCGCTCACGGCCCGGGAACGCCACGCTCTCGACCCGCTGCGGTGACGACATGGCACCAACCCCGATCGACCAACCGCTGAGCCCCACCTACGTCCTGGACGGCAGGGTGGTGACGATGAACGCCACGTTCGACGTGATCGACCGGGGCCGGGTCTATGTCGCTGCGGGAGCGATCGTGGCGGTGACCCCGGACGACGCTCCCCCGCCCGACGGCTTCGCAGGCGCGCCGCTCATCCGCACCGGAGCAACGATCTACCCGGGGATGATCGAGCTGCACAACCACCTCAGCTACGACGTGCTCCCGCTCTGGCAGGTGCCCCGCCGCTATGGAAACCGCGGCAACTGGCGCGACAGTCCGGATAAGAAGAGGCTCATCAGCGGGCCGATGAAGGTGTTGGGCAGCACCGCCGGCGTCATCGAGGCGATCGTCCGCTACGTCGAAGCGAAGGCGCTGTTGGCCGGGGCCACGACATCGCAGGGAATCACGCTGATCAACACGGCGATACCCCACCACTACCGGGGGATCGTCCGCAACGTCGAACAGACCGAGGACCCCGAGCTGCCCAACGCCAGCACCCGGGTAGGCGACGTGACGGACGCGGTCGCCTTCAAGAAGCGACTGGAGAAGTCGTCCACACTGCTTCTGCACCTGGCCGAGGGTGTTGACAACACCGCCCGGGAGCAATTCAAGGCGCTCAAGATCAAGGCCAGAGACTGGGCAATCACCGATGCTCTCGCCGGCATCCATTGCGCCGGGCTGGTGGGTCGTGACTACGCCACCCTGCGCAGCCGCGGCGGGACAATGGTGTGGTCGCCGCTGTCCAACCTGCTGCTATACGGCGGCACTGCTGACATCCAGCGTGCCGTCGACGAAGGCGTTCTGATCGCCCTTGGCTCAGATTGGTCACCGAGCGGGAGCAAAAACCTTCTCGGCGAGCTGAAGGTCGCCAAACTCGTCAACCATCTGGCCGGCGACCCCCTATCCGCCCGCGACATCGTCGCCATGGCAACCATCAATCCTGCCCGTATTGTCAAGTGGGACAAGGCGCTCGGGTCGATCGAGCCGGGCAAGCGAGCGGACCTGATCGTGATCGATGACCGGGGCGGCGATCCCTACGACCACATCATCGAGGCCCGCGAGAGCACGGTAACTCTTGCGGTCATCAACGGGGTGCCCCGGTACGGCCAGCAGCGTTTGATGAAGAGGTTCCCGGGGACAACCGAGTCATTCGACCTCGACGGCTCGAAGCGCGCCTTCAACTTCGCACAGGAGACCGCAGACCCCGTCGTCGCAGCCATGTCACTCGAGGAGGCGGCAGGACGACTCGAGGAGGCGATGAGCCGGGTCCCAGATCTCGCCCGCGCCCTCGCCGACCCGATAGCGGCGCGCACCGCGTTCGGCATCACGGCCGCCGGTCAACCCGGCCGGTGGGTTCTCGACCTCGACAACGAGGGATCCGACCACCTGGCGCTCGCCCCCGACTCTTTCGCCGAGCGGCTGATCGCCGGGGAGAGCGATGTTCTCGACCAAACCCTCGGGGGTATCCGGCTCGACCCGCTTTCGATCGTCCAGGACGGCGAGTTCTTCCAGCGCATCTCCAACCAGACGAACCTACCGCCTCTCCTGGTCGAGGAGCTGCCGAAGTACTACGGGCGGACGGCACCCGCCCCCGATCCAAGCGTGGTGGGGATGACGACGGCCGACACCATACCGGTCCCCGAGCGCGGGCCGGCAACGGTGGCCGAGCTGAACCGGGCCACCGGACTGTTGTCGCTCGAAGATCGCAAGCTGCTCGTCGACCAGGCGCGGGTGCTGCTGGAGGATGCTTACGTGCACCTGCAGTTGAAGCGGTCGATGCATGCGGTCGAGCCGATCCAGCGCCTCCGGCTCCTCCGCCACGAGCTGGAGCGGAACACAGAGAGCAGCGTCGAGCCGGAAGCCCAGTTTCACCGCAAGCTCACCGAGATCTTCACCGACCTACGCGACCTACACACCAACTACCTGCTTCCCTCACCATTCAAGGAACACACCGCCTTTCTCCCCTTCCTCGCCGAGGAATGCTTCGACCCCGATGGCACGGCGCACTACCTGGTGACGAAGCTGGCTCCCGACTTCAACCATCCGACGTTCACACCCGGCGCCGAGCTGCTCTACTGGAACGGGACCCCGATCCGGGCCGCAATCCAGGCCAATGCCGACCGCCAGGCAGGTAGCAACCCGGCCGCTAGTTTCAGCCGTGGCCTCGATGCCCTCACCATCCGACCCCTCATTCGCTCCCTCCCACCCGACGAGGAATGGGTGGTAATCACCTACCGCGCCGCCGACGGCAGGGAGCTCGAGCTACGACTCGACTGGAAGGTCTGGGCGCCGGGGGATGCTCCGGGTGTCGATCCCGACGGCGGGGCTTCGATGGACACCGCGGCCACCCTCGGATACGACATCCAGACGGACGCGGTCAACCAGGCGCGCAAGATGCTCTACGCCCCGGCGTCCATCAGGGCGGAAACCTCCATCGGTGCGCGTATGGTCGACATGGGCGCCGATGTCCTGGCAACGACGATGCCGACCATCTTCCGCGCCAGGGAAGTCACCACACCTGCCGGTACCTTTGGCTATGTCCGGATATTCAGCTTCAACGTTCCCGACGCCGACGGGTTTGTCGCCGAGTTCGTCCGCCTCGCCGAGCAGCTGCCCGGCTCCGGGCTGATCATCGACGTCCGCAACAACGGGGGCGGGCTGATCACCGCCGCCGAGCGGCTGCTCCAGGTGCTCACCCCGCAAAGGATCGAGCCCTCGCCCGCGCAATTCGCGACGACGCCGCTCATGCGCAGGTTGGTCGAAGGACATTCTCCGTCGCCGCTCGACGCCACATTCGACCTGAGCGCCTGGGAACCGTCGATCGATCTCGCCGTGCAGACCGGGGCGGCCTATTCGACCGCCCACCCGATCACCGAGCCCTCCTCTGCGAACACCATCGGCCAGCGCTACCACGGCCCCGTCGTGCTGATCACAGATGCCCTGTGCTACTCGGCAACCGACATGTTCGCAGCCGGATTCCAGGATCACGACATCGGCTCGGTCGTAGGCGTTGCCGACGCCACGGGAGCCGGTGGCGCCAACGTGTGGACCCACGAGCTGTTGCGGGCGCTTCTCGCCGCCACCGGTGACAACCCCCTCGCGCCGCTCCCGCACGGCGCCGGGATGCGGGTGGCGGTGCGGAGGACGCTCCGGGTGGGCGCACAGTCGGGAACACCGGTCGAGGACCTCGGTGTGGTGCCGAATGTGCGGCACAGGATGACCGCACGTGACGTCCTCGAAGACAACCAGGATCTGATAGCCACCGCCGCCGGCCGGCTGGCAGGGCAACCGGCATATGTGCTGCAAGGGGACCTTGCAGTGGAAAGTGGTCGCACAACCCTGCGGGTGACGACGGGCAACGTCGACCGCGTCGACGTTGCATTCGACGACCGCGTGGTCGCCACCTACGACGTAGCAGATGGCACCAAGACCTGGCGACCCACCGGCCATTCACCGAAACGGATCATACGTCTGACGGGATACGCGGGGGACAGGCTCGTCGCCGCCCGGGTTCTCGAGGTCCCGTAAAGACAGACCCGTAAAGACAGACCCGTAAAGACAGACCCGTAAAGACAGATCGGCAAGCGACTGAGTAGTCGCGAGCGCCTATCCCGCCCCGACTGAATCCTTGAACGCGTTTCCCGGGCGAAAGACGGGCACGGTCCTGGGTGGTATCGGCACGGCGACACCGGTACGTGGATTGCGACCGGTGCGGGCTTGCCGGGCCTTCGGCTCAAACGTGCCAAACCCGCTGAGTGTCACCGAGCCATCGGCCGCCACCGCGTCGATGATGGCTTCCATCATGGCCTCGATCGTGGCCGAGACCGCAACCTTGGTCTGGCCGGTCCGGGCTGCTACCTCGTCGATGAGATCCGCCTTGTTCACGCACCCGCTCCTGTATGTCTGCCTCGGCAAGACCATACCCAGGCGAACGCCGCCACCCAAGGATGTCGCGACCCACCAACCAGGGCTTGCCAGCTATGTGATCAGCCGAGGCTGAAGTAGCGAGGCTCGTCTCCCGGGGCGTTCAGGTACAGCTCGAGGCCGGCGGCGACGTCCGCGCTGGCCACCGGCATACAGATGTGCGCCGTGAAACTCTCTCCCGGCAGGGCCTCGAGAACGTCGTAGAGCGAATCGGGCACCACGCCGCAGCCGGGAATCGACGGGAGATACTGCTTGTCACCGGCGACCACCGCCCACTCGAACACCGGCTCGGCAACGTTGTTGCCGAGGTACGTTCCCTCGATTGTCACCAGCACGTCCTGGTAGCCGGGCTCCGGCTTGGGGTTGATATCGGCGAAGCCGAGGACGGTGTCGGTCGCATCGAGCTCCACGTTGGTCAGAGCTATGTCCCACACGCCGGGATCGGCCTCGATCACCTCGCCGACCGGAACCGGATCGGTCTCCGTCGCCTCCGCTGTGGTACGGGGCAAACGCTCGTCTATTGGAGGGGGCGGAATCGTGGTGGTGGTAGTAGTAGTGGTGGTAGTGACTTCGATCGTCGTCCCGGTCTCAGGCTGGGCGGCGGTCGTAGTGGTCGTCGCCGCTCCCGCCACGGCCGCGCTGGTGGTGGCAACAGTCGACGTGGTGGCACCAGTCGACGGGTTGTCGGCGGTCTCAGCTGCGCCGGCCGCTACCGTCGTGGCAGTCGGCTCCGAACTCGTCGTCGATCCCCCGCCCACGGCTATCCAGACACCAACAACCGCGACGAGAGCCGCAACAGCGGCCAGAATCCACCCTCGTCTCACTGACAGCCGCCGGCGGCATATCCAACAGAGGCGTCGAAGATCGACCAGATATCAGCATTCCAGTTGAGGACAGACGTGTTGTAGGCAGAAACATGGAGCCGGCACCCTGCCGCCGTTGAACCATCGGCGAGTAGGGCTCCACTCTGATAGACGAAGCTGGTCGGCAGATCATTGGCAGTGACAACTACGGTCGACTCTCCGCCGGGGACGCCAAAAGACCACGTCTTGTTGGAGGTCCCCGCAACCACGTTACCGGTGAAGCCGCCGGCGAGCGGATGGTTGTCGTCGACGATCGCCAACACGCTCGCCGTCGTCGAGCCATAGTCCGTCCCCGAGACCGGCCCGGTCATGCCCATGTCGTCGAGCAACCACGGCTTGGCCACCCAGACGGGCACCGAGACTCCGGCATACATGTCCCGCACCAGATTCGCATTCACAGACGATGAAATCAGCACAAACGACGCACCGACCGCGTCGGCAGCCGTTGCGTTGTTGTCGTCGACAACAACAACGGTGTATCCGTCACTCGTCATGCGATCCCGTACCGCGACGTCCCCGGTGGCGAGATTGGTGGCATCGCCGACGATCATCTTGATGATTCCGCTTGCTGTGTTGTCGACGGTAATCGCCACCGAGTCGGATGCGGTGCGGCTCATGGTGTCTGTAGCCGTCGCCGAGACCGTCACCGGCCCGTCGGCGGCCGTGGTCGTGTCCCAATCCCACGACCAGCCGTCGGTGCCGTCACTGTCAACGCCGAGAGATGCACCGTCTGCGAAGAACTCGACCTGGGTAACCGTCGGATCGGAACCGGTATCGGCGACAACCGCCACCGTATCGTGGAGAGTTGCGCCGGCGGGTGGCGATGTGATCGTCACCTGCGGGCCCTGGTTGTCGACAGTCACAGTCACAGATCCGCTTCGAGTATGAGACGCGGTATCGGTGGCGACCGCGGTGACGGTGATCTGCCCGTCTGCACCGCCGGTGGTATCCCAGTCGGCCGACCAGCCGTCACCGCCGTTAGTGTCGACACCAATCGACGCACCGTCTGCCAGGAACTCGACCTGAGTCACGGCGACGTCGTCTGTGGCGTCGGCGGTCACCGTGACAACACCGGACACGGTTGCTCCGTCGGCCGGTGCCGTCACCGCTGCGGTGGGAGGATTGTCGACCGGTGGCGCCACGCAGCCGTTGGCCGCGTAGGCCACCGTGTTATCGAACAACGCCCAACCGTCCGTCGAGAACCTCACGGGAGCATCGGCGAATATCGAATAGTGGAGCCGGCATCCCGCCGCGGTGGACCCGTCGGCGAGCGTGGCTCCCGCGGAGTAGACGAACAACGTGGGCTTGCCGGCGGTGGTCCCCACCACATCGGCACCCGGGCCGGGTACGCCAAAGGACATGGTCCGGTTCCAGGTGGTCACCGTCACATCTCCCGTAAGGCCTGCCGCAAGGGGGTGACCGGGTTCGGTGATCGTCACAGTATCGTGGAGAAGCGTTCCGTAGTCGGTGCCGGCAGCTGTGCCGGTCATTCCCATGTCGTCGAGCAGGTACGGCTTGGCGACCCATACCGGTTCGGGCACGTCGGCCAGTTTGTCCTTGATGAGGTTGGCATTGACTGTGGACGACAGGATGACAAGCGCGGACCCCGTAACCGAGCCCGCCGTCACAACACCGTCATCGACCTCGCTCACGGTGTAGCCGAGACCTTCGAGCTCCGTCACCATGGCGTTTTCCCCGGCCTGGAGCGAAGTCGGGTCGGCGACGACAACGACGATCACGCCGGCAGAGTTGTTGCTAACGGTCACGGCCGCTTGATCCGACGACGTCCTACCGAACGAGTCGGTGCCAACGACACTCACCGTTGCAGGCCCGTCCGATGCCGATGTGGTATCCCACGTGATCGACCAGCCGTCGCCTCCATTGTTATCAACGCCGATAGAAGCGCCGTCGACGAAGAACTCGGCCTGCGCCACCCCGACATCGTCGGTGACGGTTGCGGAAACGGACAAGGACCCCGAGATCGTCGCCCCGTCCACCGGGACGGTGAGAGTCGTCGTCGGCCCGAGGTTGTCGACAGTGATCGAAACGGAGTCCGTAGCTTGCTGACCGCCCCCGTCGAATGCAGTGGCCGCGACCGTGGCATTGCCGTCGGCGGCCGTCGTGCTGTCCCAGTCAACGGACCAGCCGTCACTCCCGTCGTTGTCCACACCGACCTGGGCGCCATCGACGGTGAACTCGACACGGTCCACAGCGATGTCATCCGAAGCATCGGCGCTGAACGTCACGTTTCCTGCGACCGCGTCGCCGTCACCCGGTGTCGTCAGGGAAACGGTCGGCTGTGAGTCGATCGACAGGAGGAAGATGTCCGTGTTCGCCCAGTCCCGGCCGTCGCCCGCCGCAGGGCCGCTGATCAGGGTCTGCGTGCCCGACACCGGGATGTCACCGGAAAGATCGATCGAGTACATATTGCCGCTAGATGTCGTGTAGTAGAGCTTTCCGTCGGCTGCGGTCATACCACGCGTGCTGGACCAGTCGAGACCGTCGCCGTCGCCGCTCACCACGTACTCCCTGTTGCCGACGATGCCGGACTCCAGAGAGAAGTACCGGTAGCGCAGCCGGGAGCTCCCGCTCAAGGTGTAGTACAGCTTGCCCTGCGACCAGGCGGCCGACGTTGCGCCGCTCCAGTCGAACCAGGACGGCTCGGTGCGTGCCGTCCCCATCGTGACACCATCGAACGGCCTCGACTGAAGGGCACCGCTGGTGTCCGTCCAGTACAGCCTGCCCGCCTGATAGAACGCCCCGTTGACCTGGGCCCAGTCGATTACGTTGCCGGGGACCGTGGCGGGAGTGCCCGCCGAAATGCCATCAAACGTCTCGACGGTGAGCGTGCTCCCGTCGCCGGCAAACAGGTCTGTCGGCAATGTCGGCGCCGTAGGCACAGGTACAGAGGAGCCTCCGGTGAGGGGGAACTGAGCCAGCTTGGGGTGGTACTCGCCCGCGGTGAAGTCGGTGTCGGAGCCAACGTAGAGCCCGCGGTTGGAGAGGTGCAGATCCCAGACCGCAACCCCGCGGTCCTTGCCGGGGTTCCACGACAGCGGCACGCCGTTGATGGGATCGAGCGCGCCGATCCCGGGGCGGGACACCGCCCCGGCCGCGGCGCTGTCGAACCCCAGGTAGTTGTTCAGCCACCGCTGGTGGCCCCCGACGTAAACGCTGACGTCGGAAATGGCAACGGCTGTGAGAGTGTCGCCCCCGGTCCAATCGACCCAGGTCTCGGCGACGGCCGCACCTCGCTGACCGCTCTCCCACCTGGACGCTGAATCACACAACGACGGGTAGTGGGGACCACCGGTCGTGACGATCACGAAATAGGCACTGTCGGGTGAGTACTCGACATCACGAACGTAGGTCCAGAAACTCGACGAGCAGGCGGCACCGAACGCGTCAGTCGACCAATTGGCGAGCTGGGCCGTCGGCCCGCTCAGATCGATCACCGCCACCTGGGAACGAGGTTGGTTGTCCACCTCGGAGAAATTGCCGACGATGGTCATCTCGGAGCCGTCCGGGCTGACCGCCAGCTCCGCCACCCAGTCGACGCTCACCCTGGGGGCGGTCGTACCGATCGTGAACGAGGGGTCAACGACGCCTGTAGTCGCATCGACGGCGGCGAGCCGGGCCCGGGGCACGCCGTTTACAGACCAGATGTCACCGCCCATGTACAGGGTGTTGCCACTGACCTCGATATCACGAACCCTGCCCGCGGTGGTGGCGTTGAACCCGGCCACCCGCTGGCCCGTGCCGACGCTCAGCTTGGTCAGACCGAAATTCGACACCCCGTTCACGTTTGCGAACACGCCACCGACAAACACCGAGGTCCCGTCCGGAGCTGGTGCGAGCGTCTCGACCTCGCCGTCGAGCTGGGGAACGAAGTTGGTATCGATCTGACCGGTCACCGGGTCGTAGGCGAAGATGTAGTTGCGGGTCAGGTCTGCCGGGACACCGACGTTGCGTACGGTGTGGAAGGTGCCACCGACGATGACCCGGTCGCCGACGGTCACGATGGCGGTGACGTGGCCATCCATCACGTAAGGAGTGTTGTCGACCGGGTCGGCGGATACGACGATCCCCTGGTTCAGATGACTGGCCTCGACCGGGGCGACACCGATAACGCCGAATACCGTCAACGCCGTCAGCAACGCCGTAGCGAGCGCGACTGCCCTACCGCCTCTGGATGTCATAGAAATCTCCGTACCCCTTCTACCCCAACAAGCCTGGACCGACCGTAGCACCGGGCGCAACGAGCGTCACACGTCTACCCCAAAACGGGTGATACTGCTGGTCAAACCAAACACACCAGCTTATGGTGCCGACGCCAACGAGTGTTGAGCTGGCTCGGAGCGGGCTATGGAATGGCATTCCGAAACCTGCTCCGACGGCTTTTCAGGGGGTCGGGAACCCGTGGGCACGGGTTTCTGGTCGTGGTTGGGGGTAGCGCCTTGCGCTCAGGTAGGAACACGTAACCAGGAGAAGCTGAAATGACGACAGCCCGACACGTCCGCGTCGACCGTCGGATCGAGGCACCGACCCGGTGGGCAGACATCATGCCGACGGTCAGCCTGATCATCCCGACGATCAACGAGGAACGAAACGTCGCAAACGTGCTGGCCCGCATCCCCGATTGGGTTCATGAGGTGATCCTCGTCGACGGTCTCTCCACCGACCGCACGGTGCCACTTGCCCGGGCGTTGCGTCCGGACGTCAAGGTCGTCATGGAGTCCAACCCCGGCAAGGGCTCAGCGCTGATCGCAGGGTTCGCGGCAGCCACCGGTGACATCATTGCCGCAATCGACGCCGACGGCTCGATGGATCCGGCCGAACTGCATAGCTTCATAGGACAGTTGGTTTCCGGTGCCGATTACGTGAAAGGCTCCCGGTTCGTCCAGGGAGGCGGAACCGTCGACATGGAGTGGCACCGCAGGCTCGGCAACTGGGGTCTGATGATGGCGGCGAAGATGCTGTTCGGCGGCAACTACTCCGACCTCTGCTACGGCTATTTCGCCTTCTGGCGCGATGCCTTGCCGCTGCTCGACCCCGATGTGCCTGGTTTCGAGATCGAGACGCAGATCAACGTGCGAGCGCTTCGGGCAAACCTCAAGATCGCTGAGGTGCCCAGCTTCGAAGAGCGCCGCCTTCACGGCGTCAGCAATCTTCACGCATGGCGCGATGGGCTCCGTATCCTGCGCACCATCATCAGGGAGCGATTCTCCCGTCGTAAGCTTCCGCCCGTCATCGACCTGCGGTAACCGTCTCCCGAGGACAACCATGGACAGGCCAACCGTGGCACACGGTCGCTCTATCGTGGTCTGCTGCTACACCAGCGACCGCTGGGATCGGCTTTCGGCCGCTATCGGAGCGACTGCCGATCAGATTTCTCCACCGGACGAGCTGATTGTCGTAGTCGACTACAACGAGGAGTTGCTGGCGCGCGTTCGCGCCGAGTTCGACGACCTCGCGATTGTGGCGGCCAACCGCCATGAATCGGGCTTGTCCGGAGCTCGGAACACCGGTGTCGAGCTTGCCTCCCAACCGATCGTGCTGTTTCTCGACGACGACGCGACACCCGCACCCGACTGGGTCGACGCGCTCGCCGCTTCGTTCTCCGATCCCACGGTCGTCGGCGTCGGGGGTAGCGCCCGGCCCGACTGGGCGGGCGGTGAGCCGCCGTGGTGGTTTCCCGAGGAGTTCTTCTGGGTGGTTGGATGCAGCTACCGCGGTTTGCCCGAGCGCCGCGCCCCGATCCGGAACCCGATCGGGTGCAACATGGCATTTCGCAAGGAAGCCATCTCACATGTGGGCGGGTTCTCGGCCGAACTAGGCCGTGTCAAGAACAAGCCGGCCGGCGCCGAAGAAACCGACCTCGCGATAAGGGTACGATCAGCGACCGGAGGAACCATCCTCTACGAACCCGATGCGGTCGTGCGGCATGCCGTCGGAGAATCACGGATGACACTGAGCTACTTCACCAAGAGATGCTACGGCGAGGGTCGCTCCAAGGCGGTTCTGGCCCGCCGGGTCGGTGCAGGCGACGCCACGTCTTCAGAGCGCTCCTACCTGAAGACTCTGGCCACGGGAGCGGCCTCGCGCCTCGGCCGGGTCGTCAGGACACGCCGGCTCCGGCCACTTGGCCAGGTGCTCGTGCTCGCGCTCGGTCTCGCGGCCACCGGGCTTGGGTTCACCGCCGGCACGATCGCCGACTTCGTAGGCAGCCGGCGATGACCACGGCAACGACGCAACTACCCGCCGCAGGCGACACCGACGCCGTCGATCGCTACGTGGTCACTGTTATCAGGCACTCACTCGTCCTGCTGGCGATCGTGGTGCTCTGGATCTGGTCGGTCAACCGTGTCGACGAGAGTGCGCTTGGTGACTACGGGCTGATCGCCATCCTTCCCATCTCGGCCTTCGTGGCGCTGGTGGCTGCGCTCGTCGGGTTCGTCGTGGCCACTCAGAGGAAACGCCCCGGCCCCCTGCTCGCCGCCCACACGATTGCCCTGGCCGTGATGCTGCACGGCATCCCCACGTTCGCCTACGACCATCTCCGCGCCTCGTGGGCGTGGAAACACATCGGCATGGTCGATTTCATCCAACGGTTCGGTGATGTCAACCCGGGTGATGGTGCGCTTGCGGTATATCACAACTGGCCGGGCTTCTTCGGGATCAACGCCTGGATCACCAACACCAGCGGGCTGAGCTCGGCTCTGTCGTACGCCGCATGGGCACCAATCGTCTTCAACCTCCTCTACATCGGCGCCCTCTACATCATGTTCCGGGCCTTCACCGCAAACCAGAGCCTCATCTGGACGGCGATCCTCATCTTCATACTCGGTTCGTGGATCGGGCAGGACTATTTCGCTCCCCAGGCCCTCGCCTTCTTCATGTACCTGCTGCTGATGGCGATCCTGCTCCGGTGGTACTCCCGTGCTACGAGCGACGACGCCCACCTCGAGAACGACGATTTTGCGCCGGGGTCGGTGACCTCGCGCCTCATCGCCGCGGTGATGATCATGGCAATGGTGATGATCGCCTCGTCGCATCAGCTCACACCGATCGTCACGATCGCGGCCATCGCCGCTCTCGTCATCACCCGGCAGCTCCGGGTGAAGTGGCCGCTGTGGGCGATGATCGGGATAACAATCGCCTGGTTCCTGGGACCCGCCAGGGGTTTCGTGCTCGACAACGCCAGGAACGTACTGCATGAGTTCGGGGGCGTTTCCAACAACCTCGACAGCACCGTCGTCGACTACGGGCTCACCACCAGCGCACAGCGCAACATCTCCCTTGTCAGCCGGTTGCTCAGCGCATCCATTTTCGCTCTCGCCGGTCTCGGCTTGATTCGACGGCGGGCGATGCGGCATCGCTCCGCACAGCTGGTCGTACTGGCAGCCGTGCCCGCCGTGATGGTCTTTGCCAGCTCGTACGGCGGCGAGATCATTCTGCGCGCCTACCTGTTCGCTCTTCCCTTTGCGGCATTCCTGGCCGCGTCTCTCTGGTTCCCGCGCCGCTCCCAACACGGTCGCCTGATCTCCCCGATCGTTCTCTGTGTCGTTCTGGTGACCATCCTGCCCGCCTTCCTTCTCGCCGACTTCGGTTCCGACCGCCGCGAGGTGTTTTCCGACACTGAGATCGCGGCCTCGGACTACGTGCTCTCGAACGCCGCACCCGGCGCCCTGATCATCGAAGGAACCCGCGACTACCCCAGGCTGTACCGCAACAACGAGCAGTACACCTACCTGACCCTTTCGATGCTCCCCCAACAGGCGCTAGAGCACGTCATGTCGGATCCGGCCAATGTGCTCCACCGTTGGCTCACGGACGCGACCTCGTACAACGGCGGCTACATCATCTTCACCGATTCGCAACGTGCTTCGGTCACCGATCTGGGAACGTCTCTCGATCCCACGCTCGCCACGATCCAACAGGCGCTGCGAGCGTCGAGTGACTTCAAGATTGGTTACGAGTCAACCGATGCCGTCGTCTTCCAACCGGCGGGGCAGCCATGATCGGCCGCTTCACCGGAGACAAGCCCGGCCTCACCTGGGTCATCGTGCTCAGCGCTGTTGAGTTGCTCACTATCCTCTTCCACGCGGGTCCCCCGCTGCAACCTGCACTCGGGGTGTTGTTCGTGCTCACCTGCCCCGGTTTCCTGCTCCTAGACCTCGAGCGCCCGGCCGATCCGGCCGCTCGGATCATGATCGGAATCGGCGGATCGATCGCTGCCAACATCATCATCGTGACCCTGGTGCTCATCACCGACGCCGGGCCCGTCGCCCCGTTCATCGCTCTCGCTCTCGTGGCCGCGGCTCTGATGCCACGCAGACGTTTCGACACCACGATCCGCTGGGCCGGGTCATTGCGAAGAAGATCTACGCCGGCGCCACAACCCGTTGCGGCTCCCGAACCGATCCAGGAGAACCGGCCGCAGCCGGAACCGCAACCGGTGCCCGAGACGGAGCCGGGCCCAATGCCGCACCAGGACGTGCGGCCCGATCCGGGCCCGCCGCCGGTGATCGTGCTCGGCGTAGACATCAACCGTGCCGGCGTTGGACCGTTCACCGGACTTCCCGGGATCGGGCCGGATTTGGCCACCCGGATCGTCGCCCATCGTGAGCAGCACGGTCCCTTCGCCGACGTGAACGCCCTGCTCGACGTGCTCCGTGGCATGGCCATCGAGGAGGAGGCGAGAAAAATATGACCGAGACGATCTCCGTTTCGGCGGTCATCCCGACCCGCAACCGCCCCGAGCTGCTGCGAAGGGCAATCGAGGCGATCCTGCACCAGGAAGGGGACAACGTTCACGAGGTCGTCGTTGTCTTCGATCAGTCGGATCCCGACGAGTCGCTGCAGGATCTGTCGCCGAACATCCCGATCCGGGCAGTACCGAACACCAACACCCCCGGTCTCGCCGGTGCCCGCAATACGGGAATCGACACCGCCACCGGAGAGTGGATCGCGTTCTGCGACGACGATGACGTCTGGCTACCCGACAAGCTGGTTCGGCAATGTCGGGCCTTAGCGATCCATCAGGAAACCCTGTTTGCGGTCGGCAGCGTGATCATCACATATGGCGACAAGCGCGTCCATCGCCAGTCGGAGCTGCAGACCATCGAGGTCGGCGATCTGCTGCGCGACCGGATCATGGAGGCGCATCCCTCGACGTATCTGACGCGTCGTGCCGCTATCGAGCAGTGGGGGCCCGTAGACGAGGCGCTCCCCGGCGGATATGCCGAAGACTACGACTGGCTCCTGCGCGCCGCCCGGGTGCGGCCCGTCCTGGTCGTTCCGGAAGCCGTTACCGAGGTGGAATGGCACCCTGACTCCTACTTCGGCAACCGTTGGGCAACGATCGACTCTGCCCTCGAGTTCTTCGTGGACAAAACACCGGAGTTCGCCAACGAGCCGCGCGGGCTCGCCCGTATTGTGGGGCAACGGGCATTTGCCCAAGCTGCCATGGGCCAGACCCGGCGTGCCCTCAGCAGCGCCTGGCAGACCTTCCGGCTCGACTGGCGCCAGCCCCGGGCGTACATCGTTCCCGTCGTCGCCAGCCGAATCGTCAGCGCCGACCGGCTCGTCAAGTGGGCGAACGCAACCGGGCGCGGCTTCTAGTGCTGCTGCTGCACCCATGATCGCCGAGGAGTCGCGCAAAGAGAACAGCGCCGATGCGGCCCACCTGGCCAGAGGGAGCTCCCTCAGCCTCTTCGGAGGCGTAGCCGGGGCGGTGCTGGCGACTGCGATGATCCTCGTCGTGACCTGGGGTTTGGGCGCCGATGAGGGGGGTGCCTTCTTCGAGGTGATCGCCCTGTTCAACATCGCCATCGTTGCCGTTGCCATCGGTTCCGACACAGGTCTGGTGCGTTTCACGGCTCGCTCGCTCGCTCTCGACGACGGGGCCAAACAAAACCGGCTTCTCCTGGTGGGGCTGGTGCCGGTCCTAACCATCGGGGTGATGGTGACCGTGGCCGGGCTGCTTCTCGCCCCCGCACTGGGACGATCGCTCGGCGGCGAGAGCCACGTAGCCGAGGTCACAAGCATGATCCGGGCCCTCGCCGTGTTCATCCCCATCGGCGCACTGAACCTGGCGGTGCTCGGTACTACCCGCGGCTACGGAACGATGTTGCCCACCGTCGCTGCGGAACGGGCCGGTCGTCCTGCGGTGCAGCTTGCTCTTGTCGGTGCGGCGGTTGTCCTGGGAGTGTCGGCGACCTGGCTGGCGACAGCCTGGGCCGTCGGATTCGTGCTGTCGTTGCTGACCGCGGTGCTCTGGCTGGGACGGCTCAGGAGACGTCACGAGACAGGTCGACCCGCGACAAACCAACCGCTACGGGAAACCATTCGGGAGTTCTGGTCATTCACGCTGCCCCGTGCCCTCGCTTCGATCTTCCGGGTGGGTGTGCTCTGGCTGGACGTGGTGCTCGTGGGGGCTCTGATGTCGACCCGTGACGTCGCCATCTACACCGTCGCCACCAGGATCGTGCAGGCGGGCTATCTGGCATCAGATGCGATCGGCCAGGCCGTGGAACCGATGTTCTCTTCGCTGCTCGCCCGCGGACACGCCGACCGCACCCACAACGTGTATCAGGTCGCCACCGCATGGCTGATATCTCTGACCTGGCCCCTCTTCCTGGCTGCGCTAATCTTCGCTCCGACCATTCTCGGGCTGTTTGGTTCCGATTTCGCGACCTCCACCTCCGTGGTCACGATCCTGTCGCTCTCCGCTCTGATTGGTTGCGGGTTCGGCTCGATCGACATCCTCCTCGTCATGGCGGGCAAGAGCGTGTGGAGCTTGTGGAATTCGGCGGCGTCGCTGGCAACGAATCTCGGCCTCAATCTGATCCTGATCCCGACGATGGGGCTGAACGGGGCGGCATTGGCGTGGGCGATAAGCCGCATCATCTCCAACTTCCTCCCCTTCATAGAGATGCATCGGCTGCTGGGGATCAACCCGCTTGGCCGTCGTTGGGCCGCGGCCGCGGGTGCTTCGGTACTGGCCTTTGCGGTGGTCGGCATCACCATGCGTCTCACCCTCGGCGACGGCCTCGGCGTCTTTCTCTCATACACAGTGATTGCCCTGGCCGTATATGGCGGCACGATCTGGAAGCTGCGCGACCACCTGGAGTTGGCTGCATTCACGGGGCTGGTGGGGACACGGTTCAAGAGGACCAGGAGCCCGGCGTGAACAAGAACTCCCGGATCCGCCGGACCCTTCGCCCGATCGCCTGGGATACCCTGTCTGCATTGCTGCGACCAACCACGAGTTGGCGGGTCCTGCCCGATTACCTGATCGTCGGCACCCAGCGGGGCGGGACGACCTCACTCCAGAACGCGCTCGTGGCCCATCCGAACATTGCCTCGGCGCGCCTCAGGAAGGGCGTCCACTATTTCGACACGGCATACGACCGCGGGCCGGGCTGGTACCGGTTGCAGTTCCCCACCCGGGCATACACCCGGCTGGTGGAGAAACGAACCGGTGACCCTCTCCTGATCGGCGAGGCCAGCCCCTACTACATGTTCCACCCGCTCGCACCAGAGCGTATCGCCCGCGATGTGCCCGGCGTCAAGCTGATCGTCATGCTGCGCGATCCGGTGGAGCGCGCAATCTCGCACCACAAACACGAGGTGCGGCGGGGCAACGAGCCGCTCGATCTCGAAATGGCTATCGAAGCGGAACCGGCTCGCCTGGCGGGGGAGAAGGAACGCATCAAGCGGGACCAGCCCGGCTACAACAGCTTCGCTCACCAGACCTTCTCCTATGTCGAGCGCGGGCTCTATGCCGACCAGGTCGCCAATCTGTTCAACAGGTTCGGCCGCGACCGGGTCCTTGTTCTCTCGAGTGAGCATGTTTTTGCCGAACCGGAGGATGCACTGCGCACTGTCCTCGCGTTCCTCGACGTCCCCGGCGCTGCTCCCGGCGAGTTTCCCCACATGAACCCAACACCCGACACGACGGTCCCGGAAACCACCCGCCTGCACCTCCGCGACGTTTTCGCCGACAGCAACGAGCGCCTGTTCTCACTGCTCGGGGAGAGATTCCCGTGGCAATGAGAGCGGACTTCGAGCTCCACCTCGCAGCCGGGCTGTGGGACACCGGGGACATCGTCTCATCACGAGAACTACCCGAGGGTTTCGCCGACCACGTGGCGCTGACCCGCGACGACTCGCTCGTGCTCATCCCTATGCACCCGCGCCGGGCACGGGCGGCGTCACCACAACGATGGACCGATCACATGTCGACCCCCACGGTCCTGGCTCGTCTTGCACTTGGGTTCGCCCTGCGTACCGGTGTCGCCCGGGCCTTCTTCCACAACCGGGTCGGCATCCGGACCACGGACGGTGACGGTCCCACACTCCACGAGCATCTCGCCGCGGTGTTCGATGTGCCCCGGGTCGCCGTGGCCGGCGCGTGGGGTCCGCCCCGGCCCAATCAGAAGCCGGTGCTCCAGGTATTCGACGAATCGGGCGAAACTCTCGGGTTCGCCAAGATCGGCTGGAACGCCCTGACCAGGGAACTCGTCGACACCGAAGCGGCCTTCCTCGGCACCGAACCCCGTCTTCGCTACATGCGGGTGCCCCGGCTTGTTCACCACGGCACCTGGCGGGACAACTCGATTTCGATATCCGCGCCCGAGCTGGGCCCCATCGGGTGGCATCGGGCATCCCGGCCGGGGCCCGAGATCCTCGCCGAGCTGGCGGGCCTGAGCCCTCGCTACCGGGCACGGCTCGACACGAGCCCCTACCGGGCTGTGTTAGAGACCCGCACCGCTGGATGGCGATCAGACGAGGTCGCCACCGCCCTCACCGCTGTCGACCACCGCTGGGGCGAATCGGAGGTGGAGTTCGGCCATTGGCACGGCGACTGGGCACCATGGAATATGAACAGCAAGGGGCCGCGATGCATCGTGTGGGACTGGGAGCGAACCGGACCCGGCACGCCCGTTGGCTTCGACGCGATCCACTACGGCTTTCATACCGCGGTGGCCAAGGGGGTGTCGCCGGTGGTGGCGCTCAGCGATGCGGCCGCATACGCAGCCAGGGATTTGGCGGCGTTGGGGATCCTCTCGCCCGATACCGGGGCGTTGGCAGTGTTGTACGCGATCGAGATGCGGACCCGCTTCCGAGCAGACGATGTCGCCTGGCTGAACGGATTGCTACCGGCCGCGGTCGACCTCTTCGCCCGCAAGTGAAACGCCGTCGGGCTCCCACCGTCCCCGGATCAGCCAGAAGTAGACAGAAATGACGAATGCCGCAATGAAAGCCTCAGTCGTCGTCTCCAACCACGCGAACACCGACCGTGGTGCCAGCCCCCAGTGGAGCCAGGCCTGTGTGACAAGCGGCGTAGCAGCCAGACACGCCAGCCACACCCACATCCTCTGCCTACCAGCCACCAGATCGAAGTAGGCGGGAATCAACAGCATCGCCATATATGCCTCGGTGTTGACTTGGAGCCAAGCCGCAAGATCGGGAGAAATGTGATCGGACACAAACGACTGCTGGGCCAGGACCGCGACCAGGACCACTGCCCCGTAGTAAACGGCACGCTGCCAGCCGGGAACAATCGCGGCGCCGGTCACGAGACGGCGCCGCCGGTGCGCAATGCCGCGCGACCAACCGAGGTATACGGAAACAACCGCAATGCCGAGAAACCCCTCGCCAAGCGTGATGATCGACTGTGGCAGCATGTCTCTCATCGGGGCTGCAGCCCGTGCCTGGAGGATGAAGGTGGTGACGACCATCGCTCCCACCCAGACAACCTGGTACGACAGTTGCACTGCGCCGCCTACAGACGCGACCGCGCCCCTGCCGTCCGGATCGCATCGATATGCGAACATGTCCCAGTATGCCGGGAGCCACATGAGCACGTACGCCTCGCTGTTGCGACGCAGGAAGGCGGCCATGCCCACCCCGAGGAATCTGGCAACCACGGTCTGGTGCACACAGACCCCGACGATCAACACGACGACGTAGTAGCCGACTCGGCGGAGAATCATGACTGACATCGTTCGAACCGAGCGTAGCGACAGAGACTCGCAAACGCGCCCCGCCGACCCCTCCTCCCCCCGTGTTCTGGTGATCGCCGGTTGGGGCAGAAGCGGCTCGACGATCCTGGCCAACGTGCTCGGTAGCGCACCGGGGGTCGTCACTCTCGGCGAGATCAACAACATCTGGCAGCGCGGATTTGGTGACGACCTTCTCTGCTCATGTGGGGAGCCGTTTAGTCGCTGTCCCATGTGGAGGCCGGTAGCCGGGCGCGCCTTCGGCAACGACGTGAAAAAGGTCGCCCTCAGGGCGGCACAGGCGTCCACAGGTCTCGGCAACACTTGGTTGATCAAGAGACGACTCCCCGGGCTGGCGCCGCGCGTCGCCCACCGCGCCGACGATTATGCCGAGCTGCTCGGCACGCTGTATACGGCAGCGGCAGCAGAGACCGGAGCCCGACTTCTCGTCGATTCGTCCAAGTCGCCATGGCACTGCGCCGTGGCCGCGTCACTTCCGGGCGTCGAGGTCTCGGTTCTTCTTCTGATCCGGGACCCGCGGGGCGTTGCCTACAGCCTGCGCAAGAAGGTCGGCTACCAGACCGGCGGATCCCAGATCTACATGGACCAGCACAGCGCAACCGCCTCATCGCTCGCCTGGGTATACCGAAACCGCCTCGTAGAGTGGGAATGGCGCGACGATCCGGCATATCTGCAAATGCGCTACGAGGACTTTACTGCAGACCCCCGCGGACAGCTGGCCAGGATCCAAGAGCTGGTCGGGATCGGCGACGCATCACCCGTGTTCGCCGGCCCGAACGAAGTGAACGTCACACCGTCGCACAATATCTCCGGAAACCCGGTTCGATTCCAGAACGGAACCGTCACCCTACGTGCCGACGACACGTGGCGCGGCGCACTCCCCAAGTCCATCCAGACATACGTGCGTGCGATCACATGGCCCCACATGAGCCACTTCGGCTACCGATGAGCCTGCACGCCGGAACCGTTGTTATCCTCCCGTGAGGATGGAAGAGCAACAGAACGAACCCAGCGGATTCTGGTCCCCGGCCCGTTTTGCCCTAGCGCTGGCCCTCTGGCTGGCGGCGCTGGTCGTCGGGTTCCATCTGGTGGGATGAGCACAACAGGGCCGGCTATGGCACTACCCGACCCCCGGCGGCCGTGACGAGACGGTCACATCCGGGGCCGGTAAACTAGCTGGACCCGGAGGAAAGGCACCCAGTTGAAACGTTACCGGCCGCAGATTCTGCTCCTCATCGGAGCGGCGATCACGATGATGTCGATCCTCTGGGAGCTCGTCCGGATGAACCCCCAGACCTCGTACCTCGTTGACCCCTGGTCCCGGCGCGGTTACCAGTCGGTGCACGGTTCTCTGATCTTCACGATCGGTGGCCTCATCCTCATCTTCGGTTTGCTCACGTTCTTCAACTCCTCCCTCAAACCACTGTGGAGCCGCCTCATCGCCCTGGTCATGGCGCTCGGTGCCGTCGTAGTGGCGATGCTCTACGGTGGCAGCGAGAGCGCCATGGGCGGCGGGATGGTGGGCTCGGTTGTCGCCCTGCTCGGCGCCTTTGTCGTCATGAACCTCGTCGACACCTTGCTGCCCGAGCTGAGCTCGAGCATCCGGCTCCTGATTGGTTCCGTAACGTTCATCGTGGCTTTTTTCGTGCTGGAACTCGTGCTGGGAACCTCTCACAGTGCCAAACCCTGGGTATGGATCGCCGTTGCCTCTGTCATCGCCTTTGGTATCGCCGCTACGGGGAAACACCCCCAGCTCTCGGCGAACCGGATGCTGATGCTCATGACCATGTTTGGGTGGGTGGCCATCGCCGTTTCTGCCGCGGTTGCGCGTACGAGCCTCGTCACCGCCCAGGTAGAACGGTCGATTGCCGAGACCGGCGCTCCGCTCTTCGGGGACTACAAGGACGTGCAGGTCACATCGGGTTACTTCCTGGCCTTGTTCGGCATGATGGTCGCGTTCGTCGCCTCCGTGTCGCTATGGGCCAAACGGCGCGACATCATCATCAATCAGGAGCGGGCCGAGCGCCAGCGCGCAGCCGCCGAGGCCAGCGCCGCCGAGATCAAAACAGCCCTGGAAATCGCCCAGCGGCATCAGCGGGAAGCGCGGGCGGCTCAATAGCAGTCGGGATCCTCAGAGACCCAGATCCTCCAGGTCGGTTACCTTGGCACGAACGGCATCAGCCGCGGCCACCAGAGCCTGTCTTTCCTCGTCGGTGATCGGCTCCTCGACGATGCGACGGACGCCGACCGCCCCGATCTCGGCCATGACTCCGAGATAAACGTCCTCGATGCCGTATTCACCGGTCATCCACGCACTTACCGGAATGTGCTTACCCGAGTCCTCGATGACGGCCCGTGCCATACACGCCGCCGCGGCCGACGGGGCGAAGTAGGCGCTGCCGGTCTTGAGCAGACCCACGATCTCGGCACCACCGTTCCTGGTGCGCTCGACGAGCTCTTCGATTGTCTCAGGGGACAGCACCTCGGTGAGCGGCTTGCCTTCGATGCGACAAAGCGATGGGACCGGAACCATCGTCGCACCGTGGCTGCCAAAGGTGAAAGCCTCGATGCTCTGGATGTCGACACCGGTCTCCTCCGAGATGAAGTGGGCGAAACGCGAGCTGTCGAGGACCCCTGCCTGGCCAAACACGCGTTGGTGCGGGAAACCTGACACCTGGGCGGTGAGGGTCGTCATCTGGTCGAGCGGGTTAGTGACCACTATCAGCGACGCATCCGGTGAGTATTGGCTGACCTGCTGGGCAACGCCTTTGACGATCTTGGCGTTCACCTCGAGTAGATCCATCCGGGACATCCCCGGCTTGCGAGGTAGCCCTGCGGTGATGATCACGACATCGCTGTCGGCCGTATCCGCATAATCGTTGGTACCCACGACCCGGGTGTGATGCCCCATGACCGGCCGACTCTGGTTCATGTCGAGCGCAAGCCCCTGAGGAAGACCCTCGACGATATCGGTCATCACAACCGTCTCGACGATGTCCCATTCCGAGAGGCGGTTGACGGTGGCCGAGCCGTACTTGCCGGCTCCAATTACAGTGATTTTGCTCATACCTGTTTACCTCCAGCTACATGCGCTCTATTGCGGCGGCACCAAACTCGGAAGTCTTGACCTCGGTGGCGCCTTCCATCAGCCGGGCAAGGTCGTAGGTGACGATCTTGTCGCCTATGGCGCCCTCCAGCCCCTTCACGATGAGATCCGCAGCCTCGTGCCAGCCCAGGTACCGGAACATGATCTCGCCGGAGAGGATGACCGAGCCCGGGTTCACTTTGTCCAAACCAGCGTACTTGGGAGCAGTGCCGTGGGTCGCCTCGAAGATGGCGTGCCCCGTCACATAGTTGATGTTCCCGCCGGGGGCGATTCCGATGCCACCGACCTGAGCGGCCAGGGCATCGGACATATAGTCACCATTCAGATTCATCGTCGCCACGACGTCGTACTCGGCCGGGCGCGTGAGGATCTGCTGTAGAAACGCATCGGCGATCACGTCTTGGACGAGAAGCCTGTCGCCGGGGTCACCGTTGCAGTCTTCCCAGGCGACCGCGACGTCGGAGAATTCATCCCGCACAACCTCGTATCCCCAGTTTCGGAAGGCGCCCTCGGTGTACTTCATGATGTTGCCCTTGTGGACCATGGTGACCGATCGGCGCTCGTTGTCGAGGGCGTATCGGATGGAGGCTCGGATCAAGCGCTTCGAACTGGTCTCGGAGATCGGCTTGATACCGAGACCGCTATCCCGGTTCAGCTCCCAGCCATACGTCTCGTCGAGAAAATCGAGGAGCTGCAGCGCTCCCTCCGATCCAGCCTCCAGTTCCTTGCCTGCGTAGACATCCTCCGTGTTCTCACGGAAGATCACCATGTCGACTCTCTCGGGATGCTTCACCGGGGAGGGCACACCGCGATACCAGCGCACGGGCCGGATACATACATACAGGTCGAGAATCTGACGCAACGCCACATTGAGGCTGCGAATTCCGCCGCCAACGGGTGTGGTCAACGGCCCCTTGATGCCGACCAGATGGCTACGAAAGGTGTCGACCGTCTCGTCCGGCAGCCACTGTCCGGTCTGGTCAAATGCCTTCTGCCCGGCGAGAACCTCCATCCAGGCGACCCTGCGCCCGCCCCGGTAAGCCTTGTCGACGGCGGCGTCGAACACGGCCTGCGAAGCGGCCCAGATATCGGGTCCGATACCGTCACCCTCGATGAACGGGATGATCGGTTCGTCGCTGACCTCGAGCCCATTGGGGCCCATCACAATCGGTGTGGCCATCGGGCAAGTCCTCCAAGATGTCGACTCCTACCGAGGCTAGTGTCCTGACGTACCGCCTGCTGACTGATCCTGCCGCGGTTGAGAGCCCACCGATCCGAGAACGCTGATCGCTAGGCGATCGAGAGCTCCGCTGCGGTGACCGCGTTCTCCATCAGCGCGGCCACGGTCATCAGACCGACACCGCCGGGCACCGGGGTGATGGCACCGGCCACCTCGACCGCCGATTCGAAGTCGACGTCTCCCACAAGTCCGTCATCGGTCCGGTTGATGCCGACGTCGATGACCACCGCCCCCGGTTTCAGCTGCGAGCCATGAACGAAGTTGGGGCGACCGATGGCGGCCACGATGATGTCCGCTTGCCTGGTCAGCTCAGCGAGGTTGCGGGTACGGGAATGCGCCTGGACGACCGTTGCGTCCACTCCCTTGGCTCCCAGGAGCAGCGCCATCGGCTTCCCGACGAGGAAGGAACGCCCGATGATGACCGCGAGCTTGCCCTGGGTGGGTATCTCGTAATGCTCGAAAATGCGCATGATCCCGCTCGGCGTCGCCGGCTGCAGCCGAGCACGCTCCAGTACCACCAAACCAAGGTTGAACGGGTGGAGTCCATCGGCGTCCTTGGCGGGGTCGATGGTCTCGACCGCCTTGTTCCCGTCGAGGTCCCCCGGCAGGGGAAGCTGCACGATCATCCCGTCGACCTCGGGGTCGGCGTTCAGCGACCGAACCATGTCCTCGACCTCCTGCTGTGTCGAATCAGCAGGCAGGTGATGATCGAACGAGAGCATGCCGGCCTTCTCGGCGGCGCGGTGCTTGCTGCGCACGTACACCTCCGAAGCGGGATCCTCGCCAACGAGCACTGTGGCGAGACCAACGGACTTGCCTCGCTCCTTGAGCGCCGCAACCCGGTCGGCGACCCGGCTGCGGACGACCGCGGCAACCTCTTTGCCCGAGAGTATTTGCGCACTCAATGTTTGAAATGCCTTCTGCTTGTGAAAACGATCGCCATGTTGTGCTCGTTGGCGGCCGTGACAACATCCTCGTCGCGAACGGAGCCTCCCGGCTCAACAACTGCGATGACGCCCGCAGCCGCGAGCCGGTCGATGGAATCGCGAAATGGGAAGAACGCGTCGGACGCAACGACGCCGCCGTAGGCCCGATCACCTGCCTGATCAAGCGCTCGAGTTGCCGCACCGACCCGTGATTGATCGCCCGCACCAACACCTACCGCAGCACGGTCTTTGGCGATCACGATGGCGTTCGACTTGGTATGGGCAACCACGGTCCAAGCAAACTGGAGGTCGAGCAGTATGTCGGTGTTGACGGGCCGCTCCCCTACCGACTCCCAGTTGTCGGGCATCCTCCCCGGTGTGGGCATACCGACCTCGTCACGATGCTGGGCAACGAAGCCGTCCTCGATCCTCCTCAGATCGAGATCGTTGTTCCGCGGCACGGGAGCGGTCAACACGCGCAAATTCGTCCTTCTGGCGAGGATCTCCCGCGCACCCGCCGTGACGATTGGGGCGATGACGACCTCGACGAAGTTCTCGATGATCAACCGGGCCGCCGGCTCGTCGAGAGGAGCGTTGACGGCGACAACGCTGCCGTATGCAGCGGCCGGGTCACACTCCCATGCCGTGATGAAGGCCTCCTGGACCGTTGACCGGCTCGCAACACCACAGGGGTTGGCGTGTTTGACTATGACCGCGGTCGGATCCCTGAATTCGTTGACCAGACGCCAACCGGCCTCGGTGTCGAGATAGTTGTTGAAGGACATTTCCTTGCCCTGCGTCTGCTCCATCGACAGCCACCACCCGGAACCACCGCCTTCGGTGTAAACGGCCGCCGCCTGGTGCGGGTTCTCGCCATAGCGCAGCCCGGCGACTCGATCGAACGCCACGACCATCCGCTCCGGCAGCTCTCCTCCCAACCGCTCCAACCAGGAGACGATCGCAGCGTCATAGCTGGCCGTCCGGTAGAAGGCAGCACGAGCCAACTTGCGGCGCAGTTCATCGTCGAGACCACCATCCGCGATGGCCGCCCCCACCTCGGCGTATTGGTCGGGCGACGTGACGATGCCCACCCACTTGTGGTTCTTCGCTGCTGCCCGGACCATGGTCGGCCCGCCGATGTCGATGAGCTCGATCATCTCGTCCTCGCTCAGGTCCCCCCTGGCGACGCCCGCCTCGAACGGGTAGAGGTTGACAACAACGAGTTGAATAGGGGCGAGACCCCGGTCGTATAGCTGTTGGCGGTGATCCGGATTGCCAAGATCGGCGAGGATCGCCCCATGGATCGCGGGATGCAGAGTCTTGACCCTGCCGTCGAGCATCTCTCCGGACTTGGTTATCTCCTCGACGGGGGTCACCGGGAGCCCGCCGGTGCGCAACTCGCGTGCCGTACCGCCCGATGCGACCAGCTCGACGCCCGACGTCACCAGCCGTGTCGCCAGGTCCAGCAGACCCGTCTTGTCGCTCACCGACAGCAGCGCGCGCCGGACCTTGGTTCGATTCATCACGACCCCTTGACTCGATCCGCTTCTCGAGTACCTGTTGTCGGCAGATTAGGCGTGCCGTCTGAAGCATCAGTCTTCGGTGGCTTCTCCCAAAGCCTCCAGCATCGCCGCGCCCATGTCCGTTGGCGTCGGCGCCACGACCACCCCGGCGGCTTCGAGCGCGTCGATCTTGTCGGCAGCCGTTCCCTTACCGCCGGCGATGATGGCTCCTGCATGACCCATCCTCTTGCCACGCGGTGCGGTGGTCCCGGCGATGAAGCCGGCCACCGGCTTGGTCATGTTTGCGGTGATCCAGGCGGCTGCGTCCTCTTCGGCGGTACCGCCGATCTCGCCGATCATGATCACACCCTCAGTCGCCGGGTCATCATTGAACATCTGCAGACAATCGATGAAATCGGTGCCGTTGACGGGGTCACCGCCGATCCCGATGGCTGTTGTTTGCCCCAACCCGACCTGCGTGAGCTGATGGACGGCCTCATAGGTGAGCGTGCCCGATCTGCTGATGACACCGATCCGTCCTGCCTCATGTATATAGCCCGGCATGATGCCGATCTTGCATTGGCGAGGGGAGATCACGCCGGGGCAGTTCGGCCCGACGAGACGACTGCTTCTCGTCCTCAAATAGGACTTTGCCTCGACCATGTCGGTAACCGGGATGCCTTCGGTGATGCACACCACCAACTCAAGCCCTGCGCTCGCCGCCTCCATGATTGCGTCGGCAGCGAACGGCGGAGGAACGTAGACAACGCTCACCGTGGCTCCGGTGGCCGCTACCGCCTCGGAGACAGTGCGGAAGATCGGGAGCTCGGCGTGGTAGGCGTCGGGGCGACCCGGCACCCCGGAGTGGTCGGTCTCACCGTCGAAGACCTCCGTCTGCCCGGCCCGGGACGGGTGCACCGCCCCCACCATCCGCGTGCCGTAGGCAATTGCCTTGTCGGTATGGAACCGTCCCGTTTTGCCCATGCCCTGGACGATCACCCTGGTGTCTGTGTCAACGAGAACGCTCATGACCGCGTTGCCTCCAGGATCTTCTGCGCACCATCCTTCATGTCGACGGCGCTGAGGATGTTCAATCCCGACTCGTCGAGGATCCGCTTGCCCAGGTCGACGTTGGTGCCTTCGAGACGGACGACTAGCGGCATGCTGAGCCCTACCTCGGACACGGCATCAACCACCCCCTGGGCGATTGTGTCACAACGCATGATCCCCCCGAAGATGTTGACAAAGATGCCTTTGACCCGGGGATCCCTGGTGATGATCTTGAAGGCCGCGGCGACCTGCTCCTTGTCGGCGCCGCCGCCAACGTCGAGAAAATTGGCGGGCTCGCCACCGACGTACTTGATTATGTCCATCGTCGCCATCGCCAGCCCGGCACCGTTGACCATGCAGCCGATGGTGCCGTCGAGCTTGATGAAACTGAGACCGTAACCCGACGCTTCGATCTCGGCGGCGTCCTCCTCGCTGAGATCGCGCAGATCCTGCACCTCCGGGTGACGGTAGAGGGCGTTCCCCTCGAAGCTCATCTTCGCATCGAGCGCCATCACCTGCCCCTGTTTGGTGACTACCAGCGGGTTGATCTCGACCAGATCGGTATCCAGCTCGACGGCCGCAGCCGCCAGCGCCTCGATGAATCGGACCCCATTCTTGATCGCCGAGCCTTCGAGACCGAGCCCGTAGGCGATCTCTCTCGCCTGGAAGTCGAGCAGCCCCAGCCCCGGGTCGATCTCGGCTCTCAGGATCTTCTCCGGGGTCTCTGCAGCAACCTGCTCGATCTCCGTGCCCCCCTCGGTCGATGCCATCACGACGTTGCGGCTCACCGCCCGATCGAGCAACACGGAAACGTAGAGCTCGCGGTCGATATCAACGCCCTGCTCGATGTACAGACGGCGCACCTGTTTGCCTACCGGCCCGGTCTGCACGGTGACGAGAGTGGATCCGAGCATCTTGCCGGCCAACTCCCCGACCCTGGTCCTAGCGGCCTCGACCCCGCCGGAGATGCCTGCGGTGACCACGTTCACCCCGGCGATGTCCGGGTACTCCTTGAACCGGCCCTTGCCACGACCGCCCGCATGTATCTGCGACTTGACCACTACAACGGGGTTGCCCGTCGACTCGATCAGGGGTGCCACTGCGCTGATAGCATCGGCGACGGACGTCACCTCGTGGCCCTGCGGTACCGGAATCCCGCGCACCTTCATCAGTTCCTTGGCCTGGAACTCATGGATCTTCAAGTTGCTGCCTCCTTTGTGGCCGTCGCCGGCGTGGCATCATTCCGAGAATCGATCCGCGACCCACGCGGTTATCTCGGATAGCGGGGTGCCGGGCGTGAAGAGCATTTCCAGCCCGGCGTCTCTTAGGCGCGATATGTCCTCGTCGGGGATGATGCCGCCGCCAAAGACGACAATGTCGTCAGCGTCACGCTGCCTGAGCAGCTCGACGACCTTCGGGAACAGCGTCATGTGCGCGCCCGACAGCACGGACAAACCAATGCCATCCACGTCTTCCTGGATCGCAGTCTCGACTATCTGCTCGGGCGTCTGATGCAATCCCGAATAGATGACCTCACAGCCGGCGTCTCGCAGCGCACGAGCTACCACCTTGGCGCCGCGATCGTGCCCGTCGAGACCCGGTTTGGCGATGAGAATTCGAATCGGCATACAGGCGGGGACGATAGTCGCCCCGAACCGCCGGCGTCGTGCTACACCTTCTCGAGCGGTGCCAGTTCCAGGTGGAGATGCTTGGTGCCGAGTTCGGCGAACTCCACGATCGCTTCAACGCCTGCGACGCGGCGAATCGTCCCTTCGCCCCATTTGGCGTGACGCACGCGATCACCCTCAACCAACTCGCTCGCCTTGACGGTTGGTCGTGCCCGCAGATCGCCCCCCCGGTATGCGGTGCCCGTCGGCTTCGGGCGCTTTCTGGCGTCGACAACCAGGCTTTGCGGCACTTCCTTCAGAAAGCGGCTCGGCGGGTTGTAGTTGTTCGTTCCGAACATGTTCCTCGACCACGCCCGGCTCAGGAACAGACGCTCCATGGCCCGGGTGATGCCCACATAGCAAAGCCGCCGCTCCTCCTCGAGCTCGGCCGGGTCGCCAAGCGAGCGCATATGCGGGAACACCCCGTCCTCCATGCCGACAATAAACACAACGGGAAACTCGAGACCCTTGGCGTTGTGCAGCGTCATCAGAGTGACGACGTCCGACTCTTCGAAGGAGTCGACGTCTGTGACGAGGCTGATCGACTCCAGGAAGAGCTCGGTTTTGCGCAGCCCGTCGAGCCCGGACCACTCCGCACGGCCGAACGACACAGGACCGTTCTCCTCGAAGTCCTCCGCAGCAGAGACCAGCTCCCGCAAGTTCTCCTCCCGGCCCATCGCTTCGACAGAGCGCTCACTCCTAATCATGTCGAGATACCCGGTCTCCGACAGGACGGCCTCGAGGGCCGCGGTGGGGCCCTGCTCGGCGAGGAAGGTGAGGTGATCGATCAGCGCTACAAAGTCGAGCATCGCCTTCTGTGCTCGCGTGGAGAGCCGGGCGTTGTCGCCTGCGGTGCGGAGCGCTTCGAAGAACGACACGCTCGTCGTCTCGGCGTGGCGATCCGCATGGGCGACGCTGGTAGATCCGATAGCGCGTTTTGGCACATTGACGATCCTCTTGGCGGCCACCGTGTCATCGGGATTGGCGACCACTCTGAGGTACGCAAGGACATCCTTGACTTCGCGTCTGTCGTAGTACTTGACCCCGCCCACCACCTGGTAGGGCTGGGCGTGGTTGACAAAGGTCTCCTCGAGGACACGGCTCTGGGCGTTGGTCCTGTAGAAGACGGCAACGTCCGAGGCCGGCCTCCCCTGTGCCCTGAGGTCGGCCACCGTCTCGGCGACGAACGCGGCCTCGTCGTGCTCATCCTCGGCCTCATAGGCAGTGATCTTCTCGCCGTGGCCAAACTCGGTCCACAGCCGTTTCGGCTTGCGGTTGGGGTTGTTGGCGATGACGGCGTTGGCGGCCTGCAGGATGGTCTCGGTGGAGCGGTAGTTCTGCTCGAGCATGACGATCTGGGCGTCGGGAAAGTCCTTCTCGAACTCGTTGATGTTGCGAATGTCGGCGCCCCGAAAGCGATAGATACTCTGGTCACCGTCGCCGACTACACAGAGGTTCTGGTGTTTCTGGGTGAGCAGGCGCACCAGCACGTATTGGGCGTGGTTGGTGTCCTGGTACTCGTCGACCAGCACGTACCGGAATCGCTCCTGGTAGCGCTCTAGAACGTCCGGGAAGGCCCGGAAGAGATCCACGGTGAGCATCAGCAGATCGTCGAAATCCATCGCGGACGCCTCCACAAGACGTTGCTGATAGAGCCGGTAAACGTCGGCGGCCTTCTCGTGATAGAAGCCGGAGTCGGACGAGGCGAAGCTCTCGTAGTCGATCAGCTCGTTCTTGGCGTTCGAGATGGCGGCACGCAGACTGCGGGGCGGGAACCGCTTCGGATCGAGGTCGAGGTCTTTCACACACATGGTGACGAGACGCAACGAGTCGGCGGAATCGTAGATGGAGAACGAGCTGCGGTACCCGAGCCGGTGCGCCTCGCGACGCAGAATCCTGCTGCAGGCACTATGAAAAGTCGAGACCCACATGTCACGAGCGACGCTGCCTACAAGAGCCTCTACCCGGTCCTTCATCTCGGCCGCGGCTTTGTTGGTGAAGGTTATGGCCAGGATCGCAAACGGCGAGACGTTGTGGTCACGGACCAGGTGGGCGACCCGCCGCGTCAGCACGCGGGTCTTACCCGACCCGGCACCTGCAACGACCAGCAACGGCCCGTCGACCGCGGCGACGGCATGGCGTTGCGCAGGGTTGAGGCCCTCGAGCAATGGAAAATCGGGCATGGACGCCGAGTATACGAGGATCCGCCTCTCGCGCTTACAGCCATGTAATTAAACCCACTGAGCCTATGTCAGGTCGCTCCCCGCTACCAGCACCTGAGTGCCTGCTACCAGGTCATGAACACCACGTCGGCCCAGGAGACTCGGGCCCGCAGCGGCGACGAGCAGGACCAGAGAGACAACCGGAAACAGCACCGCAGGCAGGGATGGCTCCTGGTCGGCCGCGATCAGGATGGCACCCATGTGGCCGAACTGCCAAGGGAGAAGCTTGATCGTATTTCGAAGCACAACGGCAGATGGCCGCGGCGATGCATGGTCGAGATCGAACACCGCCAATTGCTCGCGTCGCTTTCCCCATGTGGCGTGGCCATGGCCCGCCTCGGTGGCCACGAGGTAGGCGAGAAAGGGAATCACGGTAACCAGAGCGATGACGATGTCGGACAAAACAACGTTCTCTTGCATCCAACCGAGATGAAGCCACCCCAACAACGAAGGCAAACCGATTAGGAGAAACGACGCCCCAAGCAAACCCAGGACCACCAGGTAATCCCACAGCCATGAGCGAATCCGGCGCGCGATCATCGGTGCAGGCTAACCCGCAATCCACGGCGGCGTCTACGCCTCGAACTCAGAGCCGAGCAGCTCGCGCAGTTGGGCAGCAAGCGCCCCCTCGCGGAAGTCGGCTTTCTCGAAGAACGCGTTGACACCGGCTTCGAGAGCCCGCTGCTGATCCTCGACTTTGGCGACACCCGAGAGCATCACGATCGGGATCTGAATGCCCGCATGCCTCACCTTGCGAACGAGCTCGACCCCGTCCTGGGCCGGCATCGAGAAATCCACCACGAGGGCATCGATGTGCTGCTCGTTGAGGATCTCCATCGCTTCGAAGGCGCTCTCTGCGACACTGGTGCTGAAACCGCTCGACGCCAGCGACCCGGCGATGACTGCGCGCGCACCGTGGGAATCGTCGACGACGAGAATCCGGGCCCGGGGGGCCACCGGCTGCGGTACGGCCTGGCACAGCTGCACGACGGCACCGGCATCGAGGACGAGCACGACGTCGCCTCCACCCATGAGTGCCGCTCCGGTTACGTGTGAGGGACCGGAAACCAGCGGGCCGAGCTCCTTGGCGGCGACCTCGCGGATACCGAGCACGTCGTTGAGGGTCAATGCGGCCACGCCCGCCCGGTGCGACAGGATGACCACCTCGGTCGGCGACCGGCCGTCTGTGGCGCCAACCACGCCGGCGATCGGAGCCAGTGGTATCTCCGTTCCTTCGTGAACTACGATCTCTCTGCCATTACTCGAGCGAATCTGGGCATCTTCGATCGGGATCATCGCATCGATGACGGCCTCGGGAATACCCCACTTCATCCCGCCGGAGTCGACAATGAGCACACGCTGCAAGTCGCGCACCGTCGGCACGACCAGCGTCACCGTTGTGCCTAACCCCTCTGTCGAGTCGATGCGGATCCGCCCGTACAGCGACTCGACCGCATCGGCGACGTTCGACAGACCTGCACCGACGCTGTTGAGCTCGTCTCCCGCCTTGGTCGTAAAGCCCGGGAAGAACAGGATCGGACGCAGTGTCTCGACGTCGATCGAACTATCGGGGGCGATCAGACCCTGGCCTACCGCAAGCTCATGAACCATCCGGAAGTCGATACCGGCTCCGTCGTCTTTCACCACGACTTCGAAGCTCGCACCGCGCCGTGCCAGCGACACGGAGATGACCCCGGTCGCCGCCTTTCCTGCCGCCTCCCTGTCGCCGGGTGATTCGATCCCGTGGTTGACCGCGTTGACGATCAGCTGGCGCACCGGATCGGAGATCTTGTCGAGCACCTGCCGGTCCACATCGAGATCCTCTGCCGCCGATATCTCAAAACGGATCTCCTTGCCGAGTTTCTTGGCCAGGTACCTGACGAGCTGGGGCAGGGTGTTGGTCATCTGCCGCACCGGCACCGCCCCGAGTTCCATGGCGTTCATCTCGAGTGCCGATGTCGCCTTCACGAGATCGGACATGTGCTCGATCATGTCGACGGTCACCTGCGTCGAGTACCTCATGTCCCCGAGCATCGAGTCGAGCTCGACACGCATGCTGGCCACGTAGTTGATCAGGCGGTACAGCCGGCCGGCACTCACCTGGATCGTCTGACCCGACGCCCAATTCTCCAGGGCGCCAAGAAGCCCACCGAGATCAGGCCCGTAGACCTCCGGATCCACCATCGGTTGCACCGAGCCTATGAGCTCGGGTGATACCGATCCCGGGTCGCGGTAAGCGGGCACCGCCGGCGACTCGACCGTGCGGGCAGTCGGCGGGGCAGCTTGCGGCACCGGCATTGGAGGTCGGGCGGCTTGGGCAGGTTCGGGCACCTGGCGAGGAGCCACCACGGGAGGTGGTTCGGGAGCGCGGAACGTGGATTGGGGTGGAGCCGCGACCGGGGGCGGTTCGGGTGCAGCCATCCTGGGCAGCTGGACGACCTCGGCAATCGGCCCGTCTGGTTCCGGATCCGGCTCTGGCACCAAATCTCGCACCTCGGATGGGCTCGGCTCCGGGGTGGCGGGCTGCGGCGCAGGAGAAGGAGCGTCGCCCCCCGCCGGCGCGGCATCTCCAAGCACATAGCCGGTAGCGCGATTCAGCGTCTCCATCGCTGCGACCATCTCCGGGCTGCCCGATCCGGGGTCGGCACTGGTAGCGCCCTCGAGCGTCTCGGCGAGAGCGACCAGGCTCCGACCCAGGTTGGGATACGGCTCGATTTCCCCGGATTTGACCGCACGCCAGAGGTCTTCGATCATCTTTCCGGCATCCGAGATCGCCTCGAAGCCCATGACCCGTGCGGTGCCTTTGATAGTGTGGCCTTCGCGCAGCATGGTGCCGGCCATCTCGCTGTCGACACCGCCTTTTTGCATGGCCTTGCCACCCTCGATGAGCCGCGCAGAACGCTCCGTTACCTCATCGAGGAACATCTGAAGAAGTTCTGGATCTGCGCTCCAACTCACGTTCGAAGCCCTTCCGGCGCCCGCATACGCTGGCTATCGTCCCGGGCGAATAATCCCTTGAGTTATTGCTCTGCTACTCCCACTCTATCGTCGCCGGCGGCTTCGAGGAGATGTCGTACGCCACTCGATTCACTCCCGGTACCTCATTGATGATCCGGGTGGACATCCGTTCGAGCACCTCGTAGGGGATTCGAGCCCAGTCCGCGGTCATGGCGTCTTCACTGGTGACTGCCCTGATGATGATGGGATACGCATAGGTGCGCCCGTCTCCCTGCACACCGACCGATTTAATGGCAGGCAACACGGCGAAGCTCTGCCACAGCTCGTTGTAGAGGCCGGCTCGCTGCACCTCCTCGAGCACGATCGCATCAGCGGCTCTGAGGATGTCGAGACGCTCTCTCGTCACCTCACCGACGATACGGACAGCCAATCCGGGTCCCGGGAACGGCTGGCGCCACACGATCTCCTCGGGGATCCCCAGCTCCTCACCAACTGCGCGCACCTCGTCCTTGAACAGATCACGCAGCGGCTCGACCAGGCTCAGCTCCATGTCGTCGGGCAGCCCCCCGACGTTGTGATGGCTCTTGATCTTGGCGGCGTCGGCCGTCCCCGACTCGATTACGTCTGGATACAGGGTGCCCTGCACGAGGAAACGGGCGTCGCTTATCTCGGCGGCCACCTCCTCGAACACCCTGATGAAGGTCTCGCCGATGATCTTGCGTTTCTGCTCAGGCTCGGTGACGCCGGCAAGCGCCTCGAGAAACCGATCCTCCGCCTTCACGTGGACGAGGTTCATGTGAAAGTTGGAACGGAACGTCGCTTCAACCTGCTCGGCCTCGTCTTTGCGAAGCAGGCCGTGGTCGACGAACACGCACACGAGTTGGTCACCGATCGCCTTGTGCACCAGCGCAGCCGCCACCGACGAGTCGACACCACCGGACAGACCGCAAACAGCCATCCCCGTTTGCACCGTTTGCCGGACGGCCTCGACCGATTGCTCGATGATGCCGGCGTGGGTCCACAGCGGCCGGGCGCTGCACGCCTCGTACAGGAAATGCTTCAGTATCTCCTGGCCACGATCGGTGTGGACGACCTCGGGGTGGAACTGCACGCCGAAAAGCCCTCGCCCGACGTCTTCCATGGCGGCAACGGGCGAATCGGCGGTCGCCGCGATGATCGCAAATCCGGGTGGTGCGGCGATAACGGCATCACGGTGACTCATCCATACAGCCTGCTCCTCCGGTAGACCACGGAGCAGCAGCGAGCTTTCTCCGATCGTCAGAGCGGCGCGGCCGTACTCGGCGACGTCGTTACGTGCGACCCGGCCACCGAGGTTGTGGGCGATCACCTGGTGCCCGTAGCAGATCCCGAGGGTGGGGATCCCGAGCTCGAGGATCGCCGGGTCGATCGAATAGGCATCCTCGGCGTATACCGACGCCGGTCCGCCCGACAGGATGATGCCGACCGGGGCCAAACGGCGGACCTCCGCTGCGGTGATGGTGCGAGGGACGATCTCGGATAGCACGTGCGCCTCGCGCACTCTTCTTGCGATCAGCTGAGCGTATTGGGCACCGAAGTCGACGACCAGCACCCGGTCGAAGTCACCGGCGGAGGCCTGTCCGGCCGGATCGGTCATCGTCACCCCATCCCCACGTGCTGGCTCTTCTGCAGCGCTTTTCCCTCGCTCTGGAGTGCAGGTGCCACCATGACCTCAGCTTTCTGGAACTCCTTGACGTTGGCGTACCCGGTAGTAGCCATCGAGACCCGGAGCGCTCCGAACAGGTTGCGTCGGCCGTCGTTCTCGTGTGCCGGGCCGACCAGGATCTCCTCGAGCGTCCCCAACTCGCCCGTCTTCACCCTGGTCCCCCGGGGCAGCGTTGGGTGGAAAGTCGCCATGCCCCAGTGATTACCCCGGGCGGGAGCCTCGGTCGCAGCAGTGAGCGGCGAGCCGAGCATCACGGAGTCGGCTCCGCAGGCGATCGCTTTGGCGATATCTCCACCGGTCCGCATCCCGCCGTCGGCAATGACGTGGACGTAGCGGCCACTCTCCTCGAGATATCTAGTCCTGGCACCCACGGCATCGGCGATGGCGGTCGCCTGCGGCACACCGATACCGAGCACACCGCGCGACGTACACGCAGCACCTGGCCCTACCCCCACCAGAACCCCGACCGCCCCGGTTCGCATCAGGTGCAACGCCCCTGAGTAGGAGGCAACGCCGCCAACGATCACCGGCACCGGTGACCCGGCAATGAACTTGAACAGATCGAGCGGCTCCGACCGGCTCGAGACGTGCTCGGCGGACACCACGGTGCCCTGCACCACGAGAATGTCGAGACCTGCATCGAGGGCGTGCTTGTGCCAGCGCTCCACGTTCTGCGGCGTGAGGCTCGCCGCTACCAGCACACCACCCGCCTTGATCTCCTCGACGCGCCGACCGATGAGCTCGGGCTTGACCGGCTCCTGGTAGAGCTTCTGAATGACGGCAGTCGCTTCGTCGGCGGGAGCGGCGCCGATCTGCTCGTAGATCGGCATCGGATCGTCGTAGCGGGTCCACAGGCCTTCGAGGTTGAGCACCGCCAAACCACCGATCTTGCCGATCTTGATGGCCGTGGTCGGGCTGACGGCTGAATCCATCGCCGCCCCCATCATGGGCAGGTCGAACGTGAAAGCATCCATCTCCCACGACAGATCGACGTCTTCAGGGTCACGGGTGCGGCGCGACGGTACGATCGCGATGTCGTCGAAGCCCCAGGCGCGACGGCCCGATTTGGCTATACCGATCTCGATTTCCACGGGATTCCTCCACGTTTGATGCCAGCTCGCGGCAGCGTAACAGGCGCCCGTACGCTGCGCCTGGATCACAGTTGCAGATCACAATTGCAGATTGTCGGATCGCTCGATCATCCTGACAATGCAGCGATTGCGGCGTTGAAACTCCTCACGAATTCGGTGAAAGGCCGTCAGCGGTGGCTCCGGGGCACATTGCGGAATCGAGCGACTCCTCCTCCCCAATCCGTGGATCCAGGCGGCGCCTGAGCCTTGTACTTTTCGTCAATGACACCGGCTATGGAATCGGTACCAATCGGGTGGGGTAAGCTCGCGTCCATGGCACTACGTACTCGCAGCCTGGACAAGCTGGATAACGGATCATTCGACGTTTTGGTAGTGGGCGGCGGCATCAACGGCGCCGTGTCGGCGGCCGTGCTCGCCGGCCGGGGAGCGTCGGTCGCCCTTATCGACCGGGGCGATTTTGGAGCCTTCACCAGCCAGGCGTCGTCCAACCTGGTCTGGGGCGGTTTCAAGTACCTCGAAAGCTACGAGCTGTTCCTCGTTCGCAAGCTGTGCCTCTCCCGCAACCGGCTGATCAGGGCATATCCCGACAACGTGAAACCCATCCCCTTTCTGGCTGCGCTCGATCACGGCTCGCCCTATCCCCCGTGGCTGGCGATCCTAGGGAGCAGTGCGTACTGGGCCATTGGTAGCTTCAAGACGCACCGGCCCCGGCTGCTCAGCGTCGAGGCGATCGAGCGAGAAGAGCCGGTCATCAGCACGACAAATGTGCGCGGTGGCATCGAGTACTACGACGCGTACCTCCGCGATAACGACTCCCGGTTCGTGTTCAGCTTCGTCCGCTCGGCGCTCGACGTAGGAGCGACCGTCGCCAACTACGTGGCACTCATCGAGGCAGAACGAACCGACACCGGGTGGCTGGTAACCCTGGAAGATGTCGACGGTGGGGGGCGTCGGTACACGTGCCACGCCAGGATCGTCGTCAACGCCACGGGCCCGTTCATCGACGGGATGAGCAAGATGCTGGGGCTCAAGACCAAACACCGTATCGTCTACTCGAAGGGGATTCATCTGATCGTGCCTCGCCTGACGCCGAGCGAGCGAGTCCTGGCGTTCTTCGACGACACCCAACGTCTGTTTTACGTGATCCCGATGGGAAGACGCTCGGTCATCGGAACGACCGACACCCGCGTCGACGATCCGTACACCGACGCCACCAGCGACGACATCGATTTCCTGCTCGATCAGATCAATGCGCGGCTGGACCTCGATCAGCCGCTGACCACAACAGATGTCATCGCCACCCGCTCCGGCGTGCGCCCACTCGTCGTCAAGACCAACGGGAGCGACGAGCGCGACGTCGACTGGACAAAGCTCTCCCGCAAGCACGAGATCGAGCTGGACCACGGGCGCAGGGTGATATCCATCTTCGGGGGCAAGCTCACGGATTGTCTCAACGTCGGCGAGGAGGTAGCTGACGCCGTCGAGGAGTTGGGTGTACCGCTGGAGGAAGACACGGGAAACTGGTACGGAGAGCCGGCCCCGGCGACGAGGAACGAGTTCTTCCGCCAGGCGCGACTGATGAAACTGGACGACCTGCGCCACAAGCCGGATGTCGAACCGTTGTCCGACCGGCTCTGGCGCCGCTACGGCCGACGCGCCTTCGAGATGCTGGACGAGATCCGTGAGGACCCGTCGATGGGCGAGGACATCATGGAGAACGCCGACTATCTCCGCGTTGAGCTCCGGATAGCCGCCGGGACCGAGATGATCACCAAGCTCGAGGACTTCCTCAGGCGTCGATCAAAGATCACTCAGGTGGTTCCCGAGGATGTCGTCAGGAACTCCGAGGGAATCCGCGAAGTGGCCGAGATCCTGTTCGGAGCTACCGCCGACGAGCGTCTTGTTGAGTACTTCGGCGAGATCCCACCGGGCGCGACGAGTCGATAACCGGGTCCCAGGGTTTAGGAACCCACGCAATCGGCCGACAGGTACCCAACCAGTGCAGGTTGTAATGAAACGTGCCTTTCGAGATCCGATATTCGTCGCCCTGGCGCTGTTTGGATTGTTGGCAACGACCGCATTGACGGACGGACGCACAACAACGAAGAAGCCGCGGCCACTCGATGGCTGGCCGAACGAGCCGAGCTGATCGAAATGGCAACCGAGGAGACCGTCGACAACACACTGATCGATCTCACGGCCGCGGCCGCCTTTCTCGGTGCCAGCGACACGATGACCCAGGAGCGGTTCGACCGTTTTGTCGGTCGAATGGACATGAATCCGGGCGTCATCGGAATCGGCTACGTGGCCGTGGTCGATGGCCCTGACCTCAAAGCGTTCCTCGATGAATCCCGACGCGATGTCCCTTCGTTCGATTTGCTCACCTTCGACGGAAAGGGCGGCGTCACCGCGGACTACTTGCCGCGGCCCACGTACTACCCCCTTCGCTTTATTCACGGCGGGCCTCTGATGGACGTCATCGTTTCCAAGACATCAATCGATTCTCAGATCGAGGCCCTCGGATTCGACGTGGCGACCGAATTGGACTGGTTTCAGCAATTCGAGCGAGCAATCACCGCCCCCGGCCCGTCAGTATCCGACCTCGTCGCTATCGGTGGGCTGTTCGAAGAGCAGGCGTTTGCGGCGGCACATCCGATCCGCAACAGTGCCCCCGATTGGAGCGCACGCCGGTAGCACGTGGGGACGTGGCGAGGGTTCCTGAGGGACTCCGCGGAAGTAGCGGAGATCGTGGTCGGCGACACCGCCACCGACCGGCTAGCTATGACAACCAGGGACGCCGTCGCTGGTCGCGGGTGGTGTGAGGGGGAGAAATCCCAACTCTGCAACACGCTGATATCGCCTTTGCCACAACATATATACACGAATCGAACGTTCTGGAACGTTCCAACGCTAGATGCTCACACGCAAATAGACATTGCGGCACATGCAATTTCCGCCTTCCCAACCGTCACGAGGTGTTGGGCCTTTGTCCCCTATGGATCCTGCTCCGAGGGCACCATCGTGGGGCCTGACACCCAACTGTGAGGACCTATGAGCGACACCATGATCAGCCGTGCCGCCGAGACCTCGAGCCCCCCGGGGAACCATCCCTCCGGAGACAACCGGTTCGAGCTCGTCGACAAGCACTTGAAGCGCGGTCATTACGCCCAGGACCAACTGATCGAGACGCTGCATGTTGCCCAGGACGTTTTTGGCTATCTCTCCGAGGACCTACTCATCTACGTGGCAAGGGCGCTGCGACTCCCTCCGAGCATGGTCTACGGCGTGGCGACTTTCTACGAGCTGTTCACCTTCGAGCCGCCCGGCGACCACACGTGCACCGTGTGCACCGGGACTGCCTGCTACGTCAAGGGTGCAGACGACATCGTCCGCGGTATCAGTGAGAGATACGACGTGCCGGCCGGTGCGACCTCTGCCGATCGCAGCCTCACCCTGAAGACGGCCCGCTGCCTCGGCTCATGCGGTCTGGCGCCGGTCGTCGTCCTCGACGGCGACGTGATGAGCCATCAGACGGTCGAGGCGACCCTGGCCCGCGTTACCGGAGCCGTGGGAGGTGGCAGCTGATGGCCGCACCCATCGACCTTCACGAAGTAGCCGAAAGGGAACGCGAGGCTCGCTTCCGGACCCGTTGGCGTGTCAAAGCCTGTACCAGCACCGCATGTCTCTCGGCGGGAGCAGGCGCCGCCGTCGCCGCCATGCAGAAAGAATGTGAGAACGAAGACATGGCGCTCGAGGCCCAGGTCGTCCCGACGGGATGCATGGGTCTGTGCAGTGCCGGACCGCTCGTCAAGGTGCTCCGGCGCGGTGGCGACACCTACATGTACCAGAAGGTGACACCGGAAGCCGGGATCGAGATCATCCGCAGCCACGTCGAGAACGAGGCGAGCGTGCCGCAATACGAGCTCGACGCCACCATCCCGTTCTTCACGAGCCAGCAGCGTGTCGTCCTCGCCAACGGTGGGGTGATCGACCCGGATCGCATCGAATCCTACGTTCTGCATGGCGGTTATCTGGCCCTCGAGAAGGCGCTGACCACGATGACACCGAAGCAGGTCATCGACGAGATGCGCGTATCCGGGATCCGCGGTCGCGGCGGAGCCGGCTACCCGGCGGCGAGCAAATGGGCGTTGCTTGCCGCAGCCGACAGCGACACCAAGTATGTGGTCGCTAACGGCGACGAGGGCGACCCCGGTGCCTACATGGACCGCACCATCATGGAGGACGACCCGCACCGGGTCCTCGAGGGCATCACCATCGCCGCCTATGCGACCGGCGCCGACAACGCGTACATCTACGTGAGGGCCGAGTATCCCCGGGCGATCGAACGGCTCGACAGAGCGATCAGGGTTGCCCGGCGCAACCGGCTCCTCGGACGCAACATCCTCGACACCGATTTCAGCCTCAATGTCGAGGTCCGCATCGGTGCCGGGGCATTCGTCTGCGGCGAGGAGACGGCGCTGATGGCGTCGATCGAGGGCAAGCGGGGCATGCCCCGGTTGCGACCCCCTTACCCGACCGAAGCCGGGCTGTGGGGTCATCCCACGATGATCAACAACGTCGAGACCCTGGCAAACGTCGCCCCGATCATCAACAACGGGGGCAAGTGGTTCGCCTCGATCGGAACCGAGAAGAGCACAGGCACCAAGGTGTTCGCCCTCGCAGGCGACATCGTCAACACGGGGCTCATCGAGGTACCGATGGGAACACCGCTGCGCACGATCATCGAGGACATCGGCGGCGGCATCGCCGACGGGAAAGGCTTCAAAGCGGCACAGACCGGTGGACCTTCCGGCGGCTGCATCCCGGCCAAGTTCCTCGACACACCCGTCGACTATGAGAGCCTGCGTGAGCTCGGCTCGATCATGGGCTCCGGCGGTCTCGTCGTCATGGACGAAGAGGTCAGCATGCCCGACGTCGCCAAGTTCTTCATGCAGTTCTCCATGGATGAGAGCTGCGGCAAGTGCACCCCGTGCCGTGCGGGTACCGTGCAGATGCACAACCTGCTCCAGAAGATCACCGACGGCAGGGGCACCAAACAAGATCTGCGAGATCTCGAGCACCTGTGCACAGTGGTCAGAGACAGCAGCCTGTGCGGTCTGGGACAGGCGGCGCCGAACCCGGTGCTCAGCACCCTGGCCTACTTCCGCGACGAGTACACCGAACTGGTGGGAGCGGAGGTGACCCATGCCTAACGGCCGTCACGAGACAATCACCGTTGCCTTCGACGGGGTCGAATACGAAGGATACGCGGGCGAGTCGATCCTCGAGTGCGCCCGCCGGGTCGGTGTCAACATCCCGTCGTTGTGTTTCCTCGAGGGTCTGTCGGTGTGGGGCGGCTGCCGCATCTGTGTGGTCGAGATAGCCGAGGATCATCGGCTCCGACCGGCCTGCGCCACGAATCTCGTCGCCGACATGGAGATCAAGACCGACACGCCGCGGCTCAGGGCGTATCGCAAGACGATTCTCGAGTTGCTGTTCGCCGAAGGCAATCATGTGTGTGCGGTATGCGTCTCCAACGGAGCCTGCGAACTGCAGGACATGGCCGTGATGACGGGAATGGACCATGTCGGATACGAATACCAGGCACCGTACCGGGCCATCGATGCCAGCCACCCCAAATACGTCTTCGACGCGAACCGGTGCATCCTATGTACGCGCTGCGTCCGGGTGTGCGACGAGATCGAGGGTGCCCACGTCTGGGATGTCAGCTACCGGGGCAACCAGGCCACGCTCATCACCGAGCTCAACAAGCCGTGGGGCGAATCGTTCTCATGCACCTGGTGCGGAAAGTGCGTCGCCGTGTGCCCGACCGGGGCTCTGTTCTACCAGGGTCGCTCCGTCGGTGAGATGGTGCACGACCCGGCCATGATCCAGCGGCTCGCCGTTGCTCGCAACCGCCACGAATGGCTCTACCCCGAGGAGACAAAGTGACACGCGCAAGAATCGCCACCGCATGGCTGGGCGGATGCTCGGGCTGCCACATGTCGTTCCTCGACATGGACGAGTGGCTGTTCGAGCTGGCCGAGGTCGCCGACATCGTCTACAGCCCGCTGGCCGACGTCAAGAAGTTTCCCGAAGACGTCGACGTAACCTTCGTCGAAGGCGCCCTGGCCAACGAGGACAACCTCGAGCTCGCTCTCGAGATCCGCCAGAAATCGCGGCTGGTCGTTTCGTTCGGGGACTGCGCCGTTACCGGTAACGTCACCGCCATGCGGAACCCGCTCGGGGATCCGATCGAGATCATCAAGGCCGTGTACGTCGAGGCTCCGGACCGCGATGGTCAGATCCCGCAAAAGCCGGGCATCGTCCCCAACTTGTTGCCCAGGGTCCTTCCCCTGCATCAGGGGATTCGGGTCGACGCCTATCTCCCCGGCTGTCCCCCGCCTGCCGCCAGAATCCAGGCGGCCCTGGAGGCCCTTCTCGAGGGCACCCTTCCCCCGAATCGGGGCGAAGCCATTCGATTCGGCTGAGGTGGAACTATGAGCAATACCGTAATCATTGACCCGGTGACCCGAATCGAGGGTCACGCTAAGATCGCCATCGAGCTCGACGAGGCCGGGGCGGTCGATAGCGTCCGCTTTTCGGTGACCGAGTTCCGCGGCTTCGAGGAGTTCTGCAAGGGCCGGCTGGTCTGGGAGATGCCCAGCCTGACCGCTCGCACCTGCGGGATCTGCCCTGTCAGCCATCTCCTCGCCTCCGCCAAGGCAGGCGACGCGGTCATGGGGGTGCGGATCCCCGACACCGCGGTGATGCTGCGCCGGGTGGCCAACCTCGGCCAGATCATCCAGAGCCATGCGCTGAGCTTCTTCCATCTCAGCTCACCGGACATGCTCCTCGGCTTCGACCACGATCCGGCCACCCGGAACGTATTCGGGCTGATGAGCGCCGAGCCGGAGTTGGCGCGTCGGGGAATCCGGCTGCGCAGCTTCGGGCAGGGTGTCATCGAGGCCATCGCCGGCCGCAAGGTGCACGCCCCCGGCATCGTTCCCGGCGGGATCGCCGCCCCGATGACCGCCGAGACCAGGGACCGGCTGCTAGAGGGGCTCGCCGAAGCCCACCAGACCGCCCAGGACGCGCTCGGCATCTTCATCGGAATGCTGGGCAAGTTCGAGCGGGAGATCAACAACTTCGGCACGTTCCCCAGCCTGCACCTCGGTCTCGCCAACGCTGCCGGCACCTGGGAGAACTACGACGGCCACCTCAGGTTTGTCGACGCCGAGGGCAACACCGTCGCCGACAACATCGACCCCGCCGACTACAGGGAGTACATCGGCGAGGCGACCCGACGCGACTCCTATCTGAAGTCGCCGTACTTCAAGCCGCTGGTCCCCCCGGGCGAGGATATCAACAAAGGCATCTACCGGGTGGGGCCGCTGGCGCGGCTCAACGTGTGCCAGACGATGGGGGCGCCGCTCGCCGACGAGGCGCTCGTGGATTACCGGGAGCGGGCAGGCGGAACGGCGAACTCGTCGTTCTTCTATCACTACGCCCGACTCATCGAGATCCTGGCGTCGACCGAGCTGATGCGGGAGTTCCTCGAGAACGATGCAATCCTCGACCCGATGGTGCGGGCGACGGCCGGCATCAACCATCACCGGGCGGTGGGAGCCTCCGAGGCTCCGCGAGGCACGTTGTTCCACGACTACACGGTGGACGCCAAGGGCGTGCTCGAGAACGTCAACATGATCATCGCCACCGGGCAGAACAACCTGCCGATGAACGCAACGGTGCTCCAGATCGCCAGGGAGTGGATCGACGGCCCGGAGATCCCCGAGCAGGTGCTGAACCGCATCGAGGCGGGAATCAGGGCGTTCGACCCCTGTCTCAGCTGCTCGACACATGCGGTCGGCAAGATGCCGCTCGATGTGACGATGCTCGATCATGAGGGCACTGTGGTGTCCTCGGTGAGGCGGGGCTGACAGTTGGGCTTGCTGATCATCGGTTACGGCAACGACCTGCGGTGCGACGACGGCGCAGGTCGGGCTGTGGCCGATCGGATCGAGGCGATGGCCCTTCCCGGTGTTGAGGTTCGCTCAGTGCAACAGCTCGCCCCCGAGCTGACGCTCGACATCGCGTGTGCCGACACGGTTGTCTTCGTCGACGCCAGCATCGACGTGGCGGAGACGACCATGGTACCGGCGGTGCCCGAGCCGGTCTCAGCCTCGGCGACGACCCACTACAACACTCCGGGCTCGCTACTGGCGCTGACCGAGACCGTCGGCCGGGCGCCCGAGCACGCCGTCACCATCTCGATACCGGTCACCGAGCTCTGTCTCGGTATGGAGCTCACCCCGATGACAGAGCTGGCCGTCGCAGACGCCATCACCATGGTCCTCGACATCGTCACCCACGGCGCCCGCTTCTAGCGTCCACCACGCCTACATGTCGGCACCGGATTAACACGAACGCGAAGCCGCAGACTCGGTTCTAGATGGCGGCGAGACCAGTCGCTTTGCGGACGATCTGCTGGTAGCCCTCGGCCTTGGTGCGGGCATCGAGAGCACCGCGACGCATTATCCGGGCAACTTCGGCATCGTCGAGGTTCTGGTATGCGCTGCGGACGGGTGCCAGCTCGGTGATCACCGCTTCGGCGACCACCTCCTTGAACTTCCCGTAGCCACCGTCGGCGTATTCGTCGACGAGCTCGTCGATCGAGCGACCGGTGCAGCCCGCCATGATCTCGAGCAGATTCGAGATACCGGGCTTGCTCTCCGGGTCGTAGCGAACCACGGGATCGGAGTCGGTCACGGCCGACTTGATCTTCTTCCGCACGATGTCCGGGGAGTCGAGAATGAGAACGAAGCTCTTCTCGTTCGGATCGGTTTTCGACATTTTCGCCGTCGGATCGGTGAGCGACATCACCCGCGCCGATGTCTCGGGGATCAAGGCATCGGGGATCGGGAACACCTCGCCGAACCGATTGTTGAACCGCTCGGCGAGATCCCGCGTCATCTCGAGATGCTGCCGCTGGTCGTCACCGATCGGCACCAGGTTGGCGTGATACAGCAGGATGTCCGCCGCCATCAGCACCGGGTATGCATACAAGCCCAGATTGGCCGCATGCCCCTTGGCGAGCTTGTCCTTGTACTGGGTCATCCGGTTGAGGATGCCGGTCGGCGTCATGGACCCGAGGATCCACGCCAGCTCGCTGTGCTGGGGGACCTGGCTCTGGAAGTAGAACAGCGATCGATCGGGGTCGATGCCACACGCCATCAACACCTTGGCGGCCTCTAGTCGATCCTCGGCAAACTGCTTCGGGTCGTACTCGACTGTTATCGCATGCAGATCGACGACGCAATAGACACAGTCGTACGAATCCTGCAGCTTCACCCAGTTGCGCAACGCCCCCAGGTAGTTGCCTAGATGGACGTTCCCGGTGGGTTGCAGCCCGGAAAAGACTCGCTGCCTGTCCAGTTGCCTATCCAATTGTCGATCCTCTCGTGAAAAAACGCCGGGGCGGGGCCTCCGGCGTATCGGTCCTGGCGCGCGAAGGCAGCTATCTCTGCGAGCACCACCAGTAGAGCGTCGATGTCATCGGCGCAAGCCTACCTTCCCCGCCGGTTGCAGCCAATCCCGCGTCCCAATCCGACAACCCGCACGGCAGAGTAAGCAGTGGACACCCCCATGTGCGTTGAGGCGATGTATGACGGTGAAACGGAATCCGGGGAAGGCTTCGGCGGCATCACGTGACATTCCGGTGATAGCCGCGGTCGAGGAGTTCGACCGTTTCTATGCACGCGAGCTGCCCGGCGTCCTGGCCTTGTGTTATGCGGTCATCCGGCGTAGGCAACACGCCGAGGAAGTGGCTCAGGAGGCGTTCTATCGCGCCTATCGCGATTGGCAGCACATCGGCCGGCTCGACCACCGCGCCGCCTGGATCCGACGGGTCGCCCTCAATCTGAGCTATTCACGTCTCCGGCGCTGGCGGGCCGAGGCCCGCGCCCTGGTCCGTCTCGGACCGGCGGTGGCAGCTCCGGAGATAACACCCGAGACGGAGTCCTGCTGGGAGCACGTGCGCGCCCTGCCACCCCGGCAGGCGCAGGTGATTGCCCTCGCCATTCTGGAAGACCGCTCCACCGCCGACATTGCCGAGATACTCGGGATCGAGGAGAGCACCGTACGGGTCCATCTCGCCCGCGGCAGGAAGAAGCTCGCCTCCGCCCTCGATGAGGAGCCGACATGAACCAGGAACCGATGAACCGCGCCGCCGATGAGCTACGGAACGTGGCACACACCGCGGCCCGTCGTCTCGACTTCGGTCGCTATTCCCGGGCGAGGCGTCGCCGCTCCACTGCAATGCTCACCCTCGCCGTAGCCGGGTTCGTGCTCCTTCTGATGTCGACTGCCCTGCTGACCCGGGTGGAGCCCGACGAGACCTCACCGATCACCCCATCGACGACCACTCCCACATCCACCACTGCACCGACCACGCTCGCCACCGAGCTTCCTGCGCTGCCGATCTTCGCCCCTGAGACACACCACTGGGGAACCAACACGGTCGTGCCGATCGGGTTCGTCGACGGCACCACGGCCGAGCTGTCCTACCCCGATCAGTACGACTTCCTCAGCGACGGGATCGAGCTGCAAGGTGCTTTCGAGGACTCCGGCACGGGCCGAACCTTCACCATCCGCTACGGAACGATCGTCGAGAACGTGGCGAGACAACGAGCCGTTGCGGGGAGAGCCGAACGGCTGGCGACGTACCCCGACCCGCGGGGCGGAACCGCCGAGCTGTGGAGCTTCGCCCCCGACGACACCGCCGACTACCTGTTCGTCTCGTTGGGGAACTGGACCCTACAGACGTGGGACTACCACGCCAATCGCAGTGACGCTCGGGACGAGACGCTGGCCGATTGGGTGCAGTCGCTCGGCGGCTACGTTGCCGACAACGGCTACCCGGTGCTCGCCGGTGACGGTCCGCTCGAGATCGTGCCGGTGCTCGGCGACAAGGGCGGCCCGGACGGGCCTGACCTCCGTTTGGACGGCGCCGACGGCACCATCATGTTGTATCCCGACCAGTGTCAGTACGTCACCGGCGATGGCTACAACACCGCCAACGGTAGCCTCGAGTGGTGCGACGCCGCCACCAACACACGAGTCACTGTCTTTGGGAGCTCGAGCGTGGTCCACGATGTGATGGACAACATGGCAATCACCGGCGTGACCAACCGTACCTACGAAGCCACGCTGTCGCATACGCCCTACGTCGACGGCGGCGGTGAGTTCTGCAGTGGTGGCGACATGCCGGAGGGGTGGCGTGACCAAGCAACTCAGATCGGACCACTGTGGCTGTGGCCTCTCGGCTCAATCAACGGCGGCAATACGGTCAAGACGATCGGCAATCTCTACGGCGACGAGGCCGTGACGATTTCCGTTCCGCTCGGCTGGAGCAGCCAGGTATCGCACCTCTTCGATGCTTCGATCTGGAACTCGGGCGGCAACTACACCGTCGATCCCGACTACGGAGCGGTCACCTTCCTCCCGTGCGACGAGCCGCCCGGCCAGTTCGTCGGTGGCTTCGTGTTCGAGCCCGAGGCACGCTGCGCTCCGTTCGACGTCACGGGCGCGGTCGAGGGCATGTATACGGCCTCACTCGACGGCCAGCCCTGTGATTTCGCCTGGGCTCGCTACTCCGACTCGGACAAGGAGTTCACCATCACATACCCGTCCGACTGGTATGTCGCTCCAGAAACGCTCACCCCGGCGCTCGGCTTCCAGATGGTGATAGCCGTGTCCACCTTCGAAGCACCTGTCAGCGGGGACCGGTGCGCCCAGTTCTCCACCGCCGCCTTCGACGCCATCGACCCAACCGACGTACTGCTCACAATCCACGAGTTGGGCGCCGGCTACGCCGACGGACCCCGCCCCGACGATTTCAGAAGCGGCGCCGAGTTTCTCCAGGGAGACTTCCAAGAGTGCATCAGCGACCCGGGACGGCTCCACGGCGGCGAGTTCCGCTACATCGACAACGGGAGGACGTTCGACGCCATCCTGGCGATGGGACAAGACGTGTCGGCTGAGGACGAAGACGCGGCCTGGGCCATGCTGACCAGCTTCATCCCTGTGGCTCTGGCGCCTACTCCGTAGCAGATACTGGGGCCAGGCTTGACCTGACAGCGGTTCTGTTCCATACTCAGCGACCATGAACCACCTGTTCATCATCATTAGTTAGGCGCCGCGCCCCACCAGACGGGCGTGTGCGCCCCTGCAACCCTCCGCAAGCTGCGGGGGGTTTTTCGTACCCGGGAGAACCCAATGAGTGCCCAATCAGTCGAGATTTACGACACGACCCTGCGCGACGGGACCCAGCAGGAGGGGATCTCGCTGACGGCGCGCGACAAGCTAAAGGTGGCATCGCTGCTTGATGGGCTAGGGGTCGCATATATCGAGGGTGGATGGCCCGGCTCCAATCCCAAGGATGAGGAGTTCTTTGCCAGGGCCAAGACCGAGCTCGATCTCCGGACGTCGACGCTGGTGGCGTTCGGTTCGACGCGTAGGGCAAAGGTTCGACCCGAGGACGACGAGCAGCTGGCGGCTCTGCTGTCGGCCGAAACCGACGTCATCTGCCTGGTTGGCAAGGCCTGGGACTACCACGTCAAACATGCGCTGCGCACCAGCAACAAGGAGGCTCTCGAGATGATCGGCGACTCCGTTGCATACCTGCGCTCGCAGGGACGCCGGGTGTTCTTCGACGCCGAGCACTTCTTCGACGGCTACCGGGACAACCCGGATTTCGCCGTTGCTGCGCTCCGTGCGGCCCACGACGCCGGAGCCGAGCGCCTGGTGCTGTGCGATACCAACGGGGGCTTCCTGTCCCACCAGGTGCAGCGCATCGTCGGAGAGGTGGGCGAGGCGCTCGGTGACGCCACCCTCGGTTGTCACTTCCACAACGACTCCGGCATGGCAGTCGGCAACTCGATCACTGCGGTGCTCGAAGGTGTCACCCAGGTGCAGGGCTGTATCAACGGATATGGGGAGCGAACCGGCAACGCCGACCTTTGCTCGTTGATCCCGAACCTGTCGCTGAAGATGGGCATCGAGACCATCCCTGCCGATCGACTCCCCCGGCTCACCACCGTCTCACACCACCTGGCCGACATCGTGAACCTGACGCTCGACCCCCACAAGCCCTACGTCGGCGTGTCGGCATTCACCCACAAAGCCGGCCTGCACACCTCGGCGCTCGCAAGAAGAAGCGACGCCTACGAGCACATGAGCCCCGACGGGATTGGCAACGCCACCCGCGTTGTGGTGTCAGAGCTCGCCGGCCGCTCCACCGTTGTCGCCAAGGCTCGCGCCCAGGGTCTCGACCTCACGCCGGAGGACGCCCAGACCGTCGTCGACCGGATAAAGGAACTCGAGCATCTCGGCTACCAATTCGAGGCCGCCGACGGCTCGTTCGAGCTGCTGTTGCGCGAAGCACAGGGCTGGAAACAGGATTTCTTCCGCCCCGAGTCCTACCGGGTCTTCGTCGAGTTCCGCGACGGCGAGGTCGTCGCCGAGGCGACCGTGAAGGTCTTCGTAGGCGACGAGCGCATCGTGACGACCCGGGAAGGCGACGGGCCGGTGAGCGCCCTCGACCGAGCCCTGCGGGCGGCCCTCGTCGGCTTCTACCCCGAGGTCGCCGACATCACCCTCACCGACTACCGGGTGCGTGACCTCGACTCCAGCGACGGTACGAGCGCCAGGGTGCGAGTGCTGTGCGACCACGCCGACGCCGACACGAGCTGGGGAACGGTCGGCGTGCACGAGAACATCATCGACGCCTCCTGGAACGCGGTCGTCGAGGGTCTCGTCATAGGTCTGCTCCGCCACCAGGAGCGCAACGGCGACGAAGCCGAATGAACCACGGGGGCGGGGGCACTAACTTGGGCAAATGAGCTACCTAACCGCCACCGACCTGTGGAATCTCGCTCGGGTGGGTCAGCCGGAACCCCACCCCGACGGGCACTTCGCTGTCGTCCCCGTCACCACATTCGATATAGATGCCAATGAGGGGACGACGAGGCTATGGCGGGTCGGCTCCGACGGGACCCGGCTGGCGCTGACCACCTCCTCGGTTTCGAGCACCCAACCGGCCGTCTCCGTCGACGGGGAGCGTCTGGCTTTTCTCCGCAAAGCGGGGGATACCGGCAAACGGCAGCTGCACCTAATGGGCTTCGCCGGCGGTGAGGCCGAATGCGTCACCGACCTCCCGCTCGGAGTGGAGGCGGCCAAGTGGCTGCCGGATGGCTCAGGGCTCGTTCTCGCCGTCCCGCTGCTGGCGGGCTTCGCCAATGTTGCCGACACCGAGGGCGAAATCGAGCGTCGTGACGATGCCCCCACGCAGCCCATCGTCACCGAGCACGTTGTCTATCGCTACTGGAAACGGTGGCTCGTCGACGGTCAGATCCACCATCTGTTCCATCTCCGACTCTCTACCGGCGAGCTGACCGATCTCACACCCGACCTCGGCCGGCCGATCGCCCTCGACGAAGTCTCCGGCGTCTTTGACATATCACCGGATGGGCAAGAGGTGGCTTACGCCGCCGACATCGAACCAGACCCGCGCTATCGCTTCCGTTTCGCCATTCACGCCACTGGCATCACCGACCCGAAGCCGGTCCTACTCGACGACGTCGAGCGTATCCCCGCCCAGCAGCTCCGACCTCGCTACAGCCCCGACGGCCGCTACGTCACCTTTGGCGAGCAACACGAGCCGGACTACTACGCCGATCATGTAAAGCTGGTTCGGTTCGATCGGGCGACCAGGGACAAGACGGATCTGGCGCCCCGGTGGGACCGCTCTGCAGGCGGGTGGGAGTACACGACCGACTCGGATCTGGTCCTCCACGCCGCAGACGACGGCGGCATGACTGTGTTCCTGTTGCCGCACGGCAGCGACACGCCGACGCCGGTTGCCGATACGGACTATGCCCATGGGCCTCGCCCGACGGCCGGTCCCCTGTGGCTCAGGACCGAGTCTGCCGCCCGGCCCGCAGATGTGGCCGTCGCCGGCGCCGGCGGTGTCAATCGAATTGGCCGCTTCAACGACGAGGCTCTTGGCAGGCTTCAACTCGGAAAGATCGGCGAGTTCGAGTTCCCCGGTGCCGGCGGCACGATGATCCAGGCGCACATCGTCTACCCCCCGGACTTCGATCCGGCGAGAAAATGGCCGCTGGTGCACAACATCCACGGTGGCCCACACAATGCCTCGGGTGGCTCCTGGCACTACCGGTGGAACACGCAAGCATTCGCCGCCACCGGCTATGTGGTGGTGTCGGTGAACTTCCACGGCTCCGACTCGTTCGGCGACGACTTCGCCCGCTCGATCCGGGGAACATGGGGCGACAAGCCGTACCAGGACATAATGGCGGCAACCGACTATCTGCTTGACCTCGGCTTCATCGACGAGGACCGGATGGCGGTGGTCGGGGGCTCCTACGGTGGCTACCTCGTTTCCTGGATCACGAGCCAGACCGACCGATTCGCCGCCGCCATCTGCCACGCCGGGGTCACCGACCTACTCGGTCAGTGGGCCAGCGACATTACGTCGGGCCGGGCCGCAGCCGTCGGCGGCACCCCGTGGGAGGACATCGACGCGGTGCTGCGGTGGAGCCCGGTGGCGCACTCGTCCGGGATGAACACCCCCACGCTGGTCATCCACGGGGAACAGGACTACCGCGTCGTTGTCACCCAGGGCCTGGTTCTCTACGGCATCCTCAAGCAGAAGGGTGTCGACGCCAGGCTCGTCTACTACCCGGATGAGGGGCATTGGATCGAGAAACCGAAGAACTCAATCCACTGGTACGGCGAGTTTCTCTCCTGGCTCGACCGCTACCTCGGGAAGGGACCAACACCGTGACCGATTTTCACATGACTCCTGAAGACTTTCGCAAGCGGGGTCACGACATGGTCGACTGGATCGCCGACTATCTGGCGAACGTCACCCGATACCCGGTCAATTCCCAGGTCGAACCCGGCGCCATCCGCAGCGCCCTCCCCGACGCCGCCCCCGAGCAGCCGGAACCGTTCGAGGATGTCATCCGCGACCTGAACGAGATCATCATGCCGGGGATCACCCACTGGCAGTCGCCCAACTGGTTCTCGTACTTCCCTGCCAACAGCTCGGGACCGTCTGTGCTTGGCGAGATGGCGGCCGCCGGTCTCGGCGTCCAGGGGATGCTGTGGTCGACGTCACCCGCCGCCACCGAGTTGGAGACGGTCGTGGTCGACTGGATGGTCGACCTGCTCGGTCTCCCGCACGTCTGGAAAACCACGGGACCGGGCGGCGGGGTCATCCAGATGAGCGCCTCGGATTCCGCTCACGTAGCAATGGTGACAGCCCGCGAACTGGCGCGGCAGCGCACGTCGTTGGACCGCATGGTGGTGTATGCCTCCGATCAGACGCACTCGTCGGTGGAGAAGGGCGCTCGCATCGCCGGTTTCACCAACTTCCGAGCGATCCCGACCGACGCCGACTTTGCCATGGACCCGGCTTCATTCGAAGAGCAGGTGGCCGCCGATCGGGCCGACGGGCTCGTCCCCGTCTTCGTTGCGTTGACCGTCGGAACCACCGCCACCACGGGAGTCGATCCGATTCGCACGTTGGCCGGGATAGCCAAGAAATCAGGAATGTGGGTGCACGTTGATGCGGCGTACGCCGGCTCGGCGATGATCTGTCCCGAGCTACGACATCATCAGGACGGTCTCGAGCTCGTCGACAGCTACACGTTCAACCCGCACAAATGGATGTTCACCAACTTCGACTGCAACCTCTACTACGTCGCCGACCGCAAGCCGCTCATCGATGCGATGAGCATCCTGCCCCCATACCTACGCAATGAGGCGACGCTGTCGGGCAAGGTCATCGACTACCGCGACTGGCACGTCCCGCTGGGGCGGAGGTTTCGCTCGCTCAAGCTGTGGTTCGTGCTGAGACATTATGGGGCGGAGGGAATCCGGCACCATATCCGCGAGCACATCGCACTGGCGCAGGATCTCGCCGGAAAGCTCGAGGCGGACGCCCGGTTCGAGGTAGTCGCTCCGCATCCCTTCTCCCTCGTCGTCTTCCGGCATTCGGATGGCGATACGGCAACCACAAAGCTCGCCACCGACTTGAATGGGACCGGTCAGGTCTCGCTGACCCCGACCACGCTCAGAGACATGAGCGCGATCCGGGTATCTATCGGCCAGACCAACACGAGCAAGGAGAACGTCGACGCCCTATGGGCGTTGATCGATCAGCTGGCATGATGGAAGAGACAACCGAGATCGCCGCGTTCAACACCAAGCTGGAGGCCGACATCGCTGTGGCCCGCCTGGCCGACGCCGGGTTCGATGCGTTCGTCCTGGTCGACAACGCCGGTGGCACCATTCCGTTGATGCAGATGACTACGGGTGGCTACAAGGTCCACGTGGTCGTCGACGATGCATCGTGGGCGAAGGAGGTGCTCGAAGAGCACTTCGATCCGATCGAGTGGACGCCGCCTACCTCAGCGTCATTTCTGCAAACTGGCAGCCTCGAATGGACCCGGAACACGAGGTTCTGGGTAGCCGTCATCGTGCTGTTGGCGACACTCGCGGCCCTGGCGGTAGCAGTGCCGCTGACGATCGCCCGCATGTGACCCGCCGTTACGGCGTCGCACGCAGGACACCGAGGAACTCACGCATCATGAAAGCCGTGGCTCCCCAGAGGGTTCCCTCTTCGAACTCGTAGAACCACAACTTGTGACCGAACCAGCTCGACTGGCGCCACCGGCTCTCGTCCAGGAGCTCCACGACGGGCGCCTCGATGACGGCCGCCACCTCCTGCTTCTCGACAACCCACTCCCGCGGCCGTACCACCTTGGCCACTACCGGGACGATGAGGTGGCGACGGTTGCGCGTCGAAGTGGGCGTGAGCCCTCCAATCACCTCGACCCCGTCCGGGGGCAAACCGATCTCCTCATGGGCCTCTCGAATGGCCGTTTCCTCGGGGGTCTCGCCGTCCTCGAGCCGCCCGCCCGGAAAGACAACATCGCCCGGATGCGTGCGCATATGGTCGGGCCGCCTGGTCAGAACGACCCGCACCGTGTGGGTCTCGTCGCGGTAGAGCGGCACCAACACGGCCGACCTAGCCTCGGCTGGGTATTGGACTGGATGCAATGCCCCAAGACGGGTCCAAACGTCTAGCACAGACGCACCTTACGTGACATGGGGATAAGCTTCTGCCGATGGCACAGATGCCCGGCCACGAGCCGCGGTTCACCCCGCACCTGGTCCTTCGCCCTTTCCGGCGCAAGGACACTTCTGCGATGCACGATTCGGTCCGCGCGTCGCTGCCGGAGCTGTCTCAATACCTGCCCTGGGCTGTCAACTATCAGCGCAGCGTTACAGCCCAGTTCGTCAAGGATTCCATCGGTGCCTGGGCAACCGGTCGAGCGTTCGACTTTGCCATCAGAACCCACGAGGACGATGACACGCATGCCGGAAACGTTTCGGTGTGGTTCGTCTCACGGGCCAATGCCGTTGGTGAAGTTGGTTACTGGGTCCGCAGCGATCTAGCCGGTAAAGGCGTCGGCACCGAGGCGACGGCGCGCATACTCCAAGTCGCTTTCGAGGAGTTGGAAATGCACCGGGTGACCGCTCGAATCGCCATCGGCAACGTGGCCTCCGAGCGGGTGGTGCAGAAGCTCGGCTTCCTCAAGGAAGGCACCCTCCGGGACGAGGTGAAGGTGGGGAACAGATGGCTCGACCACTCCGTCTGGGGTCTCCTGGACCGCGAGTGGCGCTACGAGCGCCGCCGCTATCAGGATGAAGCCTGGGTGTAAGAGCCGCATTTCCGGCAAGGTGTCTTAAGCTGGAAGATCGCAGCTGTACCAAGACTCGTTAGGGTTCCGGCACATGGATCAACGCACACTTCAGATGATTCAACGCGGGTTGATCGCCGCCGTGAGCATCGTGCTCGCGCTCATCCTGGTCACCGCTTTTCGCGGTCTGCTCGAGCCCCCGGGCGACACACTCGCGCCCCGGACGACCACTACGACCACCGAGGCTGCCGGTGAGGAGACGACCACCACAGCGGTGGCCGACACGGCCGCCGCGTCTTCCACCACCACCACGGATACAGCCGGCGGCGCCGTGTGCACGGAGGAGGAACCACCATCCGATGCGGCCACAGTGCTCCGTGTCTACTTCCCGTGCGGAAGCCAGGACATCGCTGTCGGCGGCACGTTCGTGTACCGAACCGTCCCCACCACCGATCTGGTGTTGACGGCAACTCTGAAGGAGATGGTCAAGGGGCTCGAACCGGAGGAGCAAGCTCTCGGCTTCAGGTCGCCATTCCCGACCGGCGCAGACGGGTCGGCGCTCGGGGTCACGATCGATACGACCGACCAGACCGCATATGTGGAGTTCGCAGACCGCGTCTTCCCGGACGGTGTCGACACCACCGAGGGCTCGCAGATCTTCATTTCGACGCTCAACGCCAACGTGTTTCAGTTCGACACGATCAACGCAGTCGAGTACCGGGTCGGCGGATCCTGCGACGCTTTCTGGCAACAACTCGGCGGCCAGTGCCAGAAGATCACCCGTGCGGAGTGGGAAGCACAGCTGTCGCCCTGAGAAGCCTGTGGTGCAACCCGCATCCCCGACGGTTTCATAGCGTGAGATGCCGACGATGACAGACCCGCAGACCAGTGAGCTGACATTCGCAGAGTTCCACGCACGCGCCGAGCCGAAGCTGCGCCGAGCCTTGATCGCCCGTTGCGGCGGCGAGGTTGGGCGCGAGGCGGCCGCCGAAGCTCTGGCCTACGGGTGGGAGAACTGGCACCGTGTCCGGGCGATGGACAACCCGATCGGCTACCTGTACCGGGTAGGACAGAGTCGCTCCCGCCGGCTGTGGCCCCGGCGTGCCGTTTTCGAGACCGGACCCGACCCGGTGCTCCCCAGGGTCGAGCCGGGGCTACCCGCCGCCCTCAACAAGCTATCACCCCGGCAGCGTCAAGCGGTGGTGATGGTCCACGGTTTCGAGTACACCCATCGGGAGGTCGCCGACCTCCTCGGCATCTCCCGATCCTCCGTACAGAACCACGTCGAGCGAGGCCTGGCGAGGCTTCGCTCCGAGCTCGAGGTGACCGATGTCTGACCTCAACAATCGACTACTCCGCTACATCGACCGTCTCGAAGAGCCCGTTTCGCTCGAGGAGACAATGACACGGCCCGAGCACCGCCGGTTCCGGGTAACGGCAGCCGTGCTCGCCGGTGCCGCCATCGTGCTCGTCCCGGCGCTGGTGCTCATCGGGCTGCGCTTTCTCCCAGCGGGCGACGACGTCTCCGGGTCCACACTGCTCCCGGAGACAACCACGACCGTGATCCCCGAGGGAAACGTCACAACCACAACGAGCTTCCAGGTGACGACTGATGCGCCCGGTTCCGTCGTTGTGCCCGATCTAGCCGGGTTGACGGCGGACGAGGCGAGGGCTCAACTCGCCGACCTGCACCTCGCGTGCGAGATCACCGAGCAATACCCGAGCCGGAACGGCTTCGGATCCATCACAGCACAATCCCCGGTGGCGGGGGAAAGCGTTGCGGCGGGGGGCACCATCGAGGTTGGAGTGCAGGTGAAAGCCGGCTGCCTCGATTACACAACCGGAGATTACGCCAGACGGGGATCTACAACCGTCCAAGTCCTGCTCGAGTGCGGCCGCGACGGCTCTACCCCGACGTCTCCAGCCCGGTCACACGGGTCGAACCAATCGCAGACCCGATCGAGGCAACGATGCGGGCAGTGCTGGCGGGACCCACGGATGAAGAGCGCTCCATGGGTTTCTCCTCGTCGTTCACCGAACTGGACGCCGATGCCCTCAATTCGATATCGCTCGACAATCGACGACTAACGGTCGATTTCAATGATCACGTCCGCGTGAACAACGTCAGTACCAGCACGGGTAGCAGATACTTCCTCGCCGATCTGCAAGCGAACCTGTTCCAGTTTCCAGAGGTGGATTCGGTCGAGTTCCAGCTCAATGGGACCTGCGAGGCTTCTGGGGCATGCTGGAACGAGACTGCCAAGTCGTGACCCGAAGCCAATGGGAGCAGCAGATTGCCGCCTGGGATGCTGAGCGACTCCTTCAGGATCAGGCGGCGGTGACCGTGCCCGGGGGGGACGCCCCGGGGGTACTCGTGTCCACGTGGCAGGGTCTCTTCTACGGCGGCGATGGGTCGCTGACGAAGATCATGGAGCCCGTCCCGGGATCTGAGCACCTCGATGGCGCGGCGGTTCTGTCCGACCGGGACGGGGGTTTCTTCCTGGCCATCGACGGCGTGACCACCGGGTACAAGGCCGGTAGTGGCACAACCGTGTTGCCGGTCGAGGACGGTCTCGATCCGCAGAATACGAGCCGGCTCGTGTGGGTCGACTCCGGCGGTGTGACACTGCTCCTCCACCTCGGATACACCGAAGACGACTTCTACGGGTTCCGATGGCCGACCCTGGAGCCATGGCGTGAAGGGGTATCGGCTTCGCTGGCGAACGGGTATACGCTCGGTTCCGCCAATCGCACGGTTGCTCTCGTGGATGACACCGGCACAGTGATCACCATCGACCACTTCAGCGACCTGGACGCCACCACATATCTGGCCGCCTGGGAAGGGCCGGACGATGGCAGCTCGCAACCACAACTGATGAAGGTATCCGGACCACACAGCGGCGAGGTCAGCTTGCACGACTTCGATGGTCGTAGGGTGATCGTCTCAACCCATCCCGGCGAGCCGGTTGGCAACAACGCAACGTTTTTCGTAATCGACCTCGAATGCCCCGAGTGTCTCGAGGCATATGTGACGCAGCCGGGCGTGGCGACGCTCACCGGATCGAAGCCCATTGAAGGGACCATCGAGCTGGGACCCGCCGACATCGGCGGTTGTTCGCTCGCGACCTCCGGTGCGCCTCCAATCGAGGCGACGACAGCCGGTGCGGCCGAGAGCACACGCATCCTGCTTCTGTCCGACGCAGAGCGATGTGGCACCCGTGAGCTACACGCCCGCACCGTAAGCGACGGGACGGAGCTCGTCCTATCCACCAGCGCTATGACGGATCGTCGGCGCCGAGGCGATGGGCATCCCCGAGTCGAGGAGCTCTACTATGTGCTGCAGACGGCGCCCGGCTCATACGAAGAGAAACGGGGCCAGTGGTGTTCGTGTGGCCTGCACTCGCCGGCCCCGACGTCGACTGGAGAGACATGACGACGCAAGAAGCTGCTTCTCTACAGGACTCGCCGAGACGACGAAGTGGCTAAACACACGGTTCCGATTGCCCAGAACACCAATCCGCTGGCAGCTGGCAATTAACGTGGAGACGGGTGTAAGTTCGAGGAGATACGGCGATCGACGGACGGTCGCTAACTGTCTGTTCCAGCTGGCATAGCGCCACACGGCGAATTGACGCAGAAGGGGTTGCTGGGAACTATGGAACGCCCGTTCTCGCACGAGCAGCTCGTCGATGAGGTGTACACCGGCCTCGACCTGAGCGAGAGAACTATCGACGAATGCGAGTTTGATGGCTGCGAATTCCGCAACGTCGTGATGAACGCCGCGACCGTTCGCGACGTCGCGGTTTGTCGATTGCACATTCGCCGGTTGCGATCTCTCGCTCATGGAGCCGATCGACAGCCTCTTCTCCGGATGCGCATTCGAAGAGTGCCGGATAACCGGGGTCAACTGGAGCATGGTGATCAGGCGAGATGCCGCCATCACCGAACCCAACAGCTTCACCAGTTGCGACCTAAGCCTGAGCAACTTCGCCGAGCTCGACCTTACCGGCTGGCGGTTCGTTGATTGCCGGGTCAACGAGACCGGGTTCCGGGAGACGGTCTTGGTCGACGCTCATTTCGAGAGAGCCGATCTCGCCGGGGCAGACTTCGCCCACGCCGACCTCAGCGGCGCCACGCTGATCGATTGCCCCGGCCTCTACCTCGACTCCAGCCTCACCAAGCTCACCGGAGCCACGGTGAGCGCCGCCACGGCGCTCCAGATCGTCGAGGCCCTCGGGCTACGCATCCACGACCCCGAGAGGTAGCGAGAACGTAGGCCCCTCCGTTCTGGCGTCGCAGACCGGAACATATTCCGGTCTGCGACGCCAGAGGCGCTATCAACGGTGCGAGGGAGCCGGCGGCGCACCATCGATCATGAAAAACGCGTCGTCGGGATAGCACCACCACCAGTCCTCACCCGGCTCGTAGGACCGGATCAGCGGATGGCCGGTCTCGGCAAAATGTGCGGTCGCGTGGCGACCGGGCGAGTTGTTGCAGCAGCCGACGTGCCCGCAACTCTGGCACAGGCGCAGATGGACCCAGTTGCGTCTCCCCGCCGCCAGACAGTCTTCGCAGCCGTCGGCACCGGGTACCGGCGGCGAGACGTCGGCGGGTATGTGCGTGCAATCATCCATTGGTCTTCTCCATCCTGTTGCGCACCACCGGTGCGACCTTATTGCCGAACAGCTCGATCGAGCGCAGCGTGACGTCGTGCGGCAGATTGCCGGCGGTCGTGTGCAGCAGGAAGCGGTCGATGCCGAGCATCTCGCACCAGCGCTGGACCTTCGTCGCAACCGTCTCCGGGTCCCCGACGATCAGCGACCCGTCCGGGCTCGCCATCCAATCGAACTGCTCACGTGACAGCGGCGGCCATCCCCTTTCCCGGCCGATTTTGTTCATCGTCGCGGTGAAGCCGGGGTAGATCGTCTCGATCGCCTCGTCCCTGTCATCGGCAACATGGCCGAGGGCATGGACGCCCAGGGGAACGCTCTTCGGATCGTGTCCCGCCTCTACCAGCGATCGCCGGTACAACTTGACGAGGGTGGCGAACCTCGCCGGATCGCCGCCGATGATCGCCAGCGCAACCGGAAGCCCCAGCTGACCGGCACGAACCATCGAGGCCGGCGTACCGCCGACACCGATCCAGACCGGGAGCGGTTGTTGTTGCGCTCGTGGATAGACCGCCTGATCCTCGAGTGGTGGCCGGAACTTGCCCGACCAGGTGACCCGCTCGTTGTCTCTGATCGCCAGCAGCAGTTCGAGCTTCTCGGCGAACAGCTCGTCGTAGTCCGAGAGCGAGTAGCCGAACAGTGGGAACGACTCGATGAACGATCCCCGCCCCACCAGAAGCTCGGCACGGCCCTGCGACAGCAGATCGAGCGTCGCGAAGTCCTGATAGGTGCGAACCGGGTCGGCCGAGCTGAGAATGATCACAGCTGAGCTGAGCCTGATTCGCTCGGTACGGGCCGCCGCAGCACCGAGAACAACCGCAACCGACGATGCCGCCATGTCGACGCGGTGGTGCTCGCCCAGGCCGTACACATCCAGGCCTACTTCCTCGGCGAGTTCGATCTCGGCAAGCACGTTGCGCAGCCGCTCACCGTGGCTGATCGCCACGCCCGTTGCGGGGTCGCGGTGAGTCTCCGCAAAGCTAGTAAGCCCGAATTCCATCGCGCTGAACCTAGCCCGCACTCTCCATTCGTGCGTAGACGATGCCGACATCCCGGCACCATCTACGCCAGAAGCCGGTAAGGGGGAAACGAGTTCGGGGCCCTTTCGGGCCCCGAACTCATCGGTACGGTATCGGCGACGAAGCCGCCGAAGCTGTGTTACATCATGCCTTCCATGCCACCACCGTGGCTGTGGGCGGCGGCAGACTCGTCTTCCTTCTCCTCGGCGACGAGCGCCTCGGTGGTGATGAGAAGAGCTGCGATGGACGCTGCATTCTGCAGAGTGGCACGGGTGACCTTGGCCGGATCGATGATCCCGGCAGCCATCAGGTCCTGGTACTCACCGGTCGCGGCGTTGAAGCCGAAGTTGCCCTCGCTGGCACGGACGTGCTCGACGACAACACCACCCTCGTGGCCGGCATTGACCGCGATCTGACGCAGCGGAGCCTCCAGCGCCCGAACGACCAGCGCCCGACCCGCCTTGACATCGTCGGTGCCGCCGCGATTCTTGATCGACGAACCGGCACGGAGCAACGTGACGCCGCCACCGGCGACAATGCCCTCCTCGACCGCGGCGCGGGTTGCCTGAATGGCATCCTCGATGCGGTGCTTCTTCTCCTTGAGCTCGACCTCAGTAGCCGCACCAACCTTGATCACGGCAACGCCGCCGGCCAGCTTGGCGAGACGCTCCTGGAGCTTCTCCCGATCCCAGTCGGAGTCCGAATTCTCGATCTCCTGCCGAATCTGCTTCACCCTGGCCTCGACCTCGGCGTGGCTGCCTGAGCCTTCGACGACGGTCGTGTTGTCCTTGGTGACGACGATCTTGCGGGCGCGGCCCATCATGTCGATGACGGCGTTCTCGAGCTTGAGACCGACTTCTTCGCTGATGACGGTGGCGCCGGTCAGGATCGCGATGTCCTGGAGCATGGCCTTGCGTCGCTCACCAAACCCGGGAGCCTTGACGGCGACCGAGCTGAACGTGCCACGGAGACGGTTGACGATGAGCGTGGCCAGAGCCTCACCCTCGACATCCTCAGCGAGCACGAGAATCGGCTTGCCGGTCTGCATGACCTTTTCCAGCACCGGGAGCAGGTCCTGCACCGAGGTGATCTTCTGGTTGGCGATCAGGATGTACGGATCCTCGAGGATCGCCTCCTGGCGGTCAGGATCTGTTATGAAGTAGGGCGAGATGTAGCCCTTGTCGAACTGCATACCCTCGGTGAAATCGAGATCTACGCCGAATGTCTGGCTGTCCTCGACGGTGATGACACCCTCGTTGCCGACCTTCTTCATCGCCTCGGCAATTCGCTCGCCGATGTTGCGGTCCGCCGCCGAGTTGGCAGCGACGTATGCGATCTGATCCTTCGAGTTGGAATCGACCGGGGTCGCCACATCGGCGATCGCCTCGACGACGTTGGCGACAGCCTCCTCGATACCGAGCTTCAGCTCCATCGGGTTGGCGCCGGCGGCCACGAGACGGAGACCGTCCTGGACCATCGCCTGGGCGAGCACGGTTGCCGTCGTGGTGCCGTCACCGGCTACGTCATTGGTCTTGTTGGCGACCTCTTTGGCGAGCTGGGCGCCCATATTCTCATAGGGGTCGTCGAGTTCGATCTCCTTGGCGATCGTCACGCCGTCATTGGTGATCGTGGGGGCGCCCCACTTCTTCTCGAGCACGACGTTGCGACCCTTGGGGCCGAGCGTCACCTTCACGGTGTTGGCGAGCTTGTCTACACCCGCCTGGAGGGCACGACGTGCCTCCTCATTGAACTTCAGTTCTTTAGCAGCCATCTGGTGGGAGCCTCCTAAGCGAGAACGGCGAGTACGTCACGGGCCGAGAGAATCAAGTAGTCCTCGCCCTCGACCTTGACCTCGGTGCCGCCGTATTTCGAATAAAACACGACGTCGCCTTCTTTGACATCGAGCGGGATCCGCTCTCCGTCTTTATACTCACCCGGTCCTACGGCAAGTACTTTGCCCAACTGGGGCTTCTCTTTTGCGGTGTCGGGGATGACGAGACCACTTGCGGTACGCGACTCGCCCTCGTCCTCGGGCTTGACCACGATGCGGTCACCCAACGGCTTGAGATTCATCCGACTTTCCTCCTTCCGAGGGTTAGCAGTCTAACTTGTCGAGTGCTAACCCTAGCACTCAATAACGACAAGTGCTAGCAGACCAACCGGAGGAGTGCTAGCCCCGTACTCGCCCGGGCGAGCCTGCGTAGATTCGTCGCCCTGAGGGTTGCAGAAGACCGCAGGTTCGGGTGGTGGGGATCGGCTACCGGTCCCCCTTCTTGCGGAGATCCGTAAAGATAGCCGAGATCTCCTCGGTTGTGACCAGACCGACCACCTCGCCCTCATCAACCACGACGAGGACGGCACCGGTGCGGTCCCCCGGCGCCAGCGCCCGACGCAGATCCGAGTGCAGGGGGACTACGTCGTCAGGACCGATGCTCGTCATCGCATCACGGACCAGGGTGGTGGTGCGCACCTGTTTGTCGACCGCGGCCGCCTCATTGCTGCCAAACACGCCGAGCACCCGCCCCTCGATGGCTACCGGCAGCGGACGCAGCTTGTCCCCCCAGCCGTGCAGCTCGAGAGCATCGGCGACGGTCGAGTCCCCGTCGATAGCCATCTCGGTCCGTCTCATCACGTCGCCGACGGTGAGCCTGCTGATCCTTGTCAGGAACCGCTCCTGGAGGTCCGATGTCGAGGCTGCCTCATAGAGAAACCAGCCGACAGCGATGAACCAGACGGATGCGATATCACCCAGCAGCAGAACCAGGGCCGCCCCCGTTACCGCCATACCGATTCCGAGGACACGGCCCGAGGTCACAGCAAGCCGGGTCGCCTTGCCGCGATCGCCGCTTCGCCGCCATACGAGCGCTCGTAGCATCCGGCCACCATCGAGAGGCAGCCCCGGCAGGAGGTTGAAGACACCGATCGACAGGTTGGCGAAACCGAGGATGAGACTGACCCGGGCAGGGATCCTCCAGAGCGATGCCAGCGGCCATCCCACGGCGATAAACAGGAGGCCGAGTAGCAACGACGCCGCTGGACCTGCCAGCGTCACGGCTAGCTCATCAGACGGAGACTCGGCGTCGCCCTCGATCTCAGAGACACCACCGAAAATGAACAGACGGATGCGGCGGACGGTGAACCCTCTCCGGATCGCAACCACCGAGTGGCTCAACTCATGCACAAAGATACTGCCGAAGAAGAGAACCCCACCGATGACGGCCGTTACCAGGAGCACATCGGAATCCGAATCGGGAAACACCTGATCGAGATCCACATACAGCGACCACGTCAGCAAAGAGGCGATGATGAACAGCGACAGGTCGGCGACTACCTCGACGCCGAGCACCGAACCGAGCCGGAAACCCCGCCGCATCCGGAACCCCTAGCCGAGACGCAGCGACGAGCTGACATCCACATTCCATGGGGTCACTTCGCCGCGCTCGAGCCGGAACTCGCCAGCCGCCGCAATCATCGCGCCGTTATCGGTGCACAGCGCCGGTGACGGAAGGTGCAGGGCGACACCTCGCTTGTCCGCCTGCTCTTGAAGCTTCGCCCGCAATCGCCGGTTGGCGAGCACCCCGCCGCCACCCGCTACTCGCTGCACGCCGGTCGCATCCACCGCGTTGAATGTTTTGGCAACCAGCACGTCGACGATGGCCTCCTGGACCGCGGCCGCCACATCCGGCAACGGTGGGACCGAGTTGGATGCCTTGGCCTTCTCCAGATACGTCACAACCGACGTCTTCAATCCGGAGAACGAAAAGTGGTAGGGCCGGTCGGCGAGCGCGCGGGGGAACCGGATGCTATCCGGGTCGCCGTCCTCGGCGGCCCGATCGATCGCAGGTCCACCGGGGAATCCAAGACCCATGAACCGGGCGATCTTGTCGAATGCCTCGCCGGCGGCGTCATCAATCGTCGAACCGAGGACTTCGTAGTCCCCCCATCGTTTTGCGTACACGATCTGACTGTGACCGCCGGACGCCAGCAGCACGATCGCGGGTGGTTCGAAGCTGCCGTCCTCGAGACGGGGGGCAAACAGGTGCCCTTCCATGTGGTCGACACCTATGAACGGCGTTCCAAGCGCCCACGCCATGGCCTTGGCAAACGAGTAGCCGACCATCAGTGCCCCAACCAGACCGGGCCCGCGGGTAGCGGCCACGGCATCGAGCTGATCGGAATGCACACCCGCCTGACGAAGCGCGAGATGCACCATCGGCCGGATCGCCTCGACATGGGCCCGGGCGGCAACCTCCGGCACCACACCACCGAATCGGGCGTGCGCATCGATTTGCGATGCCATTACCGAAGCCAGGATCTCATGGCCGCGCACGACGGCGACGCCGGTTTCGTCGCAGCTCGTCTCGACGCCGAGGATCAACGGTGAGTTACTCATGGGTCTCCTGGAGGCCGGAACTGATCTGATCCAGCCGATCTGCGTAGTCGGGCTGGTCGATGTCGGTAGCCCACATGATGACGGCGTCGTCGTCGCGGTAATAGTGCTTGCGCAAACCGACTGCAGTCAGCCCGAACCGCTCATACAGCCGCTGCGCCCCGGCGTTAGCCGCACGCACTTCCAACGTGAGGTTGCGAGCACCGCGGGCCAGACCAGCCCCGATCAGCTCCAGCATCAACCGTGAGCCGAGACCCCCCCGGCGGGAATCAGGGTGGACTGCCAGGGTGGTGACGTGAGCGTCCTCGGCGACGAGCATCAACCCGGCGAACCCGACGGTGAGGCCGTCACGCTCGGCCACGACGTACACGCGGTCGTCAAGACTGAGCTCGTCACGGAAGATGCCCTCGCTCCAGGGCTGGGGATAGGTGATGCGCTCCAGCTCGAGAACAACCGGTATGTCGGCCATGGTCATAGGTCGGAAGGTGATTGCGGAAGCCACGGTCGTCATCCCGCCGCTCCCGGCCACACGCCCTCCTCGCGGAAATCGCTCCAGTTGATTTGAGCATCCGGCTCTCTCATGTACAACGGGCGCACGTCCTCAGGCCTTACGTAGTCGTCCCGACTGGCTTTGAGGTGAGCGATCTCGAGCAGGACATCGGCCGAGGGGTAGCGGGGGCGACCCTTCTTCGATCTGTGCAGACCGCGCATCACCGCGGCGGGAAAGCCGGCGGTATCACCGATGAGAAGCGTATCGACGGAATCGCTCTCCACCAGGTTGTGTAACCCCTCGGCGGTAACGACCTCGGCCGGCCCATCGGGAGCTACACCGCCCGGTACCGGCTGGAACGGACGGGTGGCGTACTGGCCACGGCGAACATCGACAACGGGCCAGATCCGGCGCCGTCCGGTGGCCGCCCGCACCGCCAGCGCGGTCAGCGAACTGACAGTCACCATTGGTGCGCCCACCGCAGCGGCGATGGCCTGTGCAGTGGCGATGCCGGCGCGAATCCCCGTGAACAGACCGGGGCCAATGTCGACGGCGACCACGTCGATGTCGGAGGGCTGCCACCCGGACGAGTTGAATATGAAATCGATCGCAGGCATCAGGAAGCCACCGTGGCCGCGCCGGTCCACGCGCACCGACATGGCAACGAGCTCGCTACCGACGCCGAGGGCAACCGAGGATCCGCTTGTGGCGGTATCTATGGCAAGGATCTTCACAGCTTCAATTCTCCCAGGGGACGCTGCAGCCAGGAACCGGACGGCAGGAACCGGAACAGGCGGTCGGAGTCTCCCGTTATGTCGATACGCACCACGAGGTGATCTTCGGGCACACCATAGGCAACGACGTCGCCCCATTCGATGAGCAGCACCCCATCGCGGGCCTGCTCGGGAAGGTCGAGATCCTCGAATTCGGCGCTCGTACCCAACCGGTACACATCGGCGTGCACCACAGGGAAGAACCCTTCGTGTACGCGCGCCAGGACAAACGACGGACTGGTCATTTGTTCCTCGACACCGAGCCCGTCACCGACACCGGCCGCGAACACTGTCTTGCCTGCACCCAACCGACCCGAGAGCAGAACAACATCGCCGGCGCGCAACAATCCGGCCAGATGACGACCCAACGCCAGTGTCTCGCTGGGATTCGCAGTCGCGATTTCGATCAATTGAACAGGTCCAGTTGCTCGGGGTCGGGGTCCGGTCCCTCCGGCTCGTTGGCCGGCTCCTCCGGACGTCTCGTGAGCTTACCGTCGATTACGGCGCGAATTATCTGAAAGTCCTCGCGCATCTCGTCGAGCACACGGGCACTACCACGCAACGCTGCGGCCGGGTGGAAGGTCGGTACGAGCAGCCTCCCCCACCATTCGTAGGCGTTCCCCCGCAACCGGGTGATCCCCTTGTCGGTCCTCAGCAACAACTTCGACGCAAAGTTCCCGAGCGTCACCGCAACCATGGGCTGGATCAGCTCGAGCTGTGTGCGCAGATACCCCTTGCAGGCGTCGATCTCATCAGGTCGCGGATCGCGGTTCTTGGGAGGGCGGCACTTGACCACGTTTGCGATGTACACATCGCCTCTGGTCAGCCCGATCTCTCCTAGTAGTTGCTCGAGCAACTGACCCGACCTACCCACAAACGGGAGGCCCTGCTCGTCCTCTTGCTGGCCCGGCCCCTCCCCGACGAACATCACATCGGCATCGGGGTTGCCCGATCCGAACACCACATTGCTCCTCGTCTCGGAGAGCCGGCACCTGGTGCACACATTCGCCTCGGACGCCAGAATCTCCAACGCCCCGACGCGCTCTGCGGCGGGTCTGGCGTCAGTCATCGCTCACCGCCCGAATCCCTGCCAGCGATGTCGCATGTACCACGGAGCTGATAACCGCGGCGGCGGTGGCTTTGAACGCGGTCTCGCCGAGCAGGTCGAGGTCGACCTCCTCCTCGCCACAAGACACGGCGAACACGACATCACCGTCGTAGCGGGTGTGGGCAGGGCGGATGGTCGCAGCGAGCGCGTCGTGGCTGCGCACGATGAGCCGCAGCAGATCCGATTTGTTGAGCTTGGCGTCGGTGGCGAGGGCAACCAACGTCGTGTTCTCGCGGGTTCCCATCTTCGCAGGGGCCTGCAGCGTGGGACCACCGGTGATCCAGTTTCCGTGCAGATCGACGATGTCGCCGACCGCGTTGACCGCGGTGAGGACCCCGAGCGTCACCGAGCCGACGCGGGTTGCCGCCGACCCGATACCGGCCTTTCTGATGTTCACGCCGCCGGTCCACTTGGAGACGGTTGCCCCCGTGCCCGCCCCGACCGTGCCCAGTGGCACGGGCCTCGCCGAGCGAGCGCGGAACGCGGCAGCACCGTGCTCGGCACGCGGCGGGGAGTTCTCGCCGACGAACAGGTCGTAGAGGATCGCGGCAGGGACGATCGGGACCGGGCCGGCCGGGGTGGGATGACCACGTCCGAGCGACGCTAGCTCTTGCATCACCCCGTCGGCTGCCGCCAGCCCGAATGCAGACCCGCCGGAGAAGACCAACGCCTGTATGGTCTCCACCTTCATACTCGGCGCCAGCAGGGCCGTTTCCCTGGTGCCCGGGGCCCCGCCCCGAGCCTCGAACGCCGCCAGGTTTGGCTCCGGCAGGTTGATAACGGTCACCCCGGTGGCTGCGTCGAGATCGGTCCAGTGGCCGACCTCGACGCCGGGGACGGCTGTGATCGTGTCGTTACTCTCCACAACCGCTCCGATAGTGTCTCGGCAAGCGGGGACCGAAGTTGCACACGACCTCATATGTGATGGTGTTCATCCACTCCGCCCACTCCTCGGCGGTCACCGACCCCAGCCCCTGGGTACCCATCACCACGACCTCATCACCCGCCTCGACCTCGTCTGCACCGACATCGACGACGATCTGGTCCATCGTCACGGTCCCGGCGAACGGGTAGCGCTTGCCGCCGATGAGCACCTCGCCACCGACGCTGGACAGAAGCCGGTAGACGCCGTCGGCATAGCCGATCGGTACGGTGGCCACCGTGCCGTCGGCGGGCATGGAACGGCGTCTGCCGTAAGAAGGCCGGGCTCCGGCCGGCAGCCAGCGCGTGAATGAGACGGCCGACATCACCCGCATCGCCGGACGGAGGTCCATCTCGGGGACAATGTCGGGAGCAGGACGAAGCCCATAAATGCCGAGTCCGGCGCGAACCATCGAGTAGCGCGCCTGATCGAACATCAACCCGCCTGCAGTGTTGGCGGCGTGGAGCATCGGCGGCTCGATGCCCCGGTCGGCGAGCGTGGCGACGAAGTCATCGAAACGTGCGATCTGCTTCCTGGTGTAGTCGGGGTCCTCGTCGGCTACCGAGAAGTGCGTCCAGACTCCCTGCAAGTGGAGCCGGGGGTGCCGATGGATGAACTCGGCCAGCTCCAATGCGCTGTCGGGCGGGGCCCCCACCCGGTGCATGCCCGTGTCCACCTTGAGATGAACGGGGAGGATGGCATCGTCGGCAACGTGGGAGGCAAGCAGCTCGGCAAACGTGTGCCGGTACACCGTCGGCACGAGGTTCCACTGCACCGCCAGCGGCGCCTCCTCCTTGGTGGGCTCGGAGAGGAGGAGGATCGGGACGTCGATGCCGGCCTCGCGGAGCCTGATGCCCTCTTCGACGAGCGCCACTGCCAACCATTGCGCACCGCCCTCGAGCGCCATCTCGGCAGCCGGGACGTCTCCGTGGCCATAACCGTCCGCCTTGACCACAGCACACAGCATCGCAGGCGCCACAGCGTCCGCAATGAGGCGTGCGTTGTGCCTGATGGCATTCAGATCTACCTCGACATGCGATGGTCTCACAGGAACTCCCCGATGCTGTCTACCAACCCCGTTGCGGTGAGCGTACGTCTCGAGGCTAGATCGGCGCCGGCAACCCCGTGCCAGAACGCACCTGATCTGGCAGCCGTCTCACCGTCGAGACCACGAGCCCACAACGCCGAGACAACGCCGGCAAGCACGTCGCCGGTTCCGATCGTCGCCAGCTCGGGGCCGCCCGTGGTGACCACCCACTGCTCGGCTCCCAGAACAAACGTGGGGTTTCCCTTGAGCAGGACGACTGCACCGGTCTCGTCGGGGACGGCCATCGCCGCCTGGTATGTCGCCTCCTCCCCGGTGAGCCGTTTGAACTCTCCGGCGTGCGGGGTGATGACGGTGGGATGATCACGCTGCGACAGCGGGTCCGTGCCGCCGAGGTTGTTGAGCCCATCGGCGTCGATGAGAAGCCGGCCTGCACGCCTGGCGACGATCTCTCTACAGAAACCGTCATCCTCACCGAGACCGGGGCCGAGGACCACAACGTCGAAGCGGTCCGTATACGCCAGCACCCCATCGACGTCGCTCTTGGTGAAGCGGTCACCGTCGCCGATGCCCCTCGTCAGCAGCCCCGGATTCAACGCGGCCACCTGCGCTTGCATGGCTCCCGGGCAGACAACTGCGGCGCTGCCCGCTCCGGCCTGTAGCGCCGCGCTCGCCGCCAGGACGCCGGCACCGACCATCCCCCGGCTGCTGCCCACGACGGCCACGGACCCGGCCGACCACTTGTGATCCGTCCGTTTCCTGGCCGGCACTGGTGCGTCTTCTGCCTCGCACAGTCTCAGCTCGGGCTCACCACCACGCAACCCGATGTCAACGATCTCGACGGCACCGCAACGCTCGGGACCTTCGCCAAGCAGATGACCGGGCTTGAGGGCATGGAATGTGACCGTTACGTCGGAGATGAACGACCCGCCTTCTACCTCCCCGGTGGCAGCCTGGAGCCCGCTCGGGACGTCCACGGCCAGCACCGCCGCGTCATGGTCGAGCCATGGTTCCACTCCGGCCGGCAGCTTGCCCCGAAACCCGACGCCGAAGAGAGCATCGATGATCAGATCGGCGGGCTCCGGATCACCCAGGTGGACCACTCTCACCCCGGACGCCGCCGCCCTGATCGCGGCGATCCGTGCCGCCGAGTAGTCGCCGCGGGGATAACCGAGGGCGTGAACGGTGACCGCGGCGCCCCGCCTGGCCAGGTAGCGGGCAGCGACATAGCCATCTCCGCCATTGTTGCCCGTGCCTGCCAGCACGATGACCCGCGATCCGTACCCGACACCCATCCCCGCCGCGGCCAGCGCCACCCCCACGCCGGCCCGCTCCATGAGAACCTCGACCGACTCCTCGGATGCGGCGTCGAGCCGATTCGACTCCTCAGGGGTGATGACGAGACGCATCCGCCGAGTTTAGGTCGGTGGCGCGAAGAGCCTTTGCTAAGCCTCGATCCACCGTTGCGGATCGCCGGATCCTCCTCCCCAATCCGAGGATCGAGGCTAGGGGAGGGTCAGGCCACCGCAGTCGAACTGGCCCAGAACCCCGGCCTGCTCTTCGGTGAGCGCGTCGGTAACGACCTGCTGGGAGACCAGATCCGAACCGGTGACCGTGTAGTCCTCGTAGCCGCCCGCGAAGGTGGTTTCGTCGGTCCGCTGGGCAAACGTGCGTCGCACGATCCCGTCACCTGCGCAACTCAAGCCCGAGACCGCGCCCACTGAGGCACCGACAGGAAACACCGTGTGGGCCCCGTTGACCGTCACCGGCGTGACAACACATGCGGCGACGTCGAAGATCCCAACGTGGGTGGTCGAGGCGCCCGCACCTACGGTGAGGAACGCCTCCGCGGTGCCGTCGCCGTCGATATCAAAGCCTCCGATCGGGCGCGGCGGGGCGAAGTCCATGACATCCTCGATCGTGGCGTCTGCCCCTCCTCCGTCGGCAAAGATCACCCGGAGCCGCCAATTGTCGGCCGCCACCTGGTAGGTGAGCAGATCATCGCTGGTCCCGTCACCGTCGAAATCGCCCGAACCGCCCGCAAAAACCAACGTGCCTTCCGGGAGCGCCACCGGCAGCGGGCACACCGTCACCCCCATCGAGATCGTTGTTGTCGTCGTCGTTGTTGTCGAGGTCGTTGTTGTCGACGTCGTTGCTACCGTCGTTGTCGTGGGGCTGCTTGCGGCCGTTGTCGCCGCGGCAACGGTGGTCGAGGTGACCGGAGGGACACGAGACGTGGTTGTGGGCTCTGCTCCTCCACCACACCCGGCATCGATGAGCGCAGCCAGGAGCGCGAGGGCTGCGAGACGATGCATCGTTCAACCTCCCAGCGAGAGGGCCATCACCAACGCCTGGCCACCGGCGTGGGTGATAGTGACCATGACGCGTTCAACACCGATCATCTCGGCCCGGCGCGCTGCCTTGCCGGACAGCCGCACCCGCGGGGCACCACCACCGGTTATCTCGATGTCCTGCCACGGAACGTGTCTCCACCCGACGCCGAGACTCTTCATGACCGCCTCCTTGCCGGCGAACCGCGCCGCCAACCGCTCCGCCGGATCCTTGTAGCGGTGGGCGTATTCCCACTCATGATCGGTGAAACACCGGTCTCTGAACCGCTCGCCGTCCTTGACGAGCAGATGCCGCACTCGATCGACCTCGGCCAGGTCGACACCCATGCCCACTATCTCCATCCGCAAAGCGTACAGAGCACAACCGATTATCGAGCGATTTGCTAGCCGGGCGGCGTCCCAACTAGCACCATAAGACTTGCGGGATCCGACCCCGGCTCGCTCGCCGAGGTCGCGTGTCCCGGACCGATGCCCGCGATGACGAGCTTGCCATCTACGAGAAGCAGTTGCCCTGCGCCGCCCAGACCCGCGCCTTCGGGAAGAACCGCTTCTACCCAATGGCCGTCCTCGTTGAGGAAGACGCTGATGGCGGATTCAACCGGACCTGCCCACTGCCAGTCGATTGCCGCGTATGCCTCGTCGTCGGTGATGGTGAGGATGTCACCGTTGCCGAGGTCGAACGAGGTGACGCCTCTGTCCCAGGTGACGATATCCGCGGCCCGACCACTTTCGAACGCCCCCCAACCGAGTGAGAGCACCACCTCACCCGATGCTGAGTCGGTGACGGTCAGTACCGTCGCCTCCGTGTCCTGAAAGGTCAGCGTGTATCCGTCCTTCTCGATATCGAGTGGACGATCCGACCAGACCTCGTGCGTCACCAGCACGGCAACGTTTCCCGCCGCATCGGTCGCAACATCGGTCACGTAGTCATAGAACCCGTCGCCCCCGGACGGGATGGCGAATTCTGGCACCCACACCAATCCGTCTACCGAGGACCACACCCCCGACCCGACCTGGCCGTCACCGACTGCTACATAGCCCGATGATGTCCCGGCAACCTCGTTAAACGAGATGTCGCTGGATCCGGCCGGCATGCTCGACCATGCTCCGTCCTCCAGGGTCCACACCGAGGACTGGTCGCGGGAGTCGCCAAACGAGTGGACCCAGGCCATGAAGCCTGTATCGGTCGGGAGCAAGGCAGAGACGTAGCTCCCGTCCGCACCCGGTACCGCAGTTCCTGTCCAGACGAGCCCGTCGTTGGAGGTGAGCAACTCGGTCCGGCTCGTGTAGTCGGCGGGGTCGACCACCATGGCCACCCGGTTTGCCCGGTCCTCTGCGGCGAACCATCTGTCCCATGTGACGTCGAGAAGTACTTCACCTGTTTCGGGGTCGACCAGACGGGGTGCCGGGCCGTGATAGAGGTCGTTGAGCGTACCGGAGGCGATCTCATCACCGGTGGCGGCGTCGGTGACCTGATAGGTGCTCTGCACCTCGTTGACGGCGATCACAAACCCGTCGTATCCGATCGACACGGTGTCCGGCGGTGCGGTATCGGTCGCTGACACCGGAATCGGCAACGGTGAACCGCCTCCGCCGTAGTAGCTGAAACCGGCGTCCCACACCTGAGGGGGAATCGTCACGATCACCTCACCGCTGTCCGGGTCGTACACGGCGAGGCCATCGGCACTGACGCCTGGCAACAGCTCGTCGATCGGCCCCGAGAGCAGCACGCTGCCCGACGCCGGCTCGATCACCTGATAGGTGTTGCCCCGATAGTCGAGCTTCACCTGGATGTCGCCAAAGTCGAGCAGTGGCACCTGATTGGGATACGTCTCGAACGTCGCTGCCAATGTCATGCCCGCAGGCCCCGCCGCTACGCTCTGGAGATACGCAAACTCGTCCTCTGCTGCCCCCAGGTCGAGCGGCTGCTCCGTCCAAGCGGTGCCATCGGTCGTCTCGTACAGGAGCAGTTCGCTGCCGACGAATTCACCCTCCCAAACCCCGGCGAAGACATACAAGTGTTCCCCATCGCCCACCGCGTGCGACACGAAAGCGTTCTCCGGCAGCTCCTGGCGACCAACGGTCTCCCAGTTGACACCGTCCGTCGACCTGTTGCTGGCAAGGGTCTCGCTGCCCACGCCGTCCCAAACAGCAGCGACGGCGACTACTGCATCGTCGAGCTCACCGAGCCAGACGAGGTCCATAGACGCCTCCGAGGCGAGCTCCACTCGTTGCCAGCTGTAGTCGACGCGACGGAAAGAAGCAGGTGTGACCTCGCCATCGGATATCGCCGGATACAAGGAGCTGCCGGCCACGGTGGTGGGCGGTGGCTTCACGGGCACCACGGTCGTCGCCGTCACCGCCAGACTCGGGAAGGATGCGACCTCGACCTGCCCTGCCGCTTCTGGTTGCCCCACAGCGTCGCCGATGCCCGCAGAGAGACGCAACACGACACCCAGCGCCGTGACCGCGATGACCGCCACCACGATGCCAAACGATCTACCCGCCATCCGCGTGCCGCGTGGCTCGAGAAGGTCGTGTGTCTCGCCGTTCGCCATCTCCGCCCCTTCACCTGCTGTGCAACCGACCCGGTCGCGCCATTCCGGCCAACACTAAACGTCAGGCGGCCTCATTCTGGTTCCTGAGCCAACCGTTTCCTTCCCCGCTTGCGGCACGCTTACGACCGCGGCGGCAGCAACGGCGGTCGCCGCTCGTCCTTCCCCCTTCGGACGGCCTAGGGGCCGTCCGATCCCCCCGAAATGGGGGGATAGCTGCACGAGACAGAACTCAAACCAAACCGAGCCATGCTTCGGACCCACGTACAGCGGAGTTTGGCGAAGCCAAACTCAAACCTGACTGAGCCTCAGGCTCAGTCAGGCGACTACTCCACCGTGACCGACTTCGCCAGGTTTCTCGGCTGATCGATGTCGTGACCGCGGAGCCGGGCGACGTGATATGCCAACAGCTGCAGCGGCACGATCGCGGCAACCGGGCCAAGCAGATCGTCTGCGCGCGGGATCCGCAGCACACGGTCGGCATATTTGTGGATCTGCTCGTCGTCGTCGAACGCGACGGCGAGCACCCTGCCGCCACGAGCCTTGACCTCCTGCACCGCCGAGATCGTCTTGTCGTACACGCTGTGCTGGGTGAGCACGACGATCACAGGCGTGCCCCTGGTTACCAGAGCCAACGTGCCGTGCTTCAGCTCCCCGGCCGGCATCGCCTCAGAGTGGAGGTAGCTGATCTCCTTCAGCTTCAGCGAGCCCTCCATGGCGACGGCATAATCGAGGCCCCGCCCGATGAAGTAGACGTCGTCAGCCTCGAGGATCTCCTCAGCAGCCGCGACGACCTGATCATCGCGGTGTAACAACTCTTCGATTTGCGCCGGCAGCAGGCTGAGACCGTGCGCCACGCGGGCTGCCAGGTCCTCGTCGACAACACCGCGCACCCGGCCGATACGGAGAGCGAGCAGGTACTGGGCGATCAGCATCGCCACGTAGGCCTTGGTCGACGCCACCGATATCTCGGGACCTGCCCTCGTATACAGAATGTCGTCTGCTTCGCGGGCCAGCGTGCTCCCGACGACGTTGGTCAGCGCCAGCATGCGCGAGCCGCGCTCTTTTGCCAGCCGGGCTGCGGCCAGCGTGTCGGCGGTCTCCCCCGACTGGCTGATGGCAACCGTGAGGCTCCGTGGCGAGATCAGGGGATCGTTGTACCGCATCTCGTGGGCGTACTCGACGAATGTGGGCACGCGCAGCAGACGGCGGAAGATCTCTTTGCCCACCAGCCCGGCGTGGTACGCCGTCCCGCACGCTGTGATCCACAGCTCGTCGAAGTCACGGGCGAAGGCGTCATCGAATTTGACGTCCTCGAGCCACACCGAACCCGACTCGTCGAGCCGGCCCGCCAGGGTCTCGGTTACTACTGATGGCTGCTCGTTGATCTCCTTCAGCATGAAGTGGTCGAAGCCGCCCTTCTCGGCCTGCTCGGCATCCCAGTCGATGTGGAGCACGTCACGTTCGACCGGCTCGCCGGCAATGGTTTCGATGACGGCACCATCGACGGTGACCGTCACCATCTCGCCGTCCTCGATCACCAGGAACTTGCGAGTCCGGTGCAGCACCGCCGGGATATCGGAAGCAAGGAACGTCTCCCCCTCCCCGAGACCAACGATGAGCGGGCTGATCCTGCGCACGGCAACGATCTTGCCGGGCTCGCGTTTGGTCATGACGACCAGGGCGTAGGCACCCTCCGCCTTGGCCACCGCACGCCTCACCGCAGCCTCGAGATCTCCGTCGTACTCGTCGGCAACGAGGTGGGCGAGGATCTCCGTGTCCGTATCGGACGCAAACGCGTGCCCCGCCGCCTCCAGCTCTTCGCGGAGGGACAGGAAGTTCTCGATGATCCCGTTGTGGACCACGACAAACTCACCGGATGGATCCGTATGAGGGTGGGCATTTACATCGCTCGGCTCACCGTGGGTTGCCCACCGCGTGTGCCCGATCCCGATCGTTCCCTGGAGCGGGCTCGCCTCGAGCAACGCTGCCAGGCGATCGATCTTCCCTTGAGCCTTGCGAACGTCGATTTTGCCGTTGCTGACGGCGACCCCGGCCGAGTCGTATCCCCGGTACTCGAGACGGCGCAGACCGTCGAGAAGTACTGGAGCAGCCTGCTGCGGGCCCACGTAGCCCATGATTCCGCACATGCGGGAACCTCCGTGTTGTGACCGGAGGCGCTGTTGCGAGGTCCGAGACCTCACTCCACTCGGGAGCGACTCTGTCCCCGGGATTGCGCCCGGGATTTACCGCTCCCTGACGGCCGTGGACGGCCGAGAGGGCACCCGCCGACTGATCGATCATCCCTCCACCTCGTCACCTCGACTCCCGTCGAGGGCTGGCGCTGCTGGTTTGAACGACTCCGGTCGGTTTCAGTTGTTGGACGAACACTAACCCATGAGGAGAATTGCGCAGCTACCGCAGGCCTGCATTGGGTCACCGGTCGTCCCCCACGGGGTGGCTCAACTGAGCGACTCGGCGACCACCGCGCCAACGGCGGTCGCCATCTCCTCGGCGCTATCCGCAGACGGAGCCTCCACCATCACCCGCACCAGCGGCTCGGTCCCCGAGGCGCGCACCAGGATGCGCCCGTCACCGCCGAGTTCCCGTTCGGCATCGGCGACCGCGTCCCAGATGGCAGCCGAGGTGTCGAGCCTCCCCTTGTCGGCAACGGGGATGTTGCGCAGCACCTGGGGATACTCGGTGATGATCTTGCGCAGCTCGGCGAGAGGTTCGCCGGTCGCCGCCAGCACCTCAGCCAACCGGACGGCGGTACGCAGCCCATCGCCTGTGGTGCCCCGGTAAAAAATGATATGGCCCGACTGCTCGCCACCGAGAGCAGCCTTCACCCGGCGCATACCCTCGTAGACGTAGCGATCGCCGACCGCGGTCTCCTCCACCTCGATGTCGAGGTCTTCCATCGCCCGCCGGAAACCGAGATTGGCCATGACAGTGGTCACCACGACGTTGTTCTTCAGCTTGCCCGTGTCCTTGAGGTGCTTGGCGAACACGGCCATCAACACGTCACCGTTGGCGACCACGCCGTTCTCGTCAACAGCGATGAGACGATCGGCGTCACCGTCAAACGCGAGACCCACCCTTCCCTTGACCATCGCGGCGAGGAATGCCGGCGTGGTGGCCCCGCAGCCCGCGTTGATGTTCAGCCCATCCGGCCCGTCGGCGTGGACCTCGACGGCGGCACCGAGCCTTTCGAAGAGAAGGGGGGCAGCCCGGTAGGCGGCACCATTCGCACAGTCGAGCACGAACTCGAGCCCCTGCAGGCTGTACTCCACGTTCTCAGCGAGGTTGTCGACATAGCGACCAACCGGATCGTCGAGATCCATGCGGAGGCCGATGAGGGCGCTGTCTGGATGCTGCCACGGCGCACCGCGCCGGTAGCGGGTCTCGATGACCGACTCTTGTTCGTCGTCGAGCTTGCCGCCGTTGTGCCCGAGGAACTTGATCCCGTTGTCGTGTGCCGGGTTATGCGAGGCACTCACCATCACCCCCATTGGTGCGTCGAGCTGGCGGATCAACCGGGAAACACCGCCGACGGGCAAGATCCCAACATCTATGGTGTCAACTCCGACCGCGCTAAATCCGGCGTGAAGCGCCGCGGTGAACATGGGCCCCGAACGTCGCGTGTCGCGCCCGATGATGACGGGCCCACCGGTGCTCTCGCCGGCGGCACGCGCCAGATCGAGAGCCATCTCCACGGTGAGATCCGCGTTGGCGCGACCCCGAACCCCGTCGGTGCCGAATAGGCGATTGACGCCGGCCACCGGCCCAGACCTCAGCGCTTGGTGAACTGTGGAGCGCGACGGGCCTTGCGGAGACCGTACTTCTTGCGCTCGACACGACGTGCGTCCCGGGTGAGCATCCCGCCCCGCTTGAGGGTAGGGCGGTGCTCCGGGTCGATCTCGATGAGCGCCCGGGCAATCCCCAGCCGGAGAGCGTCGCTCTGTCCTGTGGTGCCACCACCTTCGAGCCTGGCGACAATGTCGTACTGGCCTTCCACCTCGACGGCCCGTAGCGGCTCCATCACCCGCTGCCGCAGCGCTGCGTACGGGAAGTAATCGTCGAGAGTGCGGCCGTTGAGCGAAATCGCACCAGATCCGGAATAGAGACGGACCCTGGCGATGGAGCTCTTACGACGGCCGGTAGCTTGAACAAGCGGCTTTGGCATCAGGCTCGCACCTTTCTGATATCGAGTGGCTGCGGCTGCTGCGCCGCATGCGGGTGCTCGGGGCCCGCATAGACCTTCAGCTTGCCGAGGATCTGACGACCGAGACGGTTCTTCGGCAGCATGCCCTTGACCGCGTTGGTGATGATGCGGTCCGGGAATGTCTCACGAACGTGTCGCAGCGACGAAGCCCGCAGGCCACCGGGGTATCCCGAATGGCGGTAGTAGATCTTCTCGTCTTCCTTGTGCCCCGTTACCGCGATCTTCTCGGCATTGATCACAATGACGTAGTCGCCCCCGTCCACGTGTGGGGCGAAGGTCGGCTTGTGCTTGCCACGCAGGATCTGCGCGACATTGGAAGCCAGACGGCCGAGCGGCACGTCGGCAGCGTCGACGACGAACCAGTCGTGGCTCAGGTCGCCCGGCTTGGGCGTAAAAGTCTTCTGTAGTTTCGGCTTCATTAAGACAGTCCTCAAACAAGAAAAGCGCACATGGAGGAACCCCTGGCGAGCGGGAGCCACCGCATGATAAGCGATTGCTTGCTCGCGCGCCAACCCGGTGCCGGAGCGCTAGTAGTCCACCCGAACCAGCGTCAGCCCATGCGCTGGAGCGGCGCCCTTGGCGCGGCGACGATCCTTCGATTGGAGGATGACCGGCACGTCGTCCGGGTCGACTCTACCCCGTCCGATCTCGACTGACAGCGCCACAAGCGACCGCACCATCTGGTGGCAGAATGAGCTTGCGGAGACGTCGCACGCAAGGAGACAGTCTCCGCGGTCCGTCCACTGCACCATGTCGAGTCGCCGCACCGTGCTACGGTCCCCGGCTTTGCGGCAGAACGCGGCAAAGTCGTGCTCGCCGACGAGATGGGCAACGCCGCGATTCATCAACTCGAGGTCGAGCGACGCCTCGTAGTGCCACGACGTTCCGGCGAGAAACGGGTCGGGAGTCTCCCGGTTGAGCACGAGATACGTGTAGGAACGGCCTTTCGCAGAGAAGCGGGCGTTGAAGCCGGGCGGCGCAATTGCAACGCTGCCAACTGCGATCTCAGGCCCCAGTTGCCGGTTCAAGGACCGTACGAGCCGGTTGGCGTCGAGCGCCCGGTCGACATCGAATGACACCACCTGCCCGGTGGCGTGCACCCCGCTGTCGGTGCGCCCGGCAACGGCCGTCTCCACCTCACCGGTGAGCTTGAACAGAGCATCTTCAAGCTCCCCCTGGACGGTACGGACGTGCGGCTGGCCGGCATAGCCGTGGAACCCGGTTCCGTCGTACGCGAGATCGATCCGGTAGGTCGTCACAGCTCGCCGCCGGTCAGATGAGGGGGGTGAGGGCGAAGATCCTGTTGACGATGACGAGCCCGATGAGCGCCCCGACGGCGGTCAGGAACGCCTTCTCGCGTGGCAAGTCGCTGGCATACCCCATCCCGGCGGCGATGATGAAGAGGAACCATATGTAGCCCAAGGCAAAAAAGAGCAGCCCGCGCCGTTGGAAGAAGAGAATGAGGATGGTGTGAAGAAGGGTTGTCGGATATGCAAAACCCGTGAAACGCAGATAGGTGCTGAACTCCCCACCGAGCTTGAGCCCGTAATGCACGATCGCCCAAGAGATGCCCGAGTAGAGCAGCCACTGGATCAGCGCTCCGAGCACCAGTTCCAGCAGCAGGCTTCCGATGCCGACGCTGAACAACGACCGCCCGCCGGCCACCAGCACGACAAAGGAAACCACGGGAGTGAGCGCCACCAGGATCAGCGCATCGCCGGTCGCCCGGTCGTTGAAGTCCATCCACACGAATGCGTCGCGCTTGATCTGCAGAGTCTGCAGGAACCTGCTGAAGACCTCACCCATCGGCTACCTCTTGCTCGGCAATGTCACCGGAGCATACCGGACGGCACGCGCCGGTCGGTTCCCAACGCCGCGGCCTCGTATAACCTCTCCCTGAGACAAAGAGAGGACCGCGTGGAGTACACACGTCTGGGAAGAACCGGCTTCGAGGTGTCACGGATAGGCTTTGGGGCCTGGGCCATCGGGGCCGACTGGGGTTCGGTCACCGAGACCGACGCCATCGCAGCTCTGGAGGCTGCCCTCGATACGGGCATCACATTCTTCGACACCGCCGATGTCTACGGAGACGGTCGCAGCGAGCGCCTGATCGCCCGCCTTCGTGCCGAGCACCCGGAAGCCTCGTTCACGGTCGCCACCAAGGCGGGACGCAGACTGGACCCCCACGTTGCTGCCGGATATACCCCGGAGAATATCGAGCGCTTCATCGATCGCAGCCTGCAGAACCTCCGCGTGGATAGCCTCCCGTTGGTGCAGTTGCACTGCCCGCCGACCGACGTCTACTACCAGCCTGCGCTGTTCGCCGGTCTCGACGCGCTCGTCGCCAAAGGGAAGATCCAGCACTACGGGGTCAGTGTCGAGCGGGTCGAGGAGGCGCTGAAGGCGATCGAGTATCCCGGCGTCGAGACGGTGCAGATCATCTTCAACATGTTTCGGCACCGGCCCGCCGAGCTCTTCTTCCGGCAGGCGCAAGAGCGCGAGGTCGGCGTCATCGTTCGGGTACCCCTCGCAAGCGGCCTTCTCACCGGGAAGATGACGCCCGGGACGACATTCTCGGACGACGATCATCGCAAGTACAACCGCCACGGCGAGGCGTTCGACGTCGGCGAGACCTTTGCGGGAATCGACTACGAGACCGGGCTGGTGGCGGTCGACGAGATCCGGCCGTTGCTACCGGAAGGAGCCACGATGGCGCAGCTGGCGTTGCGCTGGATCCTCATGTTCGACGCCGTCTCAACGGTCATCCCGGGTGGCAAGAACCCTGCACAGGTCAGGGACAACGCAAGCGCCGCGGACCTCCCAGCGCTCTCCGCCGCGACCATGGCCAAGATCACCGACGTCTATGACCGCTATGCCCGCCCCCAGGTGCATCACCGCTGGTGACCTCACCGCTTCTGGCGTCCATCGCGGCGACGATTAGCCGGTCTGGACGCCAGAAGCGGTAGTTCTCAGAGCGGCTGGCGGGGGCTTTCGGGGGGGCCCTCGTCGGTGGGGACGAAACTGGCGTCCGTGGTGAGGATGATCTTGTCGAGAATGAGACCATCATCACCCATGAAGACCTGGAACGTATGCACCCCGCCATCCGAGACCTCGATCGAAACGGGCGTCGGCAAGCGACCCACGTTCGACCACGTCCACTCCCCGACCCCATCGCTCCAGCTGCCGTTGCCGCCGGCCGCTACGCCCCCAGCCACATCTCCGTCGATCCCGACAAAGACCCCCTTGGACCGTATGTCAAGTGCCCATGCGCGCACCCAGACATAGTAGGTGCCCGTCGTGGTGAAATCGATGTCGAAGGTCATCTCGGGCGAGGTCGTCGGCAGATTGTCGCGCAACCGGGTGCCATCGTCCGGCAGCGCCTGCATCGCCGCCTCCCCGCTGAACCCGGCTGGATCGGTGACCTCGGTCCATGTGTCACCACTCCGGGTGATGTTCTCGAAGTAGCTCTCGGCTTCGAAGACGACAGTGCCGTCGGCTTCGATGAAAGCTCCCTCGCCACCGCCCGCCGCAACCGTCACATCATTTGATGTCATACCAGTCGCACCATCATCATCGGTCGCCGTCAACGACACCGAATAGGTGCCACCACCAGCAAAGCTATGCGACGGTGACTGCAGCGTCGACGAACCACCATCACCAAAGTCCCAATCCCAACTGACCACCGAACCATCCGAATCAGACGACGTATCGGTAAACGTGCAATCCAAATCCGTACACGACGAGGTGAAGTCCGCCGTCGGAGCAACATTCCCGGCAGCAACCGTCACATCATTCGATGTCATACCAGTCGCACCATCATCATCGGTCACCGTCAACGACACCGAATAGGTGCCACCACCAGCAAACGAATGGCTAGGAGACTGCACACTCGACGTGCCACCATCACCAAAGTCCCAATCCCAACTGACCACCGAACCATCCGAATCAGACGACGTATCCGTAAACGTGCAATCCAAATCCGTACACGAGAACGTGAAATCAGCCGTCGGAGCAACATTGCCGCCGGACACCGTCACATCCTGCGCAAATGTGCCGGTAGCGCCGTCATCATCGGTCACCGTCAACGACACCGAATAGGTGCCACCACCAGCAAACGAATGGCTAGGAGACTGCACACTCGACGTGCCACCATCACCAAAGTCCCAATCCCAACTGACCACCGAACCATCCGAATCAGACGACCCGTCCGTAAACGTGCAGTCCAAATCCGTACACGAGAACGTGAAATCAGCCGTCGGAGCAACATTGCCGCCGGACACCGTCACATCCTGCGCAAATGTGCCGGTAGCGCCGTCATCATCGGTCACCGTCAACGACACCGAATAGGTGCCACCACCAGCAAACTATGGCGACGGAGACTGCACGTCGACGTGCCACCATCACCAAAGTCCCAATCCCAACTGACCACCGAACCATCCGAATCAGACGACCCGTCCGTAAACGTGCAGTCCAAATCCGTACACGACGACGTAAACGAGGCAGTAGGCGCGACGTTACCCGACGCAACCGTCACATCCTGCGACAGTGCGCCGGTAGCGCCGTCATCATCGGTCACCGTCAACGACACCGAATAGGTGCCACCACCAGCAAAGCTATGCGACGGTGACTGCAGCGTCGACGAACCACCATCACCAAAGTCCCAATCCCAACTGACCACCGAACCATCCGAATCAGACGACGTATCGGTAAACGTGCAATCCAAATCCGTACACGACGAGGTGAAGTCCGCCGTCGGAGCAACATTCCCGGCAGCAACCGTCACATCATTCGATGTCATACCAGTCGCACCATCATCATCGGTCACCGTCAACGACACCGAATAGGTGCCACCACCAGCAAACGAATGGCTAGGAGACTGCACACTCGACGTGCCACCATCACCAAAGTCCCAATCCCAACTGACCACCGAACCATCCGAATCAGACGACGTATCCGTAAACGTGCAATCCAAATCCGTACACGAGAACGTGAAATCAGCCGTCGGAGCAACATTGCCGCCGGACACCGTCACATCCTGCGCAAATGTGCCGGTAGCGCCGTCATCATCGGTCACCGTCAACGACACCGAATAGGTGCCACCACCAGCAAACGAATGGCTAGGAGACTGCACACTCGACGTGCCACCATCACCAAAGTCCCAATCCCAACTGACCACCGAACCATCCGAATCAGACGACCCGTCCGTAAACGTGCAGTCCAAATCCGTACACGAGGCAGAGAAGTGCGCCGTCGGAGGAACGTTGGGTGGCGGTGCACCGAGATGAGCGGCGAGACGCGCCGCTAGATCCGCCTGGACTGCGGCGTAGTCTCCGTTGTCCCAGAGGTTCACGATCTCCCAAGGGTCGTCGTTGAGGTTGTACATCTCGAACTCGCCCGCTTCGGTCAGATCGACATATTTGTACCAATCACCGTCTGTACCAATCCCGACGATCCCGTCGTAGAAGGGATCATTGCCGTGGATGAACCATTCATCTCGCCACGTCGTCTGCGGATCGTTGAGTAGCGGCACCAGGCTCATGCCCTCGACGCCTATCGTCGGAGTCGCACCGGCAAGATCCGCAAGCGTCGGCGCGATGTCGATGTTGAGCACGTAATCGTCGCTGTTGACGCTCCCCGGGGTGGCTCCGGGACAGACGTTGGGCGGGCACACCACTACGTACGGCACCTGATGGCAGGTGTAATACTCGCAGCCCTTGTTCCGCCAATGTTGCTCGCCGTTGGCCATCCCGTTGTCAGAGATGAAAATCCAGACGGTGTTGTCGAGCCGCCCATCACTCGCCAGTTGATCGTGAAGGGCACCGACCATGTCATCGACCGACAACGTCATCTCAATGGAATTCGTCATCGTGCGCTCGATCCGGTCAAGGACCCTGTCCGGCAGATCGGTAGTAGGCAGATGAGACGGAGTGTTCGGCGATGGAAGCACGTTCGTGGACGGGTAGTGCGGGATGTTGATCCCCTGAAACGCTCCCACGTGTCGATCCTCGACGTTGATCGGCAGATGCGGGCTCGCCGGGTTCAAATCGAGGAAGAACGGCGTCTGCGTATCCTCCTGAAGGAAGTCGAGCGCCAGCCTGCATACGTAGTCGGTCGAGTAGTAGTTGCCGACGGCGCACGCCTCACCCGATGTCGAGTCGGCGTTATTGAAGCGCGTGATCAGAGGCTCCTCGTCACCGGCTTGCCAACTGATCCATGGATAGTCGGTGTACGGATCGTCACTGTTGTGAAAGTCGTGATAGACCTCCCACGTGTCCCAGCCCGGTGGGATGTACCCGGAGAATGGCCCATAGCCGTAACCGTTGAGGTACTTTCCCATCAGCGCATTGCGGTAGCCGGCAGCCTGCAGCCAGGTGGCGATGGTTGACGAGTCGTCGAGCAGTGATCCGTTGTTATACGTGACGCCGTGGGTGGTCGAGTACTGACCGGTGAGGATGCTGGCGCGAGAGGGACAGCAGAGCGATTGGGTGACGTTCCCATGGAGAAACGTTATCCCCGCAGATTGGAGAAGGCTCTGGACGTTGGGCATACAGGCGTCGGCACCCGCGTGGAAGTCATATGGATCCAGTTCCGGACTGCAGCGACCGATCGTGTCCCACTTCTGGTCGTCCGTGACAATAAGGACGAAGTTCGGTTGACTGGCGCTCTCGGTTGCGGACGGCGCCGGGGGCACTGCAGCGACGGGCGCCGGTGCCACGGTAGTGGTAGGCGCAGCCGGCACAGGCCCGGCCTCGGATCCAATAGCTTGTGGCTGAAACCCCGAAAACAAGCTCATGAACATCAACACTGCCGACAAGATCGCGAAATACCGATATCTAGATAGACTCGCCCGCACGATGACCCCTCCTATTGCTCGGCGAGCTGTAGCCATCAGACCAGAGGCTCACCTGCCCGCCTCCCTCTGTGCGGGCAATCTCCCAAGCGAACATACGCGGGAGAGCGCGACGCTGTGCCACTTATTACCGTCTATGACCCGGGACAGGGCAGCGCACAGCCAGGAAGCATCCGTACCGGGCTAATACACCAGCTTGCGCACCGCACGAAGCACGGACCCGTCGGTAACGAGATCGGGCACTGCCGGGAGCGGAACCCAGCGGACGGCGAGCACTTCATCCGAGTCGGCAAGACGCTCGCTCTTTGCCTCGAGCAGGAACCTGACATCGAAGTGGAGATGGCCCGGTCTATCCCCGTGCGGCGGAATGTCATGCACGTCGACATCGAAGATGCCATCGCGGAGCGGTCCCCCCACGACACCCGTCTCCTCCTCTACCTCACGGATAGCCGCGGTCAGCACGTCCTCACCCGGTTCGACATGGCCACCCGGCTGGAGCCAGGTTCTCAGCTTGCCGTGAAGGATGAGCAGCAGGTTGGCATGGGTGGAGTCGAGGACAAAGGCGCTCGCAGTGACATGGCCGGGCGTGTAGAAGCCGGCGGACATGACCGCGCCTTCGGCACCGATCAGGTCGAGGATCGCCGCGACAGCGTCGCTCTCGCCGGGTGACGGTTCGAAACGCTCGAGCAAGGCTCGCAGCTGGAGGCGGTGCTGGTCGGAGATGGTTGGCTAGACGAACTCGATGATGGCCATCTCGGTGCCATCACCACGCCGTGGGCCCAACTTGACGATTCGTGTGTAACCGCCGTCACGATCCTCGTAACGCGGCGCGACATCGTCGAACAATTTGGTCACCACAGCCTTGTTCTGGATTCTGCGGAGAACCAGCCGCCGGGCATGGAGATCGCCGCGCCGGGCCTTGGTGACCATCTTCTCAACGTACGGACGGAGCAACTTGGCACGCGTCGCGGTGGTCGTTATCCGCTCTTCCTGGATGAGCGATGCCGCCATGTTGGCGAGGATCTTCCGCTGATGCGACGGGCTCCCCCCGATACGGGGACCCTTCTTCGGCTTTGGCATCAGACACGCTCCTCGACTTCACCCGAGTGAGTGAGAGAAAGACCCAGCTCGTCGAGCTTTGCGGTGACCTCTTCAAGGCTCTTCTGCCCGAAGTTGGTGATGTTGAGCAGCTCGTCTTCGGTCTTCTGCACCAGCTCGCCCACCGTCTGGATCTGCGCCCGCCGCAGACAGTTGCGAGGACGTTCGGAGAGGTCAAGCGCCTCGATGGGAAGATCGAGGTCGGGTGACGTCGATTCGGCGGTGACGATGTCGCCGAGCTCCAGCCCTTCGCCCTCGTCCATGTCGGCGAACAGGCCAAGCAGCTCGCGCAGCGTCTTGCCGGCCGACGAGACGGCTTCGCTGGCCGACAGCGACGAGTCCGTTTCGACGTCGAGAATGAGCCGGTCGAAGTTGGTCACCATGCCCACCTGGGTGTCATCGACACGGAAGGCGACCTTGCGTACCGGAGAGAAAATGGAGTCGATGGGGATGACGCCGATCGTGTCGCTCTTGGAGTTGTGCTCGGCGGAGCGGTAACCGACGCCCCGCTCGGCCGTCATCTCGACTTCGAGGGCCCCCGACGACGAGAGCGTCGCCAAATGGAGATCGGTGTTGACGACCTCGATACCTGCAGGCACCTTGATGTCGCCGGCGGTCACCTCGCCGGCACCCTTGGCGGAGAGGTACAGGGTGTGTGCGCCGTCGCCCTCGACCCGCAGCACGACCCGCTTCAGATTGAGGATGAAATCGACAACGTCCTCGACGACTCCCTCGATCGTAGAGAACTCGTGATGGACTCCTTCGATTCGTACCGAAGTGATCGCGGCACCGGGGATACGGGCGAGCAGGGCACGCCGCAGAGTGTTGCCGAGCGTGTGGCCGAAACCGCGCTCGAGCGGTTCCACAACGAACCGCGAGCGGTTGTCGCTGACCTTCTCTTCTTCAATATGGGGACGCTGGACGATGAGCACGCTCTGCTCCTCCGACTCGGGCTAGGACTACTTCGAGTAAAGCTCGACAACTAGTTGTTCTTTGATCTCTGTGTCGATCTGTTCACGGCTGGGAACGACGGTCACCGTGGCGGTGCGGGTGTTGGCATCGACGTCGAGCCACTCGGGTGCCGAGCGGTCGATTGTGTCGATGGCCTGCTGCACCGCAAAGGTATCTTTGCTGCGCTCCTTGATGGTCACGACATCGCCTGCCCGTACCTGGTACGAGGGGATGTCGACCTTGCTGCCGTTGACGCGGAAATGGCCATGATTGACCAGCTGCCGCGCCTGGGGGCGGGTACGCGCAAAGCCAGCGCGATACACCACGTTGTCTAAACGACACTCGAGGATCTGCAAGAGGGTCGTACCGGTGATGCCGGAAGCGCGGTTCGCCTGTTTGTAGTAGCGACGGAACTGCTTCTCGAGCACACCGTAGATGTGACGCAGCTTCTGCTTCTCGCGAAGCTGGACGAGGTACTGCGATTCACGGATACGACCGCGCCCATGGTCACCCGGCGGGTAGGGCCGACGATCGAAGTACTTGGCCTTGTTCTCGTCGAGAAGCTGGCGCGCCCTGCGGCTGACCTTGGTACGGGGTCCGGTGTATCGAGCCATCTAGCGACCCTTCCGCTTCTTCGGACGGCAGCCGTTGTGCGGGATCGGTGTGTTGTCCCTGATCCCGGTGACCTCGATACCCATGTTCTGCAGGGTTCGGATGGCCGTATCACGCCCGGAGCCCGAACCGGCGACGATCACGTCGAGTTTCCGCATCCCCATCTCACCTGCTTTACGGGCGGCCTGTTCGGCTGCAACCTGGGCCGCATACGGTGTCGACTTGCGGGACCCCTTGAAACCGACCGAGCCGCCGGAGGTCCAAGCTTGAACCCGGCCCTCTTGATCGGTGATGGTGATGATTGTGTTGTTGAAACTCGCCTTGATGTGCGCCTGGCCGTGGGAGATATTCCTCTTGACCTTGCGACGGCTGCGTTGCTGGGGCTTCGCCACTTGCTACCTCTCCGCGACCTACTTGGTGACCTTCTTCTTACCCGCAATGGCAACGGCCTTGCCTTTGCGGGTGCGCGCATTGGTGTGGGTGCGCTGCCCACGAACCGGGAGACCGCGACGATGACGGAAACCCTGGTAGGAACCGATCTCGATCTTCCGCTTGATGTTCTGGGAGACCTCGCGACGTAGGTCACCTTCAACCGTGAGGTTGGCGTCGATGTACTGGCGGATCCGAACAACTTCGCTGTCGGTGAGATCACGCACCTGCGTACCCCGATCGATATCGAGATCGTCGAGGATCTGGTGTGAGGTCCTCAGACCGACACCGAAGATATAGGTGAGACCGATCTCGACACGCTTATCTCTGGGAAGGTCGGTTCCGGCAATACGAGCCATACAGTTACCCCTGACGCTGCTTGTGGCGCGGGTTGGAGCAGATCACCCAAACGCGCCCATGCCGGCGAATCACCCGGCATTTCTCACACATCTTCTTTACGGACGCTGATACTTTCATCGGTACCTGTAAATAATCCTGCCGCGTTCGAGGTCATAGGGAGACATCTCGATGCGCACCTTATCTCCGGGCAGGATCCGGATGTAGTTCATCCGCATCTTGCCAGAGATATGGCACAACACTTCGTGCCCATTGTCGAGCTTCACCCTGAACATGGCGTTCGGAAGAGGCTCGACGACGGTGCCTATTACCTCAATTACGTCGTCTTTTTTAGCCACAAGAAATTGCCGGCCCGGACTTGGGCCGGACGGCAACTATAGAAACTCCTGCAAGCGTGAGCAAATCGCACGCGCAAACCACGTGCAACCAGAGACGAGCTGCCTCACTACACAGTATACGGTCGTCACCGGCTGTTCAAGGGTCTGGCACCAACACATGACCAGGCCGTCTCGTCGGGAATCGAGCTGTGTCACAGCAACTGATCCGGCGAAGCGGCACACGAACCGCTTGCTCGATGCTTCCTAGACTCCCCTGATGGGTCAATTGAGTGTCGGCATCATGGGAGCAGGATCGATCGGCTGCTACGTCGGCGGCCGGCTGCTCGCCTCCCGAGCCGCCGACGTCACGTTTGTTGGTCGTGAGCGAGTGGCACAAGAGCTCGCTGAACACGGTCTGACCGTACGGGACCACAACAACGCGGTGACGATCTCGCCCGAGCACATTACGTTCGCAAGTGATCCGGCGGCTGTTGCCGGATGCGACGTCATCGCCGTCTCCGTCAAGAGTGCACATACCCCTGAGGTGGGTCAAGACCTCGCCGACGTACTACCGCCGGGAACCACCGTCGTCAGCATCCAGAACGGTGTCCGCAATGCCACGACCCTGCGGGAGAGCCTCCCCACCTGCACGGTGGTCGCCGGCGTCGTCGACTTCAACGTGGTTTCGCTCGGCGACGGGGTGTTCCACTGTGGTCTCGGCGGTGGCCTGTCGTTCGCCCGCGGCGCCGCAGCTCTAGCGGACTCGCTTCGCAATGCTGGTTTCGCCGTCACCGAGCATGCCGACATCGCCCCGATCCAGTGGACCAAACTGCTCGTCAACCTCAACAACGCCGTTAGTGCGCTTTCCGATGTTCCGACCCGCGAGATGCTTGCTAGCCGCAGCTACCGGAGAGTGATCGCCGCTCTCATCACCGAGGGTGTAGCCACTCTACGAACTGCGGGGATTCGCCCGGCGCCATTGCGAGGTCTGCCCGTGGCACTGATGCCAAGGATTCTGCGTCTTCCCGACGCCCTTGCCCACATCGTGTTGCGTGCCCAGATCCGCGCCGATCCGCACGCCCGGTCCTCGATGTGGGAAGACCTGACCCGGCGGCGCTCGACCGAGGTCGATTTTCTCAATGGTGAGATCGTGAGACTCGGCGCCGACGCTGGTGTATCCGCCCCGCTCAACAGCCGCATGGTCGAGCTGGTCCACGCCGCAGAAGCTGCCGGCGCGGGCCCGCCGGGCATCAGCGCCGGTGCGCTGTGGGATGAGCTGCGCGCCGCGGGCAGGTTTGACTTCGCTCCCGCCGCGCGGTGGCTCCGCCGCGCTACTCGGTCGTGGTTCTAAGGATGTCGTGGTTCCAAGGATGTCGTGGTTCTAAGGATGTCGTGGTTCTAAGGATGTCGTGGTTCTAAGGATGTCGTGGTTCTAAGGATATTGAAGGGCGACATCCGCAAGGGCCAGCAATCCCCCATCTCGGGGGGATCGGACGGGCGCAGCCCGGCCGAGGGGGACACAGCCAACGGCGACCATCGCTTGTCCTTCCGCCCGGTTTCTTGTCACTGGCGGTTGATACCTTGTCGTCATGTTGTTTACCGATCCCGATGTTGTCGTCGATTTCCGGGCCGAGTTGGCAGAGAACAATGCCGACATTGCCCGTCTCCAGGCACGCCAGTTGACCCTGCTCAACCAGCTACACCGGGCCGGGGTCGCTCAGGCCGACGGGGCCCGCTCCATGATCGACTGGACCGCAGCCACCCTGGACGTCAACCACAACAACGCTCAGCAAATGGTCGATGCCGCCAATCGCATGTACCGCACCGACCCGCACCTATACCGACAGTTCGAAGCCGGCGACATCACCTTCGACCGGGCCATCGCCACCCTCAACCTGATCGGCACCCAAGCCCCCACCGCTGTCATCGAACGCAGCCTCCACATCGATCTGACCGCAGTCAACCGGCTCACCCACCAGTACCGGCGGATCACCCGCAAAGACGAACAACAAGCCTTCTGTGACCGCTACTTCACCATCCAACCCAACCTGGACAACACACAATGGCGGGGCAGCTTCGAACTCCCCGCCACCGAAGGCTCCATCGTCGACCAAGCCATCGCCGGGCAAGCAGACCAGCTACGACGGCTCCCCGGCTCGGACCGTTACACCCGCAGCCAACTCAACGCCGACGCCCTGGTGATGATCTCCCAAGACTCCCTCGACAACAACACCACCGGCACATCTTCAGGCTGTTCGGCGGCCACGGTGTTTGTTGATTTGGACCGGGCCAACGGCACATCCGGTGAGATGGGTGTCGAGCTGCGAATACGGACCGAGGGTCGGACCAACCGTCCTTGAAGAAGTTCTGTGTGGCGGCACCGTCCGCATCGTCGGACTAAAAGACGGTCAACCCGTCGTCACCACCCGGGCAACCTCGACAATCCCACCCGCGATACGTGACTTTGTGGCCTGGCGCGACAAAAGCTGCATCGTCAACGGCTGCCACAGCCGCTACCGCCTCCAAATCCACCACATCAACCACCGAGCCCACGGCGGCGACCACGACCCCAACAACCTCGCAACCTTGTGCTGGTTCCACCACCACATCGCCATCCACCACACCGGATTCACCCTCAACCTGAGCGACCCACCCCACTGTCGCAGACTCATCAAACCCAACCACGCCCACGACCCACCCCGGTGACACGACGTCCACTTCCCCCAGCCGAGGCCACGACCCACCCTGGTGATGCTGCCGTGACTTCCCCCTGCCGTACTCCGCCGAGCCGACCAACCCGCCAACCCGCCGGCCCGGATCGAGCCCCCTACCTAGAGAACCCTCGCATCGGAGGGCGCTTTGGCGCGCCCGCATGAACGGGTCCGACCAGCCGCGCCAAATACCTGTTCAGCGGATGTCCATCGTGAACGTGTACGACGTCTTGTTGCTCTCGAAACCGAGGCTTTTGTAGAAGGCGTGTGCGTCGTGACGAACCACGTTCGACCGCAATCGCACCTCCGTGTGCCCACGCTTGCCGCCCCAAGCAACCGCAGCATCCATCAGAGCCCTGCCGATACCGCTCCGGCGGACGTGATCGGCCACCACAAGACCACCGATCTCGAGGAATCGGGGGTAGACGAGCAGCTCGACGTCGTGCGCCTGCACCCAGCCCGCCACCTGACCGTCGACAACGGCAACAAACGCTACGTCGGGCTCCCCGGCACCGGTGATCCACCGCTCGATCGCAGCCGGAGACCGCTCGTAGCCGAGCTGTCGGCACAGGTCGCTGAGTACCGGAGCATCCTCAACCACAGCAGAACGGATCTCGATGTCAGCCACGGCCAGCACGCCTCATCCAGCGCCGCACTGCCACACCGAACGGCTCCTCTCGCTCCGTCAGCATCACCGATGCCCGCTCAGCGGAAGCATGGGCGCTCGTCACCAGGGCCGTCGGGTACTCGTACTTCACCTGGTGCTCGGCAAACTCGTCCTCGTCTAGAACCTCGACCGAACCATCGACTTTGCGTACCACGTCGAGATCGAGATCGACCTGCCGCACCGTGGCGTTGTTCCACTCCGGCGGGGTGCCGATGTTGACGTAGATCTCGTGCCATGGATGATCCCAGTAGTACTCGACCATCCACCATTCCTCTTCGGGCACCAGACCGACAAAGCCGCTCCGTAGCTGCCGAGGTGGCTCATGGCCCCTCCGGGCAACCGTCTCCTCCGGCACGTACAACCAGACGCCGTGCTCGTCGTCACCGAGACGCACGGCGTCGAACTGCCAGTGCAGTCCGTCCGGCCACTTCCGCTCGTCGACGTGCACTATCTCAACCATGTCCGGAGCCTAGGCCTGATACCCCTGCTGCTGGTCAGGCCGGGCAACGCGATGATGACGGTGAAGAATGCAAACAGCCGGCAGCCGGTCGAGTACGACCTACAGTCGTCTGGTATGTCGTGCCGGCCAACATCTGAGCGCTGCTCAGACGCTGACCAACTTCGGCTCGGGTAACGTCGACACCACAGGACCGTCTTCGGTGATCAATACGGTGTGCTCCCAGTGCGCCGACAGCGCCCCGTCCTCGGTGACCACGGTCCAACCGTCGTCGAGCACGGCGGTCTCGGCTGTGCCGAGGTTGAACATCGGCTCGATGGCGATCGCCATTCCCACCTTCAGCTTGAGCCCGCGGCCCTTCTTCCCATAATTGGGCACGTCGGGTGCCTCGTGCATCTGACGGCCGATCCCATGGCCGATGTATTCACGCACCACCCCGTATCCGTATGGTGCCGCGATTGCAGAGACGGCCGCACCGACGTCTCCGAGCCGGTTGCCCGCCCGAGCCGCGGCGATGCCCGCCCAGAGGCCCTGCTCGGTGACCTCGATCAGCTGCTTCGCCTCCGGGGACACGTCACCGATTGCCATGGTGAAGGCGGCGTCACCGTGCCACCCGTCGTAGATGGCACCGGCGTCGATGGAGAGGATATCGCCGTCGCGCAGCTTGTACTTGCCGGGAATCCCGTGGACGATCACCTCATTCGGAGACGTGCAGATCGTCGCCGGGAACCCGTGGTAACCGAGAAAAGAGGATCGGCAATCAGCTTTACGTAACACCTCATGAGCGATGGCATCGAGCGCGAGCATCGTGACGCCCGGGACCGCGGCCTCTCGGACCGCGGCGTGCACGGCTGCCACGACCTTTCCTGCGGTCTTCATCTTCTCGAAGTCCGCCGCCGTCTTCATCGTCATGAAACGCCCGCTCATCAATCGACCGCCAATGCCAGTGCCACGCGGGCGAAGACCTCGTCGATCGCGCCGAGGCCGTCAACACGAAAAACCTTACGGCCACCGTCGCGGTAATAGTCGGACAAGGGGGCGGTTTCCTCCCAGTAGATCGCCAGACGACGCGAGATCCCCTCTTCGGTGTCGTCGGCCCGACCCTCGCGCTCGGCGCGCAGCAACATCCGCTCCATCAGCTCGTCGTGGGGAACGTCGAGCTGTACCAGACCGTCGAGCGGCGTGGCGAGGACCTCATCGAGCGCTCTGGCCTGGGCTACGTTGCGCGGGAAACCGTCGAGGATGTAGCCGCAGGCAGCGTCTTCCTGCGCCAGCCGCTCCCCGACCATTGCCACCACGAGGTCGTCTGGAACTAGATCGCCGGCCTGCATGATGGCATCCGCCTTCTTGCCGAGCTCGGTGGCGTCGGCAACCGCCTGCCGCAACATCTCACCCGTCGAGATGTGCGGTACGCCCATGAGGCGGGCCAACCGCGATGCTTGTGTTCCCTTACCCGAGCCTTGTGGTCCAAGAAAAATGAGCCGGAGACCCATCGGTCACTCCTTCGTGAGTCGCGTGCCCACGATGTTAAAGCGCTCAGATCAGCCCGGATCTAAGAGAGGAAGCCCTCGTAGTTGCGCATCATCAGCTGGCTCTCCACTTGTTTCATCGTCTCGAGCGCAACTCCGGACACGATCAGGATGGACACACCGCTCAGACCGACCGGGATCTTGAACATGTATCCCATCAGCGATGGCACGATCGCTACGACCGCCAGATACAACGATCCGGGCAGCGTGATCCTGTTGAGGATGTGGGAGAGATGCTCCACCGTCGCCCGTCCGGGCCGGATGCCGGGGATGAACCCGCCCTGCCGCTGGATCTGTTCGGCCTGTCGCTCCGGATCGAACTGGATGGCCGTGTAGAAGTAGGTGAAGAACACGACCAGGACGCCGAGCAGCGTTATGTACGGCAGCGTCGGCGACAACGCACCACCACCCCGCGACAGCAGGTTGTCGTTGATCCAGGTACGAACAGCGTCGCCCCAACCCGTCGCCGGCAGCGACGAGGCGACCAGTACGGGGAAGTACATGATCGATGTGGCGAAGATGACCGGGATAACGCCGGCCATGTTCACCTTGAGAGGGATGTAAGTGCTCTGGCCACCGAGGACCTTGCGACCGCGGACCCGGCGGGAGAACTGGATCGGGATGCGGCGCTGACCCTGGTCCATGAAGATGATTCCGACTGTCAACGCCAGCATCACCAGAGCCACGAGAGTGAACTCAAAGGTGTTCGAGTTGGCGTACAGCAGCCCGAACTGGCTGGGGAGCCGGCTGACGATGCTGACGAAGATGATCAGCGACATGCCGTTGCCTACCCCGCGCTGGGTGATCAGCTCGCCCAGCCACATGATCATCGCGGTACCCGCGGTCATCGTGACGATGATCGTGAGCACGTTACGCAGGCTGTAGTCGGGAACCAGGTCGATCCCGTTGAAGAACTGACCGCTGTGAAACAAGAAGGTGAAGCTGGTCGACTGGATGAGCGCGATCGCGACAGTGAGATAACGCGTCCACTGTGTGACCACCTTCCTGCCGGACTCGCCCTCGTCCTGAAGCGACTGCAGCTTGGGGATCACTACCGCCAGCAGCTGCATGATGATCGACGACGTGATGTACGGCATGATGCCGAGCGAGAACACCGACAGGTTGCCGAGGGCGCCGCCGCTGAACAGGTTGAGCAGACCAAGGAATCCGTTTTGATCAGCGCTGTTGCGCAGGTTCGCAAGAGCTCCGAGATCGATGCCGGGCACCGGGACGGCGGCACCGAGACGGTAGATCGCAAAGACCATCAACGTGAACAGGATCTTGTTGCGAAGATCCTTGATCCGGAACATGTTGCGGAAAACTGACAGCATTTTCGGTTACCTCGGGAACTTCGTCACCTGGGGACGATAGTGGTTGGGGTGGCTACTCGACGACCTGGGTGGCGCCACCGGCGGCCTTGATCTTCTCGACGGCGCCCAGGCTGAACGAATGGGCGTGCACGGTCAGGGCACGGTCGATCTCGCCCTCACCGAGAATCTTGATGAGACCCCGCTTCTTGGCGAGCCCCCGTTCTCTGAGGTCGTCGGGGGTCACGGTTGCTCCGCTGTCGAACACGTTGAGACGGTCGACGTTGACGACGGCGTACACGTCCTTGTTCCGGCTCTTGAAGCCCTTGAGCTTCGGCATACGCCGCTGCATCGGCATCTGGCCGCCCTCGAAACCGGGACGAACCTTGCTCCGCGCCTTCTGACCTTTGGTGCCGCGCCCGGCCGTCTTGCCCCGCCTACCGGCTTCACCACGCCCGACGCGGATCTTTTTCTGTTTTGAGCCCTCGGCGGGTCTCAAATGGTGCAGTTTCATCAGACTTCCTCCACATCGAGCAGATGCCGAGCGCGATAGATCAACCCGCGCACATCCAGCGTGTCGGGACGCTCAACGGACTGCCGGATCTTCCGCAGACCCAATGTCTCGACAGTTGCCCTCGTCTTGGGCTTCTCGCCGATGGTGCTCTTCACCAGGGTGATCTTGAGTGTCTTCGCCATCAGCCTTTACCTACCTCGGTCCTCATCAGCTCGGCGGAGTTGTAGGCAGCCAGCAGCGCCGGCGGGAAGATCTCCTCGGCTCGCTTGCCGCGTGCCCTGGCAACCACGTCGGGACGCTGCTGACCTAGCAGCGCCTTCATGGTGGCCCGAGCAACGTTGATGTGCGTCGGCGAACCTTGCGACTTGGCAAGCACGTTGTGGATGCCTGCGGCCTCGAGGATCTGACGCACCGCACCGCCGGCGATGACGCCGGTGCCCGGTGCCGCCGGTTTGAGTAACACCCGGGAAGCTCCGTGCACACCCGTGATCGTGTGGATGATCGTCTGGCCCGCCATGGGCACGGGAACCATCTCCTTGCGGGCAAGCTCCATACCTTTCTGGATTGCTGCCGGGACCTCTTTGGCCTTGCCGTAGCCGATACCGACCCGGCCCTTACCGTCACCAACTGTCACGAGAGCGGTGAACGAGAAACGACGACCACCCTTCACGACCTTGGCTACACGGTTGATCGCAATGACGCGCTCATCGAACTCCGGTACCTCCCGGGCTCGCTCGCGTCGCCGACCACCCTGATCGCCGCGACGGTCCTGGCTGCGACCGCCGCCATGTGGATTCTGTGTCGTCACCGCTTTCTCCTGTATCTGCGTCAGAACTTCAGGCCGCCCTCGCGGGCGGCATCGGCCAGGGCTTTGACCCGGCCGTGATAGGGAAAACCACCGCGGTCGAATACAACCGCCTCCACACCCGCGTCTCCGGCGCGTGCGGCGATCAGCTTGCCGACCTCGGCAGCCGTATCAGTGGACAAAGTCTTGCTGCGCAGCTTCTTCTCCTGTGAAGACGCTGCTGCCAAAGTACGGCCGGCGTCATCGTCGATGACCTGGGCGTAGATGTACCGATTCGAGCGATACACCGCCAGCCGGGGACGCTGGCCACTTCCGTTGACTTGCTTGCGCACTCGCTCGTGACGACGCCGTCGTGCGTCGGCCCTCGTGCCTCTCATCCTGAGACTCCTGCCTTGCCTGCCTTGCGCCGCACCTGTTCACCGGCGTAGCGAATGCCCTTGCCTTTGTACGGCTCGGGGGGGCGTACCCTGCGGATGTCCGCAGCGACCTGCCCCACCAGCTGTTTGTCGATCCCGGTCACGGTGATCTTGGTGTTCTCCGGCACCTGGAACTCGATCCCTTCCGGGGGCTCGACGAGCACCGGGTGCGAGAACCCAACGAGCAGCTCGAGTGCCGTACCCTTGAGCGACGCGCGATAGCCGACGCCAATCATCTCGAGGTTCTTCTGATAGCCCTCGGATACGCCGACGACCATGTTGTTGAGCAGCGCCCGGCTGAGACCGTGCAGTGCCCGGGTCTCCCGCTCGTCGTTCTGGCGTGCGACCTCTACTCGCCCCTCGCCCACATTGAACGAGATGCGCGAGTCGAACGTGCGCTCCAGGCTGCCTTTAGCCCCCTTCACGGAAACGTCGGAGCCGCTGACCGCGATCTCGACGCCGCCGGGGATCGGCACGGGATTGTTACCTATACGGCTCATACGTCACCAAACCTCACAGAGGACCTCGCCACCGACGTTGCGCCGGCGTGCCTCTCTATCGGTGAGCAAGCCCTCTGACGTCGAGACGATCGACACCCCGATACCGCCGCGCACTCGCTCGAGGTCCTTGGCGCCCTTGTAGATGCGGTGCCCGGGGGTGGAGATGCGGCGGATACCCTGGATGACACGATCGCGGTTGTTGTTCACGTACCGCAACGTCATCGTGAGCTCCTTGCCCACCCTGGCTTCCTCGACCTTGAAGCTGTCCACGAAGCCCTCGGAGGCAAGGATCTTGGCGATCTCCTCCTTGAGCTTCGACGACGGCATCGATACCTGCGGGTGCAAAGCCATGTTGGCGTTGCGCACCCGGGTCAGCATGTCGGCGATCGGATCAGTATTCATTACCAGGAGGCCTTTCTGACTCCGGGGAGCTCGCCGCGATGGGCCAGCTCACGAACGCAAATGCGGCACATCCCGAACTTGCGCATGTACGCACGAGGGCGACCGCAACGCCGGCAACGGCTGTAGGCGCGCACCTCGAACTTCGGCTTGCGTTTGGCCTTGGCGATCATCGACTTCTTCGCCATCACACACCTGCCTGTTGCTTACGGAACGGGAATCCGAACGCGTCGAGCAAGGCCTTGCCCTGCTCGTCGTTCTCGGCAGACGTCACAAACGTGATGTCCATGCCACGTACCTTCTGGACACTGTCATAGTTGATCTCAGGAAATATCAGCTGCTCGTCGACGCCGAAGCTGTAGTTGCCGCGACCATCAAAACCTTTCGGGCTCAGCCCGCGAAAGTCACGGATCCGGGGAATCGCTGCCGACACGAGCCGATCGAAGAACTCCCACATGCGCGCACCGCGCAGGGTCACCGACGCGCCGACAGGAAGACCCTCACGCAGCTTGAAGTTGGCGATGGACTTCCGGGCTTTGCTCACCTTGGGGTGCTGCCCGGTGATGATTCGAAGATCCTCGACGGCACCGTTGATCAGCTTGCCATCCTGGACGACGTCGCCGACACCCATATTGACAACGATCTTCTGCAAGTGCGGCACCTGCATCACATTGCTGACACCGAGCTGCTTTTGCAGCGCGTCGCGGATCTCCTTGTCGTACTTCTCCTTGAGCCTGGGAATCATCCGAGGTCTCCCCCACACTTGCGGCAGACCCGGTACTTGACGCCGTCTGCGTCGTTCCGGACGCCGATCTTGGTAGGGCCACAGTCCGGGCACACGATCATGACGTTGGAGACGTCGATCGGCATGTCCTTGTCGATGATGCCGCCCTGCATCGTCTGGCCCTGAGGACGTTGGTGGCGTTTGGCGGTGGCAACACCCTCGACGATCACACGGTTCTTGCGCGGGATCACCCGGGCGATCTTGCTCTCCGTGCCCTTGTCCTTGCCTGCGATCACCTTCACGGTGTCACCGGTCTTGAGCTTCATCACAGCACCTCCGGAGCCATCGAGACGATTCGCATGAACTGCTTGTCACGCAACTCGCGGCCGACCGGGCCGAAGATACGGGTGCCCCTGGCCTGCTGCTGGTCGTTGATGATCACACAGGCGTTGTCGTCAAATCGTATGTAGGTTCCGTCCTTGCGGCGACTCTCCTTGCGAGTGCGCACAACGACGGCCTTGACCACGTCACCCTTCTTGACCCCACCGCCCGGTATGGCGTCCTTGACGGTGCCGACGATGATGTCGCCGAGACCGGCGTAGCGGCGCGATGAGCCACCCAGCACGCGGATGCACAGCAGCTCGCGGGCGCCGCTGTTGTCCGCGACCTTGAGTCGCGTTTCTTGCTGAATCATCGGGCTCTCTCCACAACTTCGCTGACACGCCAGCGCTTCGTCTTCGACATGGGTCGGGTTTCTACGATCCGGACGGTGTCACCGAGGTGCGCATCATTCAGCTCGTCGTGAGCATGGAATTTCTTGCGCACCCGAACCGTCTTGCCGTATCTCGGGTGAGTCTTGGACTCGACGATCTCTACGGTAACCGTCTTGTCCCGTACATCGGAAATCACGACACCGGTTCTGATCTTCCTACGGGCACGTTCTGTCATCACGCTTCCTCCTGGAGGTTCTCCCAGGCAGCGATCTCCTGTTCACGGAGGACCGTGCTGATTCTGGCGACCTCACGCCTCACCTGGCGGAGCCGGGCGGTGTTATCGAGTTGGTTGGTTGCCAGCTGGAATCGCAGGTTGAACATCTCTTCCTTGGCTTCGTTGAGCTTCTCGGCCAGCTCGGCCGAGTCCAGATCTCGGAGTTCGAACGCCTTCATCAATCCTCCCGGGTCACGAACTTGGTCTTTATCGGGAGCTTGTTCCCGGCGAGCCGCATTGCTTCACGAGCCAGGTCCTCTTCGACACCGGCCAGCTCGAACATGACACGCCCCGGCTTGATGACGGCAACCCAGTATTCAGGATTCCCTTTTCCGGATCCCATTCGGGTCTCTGCAGGCTTCTCGGTTACCGGCTTGTCGGGGAAGATGTTGATCCATACCTTCCCGCCACGCTTGATCTTCCGGGTCATGGCGACACGAGCTGCCTCGATCTGACGGGCCGTGATCCAGCCCGGCTCTTGCGCCTGCAGACCGAACTCGCCGAAGGTGACGCGGGTGCCACCCTTGGCCTTTCCGGCCATCCGGCCCTTCTGGACCTTGCGGTACTTGGTGCGCTTGGGCATCAGCATCAGTCGTCACCCCCCTGATCGTCGGCGACGTCTTCGGGCTTCGAGTCATCGGCAGCCGCTTCGGGCTTCGAGTCGTCAGCGGCCGCTTCGGGCTTCGAGTCGTCAGCGGCCGCTTCGCCGGACGCGGCATCCTCTACAGCCTCGGTGACCGGCTCGGTCTTCGCCTCGACTACCTCGACCACCTCGGCACCGGCTTCGACCGTCTCGACCGCCTCGGCGCCGGCGCCGGTATCGGTGACTTCTTCGGTGGCGACAGCCGCTGTCTCATCGGCGAGGACATCTTCGGCATCGGAGCGAGCCATCTCGAAAGCGTCCCTGGCGTCGCTCGTCGTCATGGTGTCGTCGCCATCCTCGGAGCGCTTGCCCCGCCGCTTGCCACCACCGGCCTCGATAAGACGCTTGCCCCCACCGGCCTCGATGATGCGGCGTTGCTTGCCACCACCGGCCGCTTCTTCGGCACGAGACTTGGCGGACTTGCGTCGGCGCGCCGACGGGCCGCCCGCGGCGAGCCGCGCCTCGGCCTCGATCTTCTCGCGATTCGCTGCCAGCGACGGGATGACCTCACCCTTGTAGACCCATACCTTGACGCCGATGGCGCCGACGGCGGTGCGCGCAGTCGCCTGCCCGTAGTCGATATCGGCACGGAGGGTATGGAGCGGAACCCGTCCTTCCAGGTACCACTCGCGTCTACCCATGTCGGCGCCGCCAAGACGACCTGCCGCCTGCACCCTTACCCCTTCAGCGCCGGCCTTGAGCGCGGTGGATACGGCGCGCTTCATCGCCCGACGGAACGAGACGCGTCCCTCGAGCTGATCGGCAACGCTGCGGGCGAGCAGCGTGGCGTCGGTCTCGGCGTTCTGCACCTCGTTGACGTTGAACTTGACGATCTTCCGGGTCAGCTTCTCGAGCCCGGCACGAAGCCGTTCGGCCTCAGAGCCGCCACGTCCGATGACGACACCGGGGCGGGCGGTATGTATGTCGACCTGAACCTTCTTGTCACCGATGCGCTCGATGTCGATACGGGACACAGCGCCACGCCGGAGCTCGTTCTGCAGGTATTTGCGAATGTCCCAGTCTTCGTTGACGTGATCGGCGTAGTCGATATCCGAGTACCAGCGCGACTTCCAGTCGGTGACGATGCCCAGGCGGAAGCCGTATGGGTGTACTTTCTGGCCCATCAGGCGTCCTCTCCTTCGAATTCCTCGTCGTCGGCCACCACAATGGTGATGTGGCTTGTTCGTTTGTTGATCCGTGTAGCACGACCACGGGCACGGGGGCGCCAGCGCTTCAAGGTCGGTCCCTCATCTGCGTATGCCTCGGCAACAAACAGCTCCTCGGCATCAAGCGCCAGGTTGTGCTCTGCGTTGGCGACGGCAGACTCGAGCACCTTCTTGATCGTGGGTGCCGCACGCCGGTTCGTAAAATCGAGTGTCGCCCTGGCCTCATCCACCGGCATGCCGCGCACGAGATCAAGGACGCGACGCACCTTGTATGGCGATTGCCGCACGTATTTTGCTTGCGCCCGAGCCTTCATCGTCTCCTCGCCGACTTGTCACCAGAATGGCCGCGGAAGGTGCGCGTTTGGGCAAACTCGCCCAACTTGTGCCCAACCATCGATTCGCTGACATAGACCGGCACGTGCTTGCGGCCGTCGTGCACCGCGATGGTGTGGCCCACCATCTCCGGTGTGATGGTGGAACGCCGGCTCCACGTCCGGATTACTTTCTTCTCACCTCTGGCGTTCGCCGCTTCGACCTTCTTCATGAGATGGTCGTCGACGAACGGGCCCTTCTTCAAAGATCGAGCCATGTTTATCTCCGACCCTTCTTGGTCCTGCGGCGGACGATGTACTTATCGCTTGCCTTGTTCTTCTTGCGGGTCCGGCCCTCCGGCTTGCCCCATGGGCTGACCGGGTGACGCCCACCCGAGCTACGGCCCTCTCCACCACCGAGCGGATGATCGACCGGGTTCATGGCGACACCACGCGATTGGGGGCGATTGCCTTTCCACCGGCTGCGCCCGGCCTTCCCGAGCTTCACCAGCTCGGCATCCTGGTTTCCGACCTGGCCAACGGTGCCACGGCAATCCAGCTCGACCTGCCGCATCTCGCCTGAGGGGAGGCGTAGCAACGCGTAGCCGCCTTCCTTGGACATCAGCTGGATGGCGGTACCTGCGGCCCGACCGAGCTTGGCCCCGCCTCCGGGACGGAGCTCGACGGCGTGGACCGTTGTGCCGGTGGGGATGTTGCGCAGCGCCAGAGCGTTCCCGGGTCGGATATCGGCCCCCGAACCGGATTCGACGATGTCGCCAACCTCGAGGCCGACCGGGCTCAGGATGTACCGCTTCTCACCATCGTGATAGTGGAGCAGTGCGATGCGGGCGTTGCGGTTGGGGTCGTACTCGATCGAGGCAACAGTGGCGGGAACCCCGTCCTTGTTGCGCCGGAAATCAACGATACGATAACGACGCTTGTGACCGCCGCCGCGATGGCGCGAGGTTATGCGCCCGTAGGAGTTGCGGCCGGCCGAGCTCGGCTTCTTGGCGAGCAGGCTCTTCTCGGGTTTGCTCGTTGTGACGCTCTCGAAGTCGGAGACGGTCTGAAACCGGCGTCCCGGTGATGTCGGTTTTAGCTTCTTGACGCCCATGTCAGACCTCGAAGATGTCGATTGAATTGCCAACAGCGAGCGTGACCATGGCCCGCTTGGTGTCGGGGCGTCTGCCCGTCTTCCAACCGGTCCGCTTCAGCTTGCCCTTACGGTTGATTGTGTTCACCTGGAGCACCTTGACGTCGAAGATGGACCCGATGGCCTGCTTGATCTCCGTCTTGTTGGCACGCTTGTCCACGACAAAGGTGTAGGTGTTGCTCTCCTGGATGAGGTCGTAGGACTTCTCGGAGACAACCGGTGCGAAGACGATGTCGCGCGGGTTCTTGCTCATGAGTCCTCCCGGGTGCTCTCATTGACACCGGCGGCGTGTTCCATGGTGCCGCGGGGCGTTCCTTGACCGAGCTCGAGCGTTCCCTGGCTCATGACGATGGTGTCCGCCCACAGCACGTCGTAGGTGTTGGCCTGGCCAACCCTGCTGGCGATCACGCCATCGATGTTGCGGAACGACTTGATCGCGGTCTGCTCATGGTCCTCAGCGAGCAGGAGGACCTTGCCTGCGACACCCATGGCATCCAGCAGGTTGAGTGCATTCTTGGTCCTGGGGGTGTCCCAGACGTCAAAGGTCTCCACAACTTTGATGCGACCGTCGGCGGCGCGCACCGACAGTGCGCTCCGGAGAGCCAGCCGCTTCATCTTCTTCGGTGTCCGTTGCGAGTAGTCGCGTGGCTTCGGCCCATGAGCGACCCCGCCGCCTATCCACTGCGGGGAGCGAATCGAACCCTGCCTGGCCCGACCCAAACCCTTCTGCCGCCACGGTTTCCTACCACCGCCACGAACCTCGCCACGGGTCTTGGTCGAATGGGTGCCGGCACGGGCCGCGGCCAACTGCGCCGTTACGACCTGGTGCATAACCGCCATGTTGGGCTCGATGCCGAAGATCTCGCTCTTCAGCTCGACGGTCCCCGTCATGGTTCCGTCGGCGCTGTATAGATCGGCCGTCAACTTGTCAGCCATTGCTCTTCACCGCCTCTCGCATGACCAGAACCGCACCTTTAGGACCGGGAACGGCGCCGCGCAACATGACGACGTTACGCTCGGCGTCGATCTTGACGACCTCCAGATTCATCATCGTCACCTGGTCGCCACCCATACGGCCCGGGAGCCGCTTGCCCTTGAAAACACGGGACGGGGTGGCACAGGCTCCGATAGAACCGGGTGCCCGGTGCACCTTGTGGGCACCGTGGCTGGCTCCTTGTCCCTGGAAATTGTGTCGCTTCATGACGCCGGCAAAGCCTTTGCCCTTGGTGATCCCGGTCACATCCGCCTTCTTGCCCTCGGCGAGCACATCGGCGATACCGATCTCCTGACCCAGCTTGTATTGATCGGGGTCGTCGACACGAACTTCGACAATGTACTTCGCCGGAGGGGTATTCGACTTCGCAAAGTGACCGGCCGTCGCACTGTTGACGTGTTTGCTCGCCATCTCCTTGAAGGCAATCTGAATTGCCGAGTAGCCGTCTGTGCCGGCGCGCTTGATCTGAGTGACCCGAACCGGCCCAGCTTTGATGATGGTCACGGGGATGGCCCGTGCTTCATCATCAAAGATCTGAGTCATGCCCAGTTTCTCTCCGAGGATGGTATTCACCTCTTGATCTCCACTTCCACGCCGGCAGGGAGGTCAAGACGCATCAGGGACTCGACTGTCTTGGGGGTGGGCTCCAGAATGTCGATGAGCCGCCGGTGGATACGCATCTCAAAGTGCTCCCGGCTGGTTTTGTCTACATGCGGGCCCCGGATTACGCAGTAGCGATGAATCCGGGTCGGCAGTGGCACCGGACCCTTGATTTTCGCTTGAGTGCGAATCACGGTCTCTGCAATCTTGCGCGCCGACTCGTCGACGACCGAATGGTCGTACGCCTTGAGTCGGATGCGGATCCGATGTTCGTCTGCCATTGTCTTTCTCAGTCCTCTCTGCGTGGAGCTGCGGAGCAACTCCAACCTGACCGCCTACGCGGTCAGGCGGCTACTTGATGATGTTGATGACCCGACCAGCACCGACAGTACGGCCACCCTCCCGAATCGCAAACCGCAACCCCTCATCCATAGCAATCGGCTTACCCAACTCCACCGTCATCTCAGTGTTATCACCAGGCATCACCATCTCAGTACCCTCAGGCAAAGACACCGTCCCAGTCACATCCGTCGTCCGGAAATAAAACTGCGGCCGATACCCATCAAAAAACGGGTTATGCCGACCACCCTCATCCTTAGTCAACACATACACCTGAGCCACAAAATTCGTATGAGGCGTAATCGAACCAGGCTTAGCAACCACCTGACCCCGCTCCACCGCATCCTTCCCAATCCCCCGCAACAACAACCCAACATTGTCCCCAGCCTGACCCTCATCAAGCAACTTACGGAACATCTCAACACCAGTCACCGTCGTCGACTGCACATCCCGCAAACCAATGATCTCAACCTGCTCACCAACATGAATCACACCAGTCTCAATACGGCCAGTCACCACCGTCCCCCGACCAGTAATCGAAAACACATCCTCAATCGCCATCATGAACGGCTTATCCGTCTCCCGCACCGGCTCAGGAATATACGAATCAACCGCATCCATCAACTCATGAATAGACGCAACCGCCGCCGGATCATTCTCCTCCAAAGCCTTCAAAGCAGACCCACGAACAACCGGAATGTCATCCCCAGGAAACTCATACTCAGTAAGAAGATCCCGAACCTCGAGCTCAACCAGATCCAACAACTCCTCATCATCAACCTGATCAGTCTTATTCATATACACAACAATGTAAGGAACACCAACCTGACGAGCCAACAACACATGCTCACGAGTCTGCGGCATCGGACCATCAGCAGCAGACACCACCAAAATCGCCCCATCAACCTGAGCAGCACCCGTAATCATGTTCTTCACATAATCAGCATGCCCCGGCATATCAACATGCGCATAATGACGATTCGCCGTCTCATACTCCACATGAGCAATCGCAATCGTGATACCCCGCTCCCTCTCCTCAGGAGCCTTATCAATCTCATCAAACGCCGTAAACTTCGTCGACCCCGACCCCTCCTCAGACAACACCTTCGTAATCGCAGCCGTCAAAGTCGTCTTCCCATGATCAATATGACCCATAGTCCCAACATTCACATGCGGCTTCGTCCGCTCGAACTTCTCCTTAGCCATCTTTGATCTCCTAGTTACTCGCCTCGAACCTTGGCCACGATCTCGCGTGCTGCTTCGGTCGGAACTTCCTGATACGAATGAAACTGCATGGTGTATTGCGCCCGTCCCTGAGTTCGTGACCTCAGGTCGGTGGCATAGCCGAACATCTCTGCCAGCGGCACCAGAGCGGTGACGAGCCGGGCATTGCCACGGGTGTCCATGGCCTCGACCTTGCCCCGACGCGAGGAAAGGTCGCCGATGACATCGCCCATGTACTCCTCTGGTGTTACCACCTCGAGCTCCATCACGGGCTCGAGGAGCTTCACGCCGGCTTGTCTTGCGGCATCCTTCAGTGCCATAGAGCCCGCAATTCGGAACGCCATCTCGGACGAGTCAACCGCGTGGCTGCTTCCGTCGGTGAGTGTGGCCTTCAGATCGACAAGCGGGTAGCCCGCCAGCACGCCACCCTCGAGAGCGTCACGGAGACCCTTCTCGACGGCGGGGATGTACTCACGAGGCACACGGCCGCCCCTGACCTTGTCCTCGAACTCGAACCCGGTGCCGGGTGGCAGCGGATCGAGGCTGATGACCACCTCGGCGAACATACCGGAGCCACCGGTCTGCCGCTTGAGACGAAGCCTGAAACCGGAGACACCCTTCTTGACGGTCTCGCGGTAGGCGACCTGGGGGCGCCCCACGTTGGCCTGGACCTTGAACTCACGCATCAGACGATCGACGATGATCTCGAGGTGAAGCTCGCCCATGCCGCTGATGATGGTCTGGCCGGTGTCCTCATCGGACCTGACCGTGAAGGTTGGATCCTCCTCGGCGAGCCGGCCCAGGGCGGTGGCGAGCTTGTCCTGGTCGCTCTTGGTTCTGGGCTCGATGGCAACTGCGATCACCGGAGCGGGAAAGGTCATCGACTCGAGTTGGATCTGGGCATCGGTTGCGGCGAGGGTATCCCCGGTCCTGGTGTGCTTGAGGCCGACTGCGGCAACGATGTCGCCGGTGTGGATCTCGTCGATGTCCTCCTGCGCGGCGGCGTGCATACGGAGGAGACGACCGAAGCGCTCCTTCTTCCGGTCCGTCGTATTGGTCACAGCATCGCCCTTGCCCGCCGTGCCCGAATAGACACGGAAGTAGGTGAGCTTGCCAACATATGGGTCGGACATGATCTTGAAGGCGAGGGCGCTGAACGGCTCTTTGTCGTCGGCGTGCCTCTGGAGTGGCCTGTCCTCGTGCCCGGGTTGGAAGCCCTCGATCGGTGGCATGTCGAGCGGGCTCGGCAGGTAGTCGACGACCCCGTCGAGAAGCGGTTGGACACCTTTGTTCTTGAACGCCGAGCCGCACATCACCGGTACGAAGTCACGATCGATGGTGCCCTTGCGTATGACTTTGCGGATCTCCTTCGGGTCGAGATCGTCCTCCTGAAGGTACTTCCCCAGCAACTCCTCGTCCTCTGAGGCAACGACATCGAGCATCTTGTGATGCCATTCGTTGGCGAGATCTGCGAACTCCTCGGGAATGCCGACGATCTCTCGCTGCTTGCCTTCCTCGTCGTGCCAGATGATCGACTTCATCTCGACGAGGTCGATGACACCGTGGAAGTTCGCCTCGGCGCCCATCGGAACCTGGATGGCAACCGGATTGCCACCGAGGCGCTCGACGATCGCCTCGACTGTGCCAAAGAAATCGGCGCCGACCCGGTCCATCTTGTTGATGAAACAAATACGGGGGACCCGGTACTTGTCGGCCTGACGCCACACCGTCTCCGATTGGGGTTCGACACCAGACACGGCGTCGAACACGGCGACGGCACCGTCGAGGACACGCAGCGAGCGCTCCACCTCTACGGTGAAGTCGACGTGACCCGGCGTGTCGATGATGTTGATCACGTGGTCGTTCCAATGTGCGGTCGTCGCCGCCGAAGTGATGGTTATGCCGCGCTCTTGTTCCTGCTCCATCCAGTCCATCACGGCCGCGCCCTCATGGACCTCACCCATCTTGTAGGTGCGGCCCGTGTAATAGAGAATCCGCTCGGTGGTCGTGGTCTTCCCAGCGTCAATGTGGGCCATGATCCCGATGTTGCGGATTTTCTCGAGGGGGATGGTGCGTGCCATTTGGATTGTTACCAGCGGTAGTGGGCGAAGGCTCGGTTGGACTCCGCCATCTTGTGGATGTCTTCACGGCGCTTCACAGCAGAGCCGGTGCGGTTGGAGGCGTCGAGGATCTCGTTGGCGAGTCGCAACGACATGGTGTTCTCTTTGCGCTTTCGGGCGAACTCAACGAGCCAACGGACCGCCAGCGTCTGCGCCCTGCGGGGAATGACCTCGACCGGTACCTGATACGACGAGCCACCAACTCTGCGGGACCGCACCTCGACGGCGGGCCGGATGTTGTCGATCGCACGCTTCAGCACCTTGACGGGGTCGTCCCCCGTCCGCTTCTGCACAGTCTCGAGAGACCCATAGACGATGCGGCGAGCCGCGCCCTTCTTGCCCCGCCACAGCACTTTGTTGATCACCTGGGTGACCAAAACGCTGCGGTAGATCGGATCTGGCTCGAGTTTGCGGATTTCGGCTGGAGCCCTGCGCATCAGCCCTCCTTCTTCGTGCCGTAGCGGGAACGGGACTGCTTGCGGCCGTCGACGCCGGCGGCGTCGAGCGCTCCGCGAATGACCTTGTAGCGAACACCGGGAAGGTCCTTGACACGACCACCACGCACCAGCACGATCGAGTGCTCCTGGAGGTTGTGGCCCTCTCCGGGGATGTACGCCGTGATCTCCATCTGTGAAGTCAGACGGACACGAGCGACCTTGCGCAGCGCGGAGTTCGGCTTCTTCGGTGTGACGGTGTAAACACGCGTGCAGACGCCTCGCCTCTGCGGCGAGCCGGCGAGACCGAGTGTCTTGGTCTTCTTCGGCTTAGGCTGACGGCCTTGTCGAATCAGTTGCTGCACAGTCGGCACAGTGCCTTCTTCTCTCTCTTCGGCGCACCCCTACTCCGATTCCGGAGCGGGTTCTTACAGACAAAAATCGGCGCCACCGCAAAAGCGGGGGCCGCCGACCCCTTGTCGGACTACTCCACTCACAACAGCGCCGGGGCGCCTCCGGGTAAGTGGGAATCCCAACGGGAAAACCGGGGCGGGATTATAGATGGCACACGGGTAGGAGCGCAAGACGGCCCCCGCCACCGGGGCTTGCCGCACACACCATACCCGATCTCAGACCAGTTGGTAGCCGAATCCGATCGGATCGTCCTCATCCAGCCAGTAGGTACCCACGCCGGTGCGGAAAGCGCGGCCCTCGACCTCGGTGACAACACCGTGAATGCCGCCCACCTCGCCGTCACCGACAACCCTTGCGGAGAACCTGCCACCGACAAATGACTCGTTGACCAGCGCATCGCCTCTCGCCAGCTCAGCCGTATTATCAAGCAGGGCCACCCGGGCGGAAGTGCCTCCGCCGCAAGGGGATCGGTCGACCCGGCCGTCGGTGGAGACGGTGACGCTGCGCTGCTGGCGTCCCGGCCCGGACACCTCGACATCCTCGTAGAAGACAGTGGCCGTGAGCCCGGAGAGACGGTGGTCGGTCGGGTGAACTACTGCCGGGTTGTCCGCGAGGATCGCGCCGATCTCCCGGCCGTAGCGAACAAACGCATCGAGGTTGCCCGGGGCGATCACAAGATCGAGTTCCCCGACGTCGACGGCTGCGTAGTAGGCACCGCCATAGGCGATATCAACCGGGACGACACCGTCTGCGAGCTGCATAGGGATGAAACGGCCGGCGACGTAGCTGGTCACGTTGCGAAACGAGACCGATTCGACACGACCGTTGCTGATGCGGGCGTTGGCCTCCACCGTACCGGCGGGGGTGTCGAGCGTGACCGGGCCCTGCGGAGCGTCGGCGGGAACGAGACCCGATTCAATGGCCCATGTGACGAGTGCGATCGTGCCCCGCCCGCTCACGGTGCTGTAGCCGGCCTGGTGAAAGAACACCGCCTCGAGATCTGCCCCGGAGTGGCCGGGCGAGTAGGCGTACCCCCCATGCAACCCGTCATGGCCCCGGGGCTCGTTGACCAGGAGCCGGCGCAGATCGTCACCGACGTTTCGCGCCTCGCCGACCCGGGCGAGCGGATCGGTCCCCCTCACTTGCGGGAAGCCGGACGTGACGACACGAAACGGTGCCCCGGCGACGTGGTAGTCGACGACCTCGATCGGGCCCAGGCTATGCATCGATCGGATGCTCAACCTGAATCACACCGGTCTTCATGCCGATGGCAACCAGAATTCCCAGCAGGACGACTGCGACGAACAGCTTTTTCACTCCACCCCGATGCTCGCTCTTCTATCAGCGTAGTGCCCCACCGCGGGTTAGGAGGGTGCCTGATTGCTCGGCGAGGTCGTTGCCACTTCCGGATCTGCGATGACGAAAGCCGCAAGAACGCCCGCTACAAGACCAAACAGGTGCGACTCCCACGACACCCAGCTCGCGACAGGGACGACACCATGCAACACCACACCACCGAAGAGGATCCCGACAACCAACGCGACGGCCACGCCCTTCAGGGACTTCTCGACGAACCCGGCCACGAGCAGGAAACCGGCGTAACCGAAGATCAGCCCGCTGGCGCCGATGTGGATCGCCGGTCTGGCGAGCAGCCACGTTGCCAGACCACCGACGATCATGACGAATAGGGTCACCGAGACCCACCGCCGAATCCCGCCGAGGGCGACCAGGCCACCCAGTAGGAGGAACGGGAGCGTGTTTGCCAGCAGATGGCCAAAGCTCCCGTGCAGCCACGGTGCCCAGAGGATCCCATCGAGACCACCCCACGTACGCGGAACGATGCCTTGCCGATCGAGACTGTGGTGGAAGATCAGCGAGTCCGCAGCTTCGACCACCCACATCAGGGCGGTAACCGCAACAACCAGTTGTATCGCCTCGACCGCCGGTGACCTCTTCGGCTCGACCAGCATCTCAGGTTTGAGGGTCGTCGTCGAAGATCGACAAGACCGATCCGGGGTCGACCGGTGGCTGCGGCCGCGGACGTGGTGCCTGTGGATGCGTCTCGGGTGTCTGCAAGCCCTGAAGCGCGATAACTCCGACGAAGATCGCACCAATCATGTTGTCCCACAGGTGGATTGCGAGATAGGCGACTACAGCCGCTGCGATCACGGTCAGGCCCTTGGCGATGCGCAGCGCATAGCGAGGTGTGACAAGGGCCAACGCGTGGCGGGCCATACTCCCGCCATCGAGCGGCAGAATCGGGAGCCAGTTGAGCGCACCCCACATCAACCCGGCTATGACGGTCCCCACCCCGATCGCATAAACGAAGCTCGGCACGTCGTGGGCCAGACCGGTGTCGCGAAGCAGGTAGACCGACCCGCCGATGGTCATCCCGACCGCCGACCCGCTGGCAGCGATGAGGAACTGCCGCCCCTCGGTCATCGCCGGGGTTAGCGGATACTGGGTCAGCCCGCCCAGTCCGAACAGCGTGATCTTGATCGACGTGGCCCCAAAGGCACGGGCGGTCAAGGCATGGCCGACCTCATGGCACAGGACCACGATGAAGACCCCTATGACAAATGCCACCACCAGCTCGAGCGGGTTGTTGGTGATCACCAAGATCCCGATCAACACAAAGCTCCAATGGACGCCAACCGGGATGCCAAACACCTTGAGCCTTAGCATCAGCGATACGTCGCCGAGGATTTGGTGCGGATTCGACGTTGCGAATCGTGCCGGAGCAGGCAAAGCCGGCAGAGACCGGCTCGGCTGACGGTGACCGCCCGACCGCAGTCGCGGCACATCGTGAACAACTTCATGCTCCTGATTGTACGGGACATACCCATTTGCAAACACCGACCGGTGGTGGACGCGTACGGCACCCTCGAGCCTTCTTGCCGCTCCGATACGCCCCGGCCCTCATTACGCTCATCGTCTATGCAGCCATGGACGAGCCGAGTCGTTGTGATGACCACTGTCCTGCTCACTGTCGTCGTCACGGTTTTACCGGCGGTAGTGACGGCCCAGGAGCCCGCCGCTTCAGCCGCGGGCACCACGACCACAACAACGACCGAACCGCCCCCGGTGCTCCCGTACTACGAGCAATTCGAGACCGACAACTGGCACGACGATTGGATCGACTGGCGCTATGCCGATGACCAGAACACGTCGATCTTACGGGCGTACCAGGAGAACGGTCTCCGGGTGAACATTCCACCAAACCAGCGCCGCGGCACAGGACCGCTGTGGAAGCTGCCCGACGATGTCGAGGAGGCATGGTTCCGCTACCGGATACGCTTCGACGACTTCTACCCCATCACGGCAGGCAAGCTGCCCGGCTTCGCCGGCATGCCCAACTACACGGCCCGGGGCTGCAACCCGTCGACCGAGGCGTACCCCGGATGGTCTGCTCGGATGCTCTTCGAGCCGTCGGGCTACGGGGGCCGCGAAGACGGCCAGATCCAGATCGGCTACTACACCTATCACCTCGACCAGGCAGGTACGTGCGGCGACTACATGCTCTGGGACGGCGACGGGGTGTTGGGCCAGGACCAGTGGTATTGCGTCGAGGGCCGGGTTCGTATGAACACCCCCGGTGCAGCGGACGGCATTCTCGAAGGCTGGGTGGACAACAAGCTGGCATTCACCCGGGATGGCTTGAGGTTCCGCAGGGCGACCGAAGACTCGCTCGACGTGCGCACGTTCTGGCTCGACGTGTATTTCGGCGGCTCGACGATTCCCAATGATCGGAATCTCACGATGCGGATAGACGATCTCGCCGTGAGCGACACCGGCCGTATCGGATGCCCGAACCGCTTCCGCGACGACGACGGCAACCCACACGAGAGCGACATCGAGTGGATGTTCCAGCGCGAGTACATCTACGGCTGCGACACCCTGCTGTACTGCCCGAGTGCCAAGCTGACCCGGGCCGCGACCGCCGCCCTCATCGATCGGATCCTCCAGCCACCGGCAACGAGCGGGAACTTCTTCACCGACGACAACGGGCACTGGGCGGAAGGCGCATTGAACCGGCTTGCCGCGGCAGGCATTCTGCGCGGGTGCGGCGAAGCACTTGCGTGTCCCGACGAGCCGGTGACCCGGGGCCAGTTCGCCGCGCTGCTGTCACGGGCCTTTGCCATACCGGGCACGTCGACCGATCATTTCGTTGACGACGACGGCAACATATTCGAGAGCGCGATCAACTCCATCGCGGAGATCGGTATCACCAAGGGCTGTCACAACACCGACGACCACTACTGCCCCGGCGAGGCGGTGCTCCGCGACCAGGCGGCCACGTTGCTCGCCCGCACCGTCCGCTGGTGGGAGGGTTGACCTACCCCGTTCACACGTAGCCCCTTCGCCAAAGACAGAGAGACCCCCACTTGGGGGTCTCTCTCGTACAGTGCTGCAGTTTCGCGGAAACTGCCAACGGATCCGGCCTGCGGGCCGGACCCGCGGTTACTCGTCGTCTTCGGCGTCGAATGACTGTGTGCCCAGGCTGGCCAGCCACTGCGCCGGATCGGCCGGAAGAGCCTCCTCGTCGCTGCCAGAGCCGTCGAGCTGGGCGTCGGGGAACAAGCCGAGCGCCGATACCACCGTCGCATCCGGTAGTGACGGCTGGATCGACTGGTACTTCGCCGAGCCCGTGCCGGCGGGGATGAGCTTGCCGATGATGACATTCTCCTTGAGACCCCGCATGAAGTCCGACTTGCCCTGAAGCGAAGCCTCGGTGAGCACCCGGGTCGTCTCCTGGAACGAAGCAGCCGACAGCCAGGAATCCGTGGCCAGCGAAGCCTTGGTGATACCCATGAGCTCCGGACGGCCCTCTGCAGGGGCCTTGCCCTCTTCGACGAGAGACCGGTTGACGTCCCTGAACTCCTGCTCGTCGACCAGCTCGGCCGGGAGGAAGTGCGAGTCACCGGAATTGACCACACGCACCTTGCGCAGCATCTGGCGCACGATCAGCTCGATGTGCTTGTCGTGGATATCCACACCCTGGCTGCGGTACACCTCCTGGACCTGGTCAACCAGGTAACGCTGGCAGGCGCGCACACCCCGAATCTCCAGCACCTCCTTCGGATCCAGCGGACCTTCCGTGAGCTGGCTCCCGGCGGTGATGATGTCGCCCGTGGCGACCTTGAGCCTGGCACGGCGAGCGAGCGGGTACTCGCTTTCCTCGTCCTTTTCGGTAACCACGACCCGGCGCCCCTCATCGTCGTCGATGAGCTGCACCACACCGCCGTGCTCGGCGAGCAGCGCCTTGCCCTTCGGGGTCCGAGCCTCGAACAGCTCGACCACGCGGGGAAGACCGTGGGTGATGTCGTCGCCCGCAACACCACCAGTGTGGAAGGTACGCATGGTGAGCTGGGTACCCGGCTCACCGATCGACTGGGCGGCCATGATCCCAACTGCCTCACCCGATTCGACCATCAGGCCGGTTGCCAGGCTCAGACCGTACGACTCCTTGGAAATCCCGTAGCGAGACTGGTCGGTGAGAGGTGAGCGGACCCGCACCTCTTCGAGTTCAGCCTCCGCCTCGATGGCCTGGAGTGCGTCGCGGTCGACGAGCTCACCGGCACGCAGCTTGCGTCCACTAAATGTCTCGAGCAGTTTGCGCCCGACCTTGATGTCCTCGGCAAGTATCCGACCGTAGATCCGGTTCCGCAGGTTCCTGATCGGCTGACCGTGCTCACGCACCCGGATGAGAAGACCCGTATCGTCGGTCACCTCGTCATGGATGATGATCTCCTGCGACACGTCGACCAGCCGGCGGGTCAGGTACCCGGAGTCGGCAGTTCGCAGCGCCGTGTCGGCGAGACCCTTGCGGGCACCGTGCGTTGAGATGAAGTACTCGAGCACGGACAGGCCCTCACGGAAGTTCGACTTGATCGGCTGCGGGATGATGTCACCCTTCGGGTTGGCCACCAGGCCACGCATACCGGCGATCTGACGCAGCTGCATCATGTTGCCGCGGGCACCCGAGCGCACCATCATGTCGATCGGGTTGAACTTCTCCGCCTCGAGCGTCGCCTGCATGGCCTCCTTGACCTCGTCGGTCGCCTCGGTCCAGATCTCGATGAGCTCCTGGCGACGCTCGTCATCAGTGATGACGCCTTTCAGATAGAGAGACTCCACCTTCTCGGCGCGTGCATCGTAGGCCGCAAGGATCGCCGCCTTCTGTGGCGGGGTCTTGACGTCCTCCAGACCGATGGTGAGACCGGCCTTCGTGGCGAACTTGAACCCGAGACTCTTGATCGAGTCGAGTGTTTCCGCGACATCCGGCTTGTCGTAGTCGTTGATGACCTCGGCAACCAGCGTCCGGATATCCGACTTCATCACCGGGGCATCGATGAACGGGAACGTCTCGGGGAATGCCGTGTTCATCACAGCACGCCCATACGAGGTCTCGAACAAGGCCGTGCCGTCGACCGGCTCCTCGGTAAGGAGATGACCGATGTATCTCTTCAACTCGGCGTGTCGCTCGGGGTCTCCGGCCAGGTCGCCGATACGCATCTTGACCCTGGCATGGATATCGATGTCGCCCAACTCGTAGGCCATCGCCGCCTCGTCGATGTCGACGAACACACGGCCCTCGCCCTTGGCCCCATCGACGATCTCCGACAGGTAGAACATTCCAATGACCATGTCCTGAGACGGGGTGACGATCGGGCGCCCGGATGCCGGGGACAGCATGTTGTTCGTCGACAACATGAGAACCCGCGCCTCCGCCTGCGCCTCTGCCGACAACGGGAGATGCACAGCCATCTGGTCACCGTCGAAGTCGGCGTTGAAAGCCTCGCACACGAGCGGGTGGATCTGGATGGCCTTGCCCTCAACGAGAACGGGCTCGAAGGCCTGGATGCCGAGCCGGTGCAGCGTGGGGGCCCGGTTCAAGAAGACGGGGTGTTCCTGAACAACCTCGGATAGCACGTCCCACACCTGGGGGCGGCGCCGCTCGACCATCCTCTTTGCCGCCTTGATGTTCTGGGCGTGATCGAGATCGACCAGACGCTTCATGACGAACGGCTTGAACAGCTCGAGCGCCATCGACCGCGGCAGGCCACACTGGTGCAGCCTGAGTTGCGGGCCGACGACGATGACCGAACGGCCGGAGTAGTCGACGCGCTTACCCAGCAGGTTCTGACGGAATCTTCCCTGCTTGCCCTTGAGCATGTCGGAGAGCGACTTGAGCGGCCGGCTCCCCGGTCCGGTCACCGCACGACCGCGACGACCGTTGTCGAACAACGCATCGACGGCCTCCTGGAGCATCCTCTTCTCGTTGTTGACGATGATCTCGGGAGCACCCAGGTCGAGAAGCCGCTTGAGACGGTTGTTTCGGTTGATCACCCGCCGGTACAGGTCGTTGAGGTCCGAGGTGGCAAACCGACCACCGTCGAGCTGGACCATCGGGCGCAGATCGGGCGGGATCACGGGTACGGCCTCGAGAATCATCCCGGCGGGGTCGTTCTTGCCCCCGGCAAACGGGCTCACGACCTTGAGCCGCTTCATCGCCCGCTGGCGACGCTGCTGCGACCGGGAATCGAGGTCCTCACGGAGCGACTCCATCTCGGCATCGAGATCAGTGCGCTGGATCAGGTCCTTGACCCACTCGGCCCCCATCCCGCCTGAGTAGTAGTCACCGTAACGGTCCACGATCTCGCGCCAGAGCTGCTCAGACTCGATCAGCTGCTTCGGCTTGAGGGTCTTGAACGTGTCGAAAGCCTCTTTGAGGAGGTCCTCCTCGACCGAGGCTCGTTCCTCGCGATCCTTGATCTCACGCTCGACGTCACGCCGACGAGCCGAGATCTCCTGGGTCGGGGCTTCGGCCTCCTCCATCTGCTTCAGCTCGGCTTCGAGCTGTTCGAGACGCGATTCCTTCCACTCCTCGAACTCTTCCCGGATCAGCTCGAGCTCATGGCTCGTTGCCTCCTCGAGCTCCGAGAGATCCGCAGTGCGCTTGTCGACGTCTATGGACGTGATCAGATACGCGGCGAAGTAGATGACCTTCTCCAGGTCCTTCGGGGACATGTCGAGCAAATAGCCGAGACGGCTGGGAACGCCCTTGAAGAACCAGATGTGTGTCACCGGTGCGGCCAGCTCGATGTGGCCCATCCGCTCCCGGCGAACCTTGGCGCGGGTCACCTCGACCCCACACCGCTCACAGGTGATGCCGCGGAAACGGACCCGCTTGTACTTGCCGCAGTAGCACTCCCAGTCCCGCGTGGGACCAAAGATGCGCTCGTCAAACAAGCCGTCCTTCTCCGGCTTGAGCGTCCGGTAGTTGATAGTCTCCGGCTTCTTGACCTCACCAAACGACCACGACCGGATCTGGTCGGAGCTGGCCAGGCTGATTCTCAGTTCGTCGAATAAGTCAACCACGTAATGCCCACCTTCCGGCTCTTTCCAGCATCTTTGTAATCCTCATCAGACCTCCACCTCCGCCCGCTCCGGGCGGGAGATGTCGATTCCGAGCGAGGCAGCGGTGCGGAAAACATCCTCTTCGAGCTCCTTGAGCTCGACCTCCTCACCTGCGGACAGCATCTCCACGTTGAGGCAGAGGCTCTGCATTTCCTTCATCAGCACCTTGAACGACTCAGGAATTCCCGGTTCGGGGATGTTCTCTCCCTTGACGATCGCCTCGTACACCTTGACCCGGCCCTTGACGTCGTCGGACTTGATCGTCAGCAGCTCCTGGAGGGCGTAGGCGGCTCCGTAGGCCTCGAGCGCCCACACCTCCATCTCACCGAACCGCTGACCGCCGAACTGCGCCTTACCACCGAGCGGCTGCTGGGTGATCATCGAGTACGGGCCGGTCGACCGGGCGTGGATCTTGTCATCCACCAGGTGGATGAGCTTCAAGATGTAGATGTAACCGACCGTCACAGGTGAGTCGAACTTCTCACCGGTACGTCCGTTTCGCAGGATCGCCTTGCCCGCCAGGTCGATGAGCTTGTCGCCTTCCGGAGTCGGGAAGCTGTTCGCCAGGAGCTTGGCGATCTCCTTCTCCGTCGCACCGTCGAACACCGGCGTGGCCACCGTCTGCCAGCTCCCGGCACCACCGGAGGCGGGGCTCTCCAGATCATCGAACGGCTCCCAGCCCCGGGCGGCTGCCCAGCCCAGATGCGTCTCGAGAACCTGACCCAGGTTCATCCGGGACGGGACACCGAGCGGCGACAGGATGATGTCGACCGGCGTGCCGTCGGACAGGAAGGGCATGTCCTCCTCGGGGAGGATCTTGGCGATCACACCCTTGTTTCCGTGACGACCCGCCAGCTTGTCACCGGCGGAGATCTTGCGCTCGGTGGCGACGTAGACCCGGACCAGCTCATTCATGCCAGGGGGCAGGTCAAAGCCCTCCTCGCGGCGGAACTCCTTGACGGCGATGGCCTTGCCACCCTCACCGTGGGGAACCTTGAGCGAGACGTCACGCACCTCACGAGCCTTCTCGCCGAAGATCGCCCGGAGCAGACGCTCCTCGGGCGTCAGTTCGGTCTCACCCTTCGGGGTGACCTTGCCAACGAGGTAGTCGCCCTCGCCGACCTCGGCTCCAATGCGGATGATCCCGCGGTCGTCCAGGTCTCGCAACACCTCTTCGGCGACGTTCGGGATGTCTCGAGTGATCTCCTCGGCACCGAGCTTGGTGTCGCGGGCATCGATCTCGTACTCCTCGATGTGGATCGAGGTGAGCAGGTCGTACTTGACGAGGCGCTCCGACAGGATGATGGCGTCCTCGTAGTTGTAGCCCTCCCACGGCATGAACGCCACGAGCAGGTTGCGACCCAGCGCCAACTCACCCTGGTCGGTCGATGGGCCGTCCGCGAGTAGATCGCCCGCATTGACCTTCTGACCCTCGGCAACCCGGGGCTTCTGGTTTATGCAGGTCCCCTGGTTGGAACGCTCGAATTTGTTCAGCTTGAACGTGTGCTTCTCGTTGCCGTCGTCCGACTTGACGGTCACGTGGTCGCCCGTCACCTCGACGACGGTGCCGTCGACCGGGCTGAGGATGACGTCGCCGGAGTCGTGGGCAGCGCGCTGCTCGACACCCGTGCCCACCAGCGGGGCATCGGCCTGGAGCAGCGGTACCGCCTGCCGCTGCATGTTCGAGCCCATGAGCGCCCGGTTTGCGTCGTCGTGCTCCAAGAACGGGATCAGCGATGTCGACACGGAGATCAGCTGCTTCGGGGAGACGTCCATGTAGTCGACCTGGTCCGAGGGAACCTGGTCGACCTCGCCGCCGGTCTTGCGCACCAGCACCCTGCCCTTGGCAAAGGTGCCGTCGTCGTTGAGGGGTGCGTTTGCCTGGGCGATGACGTGGTCTTCCTCGGCGGCTGCGGTCAGGTAGTCGATCTTCTTGGTGACTTTGCCATCCTCCACCCGGCGGTACGGCGTCTCGATGAAGCCGTAGCGGTTCACCTTGGCGTACGTGGCCAGCGACCCGATCAAACCGATGTTGGGACCTTCGGGCGTCTCGATCGGGCACATGCGGCCGTAGTGCGAGGGGTGCACGTCGCGTACCTCGAACCCGGCTCGCTCCCGGGAGAGACCCCCGGGTCCGAGCGCCGAGAGACGACGGCGATGGGTGAGGCTGGCAAGCGGGTTCGGCTGGTCCATAAACTGGCTCAGCTGGCTCGTGCCGAAGAACTCTTTGATCGAGGCGACGACGGGCCTGATGTTGATCAGGCTCTGAGGTGTGATCGCCTCAGGATCCTGGGTCGTCATGCGCTCGCGCACCACCCGCTCCAGCCGGGTGAGGCCAACGCGGATCTGGTTTTGGATGAGCTCGCCGACGGTACGGACACGGCGATTCGTGAAGTTGTCGATGTCGTCGACCCGATACCCGGACGTTCCGAGGCGCAGCTCGGTCAGGTAGCGAATCGTCTCGAGCATGTCGTCATGGCTGAGCAGACCGTGCTCATTGGCGTCGTACTCGTCGAGCTCGACAGGCTTGCGCCCGAACTTGAGGTCAAGCTTGTAGCGGCCGACCCTGGTCAGGTCATAGCGTTTCGGGTTGTAGAAGAGGTTGTTGATGAGACCACGGGCCGACTCGATGGTGGTCAGCTCACCCGGGCGCAGCTTGCGGTACAGGTCGAGCAAGGCCTCGTCCTTGGTCGTCGCCGGATCCTTCTCGAGGGTGTTGGCGATCAGCTCGGAGTTGTCGAACAGCTCCAGCAGCTCTTCGTCGCTCTCCCCGAACCCGAGCGCACGCAGGAATGTGGTCACATACTGGCGGCGCTTGCGATCGACGCGCACACCGACAGTGTCCTTCTTGTCGATGTCGAACTCGAGCCATGCACCTCGCCCGGGAATGACCTTTGCGGCGTAGATGTCCCTGTCCGAGGTCTTGTCGACGGTGAGGTCGAAGTACACACCCGGCGAGCGGACGAGTTGGCTCACGACCACGCGCTCGGTGCCGTTGATGATGAAGGTCCCGTTCGGAGTCATCATCGGGAAATCACCGAGAAATACCTGCTGTTCCTTGATCTCGCCCGTCTCCCGGTTGAGGAAGCGAGCCGTTACGAACAACGGCTTGGAGTAGTTCGAGTCCTGCTCCTTGGCATCGGCGATCGACAGCGGCTCATCGCCAAAACGGTGATCGGTCAGCTCGAGGGCGAGATTCCCTGTGAAGTCCTCGATCGGGGACACCTCACGGAAGATTTGCTTGAGACCGCTCTCGAGAAACCACGAGAAAGAATCGTGCTGGACGCCGAGGAGATTCGGGAGATCGTGGACCTCAGGGATCTTGGCGAAGGACAAGCGATCGGTGCGCGCACGAGCCAAGGGAGACTCCTCTTCAAGTTGTGGGACGACGGTCAAGTCAGTCGAAACGGATGGGCAGGGTGTAGACGACGAAAGACCAGGATAGCACACAGCTATCCTGGCGATGCAAACGCGGCGTCGCTGGGAACGTACTCTTCAAATGTTGTTGCGCACGATACAAAAGATTCGTCGCCGGTTCAAGGGTCTACCGGCCCATCTCCGGCGGGAAGGTCCCGACCCCTACCGCTCCTAACCATCGAAGTCCGGCCACGCAGCGATGTCGATACCGTGCCCATTCCCGGGTGCAGCCCGAGGGGCAGCCGTCTCGATGCGGACGCAAAAGAGGAGCGGGCATGCCCGCTCCTCTTTTCTACCTGTGCTTTTTCTGTCTGTGCTTCTTCTATCTGTGTTCGCCTGCTACTTGAGCTCGACTGTGGCCCCGACCCCTTCGAGCTGCGCCTTGGCGGCCTCGGCTGCCTCCTTGTCGACACCCTCGAGGACCGCGTTCGGAGCACCGTCCACGACCTCCTTGGCCTCCTTGAGACCCAGGCTGGTCAATCCACGGACGACCTTGATGACCTGAATCTTCTGTGAGCCTGCCGAGGTGAGGACGACGTCGAACTCGTCTTGCTCCTCCTCGACAGCTTCCGCTGCTGCCGCGGGAAGCGCTGCGGCCATTGCCATAGGAGCGGCCGCAGTGACGTCGAACTTCTCTTCAAATGCCTTGAGAAACTCGGAAAGCTCGAGGACGCTCATCTCCTCGAAGACACCTAGGAGCTCCTCGGTCTTCATCTTTGCCATGTCATTCCTCCTCGGCCGAATCGGCCGGGTCTTCGTCATCGGACTTCGCGTCGTCGCCGTCTACCGATGCCTCTGGCTCGGCTTGTGTCACGGCAGCCTCTTCAACCTCTGCTTCGGCTTCCGGAACGTCTACGGCTTCGCCGGTCTCTTCTTCGCCTGCCGCTTCCGGCTCCTCGGCTGAGTCGGTCTCTGCAGCCGGCGTCTCTGCGGGAACGTCCCCGGCTTCTGGGACCTCCGCCTCGATCACCGGCTCGGCGTCAGCGGCCGGTTCCTCGACCGGCTCGGCTGCTGCTTCCCTCTTCTCAACGAGCTGCTGCATCGCAGATGCCATGTTGCGAGGAAGGGCCGCAAGCAAACCGGCGAGGTTTGCCATCGGCGCCTTCAGCAACCCGGCGATCTTGCTCAGCAACACATCGCGGGATTCGATCTCGGCGAGCTGGCTGATCCGTTCGGGCGTGAGGAATTCGTTCCGCAGGAGCCCACCTTTGACGGTGAAGGCTTCGTTGTCGTTGGCGAAGTCCTTGAGCGTCTTTGCCGCGGCGACCGGGTCTCCCTCGGCAAAAGCGATACCAGTGGGCCCGAGGAGCAGCTCCTCGAGTTCGGTCAGCTCCAGCTCGGCAGCCGCCCGGCGGGCCAGGGTCATCTTGACGACCTTGAACTCGGCTCCGCCTTCGCGCAGCCCGCGCCGCAGCGCCTGCTGCTGCTTGACCGACAGACCGGCGTACTCAGCGAGGAACACTGCGTTTGCGCGCTCGAGAAGTTCTTTGATCTCAGCGACGGCCTGGACCTTCTCTGGTCTTGGCATGTGTCTTCCTCCTACTGGTCTACGCAACACGACCTCGCTTCGGCAGTGAAGCCCGAGCCTCGTGCAACAAGACTCGAGCCTCGCAGCTTGAGCTGCCCCAGTAAGAACTGAAGCTCCCAACCCAAGAGGGAGGGAGCCTTTGAGAAAGCAACCTGCGCCGGCGCCGCTGCTGCGGACTTAGTTACCTGCGGTCTTGGGTCGAGATATGAGGTTGTGCGGACGAGACACTAACGAAGGCGGTTCCGCTACGCAAGGTGAGACCACTCGTTCCTCTCCCTCCGGGAGAGGATGCCGAGCGAAGCGAAGGCGGGCGAGGGCCTCAGCAAATGTGCGAGACCAGTCCGCACCCCCTGAGTCTGCAAAGCAAAATCACATGCCGCCTCACACAATGGGTGAGGCGGTGACGAATAGACGAAACGCCCGTCACCGGGCGCTTCGTCGGTAACGGGCTAACTCTCGGTCGGGAGAGCGGTTCGCTCATGAGGATTCGGGCAGACGGCGGGCCAGGAAGCCATCTACACGTACCACCAATGACGACCAGGGTAGGGGCTGGTATTTGTCAAAGTGGCCGAAACCCGCCCTCGGAACGGTGGTGGATCGTTCCTGCCACCGACCTCGGAGTTTCCCCGTTGATCTTTAGTTGTGGGACGATCATATCGCGGGGATACGTGGTCCGCCAGTGAAATGTAGTCAAAAATCGCGAATATGCCACTCTCTGTGGTCGAGCGACTCCCCGAAGATGACATAACCGTCGCTTGCGGTGCTAGCGAAGCGCCTTGAGGTCATCCTCGAGCCGGCTCGGATCGAGGTTCACGCCGGGGCCCATCGTGGACGAGACGGTCACCTTGCGCACAAAACGACCCTTGGCGGCCGCAGGACGCGCCCGGATGATCTCGTCGGCGAGGGCAACGAGGTTGCCGATGAGCTGTTCCGGCTCGAAGGAGACCTTCCCGATGGGCACATGCACGTTGCCATACCGGTCGTTGCGATATTCGACACGGCCGGCCTTGAACTCCTTGATCGCCTTGCCGACGTCCTGGGTGACCGTGCCGCTCTTCGGATTTGGCATTAGCCCGCGTGGGCCGAGAATCGAGCCGAGCTTGCCGACGACCGACATCATGCTCGGGGTGGCGATTGCGATGTCGAACTCGATGGGACCACCGGCCGAGATCTGGTCTGCGAGATCTTTGCCGCCGATCACGTCGGCGCCCGCTTCCTCCGCCTCGGCGATCGCCGCACCATCGACAAAGGCGGCGACGCGCACGTCCTTGCCCGTGCCGTTGGGCAGGCTCACGGTGCCACGTACCAGCTGGTCTGCCTTGCGGGCGTCGATACCGAGGTTGAAAACCACATCGACACTCTCATCGAACTTGGCGTACGCCATGCTCCGCACCAGAGCAACCGCATCCTCGGAACTGAGGAGAGCGCTCTTGTCGTACTGCCGTCGCACTGCGGCGACGTTCTTCGACTTCTTTGCCATTTCCGTTTACCTCCTGTGGTGCCGGCGGGGATGGCTCCCCTCCCACTTATCTGTTGTCACCCGACCGCTGCCGGCCGGGACATTTCCCGTCACGTTCTGCTGGTTTCTCACCATCGAGGCGTGTAACCGTCAGATGGTATCTCAGGCGGGCGACCTCGCTGAATCCCGCCACCTCATCAGCCGTCGACGGTGATCCCCATCGAGCGGGCGGTACCCTCGACAATCTTCATCGCGGCGTCGATATCGTTGGCGTTGAGATCCACCATCTTCGTCTCGGCGATATGACGTACCTGTTCTCGCGTCACCCTGCCCACCTTCTCCTTCTGCGGCTCCGCCGACCCCTTCTCGACTCGAGCGGCCTGTCGCAGCATCACCGCGGCGGGTGGGGTCTTGGTCACGAAGGTGAAACTGCGATCCTCGTAGATCGAGATCTCCACCGGGATGATGGTGCCTACTTGTGACGCGGTGGCATCGTTGTATGACTTGACGAAATCCATGATGTTGACGCCGTGCTGACCGAGGGCAGGGCCCACGGGCGGTGCCGGGCTCGCCTGCCCGGCAGGGATCTGCAGCTTGAGCATGGTCATCAGTCTCTTGCGACCCATTGGTTGAACCTCGCTTGGGAATCAGTATTTGAGAATCTGGTCGAAGTTGAGTTCGACGGGGGTTTCCCGGCCAAAGATATCAACGAGCACCCGCACCTTCGACTGGTCCACGTTGATGTCCTCGATGATGCCGTTGAAATCGGCGAAGGGGCCTTCGACCACCCTGATCGTCTCCCCGACCTCCCAGGCCGGCTTGAACGTGGGCTCCTTCTTGTCGGCCGAGTCCTCGTCCTTGGCGACGCCGAGAATGCGCTCGACCTCGCGCCGCGATAGCGGCGTCGGCTTGGATGCGGATCCGACGAATCCGGTCACGCCCGGGGTGTTGCGAACTGCATACCAGGTGTCGTCGTCCATATAGAGACGAACCAGGATGTAGCCGGGGAACTTCTTGCGCTCCACGGTGACCTTGCGCCCGGCCTTGAACTCGACGACCTCTTCCATCGGGATGACCACGTCGAAGACGCGATCCTCGAGGTGCATCGATTTGACCCGCGTCTCGAGGTTTGCCTTCACCTTCTTCTCGTACCCCGAGTACGAGTGCACGACGTACCAGCCGCCGGGCAGGTCGTACGGGCTCGAAGGTCCCTTGGGCTTGACGGCCTCGGCTTCCGCGGCAGTCTCGTCCTCGACTATGTCCTGGCTATCAGGAGCTTCCAGCGTCATGGCTCACCCGGCCCCGAGCAACTGCAGGATCGTGTTCTTGAGACCGAAGTCGAGTGCAAAGGTGAATCCCGTCACCGCAACGGTGACGATGAGCACGACAATCGTGAACGTGGTCGTCTCTTCCCTGGTAGGCCAGGCGACCTTCTTCAGCTCTTGTCGCACTTCGTGCAGGAATTGACGGAAACCGACGCGCTCGCGCTTGTGCTGCTGCGGGACAGCTTTGCGGCGTTTCTTGGCGCGCTCTTCCTCCTTGGCCTGGAGGCGTCGCATCTCTCGGTTCACGTTTGATTCCTTCCTTGCCGAGCAGGGGTGGCGGGACTCGAACCCACAGCCTACGGTTTTGGAGACCGTCGCTCTGCCAATTGGAGCTACACCCCTCAACATAGGCCTGGGGCCGGGGGTGGAGTATATGAGGTCGCCCCCTAAGTGTAAACCTGACGCGGTCCTCCCGGGTCGGTTCATCCGCTCGCCCGGACCGTGACCAGAGTCGAGGTGGTCTTTGGGGCACAAACGAATCCTAGCCGGAGCGGCCCGCAGTGCTCGAGGTCACCGCACGGCGGGTCGGGAGCTTCGCCAAAGGGCGACCACAGCGACTCCGGCGGCAGCGGCCACAACGGCGCCGGTTGCCGCCGCGATCCGTCCGACCTGACCGGAACCGGTACCCATCCGCAGCCCATCTGGTGAAGATGCGATCACGGTCGCCACCGCCGCAGACAGCGGCTCAGGAGCAGCCACCATCACGTCCGCCAGCGCGGCAAGTTGCCGGCGCAACTTTCCATAGCGGGCGATCTCGGCCTGACAGGTGAGACATGTGCTCACGTGAGCATTCAGGCGCACCGACAGAAACCCGCCTCCCTGCGATGGTGCCAGCGCCTGGACGACACGACATGCCGGCCTCATACGCTCTCCTCGAACTCGACCCAGAGACGATCCCGCAATTGCTTGCGACCGCGATGGAGACGCACCTTGGCGGCAGCGACGCTGATGCCGAGATGGCCGGCGATCTCGCTGTGGGTCCATCCGTACACGTCCTTCAACACAACTACGGTCCGGGTGGGGAGAGGTAGATCGTTGAGGGCGTCCCGCAGCCTGTCCCCGATCGCCGCAGACTCCGCAGCACGCTCGGGGGAGATCGTCTCGGCCACGGGTTCAGTGAAGGACTCGTCGATCGGATCTGCCCGATGCTTGCGCTGCTTGCGACGCTGGGTCCACGCCACATTCACCGTGATGCGATGCAGCCATGTCGAGAACTTGGCGTCGCCGCGGAAGTTGGGGAGCGCCCGCCAGGCCCGGACAAACGCCTCCTGCGAGACGTCGGCAGCCAGCTCACGATCTGCGACCAGTCGCAATGCCAATGTGTAGACCTCGTCCTGATGGATTCTGACCAGATCGGAGAATGCCGCCCGGTCACCGCGTCGTGCCCGAGCCAGCAGCTCTCCGTTCTCCGGTCTGACTCCCTCATGGGGCATCGGGTTACCCCTCCAACCTGACGACACAACCGGCCGTGACCAGCTTCTCGTCTCCCCTGGCGACCTCGACGTCCATCTGACAATCCTCGCCGTCGGCGGCCAGGTCGCGCACCACAGCGCTCACCATCGCCGGCTCGGCAGGGCGCAACGCGCTCCGGAATCTGAGCTTGATGTGAGCGAGAGGGTCGGGCCGAGCACTCATTGCCCCGGCGAGTTGGATTGCCCAGGCTGCCATCAAGAGGCCGTGAACAACGATGCCGTCGAGACCGGCGTGGCGGGCGGCGTCGTGGTCAAAATGTATCGGGTTGTAGTCGCCTGACGCTCCGGCGTACTTGACGAGGTCGATTCGACTCGCCGACTTGGACAAGGCGGGCAGCGTCCCGCCGATGCCGGGTCGAGGAACGACGTGGGGGCGTTCGTTGAGTTCCCGCTTCCACACCACCGGCTCGCGGTGGTCGGAGCCCGCCTCGGGTGCGGACCCTTCCCCCATCAGAAATGTGGCCACCGCATCGACAACCCGCTCGCCTGCGGCGGTGCCGACGCGGGCCGAGAAGGTCACAAAGAAAGAGCCTGCGCGCTCCCGGACACGGTCAACCGATCCGGTGACGATCAGTGCCGCACCCACCGGAAGCGGTGCGTGCCAGGTAAAGGTCTGGTCGACGTGAACGAGCACGCCGGTGAAGGGCCGAACTCGTGGATCGTCGAGAAACCTGGGAGCTACGACAAACAAGAGCGCCGCGGCGTAGCCCGGTGGGGCAAAGCGCTGCCAGCGATCTTCATCGTCACCGGTTGCGGTCACGTATTCGGCGACCTTCTCTGCCGAGATGCCAACCGCATACGGTCCGTAGGTGGCTCCGGCGACTTCCTCGAGACTCATCGTGGAAAAGGGTACCCGCTTCACCGTCCCGCCGCGAGGGTGGCTCGGCGGGGGAAGACTCCATTGCAGGCAGTCATCTACCAGGCCCCCATCGGCTTTGCCACTTCCCCCAAAGGGGGAAGGAATGCGGCGCCCACCGGCTTCAGCCGCTTCCCACGGAGGGGGAAGGAATATGGCCCCCATCGGCTTCGCTGCGCTCAGCCACTTCCCCCAAAGGGGGAAGTCATGGCGTCAGCGGGTTTCGCGGTGTGGGGTGTGCTCGCGGCACCAGCGGCAGTACTTCTTCAGCTCCAGCCGCTCGCGCGTGTTCGACTTGCTCTTGGTGGTGACGTAGTTGCGACGCTTGCATTTCTCGCAAGCGAGCGTCAACGGCGGTCTCTTGTCAGATGCCATGTTGCTTCGATCCTATCCAATCCAATGTATGCGACCAGCTCCGGTCTCGCTGGGCTCCGGTTGGAGTTTCGCCGGGCGGAACTCCAACCTGACCGCCTACGCGGTCAGGCGGCTACTTGATGATGTTGATGACCCGACCAGCACCGACAGTACGGCCACCCTCCCGAATCGCAAACCGCAACCCCTCATCCATAGCAATCGGCTTACCCAACTCCACCGTCATCTCAGTGTTATCACCAGGCATCACCATCTCAGTACCCTCAGGCAAAGACACCGTCCCAGTCACATCCGTCGTCCGGAAATAAAACTGCGGCCGATACCCATCAAAAAACGGGTTATGCCGACCACCCTCATCCTTAGTCAACACATACACCTGAGCCACAAAATTCGTATGAGGCGTAATCGAACCAGGCTTAGCAACCACCTGACCCCGCTCCACCGCATCCTTCCCAATCCCCCGCAACAACAACCCAACATTGTCCCCAGCCTGACCCTCATCAAGCAACTTACGGAACATCTCAACACCAGTCACCGTCGTCGACTGCACATCCCGCAAACCAATGATCTCAACCTGCTCACCAACATGAATCACACCAGTCTCAATACGGCCAGTCACCACCGTCCCCCGACCAGTAATCGAAAACACATCCTCAATCGCCATCATGAACGGCTTATCCGTCTCCCGCACCGGCTCAGGAATATACGAATCAACCGCATCCATCAACTCATGAATAGACGCAACCGCCGCCGGATCATTCTCCTCCAAAGCCTTCAAAGCAGACCCACGAACAACCGGAATGTCATCCCCAGGAAACTCATACTCAGTAAGAAGATCCCGAACCTCGAGCTCAACCAGATCCAACAACTCCTCATCATCAACCTGATCAGTCTTATTCATATACACAACAATGTAAGGAACACCAACCTGACGAGCCAACAACACATGCTCACGAGTCTGCGGCATCGGACCATCAGCAGCAGACACCACCAAAATCGCCCCATCAACCTGAGCAGCACCCGTAATCATGTTCTTCACATAATCAGCATGCCCCGGCATATCAACATGCGCATAATGACGATTCGCCGTCTCATACTCCACATGAGCAATCGCAATCGTGATACCCCGCTCCCTCTCCTCAGGAGCCTTATCAATCTCATCAAACGCCGTAAACTTCGTCGACCCCGACCCCTCCTCAGACAACACCTTCGTAATCGCAGCCGTCAAAGTCGTCTTCCCATGATCAATATGACCCATAGTCCCAACATTCACATGCGGCTTCGTCCGCTCGAACTTCTCCTTAGCCATCTTTCCTCGGGCTCCCTCGTGTGGATTGCGGTCTTTTCCGGTTGCGTAGCGGCGGGCAGACTTGAACTGCCGACCTCGCGATTATGAGTCGCGCGCTCTCACCGACTGAGCTACGCCGCCTCGTCAGCCGACCGGATGGCCGGAAGGCCGAGCCCTCTCTGGGGATTGAACCCAGGACCTCCTCCTTACCATGGAGGCGCTCTACCACTGAGCTAAGAGGGCAGTTCGTGGAAGATTAATCCCACAAACCACAAGGGAAAAGACGACCTCCGCCGTCTCCTCCTTGCGGTCGTGCTGGGAGAAGGATTTGAACCTCCGAAGGCATTGCCGGCAGATTTACAGTCTGCTCCCTTTGGCCGCTCGGGCATCCCAGCTCGGTTCCTCAGAGCGGCTGTACGTTAGTCCGTGCGCGCACCGAGGGAAAAGCCGTGCGGTCTGTGCACGCCCGGCTGCTACCGGATTCCCATCTGCATCCTCTCGAGCCGAGCGATCCGCTCGGGGATGGGCGGGTGGGTGCTGAACATCCTGGCAAAGCTCCCGCCGCCGTTGCGCCCACCGAGGGCCTTCAACGGGTCGGAGATGAACAGCTGCGAGACCGCCGGATCCACGTTCATCGGGATCTGCGAGCCGCGCTCCAGCTTCGCCAGTGCGCTGGCCAGCGCCATCGGAGAACCGGTCAACTTGGCGCCCGACTCATCCGCCTGGAACTCGCGAGACCGGCTGATAGCCATCTGGATCACCGCGGCGGCGATCGGGGCGAGGATCATCGCCAGGAGACCGACGAGCATCGAACCACCGTTGTTGTCCCTTCTCCGACCCATGCCTCCCCAGAAGTACATCCGGGCCAGGAAGGACAGTGCCGCACCAATGGTGGCGGCGATCGATGAGATCAGAATGTCACGGTTGCGCACGTGCGACAACTCATGGCCGAGCACGCCCTCCAGCTCGGAGGGGTTCATCATTTCGAGGATGCCTCTGGTCACGGCTACAGCGGCGTGCTTCGGATTGCGACCGGTAGCGAACGCGTTTGGCTGCTGCGACTCGATGAAGTACATACGCGGCATAGGCATGTTCTCGCGGCTGGCCAGGCTGCGGACCATGGCGTACACCTCGGGCATGTCGCTTTCCGCGACGGGACGCGCCCTGGCTGCGGCGAGGGCCATCCTGTCCGAGAAAAAGTAGACGCCGAAATTGAAGATAACGGCGAAGATAAGGGCGATTGCAGCTCCGCTCCCTTGTCCGAGGGCGTACCCGACGGCCACGAAGAGGCCACCCATGAAACCCAGGAGCACGGCTGTCTTGACGTTGTTCATATCTGAATTGTATCCGCAGGCACCCGGTACTTCACCGTTTGGGCCAGACGCGACATCGAGGGCACCTTGATCAACGCGGGGGTGGCGAGGGCCGCTCCCATGTTCCTGCTGAAGGTGGTCAAGCACACGTCTCGTCCCGCGCCAGACTGGTCCGCGCCAGACTGGTCCGCGCCAGACTGGTCCGCGCCAGACTGGTCCGCGCCAGACTGGTCCGCGCCAGACTGATGGTGAGATGACCGACCTCGTATTGATCGCCAACGTCGCGTGCTGGGGCGCTGTCGTGACCTTGTGGACCACCGGCGCGCTGTACAACGCGCTCCACGGCGCGCGCCGGCGGCCACACGACCGGTCCCGGCCGCCGGGGATCGTCCTCGCCGCGTTCCTGGCCTGCGCCATCGTCGCGATCGTGGGCCAGGCGGTCGCGCCCGATCTCGTCGTCGACGTCCTGTGGCTTCGCCTGCTCGGGCTCGTCCTGCTGGTCGTTGCGACGATGTTCGCTATCCGGGCCCGCTTCACCCTCGGCACGTCGTGGAGCGTGGCACCGACTGTCGCGGGCGATCAGCGACTCCGGACGAGCGGGCACTACGGCGTCACGAGGCATCCCATCTACACGGGCATCCTGGGCATGGCGCTCGCCAGCGCGCTACTCGGCGGCTTCGGCGTCTGGATGGTCATCGTGGCGATCATCGGCATCGGGTTCGCCGTCAAGATCCGGATGGAGGAAGCGCTGCTGCTGGCGACTTTCCCCGACGAGTACCCCGCCTACCGGGAACGGGTGCCGCAGCTCGTGCCGGGCCTGAACCTGCTGCGCCGGCGGCCGAAGGGCGCGTAGGGGAGGACACCCGCGAGGCCGGACATTGAGGATCGGGCGGGCGCACCCGGGCGAGCTGCTAGCGCATGGCCTTCGTCCACCGCCGCCGTCATCGACTCGCCGTTAAGCCCGGCGAGCCTGCGGACACCCATCCGGCCGTCGATGATCATGGGAAACCTGCACGACCTCTCTAGTCACAAAAATGGTCACCTCGTGTCCGTGGAAATGAGTAGCCTTGCTCCCAATTAGGAGAGGGAATGGAGTGTGCCAGGAGGCACCTTTTTGGGTGGCTGCTTTTTCTCCCTCAGGACATAGGGAAGGGGCCCATCACGTGTCTCGACGTTTGTTAATACTCGCCGCCGTTCTGACGACACTGCTTGCAGTGGCGTCACCGGTCACGGCGCAGGAGAGCACGGCGGATCGATCTGCCGATAGACCGCTGCCGGCGGCGCTAGATAGCGCACGCCTGGCAACACCTATCAACCGGACGTTCAACGCGGACGTGCTCGACGCAAGCCTCGCCGGGGCCACAGGCCCGACGAGGGTAATCATCACACTGAGCTCTCCGTCGGTGGCCGAGTCGGCGTTGACCGGCACACAGGCGACTAGCCGTAAGCACGCCATCGAAAGCGAGCAAACCGGGTTGGTCGACCGGATGAGAAAGGCCGACCGCAGCGCCCGTGTTCTGGGCAACGTCCAGGTCGTCCTCAATGCCGTGTTTGCCGAAGTCGACGGCGCCTCGCTCGAGGCCCTAGCGGCAGATCCCTCGATCGAGCGGATCGCTCCAGTCGGCAATTACCAGGTCGACCTGTCGGAAACCGTTCCGTATATCGGCGCCTCCGCTGCCCACGACCTGGGCTACGACGGCACCGGCATACGCGTTGCCGTGCTTGACAGCGGCATCGACTACACCCACGCCGCCCTCGGCGGCTCGGGAGATCCCGCGGAGTATGCAGCAAACGATCCGGCCGTTATCGAGCCCGGCACGTTCCCGACCGCAAAGGTCGTCGGTGGCTACGACTTCGTCGGGTCACTGTGGGATGGTTCCGCCGTCACGACCGAGAGCCCGGATCCGGATCCTCTCGACGACGGTCCTGGGGCCGGTCACGGAACCCACGTCGGCCATATCATTGCCGGCGTCGGCGGCGTTGCTCCGGGTGCCGATCTGTACGCCGTCAAGGTGTGCTCCTCGGTCTCGACGAGCTGTTCGGGGATCGCGCTGATACAAGGAATGAACTTCGCCCTCGATCCCAACGGTGACGGCAACCCGTCCGATCACGTGGACATCATCAACATGTCGCTGGGTTCCGATTACGGCCAGCCATTCGACGACGACCTGTCCATGGCTGTCGATCATGCCAGCGCCCTTGGCGTTCTGACCGTTGCCGCCTCCGGCAACGGTGGCGACAAGCCGTACATCAGCGGCACGCCTGCGGCAGCCCCGACTGCCCTTTCGGTTGCCCAGACCCAGGTGCCGTCGGCAGCTCTCCAGCTGCTCGACGTCAACGGCTCGGACCCGGATTACTCGGCTGTGTTCCAGCCGTGGGCAGCACCGCTGACCTCGACCATCAGCGCACCGATCCAGTACGCTGACGGTGCCGGTGGCAACCTGGACGGTTGTGCTCCGTTCACACCAGGATCGCTGAGCGGTCTGATCGTCCTTGTCGACCGTGGCGCCTGCAACTTCACCTTGAAGATCCTCAATGTGCAGGAAGCGGGCGGTCTCGTCGGCATCATCGGTCTCGTGGCGCCCGGCGCCCCGTTCTCCGGTGGCGACGGTGGCGACGGCCCCATCACGATTCCCGGCTACATGATCAGCCAGGACGATGCCAACGCTATCAAGGCGGCGTTGCCAGCCACGGCGACATTCGACCCGGCCAACTCATTGCCGCTCGTCGGTCAGATGGTCGGCTCGTCGTCACGCGGCCCATCGGCCGACAACCTGATCAAGCCGGAGATCGGCGCCCCGGGCGCTTCGGTCTCGGCAATCGCAGGCACAGGAACCGATGAGGGCCCGTTCGGCGGGACTTCGGGGGCAACTCCGATGGTCACCGGTTCGGCCGCCTTGCTGCTCCAGGCTCAGCCAGCGTTGAGCCCGCTCGAGCTGAAGGCAAAGCTGATGAACACCGGCTATACGGACATCGACACCGACCCCTTCACGGGTCTGGCACCGATCACCCGTATAGGCGGCGGTGAGGTACGTGCAGACGATGCCATAACCGCCGGCGCAGCCGCGTGGGATCAGAGCGCGCCCGCAGGCGACCTGAGCTTCGGCTTTGTCGATGTCGACAAGAGCACGATGACGCTGAAGAAGAAGGTCGTTGTTCACAACTACTCGAGCAGCAACGCGACCTACCAGATCAACAGCAACTTCCGGTATGCCGACGACCAGGCAACCGGTGCCGTTGAGTTGTTGATGCCGAGCTCGATCTACGTGCCGGCCGGTGGCGAGAGGATCTTCAACGTGACGATGAAGATCCACGGTGCCAACCTGCTCGGGAACTACATGAACATAGGCGACGGTGGAGCCGATCCGACGGGCCTCAACATCAACGAGTTCGATGGCTACATCACGCTCGATGATGGGGTGCAGCCGATTCACGTCGCCTGGCAGGTCTTGCCGCGCGCGGCCGCGAATGTTGCGACGAACGGCAGGATCACGTTCAACGGTGATACGGCAACGGCCAACCTGTCGAACGTCGGGGCGGGCACCGCTCAGCTCGATGCGTACTCGTTGCTTGCGGTCAGCCCCAACATCCCCTCGGGTCCCGAGGGTGCGCAGTCACCGGTGCCGGACATTCGGGCGGTCGGTATAAACACGTTCCCGGTGCCTGCCGGCTACTGTTCCGATGATCCGTCGTTCATCTGGGCGTTTGCGATCAACACGTGGGAGCGGCAGTCACACGGGTGGCCGGTCAGCAACCAGGTGTATCTCGACATCAACCAGGACGGCACTGACGACTACGTGGTCCTTGACCGTGACGTGACGTTCACCGGTGTGGGAGATGGACGCTGGCTGACCTGGGCCGTCAACCTGGCAACGGGTGACTCGTCCGCCTTCTTCTTCGCCGAGAACGGGACCAACAGCAGCAATACTGTGCTGTACATCTGTGGTGAGCAAGTGGGTCTGACCGGAACCGACATGCTGGCGACCAACGTCGACATGTCCGTTTTCGCCCAGGACTTCTACTACGGAGGACCAGGCGACACGGTCGAAGGCCTGACGGTGACACCACTCGGTGAGCGGTATGTCGCCACAGCCATCGACGACATCGCTCCGCTTGACCACACCTCAGTCGGGGTGACGGACTTCGGTGCATTCCCGGGCAACACGGATGAGCTCGGCCTGTTGGTGCTGACCAACGGTGATCGTGGTGACGGTGCTCATGGTGGCGCAGTCCTGCGCAGCGAGGCGTTGCCCCTGATCGCCCGACACCACGGTGGGGGGTCGACGGCCAGCTAGAGACACAAGACGGCAGCTACGAAAACGCAGAAGAGGGCCCCGAGTCGGGGCCCTCTTCTCGTATCCGGCGGATCAGCCGGTCGGGTTCGAAGGCGGTGAGCCGCCACCCTCGCAAAGCTTGAAGTAGCCACTCGAAGAAGCCCGGTAGTCGTACTCAGAGTCGGCGTGGTCGATCACCACCCAGTACCCGTTGACGAGTGCCTGGGTATAAGACTGTCCCGGCTCCGCACAACCAAGCGATCCATCGCTCCAGATAGCCGCCTCGTTACGGACAACGGTCAGATCCGATTGTGAAGCGCCCGTCCGCTCGAGGACGTCGGCGACGATATTCGCCATCAAGTCGTCAGGCGTTGCGCCGGCCATCAGGTCTCCTCCCGTGGTGGTAACCGATTCGCCATCGGCAACCGTCGTCTCGGTTGCCGATGGTGTGGTGGCGGCCGGCGAATCGGTCGCCGCCGTAGTCGTCGCGGCAGCCTCCGATGTCGTAGTAGTCGACACGGGGACTGTTGTCGAAGACCCCACGGTGGGCTCACCGGTCCCGCATGCTGCGAGTACCAGGACCGCCGCCAGAGTTGCCGCCAGAGTTGCCGCTGGAGTTATCGCTCGGTTCTTCATTCCCTTCACCTCAAGACCTTGGACGACACAGACCGCGTATCCGGTTCCCGCAAAAGTCGAGCGAGTCTTGACACCGTGCCGCAAGCTGATGGGCAGAGGATATCGTTACCCGGGGGGAAGCCGAGCGGTCGCACTCGATCCGAGGAGAAATTGACGATGGAAACATGGGACGCAATACGATCTCGCCGTAATGTGCGGACATACACCGATGAGCCAATCGACGAGGAAGACCTTGCTCGAATCCTGGAGGCGGCGCGACTCACACCCTCTTCGAGCAACAGCCAGCCGTGGGACTTTGTCGTCTGCACCAACCGGGACCAGCTGGAGAAACTGTCCCAGGTTTGGAAGGGCGCAAGCCACGTTGCACGGTCCGCGGCGACAATCGCTCTCGTCGCCCCCCGCAGCAACCAGGAGTCGGCCCAATACGATCTGGGTCAGGCGACGATGAGCATCATGCTCGAGGCGGCCGACCTCGGGATCGGTTCGGGACACGCCTTTGTGTCGGACCACGACCTGGCAGCGGTGATCCTGAACATCCCCGAAGACCACATTTGTCTGTGGTTGGTCGCGCTCGGCTACCCGGCCGATCGGCCGCTGACGCCGATCGCCAAACCGGCCAGACGGCCCTTCGAAGAGGTCGTACACCGGGATCGCTGGTAGCAGCCTCAGACCCCGTCTGAGGCTTGAGTTTCGGCTCCGCCTGAGGCTACGCCTCAGGTTTGAGTTTCGGCTCCGCCGAAACTCAGCCAGGCGTCTCAGCCAGTCGTTCGGCCAGTTGACCCGGGAGCTCAGGCCGCGATGCTTGTCAGCACAACCGAATTGTCGGAACCGTGGTCGTTGGGCCAGTACGCGTCGGCCGCTTCGTCGTTCTCCCAGCGCACCTGGTTGAAGATGTAGCGAAACTGCACCGCGTTGTCTTTTGGAAGCCGAACTTTGACCCGGAACGGTCCTCTGCCCCGGTCGGCGCGCTTGAGCGCAATCGGCTCCCAGTCAAAGGCATCGGCACACAAGTCGACCGAACTCAGATCGGGCCGATCGATCTCGAAGGTGACCTCTACTTCGTCCTTGGTCTTGAAGAATCGTTTAGCGAGCATGGGCGCCAACCCCCTCTCTTGTTTGCTGGGTGGAGCGTAGGGTCGCAGTCTCCAGGATCCAAGGCTTTTCCGGAACCGGATCCAGCGCAAGATTTCTGGACAAACCGACCGAAAAGTACACTGGCAGCAATTGTCCGGTCATCATCACGAACAACATCGAACTGCGCTGGTGACCAAGCATTCTGAGTGATCGGCCGTACCGGCTGGAGGTCTGACATGACTGTGAAACTGGGAATCATAGGCACCGGGCGCATCGCCCATGCGCACGCCGCGGGGGTCAGCAACAGCCCCGACGCTGAGCTGGTAGCGGTCAACGACCTGGTCGCGGACGTCGCCGAGGCGTTTGCCGCTAAGTACGGCTGCCGGGCCGACGACGTCGAAGGCATCGCGGCCGACCCGGACATCACGGGTGTGCTCATCTGCACGCCGACGCCGACGCATTCGGTACTGATCGAGAAGTTCGCCAAAGCCGGAAAGCATGTCTTCTGCGAGAAGCCCGTAGATCTCGACATCGAGAAGGCCAAGGAGGTCGTTGCCGCCGCCGAGAACGCTGGCGTGAAACTGATGCTCGGCTTCAACCGTCGCTTCGACCCCAGCTTCCTTGCCGTGAGAGCGGCCATCGACGACGGCACCGTTGGCGACGTGGAGCTCGTCCTCATCACATCTCGTGACCCCGAGCCGCCACCGGTGGCGTATGCCAGGGTCTCCGGCGGGCTATTTCGCGACATGACGATTCACGATCTCGACATGGCCCGATTCCTGTTGGGCGAGGACCCCGTGGTCGTCTCTGCACACGGGTCGGCTCTGGTTTCGCCCGATATCGCCGAATTCGGCGATATCGACACCGCTTCGGTGATCTTGGAGACGGCATCGGGGAAGCAAGCCGTAATCACCAACTCGCGGCGCGCCACGTACGGCTACGACCAGCGGGTCGAGGTGCACGGCTCCCGCGGAGTCGTCTACGCCGAGAATCAACACGAACCCGGCGCCGTTATCGGCAACGAGAACGGCTACACGAAGACGCCGTTGCAGAACTTCTTCATGGACCGGTACATCCCGGCGTACACGAACGAGATCAAGGCGTTCGTCAAGTGCATCGCGGACGACACGGAACCGCCGGCCACCGGTGCCGATGGAGTCATTGCTCTACGCATCGCCGATGCGTGCTTCGAGTCGCTGCACACCGGAAAGCGGGTCCGGATCTAGTCGCTCTCTACGCTATGGGCCGCCGGGCGACGCGGCCGCGGCGACGCGCTTCGCCCAATAGCGTCTCGCCCACCACGGTCGCACGTCGGTGCCATCGGCCCGGCCGGCAACCATCCCGGCCCAACGATCGAGCAGCTCGTTGTGGCGGGCAAACGCCGTCACCGCTGGGAGTGGCTCGGTCAGCCAAACCGCCTCGACTTCATCCCGCTCCGAAATGAACAGCGGGGCCAACCGCTGCGGGTCCCTCATGACGGTACGGGCCAGTTGTTCGTGACGCCACCACAGGCTCTCCCCGTCGTCGTGATCGTCGGGAGCCGTCCCGATGGCTACCGGATCATTGACCGTCACCGGCTTGAACAGCGAGAGACATTGGGCAGAAGTAGCAGTGAGCCAATGCCGGTCTGCGCCGAGGTCGGCCACCCAGCCGGCCGTGCTGGCTGAAGATGCGACCAATCCCCCGCCGTGCATACAGGGCATACGCAGGGTTCCGTTTAGCCGGCGATAGCGCGGCCACTCGTCGCTCCCATGGCTCCGCAACACCCGCATCAAATCACCGGCGCCCAGCGCTCGTGCCGCCATTCGTCCGGTCAGCTCGGTACGGACGGCACACGCGGAGACCCGATTGCGCAGCCGGTCGCGATGTTTGGCGGCAAACCCGGGAATGGTCAGACCGTTCGAGATGGTGCGCACCCCTGCCGTGACCTGCTCGGTCGCCCAGAGCTTCCCGGCCGTCTCGAGGACGATGGCCCCGGTGCGGTCGGCCACGATGTAGCTGTTGTGATAGGTGAACGATCGATGCTCGTGGCCGCAGCCCCCGCCCTGGCCGTAACGTTCCATGAGCTCGACGATCACGCCGACCGCTTCTTCGGCGGTTGAGGCGCGCTCGAGGGCGAGACGCAGCAGATCCATCCCCGTTAGACCGGTGGCGGCATACGGCTGGTCCGTGAACACCGCCTCATTGCCGATAGTCACCCCGTACTCGTTGGCCCCGATCTCCGCACCCCACATCCAAAACGGTCTGCTGATGAGCACCGCGTTGGTGTGTTCCGCCTGGGGAATCTCGAGGTAGGTGCACCGTACCGTGGCACCGGGCGGGTGGTCTACGGCCGGATGCCACTCCGGGATCTGGGCCTCGTTCGGGTCGCGATCGGAGTTCTTGGCGAAGAGAACGCCGTCACTCCCAACTACGACGATGGTGTCGCACATCTCAGCGCTCGATCCGACCGGGCAGCAGGAACGGGTAGCGGCGTCGTCGCACGGCACGTTGCCACCACCTATCGGCACGACGCAACCGCTGCAGCACCTCCCACATCAACGCATCCTGCCGGTAGTACTTCCTGGCTTCGTCTGTGGTGACCGGGCGATCAAGCACTGCGTTGGCGGAAGCGAGCAAGGCCGGGATGGCATCGACGGCACGCTCCTTGTGCAGGTTGGCGACAGCATCGAGCAGCGCCGGCCGGGCTGCGTAGTAGTGCGACAGGATCTCGGAGAGGAGGAACCGTCGCACCAGGCCCCGCATCGCCCACGGCAACGAAGCGATGAACAATCCGAGATCGAGCCGCTGCCTACCCTCAGAATCCTGCACCAGCGGAGTGGTCACGTCGAGGTAGACGAGGTCGTCGCCGGCCACCGCCCAATTGGAGACCTGAGCATCGAGGCCGATCCCATCCCCGATCGATGCGTTCACCAGCCGGCAGAACTGCGTCATCCTCTTCTCGATGAGATGCTTGTCACTCGTTCGGAGATCGGCGACGAGGAGCCGCCCGTACCGCGGCTGGATGCAATAGGGTGTGACGGGATCGCCCCCGACGGCATGTACCTCGCTCGGGGCCACGGTCAAGCCGCGCTCACCCAACACCTTTACATAGTCGGCGAGCACCTGCTCGTATTCGGCCAGCTGGGATCGTGTCATCACAGGAAGCCGTTTGCACACCACCGGGCCATCTGTGCCGGGTGCAGCAAGCACCGTCGAAATCTCCCCGTAGTCGATTATGTCGAGGGTGTCGGATCGACCGGTGTCGAGTGCCCTCTCGACGGCCGCTTCGAGCTGTTCCAGGGTGTCGGAGGCGATCATGCAAACACCGAACGTACGATGGCAACGATCTCATCCGCCTCGCCATCAGTAGTTGTGAGCGGCGGTAGGAATTGCAGCACCGACGTGTCGTTGCCGGCGTAGACACTGAAGATGCCCGCGTCGAAGAGAAGCTTGGCTGCGAGCATCCCGGCGTCGGGCGCGGGAAAGGCGAAACCCATCATCATCCCGAGACGGCGAAGCGCGAAAGGCAGATCGGCGAGACCTGCGGCAAGGCGTTCGCCGAGCACCGCGACCCGCTCCAAGAACCCGGGGGCTTCGATGATGTCGAGCACGGCGAGGGCGGCTGCGCAGCCCGGCTCGGCGCCACCCGCGGTGGAGACGTGGATGAAGGGCTCCTCGTCGAAGATCCGGTGTACTTCAGGTGTCATGAGAGTGGCGGTGATCGGATAGACGCCGCCGCCGAGGGCCTTAGCGGTGACAACCAGGTCCGGCTCCAGCTCCCAATGTTGGTAGGCCCACATCCTTCCGGTGCGTCCCAGCCCGGTCTGCACCTCGTCGAGGATGAGCAGAGAGCCCCGCTCCCGGCAGATCTCCTGGACACCGGGCAGGTAGTAGTCGCCCGGCACGGGCATCCCGAGAGTCGCCGGCACGGGCTCGAGGATGACCGCGGCGGTGTCGTCACCAACGGCTGCCCCCATAGCGGCGAGGTCGTCGAATGGAACCTGTGCGAAACCTGGTGGGTTGGGACCGAACGGGTCTCGAAACTGCGGGTCACCTGCCGCAAGAGCCAACCCGGTGTGACCGTGGTAGCCACCCATTACCGAGATGATGCCGATCCTGCCTGTCGCATGGCGGGCAGCCTTGATGGCCACGTCGATTGCCTCACCGCCGCTCACGCCGAAGACAACACCGCTTAGCCGATCACCGGTTGTCGCCGACAGGCGGTGCGCCAGCTCCGCCCGGCCCGGTGCCGGGAGATGGTGGTTGCCGAGATCGGATGAGCTCAGGGCGTCCATCACCGCCCGTACCACGTCGGGATTGCGGTGCCCCAGGTTGAAGACGCCGCCGTTGCAGTGGCAGTTGATCCAGGACCGCTCGTCGAAAGCGTCCCAGAACCGGATGCCCTCGCGCCGGCCGATGACCGCATCGAGCCCGTACCGCTCGAACATGTCGATCTTTCCGGCGTTGACATGCCGTCGATACAGCTCGAAGACCCGGGCCCGATCCATGGGTCAAGTATCGCTACGCCGGCGCGATGTAGCAATCCGCATGGCGACGTGATGGAGTCGATCGGATCTGTGTCTGCTCGTACAGCAGAGCCACACGCAGCTTCAGGAAGTTGCGACAGGAAGTGCTTTGATGATCGACCGTCTCTCTTCAGCCCAGCAGACATCGAGCGAGGTCGACGGCGGCACCCGCATCCGGGGCATAGCCGTCCGCTCCAATCTGCTCGGCGAACTCCGGGGTGGTGGGCGCGCCACCGATGACCACGCGGGTTGTGAGGCCGGCGCCGCGCACAGCATCGATTACCGCGCTCATGTTGGGCATCGTCGTCGTCAGCAATGCGGACAGACCGATGATGTCGGCGTCGTGCTCCTGGGCGGCGGCGACGAACTCGTCGGATGCCACGTTGACACCGAGATCCACCACCTCGAACCCTGCGCCCTTCCACATCATGGCGACGAGGTTCTTGCCGATGTCGTGCAGGTCGCCCGCCACGGTACCGATGACCGCGGTGAACTCCGGTTCGACACCAGCGGCAACGAGCTCCGGCTCGAGCACCACCAATGCTTCCTTCATCGCCCGGGCGGCGATGAGCATCTCGGGTACAAAGAGGTCTCCCCGCTGGAACCTGGCACCGACGACGTCCATGGCGGCCGTCATCGCGTCGAGCACCTCTTTGGGGCTGATTCCTTCAGTGAGCGCGGCTTGTGTGATCTCAACCGCTGCCTCCCGATCACCCTCTTCGACCGCCTGCTGAAGCTGCGCAAGATCGGCCATCAAGAACCTCCTGTCGTTCATTCACGTCAAAGACGCAACCTGCCCGTGGGTCATATCCCACCGCAAGATACCCGCCGGGCCACACTCACCCGCTCTGGCGTCGGGTGGCCCGTCACACCTCCGCGATGAGCACCCGGAAATCGCCGAGGCCCCTGGGATGAAGCAGAGTCTCGGCGTCGAGGCGTTTGCTCCGGCTCTGCAACTGCTGCATCGTATCGCCGGCACGGGCACTAGCGAGCTCCTGGCGCTTCATCTCGGATACAACCTGGCGAAGACCCCACGCGACCAGGAAGTCGTCCTGGCGATACAGCTCGGCAGACGAGCCGAGGTGCCGGGCAGCCGCCAGCAGCGCCGTGAAGTTGACGTCGACGGTGATGTCGGTCTCGCCCGGCTCCAGCAGCGGGTCGGGGCCGAGGTGATGACCCCGGTAGGTGCGCAGGGTCCCCAGGCTGCGCCGGGGCTCGAGCTCCTCGGTCGTTCCCCCGTAGTCGATCAGAAGGATCACCCCGCTCGCGATTGTGCCGATAGCCTGCTCCAGCCAGCCGGCGGCAGCGAGCTGCACCTCGACGATGCCTCCGACCGGCACCTCTCCCCCATAGTCATCGGCCCACGCCGCCACCTCGGGCCGGGCGTCCACGGCAACAAAGGCGAGCTCGTCGCCGACGGTGCCGACGAAGTGCTCGTCCCAGCCATCCTGGGTGCGGACCGCGATGGACACGGGCAGGTTGTCAACGAGCTCGTTGGCGATGATCGCCCCCGTCAGCCCGTGCGGCAGATCATCGAGCGACTCGGTGATCCGGTTCTCAGGCAAGACGCTCCGCAGGCTCTCCTGTGCCGTCGGGGACACCTCGACCGCCCAGGCGTCGACGCTGCCCATCTCGGCGAGAAGCGGGCGCAGCAGGGACCCGGACCCGGCGCCGACTTCGACCAGTGTCTCGATGGGGCGGGTCCCGAGGCACCGTGCAATCGTCTTGCCAAACCATGGGCTCACCTCGGGGCTGGTCAGGAAGTCGCCTGCGGCCGATGAACGCACCGGGCCACGAGTAAAGAAGCCTCCCTCGCCATAGAGGGCGATGTCCATGAAGACCTCGAAGGGAATAGGCCCCTCAGCGGCGATCCGTGCACGGATCGTGTCGGCGACCGTCACGACGCGCCTACCGCCAATCGGCCGTCACCAAGGGAGGATGAGGCTCCCTCTCCCTCTGGGAGAGGTGCCGAGCGAAGCGAAGGCGACGAGGGCCTCATGAGTACACCGACGAGCGTGGATCGAGAGCCAGAGGGCGACCGCCCGGCAGCCACCGGGAACCCATGGTTCTGACGAGGGGTATGCGACCGAGGGCATCCGTGGCCAAGACAGTGGCAACGAGCACAACGGGAGTGGGGAGTCTGGCGTCGGGTCCCATCGACGGCAGGCTAGCGGGAGCTGCCATGCGAACGATCACGCCTGTCGGTTCGTTGTGCGCTTGGGTCACTGCAAGGCCCTCACCAGCTTCACGCACCACCTCTCCCAGAGGGAGAGGGAAAGACCCGACCCACCAGCTTCACGCACCACCTCTCCCAGAGGGAGAGGGAAAGACCCGACCCACCAGCTTCGCTACGCCAACCTCAGCAAGACCGTTACCTCCCCCACTACTACGTCGGACGTACTAATGTGGTCGAGATGACACGATCCAACGCAATGCCCGGGCCACGGCGGTCGAACGATCCGCCGCTTCTGATCCTGACCAGCCTGGCCGAAGGTCCGAAGCACGGGTACGCCCTGGCACAAGACATCGAGGAGTTCGCCGGGGTGCGCCTCGGGCCGGGCACCCTGTACGGTGCGATCACCAGACTCGAGGAGCGCGGTTTGATCGAACCGGTCGACACAGGTGGTCGCCGTCGGCCCTACCGATTGACCGCAGCCGGTGCCACTTCGCTGACCGAGACGATCACAGACCTGCGCCACATCGTCGAGACCGGCACAGCGCGGCTGCACGTCGCGGGCGAGGGATTGGCATGAGCGAGCCGCGGCCCGACCTCTCCCGCTTGCTCAGGTGGTACCCGCCCTCCTGGCGAGACCGCTACGGCGACGAATTGTTGGCGATGATGGAAGACACGCTCGGAGAGCGCCGGGCGACGCTTGGGTTTCGGCTATCGATCACAATGGCGGGCATCCGCGAGCGGTCGCACATCGCTGGCTTGGTGGGAGAGACCGTTCCCCCGGCCGAGCGGGTTCGTGGGGGTGGGCTGGTTGTCATGGCCGCGTGGACTGCGTTCGTTCTCGCCGGAGCGGCGTTTGCCAAGCTGTCCGAACACAGCAACGAGGCCGTCGCCACGTCGCAGCGGCTGCTGATAGTCGATACCTACCGCATCGTCATAGCACTCGCAGTGGTGACGGCTCTCGCCGTAGTCGCCGGTGGCATGGTCGCGGCTCGCCCGCTTTGGCAGCTGTTACGTGGTAACGACGGCCTCGTACTCCGGCGGCGACTTTGGATAGCCACGACGTGGTCGGTTGTCGCCGCGGCCGCTACCGCAGGGCTCGTCGTCGTCGCACATCGATTGCCCCGGGCAGACATCGAGACGGGCGCCTGGCCCTACGGAGCCATCTTCATCGTCTGGGCGATTGTGATCGGGGCTGCGTTGGTGGCGTGGACATCCTTTGGGATAGGTGCCGTGCGCCGGGTCAACTTCGATCGTCGCGCCCTTGCGGTCGAATCGGTGCTTGCGATCACGGTGGCGGCTGCCATGGTCGCGATGACCATCGTCACCGGGGTGTGGTGGGTGGCGATCGCCCATCGGGCACCATGGTTCCTGCACGGCACTGCACCCGGAACATTGGGTTCGGCGTTCGATATCCGGTTGGCGTCGGTGGTTGCCCTCATGGTGTTGGCCGATGCGACCGCGGGCGTCGGTGTCGTCCGGATTGGAGCGGGCTGGGCTGCGGCAGGCCGGGGGTGACCCCAATGCGTCTTGCGCCGGCCGCTGTCGGTGTCGTATTGGGTGTGGCCGGTGCCACGGTGATCCTGGTCGGCTCCGGTCTGATTCTCGTACCGTGGGCAATCGTTGGTCTTGGTATCGGCTGGATGTCCGCTGATGCACGGGCGGCCCGGGTCAACGGGCTGCTCTATGGTTTTGCGCTGTCGCTGAGCTTCCTCGTCGCCGGTTACGAAGGCGACGCCTCGCTGCTCACCGTGACGGTGACCTTCGCCGTCCTGAGCCTGTTTGGTGCGGCGTGCGGATGGCTGTTGAGTGCGTCCGCCCGGCACATGCGAAGCCGGCGGTCCCGGTCGGCTGGTGAGCGGTAGAGGGTCATTGGAGCGGCGAGCGCCGTGCCTTCCTCCCCGTCGCCTCCCCGACGACCATCCGATCTCCCCGAAATGGAGTCCGACCCCTGGACAGGAGGAGAGAAAACTCAGAACCCGGCTACGAATACCTTGGTCATCTCGCCGAGGTGGGAAAGGATGCCGGGGAAGAAACCGACCAGGATCACCGCAACGGCGGTAATGCCGAGGGCCAGACCGAGCGCTGGGGAGACACTGTCGGTACGCGCCTCACCGGAGAGCACGTCCTCGGGCACCGAGTCGAACCATGCCGACTTGACCACCCGCGAGTAGTACACAAACCCGATCACCGAGTTGACGGCGGCGATGATGGCAAGGGCGATCGTCCAGCCGTTGCCGACGCTGATGAGCGAGCGGAACATCACGAACTTGGCGAACCAACCGCCCAGCGGGGGCACCCCGGCCAGGGAGAGGAAGAACACCAGCGTCAGCCCGGCAAGACCGGGGGCGTACTGGTAGAGGCCGCCCCAGTCGTCGATCTCGGCGGAGCCGATCCGCTTGGCGACTGCGATGACGACGGCAAACGCACCCAGGTTCATGATGGCGTAGATGAGCAGGTAGGTCACGGTCGCAAAGAACGCATCTTCGAGCTGGGCACCGGTGACGCCCGAGACGACGGCTGCGCCGAACGGGGCGAGGATGAAGCCACCCTGAGCTATCGACGAGTAGCCGAGCATACGGATGACGTTGCTCTGACGCAGAGCAGTCAGATTGCCGAGGGTCATCGACAGCGCCGCCAGGATCCACAGAGCCGGCCCCCAGATGTTGCGCAGGTCGGCGAAAGCGGCGTAGGCGAAAACGAGCATGCCGACAAAACCGGCTGCCTTCGACACCACCGACAGGTAAGCGGTGACGGGCGCCGGGGCACCCTCGTAGGTGTCCGGCGTCCAGAAGTGGAATGGAACTGCGGAGATCTTGAAAGCGAAGCCGAGCAGCGTGAACAGAACGCCGAGCGTGAGCAGCGGCGCGTCGACGTACCCCGCATCGGCCAGCTGGCCGGCGATGACCGCCTCCCGGATCCCGGAGAAGGTGAGTTGGCCGGTGACGCCGTAGACGAGCGACATGCCGAACAGCATGATCGAGGCCGACAACACCCCGATGATGAAGTACTTGAGGGCCGCCTCCTGGGACCTGCGGTTGGATTTACGCCAGCCGGCGAGCAGGAAAGTCGGGCCGGTCACCAACTCCAGTGAGACGAAGATCGTCACCAGGCCCCGGGCCGAGGCCATGGTCACCGCACCGAGCACCGAGGCCAGCATCAGGAAGTAGAACTCGCCCTCCCAGTAACGGCCCTTCTCTAGATATCCCGTGGAGATCAGCAACGCCAGGAAGGCAGCCCCGAGGAACAGGCCCTTGAGCACCAGCGAGAAGGTGTCGACGACGTAGGACCCGTCGAACATCGTCCGTGCCCCCTCGTAGTCGCAGAACGACAGCGAGTTGCACAGCCCGAGGGTGAGCAGGGGGATGAACGCCAGAAACAGACCCACCAGCCCGACAACGGCGGTCCACGCCTTGCGCACGGGCAGCATATCCACCACGAGCACACCGAGAACGGTCACCGCCAGGATGATTTCGGGCGCCAGCGCGTGGTAGTCGATGAGGTTCACCGATCAGCCTCCAAAGACCTTGGCGACGAGTTGATGGACCGCATCGTTCGTCGCCCCGAAGATGATCCGGGGGAAGATTCCGATGGCGACTGTTGCCACCACCAGCGGAACCCACGCCGCCAGCTCGTACCGGTCGACGTCGTGCAGATCGTGACCCTCCCACTCGGCCGACGGCTCACCGAAGTTCACCCGCTGCAACATCCACAGCAGATAGCCGGCGGCCAGCACCGTGCCGACGGCGCCGATGACCATCAGCGTTCGGAACAGCGTGGTGGACAGGCCGTGCAGCGGGTTGAACGCGGCCAGCAACGAGAGGAACTCGCCCCAGAACCCGGCGAGCCCGGGCAGCCCGAGCGAGGCGATGGCGGTGAAGCCGAGGATGCCGCCCATGATCGGCATCAGCTTCTGGTTGCCACCGAGACGAGAGATCTCTCGCGTGTGGTAGCGGTGCGACATCGAACCGGCCACGAAGAACAGCAGACCGGTAATGACACCGTGGGCGACCATCCCGATGATGGCGGCGTTGATGCCGATGTCGGTCAGGGTGGCGATGCCGAGCATGACAAACCCCATGTGCCCGACCGAAGAGAACGCGATGAGGCGTTTCATGTCGGTCTGGGCGAGACACGCCAGAGAGGCGTAGATGATGCCGACCACAGCCAGGATGGCGATGACCGGCGCCCAGTTCTGCGCCTGCTCGGGGAGGATCGGGATGGCGATCCGGATGAAGGCGTATGTGCCCAGCTTCAGCAGGATGGCAGCAAGCAGCACCGAGCCGACCGTGGGGGCGGCGGTGTGAGCATCGGGCAGCCAGGTGTGCAGCGGGAACATCGGCACCTTGACGGCAAAGCCGAGGAACAGGGCGGCGAACACCCAGACCGCGAGGCTACCGAGGGCCGCCTCGGCGTGCCCACCTTCGGCTAGAGCCTGCATGTCGAACGTGTTGAGCCCGCTCTTGAAGTAGAGGGTGAGGAAACCGAGCAGCATGAAGGCCGAGCCGAACAGGGTGAACAGGAAGAACTTGATGCTGGCGTAGAGACGCATCTCGGTCTCGAGCCCGAGTACCGGCACGATGACCTTGTTGCGGTCACCCCAGATGCCGATCATGAAGTACATCGGCAGCAGCACGACCTCGAAGAACACGAAGAACAGGATCAGGTCGAGGGCTACGAACGTGCCGTTCATGCCGGTGGCGAGCACCAGGATCAGCGCCGAGAAGATCTTCGGGTTGTGCGGCTCGGGCCAGTGGTCCCACGAGTAGATGATCGCCAGCACCGTCATGAAGGTGGAGAGCACGAGCAGCGGGAGGCTGATCCCGTCGATGCCGATCGAGTAGTTCGAGTTGATGGCGCCGATCCAGGTCAAGGTCGAGTCGGGACCGAACTGGATTCTATGAGCTGCGCCGTAGTCGAACTGGAACGCGACTATCACCGACAGGACAAACGAGCCACCTGCAAAGAGCAGTGCCGTCCACTTCTGGGCTTCTTCCTGCGCCTTCGGTATTGCCAGTACGGCCGCCGCTCCGACCAGTGGCAGAAAGACGATCAGGGTCAGAGCCCAACCGTTTTCAAACGAACTCATGTGTACTCGTTTCCTCCTATCAGAAGACTATGAATCCGGCGACGAGCACGACCACTCCCGCCACGATCAGGAACACGTATTGCTGGATGCGACCCGTCTGGAGCAGCCGGAGCATGCCACCGGAACCACCGGCCGCGGCCGCCGAGGCGTTGAAGGCCCCGTCGACACCGCGCTGGTCGAACCAGTAGACCAGCCGGGCAACCCTGGTGGCGACATACCCGGCGCCGTTGACGACGAGGTCGATGACATACCCGTTGAACCAGTCGACCGCCCTGGCCACGGGGCCCCGGATGGGACGGACGATCCCGCCCATGTAGAAGTCGTCGATGTAGTACTTGTGCTCGAGCAGCGGGTACAGCACCGGGATGCGGAACCTGTCCCGCTCCTGCTGGGTCTCCTTGTCGGCGTACCAGAGGTAGTAGCCGATGACTATGCCGGCGAGGGCGGCCAGCGTGCCGATCCCGGCCAGCCCGAAGTTGATGGCGGTGGGGTGAAAGTCACCGGCGGGGAAGAACCGGGGCTCGACGGTCTGGGTGAACCACTCGGTGATGCCGGGGATGTTGATCAGCCCGGCCACGGTCGAGAAGAACGCCAGGGCGATCAGCGGGTAGGTCATCACGTTCGGCGACTCGTGGGGATGGCCGTGGCCCTTGTACTCGCCGAAGAAGGACAGCGACACGGCCCGCATCATGTAGAAGGCGGTGACAAAGGCCCCGAGGATGGAGACGACCAGCACGTAGTTGGCCAGGGCGGCGCCGCCCTGGGCGGTGGTGAAGTTGTTGCCGGCATGCTGGATGCCGGCGAGGATCTCGTCCTTGGACCAGAACCCGGCGAAGGGCACCACGGCGGAGAGCGCCAGCGAGCCGATCACGAAGGTCCAGAAGGTCTTCGGCATGTATTTTCGCAGCCCACCCATGTCCGACATGTTGTTGGAGTGGACGGCATGGATCATCGACCCGGCACCGAGGAACAGCAACGACTTGAAGAAGGCGTGGGTGAACAGGTGGAACAGCCCGGCGGTGTAGGCGCCGGCGCCCATGGCGGTGACCATGTATCCGAGCTGTGACAGCGTCGAATAGGCCAGCACCTTCTTTATGTCGTCTGCTACCAGAGCCATGAGGCCGGTGAGGAACAGGGTGAGGGTGCCGATGATGATGATGATCCAGCGGACATCGTCGGCGAAGCCGGGGGTGTTGTAGAACGGGAAAAGGCGGCCGAGCAGGTAGACACCGGCGGTGACCATCGTGGCGGCGTGCATGAGCGCCGAAACCGGGGTCGGTCCTGCCATGGCGTCCGGCAGCCAGACGTGCAGCGGGAACTGGGCGCTCTTGCCCATCGCACCGATGAAGATGGCGACACCCGCCCAGAAGCTGTAATGCGCAAGCGGTGAGGCGAGATCGCCGCCGGAGACGACCGCCATGATGTCGGTGAACCGGAACGACCCGACGCTGAGCGCAATGATGATGGCGCCGACGAACAGGCCGACGTCCGCCACCTTGTTGACGAGGAACGCTTTGATCGCCGCCGACGAGTTCTCGTGCTCCTCCCAGTAGTGGCCGATGAGCAGATAGGAGGCGACCCCGACCAGTTCCCACCCGACAATCAACTGGATGAGGTTCGGGGCGGACACCAGCACGAGCATGCCGCCGCCGAAGAGGGCAAACGAGCCAAAGAACCACGTGTAGCGGATGTCGCCTTCCATATAGCCCTTGGCATAAGTGAAGACGAGGAACCCGACGATACCGACGACGAGGTACATCATGATCGAGAGCCCGTCGACCATCCAGCCCCACTCCAGGGTGAAGGGCGGCCCGGAACCGGCGGCGCCGATGTCGCCGATCGAAACTGCGCCCTGGTAAGCGATGCCCTCGTTGAGGTTGGCGATGAACAGCGCAATGCCGTAGACGGCGACGAACGCCATCGACAGCCACGCCATCCCCCACCCCTTCCACGGCGACCGCTTGCCGAATAGCACGATGGCAAACGCAGCCACCATCGGCACAACCGGGATCAGCCAGGCCCAGCGCGCCAGGGCACCACCGTCAACGGTGTGCATGGCTTCCTCAGCGGCGAGAACGAGAAGGCTGCTCATAGCTTCATTAGGTCCAGTTCGTCGACGTTGGCGGTGCGCCGGTTGCGGTAGATCAGCAGCACGATGGCGAGGCCGATGCCCACTTCGGCGGCGGCAACGGCGATGACGAACAGAGCGAAGACCTGGCCGCCTGCAAGCGCGTCCTGGATGACTCGATCGAACGTGACGAGGTTGATGTTCACCGCCGCCAGCATCAGCTCGACCGACAACAACACCAACACAGCATTACGCCGTGCGAGGACCCCATAAACCCCGATGGAGAACAAAACCGCACCCAGCAAGAGGAACTGATTGATGATCATGTTCTCTTCTCCCTCTGGGAGAAGTGCCTGAGCGAAGCGAAAGGCGATGAGGGCCGTGCAAATAGAGCGCTCACAACAGCACCCCCATTCCTTCCCCCTCTGGGGGGAAGTGCCTGAGCGAAGCGATAGGCGATGGGGGCCTTGTCCCTCACAACAGCACCCCCTCTTCCTCCACGGTGGGATCCCGGCGTGCCAGGACGATGCCGCCGATGAGGGCGGCCAACAGCACGAAGGACACCACCTCGAACGGGATGACGAAGCGCTCGAAGATCGACTGGCCGACGTCGCCGGCACGGGTGGGATCGACCGCGGGTGGCAGCTTGTCGCCACCGTAGGCGTCGAGCATGGAACCGCCGATGAGAAGGAAGAGAGCCCCCGAAGCGAGGGCGGCACCGATCTGTACCCGCGGTGGATGGCTGAGCTTGGTCTCGTGACCCATCGGCGCCCGCGTGATCATGATCCCGAACAGGAACAGAACGACGATGGCTCCGATGTAGACGAGGACGACGGTCCAGGCGACGAACTCGGCGCCGAGCAGCAGGAAGATCGCCGCCGAGCCACCCAGGGTGATGACGAGGTAGAGGGCGGCGTGGACCACGTTCTTGGTGGTGACGACCCGGATCGCTCCGTAGACCATGGCTATCGCCAGCACGGCGAAGATCCAGTTCTCCAGCTCGCCGATCCAGTCGCCGAATGACACAGCCAGCACGATCACTTCTCCAGAGCCGGGGGTTCGGGGACGGTCTGCAGCCACTCAACGAGCTTGTCCTTCTCGTGGAGCAGATCGGAGATCTTGTATTCGCCGTACTCGTACTCGGGGCTCCAGTACAGGGCGTCGAAGGGGCACACCTCGACGCAGATCCCGCAGTACATGCACAGGCCGTAGTCGATGTCGAAGCGGTCGAGCTCGTTGCGGGTGCGTACCCGCCCGCCCGGCTTGTCGGACGGGATCGCAACCTTGTGCGCCTCGATGTAAATGCACCAGTCGGGGCATTCCCGGACACAGAGCATGCATGAGGTGCAATTGTCGGTGTCGAGAGCGATGACGCCGCGGGCCCGGGGCGCCGGAGTCTCCTTGACGTCCGGGTACATCACCGTGACCGGCTTCCTGAACAACGTCTTGATGGTGACCCACAGGCCCTTGAACAAACCGATGAGCGGGAACTTGACCATTACAGGACCACCTTCAGGGTCGCTGTGATCACGATGTTGAACAGAGCCAGCGGGATCAGCCACTTCCAGGCAATGGCCTGGAGCTGATCTTCCCGGATGCGGGGATAGGTCCACCGGATCCAGATCATGAGGAACGCCACAACGAAGATCTTGACCAGCAGGATGACCGGCCCGGCGAACTTGAGAGCATCGCTGCTCAAGCCGGGCGCCCAGTATCCGCCCAGATACAGCGTCGCGATGATGGCTCCCATCGACACCATGCCGGCGTACTCGCCGAGGAAGAACATGGTGAAACGCAGACCCGAGTATTCGGTGAGATATCCCATGGTCAGCTCGGACTCGGCGAGCGGCAGATCGAATGGGGTGCGGTTGAGCTCGGCGAGGCTGGCGACGAGAAACACAACAAAGCCGATGATCTGGGGAACCACAAACGGCAGCGACGTGGCGGCCTGGGCGTTGACGATGCCGCTGAGCGACAGGGTGCCTGCCTCGATGACGACGGCGACAACGGCCAGTACCAGCGGCAGCTCGTAGGCGATGAGCTGGGCGCCGGCCCGAACTCCGCCGATCAGGGAGTATTTGTTGCCGGACGACCAACCGGCCATGAGCACGCCGAGGGTCGACAGCGAAGACACCGCCAGCAGGTAGAAGGCACCGATGTCGAGGTCGCGGGCGACGAGACTCGGCCCGATCGGGATCACGACGAACACGGCCAGCGTGCCCGCGATCATCACATAGGGGGCAAGCCGGAACACCGGACCGTCGGCGGCCGTCGGCACCAGATCCTCCTTCTGGAGGAACTTGACAGCGTCGGCGAGCGGTTGTGCCCATCCCCACCGGCCACCTGCGTACCAGGGGCCGACCCGGGCCTGGATGTGGGCACCCCATTTCAGTTCACCCCAGATGAGTACGAGGGCCACTACCAGCATCGCCGCCAGCACGACGACCACCTTGAAGGTGAGCATGAGAGCGAAGGGGACGTTCTCGATCATCGGTCGACGTCCCCCAGCACGAAGTCGAGGCTGCCCATGGAAGCCACCAGGTCCGGGATGAGCAGGCCCACGGCAACCTTGCTCATGACAGAAATATTGGAGAACGAGCCGGTGCGGATCTTGACCCGGTACGGAATACGACCGCCCTGGGAGACGACGTAATAGCCCATCTCACCCTTCGGGTTCTCGGCGCGCACGTAGACGCGGCCTGCGGGCACCTTGAGGACACGCGGCACCTTGGCCACCAGCGGGCCGGCCGGGACCGAGTGGATGGCTTGACGCACGATCTTGACAGATTCCCTGATCTCGCCGATACGAACCAGGTAGCGGGAGAAGGCGTCGCAGCCATCCTGGGTGATGACGTCGAAGTCGAGCCCGTCGTACGGCAGCAGGTCGTGCTCGACCTTGCGCAGATCGATGGGGACACCCGACCCTCTGGCGTTTGGCCCGGAGACACCGAAGGCGATGGCGTCTTCGTAACTGATGATGCCGACGCCCTTGGTCCGCATCTGGATCATCTCGTTGCCGGTGACCAGCTCGTCGAGCTCCTCACACGATCGCTCGATGCGATCCATGGCGGATTCGACTGCGGCGTAGAAGCCGGCGGGCAGATCGAGGCTGACGTTCTTCTGTGTCTTGCCGCCGCCGGCCGCCGGCTTGATGCCGCCGACCCGGTTGAAGTTCGGGTGGAAGCGGCCACCGGTAACGCTCTCGAGGAGGTCCAGCACGTACTCGCGGTCGCGCATGGCGTACATGAGCGGCGTGAAGGCCCCCAGCTCGAGAGGGAAGGACGAGGCAAACAGCAGATGGTTGGAGATGCGCGTCAGCTCAGTGAGGATGAGCCGGATCATCTGCGCCCGCTCGGTGGGCTCGATGCCCATGAGCTTCTCGACGGCACGGACGAAAGCGACCTCGTTGGCGAACCCGGATACCCAGTCGATGCGGTTGATCAACGCCATGATCTGTGCGTAGGTGCGCACCTCGGTGAGCTTCTCGTAGCCGCGGTGCATGTAACCGATGTTGGGGTCGAGCTTGGTGATCCGTTCCCCGTCGACCTGAGCGACGAGACGAAGCACGCCGTGGGTGGATGGGTGCTGGGGACCGATGTTGAGGGTCATCGACTCGCCCCGTAGCTCTACCGAGACACCCCCGTCGGAGACCTCGACGATGCCGCGATGATCGAGCTGGGTCATGAGCCCTCCTCCCCATCGGTCTCCTGGGCCGCGGCCTCGACATTCTCGACGGAGGGCATGTCCTCGACGTCGACGTGACCCGGCCACGGTTTCACCTCGCGGGCGCCGAGGGCGAACGACTTGCGCAAGGGATGGCCTTCGAACTCCTGCGGCAGGTAGAGCTTGATGAGGTTGGGGTGACCGCGGAAGTCGATGCCGAACATCTCGGCGCATTCCCTCTCGTGCCAGGCCGCACCGGTGTACACGGGAACCAGGCTGTCGAGCCGGGCATCATCCTTGGCGAGGGTGGTGACCAGAATCGCGGCCGTGTCGGCAACGGGCGACGACAGCCGGCACAGCACCTCGTATCGCTCCTCGAGGTTGTCGACGTCTGCGGCCGGTTCTCCAACGGCCACCTCTTTCGACCAGTCGATGGCCGACAACCAGGAGAAGAACCCGAGCTCGGCTTCGTCCCGGGCGGTAATGGCGGCGTCGACCCACTTGTCACGGGTCACGTAGACGTGGACGGTACCGTTGTCCGCCGTCCAGCTCTCGGCGCCCACCCTGGCCGCCAGATCGGCGGCGAACACGTCGAGCGAAGATACGCTTTCGAGCGCGGATACGCCTTCGAGAGGTGATTCGGCTGTCTCAGACGGGTTGTCGGTCACGCTCGGTCCACTTCTGCTGCGGGTCTTCACTCATGATCTTCTGCTGGAGAAGGATGATGCCCTCCATGAGCGCCTCGGGTCGCGGCGGGCAGCCGGGCACGTAGACATCGACCGGGATGATCTGGTCGACACCGTTTGTGACCGAGTAGGAGTCCCAGTACGGGCCGCCACAGTTGGCACACGATCCCATCGAGATGACGTACTTGGGATCGGCCATCTGGTCGTAGAGACGTTTGATGGCAGGGGCCATCTTGTCGGTGACCGTGCCGGCAACAACCATGAGGTCGGCTTGCCGGGGCGATGCCGGGAACGGGATGACCCCGAAACGCATCATGTCGAACCGGGGAGCCGCCGCCGCCATCATCTCGATGGCGCAGCAGGCGAGACCGAAGTTGAACATCCAGAGGCTGTATTTACGTGACCAATTGAGCAGCCACGACACCGGTTTGGGCGTGCCGAACTTGTCGATTACTCCCACTTGAGGACCCCTTTGCGGATCGCATAAACGAGTCCGAGCAGCAGGATGGCGATGAAGGCGAACATCTCGATGAGGATGTAACCGCCAAGGTCCGCGTTGGCGAACGCCTCGACCCGCAACGCCCACGGGAAGATGAAGACCGCCTCGACATCGAAGACGAGGAACAAGAGGGCGAAGATGTAGTAGCGAATGTGGGTCTGGTTCCATCCGTCACCGGTGGCCACGATGCCGCACTCGTAGATCTCGGACTTGGTGGGGTTCGGATTCTTGGGCCGAAGCAGCCCGGCGGTGACGAGCCCGACACCTACGAGGAGCGCTCCGCCAACGAGAAAGAAGGCGACGGTGATGTAGTCACCGAAGTATTGGTCCAGCACCCAGGCCCCTTCCGTACGCTCCAAAAACGGGCCCTCCGACCCGCCCGGGCGAGTATAGGTATCTCAGAATGTGGTCCCAAGCCATCGACGTTTAGGCAACGGTCGCCGCCGGGCGGCACGTCTGCAGCGATTCGGGAGGTGCTGACCAATTCCGTTCAGCACATTGCTAGGAGGGTGGTGAAGAATCACGGTGAAGGCTCGCAGTGCCCGATGAATCATTGTCTTCGAGCATGCTATCGAGCCTGAACTCGAATTACTCAGCACACTCCTAAACGCTCTCCAACTCCGGCTCGGGCTCTTCGGCCGGTCCCTCGACCGCGATCCGCGGCAGCAGCCGGGCGAGCCATTTCGGGAGCCACCAGTTGGCGTCGCCCAGGAGCTCCATCGTGGCGGGGACGAGCAGCATCCGAACCACCGTCGCGTCGAGGGCGACGGCGCTGGCTAGGCCGATCCCGAATAGTTTGATGATCCGGTTGCTCTCACCGATGAAGCTGGCGAACACGGCGACCATGATGGCCGCGGCGGCGGAGATAACCCGGGCGGTGGTGGCGAGGCCGTCGGCGACCGAAACCCTGCTGTCACCCGACTTGAGGTACTCCTCCCGGATCCGGGATAGCAGGAACACTTCGTAGTCCATCGACAGGCCGAAGAGTATGGCGAACATCATCATCGGCACGAACGGCTCGATCGGCGCCGGCTCGATACCGAACACGGTGCCGAACCAGCCCCATTGGAAGATGGCGGTGACAACACCGTACGAGGCTCCGATCGACAACAGGTTCATGATGACGGCTTTGAGCGGGACCAGCAGCGAGCGGAACACCAGCATCAGCAGCACGAACGACAGTGTCAGCACCACGGCGATGAACGCCGGCAATCTGGCGGTGAGATATTCGGAGAAGTCGACCGTAGCGGCCACGCTTCCCGATACGGCGATCTCGAGCCCGGTCCCGGCCGTCGCCGTCGGGATGACGTCCTGTCGCAGCCGGTATACGAGGTCGGTGGTCGCGACATCCTGAGGGGCCGTCGTCGGGAACAGCCGCCACACCGCCGCCTGCGGCGCCGCCGGGTCGTTGGGGATAGGCGGGGTGACGAACGCCACACCGGGATCGGCAGACAATGCGGCCGTCACAGCCTGGAGCGCGACCGGATCCGTCCCCGCCGGGATCTCGGTTGCGAGCAGCAGCGGGCCGTTGAAGCCGGGGCCAAAACCGGCGGCGAGCAAGTCGTACGCCTTCCGGGTCGTCGTGTCGGCTGGGAAGTTACCCTCATCGGAGAAGGCGAGGCGAAGGCTGAAGAACGGGATGGCGAGCGTCACCATCACGACTGCCCCGACCAGCACCGAAGTCCACGGCCGGCGCTGGATGAAGCGGCTCCAGCGGTAGGGCACTGTCTCGCGCACCGGGCGCCGCTCCCGGCGTGGCACCTCGCTGCGCAGTGGAACAAAAGCGAGGCTGGCGACCAGGGTCACCGCGGCGATCGCCAGGCCGAAGATCGCGAGCGGCTGGATGCTGAGGGCGACTCCGACTAGGCCGATGGCGACCAGCACCGCTGCGATCAGCCCGCGCCACCTGGTCACCTCGACACGTTCCGCGGCAAAACCGAGCAGGGCAGGAAGCAGTGTGAGCGAGGCGATCGCGGTCACGGCGACGACTGACACCGCGGCGACGGCAAGTCCGGTGATAAACGACAGGTTCATCAACACCATGCCGAGGAGGGAGATGACGACCGTGGTGCCTGCGAAGGAGACGGCACGCCCTGCGGTGTCGATGGCGGTGACAGTGGCCTCCTCGACCGACGCTCCGTGATGCAGATTCTCCCGGAAGCGGGTCACGATGAATAGGGCGTAGTCGATGCCGACGCCGAGACCGAGCATGACCGCAACCGTCGTAGCAAAGTCCGGAATCGAGAAGATGTTGCTCAACAGCCCTGCCAGCAATGATCCAACCCCGATGCCCGCCAGGGCAACACCAACCGGCAGACCCATGGCGAGTACCGACCCGAAGGCGATGATGAGCACGATGATGGCAAAGGAGAGACCGAGCATCTCAGAGCTGGGGACGTCGAATTCGGCGAAGATCTGCCCGCCGATCTCGACCTCGAGACCGTCGATCTGTGGGATGAGCTGTTTCAACTGTGCGCTGATGTCGGCCGCCTGCTCGATGGTGATATCTCGAGAGACACCAATCTGGGCGTATGCGATGTGGCCGGCTTCCGGTCCCTGTGCCGCGATCTGTTGGGCGCCCGCCGGGTCGTAAGGGCTGGCGAGAGTGACGCCGTCGATCTTGGCGGCAGCATCGAACATGGCAGTCATCGCCTGCTCGACGTCGGGGTCGGTGACACCCTGGTCGGCACGGAACACGATGGTCCCGCCCTCACCCCCCGCTCCTGAGTCGGCGAAGTACTGGTCGAGGATGTCGAAGCCGTGCCTGCTCTCGACGTCCGGTAGTGAGAACTCGGTGCTGTACGCCGTACCGACGAAAGCGGTGATGATCCATCCCAGCAGAAGCGCAGCAAGCCAGATGAGCACGACCTTGCCGCGGTTGCGGTAACACCACCCACCAAAGCCTCGGTACACAACGCCTCCTCAGAATCGAGTACCGGAGACTACAGGATCCGTCCGCCACTCAGACGAGATGCGCTTGCCCGGAGCGAGAATTGTGGCCGATCGCCGTCGAGCGCCGTAACGATCTGCTGGGTCAACGAGGAACCTACCTTCGGCCATGCAGCCTCTGGAAACTCGTACCGCCATGTATGTTCCGCCGCTACGGCTCAGGCAAGTCAGCAGGAAGGCCGGGTGAGCTGGTGGCCATGCGGAAGTGTGCCTTCTGCGGTGCAAGGAACGATCAAAATGAGTCGTTCTGTGTCGCATGCGGACTCGCTCAGATAACCGGACCGGACGGGAAGCCCCAGATCACGCCCAAAAGGCTGACGGAGCGGCGCCAGGTTGGTTCGGTCGCACGGCTGGCAGGGCCGGTCATGCAATGGGTGGCGATCGCCATGGCGGCCGTGGCGGTGTTCACTCTCGGATTCGTCATGGGCAAAGCGACGTCGGGCAATGCCGAAACCGACCTGGTCACCGCGCAGACCACAACGACCGGAGAACACACCGGCGCGGTGACCCGGGGGACCGACGAGACGGGTGCTGCGGTCGAGACAACAGCGGCGTCGGGGCCCACGACCACAGCCCCCACCACGACCACGACGACAACCACCGAGCCGCCGTTCACCTACACCGATGTCCCCGCCGATTACCAGTACACGCCGGAGATCCAGGCCCTCCTCGACGATGGAGTGGTTTCGCCGTGCGCCCCGCCCGACGGAACCGAGTTCTGCCCCGATGACTTCCTCACCCGGGAAGCCCTGGCCTCCGTGTTCGCCCAGATGTTTCGATACGACGATCCCGGGGACGCCGACCTGTTCGTTGATGACGCCGATTCGCCCTTCCAATCGGAGATCCAGGCCATCGCCATCGCCGGAATCACCAAGGGCTGCAACCCGCCGGACGACACCAAATTCTGTCCGAGGGACCTGGTGACCAGAGGTCAGCTCGCCACGTTCCTCGATCGGGCGCTCGATCTTCCCCCCGCCGGCGATGTCGACTTCTTCAGCGACGACAACGGAACGCTTTACGAGTCAGCGATCCAGAAGCTGGCGGCGGCCGGGATCATGCAAGGCTGCTCGGCCGACGACGCCACCCTCGTCTGTCCCAACGACCCGGTGACGCGGGGCCAGGCGGCTGCGTACCTCGTCCGCGCCACGGGCTAGGAGAGGGCGGTCGGGTACCACCGGTGATCCCGGTGCCGTCGAGACGCCTCTACGGCTTGCCCACGGCGAGGCCCCCCGGGCCGTCCGAGGGGGGAAGGACGAGCGGCGACCACGCTGCCGACAATGAGCCAACATCGCGGCAACAACAGCGCAGCCAGCGTGGTCCCGATAATGTGGCGACCATGAGTGAGCGCATTTATCTGTCACCTCCGTCGCAGTCGGGAAACGAGCAGGCTGCCGTGGCCCGGGCCATAGAAAGCAACTGGATCGCTCCGCTCGGGCCGGAGGTCGATGAGTTCGAGGCCGAGCTGGCGGTGCAGTCGGGGGTCCCATTTGCGCTGGCGACATCGTCGGGGACCGCGGCCATCCATCTGGCACTGCTCGCTGTGGGCGTCAAACGTGGCGATGTCGTCGTCGCCCCATCGTTCACGTTCATCGGGACGGTCACCCCGGTGTCGTTTATCGGCGCCGAGACCTGGTTTGTCGACTCGGAGCAGCAGTCGTGGAACCTCGACCCCAAGCTGCTCCAGGAGGCACTGGCCTCGGCACGATCCGAGGATCACCGCATCGGCGCCGTCATCGCCGTCGACCTGTTCGGGCAATGTGGCGATTACGACCGGATCCAGGAGATCTGCGATCGGTTCAAGGTGCCGCTAGTCGAGGACGCTGCCGAAGCACTGGGAGCCACGTACAAGGACATCCCGGCCGGGTCGTTCGGGCGGGTTGGGGTGCTGTCGTTCAACGGCAACAAGATCATCACCACATCAGGGGGCGGCGCCGTCGTGTCCGCCGACGAGCAACTGATCGAGCGGACGAGGTTTCTCGCCACCCAGGCCCGGGAGCCCGAGGTGCACTACGAGCACAGGGAGATCGGCTACAACTACCGCATGTCCAACCTGCTGGCCGCGGTGGGGCGGGCTCAGCTGTCGAACCTGGACCAACGGGTCAATGCGAGGCGGGAGATCTTCAACGCCTACGTGGCCCGTCTCAGCGATCTCCCCGGCGTCGAGTTCATGCCGGAAGCGCCCTGGGGCCGGTCGAACCGCTGGCTCACCACCCTCACCGTCGACCCCGACCTCTTCGGAGCCACCCGACACCAGATCATCGATGCCCTCGCCGCCGACAACATCGAGGCAAGACCGGTGTGGAAGCCGATGCACCTGCAACCGGTCTACGAAGACGCCCGGATGTTCGGCGGCGCCGTCTCGGCGCAGATCTTCAAGAACGGTCTATGTCTCCCGAGCGGCACCGACATGACCGAGGACGACATCGATCGGGTGGCCGGCATCGTCCGTTCGGTGCGGGACGATGGTCGACCAACGCCAGGGTGACCCGGCCAACGGCGAGCACCGCTCGTCCTTCCCCCCTCGGACGGCCCGAGAGGCCGCCCGATCCCCCCGAAATGGGGGGATTGCTGTAGCGGCCCTCCCCCGGCGGGAGGGCGGGGCCAGACCCGACCGCAGGGAGGGGACAAAACCAACGGTGGCCGCCGGTCGTCCTTCCCCCCTCGGACGGCCCAGAAGGCCGCCCGATCCCCCCGAAATGGGGGGATCACTGCTCTCCTCCAATCGCCGCTGGTACACCCGATCGGCGGTCACGCCAGTAGCAGCCCTCCCCTTGCGGGAGGGCGGGGCCAGACCCGACCGAGGGAGGGGACAAAACCAACGGTGGCCGCCGCTCGTCCGGTCCCCCCTCGGACGGCCCAGAAGGCCGCCCGATCCCCCCGAAATGGGGGGATCACTGCTTGCCTACCCCAAACGGCGACCGCCGCCCGGCCGATCTACGGTTGTTCGATTGCGAAGCTGTCGCTGTAGCTCGTCGTGGAGCCAACGAATGTGACTTGCAGCGCCTCGGGAGTCATCGTCAACAATGCGTATCCCCGTCCCGCATCGGGTGAATTGGCTCCGAGCCAGGTCGCCAGGTAACCCAGCTCGGGGTCGGACGCGTTGATGCTGTACATGTCGTTGCCGCCGGCGTTGCCGACGATCACAAACACAGATCCCGCACCCTTTGTGTAGATGTTGTCGCTGCCGTCATCCACCACACACTCGGTGCGGAAGGTCCCGGGCGTGGCACAGGTGATCTGCTTGGAGCGCTGGTAGTTGTGTTCGTGGCCGTGCAGGATGAGATCGACCTTCTTGTCCAAGAGCAAGTCGTAGACGTCGCTGCCCACCTCGCAGCCCTTCACACCTGCCGTCACGCATGGTTTGTGCATGCCGACGATCACCCATTCGATCCCCTTCGCCCGGGCGTCATCGATGGTCGCCTCCAGCCATTGATAGTGGCTGCTGCCCACCCCGTAGTCGTAGCTCTCGCCGTCGACCTGGTTGTCGGCCCCGATCATGATGATGCGAGCAAGCTTGTCGACATCGAAGTAATACTCAGCGGCATAGGTGCCGGTGGAGCTCATCCGATCGGGGAGACAGGCGGCGAAGTTGCCGATGTAGCCGTTGACCCGGTCGTCATCCTCGTGGTTGCCAACCAACAGCTCGACGGGGAATTCCGTACCGAGGTAGCCCTTGACGTAGTCGCACCACTGGGACTCGGTGAGATTGCTATATGAGAGGTCACCCAGGGCGAGCAGAAACTCCGCATCGCTCGCCGCCATCGACGTAAAGGTGGCATCGGTGAGGCTGGTCGCCCCGAAGTCACCGCCGGCGGCGAAGGTGACCCCGCCCGACCCGCTCAGGCCAAGTGCCCTGGCAAGGAAGGTCGCCATCTGTTCGCGTGTGACGAAATCGGCCGGGCAGAACCGATCGTTGACCGGCGGGTTACAGCCCTTGGTGATCCCGGACGCGGCCAATGCCTCGATGTCGGCTGCGAACACCGAGCCGTCGTCGTCGACAAACGCATTGCCGCTCTCGTCAGCGGCCAGCCCGAAGGCCCGCACCAGGAACGCGGCCATCTGGCCCCGGGTCACCACATCGCCGGGGCAATAGCGGTCATTGACCGGCGGGTTGCAGCCCCTGGTGACCCCCGCGGCGGCGAGACGAGAAATGTCGGCGTCGAACACCGAGCCGTCGTCATCGACGAACGGATCAGCGGTAGCCGCCGACAGGCCGAAGGCTCGGCTCAAGAATGCAGCCATCTGACCACGCGTCACCACATCGCCGGGGCAGAAACGGTCATTGACCGGCGGATTGCAGCCCCGGGTGATCCCGGCGGCGGCAATCGCCTCGATAGACGGCTCATGTATGGATCCGTCGTCGTCGCTGAACGTCCCGGTCGCCAGCGCCGGGCCGACGCTCAGCACTGAGGCGAGCACGACCAGCACAGCAATCGTCATCCGGAGACGCATAGGAGCGAGCGTAGCCAAAGCGATGTTCCTACTCGTGCGAGTAGTAGCCCTCCCGTTACGGGAGGGCGGGGCCAGACCCGATCGAAGGGAGGGACTGAACCGGGAGGGGGGCAAAACCAACGGCGACCGCCGCGCGTCCTCCCCCCTCGGACGGCCCGGGGGGCCGCCCGATCCCCCCGAAATGGGCGAATCACTGCTGCTCTCTCCCAATCGGCGGGGCCGGACCCGACCGAGGGAGGGGGGATCACTGTTTGCTCTTGCCGGAATCGGCGCTGGTACGCTCGCGGGGTTGGACCTGATGCCCGTGGGAGGAGGCTCGTTGCAGGTCACAGTGCAGACCGAGATCGATGCGCCGGCGGATGCCGTCTTCGACTACATCGCCGATCTCTCCAACAACCCCAACTGGCAGAGCGGTGTCGAGACGACCATGTGGACCTCGCCTCCTCCGGTTGCGGTTGGATCCACCTGTGAGCAGACGCTCGACAGTGGGACGGTCGTCGAGTACGTGGTGACCGCGCTCTTACCCCGACGATCCATCACGATCGAAACCAGACGAGGCGCCGTGATCCCCACCACGGTCACCAGGACCGTCCAGGTCCTCAACGAAGCGAAGAGCCGCGTGCGGATGGACCTGACCGGCCACCCTCGCGGCTGGCGTCGTCTCACCGCTCCACTGGTGCCGCGGGCGATCCGGGGGGCGATCGGCTCCGACTACCGCCGTCTCAAGCGAGTCCTGGAAGCTGCTCAGACACCGGAGGAGTAGCCCGGTAGAGGACCTTTGTGTTCGGCGGTCCCGTCAGGACGCGCCCAGAACCCGGCGGATTTCGGCGGCAAGTGCCGCGCCGAGGCGCTTGTGGCTCTCGGCGTCGAGATGCACGCCATCGGCCGCGTCGACCGAGGCCACTGTTCCGGCATCGAAGACGGGGCAATCCCGAAGCTCACCGAGAGTCGTGTAGTGCTCAGCAAGGTGCAGAGACTCGTTACGCGCCTTGCCGAATCCCCACAGCAAGGATCGTCTCGTCGCCTTCCCCAACGGGGGCGGGGCAACAATCAGCACCGCGGGCGCCTGCCCGGCGGGGCCGCAGCCGCTGGAGAGGGCAATATCCACGAGGGCGCCTACGCCGAGGGCGATCTCGGGGGCTTTCACCCGGAAGTAGCGCTTGAGGTCGTTGGTGCCGAGCATGATGACTACCAAGTCGACCGGGGAATGCGAGGCGAGACAGGGGCCCAGATAGGAACGACCGTTGAGACCGGCGCCAAAAGGATCATCCCAGTTGCTCGTGCGACCCGGGAGACCCTCCTCGATCACGACGAAACCGGACCCCAGCGCCTGCTGCAACACGCCGGGCCAGCGGACGTCTCTCGGGAAGCGACCGCCGGAATCGACCACATACCCGTATGTGTTGGAGTCGCCGTAGCAAAGGACCGTACGTGTGCTCATGTTTGCCTCCGGGATATGCCTCGAGCTCGGCTTGTTCCAGCGTAGGCGACTACCCCAGCAGCAGCTTCTCTACGTCATCTCGTAGTGCCGCAGTGGTGGCGATGAAGCCGGGGACGAGCGGGTTTTCCTTGTTCCAGGTCGGCGTCGAGCCGTCCTTGAGCACTGCCCAGCCGCCGGCTGCGCGAAGCAGCGCGACGCCGGCGGCGAGATCCCACTCGTTCTTGGGCACGAGCGTCCAGGTGGCGTCGAGCCGTCCGGCGGCGACCAGCGACAACTTGTAGGCCACCGATCCCATCGGCACGACATGAAACGGGCCGCCCTCAAAGCGCTCCCACTCGCCCCGCCTCATCTCGGAACGGCTCGCCCCCACCCGCGCTCCCTCCAGGCTGGTCATGCCGGAAACGGGGTTGGGCCCGTTGTACACCAAACCGTCGTCGACCGTCCCGGTGATCCTCTCGCCGGTCGCCGGGTTGTGGATACCGCCTGCTACCGGCAACCCGTCTTCGATGAGACCGATCGACACACACCACTCCGGAATCCCCTCGACGAACTCCCGGGTCCCGTCGATGGGATCGACAATCCAGACCCGCTTTCTGCCGAGGCGCTCCTTGTCGTCGACGCTCTCCTCAGACAGCCATCCCTCCCCCGACTCGGGGAGGACGCGCCGCATCTCGGCATCGACCAGCTCGTCGGCCTCGGTCACCGGATCGCCGCCTTCCTTGCGTCGAGCTGCGATCCGGCCCGGCGTGAAGTCGTCGAGCACGTCCAGTGCCGCGTCGAGCGCGGCGTTGATACGATCAAGATCTGAGGTGTGGCCCACTAGTTCCCCTGTACGTTCTCGAGGCGCGCCATCCTGCCCGATGACCCCCAGCTGGCCACCACCAGCCCCGCGGCGTACGCGGTCAGCACCGCAAGCGCGGCCACCTGCCCGAAGTCCTCGGCAAACAACCACTCCCGGTTGATCCCGAACACGGAAATGGCGTTGACCGGGCCAACGAACACACCCACGACGAACAAGATCGCGATGAGGCGCACAACAACAGGGCGCTCTTCGAGCGAGGCGCTCCGATATGCCGCCAAAACCAATCCCCCGGCGATCACGGCCAGCGCCAGGAACAGCGACGCCAGATTGATGAACCCCGAGGAGACATGCAGGACACTCTCCAGGCGCTGGGTAATCGGATTGGCAACGTCGTCCCACCAGCCGGCGTCGATCACGATGTGACCGAGTGTCAGCAACGACAACAGCAGCGCCAGCACCCACATGCTCCGGCTACGGATCCTGTAGCCCACGTACACAAGAGCCACGATGCTGATCAGCTTGTACAGGATCGACAGGGCATTCAGCGGCCCCGCGTTTAGGCCGATCTCCGACGCATAGTCAACGCCGGCGGCCCACAGTGCCGCAGCCATGAGCGCCAGGCCGGCGGCCAGTGCCGCCTGGAGCGCTCGCCCTTGTAACCGCAATGATCCCCCCGAGGTGTCGAATTCGTTCACGAGGCGCCAATGTACCGTGCGGTGGAGCCAACATCACTCGCCATGACCCATCGTCTGTCGGGTGCACTGCGCCACGGCCCCAGAGCCTTCTGCCACTATCGTCCACTCGATGGAAGTGACGGTGCCCGATTACAACGGCGGATCCCTCGTCAACCTGATCGCCGAGCTCGAGTACCGGCTGATCGGTTCGGCGCAGTCTCCCCGGCTTCATCCCCGGCTGGCCGCCGAGATCGCCGACGCCGCCACATATGTGCTGTGTCTGTTCGACGGGCTCGGCTACATGCAGCTCGACCATCCGGCAGCGGGGGCGCTGCGGGAGTCGTGCCGGGCCGCGATCGACAGCCCCTTCCCGGCAACGACGACTGTCAGCCTGGCGGTCCTCGCCACCGGACTGCCGCCCTCTCAACACGGTCTGCTCGGGTACCAGGCGTGGATCCCCGAGCTCGACACCGTCGTCAATACGATCCACTGGACGACGCTGTGGGGGGAGAAGCTCGAGTACCCGTTCGCCGACTTCCTCCCGGCACCGAACCTAGCCGAGAGGCTGTCCGCCGCCGGGATCGATGTCGTCACTGTCCAACCCGCCAAGTTCGACAACACCCCGCTGACCCAGGTGCTGTTTCGAGGATGCCGGTTCGAAGGGGTGGAGAGCATCGGGGAGTGGCTGGATGCGGTGACCCAACTCGCCGCGCAACCCAATCGGCTCGTCGTGGCCTACCTACCCAATGTCGACTACGCCGCCCACGTTGGTGGGCAGAAGTCGCCTCAGTACAACGAAGCAGTCACGACGGTCGCCGCCGCCTGGGAGGGGGTGCGCAACCGGCTACCCAAGGGTGTCGTCGCCGTCGGCACCGCCGATCACGGCCACGTCGACTTCCCCAAGCGAAAGCAGATCAAGATCGACAGACCGGACCACCAGGACCGAATGTTCTACGGTGATGGCCGGGCCATGTTCGTCAGGGGCGACGGAGAGTCGCTCGCCCGAAAACTCCCGGCGACGTGGATACCCGTCGCCGACATGATCCACTGGTGGGGCCCGGAACCACGTCACCCTCAGGTCGCCCGGCGTCTCCCCGACGGGGTTCTGCTCGCCGACGACGACGCATTGTTGCTCCACCGCTACTCCGACGACCGTATGGTGGGTAACCACGGTGCGCTCACCGACCCGGAGCGTCTCATCCCGCTCATGGTCTCCGGTCCCGGTGCCGATAGCTGAAAATCCCAAAACCCTGGAAGGACTCATGCGGCGGCTCGCTCTCATCATCTCCCTGGTCATGCTGACGGCGGCGTGCTCGAGCAACAGCAGCGACGAGACCACAAGGTCCGCGGCTGCACCGACAACGACCGTCGCCACTACCACCACCGTCGCGACAACGACGACCACGGCAACAACAACCACAGCCGCCCAGGACACGACAACCAGCGCCGCTCCGGCTGGGGACCTCGCGTTTGAAACCATCACCGGCACGCCCCCCGACGCGTTCGACAGCTTCTCCGCCACCATGACGATGAAGATGCACGCACAGGACCTCGACATCGAAGCCACCTCGGAGGGCGTGTGGACGGCCGACGGTTTCCAGTGCACGATCACCTCTGCTCTCGGTGGATTGAACATCAGCGAATCGGTCATCGGCACACCGCAGCAACTCTGGTACGACCAGGGCAACGGCTACGAGCCGTCGGATCTCCTCGACCCGGGGGCGCAGAGCGTCATGTCGAGCTGCCCGACCTCTCCCCTGTTCTGGGCGAGCTTCACCACCGACAACCTGGGTGACGTCACCGGCGCCGAAACCACCTACAACGGCAGAGCCGCCTACAAGGCCGACCTCTCCGACCTCCTCGGCGCACTGGGCGGTCTCGGCCTGGCCGATCTCCAGGGAGCCGACATCAATGACATGACGGTCTGGATCGACGCCGAGACCAGGACGATCATCGCACTCACGGCCGAGCTTCAGATGACCGCCGAAGCGCTGACGGGCGCCGCAGGGGACGCCGTCACGATGACGATGGAAGTCGCTCTGGACCAGTTCAACGACCCATCCCTAACCATCAACGAGCCCTAACCACAGCAAGCAGCAATCCCCCCTCGGGGGAATCGGACAGGCCTCCCGGGCCGTCCGAGGGGGAAGAACAAACAGCGGCCGCCGTTGATGTTTGCCCCCTCCCGGTCCAGCCCCTCCCTGCGGTCGGGTCTGGCCCCGCCCTCCCACAAGGGGAGGGCCACTACTCGCGCAACTGCCGATCTGTCGCTGAGAACAAGCAGCAATCCCCCCATTTCGGGGGGATCGCACGGCCCCCCGGGCCGTCCGACGGGGGAAGAACAAACGGCGCCCGCCGTTGATCGACGGCTCGTCTTGTGAGCCGGAACCAAGCAGCAATCCCCCCATTTCGGGGGGATCGCACGGCCCCCCGGGCCGTCCGACGGGGGAAGAACAAACGACGCCCGCCGTTGATCGACGGCTCGTCTTGTGAGCCGGAACCAAGCAGCAATCCCCCCATTTCGGGGGGATCGGACGGCCTCTGGGCCGTCCGAGGGGGGAAGGGCGAACAGCGCTCGCCGTTGTCCCGCTCCCCTTGAACACCAATCTCGGTCGCCGCATGCTGGTGACATGGACAAGAGACTCATCGCGTTCGCTCGCGAGCATCGCAAGAATCCCACGTGGGCGGAAACTACCTTGTGGTCAGATCTGCGCGCCGGGCAGTTCGGCCACAAATTCAGACGCCAACAACCGATCGGCCCCTACATCGTCGACTTCGTCTGCTTCGAGAAGCGCCTCATCATCGAAGTCGACGGGCTATCACACGACATAGATGACTCTCAACGCGACCGTATCCGACAACGGTGGCTCGAGGACCATGGATACGTGGTGCTCCGCTTCAACGACGACGAGGTCCACGACGAACGCGACGAAGTCGGTGATGCGATAGCGGCAGTGCTCGATCAAGAATCACCGACATAGCGCCGGTCGGACAGAACAATCCGCCCCAACACCCGATCCATGTGGGCTGCGTCAACGGCGAGCGCCGCCCGTCCTTCCCCCCCGAACGGCCCGGAGGGCCGTCCGATCCCCCCGAAATGGGGGGATCACTTCTTGCAGCCCTCCACTGGAGGGAGGGCGGGGACAGACCCGACCGCAGGGAGGGACTGGACCGGAAGGGGGACAAAACCAACGGCGGCCGCCGCCCGTTCTCCCCCCTCGGACGGCCCAGGGGCCGCCCGATCCCCCCACCTCGGGGGGATCACTACTCCCCGGCACCCGATCCATCGCTACGCGAATAACCCTCCCCCGGAGGGAGGGTGGGACGTGACGGCGGGCGGGCATTTCGAGCTTCGTAGCCGGGGGGCCGGGGTTCGTGGCATCATGAGGTGGCTCCCATGGAACAAACGACCCCACCTCAATCGCTGCGTGTCATTGCGTCGTCCGAGATCTACCTGAAATCCCGGCGCACCCGGCGTCACTTCATGCCGATCTTGCGCGCCAACCTGGAGGCAGCCCTGGGCGCCGCGGTTCCGGACGCGAAGGTGCGTCAGCGGGGCAACCAGGAGTTCGAGGTCAGAACCGGGGACCTGACCACCGCGGCTGAAGCCGCGGCGACAGTGTTCGGGGTCGACCGCATCGATCGCGTCCTGCCGATCGATGCAACCAGCCTCGACCAGATCACGCGGGACGTGGTCCGGCTGGCGGCTCCTTCAGTGGACAACCGCAAGTTCGCGGTACGAGTGCGCCGCAGCGGCGACCACGACTGGCGCTCGCACGACGCCGAGGTGGCCATCGGCAGCGCCCTCATCGACAGATCCGCAGGGGTCGACCTCAGCAACCCCGACTTCACCGTGCGGGTACGTGTCGAAGGCACTGCCGGCGTCGTCGTTGCCGAGTCGTGGCGCGGTCCCGGCGGGCTGCCCGTGGGAACGCAATCGCCGTGCCTCGTCATGCTCTCCGGTGGCATCGACTCGCCGGTGGCGGCATGGATGATGATGAGGCGCGGCTGCCCGATCGACATGCTCCACTTCCAGCTCGAGTGCAACCAAGCCGACCATGCCCTCGCCGTCGGCCACCAGCTCGCCACCCGCTGGGGTCACGGCGCCGGCATCAACCTGCACGTCGTCGACTTCGAGCCCGTGAAGAAAGAACTCGGAGTATCGGCTCAGGCCAAGTACCGGCAGGTGCTGCTCAAGCAGCTGATGACAGAGGCCGCGCACCGGGTCGCCCGGGAGTTGCAGATCCCCCTGCTCGTTACCGGTGACTCGTTGGGCCAGGTCTCGTCCCAGACCGCCGCCAACCTCATCGAGATCGACAAATACGCACAGGCTCCCGTGCTCCGACCGCTGCTTGCCATGACCAAGCAAGAGATCGTCGATCGGGCGCGGGTGATCGGCACCTACGAGCTGTCGACCCGAGCCCGCGAGGTATGCGACCTCTCGGAAGGCAAACCCGTGGCAACCGCCGCCGCCACCTACCGGCTCCGCAAAGGGATGAGCCTTCTGCGCACGGGGCTGATCGACGATGCCATTGCCACATGGGAGTCGGTGCCGGCAGCCGACTGGTTCCCCAGTGTGCCGCTGACACCCCAAAGCAGCGCTTCCCGACAAAATCCTTGATCACAGGCGATCGAGCGCCGATCATCCCCCAAAGGGTTACCTACAGGACGGAACGATGTCTTTCGGAAGCGCGCGTGCGAGAATTCTCGTTGTTGTCTGGCTGCTGCTTGTCGGAGCGGCAGTCGCGGTCGGCGTCACCAACGAGCAGAATGATCTGGGAAACAAGGCGGAAGCGGCGCTCAACGGTGCCGGCGTTGCCGCAGAGGTCGACATTTCAGGCCGCGACGTCACCCTGGTCGGCACGGCGGAAAACGAGCAGCGAGCGACCGAGATCGTCGCTGCAATCGATGGTGTCCGGACCGTGAGCTGGCGGGCCGAGACGCCCGAGGCGGCGGCCGAGACGACCACAACCACCACACTGCCTGCCACAACCACGACCCCGTCGACTACATCCGAATCGACATCGACCCTTCCGCCGATCACCGAAGACGACCAGCCTCAGGTCGCCCATCTCGACGCCCGGCTCCAGAACGGACAGCTCACCCTGCGAGGAAGGATCCCCGATGCTGAGGCGGCTGCCAAGCTCGCTGCCGTCGCCGACCTCATCTACTCGCCGCTTCTCGACAACCAGGTTGTCGTCGATCCGGACATCGAGACCGCCTCATGGGTCGCAAACGTGTCAAACGTCGTCGCCGTTCTGCCCATCGTTGGGACGTCGGGGATCACAGTGAACGGCGAGCAGGCCACCGTCTTCGGGTATGCTCCGCATCAGGAGCGTCTCGCCCAACTCGAGGGAGCGCTCGCCCAGGCACTCGGACCCGACGTCACACTCGAAAGTGAAGTCGTCGTCACCGGCCTCGCCCCGCCCAGCATCAACGCCGCCGTCAACAACGACGGCATCCTCAGGTTGAGCGGCACGGTCCCCAACCAGGGTGTCGCCGCCTTCGCTCACCGTCTCGCGGCCGAGAGCTTCGGTGAGGACAACGTCGTCGACGAGATCGAGGTCGATCCGTCCGTCGACACGACGTTCTCCCTGTTCCGGCTTCCCCTCGTCTTCCCGGCGTTCGCCCCGTTCCCCGAATGGCACGTCGAGATCTATGACAACGTCATCGGTGGTCAGCTCCTCAACGGCGCGAGCTTCCCGTCGGCCAGCGCCGAGCTGACACCGCAACTCGAACAGCTCATGCCGGTTGGTGTCGGAATTCTCACCAGGAACCCGAGCCTCGTGCTGACGGTCGAGGGACACACCGACAACGTCGGGTCCCCCGAGTCGAACCAGGCGCTGAGCGAGGCACGCGCCGAAGCCGCCAGGCAATGGTTCATCGCCGCCGGCATCGCCCCCGAGCGGGTCTTCGCCGTCGGCTACGGAGAGACACGACCGATCGCCGACAATGAAACGCCCGAGGGACGCGCCATGAATCGGCGCATCGAGTTCAGACTGGGTCCGCCCGAATAGCGAACCGGAGGAAAAGGATGCTTTACGCGGTTGCAGAGATAGCCATCTTCATGGTGGTCGCCACCATCGTCGGGTTCCTGCTCGGCCGGGTCACCAAACGTTCCGCATCGGGGGTGTCGGGCGACAACGACAGTGAGCTCACCAACGCCCAGACGGCGCTGCGCGAGATCGAAGCGGAGCGAGCCGACTTGAAGGAGCAACTCCGGGACGCCAAGGAGCGGACCCGGTTGCTCGCCTCCGAGGCAACAGCCGCGGAGAAGACCGAGGATTTCGCCGCAGCCAGGCGGAAGTGGCAAGAGAAGCTCGCGGCCGCCGAAGCTCAGGCGGACCGACTTCGGGCGACCATCGCTGAACGGGACAACAGGATCGCCGCCCTCGCTTCCGGACAAGTCCCGGAGCACGATCCCGCGCTCGGCGACGTCGGCTACAGCCACAGCGCCGGTTCATTCGCCGAGACCAAGATCTTCTTCAGCGAAGACGACGAGTAGCGGCACCTTTCAGTTCCGGCGGATCTGCTGGCTGCCTGTAGGCACGGTGTACGCCGGAAGCGATGGGGTCAGGGACCATCCTCGAGTGATTCCTCGTCGGCGGGTGACGCCTCGGTGCTGTCCGACCCCCGTGTGCCCGGGGCGAGCGGCGCATCCCAACCCAAGGGTGCCGGTATCGACGTTGCGGTCTCCTTGAGCCTGGATCGAGGCAGGAGATCGGCCGCAACCGGCGTCTCCTTCCGTTGCTCCCAGATCGCGATCGCCCAGCCGCCGACCCCAACCGCAAGCGCCCCCAAATAGAGCGCAAAACCGAGAAACGGGATGAGCCAGATGCCGAGCCGCCACATGACCGCTCCCACGAAGAAAGCGGCGAACAGCCCCCACCGGTCGCGTAGCAGCTTCGACCCGATCGCGGTCACTGCCGGGATAGGGCCGAAGACCAGCAGCAGGACGTAGAGCAGAAGGACCGCGATCGCAACGGGGACCCCGACAAGCGTCATCAGCAACACCACTATGAGCACCGGGATCAGGATGAGGGCACCCACCCCCACCAGGGAGGCACGCAGCGGGTGCTCGACAACCGACCGCACCGCACGGGGTGACGTGCGCCGGAAGAGCCAGATGAGCACGATGCCTGCAAACAGGAACCCAAGGAAGCCGATGATCGTGGCGAGGGTCAACACCAACTCGACGGCCCATCCCCCGCGGGTCGGAAGCCGCTGGAACTGTCCTCCGATCCGGACCGTAGAGGCAACGCCGGCGTCGACGCTGGAGCGATAGAGCACATCCCCGGTGACATTGGTGTCCCCGCCGAGGGTCAGCGTGGTGACCGCGATGTCCAGGTCATGCCCGATCTTGCCGTTGATGGAGGCCGTCACCATCCGGCCGTTGACGTCACGACCCACCTCTCCGTCGATCTCGAGCGTGCCGCCGAAAACCAGGGCGTCCCGTGCCACTGTGCCCGAAATCCGGGTGGACAGTGCAACCACGCTGAGATCGGCGCCGACGCTGCCTTCGAGGACAATGCTGCGGGCAATGCCGCGGAGCGAACCTCCGATGTCGCCGGTGACCTCGACGGAACCCTGGCTGAGCACGAGGACGTCACCGGTGACGGTTCCCGAGATCTCAACACTCCCCGCGCTCACGACGAGATCACCGTCGACGGTACCGTCAACCCGCGCCGTCGTGGCGGCCAGGTAGAGGTCCTCGGGTTGCACGTCGTCCGGCGCCTGGAGATAGATGTTCGTGGTGATGATCTCGCCGACGACCGCCCGCAACGGCAGTGCCAAGGCCAGCAGGGTCACACCGAGAATTGCCGAGAAGAACAGGGGGCGGACACGCATCATGAAGACGCCAATCTACCGGGTATCCCAACGAACACCTCCGCACCAGCGACCAGACCGGCCACCGGGCGTCTAGAGGACGTAGTGCAGGGCGTTGAGAAGCGGCCAGGGCAGGACACCGAGGAGGATCGTGAGGCCTGCGGTGAGCAGGATGACAAACCCGGAGCTGCGAGTCATCCGTGGTACCGCCGTCGCGGTCCCGGGTGCCTCGGCCAGCACCGGGTCCTGGAAGTACATCAGCACGACTACCCGCAGGTAGAAGAACAAACCGGCGATCGAAGCAACCAGAGCCACGATCACCAGCCACAGGTAGCCCGCCGAGATCGCCTGAGTGAATACGGCGAACTTCCCGACGAACCCGGAGAAGAACGGGATGCCACCCATGCCGAGCATGAACACCGCCAACGAGCCGGCGACCCACGGTGATCGAGCGAAGAGCCCCTGGTACGAATCGAAGTCGGACCGTCCCGAACGCACCCCGCTGACCACGCCGACGACGGTGAACGCACCCACCAGCGCAATGACGTAGGTGATCAGGTAGAACATGATCGAGGGAATGGCAACCGCTCCGTTGACGAATGCGGTGAGCATGAAACCGGCGTGCGCGACACTGGAGTACGCCAGCATCCGCTTCAGGTCCCTCTGCCCGATGGCACCCATCGTGCCCACCACGATCGAGAGCACGGCGATCAGCGCCAGGATGGGCGCCCAGTCGTTGATCCGGCTCGCAAACGCCCCCATCAGGATCCGGATGAGCGCCCCGATGGCGGCGACCTTCACCCCGGCGGCCATCAGCGACACCGAGCCGGAGGCAGCGCCCTGATAGACATCGGGTGCCCACTGATGGAACGGCGCGGCCGAGACCTTGAACGCCAGCCCGACGATGATGAGCGCGATACCGACAAGGAGAATGCTCACGTCGAGCATCACCACCGGTTGGGTGGAGAAGAACGACCTGATCCCTCCGGTGCCGTAGATCGTCACCGATCCGGTGGCGGCATACACCAGCGCAACGCCGTAAATGAACATCGCCGAGGCGAACGACCCGAGCAGGAAGTACTTGAGCGCCGCCTCGTCCGAGTTGCGCTCGACCCGAACGAAACCTGCGATCACATACAGTGCGATCGACGCCGTCTCGAGACCCATGAACAACAGGACGAGGTTCGACGACATGACCATCATGTGCAGACCGGCCGCCGCCAGCAGAACCAACGCCACGTACTCGGCACCCCGCTTGCCCAGAGTCGTGACCAGCTCCCAATTGCCGACGACGGCGAGGAACGCAATCAGGTAGACGGTCATACCGGCCAAAGCCGAGAAACGATCCATGACGACCATCGGGTTGCTGATCGTCGAGGTGACGCCACGGGCCGAGAACGCCAATTCCCGGGCCGAGCCCAGCGAGTCGAGCCGTAGCCACTGCAACAGCGAGAGCATCGACGCCACGACAAGAGCTACTACCCCGACCACACCCCATTCGCGGCGTTCCTGTCCCAGGGCTACCGCGCTCATCAGCACGAGCACGGCTCCAACGAGAACGGCTATCTCGGGTGCGATGGGCAGAAAAGCAATGTTCTCCACTACTCACCACCTCCCACGCTTGCCAGATCCTGCGGCACACCGTATTGCGGCACCGTGTAGTCCGTCGATTGCTCGATGCGCTGCAGCACCTCGTTCACCGCCGGCTCGATGCGGTCGAGAGCCGGCTTCGGGTAGACACCCAGGACAAGGATGAGGACGGCGAGCGGAGCGATGATCAGCACCTCCCGCCTGTCGAGGTCGAGCAGCTTCTCGTTCTCCTTGTGGATCATCGGCCCGGTGAAAACTCGCTCGTAGGCCCACAGCAGGTAGACCGCAGCGAGGATCACCCCGGTGGCGGCGAGGACGGCGGCGACCGGGAATCGGAGGTAGGAGCCGAGCAGGATGTTGAACTCGCCTATGAACCCGTTGAGACCGGGCAGACCCGCCGAGGCGAAAACGGAGAACAGGAACAGACCGGCGAACACCGGCATCACCCTGGCGATGCCGCCGTAGTCGGAGATCTGCCTGGTGTGACGGCGCTCATAGATCATCCCGACAAGCAGGAACAGCGCACCGGTGGAGAGACCGTGATTGACCATCTGGATGACGCCACCGGTCAGACCCTGGCTGGTCATGGCAAAGATGCCGAGGATGATGAAACCGAGGTGGCTCACCGACGAGTATGCGACTAGTCGCTTCACATCTGGCTGGACGATGGCAACCACCGCCCCGTAGATGATGCCGACGACGGCGAGAGCCGCCAGCCAGGGGGCGAAACGCACCGCGGCCTCGGGGAACAGGGTCAGGTTGAAGCGGATGAACCCGTACGTCCCCAGCTTCAGCAGGACACCGGCCAGCAGCACCGAACCGGCGGTGGGCGCTTCGGTGTGGGCATCGGGCAGCCACGTGTGGAACGGGAAGATCGGCACCTTGACTGCGAAGGCGATGCCAAAAGCGAGGAACAGCCAGGTCTGCTGCGTCGAGGTGAGACCGACGTTGAGGATCTGGGTGAAATCAAACGTACCGGCGATGACCCCGAGCCAGATGATGCCGGTGAGCATCAGCGCCGAGCCGAGTGCGGTGTATAGGAAGAACTTCACCGCGGCATAAACCCGGTTGCCGCTCCCCCAGATCCCGATCAACAGGTACATCGGGACGAGGGTGATCTCGAAGAACACAAAGAACAGCAGCAGGTCGAGCGCGACAAAGACCCCGAGCATCCCGGTCTCCAGTAGCAGCATCGCCACCATGTACATCTTCTGGTTCTTGGTGACCGACTTCGACGCTGCGATCGACAGGGGGAACAAGATGGCGGTCAGAGCCAGGAGCAGCAGCGAGATACCGTCGACACCGACGTTCCACGAGATGCCGAGCGGCTCGTACCACAGCACCTGCTGGGTGAACTGGTAGCCGGAAATGCCGACCTGGAACTCCCACAGCACGTAGCCGACCATCGCCAGCGGCAGGAAGCTGAGGGTCAGCGCCAGCGGGTAGACCAGCTCGGTGCGACGCTTGGGGATCAGGGCGACGACGAGCGCGGCGAGCGTCGGCAGCAACACCATGACGGCGAGAGTGGGAAAGGTCACAAAACACCCCCCCGCAGGACCATGATCAAGATGATCCCGGCGGCACCGCCCAGAATCCCAAGTCCGTAGTTGCGAACGAGCCCGGTCTGGAGCGGCTTGGCGGCGGCAGCCAGCCGCTTCACCAGGACGCCGACCCCGTTGACGACACCGTCGATGCCTTTGGCGTCGGCGGTGAAGGCCATCTGGTTGGCGGCAGCCTTGCCGGGAAGCACGAGCGTCTTGCCGTACAGGTCATCGACGTAGTAGCCGTGCAGCACCGCGTCCCACACGCCGCCCGTCTCGGCGGGCGCCTCCCCGACCAGGAACCTGCGATAGGCGAAGTAGATGCCGGCCGCGGCGGCTGCCACCGAAGCTAGGGCCAGCACCCACGCCGTCGCCCCGTCGGGGGCGTTGGCCAGGTTGACGCCTTCGAAAGCCGGTTCCAGGAAATGCTCCAGGCTCAACCGCCACGGTGTATTGATGAGCCCGCCCACCGCGGACAGAACACCGAGGGCGATGAGCGGAACGGTCATCGAGCCGGGCGACTCGTGCGGGTGGACCCCCTCGTCCCAGCGAGCCTCACCCCAGAAGGTGCGGAACATGAGCCTGCTCATGTAATAGGCGGTCAGACCGGCGGTGATCAGGCCGATGGCCCACAGCACCACGAAATAGCCACCCTTGTTGAACGTGGCGCCGAGGATCTCGTCTTTGGACCAGAAGCCGGCGAACGGCGGTATACCGGAGATGGCCACCCAGGCAATCGCCATCGTGGCGAACGTCTTCGGCATGGCGCTGCGCAGCCCGCCCATCTTGTCCATGTCTTGCTCGCCGGACAGGGCGTGAATCACCGAACCTGCGCCGAGGAATAGCAGCGCCTTGAAGAACGCGTGGGTCATCAGGTGGAATATGCCCGCCGTATATGCGGCGACACCGACCCCCATGAACATGTACCCGAGCTGGCTGATCGTCGAGTAGGCAAGCACCCGTTTGATGTCCTTCTGGGCGATCGCAATCGTGGCTGCGTACAGCGCGGTGATGGCACCGACGGTGGCGACCACCCCGGCCGAGAACGGGGCAAGCTCGAAGAGCGCCCCTGTGCGGGCGACCATGTAGACACCGGCGGTGACCATGGTGGCGGCATGGATGAGAGCCGACACCGGGGTCGGGCCTTCCATGGCATCCGGCAGCCACACATAAAGCGGCAACTGCGCCGACTTCCCGGTAGCCCCGAGCAGGAGCAGCAGCGTGATCGCGGTGGCGGTCGTCCCCCCCGACTCGAGCAACCTGCCCGCGTTCGAGAAGACCGTGTCGAAACCGAGCGACCCGAAGGTGGCGAAGATCAGCATCAGCGCAATGATGAAACCGAAGTCGCCGATCCGGTTGACGATGAACGCCTTCTTCCCCGCAGCCGCTGCAGACGGCTTCTCGAACCAGAATGAGATCAGCAGATAGGAGCAGAGGCCGACCAGCTCCCAGCCTATGAACAAGATGGCGAAGTTGGCGCCGAGCACGAGAATGAGCATCGATGCAAGGAACAGGTTCAGGTAGGCGAAGAAGCGCGGGTAGCGCTCGTCGCCGTGCATGTACCCGATCGAGTAGAGATGGATGAGCGAGCCCACCCCGGCGACGACCATCGCCATCACCGCCGAGAGGGGATCCCACAGGAACTCGGCCCTTATGCCCAGCCCCGGGATCCAGTCGAACAGGAACACTTGCTGGCCCTGGTGCCCGCCGGCGAAGAAGTCGGCGGCCGCGATGGCGATCACGACGAATGCGCCGGCGGCGAGCAACGTGGCGAGATAACCGGCACCAGGCTCCCCGATCCGCTTGCCGAACAGCAGGAGCAGAGCCGCCCCGAGAAGCGGGAGCGCCACCGCGATCCAGATGTAATCGACCATCGTCAGCCCTTCATCGCCGACAGCTCGTCGACGCTTGCGGTCGACCGTTTGTGGAACACCATGACGATGATGGCGAGACCGACCGTCACTTCGGCGGCGGCAACCACCACGACAAACAGAGTCGCCAGCTGCCCGTCGAGGTTGCCCTGCGCCTGGCCTGCTGCGACGAATGTCAGGTTGACGGAGTTGAGCATCAGCTCGATCGACATGAACATGATGAGCGCGTTGCGCCGCAGCAGCAGCCCGGCAGCGCCGAGCACGAACAAGACGGCGGCCAGGCTCATGTACCAGCCGGCGGTTACGGTCATTGCTCACCTCCGGTCTCGACGGTTGGCTCGGCAGGGACGGCCTCCACCTCTGCCGGGGTTGGCTCGCCCTCATCTAGATCGCCGAGACGGCCCTGATAGCGGGCAAGCGCCACCGAGCCAACGGCGGCGACGGTGAGCAACAGGATGGTTGCCTGGAACGGGAGCATCCAGGTCCCGAACAAGGCGTCGGAGATCGCCTCGATGGTCCCCACCCTGGGCGGGAGACCCTCCTGGAGCACCCACGCGCCGTGCCCGGCGATGAGGATCAGGATGATCAACCCGGCTGCGAGAACCGCGACAACGGGCCGCTGGAACGGGATCTTCTCGTCGGGGTCTTCGCGGCGATCAACGCCAATGAGCATGATGACGAACAGAAACAGGGTCATCACGGCCCCGGCATAGATGATCACCTGCACGGCGGCCACGAAGTGGGCATCCATCAACACATAGAACACCGCCATCGACAACATCGTCAGCAGCAGACCCATTGCCGCGTAGACCGGGTTACGCGCCATGATGAGCGTCACCGCACCGATCAGGGCAGCAATGGCAAAGATGACAAAAACAAAGAGCTCAGCGTTCACATTCTTCTCCCTCTGGGAGAAGTGCCGAGCGCAGCAAAGGCGAGCCACTCTTTCCTTCTCCCTCTGGGAGAAGTGCCGAGCGCAGCGAAGGCGATGAGGGCCTCGCGAAGAAACGCCCTCCCCGACCCGGCCTGCGGCCCGTCGACCCCCCCAAAGGCAGGATGAACCTCTGGGAGAAGTGCCGAGCGCAGCAAAGGCGAGCCACTCTTTCCTTCTCCCTCTGGGAGAAGTGCCGAGCGCAGCGAAGGCGATGAGGGCCTCGCGAGAAAACGCCCTCCCCGACCCGGCCTGCGGCCGATAGACCATCCCAAAGGGAGGATGAGGGTGAGGGCCCGCCAAAAGCTGCGCTCATTATCCACCACCCCCCTCGCTTTGCCCGTGCTCCGGCGGCAGGTCGCCGTGGGTGGCCGACGGGGTCCAGCCGACCACGCCTTCGAACGCTGCCCGGCCACTAGGTGCAGTTGCCCGCATCCACCCCGAACCGAGCTTCAGCTCGTTGAGATCGATGAGGCGGTTCGCCTCCTGGGCATGGTTTGGTGTGCCGTCGGGCTCCACCAGCAGCTCGTCCCTGGTGTAGATCGAGTCGTTGCGGTTGGTGACCGACATCTCAAAGAGGTGGGTCATCGTTATCGCCTCGGTGGGGCACGCCTCGACGCACATCGCACAGAAGATGCACCGCAGCATGTTGATCTCGTAGATGAACCCGTAGCGCTCACCCGGGCTCACCGGATCGTCCGGCGGGTTGTCGGCGCCGCGGACATAGATACAGCGGGCCGGGCAAACGCCGGCACACAGCTCACAGCCGATGCACTTCTCCATCCCGTCCGGGTAGCGGTTGAGCACGTGGCGACCGTGAAAACGCTGCGGCTTCTCTCGCTTCTCGTCGGGGTATGACCGGGTCAATCGGGGGCGGCTCATCTGCCGCAGCGTCACCGCAAAGCCCCGGAACGGCCCCAACATGTCGGCAAACCAGCCCATTATCTCAACTCCATGGCAGGCCCAGATCTCGCACGCCGAGCGAAACCGCGATCAACACGATCCACAACAGGCTGAACGGGATGAGTCTCTTCCAGCCGAAGGACATCAGCTGGTCGTAGCGCATCCGGGGCAAAGACGCCCGGATCCACACAAACACAAACACCAGCAGGAAGGTCTTCAACAAGAACCAGAAGATCGGGAACAGCCACGAGATCCACGACGGTGTCCCGAAGTCTGGACCGAGCCAGCCGCCGAGAAACAGGGTCGTAGTCAGCGCCGAGATGTTGAAGATGTTGGCGTACTCGGCCAGGAAGAACATCGCAAACCGGAAGCCACCGTATTCGGTGTGGTAGCCGCCGACAATCTCGTTCTCGGCCTCGACCAGATCGAACGGAGCCCGGTTGGTCTCGGCAACACCGGAGATGAAGAAGATAACGAACGACGGGATCAGGATCAGGTTCCACGCCGGGACGAAAGACAAGAAGCTGCTGCTGGAGAAGTAGCTGCCCATCTGCGCATCAACGATCCCGGTGAACGACGTGGAACCGGCAAACATGACCACCGGGACCAGGGCAAGACCCATTGCCGCCTCGTATGAGATCATCTGAGCAGACGCCCGGACGGCGCCGAGCAACGGATACTTGGACCCGGACGCCCAACCGGCGAGCACGACTGCGTAAACCGCAATCGACGACATCGCCAGCACGTAGAGCAGCGCAATGTTGAGGTCGGTGCCGGCGAGATTGATGACTCGATCGCCCAGTGTGAAGGGTCGCCCGATCGGGATGACCATGAAGATGAGGATTGCCGGCACGAGCGCAGCGATCGGCGCCACCATGTACAAGCCGTACTCGACCTTGCGGGGAACCACCGGTTCCTTGAGGAGTAGCTTGACCCCGTCGGCGACCGTCTGGAGGATCCCGTACGGCCCGGCACGCATCGGCCCGATCCGATTCTGCATGTCGGCAACGATCTTGCGCTCGAACCACACCAGGATGATCACGGTCAGCAGCACCAGGGCAAAGACGGCGACCGCCTTGATGGCGGCTTCGACGAGGAGTGCCCATCCGCTCACGACGCACCTCCCGGAGTGACAGTGACCGCAACGGCAGCCCCGAGCGCGGCTGTCCCGGGGAGGTTGGCGGGCACATATACGGTACCGTCGCCGAGCGAGTTGTCGACGGCGACGGGCAGGACGACGCTGCTGGCATCCCCGGCGATGGTCACCGGCGACCCCGGCTCGATGCCCAGAGCCTCGATCTCGGCTTGGTTCAGGTAGGCGGCCGCGTCGGGGATGAGAGCTGCCAACGACGGGCTCTTGCGCACCTTGACACCGTCGTCGTACAAGACACGGGCAAGATGCAGACCGAACCGGGCCTCGACCGGCTTGATGCTCCCGCTGACCGGGATGTACTCGAGCGGTTGCTCGCCGTCTTCGAGCGGGAGCAGCAGACCTTCCCGACCCTCGCCCCAGTCGAGATCGTCCCATGAGACACCGTGATAGGCGGGAGCCACGGTTGCTATCTCTTTGCTGATGGCCGCAGCCGACGTCGCTCCGAGGGTTCCACCCATGCGCCGGGCCAGGTCATCGAGAAGCGACCACGTCGGTCTGGTCTGACCGGGGCCGGGGACGAGCCGGTTCACCTTCTGGATCCGGCCTTCGATATTGGTGACCGTGCCTTCCACCTCAGCAAACCCGACGACGGGGAACACCACATCGGCGAGGGCGGATGAGTCGGTGAGGAAGGTGTCGATGGCAACGACAAAAGCAGCCGCCTCGAGACACGCTCTGGCCAGGGTGGGCTCGGGATGGTCTCGAACGGGGTCGGTGCCGAGCATGACCAGGGCCTGCAAATCACCGTCGCGAAGGCCTTCGAGAATGCTGGTGGCGTTCCTCCCCAGACCTTCGGGGAGCGGCCCCCATTCGGCCTCGAGCGTGTGATGAGCGCTGGTCTCGGAGACGCGCCCCGGGAGCAAGGTCGGGGCCAGACCCATATCGAGGGCCCCCATGACGTTGCCCCGCCTGGCGAGCGGCAAGATCTTGCCATCGGTGAGGTCCCGGCCAAAGGCGGCGACCCCCTCGGCGAGCCTGGGGTCTTCGCCGAGCCCGGTCCGACCGACGATGGTGACGACCGGACCGTCGTTGAGCGCTTCCCGGATCACTCCGTAGTCTCCGCCGCCGGCGGCGAGCGCCTGCAGCACATCGGGCCCGGTGCCGGGACGGTAACGAACTTTGTGGGTGGCGACGTCGTCGAGACCGGTGCGCCGGGGGTGAACGACGATGAGGGTGGCTCCCAGCTCGGCGGCAGCGCGGCGCACCCGCAGGTAGAGAACCGGGTATTCCTCCTTCAGGTCGGCCGCCCACAGGAGGATGGTCCTGGCGGTCTCCAGGTCGCTGATGGCGGCCCGCGGCGTCGCCCCGACGAGGAATTGTGGGTCGAGCCCATCGTCGAGCTGAGCATCGACGTGAGGGGTAACCACGATCGTCCGGAGGAACTTGCCGAACATGAAGGCTTCCTCGTTGGTGCTGTTGGCGCCGCCGAGACCCGCCACCTGCTCGCCCGGATAGGAGGTCAGCCGCTCCGCTACCAGATCGAGCGCATCGCCCCAGGTCGCTTCACGGAACTCACCGTCTTGCTTGATCAGAGGTGTGGTCAGCCGATCCTCGCTGTGGATCGCCTCGAAGACGAACCGATCCTTGTCGGAGAGCCAACCCTGGTTAGTGGCGTCGTTGTCGACGCCGTCGATGCGAACCACGCGATTCTGGCTCGACTCGACCGACACCCTCGAGCCGACCGAGTCGACCAGCGAAACGCTCTCGACGGCCTCGAGATCCCAGGGGCGTGCCTTGAACCGGTACGGCTTGGCGGTCAATGCGCCTACCGGGCAGATCTGCACGGTGTTGCCGGAGAAGTAGGAGTTGAACGGCTCGCCCGGGAAGGTGAGGACCTGCACCTGGTTGGCACGGTCCTGGAACTCGATCAGCGGGTCGCCGGAGATCTCCTCCGAGAATCGGGTGCAACGGGCACAGAGGATGCAGCGCTCCCGGTCGAGCAGCACCAGGTCGGAGATCGGGATCGGCTTCTCGAAATGCCGCTTCTCCTCAACGAACCTGCTCTCGCCCGGTCCGTAGGCGAGGGTTTGATCCTGGAGCGGGCACTCCCCTCCCTTGTCACAAACGGGACAATCGAGCGGGTGGTTGATGAGCAGATACTCGAGGACACCCTCCTGGACCTTCTTGACAACGGCGGACTGTGTGTCGACGACCATCCCCTCGTTGACCCGGGCCGTACAGGAGGGCATCAACATCTTGCCGCGGGGCCCTTCGACCTCGACGAGGCACATGCGGCACATCCCGACCGGCTTCATTCGCGGGTGCCAGCAGAAATGGGGGATGTACACGCCGTTGTCCACGGCGACCTTGATCAGCACCTCGCCGGCGGGCCCTTGCATTTCGACCCCGTCGACGGTGATGGTCACCTGGTCAGCCATGCGCCACCTCCTTGCCGACCCGTGCCTCGACTTCGTCACGGAAATACTTCATCAGCGACATCACCGGTGCCGTGGCGGAGGGGCCGAGCGGGCAGATGGTGGTCATGGCGGGCGGCCAGGTGAGCCCGGGGCTGATGCCGTCGGAGACGTCGAGAAGCAGGTCGACGTCTTCCGGGCGTCCCTGCCCGGTGAGGATCCGGTTGAAGATGCGCTCGAGCCAGCTGCAGCCTTCCCGGCAGGGCGTGCACTGGCCGCACGACTCGTGGGCGTAGAAGCGGACGATCCGGTGCGCCGCGGCGATGACGTCGGTGGTGTCGTCCATGACGATGATGGCGCCGGACCCCATCATCGAGCCGTTCTTGCCCACGTCGTCGATGGTGACGGGTGTATCGAGGTGCTCGTCGGGCACGAACCAGGGTGCGGATGAACCACCGGGAATCCAGGCCTTCAGCCCCCGGTCCTCGCGGATTCCGCCGCCGATCCCGTAGATGAGGTCACGCCAGCTCATCCCCATCACGATCTCGTAGTTGCCCGGATTCTTGACGTGACCCGAGAGCGAGATCATCCGGGTTCCGGCCGACTTCTCGGGACCGATGGCGGCGTAGGCGAGACCGCCGTTGTTGACGATCCACGGCACGTTCGACAGGGTTTCGACGTTGTTGACGACCGTTGGCTTGGCGTAGAGACCCTCGACCGCAGGAAACGGCGGCTTCAGCCGGGGCTCGCCACGACGCCCTTCGAGACTGTTCAGCAGAGCCGACTCCTCACCACAGATGTAGGCGCCTGCGCCGAGATGGACCGTGATCTCGAGGTCGAACCCGCTGCCGAGGATGTCCGAACCGAGGTAGCCCTTCCCATACGCCTCGTCAACGGCGTGCTGCAACCGGCGTGCCGGCTTCGGATACTCGCCGCGGATGTAAATGAAGGCGTGATTCACACCGACGGCATACGAGGTGAGGATGACGCCTTCGACGAGCTGGTGTGGGTCCCTCTCCAGCAGCTGGCGGTCCTTGAACGTTCCCGGTTCGGACTCGTCGCCGTTGACGACCAGGTACGCCGGCTTGGCGGGGGCGAGGAACCCCCACTTGACACCCGCGGGAAAGTTGGCACCGCCCCGACCGCGGATGTTCGAGGCCTTCACTTGTTCCGCAACCTTCTCCGGCGCCATCTCGAGCAAGCCCTTGCGCAGCGCGGTGTAACCGCCGGTCGCCTCATAACGCTCGATGGTGTGACTGTCGGTGCGGTTCGCCTCCATCCGCTCGGTGAGTATCTTCATCTTCCCTCTCCCTCTGGGAGAGGATGGCGAGCGAAGCGAAGCCAGGTGAGGGCCTTGTGCGTACTCATCCCACCTCCCTGGATGACCCGTATGGGCCGAAGGCGGGGATAGGGAGGAAGGAGCCTTCGGTCCCGGCGACGCCCCAATCGAAGGATCGCTTGCCACCGAAGAGTTGCTGCATCTCGTCGCCGTTGACCACGTCGGGGCCACCGTCGCGCAGCCAACGGACCAGCTCACGGGCCTTGTCCGGGGTGACACCCTCGATCATCTCGTAGTTGACCAGGACCACCGGGGCGCCGCCGCAGGCACCGTTGCATTCGACGTGCTCGACAGAGAACTTGCCGGCGCCACCGGTCTCGCCGTCGGGCACTCCCGATTCGTCTTCGATCGCGGCCAGGACGTCGTCGGCACCAACCAGGAAGCACGAGATGGAAGTACACACCGACACCAGGTAGTCGCCGAGCTCCTCGCGTTTGTACATCGAGTAGAAGCTGGCAACGGATTGCACCTGGGCGCCGGTTAGCCCGGTCAGCACCCCGACCGCCTTCATCCCTGCCGCGGTCACGTATCCATGCTCGAGCATCGCGATGTATAGCAGAGGCATCACCGCCGAGCGGCGCACCGGGTACTTCCCCAGAATCTCGGCGGCGAGCCGCTGCGAGTCCTCGCTCCAGTCGCGGATCGCCTCGAGCTCCGCTGCCGTCAATTCGACTGCCTTCATCGGTCCACATCTCCCAGGACGGGGTCGGTCGATGCGATGGTGGCCACGATGTCGGCGACGAGGGAGCCGGTCATCATGGTGGGGAGGGCCTGCACGTGATTGAAGGACGGCGTTCTGGCGTGCAGCCGCCAGGGTTTCTCCCGTCCGTCCGAGACGATGTACATGCCGAGCTCGCCGCGAGGCGATTCGACCGCGGCGTAGGTCTCGCCTGCAGGAACCTTATAGCCGCTGGTAAACAACTTGAAGTGGTGGATCAGCGCCTCCATGGATTCGTCGATCCGTTTCCGGGGCGGCGGGGTGATCTTGCGGTCGAGGGTGCGGTAATCGCCTGCGGGCATCGTCTCCAGCACCTGCCGCACGATACCGAAAGACTGTTTCATCTCCTCCATCCGCACCAGGTAGCGGTCCCAGACATCGCCGTGCTTCCCCACGGGAACCTCGAAGTCGTACTTGTCGACCCCGCTATACGGCAAGGCCTTGCGGAGATCCCATTTGATACCGGAGGCGCGGGCAATCGGGCCCGTGACGCCGAGAGCCCGGCACTCCTCAGGGGTGATGACCCCGACGCCCATGGTCCGATCCTGGAAGATGGGGTTGCCGTTGAACAGCTCTTCGTATTCACCGATCCCCTGCCCGACCTTGTCGATGAGGGTCTCGATGTCGTCTTCCCAACCGTCGGGGAGGTCGGCGGCCACGCCACCGGGCCGGATGTAGTTGTGGTTCATCCGCAGACCGGTCGTCTTCTCGAAGAAATCGAGGATGTACTCCCGATCGCGGAAACCGTAGATGAGCATCGATACGGCGCCGAGGTCGGTGCACTGGGTGGCGGCCCAGACCAGGTGGCTGGAGACCCGGTTCAACTCGGTCATGAGCACCCGGATCGCCTGGGCACGCTCGGGTATCTCGATGCCCAGCAGCGATTCAACCGCCAGCGAGAAAGCAAGCTCCATGTGCAGCGGAGAAAGGTAGTCCATCCGGGTGACGTTGGTGGCGCCCTGCATGTAGGTCAGCGTCTCACCGGTCTTCTCCATGCCGGTGTGGAGGTACCCGATGATCGGCTTGACCCGGCGGATCGTCTCCCCGTCCAGCTCGAGTTGGAGACGGAGCACGCCATGGGTGGAGGGATGCTGCGGGCCCATGTTGAGGATCTGGAGCTCGTCAGGATCCGTGGCCTCTTCGAATTCGAAGTCGTCGTCGACAACCGTGCCCCGGGACAGCCGTAGCGCCGGGTCGCTGCCGGCGTCGAGCATCTCCTGCGACTGCTCGTCGGTGTAGTTGCCCATCCATTCCGGCTCTTCGGTACCGGCCACCCACAGGTCGTGGAGGTGGCGGCGCTCCTCGGCGCCGATCGACTCTGAGGTGCCGACTTCCTCCGGCTTGTCGATGCCGGTCGCCTCGAAATCTCCGGTTACTACGTTCGGCGTGTCACTCATGTTGTCTTTGGTGATTCCTTGAAGCGGACCGGCACGGAGCCAACACCGTAGTCCTTGCGTAGCGGATAGCCCTCCCAGTCGTCGGGGAGGACGATACGGGTCAGGTCCGGATGCCCGGAGAACACGATGCCGAACAGATCGAAGGCTTCCCGCTCGTAGAAGTTGGCCCCGGGAAAGATCTCCGTGATCGAGGGAACGGTGGGATCCGCCGCAGGTACGCCGACCCTGATCCGCAGGCGGCACACATGCTCGTGCGAGAGCAGGTTGAGGACCACCTCGAACCGCGGCTTGCGGTGGAGGTAGTCGACACCACACAGGTCGGCGAACACGTTGAAGCCGACGTCGCGGGCCGCAGTGACGAGGGGGACGTACTGCTCCAAAGATGGGCGAGCGACGTCCTGGTTGGAGTCGAGCACCTGCTCGAACGCGACGTCGGGAAAGCGGCCGCTGAGCCGGGTGACCACGTCCTGGCTCATCCCGTCCTGGCTCATCGTACGATCTCCCCGGCCATCACTTTGTCTTGAAGCATGAGGATGCCGTGCATCAACGACTGCGGTCCTGGAGGGCACCCGGGAACGTAGACGTCGACGGGAACCACCTCGTCCACACCCTGGACGAGGGCGTAGTTGTTGAACATGCCACCCGTCGACGCACACGCGCCCATGGAGATGACCCACTTCGGCTCGGACATCTGGTCATATACCTGACGCAGCACCGGCGCCATCTTCTGCGACACGCGGCCTGCGACGATCATCAGATCCGCCTGGCGTGGCGAAGCCCGGAAAACCTCCATGCCGAAGCGAGCTAGGTCGTTGTGGGCAGCACCAGTCGCCATCATCTCGATGGCACAACAAGCGAGGCCAAAGGTCGCAGCCCACATGGATCGGGTTCGAGTCCAGTTGATTGCGGCCTCGTAGGTGGTGAGGAGGAACCCCGAGGGACCGGATCTATGCGCCATCTATGCCGCTTCCTCCCCCGAGTCGCCACCGACGACAGACTCGGTCGGTGCGACTACCCGACGGTAACGCTGCCGCTGGGCCACGTTCCAGTCGAGAGCTCCTCGCTTCCAGACGTAGACCAGGGTCTCGATCACCAGCGCCACGAAGATGCCCATGGCCCCGATGCCTGCCCAGCCGAATTCCTGCCAGCGGACCGCCCACGCAAACAGGAAGATGATCTCCACATCGAAGATGACAAAGAGCATCGCCACCAGATAGAACTTGACCGGGAACCGCTGGGCCGGCTCTTGGAGAGGGACGATGCCGCACTCGTAGGGAGCGAGTTTCTCAGGCGTGGGCTTCTTGGGAGCCACCAGCCGCGAGATGGTGAGGCTGATGACGGCGAACCCTGCGGCCACGACAAAGGCGATCGCGATCGGCAGATAGTCGGACAATGTCATTGCTCAGCTACTCCTTCCGGCTCGCAAGACTAGGAATCTCTCCGCGGCCATACAAAGCTAGTCCGCTGCGTCGCTAGTCCGCTGCGTCGCTAGTCCGCTGCGTCGCTAGTCCGCTGCGTCACAGCCTATTGGTAACGAGCCGGGTGTGCTGACGGTCGCTCGCGTCCCGCGTGAGCTCGCCGGCTGGAGTTCTTAGAGCCGCAACCAAAGAGCACACGCGCAGGCAGCTCTGTCTATAGAGTCTCCTGCGATGACCGGATCGGTGTCTCAGCAGCACACCTCGCTGCGCTCGTTTTTCGTGGTGTGGGCGGGACAACTCGTCTCGATCACCGGGACGACGATGTCGGCGTTCGGTCTCCAGCTCTTTGTGTACTCCGAGACCGGGTCGGTCACCCGGCTGACCTTTGTCGCTCTCGCCGCCACCATCCCCGCCGTTGTCCTGGCCCCCGTTGCCGGTTCCGTCGCGGACCGGCTCAACCGGCGGTTGGTGATGCTGGCGTCGGACACCCTGGGGGGCATAGCAACCTTGGGTCTGTTCTGGCTACACGTCACCGGGAACCTACAGATCTGGCACATCTACGTCGCGGCCCTCGCCGGCTCAGTCGCCAACACGTTTCAAGAGCCGGCCTGGCAGGCGTCCATCCCGGTTCTGGTTCCCAAGGCGCAACTCGCCAGGGCCAACGGGCTCGTTCAGCTCAACCAGGGTGTGTCTATCGTCCTCGCCCCGGCTATGGCGGGAGCGCTGCTGGCTACGTTTGGTCTCGGAGGAGTACTGATCGCCGACGCCGTCTCGTTCCTCGCGGGTGTCGGGACACTCGCGGCGGTGCGTTTCCCGCCGTTCCGCGCCAGAGACACCGGAGCCCGGTCGGTGCGGGACGATGCCAGCTTTGCCTGGCGCTACCTGCGTGAGCGGCCCGGTCTGTTCGGGTTGTTGTGGATCTACAGTGGTGTCAACTTCATGCTCTCGATGACCAACGTGCTCATCATCCCGCTCATCTTGTCCTTCTCGACGGAGGCCGCGGCGGGGACCATCCTGTCGCTGGCCGGGTTCGGGGCGGTTGTAGGGAGTGTCGCAGTTGGTGCTCTCGGTGTCCCCAAGCGTCTACTCCCCACCATCATGGGTGGCATATTCCTGACAGGGATCATCCTCGTCCTCGGCGGCAGCCGGGCATCGCTGGTCGTCATCGGCACCGCGACAGTGTTGTTGCTGTTGTTCAACCCGATCGTCAACAGCGCCAGCCAGGTGATCTGGCAGACCAAGGTCGAGGAAGGAGTCCAGGGGAGGGTCTTCTCGCTACGGCGGATGATCAGCCAGGCGGTGTCACCAATGGCGATCCTGCTTGCGGGACCTCTTGCCGACCACGCCTTCGAGCCGCTCCTCGCCCCCGATGGGGGGCTCGCAGGCAGCGTCGGTGTGCTGATCGGGGTCGGCCCGGGCCGGGGCATCGGCTTGCTGTATGTCGTCGCCGGTCTCGGGACCATGGTGCTGGCGGTGGTGGGATGGTCCCGTCGGCACATTCGCAACATCGAGACCGAGCTGCCCGATCTGGCCGGGCGCGATTGATCGCCGGACGCGGGGGGTCCCCGGTACCCTGATCGGGTGACCGCTTCCCCACACATCGGCACACTTCGCGAAACACCACTACACGCCGCGCTGAAGCAGTGGTGTGCGGAGCCGGGAGATCGGTTCGAGGTCGCCGTCGACCGGTATGTCGTGGATGTGGTTCGCGACGATCTCCTCATCGAGATCCAGACGAGCGGGTTCTCATCCATGCGCAAGAAGCTGAGCCGGTTGCTCGAGCTCGACCATCACGTGCTCGTGGTACACCCGATCGCCGTCACCAAGACGATCGTCAGGCTCGGCACCGAGGGCGAGATCCTCGGCCGGCGCCGGTCGCCAAAACACCGCAGCATTCTCGACGTGTTTGCGGAGCTGGTGGCCATTCCCGAGCTCGTCGCCCATCGCGGTCTCGAGATCCGGTTGGTGCTCACCATCGAGGACGAGTACCGGGCCCACGACCCGGAGCGCGCCTGGAGACGGAAGGGCTGGGTGGTTCAGGAGCGCCGCCTGGTCGAGATCGACGACGTCGTCGATCTGCGCGGACCCGACGACCTTGCTGCGCTACTGCCCGCCGACCTCCCCGACCGCTTCACCACCGCGGATGTCTCACATCGGACCGGGTGCTCTCGGCGTACGGCCCAGCAGATGACCTACTGCTTGCGCAAGCTGTCCGTTATCGAGATGACCGGCAAGCAGGGCCGATCGATCGAGTACCGACGCGTCCAGGCGTAGCGGGTTTCATTTGAGCAGCGGGTCCGGGGCGATCTTGACGATGCGCTCGACGGCCCCGTAGATGCGCTCCGAGAGGCCCCGCTCCTCCGGCTCGAGAAGGTTGGCCATCACCTTGAGCGCCCACTCCATCAGCGGCCGGCTCCTCATCCCCAGGAACGTAAACGTCTTCATCATGGTCGGGTGACCGATGACCATGACAAAACGGCGCGCCACCCGCTGGTAGTCGTCGAAGATGTCGTCGAGCTCCTGGGTGTATCCCTGGAGCACCGCCGGGTTCGCGGTGGCGATGGCGTCTGCGACGTAGCCGGCGGCCATCCGCCCCGTCTCGTAGGCGTAGTCGATGCCCTCGCCGTTGAACGGATTGACCGCACCGACGGCGTCGCCGACCGCCACCCAGTTGCGACCAAAGCGCGGCTGCACCGAGAGCGACATCGGCAGCTTGCCGCCGATCGGCCTGCGTACCAGCGAATCGTCGCCCAACTCCCAATGCCCGGGCAGACCGGCCACATAGGCCTCCAGCAGCTCGGAGGTGTTCAGCCCCGTCCAACCCCGGAACGACGACACGACGCCGGCGCCGATGTTGATCTCGCCGTCGCCGAGCGGGAACACCCATCCGTATCCCGGCATCGACTTGCCGGTGCGGTCTTTGATCTCGAGCTGGCTCTCGATGTACGCGTCCTGCGAGTTCGGCGACTTCCAGTATCCGCGCACCGCCAGCCCGAACGGGTAGTCCTTGCGCCGCCGGGTGCCGAGCTTGCGCCCGAACCGGGACAGGGAGCCGTCGGCAACAACGACATACTTCGGGATGACCACCTCGTCGTCCTCTCCGCGACGCCGCAACGTCACCGACGCGAGATCCCCCGCGTCGAGGTTGGGGACGGCTTCGGCGCCGGAGACGACCACAGCACCCTGCTTCTCGGCGAGGGCAGCGACCTGCATGTCGAGGTCGCTGCGGCGCACCACCGCACCCCAATTGGGGTAGATGGTGTGCTCCGGCCACGGCATCTCGAGACGGGCATCTCCCGCATAGGCGCGCAACCCGATGATCCGGTGGTGCCCGTTGAAGTCGAATCCCATATCGATGAGTTGTCGCACCGCCCGGGGCGTGAGCCCGTCACCGCAGGCCTTCTCACGCGGGTAGTGCTTCTTCTCGGCGATCAGCACCGACAGCCCGCGCCGGGCCAGCCAGTACCCGGCGGCGGCACCACCCGGGCCACCACCGACAACGAGCACATCAGGATCCGTCATAGACAGGCGAGCCTACCCGCTTCCGGCGTACTCAATGCCTGCATGTCGGGGCGGCTTCAGGTGACCAGCGCGACGGTGTGACCCTTGGAGGTGGGTTATGGGCCGTCCGAAGACTTCGTGGCTGGTAGCGCGGGAAGTGCTGTCAGCGTTGGCTCGTGGTGTGACGATTAGGGAGGCTGTGAGCGGGCAGGGTTGGGGACTCGCACGGTTGATAAGTTGATCAGCGAGCATGGCCGGATGTGTTTTGCGATTGATTACAGGCCGCGTCGGGGTGTGTTGACTGGTGAGGAACGGGAGGAGATCCGGCTCGGTATCAGGTTGGGTGAGTCCGATACTGAGATCGCGTATCGTTTGGGAAGGCGTCGGTCGACGATCTGGCGGGAGATCGAGAACAATGGTGGCCGTCAGGGTTATTCGTCGTGGCGTGCTCACGAGCGTGCTGCGGTAAAGGCTCGCCGGCCCAGGGAACGCTGGTTTGAGAAACGATCGTGGTTGTGGGATGAGGTTGAGGAGCGTCTCAGGGAGGGTTGGTCTCCGCAGCAGATCTCAAAGCGGCTTCGCAAAGAGCATCCTGATGATGCATGCTGGTGGGTGTCACACGAGTCGATCTATCAAGCGGTCTTTGTTCAGGGTCGTGGCGAGTTACGTAAGGAACTCGGGCGATATCTACGGACCGGGCGGACCAAACGCAAACCCCGCGCTAAAGCGCAGAACGCTTCAGCAAACGGCAAGATCAAAGACATGGTCAACATGTCGCAGCGGCCGGCTGAGGTGGCAGACCGGGCTGTGCCGGGGCATTGGGAAGGAGACCTGATCATCGGTGCCACAGATTCCAAGTCGCAGGTGGCAACGTTGGTGGAACGCACTACCCGCTTCGGGATGCTGCTCCGATTGGAGAACCGCACCGCTGAACACGTCGCCGAACGTATCGTCGAAGAGATCGAGCGGCTGCCCCAAGAGCTGTTCAGATCGTTGACGTGGGACCAGGGCAAAGAGCTCGCCGGCCACGCCAGCTTCACCGTCGCTTCCGGTATCCCAGTGTATTTCTGTGACCCGCATTCGCCGTGGCAACGGGGCACCAACGAGAACTGGAACGGATTGGTCAGGCAATACCTGCCCAAAGGAACCGACCTGTCGGTATACAGCCAAGACGAACTCCACGAGATCGCACGCAAACTCAACACAAGACCAAGAAAGACCCTCGACTGGGACACCCCAGCCGAACGACTAAACCAACTCGTCGCGACCAAACCTTGAAACCGCCCGGCACCGTCTACGCACGAACGGAAGGCGATCAGCCGCCGGCGGCGGTGAGGCCGCAGTTTGCCTCTTCGGTGATGGGGTCGGCGCCGCCAAAGGCAACACGCTCATATAAGACAACCGATGCAATCTGCTGGTCGGTGAGGGCGCCACTAAATGAGGGCATGGGTGCCCCCGAGAAGCCGAGCACCGGTTTATTCGTATCGCCGTAGGTCGGGTTCGGCCATGCCGCGGAACCCGTGGTGACCCAGGTGATTTGATCGGTGCAGGCAGAGAAGGTCTGGAGCACGGCGCCGCCGTTGAACGCCGGGCCCACCCCGCCGCTGCCGTCTGCGCTGTGGCAGGCGACGCACTTCTGGGTGTACGTGGCCATGCCCTGGGTGAAGAAAACGCTGCCGCTGCCACTGCAGGATTGCGTCTCACCGCTGACCGGGTTGACCGCCAGTTTGCCGGAGGCACCACAGTTGGGTCCGTTGGGAGCGAAACCTGCGTAGAGCAGGGCGATCATGGGGATGATGACGAAGGAGGCCGCTAGCCAGCGCGGGAACCCGGCAAGAACCCGTTCCGGTTCCTGTTCCGCCTGCGGCTCGGTCGTCTCCGCCGGCTCTGCCGCGTCCGCGGGTGTGCCCGCGGCCGGGGCGGTGGAAGGAGTCGGAGCTCCGGCCGACGGAGCTGCGGCCGAGGATACGGCCGAAGCCTCGCTGGGTGCCCCTTCCGGGCTCAGCCCCATCTCCGCCAGTACTTCATCGAGAGGTCTGCCTTCGCGCTTGGCCTTTGCGGCCGCCGAACGGCGCAACAACTTGTCGGGGAGCTTGCCGGCGCCGGCTTCCGCGGCGGGTGCAGCAGGAGCCGCCGGAGCCGCAGCCTCGGGCGGAGCAGGTGCGGCGGGAGCGGGAGCCGCAGCCTCGGGCGGAGCGGGTGCTGCCGGAGCCGGTGCTGCCGGAGCCGGTGCTGCCGGAGCGGGTGCGGCAGGAGCCGCAGGAGCCGCACCGCCTGCCCAACCGGCGACAAGTGCCTCGACGGCAATGCCCTGTGACGCAGCACGCGCCTTGGCGGCGCGCTCGAGCAGCGCTGCGGGGACACCGGTTTGTTCCGCGACTTGATTCAGCTGTTCATCCATTACTTGAACCCGTTGACATAGGTGGCTAGGGCATCTAGCTCATCGGCCGAAAGGTAATCGTAGGAAGGCATCGTCGACCAGGGCCTGTCCGTGCGAGGGTTGGCCAGATGGTCGACCGTCGTCCCACCGCGAGCCGCCAGGTGCATCAGGTCGGGCCCCATCCGGGCTACGCCCAGGAGAACGGGCTCCTCGTGGGCATAATCTCCCGCTTCCGACACCGGCCCCAAACCGACATCGGTGACGATCGGACGCACCGACTGGGTGTGACAGTACATGCAACCCTCGCGGATGTAGATGTCGCGCCCGATGGCGGCGTCGCTGCCGGCCGCATACAGATGGGCGTCGTCGGCAAGGATGGTCGGAGTCGCCGCGTCACTGTCGAGCGAGGGAAGGAACACTACGAGCAGGAAAGTGCCGATGCCTACTGCGAGGGCAAAGATGCCGACCCGGAGCGCGGTAGGCGTCTCGTCTGCGCCCACCGCCAACTCATCGTTGACTTCCTGACCGCCTGCATCCAACTGGGGATCGGCAGCGAGCACGTCGCTCCGGTTGTCGGCAAGGAACCACGCCGTCGTCGCGTAGGAAACGAGCAGCGCCTGAGCGACGGCGTAGATCATCAGGCCGACCATGCGAACGATGGCAAAACCGTAGTTCCACATCGCATCGGCGGTGTTCTCCCAACCGTTGCCGGCGGCGACCACACCGCCCGCATCGCTCCCCGCCCAGGTGAAACCGGTGACGACGCCACCAATGAGCATGGCGAATCCGGCCACGGCCAGACCGAGCACCGTCAGCCGGCCATGCCAGCGTTGCACGCGAACGGCGTCGGCCGTCACCATTGGCGGCGCGACATGGAACACGTAGGCGAACAGCCAGGCACTGAAGGCGCCGAGAACGGCGATCAGCTCGACGCCATATACCCAATCGGTGAAACCGACGATGCCTCCCGACGCCCGCAAAGCTGATGCGAGGTTGAGCACGGGGAGAGCGGCAAACAGGCCGAGGCCGAGGTAGACGAGGTTGAGCGAGTAGCGGTCCTTAGCGGCCACCTCGTCACGCCGGCCTCGCAGGAATGTCATGACGTCGGCGACGATGGTCGCCACCGGGAGCAGCAATGCCATCGAGAACATGACACCGATGGTCTGCAACCAATTCGGTATCGCGGTGTACGTCAACTCGGCCGAGCCCGTCATGGCCCACGCGGCGCCGAGACCCCAGAATCCGACGACGGACATTCGGGTTGGCTTGAACGTGGTCAGGCCGACCAGACGCGGAACGAGGAAGTAGACGACACCGACACCTGCAGAAGCCGCCCACAATCCCATGATGCCTGCGCGGTAGAACGCAGCCAGGACCGCGGTGTTGATCCCGTGCAGCGCCGGTGGCTGCGAATAGACGATCGTCGCCAACAGAGTCAGCATGTTGAGATTGCCGATGATGTGGAGACCAACGAGCGACAAGACCGATGCGAGGATGAACCACTCGGCCGGGCTGCGCTCCCGATCGTTGCGCTTGGCGATGGTGCGTGCGATTGAATGCGCCGTAGCCGCGAGCCCGAGCAGCACGATGAGGTCGGCCAGCGGTGGGGCCTCGAGGTAGCGCAAACCTTCGCTCGATCCCGCCAGGATGCCAAGACCGCCGATCGCATACCCGATCGACAACAAGGAGAAACCGATCTTGGCGATGATCGGATCGGTAAGCACCTCACCGACGAGCCGGGGCACCGCGTAGTACATCGCACCGATGAGCCCGAGCGTTAGCCAGCCGTAGAGCAGAAAATGGACCGCGGCGGGGCGGAGCCGGCCGTACGACAGCCAGTTCGATCCGCTGAGCAGGTCGGGTGAGACGTATTGCACGCTGGCGATCGCCAGCATTGCCACACCGACGATGAGGAAGACGAGCGACGCCCAGAGGTGGTAGCGAGCGACGCTCTGTGAGGAAGCGGCGGGTGACACGACGCCCGCGCTGTCGTCTTGCGAAACTTCGGCGGTCACCGTTCCCTAGACCCTTCCTCTTTCGGCGCTCGATCGTGCTGCGACGCGGGCAGAATAGCCAGATCGCTCCGACATTCCCGAAATCCAAATCCGCCTGCTCGACGATTCTCCATACATGGAACGGGCGGCACTGTAATCGCCCGATACGTGTGGTGAGAGGACCATCCGACAATCTGTCGGGCGAGCAGCGGCGAGAATGCGGCACGCCCCGTTCGAGCGCACTATGGTGCGGTCGCCAGGGGCCGGTAGGCGCCCGGGCAAAGCCGCCTAGGCTTACAATACGCGCCGTCTTGAAGAGACAAACCGGGACCATTGATGGCTGAACCGAGAGACAAGAACTTCGTCCGAGGCATCATCGCCATCGGTGTCGGTGTCCTGCTGACGCTGGCCGGAGCTCTTTGGGCGCACTTCACCGGAGCGGACGAAGTCAACAGCGTCGGCCAGAAGATCTACACGCTCTTCCCCAGAGGATGGGCGTACGTGCTCCTCGGACAGCTCGTATCGATCGGCGGAGTATTCGTGGCCCTCGGAGGCGTCACGTTGGCCTTCCTCTACGAGAAGAAGATGACCTGGGCACGTGCGGCCATCGGCGCTTTCCTGTTCACGGCTTCGATGATCATCCTCTTCGGTGTGATCCCGAACCAGTGGCTCACATACGCCAGGAGCGTCTGGCAGTGGACCGACCAGAAGATCGTCGTATCGATTCCCAGCGCTTTGATCGGCGGCAATCAGGTCAGACTCTCGGCCGCGGCGCTCACGGACATCGTCAACGGTACGTATGTGGTGGTTCTCACGGCGGCGGTTGCAACCGTCATGATTCGCTATCAGAAGCGTGACGAGATCCGGGCGAGCCGCCAGCAAAAGCAGCAGGCATCCGCAGACAACACGAGCGCGTTCGGCCGACCACTGCGGAAGGTAGAGCGCTGATGGCGGGCGACCCCTGGACCGAGCTGATCCACACCCGTGACGACTATCAACTCGCCATGGTCGACGGCTCGTACCTCACCGCCGCGGTCAAGCCCAAGCAGTTTCTCCACATCAACGAGGCCGAATGCATCCTGTGCGAGGGGTGCGTCGACATCTGCCCGTGGAAATGCATCCACTATCTGTCGATGGACGCCATAGCCGAGGCGGATGGGGTCGACGACCCGCACGACGCACCGGAGAACGGTGGCTTCTTCATTGTCGACGAGGACGCGTGCACCCGGTGTGCCTTGTGCATCGACCGGTGCCCCACCGGTGTCATCTCGCTCGGCAAGTTCGCCGGGTCGGTTGCCGCACAGGCCGAGCAGTTCGACTCCAAGCCATGGGAGTACGACACCGGCGACCGGGATTGGAAGAACGGCTATATGTATGGAATCCGCTGGTAGCGGTTGAGAGATTGAGGGAGAGAACAGGTTGGCAAACGGAAACGGACGGGTAGGGCTGAAGGATCGCCTCTCCCAGACCGGTGATCGCATCCGCAACAGCCAGCTCTGGTCGAGCATATTCCGGCCTGGGTCACCGCTACGGCACGGCTATACGGACTCGCCGCGGAACCGCTCCTACGTCATCATGAACAACGTGCTCTATCACTTGCACCCGGTGAAGGTGAAGCGGCACGCCGTTCGACTCTCTTATACATTGTGTCTCGGTGGCCTCAGCTTCTTCCTCTTCATCCTGCTGACGATCACCGGCATCTTCCTCATGTTCTACTACCGGCCGACGTCGCCGCAGGCCTACCTGGACATCCAGGCTCTCTCCACCGACGTTGCCTTCGGCCAGTTGGTGAGAAACATGCACCGGTGGGGTGCCCACCTCATGGTGCTGACGGTGTTCTTACACATGGCCCGCGTCTTCTACCACGGCGCTTATAAACCACCCCGCGAGTTCAACTGGGTGGTGGGCATCGTGCTGCTGCTGCTCACCCTGCTGCTCTCCTTCACCGGCTACCTGCTCCCCTGGGACCAGCTGGCGTTGTGGGCAGTGACGGTCGGCTCCAACATGGCGGGTTACTCCCCGGTCATCGGGAGCCAGGTGTCGTTCGCCCTGGTCGGGGGGGTGCAGATCACCCCAAGCACGTTGCTGCGATGGTACGTACTGCACGTGTTGTTCTTACCGTTCATTATCGTCGTCTTCATGGCCGTACACTTCTGGCGGGTCCGTAAGGACGGCGGGATCTCGGGGCCGCTCTAATGGCGGGACTACCTGATCACATACTGCGTCGCTCCGCCGAGGCACGAGCCAAAGCGGAAGGTCGTGACGTCGAAGAGGTGTTCGCCGAGATGAAGGGGGAGGCGCCTCCCCAACCAGCGGCACCCGCAGAACCAGCAGCGACACCGGCAGAGACCGAACCAACGCCCTCCGTGGCGGAACCAGAGCCACCGGCGGTCGCCGAGCCCGCGTCGGTACCGGCGGCCGGCAGCGCGGCACGCGACCTCGAGGCCGAATCGAAACAATACGGAGTGCCGGTCCGGATCTTGCAGCGAGCCATGGAAGCCCGCGCCCGGCGGGAAGGCCGGGAGCTGGTAACGGCAGGGGCACCGGCAGCGCAAGCTGCCACGGCAGCGGCCGCGACCCCAACCGGCCCGGCCGCGTCAGCCGCGGTCGCGGCGGCACCGGTTATCCCCGAGGGTGTGACCACCCAGCGTTTGCTAACGGTGGTCAAGGCCGGAGCGATCCAGCAGGTCAAGAGCACCCCGACCGACAAGGTCAGCGTGTGGCCTCACCTGCTTGCGATCGAGTTCGTGGCGCTCATGGTCGTCCTGGGCGGTCTCATCGTTTTCTCGGTGTTCGTCAACGCTCCGCTTCTCGAGCTCGCCAACTTCAACGAGCAGCCCAACCCATCAAAGGCACCGTGGTACTTCCTCGGTCTTCAGGAGATGCTCTCCTACTTCGACCCGCAGGTCGCAGGTGTGCTCATTCCCGGTTTCGGTCTGGTGGCATTGGGCATGATCCCCTATGTGGACAAGAACCCTGCGGTCAAACCATCCGACCGAAAGCTCGCGATCATGATCTTCAGCTTCTTCCTCTTCGGAGCCTCGATTCTCACCATCTACGGTTCGTTTTTCCGGGGCCCCGGTTTCAACTTCGTGTTCCCGTGGCGGGACGGGATCTTCTTCGACTTCTGAGTAAAGGACCAGGCAATTGGATGCAACGACAATCCTGACAATCGCCCTGATCGGCGTCGGGGTCGTGGTCGCGGCCGGGGTGGTTGCAGTGGCCTGGCGCCGCGGGCCGAGTGCGTCGCCGATCGTAGGCGAGTTCGACCGAGCTGCCGCCAAGCGCGACGTGTCCGCACAGGCCGCCATCGAGACCCAGGACGAGGCCACCGTGGTGGCGGAACATGTCGAGGACGAGCCGATCATCATCGCCGACAACCGCAAGGTCGTATCCCCCGAGGAGCTCGGTGTGACCCGCCGGATGTTCCTCAACCGGTCCGCCTTCGGGCTCTTTGTCGGCGGGTTCTTCGCGACACTCGGTATATCGATCCTCGACTTCATGTGGCCAAAGCTCAAGGGCGGCTTCGGCACGAAGGTCAACCTTGGCCTGCTCGATGACCTACGGACGCAGGTCCTGCCGGGCGACGGCACCATTCACCCACTGTTCGTGCCCGAGGCGCAGACGTGGCTCGTGCCGATGGACGCAAAAGACATCCCCGGATCGTCGTTCGAGGGTCTGCCGGTGGTTGTCGGCACCGACGGTGGCAACACCGGGCTGATGTCGCTGTGGCAGAAGTGCGTCCACCTCGGCTGTCGGGTACCCGATTGCTCGTCCTCGCAGGGTTTCGAGTGCCCGTGTCACGGCTCCAAGTACAACTACCACGGTGAGTACGAGGCGGGGCCGGCACCGCGCAATCTCGATCGGTTCACCGTCTCGGTCGACGATGCCGGCAACATGATCGCCGACACCGGAGCGGTGATAAAGACGCCGCGAGCCAAGCACAAGACCATCGCCTATCCCCAGGGGCCGTCCTGCCTGTGAGCGCACATCTCGCACCACTCATCGCAACTGCAGAATCTCAGCCCGCGGGACCGGTCCACGTCGGGCTCGGGTCGGTTGTGCTCCTCATCGCCGTCGTCTTCTTCCTGACCTGGGTCGGCTACGGCATCATCAACTCCCGCCGGCGTATCCGGGCCTCGGAGAAGCCGGCGCCAAACCAAGAGTTCTTCATGGACAACGCCCGGTTGGAGAACGACCGGCTCACCCGGGTCTTGACCGCGGCCGTCATCGCCGCCGGCGTCCTCGCCATCGTGCTGCCCCTGTACTTCGTCAACGAGACCAACCGCCAGGCCGCAGCAGCGTCTGATATCGCCGACCAGAACGTCGAGGCAGGGGCGCAGTGGTGGTCCAAATTCAGCTGCACCACGTGCCACGGCCCGGACGCCGGAGGTGGCGGCGCCACAATCGCAGAACCGCGCTCGGGCCTGAGCGTCAGCTGGGCGGTACCGTCGCTCAACGATGTCTTCTACCGGTACGACGAGTCCGAGGTGCGGCATTGGATCACATACGGCCGAGCCGGAACCCCCATGCCGGCCAACGGTCTCGAAGGTGGCGGCGCGATGACCGTCCAGGAGATCGACCAGGTCATCGCCTATCTGCACAGCATCCAGATCGACCAGGCCGACGCGGTGGCGAAGGCCGACAGCATTGTCGAGACCGCACTCAACCGGATGGCCAATGCCGAGGACACCATCAACACCAGGATCCTGATCGAGCAGACGAAGCTCGACGACATTCTCGATGGTCCTCGCCGGTTCGGTGTCATCCAGAGCATGCCCGACGACATCATCCAGCTGCTCAGCGGAGACGGGACGTGCACGAGCGCCTCAGCGGCGCTGGTCGGCAAGACCTGCGGCTCTCCCGGCTTCGACGCCGACCGTGACGGCCTCAGCGACGAAGCCGAGACCGGGCTGACCGCGATCGCACAGAAGGCATTTGCCGAGATCGTCACACACACGGTCGACACAGCCAATGCCAACGCGATCATTGAGGTCACTGACAAGGGTTTCGATCTGACCTTCGACCCCGCATCCGGGTACACGATGACCGACTCATCGGGAAGCCCGCTGGCCGACGTGGATGGAGTCAAGGGGATGATCACGCTCATCGATGCCAAGCATCTCGAGCTGTCGCTGCTCAACGATCGCACGGACCAGTTCGCCCAGCCGGTGCGTGACGGGCTCGCTTTCCTACAGAAGGCACTGGAGCAACGGGCCTGGGACGTCGACTTCGCCGCGGTATCCGACGAGATAGGACTCAGCGAGGACCAGGCCAAGCGGGCCGTCGGCCTGTTCAACGGATACTGTGCCCGCTGCCACACAGCCGGTTACAACGCCGGTGTTGCCTATGAGCAGGCACCCGGTTCGGGTGCATGGGCGCCGGCGTTGACCCAGGGACGTGCTATCACCCAGTTCCCGGACGAGCAGGACCACATCAATTTCGTCATCAACGGAACGGAGGCTGCCAAGGAGTACGGCGTCAACGGGATCAGCAGCGTCGGCGGCATGCCGGGATGGGGAGCTCTGCTTTCTCAGGATGACATCGATTTGATCGTCAAGTATGAGAGGTCGCTGTGAGCCTGCGGAGCTTCACCAGGAACCTGGCCAGCGATGAACGCGGCATGAGCACCCTCGAGAAGATGGGTCTGTTCTCCGCCGTCTTCGTGATTCTGATCTTCATCCCCGCGGTGCGCCACGTCTTCGGCAGCCTCTTCAACGTGACCCTCGGCCAGGTCGACGCTAACGGGGATCTCACGGGCGCCGCCGTCGCGATGCGGGGCATCCTCATCGTGGCGGTCGCGCTGGTCGCCTTTGCCGGCTCCGGGATCCTCCTGCTCTACACGAACCTGGGAAAACGACTTGCCTTCCTGATCGCCGGCGCTGCCACCTTCGGTTGGATGGCCATAGGCTCCACCTTGTTCATCGTCTATGCGCCCCGCGCCCTGCGCCCCGCCAACCTGACAGGTCTAAACGCGTTCCAGTTCCGTGTCCCGGCAATCGCGCTCACTCTGGGGACATTCATCCTGTTCTTGATGTTCGTCGCGGCCCTGGACCGGTACGACAAGGAACAGGGCGACGTCTGATCGTCGCCTTCGGTGGCGATCAGATTCGAGATCCGCTTCGCTGAACCCGGTTCGTAGGTCAGCGCCTCGCCTGCTCGATGATGGGCCGCAGCAACTCTTCCAGCGACGGGCCCTTCCTCACCTCTAGCTCGTAGAAGACCCGGGTCCGGGGGACGTCACCGAGGTCGACGACACCGGCCAGATCGATGGGGGTCCCGATGACGATGCCTTCGGGCGCTGCCGCGGCGATCGTCTCCTGCAGCTCCTTGCGTTGCACGTCGCTGTAGCCCATCGCCGGCAACACCGCGCCGATGTGGGGGTACTTCTCGAATACCCCGACCAGCGAGCCCACCACAAAAGGTCGCGGGTCGATGAGCTCGCCGGCACCGTGTTGGCGGGCGGCGACGACACCCGCACCGAACGGCATCTCACCGTGAGTGATGGTCGGCCCGTCGTCGAGGACCAGCACCCGCTTGCCCGTGATCACCGATGGATCGTCGACGGCGATCGGTGAGGCAGCCTCGATCACTGTGGCACGGGGCGCCAGCGCGGCAACGTTGCGACGCACCTCGGCGAGCCCGTCGGCCGGTGCCGAGTCGACCTTGTTGATGATCACGACGTCTGCTCTACGCAGGTTCGCCTCGCCCGGCCAGTAGCGCAGCTCGTGCCCGGCCCGGAACGGATCGACGACACAGAAACCGAGGTCGACGTGATAGAAGGGCAGATCGTTGTTGCCGCCGTCCCAGACGATCACATCGGCTTCCTGCTCGGCGGCCGCAAGGATCTCGCCGTAGTCGACCCCGGCGAAGATGACCGCCCCCTGACGGACGTACGGCTCGTATTCCTCGCGCTCCTCGATCGTGACGTCGGCGGCATCGAGATCGGCGAACGAGCCGAACCGCTGCAGCCTTTGCGCGTTCAGATCGCCGTAGGGCATCGGGTGCCGGATGGCCGCCACCCGGATCCCGGCGTCGGTCAGGATTGTCCTAATGAGCCGGCTCGTCTGACTCTTGCCGGCACCGGTCCTCGTCGCAGTGATGGCCACTACAGGTTTGTTCGACCGTATCAGTGCCGCGTCACCAGGGACACCAAACGATGCCCCCGCAGCGACGGATCTGGCTGCAAGATGCATCACGTGCTCGTGAGTGACGTCCGAGTAGGAGAACAAGACGTGATCGACGTCGAGTTCTCCGATCAGCCGTTCCAGGTCGTCCTCGGCGAAGATCGGGACCCCTTCCGGATAGAGACGACCTGCCAGCTCCGGCGGGTAGATCCGGTCGGTGATGTCGGGGATCTGAGTTGCGGTGAACCCCACGACGCGGTAGTCGGGATTGTCCCGGTAGAGCGTATTGAAGTTGTGGAAGTCACGTCCGGCCGCACCAAGAATCAACACCCGAGTCGTCATCACGCCTCCTGCGCTCTATACATTTATGCAGTATGGCACGATGGAGGGGGAAAGGGAACGGGCCATAAGGCCCTTTGCCCGGATCGTCAGGGTGAGAGTCTGAACCGCTCCCACGGGATCTACTCGCTGTGCACGTAGTCGCCGACGCTCAAGTGGTAGGCGAGGATCTGGAGCTCCGTTGACAGGTCGACCCTACGTACATGCGCCTCACCACAAACCTTGAGGACAGCGGGCGCGAAGTTGAGGATCGATAGGACGCCGGCCGCGACCAATCTGTCGGCGACACCCTGGGCAGCAGCGGCCGGTGTGGCGATGATTCCAATCGAGACGTTCTGGTCACGAACCGTCTGCTCCAGATCCTCCATCGAGGAGACCAGGACCGAGTTCACCAGATCCCCCACCTTCATCCCGTCGATATCGAACAGCGCGACGATCTCGAAGCCGCTTTCCAGGAAGCCCGGATAGACGGTCAACGCACGGCCCAGATTGCCCGCACCGACAATCGCAACGCGGTAGCACCTGGTCAGGCCGAGCTCGCGGCGGAGCAGGTTTCGCAACATCGAGCGGTTGTACCCGACGCCGCGCACACCAGGTGCGGCGAGATACGAAAGGTCTTTGCGAACCTGCGCAGGGTTGACCCCGGCGAGAAGCGCCAGGTCATCTGACGAGCATGTCGTCCGATCGGCGTCCATCTCGATCAGCGAGCGCAGATACAACGGCAATCGCGCCACGGTCGCCGCGGGCAGGCTTCCCTTCATGAGGTTGAGGGTAGTGGCGCGCACGTTGGGCCAAATCCCGGCAGCGACAGCGCACGAGGTCCACGCCCATCGGGGACTTTCGGCCCTAATGCGCCAATGCGCATACCACTATTTTCGCTGCCGGGTGCTTCTGCGCCAGGTGGAATGAGACCGTGGGGAAGAGACCATGCCAAGGAAACTGCTGATTCTGATCGCCGTAGCGGCACTCGCTTTCGCCTCGTGTGGCGGGGGCGACAAGGACGCGGACGACTCGGGCGGTGCCAGCGACGCACCCCCGGTTTCGGTAGCGGCACCCGACGCGGGCCATGGCGAGGAGCTGTTCGAGGCGACGTGTCTGGCTTGCCACGGTCAGCGCGGTGTAGGGATTGCAGGTCTCGGCAAGGACATGCAGACGAGCACGTTCATCAGGGGCATATCCGATGAGGATCTCGTCGCGTTCGTCACCAAGGGCCGGCCCACAAGCGATCCGCTGAACACGACAGGTGTCGAGATGCCGGCGCGAGGCGGAAACAAGGACCTCAGCGATCAGGATCTGTTCGACATCGTTGCGTACATTCGGACGGTGCAGTCGTAACCACAACGCATTATGAGACCGTTGAAGAACCCAAGTTCAGGCGCGCGGCCGCCGGCCCTCTGTTGCTTCAGGACCGCCACAAGGCCCAAACCAGCTGCGCCGTAGTAAACGTCCCCTCCGCAACGACCCGGCCGCGTTGGTCGAGCACGACCGGGATTCTCAGGTGGTACTCATCCTCGAGAGCGCGGTCCGTGCTGACGTCGCTCACCACTACGTCACGCCGGAGCCAGCGACACACCCGGCGGACCCTGGGCAACGCCTCGTCGCACAGCCCGCACCCGGGACGGGTCAGGAACACGATGTGCCTGCGCCGCCGACCCGCGCTCGGAGCATCCATTAGGGTGTCCCGACCATGCGACCCGCCACAGCCGCCGTGCTCCTCTTCCTCCTCGTGCTCATCCTCGGCTCATCGCTGATCTGGATGACCAGGAGCTTCTGAGACACCCGCGATCCGCAGCGAGGGCAAGCCGGAGCGGATGGTCACCGCCGTCTTCTCCCCCACCGGGAACGAGTCGACCGCTCTCCCATTGCGGACCGCTACCGCGATCTGGCCATAGCTGTCCACGTGGAGCAGGCCCTCCCCCTCCTCGACATCGCCGTAGGCGGCGACCCAATCGATCGCGAACTCCGCAGCTCCCACCTTCAAGACCGCGGCGGTTCGCATCCCGATGCCGACGAGCTGCAGATCATCGGGCGTGATGTTGAGCTGTGCATTTCCGAAGTGGTCGACCCACAACACCTCCCCTGTCACGCTTCTCTCTTCGTGCTGGACGAGCGGCAACGTCATCGGGGTCAGCGCGTTGGTGTCGACTGCCGGTCCGAGCTCCTCCAGTGTGGCCTGGCCGCCGGCGATCACGGCCGCCGCAGGACCAAAAAGGTCACGCCCGTCGAACGTCGCTCCCGGCGCAGGCAACTTGACCTCAGGGTTCTCGATCGAGACGGCGCGGCGCGCCCCGCCCGCCATCGCCGCCGCGGGAGCGAGGACGCCGTTGTCGGGTCCGATCAGCACCCCCCACTCAGTGTCCACCGCAATCGCCTTCCGGCCGGTTCCCACTCCCGGGTCGATGACGACGAGTGCCACCCCCTGCGGCAGGTATTGGATCGCCCGCATCAGGGCCAGTCCGCCGGCGCGGACATCGCCCTGAGCAAACTCGTGACCGATGTCGATGACCCTCACCTCGGGGGCGATGCGGGCGATGACGCCATGGACGACACCAACAAACTCGTCGTCGTGGCCGAAGTCCGACATGAAGGAGATGGGAACGTTCATCGGCCCGATCCTAGGAGTGCCACGATCAGGTGGTCACGGTCAGCTCCACCTTGATGCGGTCGGGATCCTCGAAGAACACCGCATAGCTGTCACCACCCCCGGCATTCGGATGCCGGTCCGGATAAAGGATCGTGATGCCCCGCTCGATGAGCTGAGCCGTCAGGGCATCAACGGCCTCGCGGCTCCCGGCGTGAAACGCCACGTGGTTGAGACCAACCCGCTTTCGGTGATAGCCCGGCGTGGCGAACTCGTCGTCGACCTGCACCAACACCAGGTACATCGCGCCGAGCCGGTAGCTGACACCACCGTCCCACTCCTGGTATCTGACGTAGCCGAGCTCGCCGAGCAACCACTCCCAGAACTTCGCCGACCGCTCGAGATTGCTCACATACAGCTCGATGTGGCTGAGCGTTCCGCGGTCCGGCATGGTGGACAAGCTACTGCATCCCTGCGACAGCTCGGAGCACGGCTGCCCGCATGGCAGAAACTGGCGTCGATGTGCCGTTGCGGATGCACCCGCCCGCCGAAAACGCTACCTTTGGCTCCCTGGCAGCTCCGGCTGCCCACAAGGAAGGCAGGAGGCAATCCATGAAGACAGCTAGACGTTTAGCCGTGTTGCTGTTCGTGCTCGCCCTCGTCGCAGCCGCGTGCGGTGGCGACGACAACGGTTCTGCGGGCACCACGACAACCAGCGCGGAAACAACGACCACTGCGATGGTCGAGCAAACCACGACCACTGCAATGGTCGAGCAAACCACGACCACTGCGATGACCGAACACACCGGCGGCACGATCATCATCGGCACCACCGATACGATCGCTTCGCTCGACCCGGCCGACGCTTACTCGATCCACGACTGGGAGCTGCTCTCGAACATCAACGAGGGTCTGCTGAAGTTCAAGCCCGGTACGGTTGATCTCGAGCCCGCGCTCGCAACCGACATGCCGACGATCTCCGACGACGGTCTCACTTACACCTTCACCCTGAAGGACGGGATCATGTTCGGTGACGGCACGCCACTGACTGCGACCGACTACGCGGCACAGCTCAACCGGCTGCTGGCCCCAGGCCCAGGTCCCGATTGCCCCAACGGGGTGGCCGGCGCACTGGCGCAGCCGTTCGTGGAAAGCATCACGGCTCCCGACGCCAGCACGATCGTGTTCCAGCTCACCCGACCGGTGGGTTTCTTCAACGACATCGTGGCCCGTCCGACCTACTTCCCGGCCGACCCGAACATCTACCCCGCCGACGAGTGCGTGCTGTTCCCAGAGGCACCCGTGTACGGAACCGGGCCGTGGTTCATCAGCGAGTACACCCAGAACGAGCAGGCAGTCCTGGAGCCGAACCCCTATTACACCGGGGACCTGAAGCCCCAGGCTGACCAGATCATCGTCCGCTACTTCTCGGATCCGCAGACAATGGCGCTGGCGATCCAGAACGGTGAGATCGACATCGCATGGCGGTTCCTCGGTCCCCAGCTGATCGGTCAGCTGCAGGACGCCGGTGGGCTCAACATCGGTACCGTGTCGGGTGGTGGGATCAGGTATCTGATCATCAACCACACGATGGCTCCGTTTGACGACCCCAACGTGCGCAAGGCGGTGGCCTCGCTCATCGACCGTGACGAGATCGCCGACGTCGTGTTCGGTGGCCAGGTCGACCCGCTCTACACCATGCTCCCCGATGGGTTCCTCGGCCAGAAGCCGTCCTTCGACGACATCTTCGCCGCCCCCAACGTGGACGCAGCCAAGACGTTCCTCGCAGACTCCGGTTACGACGAGAACAACCATCTGCAGATCGACCTGTGGTACCCACCTGAGCACTACGGAGCGGAGACGGCCGACTGGATGGCGCTGATCCAACAGCAGCTCGAAGCGAGCGGCGTGATCGACGTCAACCTCCAGTCCCAGGAGTGGAGCACCTATGTGACCAACCTCACAGGGGGCGACTCCTACCCGGCCGGAGTACTCGGATGGTTCTTCGATTACCCGGACCCCTCCAACTATCTGGAGCCGTTCGTGTTCAACGGAGGTGAGGGGACCAACGTCACGGATGCCGACACCAACGAGCCGCTGACGGACGACGCAAGTCAGTTGGTTGACCTGCTCAATCAGGCGTCGACGGAGACCGACACGGCGGCAAGGGCGGATCTGTACGGTCAGATCCAGGACCTGTACGCCAACATGGTCGTAACCCTGCCGATCGTCATCGTGTCCGAACACGTCGTGTTCCCGGACTACATCTCAGGGGCTGCCGACCAGGCCACTCCTGACACGTTGAACATCGGACCGGCGTTCGACCTCAACTACTCGCTGCTCAGCACGAGTAAGTAGAACCCAGCGAGGGGGCGGGCCGACGGCCCGCCCCCTCGCCCAACGCCACACCCCATAAATCGTGTCGCCACTCGCCCTAATCTTTCTCATTGTCGGTATCCCGGCACTGGCCGGGCTGATCTACATATTTGTCAGAGGCTCCTCGGGGCTCCGCCGCTTCATCATCACCCGCATCGCGCTCACCCTGCCCATGGTGTTCATCCTGGCGAGCCTCGTCTTTTTCGTGATGCACATACTGCCGGGGGACCCCATCACCTCAGCCCTCGGTCCCAAGGGCGACCCCGCCACCATCGCCCGGATTCAGGACCAGCTTGGCCTCAACGACCCCCTCGTTGTCCAGTACGGCCGATTCCTCGGCGATGTGGTGACCCTCAACTTTGGTGATTCACTCACCGGGGGCCATCGACCCGTCCTCGACGAGATGAGCGAGCGCTTCCCCGCCACTTTGGAACTGGTGATCCCGGCCGCGCTACTCGCCCTCATCCTGGGCATCGTCGGCGGTGCGCTTGCGGCGTCGCGGCGAAAACGGACCACCGACTACGGGCTACGCATCTATTCGGTGGTGATCTACTCAATTCCTATCTTCTGGCTAGGTCTGATGCTCCAACTCATCTTTGGCCTGAAGCTCGGGTGGTTCCCTATCTCCGGGCGGATCGACGCGGTGGTGTCCACAGGTCTGCACCGGGTGACCAACATTCTCCTCATCGACTCGATACTGGCCTGGAACTGGACCGCGTTCCGCTCCGTGGTGTGGCACCTGGTGCTCCCCACGGCCACTCTCGGCTTGATCCTGTCCGGGGTCTTCGTCCGTCTCACCCGGATCAACGTGATCGAGACCCTGCAGATGGACTACATCGAAGCCGCCCGCGCCCGCGGCATCCGGGAACGGGTCGTGGTGTACAGCCACGCCCTGCGCAACGCCCTGATCCCCGTGGTGACCCTGATCGGCCTACAGGTCGCCATCCTCCTCGCCGGGGCGGTCCTCACCGAGACCGTCTTCTCCTGGCCGGGGATGGGCCAGTACCTGGTGCAGCGGATCTCGGCCCGTGACTACACCGCCGTGCAGAGCGTGATCACCATGTTCGCCCTGATGGTGGCCGTGATCAGCCTGGCGATGGACATCGTGTACTCCCTGGTCGATCCGCGAGTCCGGTACTAAGAGGAGGTGAGACGATGAGCGCCCAAGAGCCAGAGGTGGAAGAGAAACAGCAGTGGGAGGAGGAGCTCGCCCGCGTGGGTCTCGTCCGTCGCCTGCTGCGCGCCCGGCGCTGGTACGGGGCCGACTGGTGGTTCGTGGCCATCTCGGGCGTGATGGTGCTCGGATTCCTGATCGTCGCCTTCCTCCCCGGTCTGTTTGCGCGATACGCACCAGACCAGCAAGTGGGACCACGCTTTCTCGCACCCGGCGCTCATCCGGCAGTCCCCATCCTCGTCGCTGCCTCCGGGTCGGGCTTGGTCAACCTCGAAGACCTTGCTGTGGGACCGGATGCAGAGGTGTCCCGGCCAAAGGTGGCGGTGGTGCGCGGTTTGCCGACTGCGGGTGCGTTGCGGGAGCGCGCGCAGGTCATCGACGACCAACTCCAGGTGACCGGAGACCTCAGGCTGCGGCCGTCGATCGAACGCTACGACACGCTCGACGAAGCCCTGCAGGCGGTCGCCGATGGCGACGTGGTGGCAGCGGTGGTGGGTTCGGACCTGTTCGACGCAGACGCCGCCAAGTTCCCAACCCTCGCCGCAGGCAACGACATCACCGGCGAGCAAGCCGCCGCCGGCGGCTTCTTGCTCGGAACCAACCAGATCGGCCAGGACCTCTTCAGCCGTCTGGTCTGGGGGACGCGGGTGGCACTGCTGATCGGGTTCGCCTCGGCGGGAGTGGCCCTGGTGGCCGGAGTTCCGTTGGGGCTCATCGCCGGATATGCGGGAGGGAAGCTCGACCGGCTGCTCACGCTGCTGATGGATAGCCTCTACGCCTTCCCCGGTTTGATCCTCGCCATCGCCATCACCGCGGTGCTCGGGCCTTCGATCCTCAACGTGATCGTTGCCATCGCCGTGCTCTACGTACCCACCTACTACCGGATCGTGCGCGGCCAAACACTGTCGGTGAAAGAAGACGTGTATGTGGAGGCTGCGCAGTCCATTGGAGCTACGTCGGGGTCAATCCTGCGTCGCTACATCTACCCGAACGTCATCCCGTCGATTTCGATCATCTTCTCGGTGAACATCGCCGACGCCATCCTCACCGGCGCCGGCTTGTCCTTCCTGGGACTGGGGCTCCCGCCCAACACCGCCGACTGGGGCATCGACGTCGCCCGCGGTCAGGAGTTCATCCAATCTGCCTGGTGGCTCGTCACCTTCCCCGGCCTGGCGATCATGATGGTCGTGCTCGCCTTCACCATGATGGGTGAAGGATTGACCGAGATCCTCAACCCTAAGCTCAGGGATCGCTGATGAGCTCTCCCCTCTACTCGATCAGGAACCTGACGGTCGAATACAAGACCCGCACCGGCCCGGCGCGTGCGGTCGACGACATCTCGCTCGACATCATGCGCGGGGAGATCCTGGGTCTGGTCGGGGAATCCGGCTGCGGGAAGTCCACCCTGGGCAAGGCGCTGATGCGGCTGCACACGGGGCCAGCCCGCATCACCGCCGGCGAACTGTGGTTCAACGACGAGAACTTGATGGAGCTGTCCTCCCGGAGGATGCGACAGCTTCGGGGCAGCAAGCTCGGGATGGTCTTCCAGGACCCGATGACCTCGCTGAACCCGGTGCAGCGGGTCGTCGACCATCTCACCGAAACCATGCTGACCCACGAACCGGAGTGGACCAAGAAGGCAGCCCGGGAACGGGCCGAAGAGCTGGTGGAGAGACTGGGCATTCTGCCGGAGCGGATCGACGACTACCCACACCAGATGTCGGGCGGGATGCGGCAACGGGTGATGATCTCGCTGGCGATCGCCCTCAACTGCGATCTAGTCATCGCCGACGAGCCCACCACATCACTCGACGTGATCGTTGAAGCGAAGTTCCTCGACCTGCTCAAGGAGCTGCAACGGGACTTCAACCTGACGATCCTCCTCATCACGCACAATATCGGGGTGGTTGCCGAGGTCGCCGACCGGGTGGCGGTCATGTATGCGGGCAAGCTGGCCGAGGTGGGCGACACTTTCGAGGTCTTCGCTGCACCCCAACACCCGTACACCCAGGGTCTGCTGCGTTCCGTCCCCAACATCAAGCTGGACGGCGCCGAGCTGTACAAGATGGAGGGGACGCCGCCCAACCTGCTCCACCCCCCCAGCGGATGCCGTTTCCATCCCCGCTGCCCGAACGTGATGGACATCTGTTCCGTGCAGGAGCCGGGCTTCGACCCTCTGCATCCCGGAGACCCGCACCGGGTTGCCTGCTGGCTGTACGAGGAGCAACCGGTGAAGGTGGTGGGCGATGTCTGACGCGATGATCGAGGCGACAGGAGTGACCGGTGGGCCGGCCCCCGACGGCGATGCGCTGGTCCAGGTCCGTGGTCTCGTCAAGCACTTTCCCCTCCAGAGCGGCTTCCTCGCCTCACTGCTCAACCGGGGAGAAGTGCCGGCGGTGCAGGCAGTCGACGGGATCGACTTCGACATCCGCCGCGGCGAGGTGTTCGGTCTGGCGGGTGAATCGGGCTCGGGGAAGTCCACCGTGGGACGGCTCATCCTCAACCTGCTCGAGCCCACCGCAGGCCGCGTCAGCTTTGACGGCGTCGACCTCTCGACCCTGAGCGCAGGCGACATGCGGCGATTGCGCTCGCGGATGCAGGTCATCTTCCAGGACCCGCTCGCCTCGCTCAACCCGCGGATGACAATCGGTGAGACGATTGCCCATCCCTCCGAGATCCACCAGCCGGAGCTCAGCGCCGCCGAACGCCGCCGGGTGGTGTTCGAGATGCTCGACGCCGTCGGCATGTCTCCGCCGGACAACTTCGCCGACAAGTACCCCCACCAGATCTCGGGCGGCCAGCGCCAGCGGGTAGTCATCGCCCGAGCTCTCGTGACCCGGCCCGACCTGATCGTCGCCGACGAGCCCATCGCCATGGCCGATGTATCAGTACGGGCATTGCTCCTGGACCTAATGATGCGGCTCAAAGATGAGTTCGACCTCACCTACCTTTTCATCACTCACGACCTGGCCACCGCCAAGTACGTATGCGACCGCATCGCCGTCATGTACCTCGGCAAGATCGTCGAGGTGGGCCCACTCACCAGTGTCTACCGCGGGCCACTCCATCCTTACACTGAGGCGTTGCTGGATGCGGTGCCGGTACCCGATCCCCTTCACCGCCGGACCGAGCCGTTGCCACGCGGCGAGATCCCGAACCCTATCAATCCCCCACCCGGTTGCCGCTTTCATCCTCGGTGCCCTATCGCGGTCGCGGGCGTGTGCGATGCGGAGGAGCCGTATCTCGCCGGCCCCAACAGTGACGAAGGGCACCTGGCGGCGTGTCATCTGCGTACCGGGGCCCATCAGGATCTCGACTCGGCCCGGTTCCGGCCCGCATAGACAGGCCGCTCACCACGCCAGGTTGTCCACGAAGCCATCTACGGCGACCTTGTCACCGGTTGGGCTTATCAGGCTGCCGTCCGTGGTGATGAGCGCGTCCCCGTTCCTGCTCACCGCGATGCCGGTGACCCATCCGTCGACCGGCAGTGTGCTGGTCGCGCCATCGTCGCTCCGGGCGACCTGTTCGACCGTCGAGCGATCATTGCCATAGTCGATGAACCACATGCTGTCGGCAGTGACTGCTGCAAGATTCGATGCCCGGGACGGGTACTCGACGGCGGCGGAGTCCAGCGCCGTCGTTGCGTCGTACCGGATTCTCCGCACCGATCCGTCGACAAGTGACGCCAGGAGGTCCCCATCGGTTGCCGGATCCCAGAATACAGCAGTGACACCCTGCGGGTCGTCATAGGTGGTCGGCGGTGTTCCGGGACGGAGCACGTACTCGGGCGTGGAGTCGCCGTCGGTGAGGTCGTACACCTCGACCTGGCTGCCGGGTGTGATGACCCACCCGCCCACCTCCGGATCCGGATAACACTGCGAGGCAGCCACAATCGCAAGCCACCTTCCGTCCGGCGATATCGCCGGATCCCAGCCATCGGAGAAGGTCTCCTCGACACCCGTGCCCAAATCGAGCCGCCGGATCTCGCCGCGGTCGCTGTCACACGAGTACCAGGAGTCCTCCCAACCCAGGCCAAAGAAGAGCTCCCCTCCATCTGCGGTCAAGTTGAAGCGCGTCGGGAACTCGCCCTCATCGTGGAAGTTGCGGTCGAAGGTCGCCAGGACCTCGCCGGTGACGACATCAAGCGCCACCAGCCGCCCGTTGACCTGGGCGAGCGCCGCTCCCTGGTCGAGCAGTTGCGCAAAGCTGTAGCCGAGGTAGCGGGGGTAACACGCGAGCGACGAGTCGAGATCCTGTGGGCACCCCAGGCCGGCTTCGGACCGGCTGCCCCACTCGCCCGAGTACACCACCCAATATCCGTGATTCAGCGACGGGTAGTCATCGGAGAGGAACACAGCACCTCCGTCGATAGTCGCGGAGAGCGCTTCAGCTTCGGTTCGGTCATGTGTCGTCGTGTCGAGCGATGCATAGATGAGCGTCCACGCATCCCACGGTCCCGCAGACGGCGTGGCCGCAACAGCAGGAGTCGTCGTTGTCGTGGAGTTGGTGGTCGTGGAGGTCGTCGGCGCCGTAGCGGTTGCCGTGATGACTGAGGTCGTTGTGGTAACCGGGCTGGCCGCCACCGCTGTTGTCGTCGGGGTGGTTGCGGGCGTCGTGGCCGCTCCTACCTCGGGATCGGTACAGCCGCTCAGTGCCACCAATACCGCCAGGAGCCCGATCGTCCCGCCCCGTCTCATCACCGCCGCCTCTCTCGATCGGAACATTCTCCGACTCGTGACAACAACGTCCGGGGTGCGATGGACCGTTCCCGCGTCCGACCGGGAGTGCCCGGGTCAGACGAGATGGTAAGAGGTTCTTCGTGCGCCCCGCTCGGCGCGGATCATTCCCTGACCTTCGAGCTCCAGCAGGGTCGCTTGCACCTGGACCGGACCTACGAAGGGACCGCGACCGAACCGCAACCGCAGATCATCGAGGATCGTGAAGCCGTCTGCATGGCCGGTGCGTGCCAGCGCGTCGACAACCCCGCGTTCCAGATCGGGCGACTCGACGTGACCGAGCAGCCCCGTGACTGCCCGCCCGATCACGGTCCCCCAGCCGAGCAGCAAGCGGGGACCGACGAGCCAGAACATGAGGCTGATGGGAACGAACAGGAGCGATTCTGCGACCGTGTCGATTGTCAACGACCCGATCTCGGTCCGGGCACCGAGGGAGACCAGAACCGGCTGGGCGAAGCCGGCCACCATCAACCAGACGATGGTCACAGCCACTGTGAAGCCGATCACGCCGAGGGGGAGAGCGAGCAGTGCGAACCACAACTCACCAGCCGCGGCGGGCCGGGTGAGCAGGCTCCGCAGCCGCTGCCAGAAAACGCCGCCCCCGGGAGACGGTCCCGATATCGAGCGGGGCATCGGCGCATCGAGCAGCGTCCAGGCCAGCCGGCGCTCCAGCCGGGCAAAGGAGGCGGCGAACAGCAGCGTGACCACCAACACCGGTATCCCGGCCAGCGTTACCAGCAGCCCGGCTCCCGCCGCCAGTCCGGTAACGACGATGGTGAACCCGACGACCCCCAGCGGCAGCGCCAGCAACAGATAGGCCAGACTCGTGTAGGTGCGGCTATCGACGTAGGCGTCCAACAACCAGCGCATCAGGGTGACACCGGCCGGCGGGCCGCGGCCAGTGCGGTCGTGCCGAGTAGCAGCGGGATCAACACGCCATAGCTGAGCGAGCCGACCGCTGTCACCGCGAGGGTGACCACATGGACAACCGCAGAGACAGCAACCTGCCAGGAGGACAACACCGCTCCGACCAACCCCGCCTCCACCCGAACCGGCGCCGCACCCAAGATCATCAACCGCCTAACACCCGATGCCGGCAAGTCCGCGATGGAGACGAGAACGACGACTGCCAACACCAGAATCGGCAGACGGACGGTCCTCGCCGTGAGGGTGCGGCTGGTTGCAGGGGGTTCGGGCTGCGGGCTCATTGCGGCTTGTCCCCGCTCCGTGCCTCTCGCTCGAGCATGATCTGCTCGGGAGTCCGCACCACGAAGGCGAACACGGCGTGCGCTGCCACCAGGGTGCCCCAGCCAAACAGCGGGAAGATGAACCACGGATAGGTGGCAGAGCTGAGGGCCCACACTATGGCCAGAAACACCTGGATGACGGCGAAGACCGCAAAGTGCAACCAGAACCATTGGCGGCGGGCAATGCGCCTCGCCTCGCTTTCCCGGTTGGCAAGCTCGGCAAACTCATCCATCATTCTTCTCCTTCTTTGAGTGCTTGCTCGATCTCGGCGCCCGTCCGCTCGAGGATCGATTCGATTCGGGCTCGTTCGGCTTCACCGGCGAGACGGCGCCGTATGGGGAGACGGGAGGCGAAGTCGTCGAGGAGGGTCCCGACGGCGACCCGGTCCTCACCGGCCTCCGCTCGTGCCTCCAATGACGCCCAGCGTCCTGCGGAACCGGCTTTCTCTGCGGCGGCGAGCCCCGCCTCGGTCAGCCGGTAGATACGGGTTCCGTCACTTTCATTGGTGGTGACGTGGCCCGTTTCGACCAGGGCCAGCAATGCCGGGTAAATAGCACCCGGACTGGGCTTCCACCCGCCACCGACCCTCGTCTGCAGCTCGCTCATGATGGCGTAGCCGTGGGCCTCACCGAGGTCCCTGAGGACCACGGCAATGGCTATCTTCAGCTCGCCTCGTTTGAACACTCGACTCATAACGTAAGTTACGTTAAATGAAAACGTAACTTACGTCAAGAGGAAGATGTGACCTAACCGAAGACGATTGTGGAAGCACTGCCCGAAGCCGCGGTGGGTACTGGCCGGCATCGAATTAATGCGCCGTAACATCCAGGCGATGCGAGCAATGCGGCGCCCACCGATACAAACCACCGAGAAACAGCCCAGACTCAACCGCGACCAGATGACGCAGATCAGACGCCTGTTCGTCTTTGCCCGGCCCTACAGAGCAAAGATCCTGTGGGCGACGCTGGCGGTCGTCTTCTCCAGCGCGCTCGGTCTGGTGTTCCCACGCATCATGGGCGACCTCGTCGACTCCGCCCTCGGAAAGATCGATGGAGCGAACAACGCGTCTCTCGACAGATACGCCCTCATTCTCGTCGGTGTGTTCCTACTCCAGGCCATATTCAACTTCATCCGCACCTACTGGCTGTCCGTGGCCGGGGAAGGCGTCGTCGCCGATCTTCGCCGATCGGTGTTCGATCGGGTGATCCGGCTGGGAGTCCCTTTCTTCGATCAGCGCAAGACAGGGGAGATCACCTCCCGACTGACCGCAGATGCCGCTGTCGTCCAGCAGACCGTCTCCACCGCGGTGGCGCAGGCCCTCGGCCAGGCCATCACGCTGATCGGCGGGGTCATTCTGCTGTTCATGCTGAGCTTCCGTCTCTCGCTGACGGTGCTGATCGTGGTTCCCGTCGCCGTAATCGCCGCGTTCGTCTTCGGACGGAAGCTTCGCCGTATCTCGACCGCGTTCCAGGATCGGCTGGCGATTGCCAACAGCCTCGCCGAGGAAGCCATCTCTTCGGTCAGGGTTGTCAAGTGGTTCACCGCCGAGGAGGAAACGGCCCGGCTGTACGACCGCGACATCAGAGAGTCGTATGCGATTGCCGTACGCCGGGCCCGGGTGCGTGCCGTGTTCGTGCCTTCTGTGACCTTTGCGATGTTCAGCACCCTCGCACTCGTTCTGTGGCAGGGCGGGCATCAGGTGATTGCAGGCAACCTTACGGCCGGCAACCTCGTGACATTCCTGCTGTACTCCCTGACCGTGGCCGGAGCAGTGGGTACGTTCACCGGCCTCTATGCGCAGCTCCAGGAAGCGCTAGGTGCCTCGCGCCGGATCTTCGAGCTCCTGGACGAGCCGCCCGAGGTGGCTGCCGTCAGCGAGACTGTAAACCCGGAGCCGGTAGGCACGGTCGCCTTCGAGGATGTCCACTTCTCATATGCCGGGCGGGAGCAAGAGGTCCTGAGCGGTATCAACCTCGAGGTCGGTAAGGGAGAGGTCGTCGCCCTCGTCGGGCCTTCGGGAGCGGGCAAGACGACCATGGTGCAGCTGATCCCTCGCTTCTACGATGTCGTCTCGGGCCGCGTTGTAGTCGATGGTGTCGACGTCCGCGACCAGGACATCGATCAGCTCCGGGACCGGATGGCGGCGGTCCCCCAGGAAATCGAGTTGTTCTCCGGGACCATCGCCGAGAACCTGCGGGTGGCCAAAGCGGAGGCGACCGAAACCGAGCTGGTAGAGACGTGCCGCGCCGCAAACGCCCACGAGTTCATCATGAGTTTCCCCGAGGGATACGACACCATCGTTGGCGAACGAGGCATAAAGCTCTCCGGGGGGCAACGGCAGCGGGTTGCCATAGCCAGGGCGTTGCTGGCCGATCCCAAGCTGCTGATACTCGACGAGGCGACCAGCTCACTGGACGCCGAATCCGAGGCGCTGGTCCAGGCCGCTCTCGAGGTGTTGATGCGCGACCGCACCACGGTGGTCATCGCCCATCGGCTGAGCACCGTCCGTCGCGCTGACCGCCTCGTCGTACTGGCCGAAGGGCGGATCATCGAGGAGGGAAACCACGACGAGCTCGTCGCCAAGAAGGGCCTCTATTCGCAGCTCTACGGACGCCAGCTACAGACCTAGCGGCCGGTCACCCAGTCGCCTGCCTTGCCCAGCGCCGAGGGGAGCTCCTTGCCCAGCCGATCTCCGAGCCAATGCCCGGTCTCGATGAGCAGCCTCAGGTCGAGACCAGTGTCGTAACCCATCCGATGCAGCGTGTAAACGACATCCTCGGTGGCCACATTGCCCGTGGCATTGGGGGCGTACGGGCAGCCGCCGGTCCCCCCGACCGATGCGTCGATCACCCGCACACCCGCGGCGACCGCAGCAACCACGTTGGCGATGCCCGTGTTCCGGGTGTCATGGAAGTGACAGCGCAAGGTAGCGCTGCCGGCTACCTGCCGAACCGCCGCGATCCGCCCGGCAACGTCGCTCGGCACGGCAACACCGATCGTGTCCCCGAGTGCAATCTCTCCAGCACCGGCTGTGGCGCTGCGACCGGCAAGCTCGGCAACCGCCCCAATGGCGACCTCTCCGTCATACGGGCACCCGAACGCCACCGATATGGTCACGGTCGTCTGCCGCCCCGCGCGGTGTGCGGTCGGTATCATCGCCTCGATCGCTTTCATCGTGTCCTCGACCGCCGAGTTCTGGTTGGCCCGGTTGAAACCCTCGCTGGCACCGACAACGAAGTTGATCTCATCGACGTCGGTGACCAAAGCCCTATCCAACCCGCGCTCGTTGAGCACGAGCCCGATGCGGGACATGCCGGCAGCTCCCGGCACGCCGGCGAGCACCGCCTCCGCGTCCGCCATCTGTGGCACCAAGCCGGGGTGAACGAAGGACGCTGCCTCTACCCGGGATGCCCCCGCAGCCGCCACGCGTCGGATCAGCTCGACCTTGTCGGCGGTCGACACCAGGGTGGTCTCGTTCTGCAAACCGTCCCTGGGTCCCACCTCCACGACATGAATTGTTTCCACCGACATGTAACGCAGCGTAGCGACGAGGTGACGATTCGGAGGGAACTAGTCACCTGCCGCCACTCTCCGCATTCGCGTGACCACGAAAATGACTAGTCCATCCTGAGTCAACTAAAACCCTCCTACCGGCCATACCCATTCCTCATTACTGTCAGAACTGTTGGACGCCCGGCCAAGGGCGCCAAGTACAGGGCCAGTTGGGAACCAAGGGGGTTCGAGACGATGACTGTTTGCTTGCGTGACGGGGCCAGAACTCGAGGGGGTCGAATATGACTGCCCGAAATGGAACCGGGACCGTGGTGGTACCGCTCCAGGAACTGCTCGAAGCAATGACCGATGGCGTGCTCATCACCGATGAGAATGGACGCTGCACATATTCCAATCCGGCGCTCGACGAGATCGTCGGCGGCCGAGCTTGTGAGCTCGCCCGAACCGAGGATGCGCCGATGTGGATCAGCAATCCGCATCGGGTCGAGTACCGCCGATTGATAACACGGGCGCTCAACGGAAGGATCCCGCGCCGCCCCCAGTCTGTGACGTGGGATCTAGTGAGCGTGCGCGGCGAGACGATCGCGACCAGCACCAAGATCATACCGATGCACAACGGGACCGGGCCGTCTGCGGCTCTGCTGTGGATCATCAGCCCGGCACCGGGTGAGGTGCGGGTTATCCAGGATCCCCGCCGCCGCGAGCTCGAGGACGCCATGAGGCGTATCTCCGACGAGCTGGGGAGAATCGGGTTGGCCAATGGCAACGCACCGGCCGAGCCGACGCACAGCCATCCCGACCTCGACCTGCTCTCCCGCCGTGAGCGTGACGTGGTCACCCACCTGCTCCAGGGGCATCGGGTTGTGTCAATCGCCGAGCTGCTCGACGTGAGCGAGCACACGGTGCGCAACCACCTGAAGTCGATCTTCCGCAAGCTGGGGGTCCACTCGCAGGCCGAGTTGGTCGATCGGCTGCACAGCATCTCGCTGGCGTCGTAACAGCGGTCAAGGGCTCGGTCGGGCAATCGCTCGACCGAGACAGCGACCAACGATCGTGGTGCACTAGCCTGCAGGTCGTGAACGCACGCGTACGACCCACGACAATCTGATGGCGCGCCTGCGGCTCTTCGCCAACCTGCGTGAAGTAGCCGGCACCGGTACCGCCGAGTTCCCCGGCACAACCGTAGCCGAAGTGCTAGAAGCGGCCACGACCGCCTACGGCGCCGAGTTCGGCCGCAACCTCGCCATCGCCAAGGTCTGGGTGAACGGTGACCCTGCCGAGCCCGGACACGCCGTCACCGACCGCGACGAGGTAGCGCTCATCCCGCCCGTGAGCGGCGGAGCGCTCGCAGCCGGTCTCAGCAGTGGCTCCGGGGCGTTGCTCGTGATCGCGTTGCTGGCGGCACTCGTGATCTCGAACCTGATAACGACCAACAGCGCGCCATTCGTGTTCGTGGTCGTCGGTTCGGCGCTCGCCTGGCTGTGGGACGTCAGCGATGTGCTGCGACTTCGCTCGATCGCGGTGAATCCGATGCCGCTGATGGTCGGCGCAACCGCGGCCGCCAACGGCGCATACACCTGGGGTGCCATTGGGTTCGCCGGAGGTGTCGCCGTCGCCATTGTCTTCGTTCTCGCCTGGTCCGTCCTCGACCCGGCGCAGCGATCGGTGCGAGCTGTGGCATTGGCGGTTGTGCTCGGCCTGGCGGCATCGCTTGCATCAGGAGCGCTCACCCTCACCCACCTTTACTCGCTGCCAATGGTGTTTGCCGCGCTGGCCGTCGTTGCGGCAGCGGGTTTCGCCGCCTGGGGTGTTCAGCAATCGGGCGGCGAACTGGGTGCTCTCGACCCGAACCTGGGCATGGTGCTTGGAGCCGTCATTGCCGGGCTGATCAGTGGCCTCGCCGCAGACACGCTTGATCTGACAACGATGCTGCTGGCATCGGCCGCGGGTGCCGCAGGGCTGATCGCCGGTCGAGCCCTCGGCTCGCTGGTACGTACCGGTTCGGTCATCCACACCGCCCGCGCTCCCGGATTGCTGACGATGTTTGACGCAGCGATCCTCGGTGTCCCTGCCTTCTGGGCGGCGATCTGGATCTTCGGCTAGACGCCGCCTGAGCTTCGCTCAGGTTTGAGTTGGGCCTCGCCCAACTCAGCCACGCACCCAGAGGGGGAGAGAGAATTCATCCTCCCTCTGGGAGGATCGACCGGCCGAAGGCCTGGTCGAGGAGGGCCTTCGCACTCCACACCACCCCCGGCCAACACCCCCGCACTCCCACAAGGCCCCCATCGCCATCGCTCCGCTCGACACTTCCCCCAAAGGGGGAAGAAAGAAGTTGGCCCGGCATCGCTCGCTCGGCACTCCCCCCAGATTGGAATTCATCCTCCCTCTGGGAGGATCGACCGGCCGAAGGCCTGGTCGAGGAGGGCCTTCGCACTCCACACCACCCCCGGCCAACACCCCCGCACTCCCACAAGGCCCCCATCGCCATCGCTCCGCTCGACACTTCCCCCAAAGGGGGAAGAAAGAAGTTGGCCCGGCATCGCTCGCTCGGCACTTCCCGGAGGGGGAGGTAGGGCTCAAGGCACAACTATGCTTTGTCGATCATGGGGTCTATGCGACATGTGCGCCGTCTCGTTCCACTCATCGTCATCTCAATACTCGGTCTCATCCCGGTGACGGCGTCGGCCCAGACCGCGACGATCGACAAGGCCAAAGAGGCCAAGAACACGGCCTACGACCAGTGGCTGGCAGCCCAGCAGCAGGTGGATGATGCCGTTGCCGTCCTGGAAGACATCGAGGCCCAGCTCTCCGACCTCAACTACCGCATCGACCACATGGAAGGGCGCATCAGCGAGGACGAGGGCACTATCTCCGACTTGCGTAGAGCGGCACAGGACCTCGTCGTCAACGCCTATATCAACAGCGGGAGCAGCTCGCTGGAATCGGCGCTCGACGCCGCCAACATCCAGGACATCCTGACGGCGCAACACATCATCAACCGCGCTCAGGACAAGGGAATCGCCACCCTCGACCGGCTCGACGCGATCACCCGCGATCTCGCCAGGCAATCGGCATTGCTCGATACGGACCGCCAGCAGGCTACCGAGCTCGAGCAGCAGCAAGCCCAGGTCGTCGCCAACCTCGATCAGCTCGCCGCCGACGCCCAGGCGCTCTACGTCGAGGCCAAGAATCAGTATGCGGCCGAGGTTGGAGCATGGGAGGCGGCGGAGCGGGCTCGCAAGATCGCAGAAGCGGCCAGACGGAGCGGCGCCGCCGCCGGTCTTCCGCCCGGAACAATTCCCGATTTCATCTGCCCGGTCGCCGGCCGGGTCACGTTCCGCAACGACTGGGGTGAGCCACGCTCGGGCGGCCGTACCCACAAGGGCACCGACATGTTTGCTGCCCGCAACACGCCGGTGGTTGCCGTCGTGGACGGAACGATCCGGTTCAGCAACGGTGGTCTCGGTGGGATCGCGGTCTGGGTCAACGGCAAGGGCGCCAGCTTCTACTACGCCCACCTCGACCATCGGGCCGAAGGCCTCACCCCCGGCGCTTATGTCACCCGGGGCACCGTCATCGGGTACGTCGGCGATTCGGGCAATGCCCTGGGTGGCGCCACCCACCTACATTTCCAGCTTCACCCGGGAAACGGCAGCCCGGTCAACCCCTACCCAACGCTGGCCGCTGCCTGCTGAGGGCACGAATGAACTGTTAGCCTCCAGCCGAGACGTGGAAAGGCCATCGTGAATCAGCATCGTCGCCGCATCGACCAGGTCCTCGACCCGGAGTACATCGCCGACCTCGAGAACCTGCCCACCGACGACTTGCGTCTTCGGCGCAGTACCTGTGACGACCTGGACGCCGAGCTGTCCTACTACCGTCGGCTGCTGCATGGGCGTATGGATCTGCTGGCGTTCGAAGTGCGTCGCCGTCGTGGCGAAGAGACCAGAAGTCTGATCGACGCCCTCCCCGACATACTCGCCGACGCTTCTCAGAGCGACTCGCCGCACTTCGCGATGCCGAAGAGCCTGCCCGTCGAACCGCCCGACATCCCGATGGAGGGGCGGCGCCCCATCGATCGGATACTCGAGGACGACTTCCTCACCCACCTGCCCGACATCGATGACGAAGAACTAGAGCAGATCCAGGTGACGCTCACGCGGACCGAGCAACTGGTGTCGGAACAGCGTCACAACGTCTACCAGGTGCTCGAGACTCTGACGGGTGAGGTCGCCCGCCGCTATCGCGACGGCATCGTATCGGTCACCCAGATTCTCGAGCAGGAGTGAGCGCTCCCATACGCCTCGCCACTGTGCGGTCGGGGCAGATCGAGTCCACCCACGACGTATCGGTCGTCATCACCGATACCACGGGGAGAGTCACCGGACTTTGGGGTGACGACCACGAGTTCTTCTACCGGTCGGCGATCAAGCCGTTTCAAGCGACGGTGAGCCTGGAGGCCGGCGCCCGGCTGTCCCCTGAGAACACCGCCATCGCCTGCTCCAGCCACGGCGGTTTCCCGATCCACCTTGCCCTCGTCGAAGCCAACCTGGCTGCAGCCGGCCTCACCACCGCCGCCCTCCGTTGCCCACCGGCATGGCCCCGCGACGAAGCTGCCAAGGAGCTGGCCATGATTCGGGGACACCACCAACCGACCACGCTGTTCAACAACTGCTCGGGAAAACACAGTGGCTGGCTCGCCGCATGTATAGCCCAGGGATGGCCGACCGAGACCTACCTGGATCCGGCGCATCCGATCCAGCAGCGCGTGATGGCGCTCGTAGAAGAGATGGCGGAAATCCCCGTACGGCCGGTCGGTATCGACGGGTGCGGAGCTCCGACTCTCCGGGGACGACTCACCGGACTCGCCCGGGCGTTCGCCCGTCTCAGCGTCGAGCCCCGGCTCTCTGCTGCCGCCACCGCCATGTGGCGATTCCCTGCATTGCTGTCGAGCAATAATCTCAACGAGGGTCGGTTTGCCGCGTGGTGGGGAGGTCCCGTCAAAGGCGGCGCCGAGGGGCTGATCGCCGCGGGACGCAACGGCATCGGCGTCGCCGCCAAGAGTCACGACGGTCATGTAGACATCGCACTTGCTGCCATGATGGAGGCAATCGATCGGGTCGGGCTCCTTTCCGATGCGGCCCGTCACGCGCTCAGCGACGTCGCCAGGCCCCCGGTTCTGGGAGGCGGCCGCCGGGTAGGGGCAATCGAGCCGATCGCCGGGTGAAACGAGGCTCATGGCTGACAACTGGCTCGCGGACGGTTTCAACTTGCCTGCCGTCGCGGCGCGGGTGGGGCCGTTTCCCGGACGCGACTGGCTGCAGACCTGGTGGAAGCATCGTGGCGATGGTGAGCTGCTCATCGAAGAGACCGGCGACAGCCTCCTGACGCTCGTCAGACGAGATCGTCGCATAGAGTTCGCAGGCGAGCCCGACCTCACCGACTACCACTCGCCGCTCGGGTCCCCCGACGTTCCCGCGCTCCGCCGCCTGGTCCGTGATCTTCCCGGGCAAACCGAGCTGGTGCTCGACAGCCTCCCCGCCGAGGCGACCGACGGCATCATCGCCGTGCTGCGGGAGAGTGGGCTGCAGCCGACGGTTGAGCAACACCAGGTAGCCGCCGTTCTATCTCTCCCGGGGACGTTCGACGACTATCTAGCGGCCATCGGTAAGAAGGAAAGGCACGAGCTGCGCCGCAAGCGCCGCCGGTTCGACAGCGAGGTCGGCCCGGGGCGGGTAGAACGGCGCACCGGCATCGCCGCGGTTGCCTTGTTCGCCGACCTACACCGGCGCTCGTCCGGCGACAAGGGCGAGTTCATGACCGACGAGATAGAGGAATTCTTCCTCGCATTGCACACACATGCCGCAGCAGTCATCGACGTGCTCGTGGACGGATCGGGCAGACCCGCGTCGGCGATCTTCTCCTTCGAAGACGGCGACGGTTTCTACCTCTACAACAGCGCCTTCGAGCCCGATCTGATGAGCCTGTCCCCTGGCAACGTGATGCTGGCCCACCTCATCGAGCGCTCGATCAGCGAGGGCAAGAAGGTCTTCGACTTCCTCAAGGGCGACGAGACGTACAAATTTCGGCTCGGTGCCGAGGCGCGCCCGCTGTACCGGATCACCGCAACGGTAGGACCCCGCGCATGATCGAGAGGATTGCCTTCCTGTCCCTACACAGCTGCCCCCTGCAGCAGCCGGGACAGGGCGACGCAGGCGGCATGAACGTCTATCTGCGAGACCTCGGAATCGCCATGGCGGGCGCCGGTGTCGACGTAGTCGCCTTTACCAGGCGCAGCGACACGCCCACCCCCGAAGTCGTTGACGTTGTTCCGGGGTTCCGGGTCGTTCACATCGAGGCCGGGCCTGCCGAACCGATGCCGATCCGGGACATGTACCGCCTGGTCGGTGAGTTCGCAGACGAGACGCTCGCCTGGATCGACCAGACGGGCGAGAAGTACGACGTCATTCACAGCCATTATTGGCTGTCGGGATGGGCAGGCGTACTCCTCAAGGAGAAGCTGGGCCTCCCCCTGGCCAACTCGTTCCACACCCTGGGACGGGTCAAAGATCTCACCCGGCGGGCCGACCAGCAAGCCTCGGAGGTCATCCGCACGATGACCGAAGAGGAGGTGATCGCCCGGTCCGATTGCGTCGTTGCCTCGACCCCCTTCGAGCTCAATGATCTGATCGAGCACTACGGTGCCGACCCGACGCGGTTGTGTATCTCCCCACCCGGGATCCGGCACGACATGTTCATGCCGGGGGACAAGGAGGCGGCACGCATGTGGACCGGGCTCGACCGTGGTCCCACGATGATGTATGCGGGCCGGATCCAACCCCTGAAAGGCGTCGACATTGCGATCCGGGCGCTGGCATTGATGACTGTCGACAACACCCAATTCGTAGTGGTTGGTGGGCCGTCCGGGAGCGACGGACAGGCGGAGATGGAGCGGCTGGTCGCCCTTGCGGAGGATCTCGAGGTCCCCGACCGGATCCACTTCATTCCGCCACTGCCACGCCATCAACTCGTGGACTTCTACCAGGCCGCAGATGTTGTCATCATGCCGTCGCGATCCGAGACCTTTGGGCTCGTCGCCGCCGAAGCCCAATCCTGCGGGACACCCGTCGTGGCCGCAAACGTCGGCGGGCTGCCCTTCATCGTCGAAGACGGAAGATCCGGTTTGCTCGTATCCGGCCACAATCCGGCCGACTATGCGAAGGCCCTGGACCGTGTCGTTGGCGACCCTGAGTTCGCCGCCGAGCTGTCGGCAGGTGCCGTCGAGCACTCCCAGCGCTTCTCCTGGGACACCACCGTCGAGCGTCTCCTCGAGCTCTACGAAGGCATCGCCGCCAACCCGCGCGGGGCCGCGTCGCAGCCCGGGAAATGACCCGCCGGACCCGAACGCAGCGGGCGCGGTAAATCGGTGCGAATGGGTCGCGAAAAGAAGTCGTCCCAACTTGTGAACACCCGTTGTGCACAACACCCTGTGGATAGCTGTGGATATGTGGACAGGTCGTCACATTGGCGTCATTTGAGCCCAAATAACGATCAGTTGCCCTCAATAACGCGAGCCGATTGGTCGTAAACGACAGACTTGAAAACCTCGCTCAGCCGCTTTAGGTTCGAGGTTGCAAAGCCCAAGGTGCTCTGGCATACCGACCTCGTCCGGGGAAGTGCGGGGGTAAGTCTCGCCGGGGTTCCTTGGGCTCTTGCACATCCCTCTCCCTGAACCTGCGCTCTCCCCGAACCTGCGTACCTCCGCTGCCTTCTTGCCCGCTGGCCTGATGGCCGCCGATGTATGCACGAGGCGGAGATCGACCCGGTCAGACGCCGAAAATCAGCTCGCGCAGTCGCACCCTCGTCGTCTCGTAGGTGTCCAGGTTGATCCGCATCGAGCCGAGCCGGAGACCACGCATCTGGTCGCCGTACCGCGTTGCCACCCGGACAACACCGTCGTCGTGCTCGAGGGCACCCAGGCCGAGACAGGCCCCATGGTCATTCTGTACACCCACCAGCATCCCCTCGAGACGGGAGAGGTCGAAGGCCTCCGGGAGCGTGGGGGCAAACACAGAGGAATGAACCCGCCATCTGTGCAGGTCGGGCTCGAAGGCATCACGGAATGCGGCAATGAGCCGGTTGCGCTGGTCGAGCGGTCCCACCAGCTCCAACCCGGGGGGTGGCTCGGACTTTGCCACCCGGGCGCCCAGGAAACGGCGCAACATGCCGATACCGGGCTCCAGCTCCTCCCCGCGCTGGATGGCGATGATCAATGTCGGGTTACACAGCTCGGTGACGTGATACGTGAGCGTCTGACCGACAACGCCCGAGACGATACTGCTGGTGTCCAGAACGATGAAGTCCGCCCCCTGCCGGGCCTCCTCGATCAGCTTGGTGGTCGCAACGACATGCGGAAGGACAACACCCTGTGGCTGCGTCGACCCGACGAAGCGCATGGAGTCCGGTTGCGACAGATCAGCGAGATCGGTGTCCGAGCGTACCCAGCGCAGCCCGACGCAGGCGGGAGCGCCGACGGAAGGGACGGCGACGTCGGCATCGACAAATGCCACCGACCTTCCCGCGTGAAGAGCGTCGCGTAGAAGCAGCCTCGCCATAGTGGTCTTGCCGGTGTTGGCCGTCCCCATGACCATCACGACGCCACGCTCGCCGATGACCCGCTCCCGCAAGGAGGCGTACGGCTCCGACTGATCCATGCTCCTCCTGTCTGTCATGTACCAGGGTGATTCTATGCCGGGGAGCCACGTGTCTCGTTCCCAACGGACCGATATCAGCCATCGCGAGGCCGCCGCAGCCGCCGAAAGGGAGAGCCAACGAGCTGCGGGCGTGCGGCAGCGGACCGGGGCTTGAAGCCAAAACGACGTAAACGAGGTTCGAGCCGACTCGGCGCCGACCGATCAGAGCTCCAGGGTGCGTATGGGGCGACCGTCACCTCGGCGAGCGCCAGGAGAGCGGTGTCGTAGTTCACCCGCCATCCGGCGAAATCGCGCCATGCCTGATCCTGGTCTGCCTTGAGCTCGAGACCCGCCTCCTTCATCTGATCCCAGGCAGAGTCGAACTCGTCCCGGCTGATCGAAATCGGATCATCGGGCTCGGGGTCCCGGTCGAAGACGATGCCGAAGAAGTCCGCCAGCTGCCGCAGCGTCAGAAAGCCGGACCGGATGCAGACACGGGCCGGACCTGCCGGAATCCTCTCGATACACGAGACGTAGAGCGCTGCCGCATCGAGCACCGTGCCGGACGCCGTCACCCAGGACCGCTGCGGTTGCGGCGAGCGGAAGAACGCCAGGATGGGGAAGGTGGTGTGTGACTCCTCGATCTCGGCGAACCATCGCTCCCAGTCGAGCCAGGTCTCCTCGGCGCTGGCCACCCAACCGATGCGGTAATAGCGGATGAGCATCTCGACCGCGGAAGGGGGGTTACCGGCGCGCACCTCGAGCAACGCCACCTGGGTCTCCCTCCGGGCAAACGTCGAGTAGATCGAGGGAAGATATGTGATCATGAGCGTGATCAGGATCAGCCCCCAACCGGCCTCGGTGAAGGCAAGCATTCGCTCCGCCGTCGTGGTTGCCACCACAAAGCCCAGGGTGGTCAACGAGGAGCCGCTGAGAGCGATTGCGTTGGCCAGCGAGCCCGTGTCGAGCGCCCAGAACATGAACGAGTAGGCCGACCCGATGAGAAACAGCCAGACGATCGGGAGCGCCAGGAGCGTCGTCGGACCGTACAACGCAAGCACCCGGTCCCGTCTGGCGAACGGCTGAGACGGACCGGCCGGGATCAGGAAGAGACGACGCATCGCCCGGTAGACCCAGCGGCTGATCGCCACCTGGGCACTACGAGGCAGCACCGTTGTCCGCAGTGCCGACATCACCGTCCACAGGGCAACGATGACCCCGACGAGAAACACAACAACACGAAGCGCAATCACGGCAACACCGTACCCGCACCGAAACGTGATGACGTCGCAATCAGGTCGCGGCCGTAGCGACCGCGGCGAGCCAGCCACCTCACAACTCATCCACCGGGCGTAGCAGAACCATCTCAAACGAAATGCCGGCGCCGCCGGCATCTGGTCCGGGAGGGGGACAAACCAACGGCGACCACCGCTCGTACTTCCCCCCTCGGACGGCCCGGGAGGCCGTCCGATCCCCCCGAAATGGGGGGATCACTGCTCTCCTCCAATCGCCGCTGGTACACCCGATCGGCGGTCACGCCAGTAGTAGCCCTCCCCTTGCGGGAGGGCGGGGCCAGACCCGACCACAGGGAGGAACTGGTCCGGGAGGGGGACACAACCAACGGCGGGCGCTGCTTGTCCTTCCCCCCTCGGACGGCCCGGGAGGGCCGTCCGATCCCCCCGAAATGGGGGGATCACTGCTCTCCTCCAATCGCCGCTGGTACACCCGATCGGCGGTCACGCCAGTAGTAGCCCTCCCCTTGCGGGAGGGCGGGGCCAGACCCGACCGCAGGGAGGGACTGGTGCGGGAGGGGGACAAACCAACGGCGACCACCGCTCGTACTTCCCCCCTCGGACGGCCCGGGAGGCCGTCCGATCCCCCCGAAATGGGGGGATCACTACTTGCTCCCCGCTCATAGAAGACGTGAAACGATCAACACGGCGCCATCGCTTGATGGCACGACTGAGAAACCGGCGCACCCGGGTCAAACGGCTCTTGACCCTCACGTCGCGTAAGGCTCTACGGTCGCTACGACAGATGTCAAAAGAAAGGCGAGATGATGAGCTTCCCCGAGTCGACAGGACCCGTGTGCCTTCGAGACACCGACGCATACCGGCTCGTGTCACACCATGTCGGTGCCGAGCTCGAGATCCGGGTTGCCCGACCAGTTCCCGGCGCGGCGGGCCCGCTGCCCGAGGTGTATTCCATCCTGTACATCACCGACGGGGACCTCTTCTTCGGCATGGCTACCGAGATATCCCGCCTCCGCTACCAACTGTTCGGTGAGCTTCCGCCACTACTCGTTGTCGGTATCGGCTACGGGACCAACGATGCACGAGTTCAAGGCGAGACGCGCAACCGCGATCTGACCCCGACCGTCGACCCCGGCTTCTTCGAGATGGGACGGCGAATAGACCCGGCGTGGGAGCCGCTGCTCGAAGAGGGGCAGCAGATGGGCAGAGCCGACGAGTTCCTCGCATTCATCGAGACTGAGCTCCGGCCGCTTCTGGCCAGCCGCTACCCGACCGCCGACGACGGGTCCGTTCTCTTCGGTTCGTCGCTCGGGGGCCTCTTCACCACCTACGCCCTGCTCGCCAGGCCCGAGCTATTCGATCACTATGTGATCGTGAGCCCCGCCCTGTGGTGGGACCACGAAGCTGTCTTCCGGATCGAATCGGAGACAGCGGCCGTGCCGGAGGGTCGCGCAAAGCATGTGTACCTCGCGGTCGGGGAACACGAGGAGTCGGCAGCGATTCCGGGTCTGGCCGAATGGAGGCTCGTCACCAACACCCGGCGCATGGCAGGCTTGCTGGAGAGTCGCAACCCGGCATCCGAGGTCACCTGCGAGGTACTGCCGGGCGAGACGCACACATCGGCAGTAGCAGTTGGCTTGACCCGCGGCCTCGGAAGTGTCCTCGCCGGCGCCGGGATTGGGGTAGGGCCACGCTTCTAACGAGAGGCGACGAGCTCACCGCTGCATGTAGTTGTCGCGGAGGGATCGCCGCATCACTTTGGCCGACGCAGTCCGGGGCAGCTCCGCCAGCGCAACGACGTCGGAGATCTTGAACAGCGGGTTCAGGACCTCTCTGATGCGGTGCTGCATCTCCCCGGTCACCGCACTCACGTCCGAACCGGTGTCGAGCACGACATACATCACCAGCGAGCTCGGGCCACCCCCCGGCGGGTCGACCGCGATGGCGGCCGACTCGATAAGACCGGGACTGCCCATCACGGCCCTCTCGATCTCCGCGGAGCCGACCTTGATCCCGCCGAGATTCATCGCGTCGTCGACCCGGCCCTGAGCCCGGAACCGACCGCCGGGGAGGCGCTCGATCCGGTCGCCGTGGCGGCGTAGCCTCACCCCGGCGACTGCGGGTGTCCCTGAGTAGTAGACCATGTCGTGGTCCCGGTTGAGCAATTCGGTGGACAGCCCCATAGCGGGCGGCTCGATGAACAACTCGCCGATATCGGCCGGATCGCCGTTCTCATCGAGAATGTGAATCGCGCCGCCGACGGTCGGCGTCGTGAACGTCGACGGCGTGCACGGCTGCAGGACCGTGCCGCTCATGTAGCCCCCCGCGAGTTCGGTGCCACCGATGTACTCCATGATCGGCTTATTGCCGGCGAGATCCATCAGGTACGCCATGTCCGAGGAGTTGGATGCCTCCCCGGTCGAGCTGAACAACCGGATCCGAGACCAGTCATACGGCTCGGCGACGCCCGAAGAGCGCCACGAGGCGACGAGAGAGGGAACCACCCCGAGGATCGTCACCCCGGCCGCTTCGACAAACCGGGCGAATCCCGCGCCCGCGGGGACGTCATCGTGCAGGGCCATTGTTGCCCCGTTGATAAGCGTCGCATAGATCAGCCATGGCCCCATCATCCATCCCAGGTTGGTCGGCCACGCCACCGTGTCCCCGGGATGGATGTCCTGGTGAAAGTGCCCATCCGACGCGGCTTTGATCGGTGCCGTATGGGTCCACGGGATCGCTTTGGGGTCACCAGTCGTCCCTGAGGAGAAGAGAATGTTGCTGTGATCCCCCGGATCACAGGGCACAGCCGCAAAGCCGTCGTCCACCGCCAGGAACTCATCCCACCACCGGTCGCCGGGTCGCAGCTTCGTGCCGGCACCCGTCGTGACCACGACGGCTCGCCCGGCTCCGGCTGCTACCACCTTCTCGTACATGGGGAGCGTCTTGCCACCTCTTCGGATGACATCCTGGGTGACCACGAGGTCCGTGCCGGCGATACGCAGCCGTGTCTGGATCTCCATCGGCGCAAAGCTGTCGGCAATCGATACGACAACGCCACCCGCCAGCACGATTCCCAGGTAGGCGACGACCGACTCGGGGCTCATCGACATGGCGATGGCCACCCGTTCACCAGGACCGACACCACTCTGGCGCAAGCCGTTGGCAAAACGGTTTGCCTGCCGACGCAGCTCCTCGTAGGTGAGCCGATGCAGATCTCCCCCTCGGCTGGAGACGATCGCAACGGCGATTCGATCGGCCTGAAAGCACGACTCGGCGATGTTCAGCGTGGCTCCGGCCAGCCACCGCGGATGCTGCGGGGTGCCGTTGAGGATCACGTTCGCCGGCTCACTGAGGACAATGCCGAGACGCTCCGTCGTGTAGCCCCAGAACTCCCCCCGCTGCGCGGCCGACCATGTGTAGAAGTCGTCGTACGTGCCCAGACCGAGTTCGCTCATGGCATCGGTCAGATTTGCGGCCGCGATCACATCTGCGCCGGGAAACCAGCGAGCTTCATCCATGGAGCCTCCGGGGACCTATCGGTGAGAAGGCTAGCGGTGGGTGTCAGGAACCGAGGAGAGCCAGCTCCTGCTCGACGTCGGCGCCGTCGGCAGCGGCGGAAAGCCGCAACCGGAACTTGGTCCAGCCCTCTTCGCGCACTCAGTCGAGATCCCCGCCCATGAGCCGGGCCAGCAGACGGCTGACGTAGAGGCCGATACCGACCCCGCTCGGTGAGCGGGAGGCCACGTCCTCGGTTTGCTCGTAAGGCTCGAAGATGCGCTCGTGGTCCTCGGCGGCGAGATTCCCGTCATCGGCGACCACGACTGTGAGCCAGCTGCCGTCGAGGCCGGCGTCGACAGTGATTGTGCCACCGCCGTAGCGAACGGCGTTCTCGAGCAGGTTGCGCAGGATCTGACGAAGCCTCGTTGTTTCGGCGTATGCGGGCAGATCCGCGGCGCGGCTCACGACCCGGTGCCTCCCCTCATCCGCCAGTGACCCAATGGCGTACTCAACATGTGCCTGCAGCCGCGTACTCTCCATCGCCAGCCGCAACCGCGACGGGTCGGAACGCGCTGCGACCAGCAGGTCCTCCACGATGTTGGCCGCCTCGACCGCCTGCTCGGTCATCATCAGCATCACGTCTTGACGCTCCTGCTCGTCGAAGTCGTTCCAACGGGGACCCAGTTCGGAGGCCACTCCGAGCACGACGGTGAGCGGAGTTCGCAGTTCGTGGCTCACAGTGGCAAGGAACCGGTCCTTGCTCTCATTCAGGTCCTGGGCGAGACGCAACCTCTCGGCGAGGCCCTCCGATCTGGCCTTTGCCATCCGACCCATCCATACCAGCAGCAAGGCGACCACGATCCCCGTGGCGAGCACGAGTATCACGATCCACGGCGATTGGGCGAAGTGGAAGTCTTCGCCGGGACGAACCACCAACTCGAGCGCCCGCTTGGTCCCGTCCGGGCTACGTATCTCTTCGAGTTCAGAGGCGGGTTCGCCCATCGAAAGCACCAACTCGTTGCCGAAGCGGACGTCGATCACATCTACTGCGTATTGACCCTCCCCGGCCGCCTCCACAGCCGACGAAAGCATCCGGTCCGGACGGAAGGCCACACCAATGAGTTGGGGCCCGGCATCACCGTCGATCGGCATAGCAACGATGTAGTCAAGCCGTCCGCTGTCATCGGCGACGAGCGGTTGGCTGAAGAAGACATCTCCCGCTTCCTGCAGCTCCCTGAACTCGCCTAGTGAGATCTTGATGTCCGGGATCTCGAAGTTCACACTCGACAGCAGCGGAGAGCCGACGTCGAGCAGGGGCGCCCCCTTCCCGGCTCCGCTGGCGTCCACCGGGTAGGTGACAACGGCCAACAGCGAAGTGAGCACGGAGATATCGATCTCATTGACGACTGCCATGAGGTCGATCTCATCGATGGGCTGGCCGGCGAGGCTCTGTGTCCCGGTGCCGGCGAGTTGAAGAATGCGAATCTGCTCCTCGACGTTCGACTGGATCGCATGCGCACCGCGGCTCAGCGTATCCCGGTCGGACTTCAGAGCAGTGGCGTTCAGCCAGACCGCGACAAGGCCGCTGCCGAGGACGACGAGCAGCGCGGCCACCAACCACGGAAGCGTCTGTCCCACCGAACTGCTGGTAACCCGGGGACGGAACATGCCTGTCCATGTTGGCAGATACGGGCGGGTGCTAAGGGTTTGGGTGCTAAGGGTTGGGTGCTAAGGGTTGGGTTGGACAGACGCCATCCGATTGCTCGAGAGCCAGGGTCGACACCGGGCCGGGTCCCGGTATCCAACGACGAAGGAGCAGACACTGCCAAAATGCTGTCGTGGAATATGCCATTCAGACCGCTGCAGACAACTACGCCGGGTTCCTCGAGGCAGCCCGTTGGGCCGAGCGCAAGGAACTGGCCGCCTTCGCCATACCTGATCACTACCTATACGGGACCGATGCTGCGCAGAGCGGGCCGGCATACGACGCCTTTGCGGTGATGGCCGGTCTCGCCAGAGAGACGGCCACAATCGAGCTGGTGATCCTTGTCTCACCGATTACCTTTCGCCACCCCTCTGTCATCACAAAGAACGTCGCCACGATCCAGGAGATGGCCGGCGGGCGTTTCAAGCTGGGACTGGGGACCGGCTGGCTAGAGCAGGAGCACACTCAGTTCGGCATCGACTTCCCGGAGAGAGGCGAGCGGTTCGCCAGGCTCGAGGAGGCGCTGGGGTACCTGCGTGCGGCATTCGCCGAGCCTCCGGCCGGCTTCTCCGGTGAGTATTACAAGTTCCAGGGATTCGACATCCAGCCGCGACCAAACCTGAAACTGGTGGTCGGGGGCACCGGAGCCGTCAAGACACCACAGCTCGCCGGCAGGTACGCCGATGAGCTGAACGCCTACCCGGCGATTCCCAACGAGTATGCCGCCAGGATCGAACGGGCCCGCAGCGCAGCAGTAGCAGCGGGCCGGGACCCCGCGTCCCTGCTGATCTCCAGCTCCGGGCAGATAGTCGCGGCCGACACGGAACAGCGTTACCACGAGCTCATGGAGGAGATCGCAGCCGAGCACGGCACGTCGGCAGACAAGCTCGAACAAGAGGCGGCAAGACGCAACGCGCCCCGAGGGACCTGGCAGCAGGTCCGGGACATCATGGCGGGCATGCAGGACGCCGGGATGAGCCGGTTCTACTTCCAGGGCAGATTCGATCCAGACGCGATCGAGTTGCGTCTCGAGAAGCTCATGTAGAAAGGTAAGGGGATGGAAGAGGTGCCTGATTCGATCACCACACCGTCGGTGGGGTGGTATCGCGTGTGGCTTCCCCGCCTAACTGTGGGCACCATCACGGTGCTTATCGCCATCTACGGGAGCACCTGGATCGTCGGGAACACATCCGGGTTCATGATCACCCTGGTGATCTCGGTCTTTGCCGCTTTTGCAATGCTCCCTGCGGTCGAAGCCCTCAGCAATCGTGGTTGGCGTCGCGGCCTGGCGACTGCGCTGGTCATGATCGTGACCGCGGCATTCGGCGTCGTGTTCGCATATGCCCTGATCAACGTGGCCGTGGGTGAGACGATCAAGCTGGTCGGCCAGGTCCCCTCCTACATCCGATCGCTGGTGTCCTGGGCAAACCGCACCTTCGACGTGCAGATCTCCAGCGACCAGATCATCTCGGACATCACCGCCGATCAGCAACGTCTCCAGGCCCTTTCCACAAACGCAGTCAGTGGCGTCCTCGGTCTTGCCTCCACAGCGGTCGGCTTGCTGTTCCAGCTGCTGACGATCGGCCTGTTCGTCTTCTACATCCTGGCGGATCTACCCAGGCTGCGGGCAGCCATCCTGCGCAGAATGCCACCCGAGCAGCAACAACACGTCGACACCATCACCGCGATCACCATCGAAAAGGTGGGTGGCTACGTCTATTCGCGCAGCCTCCTTGCTGTGTCCTCGACCATATTCCACTTTGTGGCGTTCACCTGGATCGGCGTCCCCTATGCGTTCGCCCTCTCGCTGTGGGTGGGAATCGTCTCGCAGTTCGTCCCGACCGTTGGCACGTACATCGCGGGGGCGTTTCCACTGCTGATCGCTCTGGCCGAAAAGCCATTCGACGCCTTCCTCGTGCTGATCGCGATCCTCGCCTATCAGCAAGTCGAGAACTACCTACTGTCGCCACGGATCACCGCCAACACCATGAATCTGCACCCGGCCGTCGCATTTGGCGCGGCCATCGTCGGGGCGTCGCTACTCGGCGGCGTGGGTGCGCTGCTGGCGCTGCCGGTGGCCGCGACAATCGTCGCCATGGTCCAGACCTACGGCGACCACTACGAACTGATCCACTCGGAGCACATCGAGAGCCCGGAACAGTACAAAGAGCGCATGCGTGAGAGCGCCGAACAGAGGGCTGCACGTCGCGCGAAACGCCGCTCCTGATCGACTTACCCGGACCGGGCTCTACTCTCTGTCGTTCATGAACGTAAGCGTCAGCGGCCCTCTCCGTGTAGCCATCATCGTGTTCGGCGCGCTCGCGGCCGCCGCCGCCGGGACCCTGGCGCTGTTCACGATCGGCGAGACCTACGCCGTCGTCACAGCTACAACGATTGCCGCCAGCTCTGTGATCATCGCCTTCACCGCTCCCGTCGTCCTCGGCCGAGTCGTGGTCGTCGCGCTCATTGCTGCACTCGCTGGGAGCGTGGTCATCGGCGGATACGGTGCGGCCCAGATCCTGGCCGCGCTCACCGCGGGCAACACCGGACCGGTCGATGCGCCCGACGCGACACGACTGGCGACGGCACAAAACAAGATCGACCAATCGAACGGATCGTCGTCGTTTCAGGTGACGCTGACCGAGGACGAGTTGAACGCGGTTCTCCTCGACGCGCTCGCCGACACGGACACGCCGTTCCAGCGAGTGTCCATCGATATCGTCAACTCGGTCGGTGAAACTCCGCTCATCGCGTTCGCCGGCAGGTTCAAGGGCGGAGACCTGACCGTGACCGGTGAGGTGACAGCCCGGGTGACCGGGGGCCGGGTCGATATCGAGCTGCTCCATGCGGACATCGGCATGTTCACCATGCCGGCTGTTGCCATGAACGCCGTTCAGGACATGATCGGTAGGGTCGCCGACCTCAATCGTGCCCTGGCGAAAGACGGTGCCGACATACAACAGGTCATCATCGGTGACGACCAGGTGTCGGTCTCCGGTGTCAGCCTGGGCGGCACAGAGGTCGACGCCTCGACGATGCTGGCGGCCTTCGGCGACCTGAGCGGTTTGACCACCAGCGCCGTCGACCCGGTGCATTACGACCCGGGGGTCAACACGGCGACCGCCGAGGGGAGCCCTATCTATCTGGCGCTGGGCGACTCGCTTGCCGCCGCCACCGGGGTCGACGGGTACGCCGAGGGCTACGTCTCGCAGGTTCATCGAGAGCTGAGCCTGCGCGACGGTGCGGTCTACGGTCTCCAGAATCTCGGGGCTGTGGGAGAAACCTCGGGGACGATGCTCAGCGGGGGCCAGCTCGACCAGGCCGTCGCCGCCGGCCAGGACAACGACGTCGCATACGTGACCATCGACATCGGAGCAAACGATCTGCTTGGTCACCTGGGATCGGAGGACTGCAGCGCGGACATCACCGCCGCGACGTGCCGGGCAGGTATCGATCTATCACTAGATGCGTATCGCAGAAACATCGACGCGATCTTCGCCACGCTTCGGGATGCGTTCCCGGACGCCACCATCGTCTTTCTCGAGGCCTACAACCCGTTCTCCCTGGGGTTCGAGGGCCGGGTCGAGTTCGAGACGGTCAGCGACGAGGCCCTCAACTCCTTGAACCAGCTCGCAGTTGAGGCCGCATCGAGATACCAGATCACGGTTGCCGATGGATTCACACCCATGCAAAACACGGCTGCGGCGACGACCCACATGACATCCGTTCCCCCCGACATCCATCCCAACGAGCTGGGCTACGACATTCTCACCCAGGCGATCATGTCGGCCCTGGGCTGAGCCGACTCCTTCTTTGCGAGAAACCGGGAACCTACCGGCGTGATCGCGACATCAGAGAGAGTGACAGCCAGGAAGCAACGGGGAGTCACCCATGAAACGCCTCATCATCACCACTGCAGCCCTCATGATGCTCGTCGCCGCATGCTCGGCGGCCGACGACACCGCGACGACAACGTCGCTGGGCAACACCACACGACCGCCGATCGCGGCCCAGACGGTGTCGTACGGTCTGCGGGCGTTCAATGCGTGTGACGGCTTCCTCTCGTATGTCAAAGACCACGCCGTCGATCTGGTCGGGCCGTACGGCTTCGACAACGGGTACTGGGGTGGGCCGGTGATCATGCGCGACATGGCTATGGCCGAGACGACCGCTGCTGCCGATTCCGGCGTGGCTCCGACCGCGTCCGGAGCCGCTGCGCCGCAAGCCGGCGTTGACTATTCCGGAACCAATCTCCAGGAGCTCGGCGTCGACGAGCCCGACATCGTCAAGACCGATGGCAAGCGAATCGTCGCCATCAGCAACAACACGCTGTTTGTCGTCGACGCCACCGGTGCGGAGCCCCGTCTTGCCGGGCGGACGACCATCGACGTGGGCTGGGCCAACGATATGTTCCTGTACGGCGACAAGGTCCTGGTCATGGCGTACGGTGACAGCTACGCAACGCCGATGATGGATCAGCCGATCGGGGGTGACCCGGGTCGCTACGTCCCCTCTACACCAACCACGACATTGGTCGAGATCGACATCTCCAACATCGAGCGACCTGCCGTCGAGAGAGTCATGCATGTCGACGGCTCCGAGGTCAGCGCCCGCATGGTCGACGGCACGGTCCGTCTGGTTGTCAGCTCCTACCCCACCGGCCTCAAGTTCCAGTACCCAGACACCAATGGGCTCAAGGCCGAGCGGGATGCCGAGGCGTACAACCGCCAGGTAGTACTCGACTCGACGATCGACAACTGGGTCCCGTACTACATCGTCGAGGACTCGAGGGGCAACGTGCTCCACGAGGGCAGCCTCCTCGACTGCTCAAGCGCTCATCATCCCGAGGAGTTCTCGGGGATCGAGATGCTCAACGTCGTCACCATCGACATGGCTGGCCAGATGGCCGTCAAGGATGCCGTCGGCGTGCTCGCTTCCGGAAACATCGTGTACTCGTCCGACAAGGCCATGTACATCGCCTCGGAGGCGTGGCGCAACTGGAGTGCCCTCACCGACGCCGAGGCCGAGGACGCCATCAACAACCATCAGACGGACATCCACAAGTTCGATATCAGTAATCCCGACAAGACGACCTATGTGGCCACCGGACGGGTCGACGGGTTCATGCTCAGCCAGTGGTCGATGGATGAGTATCAGGGCAACCTCAGGGTCGCCACCACCTCGTCCCCGGATTGGTGGTCGGGAGCCACCCGCAACGCGGAGAGCTTCGTCACCGTGCTCGAGGAAAAGAACGGCGAGCTGGCCGAGGTCGGGCGGGTCGGTGGCCTGGGCGACGGGGAGCGGATCTACGCAGTGCGATTCTTCGACGACGTCGGTTACGTGGTGACGTTCCAGCAGACCGATCCGCTGTACACGATCGACCTGTCCGATCCCGCCAACCCTGCGGTCGTCGGCGAGCTCGAGCTGCTCGGCTACTCGGCCTACCTGCATCCGGTCGGCGATGGGCTGTTGCTAGGGGTCGGTCAGGATGCCACCGACGAGGGCCGGACGCTGGGCACCCAGGTCTCGCTGTACGACGTGAGCGACCCGGCGCACCCGACCCGGATCCAGAATTACACCTTCGACAACGGGTACTCGAGCGTCGAGTGGGATCACCACGCCTTTCTCTACTGGCCACAGACCGGTCTGACCGTGATCCCGGTCTCCGCCTACAACTGGGACGAGAAGACGGGAGCCGAGAGCGGTTTCGTCGGAGCTGTCGCTCTGCGCGTCACCAAGGACGGCATTGAGGAAATGGGTCGCATCACCCACACGCCAGACGGTGTCGATTCACCCGACTACTGGGGACCCGGCATCGAGCGGTCAATGGTCATCGGCGACAGCCTCTACACCTACTCGAACGACGGGATCCTCAGAAGCGATCTCGACACTGTCGAACCCGGCGAGTTTGTGAACTTCTGGTCCTGAACTCCGCCGATATCGGAAGGGGCGGTCCCGCAACTGTGGGACCGCCCCCTTCTCGATCTCGATCACAGCAATAGCGGGGGAGGAAAGCTCTGCCACGTGCCACAATGAGCCGCCATGCGGGAGAGAACCAGACCTACCTGGTGGGGCGGACATGCCCACGTGGTGTTCACGATTGTCGTGTTCGTGACGCTGGCCTCGCTCGACAACGCGGCCCTGGCGACGATCCCCGCGATGACGGATCCGATCAAGGTGACCCTGGATACCTCGACAACCGCAATCGGCATCCTCATTGCAATGGTCATCCTCATCACAGCTCTCAGCGCAGTCGCCTGGGGCTATTGGGGCGATCGCTCCGACCGAAAGCGGCTTCTCTTCTGGGGGACACTGGCCTGGGCAACAGGTTGTCTGCTCTCCTCGACAGCCGTCACCTACTGGCAACTCTTTGCGTGGCAGTTTGTCACCGCAGTCGGGCTCGGCGTCATCGCGTCGGTCGGTTTCTCGGTGATCAGCGACTTTGTGTCTCCACGCAGGCGCGGGCTGGCCATGAGCTTCTGGGGTCTTTCGCAGGGCGCCGGAGCAATCCTCGGCGGCCTGCTTGCCAGCCAGTACGGAGCCGATGATTTCGCCACGGCCTTCCGGGTTATCGCCCTTCTCGGGTTGGCTACGGCCGGGTTGTATCTCTTCACGTACAACCCGCCGCGGGGAATGCGCGAACCGGACCTGGCTCAGCTTCACGAAAGCGGAGGTGAGTACGAGTACCGGATCTCGCTAGACCAACTCCCCACGATTTGGCGGCGACGTACCAACGTGTGGTTGATTGTCCAGGGCATCAGCGCTCAGGTCGCTTACGGATCACTCGTATGGGGGACTCTGCTCTACCAGGAGAAAGTGCTCGCTGCAGGGTATGACGCAAAGACCGCCACCAAGGTCGGAGGAATCCTGGCCGCCATGTTTCAGATCAGTGGCGTGCTGTCCATAGTGGCGGGGCACATCGGGGACAGGCTGCAGCTCAGGACTCTGAAAGGGAGGGCAATCGTGTCCACCGTGGGCATCCTGGGCGGCATTCCATTCTTCCTGATGTTCTTCTTCATTCCGCTGCGAGGTCTCAACGTGACTGCCGGAGCGGATTCCGTCACGCTCGCCGTCGAGGTACTGAAAAACCTCGTCACCAACGGTTGGGTCGCGGCCGCGTTCCTGACATCGCTGCTGGGCATTGCCTTCTCCGGTGCCGATTCACCAAACTGGTACGCGCTTATGTCCGATGTCAACCTCCCAGAACACCGCGGAACGGTGTTCGGTGCAGCCAATCTCGCCAACGCGTTCGGTCGCGCCCCGGGATCGGCACTCGCTTCGAGTGTCGCCGGAGCGCTCGAGCGGTCCATTGCCCCGCCGCTGAATTGGGCAGTGTCTCTCTCAATCTTCCAGGTGTTCTTCCTGCCCACCGGGTATTGCTACTACCGCGCCGCCAGAACTTCGCCGGGCGACATACAAGAGGTGCGGTCCATCCTGAGCCGGCGCTCGCGGAAAATCACCGAATCGGGGCATCCCGACGGGTAGGGTCGGGTCGAGATCGAGTCCTCGGAGGGGCAATGGTTCGCAAGCTCGCCATCATCAGTCTGCTCGCCGGAGCTCTGGTCGCCCTGGTGCCCGGATGGGCATCGGCTTCCGTCACCGGTGATTGCACCGGACAGGCCACCATAAAAGGGGCGACCTACACCCCGGCAAACGACACCGCCGGCAATGCTATCCCGATTCCGAACGAGGATGGCGTCCAGGTCACATACTCCGGGTCGGTGGGATTCGAGAACAAGGATCACTCTGGGGAGGCGAAGGTCCAGGTGGGCCCGTTTGCCATCAAGCTCGGTGACTGGGGTGGGGCAAACGACGAGGACACTCGGAGTGTCGAGAACAAGGTCTATCAGCTCGACGACTTCCGGGACAAGCTGCCCATCTGGATTCCCGGCGTGTGGAAGGTGACCGCCACCCACTCGGCGTCCGGCGGCGAGTGCTCCGGATTCGCCATGGTGAAGCTCGACGGCAACCCGCTGAGCAACCCGGTCGGTCTCGTGGTTCTCGTCGGCCTGCTCGGCACCGCATTCTGGGCCGTGATGTCAATCATCGGCGGCCGCAAGGTCTCATCGGTCATCGCGGCACTCATCTTCGGGCTCTTCCTGTCCCTGGCCTTGATGATGTGGAGCGTGCGACCACTCGACACCCTCACCACGGCGGTGATACCCATCGCGCTTGCGGTTCTGGCCGGCGTAATCGCCACGCTAACGGGTCCCCGCGGCATTCCGCGTTGACGCCGCAATGGGCTGACAGATCCATAAAGTCGGGCCTGTAACCGCGCCGATAACCGGGGTGGAGGTTGATCGGAATGGTGTCACAACTCCTTTTCTTCGCCATCGCCGCTGCAGCGGCCCTCGGCATGATGCTCCGCTGGTTCGGTGAGTCGCACGGCCATTCCCGCCGGATCGCCATGGTCCCCCACCGCATCCACGTCAACGGCATCAGGGGCAAGTCGACCGTAACCCGGCTGATCGCCGGCATGCTGCGCGAGGCGGGGATGTTCACGGTCGGCAAGTCGACCGGCACCTTCGCCGCGGTGATAGACCCCGATGGGCAGGACCGCCCCATCGATCGGAGCGGCTCCCCGACCATCCTCGAGCAGATTCAGGTTGTGCGGGACTGGGTCACACCGTTTGTCGACGCCGTAGTGATGGAGTGCATGGCGATCGACCCCCGCTACCAGAAGGTCAGCGAAGATCGGATCATCAAATCGACGATCGGTGTCATCACCAACGTCCGCGAGGACCATCAGGACGTTATGGGAGAGACACTCCCCGAGATCGCCCGCGCACTCATGTCGAGCTGCCCGAAGAACGGCATCCTGGTCACCGCCGAGCAGAACCCCGAAATCCTCGACATCATGTTCGAGGAAGCACGCAAACGTCACACCAGCCTGATCGTCGCCGACCCCACCAAGGTGCGGTCGGATGAAGTCGCTGCCTTCGACTACATCTCCTTTGAAGAGAACATCGCCATAACACTTGCAGTCGGCGAACTGCTCAACATCCCACGCCACGTCGCCATGATGGGGATGGTGAAGGCTCCCGCCGATCCCGGAGTGCTCCGCATCGAGCGCTACGAGATCGCTGACAAGAAGGTCACCTGGGCGAACCTCTTCGCAGTGAACGACCGGGAGTCGATGGCGGCCGCGATGGCCAAGCTCGACCCGTACGTGAGCGACAAAACCATCTCGGTCGGCATCCTCAACAACCGGCACGACCGCCAGCGCCGGGCTGTGCAGTTTGCCGACGTCGCCGTCAACGACCTGAAGTTCGACCGGCTCGCCACCTTCGGAGCCTACGAGGACCTCGTCTCCAACATCGTCCTGCGCAACGGCTACCCCAAAGAGCATCTGATCAACCTCGGCGAACAACGCAACCCGACCATCGAGGAGATCATCGACCAGCTCGTCGCCAGGATCCCAAGCAACGACGTGCTGCTCGTCGGATTTGTCAACATCCACACCGACCAGGCGGAGATGCTGCTCGAGTACTTCGAGCATGCAGACGCGCAACCACAAGCGCCGCATCGGCGCCTTATTGCAGTGGCGTAGGGACCGGGTGTAATGCACGACTACCTGTTCGACATCAACACGGTGAGGTTTGCGTTCATTGTGGGCGTGCTGGCGTCGATCATCGTCTACGAGCGCTACCACATCACCACCGGGAGCATCATCGTGCCCGGCTACGTCGCCGTCTTCGTGCTGCAACCGCTGGTACTCCTCGTCACCCTCGCCAACGCGCTTTTTGCGTTCTGGTTCGTCAACCACGTACTGGCGAGACGGTTCCTCTTCGACATCCGCAACAAGTTCTCGACAATCATGATGATTTCGGCGGCGGTGCAAGTTGTGTGCATCAAGGCGACCCCATCGACGCCCTACCTGTGGGAATCCAGCGTCCCGCTGCTGGTGGGTGTCGGCTACCTGGTCCCGGCACTCATCGCACACGATTTCGGGCGGCAGGGCATAAAGCTGACCCTACGGGCGGTGGGGATGGCAGCCGCTCTCGTGGCCGTCCCGATGACTCTGGCAGTCATGTTCTTCCCCGACGTTGCCGCCCACGGCTCGCTGACAGGTTACGGCGTGCTCGCCTTCCCGCCGGAATGGATTCCGATGTCGGTGCTGATGTCCGCCGCCGCGGCGTGGGCGCTTCAATACAACTTCGGGTTCCGCGCCGCCGGATACGTCGGTGCGGCCTACCTGGCGATGTTGACCACCAGCCCGATCAACCTGCTCTTCCTCGGTGTCATCGGGTTCGCCGCCTGGCTGCTCGTGACCAGGGTCTTCATGCGGTCGATGATCCTCTTCGGCCGCAGGAAGTTCGCCTTGATGATGGTGACGGCGAGCATCCTCTCCTGGGTGGGTGTGTGGATCTCGACGTCGGTGTTCGACGTGAGCGTCGCGGCTTACGAGTCGATGGCCACAGTCGCTCTTACACCGCTATTTGTGCCTGGTCTCATCGCCAACGACATGGAGAGGGTGTCACCCTTGTTCGTCTTCACCGGGATGGTGTTCTCCGTGTCGTTCGTACTCACCACTACCTGGCTGGTGGTCACCGCGGTCACCGGGTACTACGGCGGTTGGGTGCCCGAGCCGATGGCGATTGCCGTTGCCGTGACCAGCGGTCTCGTCATATTCGGAAACCAGTTCGTGATGCTCGGCAAGTACGTGTGGGCCGCTGCCCGCAGACGACTGCTCGCGCCGTCACCGGCGCGCACGTAGCCGTCGCGCCTCCAGCCGCGCACCCTCCAGCAGGTAGAGAACCGGGAGCGGTCCGACCATGAAGATGGCGCCGCCACCGATGTTGGCCCCACTCGAGGCGGCGGTAACGATCCGGCCACCAACGGCAACGAGGACCCCGGCGAGCAAGAGGCGCCCGTAGACCTGCCACCAGCCTTCGCCGATCAGCCAGGACCGACCTCCGAGCCACAGCGACAACAAGCCGCCGCACACGATGCTCGAGACGGCCGGGCCAACCACCACCTCCACTTCTCGAGCCAACCCGGGGACCCGCAAGATGTAGTCGGATCCCGAGCCCTCGGCCAGCTGCCCGATCAAGAACCAGACGGCCAGAGGCGTCGCCACCGTGACCACAACGGCCACGCGGTGATGGCTGCCCATCGCTACCTCCAGGCGGGCGCGTCGATATCCTCGGCGACCAGCCAGGGGCCGCTGGAACCGTCGAGAGCTGCCACGAGAAGACGGCCCTCGCTATCACAAACCCACGCGTACTGGCCATCGCTGGTGATCCCCTGCTCCCGGAACGCATAGCCGCGCGGTCCTTCGGCATCGATCAGTGTCACCTCACCTGTACTACCTGTGTAGGTCAACGTGACATGACCCTCCCGGGCGAAGGTGTGGAGATTCTCGTCATACCGGGGATGCGGGCCTGTGAAGTCGTCGCTCGTACCGACGGCAGTGCCGGTGGCGGGGTCGATGATCGTCGCGACACCCGTGCCCGAATCCACCCGAAGGTTGCCGTCGTCGTCCCAGCCGACCAGCCACACCCAGTCGGCGCAATACACCTCACGGGTCGTCCCACTCGCTACATCGAGCACCTCGAGACAGCTGTCGCGGTCCTGGGTCACGTAGGCAACGGTGCCCTCTACCGTCGGCCCACCTTCGTACAAGTTCGGGAAGGCCGGCAGGGTACGGATACCAAAGACGACCACGACTGCAAGAACAATGAAGATGACCGCCGCCGCGCCTGTGAGCCAGAGTCTCGATGCCCGGCTCATGGCGTCTCCCGCCTGCGCCCGAGCCAGATCGCCAGAGCCACGATGGCCAGACCGCTGAGGAACAGCCCGAACATCCCGCCGAATGCGTCGCCGAAGAAGTGAAACATCGCCTGGGGAACGAACCAGAAGATTCCAATGCCGCCGAGGACGATCGTCGCCCTCTCCTTCAACGCAACGCCGGCGGCGGCAAAGAGCGCAGCCGATGCCAGCCCCAGCATGATGCCGAGTGCGGGGCTGTAGCCATCGATGACGATCAACTGGGATCCGTAGAGCATCGACAGGGCACCGAGGGTCATCGCAGTGACCGGAGGTTGGATCACACCCGCCCTGGCAACGAGAACCCAGGTAAGCCCGACGCCCCAGGCAACGAATCCGTAGACGAACGTTTCCGGCTCGGCGACCAGGTTGAGTGTCCACATGACGGTCGTCGTGACCGCGGCGAACAGCACCACCTGTTGGGCGGGCATGGTATGACGCCATAACATCAGTCCGCTGACCACCGCGGCAACAGCCCCGACCAGACTCCAGGCCCCCTCGGCGCTCATGCCGAGAATCGGGTCGAGCACCATGTACCCGGACCCGGCGATGGCGACAACACTGCCCGCCAAGAGCACGCTCGCCAGACGCCGCAAAGCCGGTTCCTCGCTGTCGAGGATCACTGCGCCTGCTGCAAACAGACCAACCGCGAGACCGGCAAAAAGGGCGGCTTGCGCCAGATCGGTCAGGTTGCCCCAGAACTCCGAGACGAGGAAGAGCACCGCCCAGATCGCCAGCGCGGCGCCCACATATCCGAAGATCTCGGCCACGATGGGTATCCGCCGGCTGGTCGCATCAGAGAATCCATCGGGCGGACCTGCCACTGAATGACGCATCAGGTCGGCTTGATCCCGCGTGATGATCCCGGCGTCTAGCCATTTCTCGAGTTGCTTGTTGAGCTCGATCATGACACTCTCCTTTCTCGGCCTATCGTGCCCGCCACTGTGTCTGCGCACGAGGGGGACAATCCCCCTCGATCTCTGGGGGACGGCGCCGGGACGCAGCGCCTGCCATTAACCTCCGACGACATGCCCGGTCTGCTTGCTTTCCATGCCCACCCTGATGACGAGGTCACCTCCACCGGCGGAACCCTCGCCAGATACGCCGACGCCGGTGAGCAGGTGGTTGTTGTCACCGCCACCGACGGAGCCGAGGGCGAGGTGCACAACTACGAGAACCCCGAGGAGATCAAGCCGCGTTTGGCCGAGATCAGGAAAGCCGAGATTGCCGAGGCTCTCGGGATCCTGGGCGTCAAGCGGCACGAGTTCCTCGGATACCGCGACTCGGGGATGATGGGTGAGCCATCAAACGAACACCCCGATTGTTTCTGGAAGGCGGATTTCGAGGAGGCCGTAGGCAGGCTGGTCAGGCTCATCCGCAAGTACCAGCCCGACGTGATGACGATCTATGACCCCTTTGGCGGTTATGGCCACCCCGACCACATCCAGGTGCATCGGGTAGGGCTCGCCGCCTACTACGCCGCTCGTGATCTCGGGCGGTACCCGCTCGAGGATGGCGAGGTCGAGTGGACCCCCGCCAAGCTGTACTGGACCGCATGGCCGCGCTCCCGGGTGCGAGCGTTTGCCGACGCTCGTCTCGAGCAGGGGGCGATCGACAAGTCAAGCCATGAGCGGATGTCGGCGGCCGGGTTTCCCGACGACCAGGTGACCGCCTGGATCGACGTCCGGGATCGTTGGAAGCAGAAGGAAGCAGCCTGGCGGGCCCATCGCAGCCAGATCCCGGAGGACTGGTTCATGCTTCAGGTGGCAGACACACTCGAGGAGCAGATCCTCGGCCGCGAGGCCTTCGCCAGGGTGGCAACCTCGGTGACGTGCAACGAGGTCGAAGACGATCTATTCGCCGGTTTGCGCTAGGAGCGTGCTGACTAATTGGCCGTGAAGGGTCGCAATGTCCCGATGTCTCTAGGTCGTTGACCACGGTTCGAGCCTGAACTGGAATTCTTCAGCACCCTTCTGATCACTCATCTGGCCACACCGGCATTGCCCCACATGCCCGCTTGCCATCGGTGCCTCAAGCCTCGTGTTGGCCACCGATGAACCTGATCAACTCGGCACCGGACCCGAAATTGAACCGCTCCCCGGTAGACACCGATTCGGCTACACCGCGGAGACCGCTCACCGACGGGAGACGCATCACACGTACGACATAGGTGTCCATGACCCCTGCAGTCGCGGGCTCATCGGAGTGGTCCCCGCCACCCCTACGGTAAATGGTGGTCCGGTCATCCCCCGTCCCGACCGGACCACCACCCCCGTTCCCTGGCACCGCCACTCAGTCAGTCCTCGAAGTAGTCGCTGAGGGGCGTGGCAACGATCACGATCTCGTTTGCAACCACCGAATACCCACCGTCCCTGCAGGTCAGCGACACCGTGGTCGAGGCGGTCAACTCGTCGACGGCAAGAAACGACGCGGCATGCTGGTCGTTGTTGTCGGCGGCCGCGACGTCCACCCACACATCATCATCTACGTTTGGCGTCACGAGTCGGCAGTCGGCCCATGCGTCTGTGGTCGAGTTGTTCCAATACCATGCCTTGGCTTGGAAAAGGTACTTGCCGGGCCGCAGGGCAAGGGAAGCGACGGATTCGAAGTCGTTCACACCGGTGATGGCAACCGGGCCCTCCACGCGGGTTGTATACACGAGAGGCCGCAGGTCGTCGGGTGCCAGCCCCTGGACGGTGCCGGCGTCGACGACCTGGTTCGTGGCCAACCGGTGCATGAATGCTGCCATCTGCTGGCGGGTCACGTTCTGCGTCGGACAGAACATGTCATTGGTAGGCGGGTTGCAGCCCTGGGTCACGTTCGCCGACGCGAGCCACTCGATGTCGCCGGAGAAGATGTTGCTGTCGGGCACATCGACGAATGATGAGGCTGCCGATACCGCAACCGGCACCGCCAGAACTGCCAGGGCGGCCAGCACCAGGGTGGCCGCCTTCCACGGGTTCCTATGCAAGGTTTCCTACCTTTGTCGCTTGCCGCGAACATACGTAGGGTCCTTCGGGTTGCCTTAAGGCCGGATTACCCCCGGCCCGGGGAAGGCCGCCGGCTCGACGTCGAGACTCGCCATCCTGCCTGCATAGACGCCGTATAGTCGGCGCGCCGCGCCATGCCGCCCGGCCGCCGCCATCGCCGACACGAGACCGAGATGAGCCGGTTCGTGGTAGGGATCGCGTTCGAGCATACGCAGGTAGAGACGGGCGGCCGTGTCATGATCGCCTGCGGTTCTAGCAGCGTTCGCCAGCCGGCTGGTTATCTGAAGGTAGACGTTCCGGCACTCTTCACGCAGACCGACCGCCCAGTCGTCATAGGGCTGCTCCTCGAGGAAGTCGCCGACATACATTGCTTCGGCCCGCTGCATCTCAGCGAGACCCGCATCGACGCGACCGCGCCGGTGTAGATCGAGACCTGTGGCCGCGGCGCCGAGGAATTCCTCGACATCGATTGCGAGTGACCCGGTGTTGAGGGCGACCGACTCCTTGTCGGAGGACACGTAGCGGTCGGAAGGATGTGCCTTGTTGGGATCGAGAACGGTGCGGATGGTGGAGATGGCAACTGAGAGCCGGTTGCCGGCCTTGGCGGGGTCGTCGCCCGGCCACAGAGCCTCGATGAGCACCTCCCGGTGCTGCGGCTTGCCCCGGGCGGCGATCAACATCTTGAGCAGGTCACGAGCTTTGCGGGATTGCCACGCCGATGTCCCCACCGCACGGCCGTCATGCTCCATCGCAAAGCCCCCGAGCGTCCGAACCTTCAACCGCGGCTGCGTCTCCTCCTCCAGATCGGCGATCAGGGCACGACCCGCTGCAGCCGCCCCGAGAGCGCCCAGCGTCTGCAACTGGGCGACCGCCTGCCGGGCCAGCGAGATTCCTTCCGCTCCCGAAATGAACCCGGCGCGGGCGAGGTCGACCCTGGCCGTGCCGAGCGGATCCGACAGCTCGGCCCATAGCGAGCGCGCCTGCGCCAGCAAATGCTCGGCGCGCTCCGGTGTCGCTGTGGCGGCCTCCAGCTCGAGGGCCTCGGCCAATCCGGGCCGGTCGCGCCGGGAGCGAGCGAGGTCCGCCGCCTGGGCTGCAAACGCCCGGGCCTTGTCGGGATCGTCTCTCTCTGCGACCCATCCCGCGGATAGAAGCGCCCCCACATGACCGAGAACCGAGCCGTTGCCGGTGGCTCTATCCGCCAGCTTCGTCGCGCTCGCCGGATCATCCGCAACGAGCACCCTGGCAAGACCGGCAAGCGCCGGGACAAGACCCTGTAGGTCCTTGGCTTCCTCGCATAAGGCGATCGCCTGCTCGTATGCGGCGCGGGCCAAAGCGGTGTCGCCGCGGGCCCGGTAGACGTCACCGAGGTGCGCCAGCGGATATGCCTCCAACCGTGATCCGGTGCGCCGGAACAGCGAACGTGCTTCCTCCAGGCCGGCCACAGCCTCTTCGAGCCGGCCCAGGTGGAACAGAGCCTGTGCCTGGTTGGACAGGGCGAGCGCACGAAAGGTAGCAAAACCCGTCGACTCGGCGAGTTGGAGGGCGATGTCGAGTTCGCCGAGCGCGTCCTCGTAGGCGCCCTCCTCGAGCTTGAGCGACCCACGGTTGGATCGGATGCGGATGGTCTGCAACACGTCCTGCGCCCGTTCGGCGTGCTCCAATGCCCGCAAGTAGTGGGCATCGTTTGCAGATCGGTCGCCATCTAGTGCGGCAACCATCGCGATGACGGTATGCGCGGTCGCCAGCGCCGCTGAATCGTCGGCTCGACGCGCCAGCTTCAGGGCCCTGGTGGCGTTGGCGAGAGCGGCGTCCCTTTCGCCCCGGAGCCACTCGGCTCCCGCTGTCCAGCCAAGCAGCGCAGCCTCGTTGCTCAGGTCGGTCCCGTCGATGACCCCCCGGCCATATGTATCGAGGGCCACACCCACCTCGCCGCGCATGTGATGAAGCAGCCCCATCCGCCACGCCACCGCGGCCGGGATCTCACCGGAAGGCGGCGCGATCGCGGCGTAGCACTCCAGGGCGCCCTCCCAATCGCCAAGCACCTGGCGGGCCTCCGCCTCCACCAGTGTCAGGTCGGCCGTCCCGGTTGTGTCGGCGAGCCGCTCGATCGCCCCCACCACCTGGCTCGCCAACCCCGAGGAGAGCAGATCACGACTACGCCGCCTGATGAGCGCGGTGACCGCGGCTGCCTGCCCGCCGGTGAACAACGTCTCGATGGCGTCGTCGTAGTACCCGTTGGATTCGTACCATTCGGCCGCAGCCCGACACAACGTGGTCCGCTCTGCCTCTTCGAGAGGCTCGCGAGCGGCCATGAATTCCGCCATGAGCGGAGCGAGCGTGGCCGCGCCAGGTTCAGCCGGCGCATCGCTCAGGTAGACGCCCCGCCGCAGCGCTTCAGTCAATGTGGCGGGGTCGAAGCCGAGGTGACCGACAAGACCGGCGCCAAGCCAGGGCAGAAACGCAGCCACCCGGAGAAGGGCAACCACACCCTCCTGCTCTGCCGCCAACACCTCCTCAGCGAGATACTCGTACATCGGACCGCGGGCGGCTGGAGTCGGCTCGAGGCGAGTGAGGTCGGTGCTCATTGCGAGCGCCTGGACCGCAAGACGAACCGCCGCCGGCCAACCCGCGGTCTGTCGGTGAAGCTCGTCGGCAAGGGCGGTCGCTTCTTCTCCGACACTCGCCTCGAGTATCTCGGCAACCTCGTCCCGGGTAAAGGAGAGCGCGTCGGGTGGGATTTCTGCAACGTGACCATCGAGCCGGAGCCTGCCGATCGGGAAGGCCAGGGGCCGCCGCGAGGCAATGACGATATGCAGCCGGGCAGGAGCGTTCCGGCACACGCCGCCGACGAACCGTGCCACGGCACGGTCATCGCCCGCGACATGGAAATCATCGAGGACGAGTGTCAAATCCCGCGTCAGCCGGGCATCGATCTCGGCGCAAAGCGTTCTCGCCAGTGCATCGGCGCGGACAGTGCTGTCGGGGTCGGCGTCGGGACCGCGGGGTCCGTCGATGGCGAGCGAGAGGTCTGCGGAAATCGCAGGGACCACCAGCCGAATCTGATCGAGAATCGACCGGGCCATCGATGCCAGCACCCGATCCGCCGCGGTGACGACATGCACCAGAACGTCGAGCGATTCGCCCCACTGTGCGAGCAGCGTGGACTTCCCGAGCCCGGACCCGGCAATCATGGTGGTCAGCCGGCGCTCGGTGGCAGACGACAGCAACTCCTCCAGCCTGGGGCGACGAATGGTCGCCGTCTTCATCCACGTCACATCGACCGACCCCTCTCGACCGGGGTCAAGATAATCGGACGGCACCGGCTAGACCCGGCTGGCAACCTGTGTCGGGTCACACGCAACGCTGGAACATAGCTCCAGACGGGTGAGGCGCAGCCGTCGCGAAAGAAATACGGGCGCTGGACTTGCCGGGTGGCGCCGAAACCCGCTAGAAATGGACCTTCTTCCCCGCAAACACAGGCAAGGGATGCGCGCATCGAATGACCCTTGCGTAGTTACACCCGTGTAACTACAATGAATTTCCCCTGCGCAACATGTTGGGCCTGAGTGGAGGACCTAGGCACAACATATTGTGGTTGTTGATAAATCTGTGGATAAGAGAGCGTCCTGGGACGTGACGGGAAGGGTGACAACATGGGTCAGGGTCTGACCATCGAACGCCGGTTCACGACGGCCGGGCGGGATGTTTACGAGACGGTCGAGTGGAGTCGTAGGGACTCCCGCATCACCAATCCGGACGGTTCGGTGGTCTTTGAGATGCGTGCGGCGGAGATTCCTGCGCAATGGTCTCAGGTCGCTGCCGACATCATGGTCTCGAAGTACTTCCGCAAGGCGGGCGTTCCCCAATTCGACGAGGACGGCGACCCTATCGTCGACGCCGACGGGAAGCCGGTGACCGGTCCGGAGCACTCGGCGAAGCAGGTCATCAAGCGACTCGCCTCAACGTGGCGGTGGTGGGGCGAGGAGAACGGCTACTTCGCCACCACGAAGGATGCCGAAGCCTTCGAGGACGAACTCGCGTACATGCTGCTTCACCAAATGGCGGCTCCCAACTCCCCACAGTGGTTCAACACAGGTCTCGCCCATGAGTACGGCATCACCGGCACCGAGCAGGGCTTCTGGTACGTCGACCCCGAGACCGAGGAAGTCGTCGCCGGCAAAGATTCCTACAGCCGCCCCGCCCCCCACGCCTGCTTCATTAATTCGGTCGATGACGACCTGGTCAACCCGGGCGGCATCATGGACCTGTGGGTGCGCGAGGCGCGCCTGTTCAAGATGGGCGCCGGCTCGGGAGCCAACTTCTCCAACATCCGCGCCGAGGGAGAACAGCTCTCGGGTGGCGGCAAATCATCCGGCCTGATGTCGTTTCTCAAGGTGGGCGATCGGGCCGCCGGCGCAATCAAGTCGGGAGGTACGACCCGGCGCGCAGCCAAGATGGTGATCGTCGACATCGACCATCCCGACATCGAGAAGTTCATCAGTTGGAAGGCCGAGGAGGAGAAGAAGGTCAGGGCGATGGTCGCCAGCGGCTACTCCTCCGACTTCAACGGTGAGGCATATGCCACCGTATCGGGTCAGAACTCAAACAACTCTGTGCGTCTCTCCAACGCGTTCCTGAACGCGGTGATGCATGATGCCGAATGGGATCTGCTTTCCCGCACCGACCACTCGGTCATGAAGACCGTCAAGGCCCGCGATCTGTGGAACCAGATCGCCGATGCGGCCTGGCAATCCGCCGACCCCGGTCTCCAGTTCCACGGCACGATCAACGAGTGGCATACCAGCCCGGCCGAGGGCGAGATCAGGGCATCTAACCCATGCAGTGAATACCTTTTTCTGGATAATACCGCATGCAACCTGGCGAGCTTGAACCTGGGCAAGTTCTACGACGACCACACCGGAAGCTTCGACCTCGCTACCTATCAGCATGCGATCAGGCTGTGGACGATCGTCCTCGAGATCTCGGTGACGATGGCGCAGTTCCCGTCGCGGGAGATCGCCATCGGCAGCTACGACTACCGGACGCTCGGGCTCGGCTATGCCAACCTGGGCTCGCTGCTGATGCGGATGGGTATCCCCTACGACTCGGATCACGGTCGGGCCATTGCCGGAGCGCTGACTGCCATCCTCACCGGGTACGCCTACGCCACCTCCGCCGAGATGGCAGGAGTGCTGGGCCCGTTCCCAAAGTACGGGATCAACCGTGACTCGATGTTGCGGGTCATCCGCAACCACCGTCGCGCCGCCTACAACAAGGACCGGGGCGACTACGAGGGCATCAACCATCTCGTGATGGGCATCAACAGCGGGCTCAGCCCTCTCGACATGCTCGAGGCCGCCCGGACGGCGTGGGATACCGCCCTCACCTGGGGTGAGCAGCACGGCTTTCGCAACGCCCAGGTCTCGGTGCTCGCTCCTACGGGCTGTGTCGTCGGGGGGTCGCTCATCCCGACCGAGCGTGGCCTCGTCCGTCTGGCGTCGCTCGGTGACCCAACTGGAGACGAGTGGCAGGACCTCGGTATCAGCGTCGCGACAGATGAGGGTCCCCGCGAAGCATCGCAGTTCTACCTCAACGGTGTCGAAGATGTCGTCACAATCGATACCAAGCGCGGCTATCGCATCCAGGGAACACCGTCCCACAGGATCAAGGTGGTCACCTCCTCAGGCGACTGGGTGTGGAAGCGCTTCGGCGAGATCCAGCCCGATGAGCTGGTTCCGCTCCAGCTCAACCAGCTCATCGGCGAACCGCAGATCGTCACTCTGCCTCCGCTGGCGGAAGCGTATTGGACTTCGGACTACACGACGACCGTTCCGCGCTCGATGAACACTGAGCTGGCCGAGTTCCTCGGCTACTTCATGGGTGACGGCTCACTCCACAGCAAGGGCATTCGACTCGCGGTCGCACAGGACGACTTTGACGTCGTCGAGCGTCTCAAGTTTCTCGGCAAGGAGCTGTTCGGCCTCGAGGCGCACACGACAGCCAAGACCGGATACACGGAGGTCGCTTTCCATTCCGTTCGACTCACGCTCTGGTGGGAAGCTTGCGGTTTCGCCAAGCAGGAACCGACCGAGGGACACGGCGGCAAGGGCTACCACCCGCATATCCCAGATGCGGTGTTGCACAGCAACGATCGCCGCGTATATGCCGCGTTCGCTCGCGGCCTGTTCGAGGCTGATGGGACCGTTGCGGCGGGCGCCTACCCAAGCTGGTCAACCACCTCACTGGAGTTCTCACGCGACATGCAATCACTGTTGCTCGCGATGGGCTACCCAACGACACGTAAGCTCGATCGCACCGGCTGGGGTGACTCGGATCTCGCCGTGCTCAGAGTCCTGAACCTGTCGAACAACGACGCGTGGGCGCAAGAGATCGGTTTCATGAGCACGCGGAAACAGAGCGCCATCGCAACCGGAGACCATCCACAGACGGCTCGTCACGACCACATCCCGGTTACCCGTGAGCTCATCGAAAGCCTCGCACCCGACAACGACCACCTGCGCAGAACGCTGCTCCTCAGCCTGTCGCGCATCGGGATGGTCTCGCGTCGCTCCGCCGAAAAGTTGTTGGCCCGTACGGGTGATGCCGAGCTGGCCCACTTGCTGGGGTTCTTCTACGACCGGGTGGCCAGTGCAGAGCTGGGAGAGGAGCAGTACACATTTGATCTCTCAGTACCCGACAACGTCACATACGTGGCCAACGGATTCGTCTCCCACAACACCATCGGCCTTTTGATGGATTGTGACACCACCGGTGTCGAGCCCGACTTCGCCCTGGTGAAGTTCAAGAAGCTCGCCGGCGGTGGGTACTTCAAGATCGCCAATCAGTCGATTGCCCCGGCGCTGCGACGACTCGGCTACTCGGACAACACGATCCAGAGCATCATCGAGTACGTGGTCGGCACCAACTCGCTGGCCCGGTCGCCCCATGTCAACATGGCGACGCTGATCGCCAAGGGCTTCACCGCCGACGACCTCGACAAGATCGACGCGGTGTTGCCCGGTGTCTTCGAGATCGGCTTCGCCTTCAACCAGTGGACCCTCGGCCAAGACGTGATGCTGCGGCTCGGCTTCACGCCGGACCAATACAACGACCCCGGGTTCTCGATGCTGAAGGCGCTCGGGTACACCGACGCTGAGATCCAGGAAGCCAACGACTACATCTGCGGACACCAGACCATCGAAGGCGCACCGCATCTCCGTGACGAGCATCTGGCGGTGTTCGACACGGCTAACCGCAACGGCCGGATCGGCAAGCGGTTCATCCATCACACGGGTCACATCAAGATGATGGCCGCGGCACAGCCTTTCATTTCGGGCGCGATCAGCAAATGTGTCACCGGCGAGACGCTGTTGGCGACTGCAGATGGTCTGGTGAGGATCGGCGGCCTCCACCGCGGAGAAGCTCCCGACACGTTCCGCGACGAGATCGTCGAGGTGGCCTCGATCAATGGAACCCAGAAGACCGATGCGTTCTACTACGGCGGGGTGCGCTTGGTTCGGACCGCTACGTTGCGTTCCGGACATCGGGTGACGGGCACCCCCAACCATCGGCTGCTCACGGCACGAGACGGAACGCTCGTGTGGCGTCGGCTCGACGAGATCGAGGAGGGTGAGTATGTAGCTACTGCGTACGGAGCCGATCTCTGGTCGACCACGCCATTCCGCTTCGACGACTTCGTCCCAGCCGATCCGCACGGCAACCAGAAGACCGTCGATATCCCGGTGGAGATGACCGAGGAACTCGCCTTCCTGTTGGGCGCGTACGCGGCCGAAGGTCACACGACCAGGACCAACTGGACGATCACGATCACCAACGCCGACGAGGGTGTGCTGCAACGGGTGGCTGCGGCATGGCGCGGCGAGTTCCATGTTGAGCCGCGTATCAAGCGCCAGAGAGGCAAATGCCCGGCTGTTGTGGCTTCCTCCAAGCGAATCGTCGAGTTCCTCGAATACCTGGGCTCGGGACGAGTTGCTACCGAGAAGAGGATCCCCGACGCCGTGCTGCGGTCTCCCCGTCACATGGTGTTGTCTTTCCTCACCGGTATGTACCTCGACGGGTACACGATCGCCAAGGGCACCAACAACAAGATGGCGATCTGCGTCGCGTCCAACGGACTACTCGATGATCTCCAGGCCGTGCTCACCAACCTGGGTGTGGTCCACAACCGCATCACGAAGCACAACACCGAGTACGACAGAGACTTCGACGAGGTGATCGCTTCGGGACGCGAGGCGCGGAAGCTGGCCAAGCTCGTACCCTTCGCCGAAGTATCGAAGCGACGTCGGGCTGAAGATCTACTCCAGCAAGAGTACGCCCAGAGCACCGCCGATATCGTGCCAGGCCTCGATCCGAAGGATCTTTACGAGCTGATCCCGCACGGCCTGTCGGGTCGCAACGGGTGGGGTGAGCGGAGTCGTTTCTCTTTCCTGCTTGATCCGCGTACCAAGAATATTTCTCGCCGGACGCTCGAGCGCGTGGCGATGCTTCCGATGGTCGACTTGCCCGAGTGGTTGCATACCATCCTCGCCGACGGGCTTCACTTCTCACCGGTCACCGCCGTGACGGACGCTGGCGAACGAGATGTGTACGACATTTCCGTACCGACAACCCACGCCTTCGTCGGCAACGGGATCGTGAACCACAACACGATAAACATGCCCAACGAGGTGACCCGCGAGGACATCGCCGAGTCGTACAAGATGTCCTGGGAGTTGGGTCTCAAGGCCATGGCCATCTACCGCGACGGCTCCAAGGCGTCACAGCCGCTGTCGTCGCAGTCTGACGACGGGTACGCCGACGACGAGCCCGAGGAGCTCGAGGAAGCGCTCAGCGATGAGCTGGAGCTGGTCTCACATGGCAAGGTGCCCTGGCACGACATCATGCGGCCGGGAATCTCACCGACGGAGGCGTACGCCGACATCAAGCGGCCCCGCTTCTTGCTCCCCGGTCGACGTGCCGGCTACACGCAGGAGGCCCGGGTAGGTGGCCACAAGGTGTTCGTCCGCACCGGCGAGTACGAGGACGGGACGCTCGGTGAGCTGTTCATCGATCTGGCCAAAGAAGGTGCCACGTTGCGCGGCATTCTCTCCTGCTTCGCCATCGCGGTCAGCAAGGGTCTCCAATACGGCGTGCCGCTCGAGGAGTACGTGGACACGTTTACGTTCCAGACGTTCGAACCGCGCGGCATGGTCGAAGGTCACCCGAACATCAAGATGGCCAACTCGCTCATCGACTACGTCTTCCGGGCACTAGGGGTCGAGTACCTGAAGCGTGACGAACTGGCCCAGGTGCCACCCGATCGCAGCCGTGAGCTGCCCGAACCGCCAAAGGGCTTGGCCGTCGACGCCGGCATCCAGCTGGACCTCACCGACGCCGAGGCCGAGGTTGCGGTCGACGCGACCGTGGCGGCAGCCAGGTTCGCCGACGGTGAGGTGGTCGCTCCGGTGAGCGGAGGCTCCGGCAAGATCGAGACGTCGCAGGATGCCTACCGCAACAGCGGTGCGATCTCGACCGGCCCTGCGGCGGGCAATGGTGGCGTCGCCACAGCGGCGGCGATCCAGCAGAAGGCGATGCAGGTGGCAATGGCAGACAAAATGGGCGACGCCCCGCTGTGCGACACGTGCGGCGCCATCACGGTCCGCAACGGAAGCTGCTACGTCTGCCTTGGCTGCGGCGGGACCACAGGATGTAGCTGAGCGGCGTGTCTCTTCGAGACACGTCAAGGAAGGCAATCCAGCTATGAGTTGAGGGGCCCGTGCGGGGCCCCTCAACTGCACTCACCACCGTTCTCAGAGCTTGTGGTCGAAGAGGAAGTCGAGGATCACGCCGGTCGGGTATTTCGTCCAGCGATGACCGCCGAACTCGAGCAAAACGGTCTCGACATCGGCACCGTCGGCGCAGCCGTGGTACTCGGAGATGTCGTACGCCAGGTCATCGACCGCCACCGGGTTGAGCTGACAACCATTGTGCTCCGCCCACATGTCGACATAGTCGGCGGGATTCAGTGTGATCGCTGCGACCATGGCGGTCTGGGCCTCGTCCGCTCCGAGGCGCCGCACGGATTCCGCGACAACTCCTGGTTCGGCACCCTCGAGCAAACCAGGGTCTTGCCCCTCATGAGATCGGGACCCGTGACATCGACTTCAGCAGCGACGGGTCGAGGATGGCGACGGTCGGAGACGATGGCTACGCCAGGGTGTGGGATCTCGAAACGCTGACGCTGCTCGATGAGATCGAGGTCGGAGGCCTGCCCACGGCTGTCGCCTTCGCCGAAGATGACACACAACTGGCGGTTGTCACCAGAGCAGGGGGCGTACGCATCTTCGACCTGGAACTCGACAAAATCCTCGATGAAGCCCAACAACGCCTCCGCCGTGGATTCACCGAGGATGAGTGCCGGGTTTACTTCCCGGACGGGGATTGCCCGACCATGCAGGAAGTCCTGGCGGGCTAGGTACAGCCTCGGTTTTGCCAACGATTCGGGGGTGCAGAGCCATTTTGACGATCCTTTGACGTCGCCAGGCGAACATCGGGCTACCGATTGCTCTGGAAGGTGGCACGACCGTGGGCACAGCTGGCAGATCTCTCCTGTATGTTCAAAAAGTGGAATTCCATGTCTTGGGTCCGATAGAGGTTGTCACCGGCGGAGAGCGGCTCGAGCTCGGCGGCCCCAAGCAACGGACCCTGCTGGCGCTCCTGGTAGCGAATGCAGGCAGGCCGATGAGCACGGATGCCCTCATCGATGGGGCCTACGGTGATGAAGCCCCGGACGGTGCTCGCCGCTCGGTTCAGACCTACATATCAAACCTTCGCTCCCTCATCGGCGACACGATTCGGTCGGTGCCTTCCGGATACCAGTTCACCCCGATCGATTCCTGGATCGATGCCGACCAATTCGTTTCCCAGGCGGAGAGCGGCCGTGCGCTGATGGAGGAGGACCCCGCGAAAGCCGGCACCGAGCTGAGGGAAGCACTGGCGCTGTGGCGGGGCCACCCATTCTCGGACGTCGAGGCCCGAGGCCATCTCGACTCCGAGATCACCCGACTCAACGAGCTGCGGCTCGTTGCGCTGGAGACCCGTATCGACGCCGACCTGGCCGCAGGAAGAGATCGTGAGCTGGTTGGCGAGCTCGAGGCGCTCACGGCCGAGTACCCCTTTCGTGAGTCGTTTCGCTCCCAGCACATGCTGGCGCTCTATCGCTCCGGTCGGCAGGCGGACGCCCTCCGGGCTTACACCCGGATGCGGGAGGACCTCGTAGAGCAGCTCGGAGTGGACCCGTCCCCGGATCTTCGTCTACTGGAGCAGCGAATCCTCGACCAGGACCCGACCCTGACGCTGTCTCCTCAGAGCGCAGTGAGACGCAGAGCAGTACTGGTCGTGGACCTGGCCGACATCTCAACAACCGGGCTGGCCGAACCGGATGAGCGCCGCCGGGTCCTCGCGGACATCGACCGGGCCTTGGAAACCGCGATCGCCGGGGCGAGCGGGGTGTTTGCAGCTCAGCAAGCCACCGCCACCTACAGCACTTTTGATGACGTGCAGTCTGCAATCAGAGCGGTTGCCGCAATCAGCCGTAGCGTACCGGGGCTCGATGGGCATCCTCTCGTTCGCATGGCTGTCGACGTTGGGCAGGTGGAAGAAGAACCGACCGGCGCCATCGCCGGACCAGCCGTCATTCGAGCCGCAGGCCTCGTGGCTATGTCGCATCCGGGCCAGGTCCTCTTGTCTTCCGAAGCGCAAACGGACATTGCCGCAGATACGGACGGAGGAGCGCTGGTGCGCAGCCTGGGACGTCACCCGATTGCCCGGCTCGAGCAGCCCGAGACCATCCACCAGCTCGTCATTGACGGCCTTGCCTCCCGCTTCCCGGCGCTGCGCACCGGCGCTGAACCTCCGGGGCTGCCCACCACCGGTGTTGGCGTTCCCGGCTATGAGCTGAGGGAGGAAATCGGCCATGGCCTCTTCGGCACGGTCTACCGCGGGTATCAACCGTCAGTCGGGCGTGAGGTTGCTATCAAAGTGATCAAGCCCAATCTGGCCAACAGCCCCGGGTTTATTCGCCGGTTCGCCGTCGAAGCCCGGATGATTTCCCAGATCGAGCATCCCAACGTGGTTCCCCTGTACGACTTCTGGAGGGGGCCGGACCGGGCGCTCCTAGTGATGCGACTCATGCGCGGCGGCAACCTAACCGACTGGAGGGAGAGCGGGGAGATGACCCGCGACGTGGCGCTCCGACTCGTCGATCAGGTGGGTGGTGCGCTGGCGACCGCTCACAAGCTCGGCATCGCCCACGGCGACGTCCAGGCCACCAACATCCTGCTGAACGACGCCGGCGACTTCTATCTCAGCGACTTCGGGATCGCCGGCGAGATGCCAATCCTCGGTGGCGAGATGGCGCAGCAGCTGGACGTAGCCGCCTTTGCCTCGATGGTTGCCGCCACTATGGGACCGGGTTTGCTCGGCGATGCAGAAGCCGGCGTCCTGGAGGCGGGGCGCCGTGGCGACTTCACCACGGCGGGACAGCTGTTGAGTGCGTGGCGTCTTGCGGTCGGCGCCGCCGCTGAATCGCCGACCTACACACCCAGCCGAAACCCGTACAAAGGCCTGGTCGCGTTCGGCGAGTTGGACAAGCAGGACTTCCACGGCCGTGTTGCAGTAACTGAGGACCTGCTGGCTGCCGTCGCGGCTAAACGTCTCGTGGCCGTGGTTGGGCCGTCCGGCATCGGCAAGTCATCGGTGGTGCGTGCGGGTTTGCTCCCGGAGCTGCGGAGCGGAGGGGTCCCCGGCTCCGACCGGTGGCTGATTGCCGACTGCATTCCCGGGCCACATCCTTTCGAGCGCCTGGCCACATCGATCATGCGGGTGGCATCCACGTTCCCGCACGACCTCGAGGAATTGCTGGGTGAAAGCGATCGGGGGCTCGTCAAGACGGTCGACCGCTACCTACCTCCGGACTCGCACCTGCTGCTCGTGATCGACCAGTTCGAGGAGCTGTTCACTCTCGCTAGGGACGAGGACACACGTGACCGGTTCCTCCGCCTGCTCGCCGCATCGGTGACCGATGAGGCGGCGTCGATACGGGTCCTGATCACTGCCCGGTCGGATTTCCTGGACCGCCCGCTGCGACACCCCGCATTTGGCGAGCTGATCCGACGAGGAACGGTCCTGGTCTCTGCCCCAACCGACGCGGAGCTACGCCTGATCATCGAACGTCCGGCAGCCAGAGTCGGAGTCGACTTCGAACCGGGTCTCGTCGAACGCATAACCAATGAGGTACACGGCGAGGCCGGGGCACTCCCGCTACTCGAGTTCACGCTCACCGAGCTCTTCGAGCAGCGCGACTCGAATCTGCTCACGCTCGACGCCTACCGGTCATCGGGCGGAGTAACCGCCGCGCTGGGCCGCCGTGCCGAAGGTGTCTATTCGAGTTTCCAACCCGAAGACCATGACATCGTACGCCAGGTGTTCATGCGGCTCGTCACACCAGGCGCAGATGGTCGCGACACTCGAAGACGAGTCCGCGTCTCCGAGCTGGAGCTGCTCGACCTCGACGCAGAGACGCTCCAGCTGACTCTGACCGCGTTTGGCAAGCATCGCCTGCTCACCTTCGATCACGACGAAATCACCCGGGGCGCAACGGTGGAAGTGGCACATGAAGCACTGCTGCATGAATGGCCCCGTCTGGCAAACTGGATCGACGAGCATCGCGAGGAGCTATTGCTGCGCAGCCGGCTCGCTGTCGCCGTCGCCGACTGGGAATCCTCGGATCGGTCCGATTCGTACCTCCTGAGCCGGGGCCGCCTTGCCCAGCACGAGACTTGGACCACAGGGTCGGGTCTCACCCTGTCGCGGGGAGAGCGGGAGCTGCTCGAGTCGAGCCGCCGTGCCGAGGATGAGCGCGCCTTGGCCCGGCGCCGTCTTCGCCGGGCAATCATGAGTGGCCTGGCTATCGCTGCCGCGGTTGGTGTCGTGTTGTCCGCCGTCGCCTTCAACGCAAGCCGGCACGCCGGTGAGAGCGAGCGAGTTGCTCTCTCCCAGGCCGCAGATGCCGAGGCAGCCCACGTTGAGGCGCAACAAAGTGCAACGCTCGCTCAGGCTCGAGAGTTGATCCTGGGAGCAGAAAAGGCCACCGCCGGCGATTCGGAGCTCGGAATCCAACTCGCCATCCGTGCGATTGAGCGTTTCGAAGCGACGGGTGACGTCCCGGGCGAAGCGGTGACCGCCCTCCGCAGCGCAATCGCCGGCAACCGCGTTGTCGCCAGGTTTCCATCGAGCCCATTCGTTGCAGCAAATCCCGACGGATCCAGCTTTGCCATCGCAAGCCAGGACGGTGGCGTCTCAATCATCGATGCAGAGTCGTTCGAGCCGATCGACTCGCTCTCGATCGAAACCGGCCCGGCGGTGTACGCCTCGTACTCCGGTGACGGGGCGGAGATGTTCATAGCGGGAATCAACCCGGAAGGTCGAGCGGTTATCTGGGCGGTGGACACGAAAGATGGATCTCGAGAGCTGCTGCCGGGCCCGGCAGGGGGCTTGGATGTGACCATCGATCTCAATGTCGACGTCAGCGCGACCGGTGACGTGGCAGAGCGTCGGGACGGGGTGCTAACCATGTGGGACCGCGCCACCGGCAATTCGTTGTTCGAACTCCCGGCAGCCCCGTTTAGCGGGTCCGACTTCGCCCGGGACGGGCGCCTGGCATACGTAGCACTCGACAGCGCCGGTAACCCGACGCTGAATGTCGTCGACGGGACAACGGGTGAGCAACTCGACAGCATCGCGATCAGCTCCTTTGTACCGAGTTATGTGACCTTCTCGCCGGACGGCCGTCGCGTTGCGCTGTCGGAGGACACGGGTTGGGTTGGTGTCGTCGATCTCGACACCAAAGACCAGCCCTGGCGCCCGTTCCAGCTCAACAGGGCGAATTACCCCCTATGGAGTCCCGATGGCTCGAACCTGCTGATCGGTGGGGAGCGGCCGCTCGAAGTTCTCGAAGCAGCCACCGGTCTCGAAGTCACAGAACTGGCTACCGGCTCCGGGGGCAGCCTGGCGTATGCGTGGGTCCCCGGCTCGGACCTCGTTGTCATGAACACATACGAAGACGACACTCTCGTGCTCGACCTTGCCAGCACATCCCCGGAAGCTCTAGAAAGCATCGAATCGCCGATCGGCGCCCTCGGGCTGCGCGTGACCCCGGACGGTGAGCGGATCGTCGCCCGGGAAGCGGCGTCGGGCTTCGCTACGGTCGACCTGCGGAGCGGAGACGTTGTCTCCGGTGTCGAGCGGCGGGACCCAACGCCGGTGACGCTCGACATTGGCATGTCGATTCTCACCGCCGATGGTCAGTTCGCTTCCGCTCTCGACGATGACATGCGGTACAAGATCTGGCCGACCACCGGTGGTGAGCCCATCTACACGGCCGAGTCCGGCTGGGTCATCGTTGGATTGAACGCCGACGCGTCGCTCGCAGTACTCAAGAAGGATCAGGATCCGACTGCGCGGCTGGTCGACACCAACACCAATCGGTTGGTCGCCGAATTGGACGTGGGACCCTGGCTCCCGTTTGCGACGTTCTCGCCCGACGGTCGCTACCTCATCGGCTCGACCGATGAGACCCCCGATGCCTTCCGGGTGTTCGATACCTCCGACGGCTCACTGGTCGCCCAATTTGGCGGCGAGACGAACGAGTACGCGAGGTCTCTGGGTCAGGTTCGTGCCGACAGGCGACACCGTCGTGGTGACGACGCCTCGTGGCGATGTCATCATCTTCGACTTCCTCGCAATCCTCAACGGAGCCGCCACCGAGGACGCCATCACCAGAATCATCAATGCCCACGACAGTTTCGTCTTCGAACCGGCCATCTCGCCGGATGGCACGATGCTGGCGACGAACGCCCAGGGCGAGCCAGCCCGGGTGTGGGACATCGCAACCGGGCGCCTTCTCGACGAAGTCGGAACGGGCGGATCCAAGGCGGTCGCCTTCGATCCGATAAAGCCGTGGCTCTATGTCGCCGAAGGCAACACAATCACAGCCCACACCCTCGATATCGACGCTCTCGTTGCGCTCGGTCGTTCGACGCTCACCAGGGATATGACAGCCGAGGAGTGCCAGCAGTACCTGCACGGCCCCTGCGACGCCTAACGGGATTCGCGGCGTGACCAGGGGCGCAGCGATCGCCCGACCATGGAGAACCCGTCGACCTAAGCAACAGGCTCGGCATTCAGCATGTCGTGGACCATATCGAAGGCTTCTTCGAGGGTGAGGCCCGTCAGGTTCGCCACCGCCAAGACGATCAAGCAGATCGGCCCAACGCTGAGCCTCTCCGATCTCCTCCCAATGCTGGAAGCTCGCCTGTGCCATCAAGCCAGGCGCTTCTCGGGCAATCTGACGTGCGTCGTCCACCCGGCCCGTCGCCTCGAACGCCAGCGCAATCGGAAGCAACACCTCGAAGAAAGGTGACTCGTGCCACGCCACGAGGTCCAAAGCATCAGCCAGATGGCGATGTCCATCGGCGTCGACTGCGGCAAGCAGGTCTCCGGTCCACTCCCGGCTCAGAACCAGCACGTCGCGATGCTCATCCGCATAGGAAGCCACACGAACCTGCAGAGGTGCCCTGGCCTCCCCACCGGTCTTCTCTCTGGCCTGGTGACTGCATTCAAGCGCATCCCTGAGCAGCACCTGATCGTCGAGCCCGATGGCTTCAAAGGCGACGAAGTCCCAGCAGTGCTGTTCCGAATCAAAGCGGTAGCTGGCACGGTGAAGTAGGGCTGCATCGAGGTACAACCGCACCGCGTCCGCGGAGTTGCCCGTGAGCCGCTTCGTCTCACCCCTGACCTCGAGCGCGTCGGGATCCCCCAGACCCATGGTCGCCAATGACCATGCCTCGCGCTCTGCCGCCGTCTCCAGTGCCTCGTCAAAACGACCCAGGTCCAACAAGAAGATCGCCCGGTTCCAGAGGTATCTGTTCGCACCGGCGACCCCCGCCGCCCGCAGCTGCTCGATCGCTTCATCCAGCAGCTGCAAAGCCGAGGTATCGATCCCGTCGCGCACTGCGTCCACGACCGCCCGTCGCTGCAGAACTTCTCCTCGAGCCGCCGGGTCGTCCAATGCTTTTGTGATGGCGCCGGCTCTCTCCAATAGTTCCAAGGCATCGTCGGAGCGCTCGCCCCACAACATCCAAGCAGTATGGGCCAATGCGGTTGCGAGATGGCCGGTTGGTTGTGCTGCCGGGTGGCGCACCAGTTTCACCGCGCCATCGACAAACGCGGAGACAGCACCTTCGTTCGCAACCCTGAAACCGATTGACGCAACAATCTCGACACCGACGTCCGGTTGATCGTGGTTGAGAGCCCAGTCGATAGCAGAAAGAACGTCGGAGTGGCGATCGTGAATCCACGCCGCTGCCGACAGCGCTCTGTGCGACCAGATCTCCGCACCGACGCGTTGCGACTCAACGGCGATCCACCGAGCCAGACGCTCGCCGACGCCGTCCAGCTCTTCGCCGGCCTCGAGCAGGTACTCGGCATATTGACGGACGGGTTCCAGCATCCGGTGTCGGCCCGACTCGTCCGTGGGTTGCACCAATGAAACGTCCACCAGACGAGCAAGAACGTCCTCGGCATGAGGGTCCTCCAGCACCGCCTCAGCGTCACGGAGCTCACACCCCCTGGGAAACACCGACAACCAGCGCAGCGCTCGCTGTTCGGCGTCCTCGAGAAGGTCGTAGCTCCAGCCCAAAGCCGTAGCGATCGAATCATGCCGCTCGCCTGAGATGCGGGATTTTCTCAACAGGGGGACGAGGTCATCGAGACGCTGCACCAGTCGGTCCAAAGGGATGGAGCGAGCCCTCGAGGCTGCGAGCTCGATAGCCAACGGCATCCCGTCGAGAGCGGCACACAACTCTTCGACCTTGCCGGAGGCCTCATCATCAAGGTTGGCAAGGTCGGCGCGATCAGCGAACAACTCAGCCGCAGTAGCAAGGTCCAGGCCACCAACCCGGATGATTGCCTCCCCGGCCAGGCCGAGTGGTTCTCGCGAGGTCGCAAGAATCCGGGTCTGTGGGCTCGAGGACAGCAGACGGTCGGCGAGCCTGGCGGCGAATTCGAGGTGGGCTTCGCACCCATCCAGGATCAGGAGGTGGGTGTGGGCTATGAGGAAGCCAACGACGACATCGGATGGGTCAACTCCGGGTGCCGGGGCCAGGCCCAGCGACCTGACCAGTGCGTCGACGATCTCGCCATCACCGAGCGTGTCCACCACTACCCGGGTCACCGGATCCCCCCGGTGAACCTCGGCACCACGAGCAGCCTCCACCACCAGGCTCGACTTCCCGATCCCACCGGGACCGACCACCGTCACCAGACGGTCGGCAGCTATGCGTGCGGAGACTGCAGCGATCTCTTCGGCACGACCGACAAAGCTCGAGTACCGGATCGGTAGTGAACCGACGGTTGCCACCGAGGGAGTCGCCGCTAGCGGCGAGAGCGAGGGATCTTGCTGGAGAATCCTCAGCTCCAACTCCTGCAATTCCGGCGACGGATCCAGTCCCAGATCGTCGGCGAGCTGGTCACGGAACACCTTGTAGCTGGTCAAAGCGTCTGCCTGACGCCCCGCTGCATACAGGGCTCGCATGTGCAGGGCCCTGATCCGCTCCCGCTGCGGATACTCAGACACCCGGCGATCAAGCTCGCCGACATCGCCGCCACCAGCATCAATCTCGACCCCGATTGCGGCCTCAATGGCCCCCAACTTCAGCTCGGTCAGCCGGGAAACCTCAGGACCCAGCACCTGATGTCCATCCACGCCCTGGAAAGGCTCACCGTGCCAAAGCTCGAGCGTGTCTCGAATGGTGGCGGCGGCCTCCACCGGCTCGGTGTCGAACTGCTGGTGAGCGACACGTACACGATCAACAAAGTCGACCGCATCTACCTGACCCCGATCGAGACGAGCCACATAACCGCTGCCATCTCTAACGATCACCTCCCCCAGAAGCCTGCGGAGATTGGAAACATAAGTCGAGATCGATCGCAAAGCCCCGTCGGGCACGTCATCACCCCAGACCGCCTCGATCAGCCGGTCGACCGACACCGTCTTACCAGGATCGACGGCCAGCACCGCCAAAACCGTCCGCTGCTTAGGGCCACCCAACGACAACCGGACCCCATCAGCCACCGCTTCAACCGGCCCCAACAACTGGATACGCAACATCCCGCAAACCTACCCGCCAGAAACTGCAAGTGCCCGAGTCGACGCTGCAACTGGTCGAAACCGTTTGGAGGACGGGCGGTCCTGACTCACAGCCGGGAGAGAACCGGGCTCCTTGACAATCCGTTGACAGCTGTGGCCGATGGTTTTGCAACGACGCGTCGCTCACAAATACGGCGCAGCAGAACAAGAGGTAGGCGAACAACCGACAGACGTCGCCAGCGTGCGCACTCGCTCTGACAATGCCTCGTCAGCCTGCCGGGAAGGGAGACATCGATGAATTCCATTCGAGTACCCCATAGGAAGGTCCGTCTTTCAATCGGCGTGGTGATCCTGCTGCTGGTCGCCTTGATGCCTGCCGTGGCATCGGCTGGACTGCATGACCAAGCGAACGAGGTCCTCTCGGGCGCGACCCATGACGCTGGCCACGGCTCCATCTGGTCGGCGCTGGCCAGAGTACGCCGTGCCACCGAGCGGTTCCATGATGTCGACGCTGCGATCGAGGCCGGCTACGAGCCTGGCTACGTCAACGGTGACGGCATCCGGATCATCGCCGGATGCATCGCAGACCCGGTCGCCGGCGCCATGGGGTATCACTACTTCAACAAGCAACTCATAGACGACCTCGAGGTCGACCCGTTGAAGCCGGAAGGCCTGCTGTACGAACAAAGGCCCAACGGGGAACTGAAGCTAGTCGCCGTGGAGTGGGTCGTGCCGGGCGCCGGCGCCAATCCCCCCGGTGTCTCGGAGGCACCGAGCGTGCTCGGGATGGAAATGCACATACTGGTCCCGGCCGTCGGGTGGTACATCCAGCACGCATGGATCTACAAACACAACCCTTCGGGCGTGTTTTCCGACTGGAACCCGCTGGTCCATTGTCCGTGAGCCACGAGGTGGCTACCCGAGCCGCAACTTGACACGGGAGGGGGCGAGCCCATGTGGGCTCGCCCCCTTTCTGCGTGCACCTGAGAAGATCGTCGGGCTGTTGAACTGTCCGGCGGATCAGCGCCAGACACCGTGTCGATGGACGAGGGAAGGAGCTTGCGTTCCAAGAACCACGCTTATCTCGGTATCCGCCCTATCCCCGCAATCAGTCGCGAGCCGAACAGGGTGCGCTCACGCGTCCCCACGTAAGGGGCAGGTGTCCAGGTGGAGGAACGTCTGGCACTCCGTATCCGAAAGCGACCGAGTAACCCGCTCCCTCGCGATCTCGACCAGTTGGTCCGTGTCGAGGGTATAGGTGAGCAGAATGCCGCCTTCGCCCAGCAGCGTCACGTAGGGGTCATCGGGATGAAAAAAGATATAGGGAATCCCGGCTACGAGGTTCGGGTCAAGCGAAGCCACCGGAGATCCGTCGCTGGCATCCCAAACGGTAACCGGCTCGTTTGAGCGAGAGGTCGTGGCGACGAAGCGGCCATCCGGGCTGGCAACGTGACCTGGTTCCACCACGAGTCCTGAGGTCGCGAAAGCGCTCCAGATTGCCGCCTCAGGCAGGCTCTTACCCGCCTTGAGATCATCGAGTCTTGCCTGCCAGAGCGTGCCGTCGACGTCGACGATAGATATCGTCTGCCCGTCGGGCATCACCCGCACCGACACCCAGTCGTCGCCCTCCAGAACCAGGTGCCCGTCGTCTGCGGAAAAGATCGGGCCACCCCAGTCGAACACAAGGCGACCGTCGTAGGAGTAGAAGGGAAGCTGAATGTATTCGGTATCAAGCTCGGCAATGACTTCGCTCGTGGCCATGTTCACGATCTGGTACGGGCCGAACGCTTGTTTCCCGTCATCGGCCCGAGGATTAATCACTACGTCTCGATCCGTCCGGTGAGACCGTCCGAACCACAAAGCCCTCCGGCGGTTCGTACAGCACGCTGCCGGTGGCTAGATCACGCACGCTCGACGATCCGTCGGTCGTGTTGGCAACCACCACCGGTCCTTGAACCCAGGTCTGGATACTGTTGAAGACAGACACAACCGGGTTCTCTACCTGCCAAATCGTCTTGCCGGTAGCCGCCGCGACGATGCGAGCGGAGGGAGGAGTCTCCGTTGTCGCTGATGAATACTCCGTCCGGAAAAGGTGCATATACCACAAAATGCGCTTCTCTGCTCCAGAATCGAATCGTGAGATCTCCGCAACAGGTCCGGCCTGTGTATTCCAGACAACAGAAGTATCGTCCCGTTTTCCTGAGGAGACCAGAGTTCCGAACCCGGGACCGAAGCCAAGGACCAGACTGGCCCAACGTGGCCACCATTCAGCACCTCGAGGATCCCGCCAGCATCTGCACCAAGGAGCGTTATCCGCCCTCCGTCGCTGCCAACGGCGAGGCGACCGCTCGGCAACCACTCGACCCCGGCGGGTCGATCGACCGTCGCTCGCCAGATCTCCTTGCCCGAGTCAGTCTCATAAGCTCTAACGGTGTTGTCCTCGTGAAAGGCGACAACGAGGTTGTTGCCGTCGGGCGAGGAGCCATAGCTCCATGGCACATACGGCAAAACGAGCGTATTCACCTCTGCCCCATCACCCATATCGAAGAAGTGAAGGGCGCGGCCGTCATGATCTGTCAACACAAGTTCGTTCGTACCTGCGACAAATACCGGAGCACCTTCGAGGGGAACTATACGCTCGAGCTCGCCGGCGCCGGCCGACCAGACGTGGACACCGTCGGCCAGAGTCGCGGCTACGAGGTCACCCGAGTCGTCCCACGCCTCGAGCGGCTCTAAGCCGGAATTGGACACCGCCGGACCGTCTAGGTGCAGGTTTGTTCCGCCATCCAAATCCATGATCCACAAGGGCGTGTCGCTGACTATCCCAGACGATACCGAGCTGTCGGCCAACGGGTGAGAATTCGGCGGCGATCGAATAGCCGTCCGGTCGCTCGAATACGTCAACAATCTCCCCGGAATCGACCTCCCGAACGATGACACCGCCGTCGGGGCTACCGCTAGCTAGCAGGACACCATCAGCGCTCACGGTCACGAACCCGCCCCCCTCGAAACGATCAACGACACGATCAGCGGCCACCGCCCTGTGCAGTGCCGTCGTCATGTCGACGAGATCGATCCCTGCTCCCCGGCCAAGCTCTACCGCCTCGAGCGCCAGCAGCACACTCCGTTCGGGGTCGACCTCAAGTTGAGTAATAGACCGCGCAGCCAGTTCTCGTGCAGATCCGGCGTCCTGCGCCCTCTCGGCGCGGTTGCGCTGCAACGTCGCCACCACACCGAATAGGCTGGCGAAGACCGCGGCAGCTGCAAACCCAGCGAGCACCCGCCGACGGCCCTTCCGTCGTTTGTTCCGCTCGGTTTCCCTCCATGCTGCACTCCCCCTGAGGAGGTCACGTTCCGCTGATCCGAGCGACAGATCGGTCGTATCCGCCCAGTCATTCAGCTGGGCAAACCGGCTCCCGGTCAGCAGCAGGGAATCGTGCCTGCCCGACTCCTCCCAATCGTCCGTTGCCTCGAGCAACCGACGACGTGCCCGCAGGTCGCTGCGACGTTCCTCGATCCAGTCGACCAGCCGCTCCCATTCGGAGAAGATGGCCTCATGCGCCACCTCCAAAGTGGGACCGCGGGTTATCGGGTCTCGGTCTGATGTGAAAAGGCGGTGGGAGCGAAAGGCAGCAGAGACGGCGTCAACATCGACCGGCTCCAGCCCTAGGCGATGGAGCTCAGCGACTCGCACACGGCGCTTGGTCACCCTCCCGGCGTCCGGGAGCGTAAGAAGACGGAGAAACACCTGCCGGGCCGATTCGCGCGATGCATCGTCGAGTGCCTGGTACGTCGATTCAGCCCGTCGGCCGAGGGCACCACGCACTCCACCCGACTCCTCGTAGGCGGCAACCTCAACAGCGTCTGATTTTCGGTCCCCAAACAGCTCGCTCAGCGAAAACTCGAGCAAGGGAAGCGCTCCGACCTGATCTTTCACATCGGCGACCATGCGCTCGACAAGACCCTCCTCAAAGTGCACTCCGACCGCCTTGGCAGGGACAGCGATGATCTCCCGCAAGTTCTCCTCGGTTGGAGCAGCGATCGGCACTGTCGACTGCCGCAGCAGATCGCCAAACGCGCCGAACCGGAGCGGCATGTCGAAGAAGTCGGCGCGCATCGTCAACACGACCCGCACGGCGGACCTCTCATCCGTCGCCGCTGCAAGCAACTGGTCGAGAAAGGTGGCTCGAGCTTGCTCGTCGTCGACCAGAGTGAACAACTCCTCAAACTGATCAATAAACAGCAACAAGCTCTCGTTTCCCGGCAGATAACGTTTGGCAGCGCGTACCAGACCGCGTTCACTCCCCAGTAGCTCGTCTTCGAGACCCGATGCAGGCGTGGCTGACACTCGGAGCAACGCGGTCGCAAGTTCCTCAAACGGGTACATGCTCGGAACCATGTCGCTGATCAGCCAGTTCTCGGAGCCGGGAAGGGCACCGGCGCGTAGCGCCGGTATGAGCCCCGCCCGCACCACCGAGGACTTGCCGATACCGGAAGGCCCGACGACAGCAACGAGGTTCTGTCGACCTACCGCGTCCAGCAATTGGCGAATCTCGTCGTCGCGTCCGTAGAAGTCCGTCGCATCGGCTTCGCCGAACGCACTCAGACCCTTGTATGGATTGCGGGTTGGGGTGAACCCGATTGCTGCCCGGACCAGCCCACCGGCCCCGCTCACGTTGGCCCACGACTCCAAGAGGGCGACCAAATCGACGAAGCCATCGGCTCTCACCTCAACGAGAAACTCCTCGATCTCCGAAGCCACCTCTGCTCCCGCCAGGCACTGTTCGATCAACGACCCGAGGGCACACAGATCAGCATTCGCCGCTCTCGGATCGTGATACAACACGTCAATAGCTATCCCGAAATCGGCGAGATACGCGTTGCCATCGTCGTCGAACAAGACGTTCGACGGCTTCAAATCACGGTGCACCACACCGTTGCGATGCGCGTGGTCAAGGGCCGGTACGATCTGGGCGAGAATCGCATTGATTTCGAAGAGCTCGAGCGGCCCCCGCTCCAGCCGTTCCGAGAGGCTGCCGCCGCGCAGCCATCGCATGACCAGGAAAGCGCCGTCGGCCTCCCTCCAGTAGTCATGAAGGGGCACGATGTGAGGATGCTCCAGACGGGCAACCAACTGTGCCTCAACCTCAAACCGGCGAATGAAGTCCGGATGATTGGCGAATTCCGGACGGATGACCTTGACCGCTACCTCTCTCCCAACCGAAGGCTGGTAGGCGCGGTGCACTACGCCGAATACACCCGATCCAATTTCTTCTCGGAGTTCGTAACCCGGTAGACCTTTGGCTACACCAGGCAACGACGGAGGGAGCGCCGTCATTTGCAGCGGGGGAAACTCGGTGGGCAGCCCACCGACCACCAGCTGCTGAACCGCCATCGGCTCGTCCATCCCGGCGAAGCTATGCGTCCCAAGTGACCGGATCAGCCACCCGGCCGTGCCGGCTTCCGCTAGACCTTGATGAGCTTCGGACGTCAGCAGTATCTGGCCGCCGTGGGCGGCGCCGACAAGCGCAGCACCCCGATTCACCGGCGGACCCACGATGTCCGACCCGGGCTGCGCTTCAACATCTCCGGCGGCAATCGCCATTCGCATCGGAGCGCGTTGAGTAACCAGCACAGTCTGTGCGGCGGCGGCAGCACTGCTCGCCTGCTGAACATCGTCGAATACTGCGTACATGGCGGAACCACGATGAGCAAAGACGACACCACCATGCGCAGCAACCGCTCCGGAGAAGGCAACGGTCTGGTGTTCGATCAAAACACCACGATCGGCCGGAGACATTGTCGTCAACGAGGCAGGCTCGGCGACGTCTGCCACGAGAATCGCTGCCCTACGGATGGAGGAGCGAGGTTCGAGGTTCAAATCGGGGTCTTGCCCCAATATCCGTTGCTCCAGGTCACGCAACTCCGCCGATGGATCTAGCCCCGTCTGATCGATGAGGGTCGACCGTGCCTTCGCATAGGAACGCATCGCTTCTGCTTGTCTCCCCGACCGGTAAAGAGCGAGCATTTGTTGGGCCCAGAAATGTTCGCGGAGGGGATACTCGACGGTGAGCGCATCGAGCTCTGCCACTAGAGCTGCGTGGTGCCCCGATTCTAGGTCGGCATCGATCCGCAGCTCCGTGGCCGCAACCCGTAGTTCGTTTAGCCGCGTGGCTTCGGCCGCGAGAGCGGTGCGATCTTCAATGTCCGCGTACGGATGACCACGCCATAGAGACAGAACGGCTCGAAGTCGTTCTGCAACGGTGGTCGGACTATCGAGCGACCGAACCGCCCCTAGCTCATCCTCAAAACGGCAGGCGTCTACCGAGGCCCTCTCGGCGAGGAGTATGTAGCCCTCACCGCGCCTTTCGATGATGTCGCCAAGCTCCGATCGAAGGTTTGACACAAACGTGTGGATCGAGCGATGGGCGCGATCGGAAGCCTCGTCTCCGTACAGACTATCGATGAGGGTGTCGACCGACACCGGTTTCCCCACCTGAGCGATCAGCAATGCAAGCACTGCTCGCTGTTTCGGACCCCCCAATGTGTACCGGTGGTCGCCCTCGACCACTTCAAGTGGGCCGAGAACACCGAATTGCATGGGTCCACGGTACCCGAGGACTGCCGCACCTGGTTGTGTCGTCTGCGTCACAGGTACAGACAACCCGAGGCCTGTCAACAAGCTGTCAAGAACCCGGAACGAGCACCTCGGAACCAACAACGGCCGTCTTTCCGGATTTCTTGACGACTTCTTGACACTCTTGACATCGCCTTGACCCGCTGCCCGCGAGTGCTTGTGAGGGGTCGCGGAAGTTGTAGCCATGAGCTACAAACGCACCGCACTCGCCATCGCAACACTCGCCATCACGCTCTTGTCGGTAACCCCGGGCACACAACCGGTGGATGCCACCTCATCGGGGTACGCAGTGGTTCTGCAGGAGCAGGCTCGGCTGGCTTCACACCAACCGAGCCTGCCCACCCCCGCGCCCGCCCCGGAGCCAACAACAACCATCGGCACCGCAACCATCTACGCCAAGACCGACGGACTCGTCGACACGGCCCGCTGGGCACTCGAGCAGTTCGTCGAGGCCGGCATACCCCTCCCCCCGGTCACCCTGTACCTGTCCGACGACCGGACCGACTGCAGCGACGACCCCGACAAGATCGTCAACGGCTACTACACCCAGGTCAACGGCGAGAACATCGTCCACGACTGCGGCAGCCGCTCCGTCCTGGTACACGAGCTCGGCCACGTCTGGGACAAGAACTACCTCGACGACGCCACCCGGCAACGCTTCCTCGACTTCGAGGGTCTCGAGACGTGGAACAGCGACGTCTGGGATCAGGCCGGCGGCGAACATCTCGCCTCAGTCATCTCCTGGGCGCTCGACGGCACCCATCCCAGCCGGATCGGCTACTACACCGATGACCACCTCGCCGGGGCGTACGAGCTCGTCTTCGGAGCAACGCCGCCGATCATGGAGAAGCCCGTTTTCGAGCCGGTGGCTCTCGAACGTCACCCCGACGATGCAGCAGTCAGCGCTCCGCCCGCAGCAGCCTCACAGGACCCGAGTTGATCACCCGCACCGAATTGGCCGCGGTGGGCATCCGCCGTTGGTGTGGTGACGATCGGCCCTACGGGTCCGCCGGTTGATGCTGTATCACAGTTCACGATGGACCAGAAGGAACTCCGCACGCTCGAGGAGAGGTGCATACAGGACTGTGCCCCGACGTGCACCTCGCGGTGCCCGGTTCATGTCGACGTGAAGGCGATGACCGCCGCAGTGGGGAGCGGCGACGTCTCTGCCGCCCTGGCCACCTTCATGCGCTCGGTGCCCTTCCCCGGGATCATCTCGCACGTCTGCGACCGGCCGTGCGAGGACGTCTGCATCTACAACAACATCGGCAACCCGATCGCCATCAGGGCCATAGAGCGCACCTGTGTCGAGCAGGGCCGGCGCCCCGACGGCACAGCGAACCGTCGCCCGAAGCGCTCGGAACGAGTCGCCGTCATCGGTGGCGGCATCAGCGGGCTCGCCGCCGCACACGACCTCGCTAAGAAGGGGTATCAGGTCACCGTGTTCGAATCGGGTGACCGGCTCGGCGGCAGCCTGTGGAAAGCCGGCCGTGACTACCTCCCCGCCGAAGTCATAGAAGCGGACCTCGAGATCCTCCCGATGCTCGATGTCGATGTCCGGCTCGGCGTCACGATCGACATGCCCATCGGCACGCTCGTCGGCGATTTCGATGCGGTTTACGTCGCTACCGGACCCGGTCGTGCCGCCGTCCATCGGTCTCCCCCGCGACGACAACGGCAACGTCATCGTCGACCCGGTCACCTTCGGCACGCCCGTCGATGGGGTTTTCGCAGGTGGTGGCCTGCTGTGGGGTCACGAGATGCACTCGTCGATCACTTCCATCTCCGAAGGCAGGCGAGCGGGCATCTCCATCGACCGTTTCCTGCAAGAGGTGTCCCTAACCGCATCTCGATCCGGTGAGGGCCCATACGAGTCGTGCCTGTACACCGACCTCGAGGAAGTCGAGGCCCGGCCCCGCATCGAAATGGGCCACCCCGACGATGGCTACGAATGGTACGAGGCCATGCTCGAAGCACAGCGATGTCTCCAGTGCGAATGCATGGAGTGCGTCAAGGTGTGCCAGTACCTCGAGGACTACGGCAAGTATCCCCGCAAGTACGTGCGCGAGATCTACAACAACCTGTCCATCGTCCAGGGGACGCGCCACGCCAACAAGTTCATCAACTCGTGCAGCACCTGCGGGTTGTGCGCCGAGGTTTGCCCCACCGATGTCGATATGGGCGAAATAGTCCTCGATGCTCGCCGCACCATGGTCGAGCAGGGGCGAATGCCGCCTTCGGCGCACGACTTCGCCTTACGGGACATGCAATTCAGCAACGGCGAGAAGTTCGCCGTCGCCAAGAACCCTCCTGGCACGGACACCAGCACCTATGTGCTCTTCCCCGGGTGCCAGCTGTCCGCTTCATCGCCGCAGCACGTCGAAAAGCTCTACGGCCATCTCACGTCGCAACTGCCCGGCGAGGACGTCGGGCTGATGCTCGGGTGCTGCGGATCCCCGGCCAAATGGGCAGGCCGCACCGACCTCTTCGACGAGACGATAAGCAAGTGGCAGGGCGAGCTCGACGCCATGGGCAACCCGACCGTCGTGCTGCCCTGCTCGAGTTGCTTCCAGGTGTTCAAGACGGCACTGCCCGACGTCGAGATCGTGTCGCTGTGGGAGTTGTTGGACGACAAAGGAATCACGCCGGAGACCATCGTCGGCGAGCCCCGCACCGTGTCGATCCACGACCCGTGCACGACGAGGCACGAGACCGGGATACACGACAGCATCCGCCGCATGGTGGGCGACATGGGCTACGAGATCGACGAGCTGAAGGCAAGCAGAGAGAAGACAAGCTGCTGCAGCTACGGCGGCCACACCTGGCTGGCCAACCGCGATCTGTCGACCCGCATTATCGAGCGTCGCATCTCCGAGAACGATGCCGACTACGTCACCTACTGCGCCATGTGCCGTGACTTCTTTGCCTCCAAAGGCAAGCGCACTCTCCACGTGCTCGACCTGATGTTCGAGACCGACGTCGAGAGGCGGGCCGAGCGCACCGGGCCGGGTTACTCTCAACGGCACGAGAACCGCGCCCGGCTCAAGCGCAGGCTGTTGAAGGAGATCTGGGGAGAGACCATGGCTGGTGAGGAGCAATACGAGTCGATCATCCTGAGGCTTTCCGACGATGTGGCCGCCCGGCTCGACGACCGCCTCATCCTGATCGAGGACATCCAGCGTGTCATCGAATATGCCGAGCGAACCGGGCGCAGGCTCGCCAACCGCGAAACCGGCCACCTCCTCGCTTATCACCGGCCCGATGCCGTCACCTACTGGGTCGAGTACCTGCCCACCGACAACGGCGCCTACGAGATCTTCAACGCCTACAGCCATAGGATGGAGATCCCGGGGAGCACCGATACATGAGTCCGGACGAGGAGACGATTCTCGGCGACGAGTCCAACTGGCTATGTGCCAACTGTGGGGTTCCACTCGAGATATCCAAGGTCAACGTTGCCTATCTCGGCAGTGGCTTTCCGGTCGATCTCGCCCGCTGCCCCAACTGCGGTCTCGTCTTCATCCCCGAGGAATTGGCGTTGGGGAGGATGCTCGACGTCGAGCAGCAACTCGAGGACAAGTGACGTCGTGGTCTCTGAGATGACAGTCAGGGTGTACGAGCGGACCCATGCCGCCGGTCTCGTCGATGACATCATCCGTCCCGGCGGTCTGGCGCTGACCAACGCAATGGTCGACCGTGCGGGTCTCCAGGCCGGTGACCTCGTCCTCGACATCGGGTGTGGTCCGGCCGCCAGCATCGAGCACCTCCGGAGCGACCGGGGCCTCGAGATGATCGGCCTGGATCACTCGGCGGCGTTGCTCGCTGCGGCTCGCGCCAACACGGCCGCACCGCTGGTGCGCGGCGACGGAGGCCGGCTGCCTTTCCGCGACGCCTCGATCGACGCCGTCATCGCCGAGTGCACCATGTCGCTCATGCCCGACATCAGCGGCGCGCTGAGCGAGATCAGCAGGGTGCTTCGACCCGGTGGCTCTCTGCTGTGCTCGGATATCTACGCACGTGACCCCGACGGAGCGGCCGCCCTCCAAGCGCTCCCGTTCGAGTCGTGCATCCGCGGTGCGCTGGGCCGCGACGAGATCCTCGGGCTGGTAGCCAACCACGGATTCGAGGTCGCGTCCTGGGAGGACCGGAGCGGGGAGCTGCGATCGTTCGCAGCGCAGCTGGTTTGGCGCGGCGGGTCGATGCGCACGTTCTGGTGCCGGACCGGGGGTGCGGGTGATCCCGACGCGGTCGAGGCGGCGGTGGACGGGGCACGACCCGGCTACTACTCGATGGTTGCAAGAAAACCAGACGATCTGTCCGCCGAGGAAAAACGATGAAGACAAGCGAACGTGTCGAAGAGCTCGGCCGCCAGGGCCTGCACTGCAGCCAGATCCTGCTGACGCTCGGTCTCGAGCTTCGCGGAGAGGAGAACCCACAGCTCGTGAAGTCGGTTGCGGGTCTGGCAGGTGGCATGGGCTTCAGCGGCAGGACCTGCGGCACGCTTACGGGCGCTGCCTGCCTGATCGGCCTCTACGCCGGCCGGGGATCGTTCGAGGACGAGGAGGACTACCGGCTCCAGCTGCTGGTCACCCAGCTGGTCGAATGGTTCGAGGACCGTTTCGGCGGCGAGTATGGCGGCACCAGCTGCGACGACATCCTCGACGGCAAGTCGAGCAACATGCTGCTGCGGTGCCCCGGCATCGTCACCGAGACCTTCCAGAAGGTCAAGGAGCTGCTGATCGAGGAAGGTTTCGATCTGGCAGGCGAACTATGAGCGACACACCCTTTCCCGAAGCCATCTTGACAACCACAGAAAGCGTCTGTCCCGAGTGTCTGGCACGCATCCCGGGTGACAACGTTGCCGCCGGGGAGGATGTCTACCTGGCCAAGACCTGCCCCGAGCACGGCGAATTCCGTACTGTCGTCTGGCGAGGAGCCCCCGACTTCGTGGGCTGGGCGCGTCCCAAGGCCCCCGCCTACCCGAGCTCACCGTCCACCAACCTCGACCTCGGCTGCCCCTTCGACTGCGGGCTCTGCCCCGATCACCGCCAGCAGACCTGCACCGCGCTCCTCGAAGTCACCCAGCGTTGCGACCTGCGTTGTTCGTTCTGTTTCGCCTCGGCGGGTCCGGACGGTCCCCCGGACCCGGACCTGGCCACCATCGAAAGCTGGTATCGCGGTCTGCTGGCGTCGAACGGGCCGTGCAACATCCAGCTGTCGGGCGGTGAACCGACCATGCGCGATGACCTCCCCGATATCGTTGCTCTCGGCAAATCGCTCGGTTTCGAGTTCATCCAGGTCAACAGCAACGGTCTCCGTCTGGCCCGTGACGAGGCGTACGTCAGGAAACTGGCCGAAGCCGGCCTAGCGTCGGTGTTCCTCCAGTTCGACGGAACGCGCGACGACATTCACCGCGTTACCCGGGGCAGGCGCATGCTCGCCCAAAAGATCGACGCGATCGAGCAATGCGGCGCCCACGGCATCGGTGTCGTCCTCGTGCCCACCCTCGTCCCCGGCGTCAACACGAACGACATCGGCGCGATCATCCGCTTCGCCCTCGATCGCTTCCCCTATGTACGCGGCGTTCATTTCCAACCCGTCACCTACCTCGGTCGCTACCCGACCCCGCCGTCGGACGCCGACCGGATCACGATTCCTGAGGTGATCCGGGCCATCGACGAGCAAACCGACGGGCTCATCACCGCCGACACACTCACAACCGGCGGTTGCGAGAACGCCCGTTGCTCGCTGCACGGCAACTACGTTGTGATGCCGGACGGTTCCCTAGCACCCTGGACCCGCCATCAGCCCGAAGCGTGCTGCACACCGAAGTCGGCGGCCGAAGGGGCAGCCCAGACCCGCCAGTTCGTCGCCGATCACTGGTCCGGAAACACGGAAGGCGCGGGGACCTTCATCCCGCTCGGCCAGGTGGGTCGCCGCCCGCTCGGTGACTGGGACGTCTTTCTGGAACGCCAGCAGACGCACACATTTTGCGTGTCGGGTATGGCGTTCCAGGATGCGTGGACGCTCGATCTGGAACGGCTTCGCGACTGCTGCATCCACACGGTCGCCCCCGACGGTCGCATCATCCCCTTCTGTGCCTACAACCTGACCGACAGCTTCGGGAAAGCGCTTTACCGCGGCGCAACGGTGGGATGAGAATCACACCACTCGACCCTTGGATTGCCGAACGGATCGGCATCGGGTCGCTTGTGACCCGCTCCGCACTCGAGACATATCAGCTCCACCGGCTCAACGACACCCTGGCACTGGCTGCGACCGGCAGCCGCTTCTACAAGGGCCGGATCCCGCAACACGTCAACAGCCTCGACGAGCTGGCGACCCTTCCCTTCACGACGGCGGACGACATACGCAAACACCCGCTGCGATTCGTCTGCGGTTCGCAGGGTCGTATCGACCGGGTGGTTACGCTCGACACGTCCGGCACCACCGGGCGTCCGAAGCGGATCGCCTTCACCGCCGCGGACCAGGAGCTCACCATCGACTTCTTCGCCGTCGGCATGGCGACATTCACCCGGGACGGAGACCGGGTGGCGATATTGCTCCCAGGCGGGACACCCGGGAGCGTCGGCGATCTCCTTGCGACCGCCCTCAGACGGATCGGAGCGACCCCGCTGCTGCACGGGCCCGTCTTCGACGTGCCTGCCAGCCTGCGGCGACTCGTCGACGATCGCATCGACGTGGCGGTGGGCATACCCACACACATGTTGGCTATGGCTCGCTACCCGGCACCACAGCCCTCCCTCCGGGAATTGCTGGTGAGCACCGACCACCTGCCGGATCCGATCCGCCACGCTCTCGAGGCCACATGGGGCTGCACCGTGTATGACCACTACGGCATGACCGAGATGGGGCTCGGCGGTGGCGTGGAATGCGGAGCGCACGACGGATACCACATGCGTGAAGCCGACATGGTCTTCGAGATCGTCGACCCTTTCACCGGGAGCCTGATCGGGGACGGGCAGATGGGTGAGGTCGTCCTGACCACGATCACGAGATTCGGGATGCCGCTCATCCGCTACCGGACCGGTGACGTGAGCCGGCTGCTCCCCGGCACGTGTGGCTGCGGATCCGCCGTCGCCCGGCTGCAGGGCATCGACAGGCGGCTGGATGGGTTGGTCGAAATCGCCGGGACACCGCTCGCCATGCCCGAACTCGACGCCGTGCTGTTTTCCATCGACGGGATCATCGGCTTCGACGCAACGGTGACTACGGCAGGTACCACGGACCGCCTCACTGTCGCCGTCACCACGACGGGAACCTGGGAACCCGGTCGAATCCGATCCGCCCTCGTAGCAGATCTGCCGCAGCTATCCCTCGTCGAACTCCGCATCGAGCAGGCCGATTCCGGGGCTCCGGTGTTGGGCAAGCGCAGGATCATAGATCGCCGGTCCTAACAACGGTCTTTGCGATTCGGGACCATCGTCTCTAGTGAAGATTCGGTAATCAGCATATTTTGCGAGTTGGTCACCCGACCGCGGCGCGATAGGAATTCAGGCTGCAAACTTCAAAGGAGGGAGACCAGAGAAGCACCAAAAGCAGGCGCCAGGCGACCGGAAGACGCCAGCTGAGGTTCATCGCCCCGCCGCCGGTACGAGCCAAAACCAACAATTCGTCGAGGAGGAAAGCGAGTGCAGAACAAACCCCTCGTTGTAAACGGTCTCAAGCAGGCCGTAATCGCCGATCCCGAACAGACTCTTGTCGATGTGCTCCGGGAGCAACTCGGCCTGACCGGCACCAAAGTCTCGTGTGACACTGGTCACTGCGGTGCCTGCTCGGTCCTGATCGACGGCAAACTCAAACTCTCGTGCATCACCAAGATGCGCCAGGTCCCGGTTGGGGCCGCCATCACCACGGTCGAGGGCATCGGAACGCCCGAGCAGATGCATCCGATCCAGGAGGCCATCGCTGCTTACGGCGGCGCCCAGTGCGGTTTCTGCACACCCGGATTCGTTGTCTCGGCGAAGGCCCTGCTCGACCATAACGCAGACCCCGGCCGCGAAGAGGTCCGCGAGTGGTTCAGCCGTCATCACAACGCGTGCCGCTGCACCGGCTACAAGCCGATCGTCGATGCGGTCATGGATGCTTCTCGTGCGATGCGGGGCGAGGAAACAGCCAAGCCGCTCAAGTTCGAGCTGCCTGAAGACGGCCGGATTTGGGGCAGCGAGATCCCGCGCCCGACCGCGATCGCCAAGGTCACGGGCACGTTGGACTACGGCCAGGACCTCGGCCTCAAGATGCCGAAGGACACCCTCCAGCTCGCCCTGGTGCAGGCGAAGGTCTCCCACGCCAACATCCTGTCGATCGACACCTCCGAAGCCGAGGCAATGCCGGGTGTCTACAAGGTGCTCACGCACAAGGACGTCCAGGGCAAGAACCGGATCACCGGTCTCATCACCTTCCCGACCAACGAAGGCGACGGGTGGGATCGTCCGATCCTCTGTGAGGACAAGGTGTTCCAGTATGGCGACGCCATCGCCATTGTCGCTGCCGATACCGAGGCAAATGCCCGGGCAGCGGCCGACATGGTGAAGGTCGAGCTCGAGGCGCTCCCGGCGTATATGAGCGCACCCGAGGCGATGGCGGACGATGCCATCGAGATCCACCCTGGAACCCCGAACGTCTACTTCAAACAGCCCATCAAGAAGGGCGAAGATACCAGGCCGATCATGGACAGCGCGGCTTACGTGGTGGAAGACAGCTTCTACCTGCAGCGGCAGCCGCACCTGACCATCGAGAGCGATGTGGGCTTCGCCTACTTCGATGACGAGGACAGGTTGACGATCCACTCCAAGAGCATCGGGCTGTTCCTGCATCATGCGATGATCGCTCCGGGCCTCGGTGTCGAGCCCGAAAAGCTGCGTCTGGTCCAGAATCCGGCTGGTGGCACGTTCGGCTACAAGTTCTCCCCGACGATGGAAGCGCTGCTCGGTGTCGCCGCTCTGGCGACTGGCAAGCCGGTCTATCTCGAGTACGACTACGAGCAGTACATGACCTACACCGGGAAGCGGTCGCCGTTCTTCATCGACTTGAAGCTGGCCGCCGACGAGGATGGCAAGCTGCTCGCCATGGAGAGCGACTGGTCAGTCGACCATGGTCCTTACTCCGAGTTCGGCGATCTGTTGACCCTACGTGGTGCGCAGTACATGGGTGCCGGCTACAACATCCCGAACATCCGGGGCATTGGGCGCACAGTTGCTACCAACCATGCATGGGGTTCAGCGTTCCGCGCATACGGCTCGCCGCAGGCGTTCCTGGCCTCGGAGAGTCTGATGGACGAGCTGGCCGAGAAGATGGGCATCGACCCGCTCGAGCTTCGCTACCGGAACGTCTATCGCCCGGGCGACACGACTCCAACGGGTCAAGCCCCTGAGGTGTACACGTTCCCCGAGATGATCGACAAGATGCGTCCCCTATACGAGGAGGCGCTCGCCAAGGCCAAGGCTGAATCGACACCCGAGGTCAAGAAGGGCGTCGGCGTATCGGTCGGCATCTACGGATGTGGTCTCGACGGTGCCGATGGCGCTGCCGCCGACATCGAGCTGACCCCCGACGGGGTAGCAGTCTACGCCACCTGGCAGGATCACGGCCAGGGCGCCGACATGGGTGTGCTGGGCACGGCCCATGAGGCATTGCGACCGCTCGGGCTGCGTCCCGAGCAGATCGAGCTGAGGCTCAATGACACGGCAACGGCCCCCAACGGCGGTCCCGCCGGCGGTAGCCGGAGCCAGGTCATGATCGGCAACGCCATCAAGGACGGCTGCGAGAAGCTGGTCGAAGCGTTGCGCTTCAACGGCGGCTTCCGCTCCTACGACGAGATGGTGACAGCCGGTCTGCCGTTGAAGTACAACGGCGCCTGGACCGCGTCGATGAACAGCAACTGCGATGCCGAGACGGCACAGGGCGACCCGTTCGCCGTCTACATGTACGGCGTGTTCCTGGCCGAGGTTGCGGTCGAGATGGCGACCGGCAAGACCATTGTCGAGGGCATCACCGCCATTTCGGACATCGGCAAGATCAACAACAAGCTCGTTGTTGACGGCCAGATGTACGGCGGCATCGCCCAGGGCATCGGTCTGGCGCTGTCCGAGGACTTCGAGGACATCAAGGCGCACTCCACCATGCGTGGCGCCGGTATCCCGATGGCCAAGGACATCCCGGACAAGATCGATCTGTACTACATCGAGACCCCTCGTGAGCACGGACCGTTCGGAGCCGCAGGCGTTGGTGAGCTGCCGCTGACCTCGCCGCATGTGGCGATCGTGAACGCAATCAAGAACGCCACCGGCGTTCGGATCACGCATCTGCCGGCACGGCCGGAGAAGGTGCTGGCCGGTATCAAGGCGCTCGAGGGTGTAACCGTCTGAGCGACTAGATAGCGGGTGACCTGGGAGGGGCGGTGGCCGTAGCCACCGCCCCTCCCTTTCCCTGGCCATGCGCGGGGACGTCGCCGCGACGTGTCGGTGCGATCAGAGCAGCCGGCCGTCCCCACCCTGCGGAGCGGCGCATATTTGTCCCGAGAATCTTCGGGAATCCACCTCAGCCGAGTTCTTCGATCTGCCCTTCGAGGAATCGCCGATCCCTGTTGTTCAGAGCGAGATCTGCGGCTCGCCGGTAGGCGGTACGCGCGGCATCGACACGGCCGAGGCGCCGCAACACCGAGCCGCGGGCCGCATGAAAGAACGGGTAGTTGTCGAGGTCTTCAGACAGTGGATCGAGGGCGGCCAAGGATGCAGCGGGCCCTTCCGACTCCGCTAGGGCAATGGCGCGGTTGAGAGCAACAATCGGTGTCGGCTGGAGGACGAGCAGATGATCGTAGAGCGCGATGATCTGCGTCCAGTCGGTTTCGTCGAATGTCCTGGCATCACAATGGACCGCCTGGATTGACGCTTGGAGTTGGTAGGGCCCTGGCTTGTTGCGGCGAACACATGCCCTGACGATGGCGTGCCCCTCGTCGATGAGAGATCGATCCCACTGCGATCGATCCTGGTCTCTCAGGACCACTACCGATCCGTCGCTCATACGTGCCGGCTGCCGAGCCTCGCCCAGCAGCATCAGCGCGACGAGACCTGCTGCCTCGGGTTCGTCTGGCATCAGCTGAACGATTGACCGCCCGAGCCGAAGAGCGTCGGCACGAAGGGAGGCCCGCTCCGGATCATCCGCCCCGGTGTTGTAGATGAGGTAAACCACCGAGAGGACCGAACGGAGACGATGCGGAAGCTCGCTAGCGGAAGGCACTCGATAGGGGATCTTGGCGGCCTTGATCTTGTACCTGGCGCGGACGAGCCGTTTCGCCATCGCCGCCTCGCTCACCAGGAACGACCGGGCAATTTCGCCGACGCTGAGACCACCGAGGAGTCTGAGGGTGAGCGCCACCTGATGCTCGGTGCGCAACGCCGGATGGCAGCAAGTGAAGATGAGCCGGAGTTGGTCGTCTGCGACGACATCCGCATCGAGCACCTCTATGTCGGGAGGTGCCGGCTGTGTTCCCGCGGCACCGAGTTGCTCGACGAGTTCTCGACCACGCCCTACCCGGCGGAGTTGATCGATGGCACGGTTTCGGGCGGTCGTGACCACCCAGCCGGCCGGGTTGGGCGGGATCCCGTTGGAGCGCCATCGGTCGGCGGCAACAACAAACGCATCCTGGACGGCATCTTCGGCGAGCGTGATGTCGCCGAAGATGCGAACGAGAGTCGCCACCGCCTGCCCGTAGGCGTCGCGGAAGACTCTCTCGACCTCATTCATAGTCGCGGATTCATCAGTCGCGGATTCACAGTCGCGGATTCACAGTCGCCCGGATTCACAGTCACCCCGGAGCCCGGCGTCCCCCGTCAGCCTGCTTGGCCGACGTGATCGGCTACCCGGCCGGTTGCCCGGAATGGCCGAACCTCTATCGGATGGCCGATCGCGGCAACGACCTTGTCGGCCCATGCCAGCGCCGCATCGAGATCGTCGGCGTTGAGGACGTAGAAGCCTGCGATGTGCTCCTTGGCCTCGACGAAAGGTCCGTCGATCATGATGATGTCACCGTCGTGCGACCGAACCACGGTCGAGGCGTCGGGATCGTACAGCGCACCACCAAACACGAACGCGCCCGCATCATCCATCTCGGCTTCGAGGGCGATAACCCGCTCCATGAATCTCTGCATTTCCTCAGGCGTCGTCGCGGCACCTTCGACCTCGCCTTCAACCGCATAGGTTGACAAAAGGTACTGGCTCATCAGAGCTCCTCTGCTTGGGGCGGGCTCTTCCCGCTCACACCCTACCTACGAACGGGATTCGCCGATGAGGACAACGAATTACCGATGCAGTCGGTACGCAGCGACGGCAATGTGGGGTGACCGTCTCACTCCCCGCAAGCACAGAACCAATGAGACAATAAGGGGAGGAGGGCCGCATGCAGGTCATAAACGACAAGCTGAAGGTGTGGGCCAACGACCTCGACCAGGCGACTCTGGCACAGGCAGAGCGGACCGCGCGACTGCCCATCGTGACCGGGCATGTTGCCCTCATGCCGGACGCGCATCTGGGGCTCGGCGCGACCATCGGGTCTGTAGTCCCCACCGAGGGCGCGGTTATCCCGGCATGCGTTGGAGTCGACCTCGGCTGCGGCATGATCGCCGTTCACACCGACCTCGACGCCGGCGACCTACCGGACAATCTCGATCCCCTGCTCGGTCAGATCGAGAAGGCGATTCCCGCAGGGGTCGGCCGCGGACACAAGGTGCGAGAGGCGGACGCCTGGCTCGATGGGCACCGGCCCCGAACGGACATCACCGGTCGTCTCGAGCAGAAGGCCTATGCCCAGATGGGCACGCTCGGCTCGGGAAACCACTTCGCCGAGATCAGCCTCGACGAGCACAACGAGGTCTGGCTGGTCATCCACTCCGGTTCCCGAGGCATCGGCAATCTGCTGGCGCAGTCGCATATCACCAAGGCAAAGGCTGTCGCTGCGCGTCTCAGCCTCGGGTTGGAGGACCCGAACCTGGCGTACCTGCTCGAGGGCACCACCGAGTTCGACCACTACATCGCCGACCTACGGTTCGCCCAGGCGTATGCGCTGCAGAACCGGGAGACGATGATGGACGCCATACTCGACATCGTCCTCCGTTTCGTGGGCAAGGGTCGAGAGCTGGATCGGGTCAACTGCCACCACAACTACACCGAGCAGGAGACCCACCAGGGCCGGACCCTGTGGATCACCCGCAAGGGCGCCATCAGCGCCCGGAACGGTGAGAAGGGTATTCTGCCCGGGTCAATGGGAACGGACACGTACATCGTGTCCGGCCTCGGCAACCCCGAGTCCTACCGCTCGAGCGCCCACGGCGCGGGACGCCGGATGTCCCGGACCCAGGCCAGGAAGCAGCTGACCACCAGGTCGCTGCGCGAGGCGATGCAGGGCCGGACCTGGCTGTCCGCTCGGGCCAAGGCGCTGGTCGACGAGCACCCGGACGCGTACAAGGACGTACGGGAGGTCATCCGGCTCTCCGCCGACCTGGTGACCGTGGACCATCGTCTCCGGGCCGTCCTCAACTACAAGGGGACCTGACCTCCGCTACTTGCGGATGTGATTCGCCTTCATCGCGTGGACGTTGGCGGCAAAGACATCGTCGACGGTCACGAAGGCGTTCGGGTTCAAGGCCTTGATCACCCTGATCGCTTCGTTCTGGCGCCGGCGCGGTATCGCCAGGATCGTGAGCCGGACCTCGCCTTGACGACCCTCACCGTTGATTACGGTCGCTCCGAATCCGAGGTCCCGTAGCTCTCCGGCCACCGTCGGCGAGCCGTAGGGGGCGAGAACACGCAAGAAGACCTGGCCCGAGGCGATCAACTCGTCGAGAAAACCGCCGAGGACCGTGCCTAGCCCAAAGCCACTGGCGTATGCGACAGCCTTCCACCATTGGTCGAGATCGGAGAGAACGAGCCCGGCGGCTATCAACCAGGTCAGCGATTCGAAGAACCCGAGCGAACCGGCAATCATGCGCCGTCCTCGCACCAAATACTGAATACGTAGTGAGCCGATCGACACGTCGATGAGGCGGAGGGCGATGATGCCGAGGACAACGGCGGCTACATACATGGCTCGGAAACTCTAGCGGCAGGCCCCGAGCTATCCCGGTTGGTCGACCCCTCAGTCGACCCGGACGAGCGCTGCCTCCGGGGCACGCTCGATCCCAAAACTCAACGCCGTCTCGTCGAGGATCAAGTTGAGCTGCATCCCGGGTGGTGTTGCCACCGCGGCGACCACGTCATTGGCGATGTAGAGGTCGATGATCTCCTGCCCGAAGTGCTCGACGGGCGACAGGCCGCTGACATCCAGCTCGCTGATCTTGTCGGACAGCTCCGCGCCGACCGACTTGGCCAGGGCACGCTTGCGCACCGCCAATTTCCAGAACGTCCGTGCCGGATCGTGCGAGCCGGCGACCTTCAGCTGTTCGTCCAGCGTGAACTCGTCTGAGATCCGTTGTGGCAACTCAACGTCGTCGCCGAGTCGTTTGGCAGCCACGCCGATGCCCTGGCGAAAAGCCGTCGCCAGAACCGCCAGGCTGCCGGTATAACTGAAGCTGAAGGACAGATCGGTGACGGGTGACACGACTTCGTCACGGTTTGACCGGCCACCGCGCAGCCGCACCAACGACGGAGGGTAGCGAAGGTAGTCTGCCAGCGCTCGTCTCAGCCAGGTCCGCGCCACCAGATACTCGCCGCGGCCCACCACCGAGTCGATGGTGCCGGCATGTAGTAGCTCGGACGTTGCCAGTAGCCCGCGATCGATCTCGCCGCCGCAAGCATCAGCAACCACGATGTCCACCATACGAGCGAACACGCTCCACCACTCTCTGTTTAGTCTGACCACTAAGAGTAGTCTCGGCACAGGGGCGCCTGGATCCGGCCACCCAGGATGGGTCAAGCTGCAGCCACCGACCGGCGTTCGCCGGCTTGTGGCACAATGCTCCTCTCAGTCTGGCTCATCTCAGCCTGGAGGATTTCAGTTGGACAAGATCGGAGCAATGATCCGCCGCGACATCCCGCCCGCAAAGGTGGTCGAGTATGCCCGCGCCATCGAGGACGGATTCGACGAGCTGTGGGTCGTCGAGGATCTGCCGTACGCGGGCGGGATCAGCCAGGCATCGGCGGTACTCGCGGCCACGTCGTCTGTAGCCGTCGGCCACGGTGTCGCTCCTGCCCCGTTCCGCAACCCGGCGGCGCTTGCCATGGAATGGGCCACGCTCGCCGGGCTCTACCCGGGACGGTTCATCGGCGGTATCGGTCACGGCGTACAGAAATGGATGGAGCAGGTCGGTGATCGAGTCGGCTCGCCGTTGACGCTGCTCGCCGAGACGATCACTGCGGTGCGGCAACTGCTGGCCGGGGAGTCGGTGACGGTGAACGGCAGATACGTTCAGATCGACGATCTGCGACTCGAGTTTCCTCCCGAGCAAGCGCCCCTGGTCCTCGCCGGTGTCACCGGTCCCAAGTCGCTGGTGGTCTCAGGTGCAGTTGCCGACGGGACGGTCATCTCGGAGGGGCACGGCCCGGACGACATCCAACGTGTCCGCGAGCTCACGTCGCGTGGAGCTCGAGAGGCGGGGCGAACCGAACCACATCAGCTCACGGTCTTCGCGGCGTTCTACGTCGGCGATCCCGAAGGTCGAGCGGAAGCCAACCCCGATGCCATAACAGGATGGGAGGCGGTCGGTGGCGACCCCGCCGGTGTGTCCGCCAGCCTCCAGACCCTCATCGACGCGGGAGCGGACTCGATTGTGCTCGTCCCTCTGGGCAAAGACACTGCTCAGCAGCTGCAACTGGCGAGAACCGAGATCATCCCGAACCTGGTGCGCTGAGCTGCCGCGCTCCGAGAGCGGCGCACGAGTACGAGGCGACCCGACCGGCTGCAGCCAGGGCGTCGAACGAACTACGGCCTTCGGCGTAACGGTAATGAAGATAGGCGCCGTGCAACACATCGCCGGCTCCGGTGGTATCCACCACCTCAACCTGCGGGACCTCGATCTCGGCCAAACCATACTCATCGACCGTCGCGATCGGCTGAGGGCCGCGGCTGGCCGCGACCAGCTCCGCCCCGTATTCCTCCCGCATCCCCACCACCGCCTCTGCCGGCGTTGCCGCCTCAAGCCCTGGCGGGCGAAAAGTCGCGGTCATGACAATGTCGGTCGCCACCGGCAAGAGATCGGCGAACACCGGACGCCAGCGACCACAGTCGAGCACGATCGGAACCCCGGCGGCTGCAGCCATCGCCGCCAGCATCGTTTGCAGCCGCGGGTAGTGCCCGTCGAGCAGGACGGCCGACACCCCTTCGAGCTGCACCAGCTCAGGCCGACCCTCGACCTCGGATCGTCTGTTGTCGGTTGAGAGGATTGTCCGCTCGCCGGTCTGATCGATCCACACGCTTGCTACGGGCAAATCGATCGACGGCTCGTGGTCCACCACGGCCACGCCGTACCGCCGCAGACAGTCGCTCGCCTGCAACGAGAACGGCCCTGTCCCGAACACCGAGTGCACCTCCGCGTCGCTCCCCAGCAGCGCGGCGGTCACGGCAGCGTTGGCGACCGGGCCGCCCACGTCGAAGTACGAGGTAGCCGCCGTCCCCTTTTGGCCGCGCTCAGGCAGCGCGTCTGCGAAGTACGCCAGATCGAATGTCGTCAACCCGCCGCACACGAACCGGGCCACGGTCACCTCCTCATCTCCTCGCGGCGCGGCGGAACGATCGCAGACTCACCGCTTCGATCGAGGACGCGCAGGATGCACTAGCGTGCGTTGCATGCGATACTCGATAGGGCTTCTCGCCATGGCTCTTGCCGCGTGCTCCAGCGCTAGCGGCGTGCTGGCGATCAGCGATTCCTGGGCGCCGTCCATGCCACCAAACGCCCCGACCGCCGCGATCTACCTCACCATCGACAACGAGACCGGCATCGATGACCAGCTGCTTACGGTGTCCTCGCCGCGATGCGGCACCACCGAGATCCACTCCACCACCATCGATGAGAACCAGGTCATGAAGATGCGGCCCGCGACCCCCGAGCAACTGCAAATCCCGGCGGGAGACAAGCTGGAGATGATGCCTGGTGGGCTGCACGTGATGTGCATCGACCCCACGGCACCTCTCGCAGATGGCGAGATGCTCGATGTGACGGTGACTTTCGAAAAGGCCGGCGACATCGCGATCACGACACCCGTTGAGGATCGCTGAGAACCCGGACCGGGTGATGAAGGTCACGGCCTACCCAGCCTGGTCTTCGAAGTGTCGGCCGCATCGGCAACCGCTCTCAAGAACCGGGTTATCGCTGCGAGCTCGCCGTCGGTGAACGAGTCGGCAAGGTCGGTGATGGCGTCGTTCATCGGTCGGAACAGACGCAGCAGTTCCGGCCCCCGACTTCTTATGGGCCGGATGATCGTTCGCCGGCGATCGCCGGGATCCCGGTCACGTTCTATCCAACCGCCGTTCTCCAGCCTGTCGAGCACACCGGTGAGCGTCGCCGGATGAATGCCGGTGCGTCCGACGATCTCGCTCGGTGTCGCTGCGCCATCGCGAGCCAGCATGTCGAGCACCGTCAGGTCCTGACCCCTCAGCTCGAGGTGCGCCCCGACCAGATGGTTGAGTGTCGACAGCCCGGCGCCGGCGGCACGGAGCGCCTCTCTCAGATCTGCTATCAACCGGGTTCGTTCAGTCATTTCGGTTTTCGTATAATATGGGATTCATAATAGATCTGAGGAGGTCACTCGTGAACCAGTATCGCCACACATGGTTCGCCCGTCTATTCAACCGCATCGTCACTCGACTGATCAGATGGGGCGTTCCCATGGGACCGATGGCCCTGCTGACCGTTGCCGGTAGGAAAACCGGACTCCCCCGCAGCACCCCGATCGCGGTGGCACCGCATCCGGACGGCTGGCGGCTTATCGCGCCGTATGGCGCGGTGCAATGGGTTCGGAACCTGCGCGCCGCCGGCACCGCGACGTTGACCAGGCGTGGCTCCACCCGGACCGTCGCAGCGTCAGAGGTCCCCGTCGATGAGGCCGGGCAGCTGCTACGGCAGAGCCTCTCGGAGACGGGCTTCATGGTCAGACGCTTGTTGTCCCCGTACTTCGAGGCGACGCTGTCAGGTGACGCCGCAGCCTGGGAAGCCGAGGCCCTCACCCACCCCGTGTTCATCCTGCAAGAGCGACCAGAGAGCTAGCGACGCCGCCGACCCGGACCGGCGGCGACACCGAGCCACCACAGAAAGCCCAGGCCGGCGAGCTCGACGAGATGCTGCGACTCTTTCACGAGCGTGCTCGCTCCGTTCACCAGGTCGATGAGCGCCGAGACGGTGAGAGCAAACGTGAAGGCGGCCGCAAACGGAACCATGCCGTAGGCGCGATCCGGCCGCCAGGCGACGGAAAGGAAAGCAAGTCCGAGCGCGACGTCGAACGCCGCCTGGTGACGCTCGAGATGGATCGCTGATCCGCTGCCGGCTGAGAACATGGCGACAATATGCCCCCCGATCAAGAGCACCGCAGCCAGGGCGAGGGCAAACCGAATCCAGCGGTGTAGCGCAAACCGCTCCGGGAGGGCCGACACCGAAACCGCCGTTGGCGACCCGGCCGTGACGGGGTGCATCGTGGCCCGCCGCAGCCGATGCGCGGCCTCCTGCCAACTGCGACACGCGGCACAATGTGCGAGGTGGTCGCGAACGGGCTCGCCAATGGGCACGCCGACGTCTATCGCCTCCGATATCGCCAGCCGTGCCGCGTCGCACTCCATGGCGACATTCTCGCAGCAACTGGCGACACCGACCGCTCCATGGAAGACTGCCACTGTGGATCGGACGACAGTTCTGGCAATGCGTGCGAAGACCGGGGACCGCCGGGCTCTCGACGAGTTCGTCACGACGACCCTCCCCGACGTGCTCCGCGTGTGTCATTACCTGGGCCAACCATCGGACCCCGAAGACCTCGCCCAGGAGACCTACGCCAGGGCCTTCAGCGCCATCCACCGCTTCCGCGGTGATGGATCGGCACGCGCCTGGCTACTGTCGATCGCCCGGCGGGTCTGTGCCGACGCCACAAGACGGGAGATACGCGAGCGCCGGCTCGACCAGAAGCTCGTAGCTGATCTCATCCACGCCGACCACCACGACGAGACGTGGCTCGAAGTCGATGAGCTGCTCACCATCCTCGACGAGGACCGCCGCACCGCCTTCGTGCTCACCCAGTTCGTCGGGTTGTCGTACGAGGAAACCGCCGAGACGATGCACTGCCCCATCGGCACCGTCAGATCCCGAGTGGCACGAGCCCGCCAGCAGCTGCTCGACCACGAGCGGCCCGGCAAGGCCGACGAGCGCTGACGTCGTCAGAATCTCGAGGTTCGTGGGAACCGCGAAGGCGGCTATTCCGACTTGTATGCACGAGACCGCGTGCGTACGGAGGGACCAATGAGAAGGGTGATTCTGCTGTTGGCCCTGCTGGGGCTGCTCGCCGGGTGCGGCGGCGGGGACGCCCTCACCGTGGCAGGCCAGTGGGCCCGCAATAGCCCGATGGCCGTAGACAGCGGCGCTGTCTACATGAACTTGACAAGCGCAGACGGCGATCGCCTTCTCTCCGCAAGCGTCGATCCGAGCGTCGCATCGACCGTAGAGGTGCACGAGACAACCCCGGTCGACGGTGAGACCGATGAGGCCGGCACGGCCATGATGACGATGCGGCCGGTAGATTTCATCGACCTTCCGGCCGGCGAAGAAGTGCCCCTGGAACCCGGTGGATACCACATCATGCTGATCGGCCTAGCCGAGCCGCTCGTTGTCGGCGAGAAGTTCGACATCACACTGAGGTTCGAGAACTACGGCGAGAAGAGCGTCGAGGTCGAAGTAATGGAGGATGCGCCCAAGTAATACAGATGAGCCATCGATCTCCGTAAGTCTTCCTACCGGCGGGGGCGAAGCCGTTATCTCCCTCACCGTTTACACGGTGCAGGTCTCCCTCCCCAAAACGGCCAACCCCCGCCGGAAGGTTGACTTCATGGTCGGACCGGAACCTCGTGTGCCGGACGCACCATGTCTAGGAGAACGGCGGTCACGACACCGCAAGCGCAGACCAGCACCGCGGCACCGATGAAGCGGTCGATCCAGAACGGGAGGCGGCTGGGCAGTATCGATGCCCGGAGCCAGTCCCAGCGCCGGACTCCCCAGATCACCAGTTCTGTTGCGCCAAGGAACTGGAGCGTTCGCTGAGAGCCGGCCGTCAACCGCTGCCCGCTAACCAACCCGATGGCGCTGAGTGCGAGCGCCGTCGCAGGCAATGCCCACTGCGCCCAGGGCGGGCCGGTCTCAGCTGGAACCGAGGCATATGCGGCAATGCCAACGGTCGCCGCCGACACGGCGGCGCCGATCAGGATCACCGCGATCACCCTCCCTCGCAGGTGCAGGGCCGCAAACGCAGCCAGCAGGCCGATCGTCGCTCCGAGCACGACCGGCACACCAGAAGGGGGAGGCTGCCAGACCGACGCCACGGTCACGTCGACGGCAACACCGTCGACTATGAGCGGGATGACACCTTCGGCTATCTCATCTCCCGGGACTTTGCCCGGGGGCCGGATCGAAGCCATCCAGTGGGTCCGGTGGTCGTGCCACGCAAAGGAACCGTCTCCGGCTACGACCATCCAGTCGGGAACAGCACCCGCATCGGCCTCGTCGGGAATCGCGACTGCAGCGTAACGGTCACGGTTGAGGTATCGGGAGGGAGAGAGCCGGTTCTCCTCGACCGTCCCATCCGCCGAGAACCGAAGATACGGCTCGCCGGAGTAGCCGATGACATCGACCGTGACACCGCGCTCTGCGGTGAGCACAACAAACGAGTCTCCGCCCACGATCTCGACATCGATGCCCGGTACGTTTGGTTCGATTTCGATGACGCTGCTCAGGTAGTCGGTCGGTCCCGGCGGATCGGCGGCAGCAATCGCGGCACCGGCGAGCATCCACACGATCACCAACAACCCTCCCAGGAGAAAGCGCGGCCCGCTCACGCCGCCACTCTGAGGACGATCCGTCCCGACGGGTGCACGGTGCAGTCCCCGATGAAAGTCCCGGGGGAGCTGAAACGCTGGCGTAGGGTTTCCCCCTTGCCAACGAAGAATGGCCCGATGAGATGGCCGCGGTCGTCCTCGTTGACAATCTCGATGACCTCGCCCACTTTCACGTCGAGCTCCTCGGGGAGGATGTCGAGCGACTCCCCCCGATCGATGGCCTCGCCCGACCCGGCGGGAATCACGTACGCATAGTCTGGAGGCCGGCGGGAGTCATCGTTGGCGAAAAGCCCGTCTTGCGCCGCGCTGCACCCCGACGCAAGCAGGGCGCCGGCTAGGACTACTGCCAGCAAGTGTCTCACGCTCGCCTCAGCAGAATCCGCAGGTCGTTGGTGATGGCTTGGGGCGCAGTGCCGAACTGCCACGTGACCTGGATCAAGCCCTGGTCGTCAACCGCGTACATGAGTGCGGTGTGCTGCACCTCGTAATGTCCGCCGGCATCCTTGGTCACCTTGTAGTTCGCCCCGAATGCATCTGCAGCTGCTCTCAACGTGGCGTCGTCCCGTGCCCGCAGCCCGTGCGCACCGGGTATGAACGACTGCACGTAGCTCGTGATGATGGCATCCGTGTCACGATCGATATCGATCGTCTCCATCGCAAAGACGACATGCTCGGCATCATCGCCCAATGCAGCGAGCGCCGTCTTCAGGTCCGCAAGCGTCGTGGGACAGACGTCGGGACACGACGTGTACCCGAAATAGACGAGCAGAAGCTCACCGGGAGGAGCCTTCATCAAGAATGCCGTCCCGCCGGCGCTTCCGTCGGGCAGGGCGATGTCGGCAACCGACGGCAACGGCGTGCGCACGAAGCCGGATAGCTCGTCGGGTGCGGAAGCACACGATGCCGCGCTCGAGACCCACCAGAGCGATGGCGACGATCAACCTGTGCATGCCGCCTCCTTGTCCCGGCGCGCCCGCGCGTTGCCTGCGGGCGGGTCCCCCCTACAAGGTCGTCGCCGGACCCCGGTTAGTTCCCGGGTGTGACAAGACCGTCGCCTCTGTGCAGGAACGCCGCCATCTCTCCCCGGGTCACCGGGTCGTTCGGGCAGAATCGGTCGTTGACCGGTGGATTACAGCCATGCGACAAGCCGGCGGCGGCGAGCCGGGTGATGGCATCCTCGAACTGCGATCCGTCGTCATCACGAAACGGGCTGTCCCCACCGGGCGGGAGATCGAGCGCACGTACCAAAAAGGAGGCCATCTGCTCGCGGGTGACGGGGTCCCCGGGACAGAAACGATCGTTGCGCGGCGGATTGCACCCCTTGGTGATGCCCGCTCGAGCGAGCCGGTCGATATCGGCGGCGAACACCGAAGTCGTCGTGTCTACGAACCTGCCGCCCGGATCGGCGGGAAGGTCGAGAAGACGGTTGAGAAACGCTGCCATCTCTCCCCTGGTCACGATACCGTCGGGGCAGAAACGATCGTTGCGCGGGGGATTGCACCCCTTGGTGATCCCGGCGCCTGCCAGCCATTCGATATCGGCGGCGAACACCGACCCGTCGTCGTCGACGAACGTGTCACCGTCGGGTACCAGTGCCTCGAGCAGCCCGGTGCGCCAGACGTCGGCGTCGCGGTCGTAAACGCCGAACCCGGCGCCGAACTCCCAGTAGGACCAGGCTAACCCGCGCCGCTCGGCCTCCTGGCGCACATAACGAGTCCAGGCGATGCGGGAATCCATGTCCGCCTTCTCGTATGATCCGAACTCGCCCATCAGGATGGGCACACCCGTCTCGGCCGACCATGCAGACGCCAGATCCATCACCTGCTCGATCGGGGTGATGTCCTCGGGCCGACCGTCCCACGTCGTTCCCAGCCACGCATCGGAACCATCGACCCAATCGGCACCTTGATGGGTGAACTGGAACGGCTCGTACATGTGGAAGGTTGCTATGAGGGCGGGGTCGTCCGGCAGCTCCAGGCTCTCGAGCTCCCAAGCGCTGTTCCACATCCCGGGACCGACGATCACCATTCGATCAGGGTTGCTCGCCCGGACGACGGTAAGGGCGCGAGCCAGGAGATCGTTCCAGACAGTCGTGGTCAGCGCGTCGTGAGGCTCGTTCTGCAACTCGAATAACACTTCTTTGGGGGCTGCTGCGTAGTGGCGGGCGATTTGATCCCAGATGGCGAGGAACCGATCCGTGTTGCCGGCCGGGTCGGCGTATAGGTCCTCGAAGTGGTGGAAGTCGATGATGATCGCAAGACCGGCGTCTGTCGCCAGGTCTATCAGATGATCAACCCGATCGAAGAAGACGGGATCAATCGTCCACGGGCTCATCATCGCTGCCCTGGTATCCCACCTGACCGGCAGCCGAACCGAGTCGAACCCTGCGCCGGCGATCAGCTGGAAAAAGCGGTCCTCGATATAGATGCCCCACTCCCCCTCGTAGTCGGGAGCCTCAAGTGCGTTGCCCAGGTTGACTCCGCGCCCCAACCGGGCTGCCGCATCGGGGGCGGTCCAGGTGTCCTGAGCGGACGCGGGTACGCCTACCAGAGTGCTGAAGATCAGAACGAGAGCAGTGAGAGCGGATCGGGCCATTGCTTCCTCCGCGGCCAAGATACGCGTCTGGCGGAGCTAACCGCGGGCAAGGTCGAAACGGACTCTGCGGGAAAGGTGCCCGAATAGCGGGCGCCGTTTCGGTAGCATCTCAGAACCGGCCTGGGAGAATAAACCCGGGAGCCTAAAGACGGTCGATTGTGGGTCCGATGCTTGTCATGGGTCCACGAAGGGATATCGCGTGAGCATGAGGACACGTTTACGCCGGCTGGGGTTGAGCGTTGCATTGACCGCCGCCTTGGTAGTCGCCGCACCGACGGCAGCGAGCGCCCAGACAACGGAGCTGCCGCCCGGCGGGACGTTTGTCGACGACGACAACAGCATCCATCAAGGAGCGATTGAGGCGATCGCGGCGATCGGGGTGACCCTGGGGTGCAACCCTCCCAGCAACGATCGCTTCTGCCCGGAGCAACCGGTGACGCGGGCTGAAATGGCCACGTTCCTCACCCGCTCCCTAAATCTCGGCGAGGCCTCGATTCACCCGTTCACCGACGTTGCGGGCTCGACACACGAGGCATCCATCAACTCGATTTATGCAGCAGGCATCACCAGAGGCTGCAACCCGCCGACGGATGACGAGTACTGCCCGGACGAGCCGATAACCCGTGAGGAGATGGCGTCGATGCTGGCGCGAGCCTTCAACCTGGCCCCCTCAACCGACACCCCGTTCACCGACATCGCCTCGTCGGTACACGCCGCCAACATCAACGCACTTGCCGCGGCGGGAATCACAAAGGGTTGCAACCCTCCTGACGACGATCACTTCTGCCCCACCCAGCTGATCACCCGGGAACAGATGGCGTCATTCCTGACGAGGGCGCTCGGTCTCGACCCGATCGATCCGCCTCCCGCACCGTTCGATCTCATCTCCAGCTTCACCACGCATCACGCCTGCTGTCAGACACGGGTGAGCGCAGTCCAGGCTGCTGCCCGGGCCATCGACGGCATGGTGCTTTTGCCCGGAGACACTTTCTCCTACCTCGACGTACTCAATAATGTGGTGCACAGCGGCAACTGCCAGACCTCCACCACCCTATTCAATGCGGTCTGGTATGCCGGTCTCGACGAGGTCGAGCACCGGCCCCACAGCGTCGACTTCGCCCGTTACCCGCAGGCGATCGAATCTACGATGATCCCGTGGTCGGTAGATCTCAAATTCCGCAACGACACCAAACATCCCCTCGAGATCCGCACCAGTTACACGGGAACGTCGGTCACCGTGGAACTGTGGGGCGACAACGACGGGCGCAGCATCGTCGGTGACTACACACCGGAGCACGGCACGGTCCTCGACGTGGTCAGCGAAGGCGGCCCCGACGCAAGGATCGTTGGCACCAAGACGGTGTCGAGCGGTCGCAGCTACACCGTGACCCGCACCATCACAGACGCCGACGGCTCGGAGTCCGAGAGCTGGAGCTGGACCTACGCCTACTGAACCGACCTTGCGCACTGTTCGTGGCACTTAGCGTGGCGAATCCAAGGTCTCGCGTCTGAGTGGGCTCGAAGGAGCGTTCGGCGTTCGATCAGTAACACCGGTATGAGCTGGGGGATTGCGACCCCAACCACCCGCAGACATGCGTGCGACACCCGTGTCGATGCTCAACCCCTCGTGAGTACACCTGTTGACGGTGTCACACGCAAACACTATATTCACTATATTCATTATGGTTGATACCCGAGCCGACAGCGTGACCATCGCCGAACTCACGGTCGATTATCTGGCACAACGCGGGGTCCGCCACGTGTTCGGGCTCTGCGGACACACCAACATCGCGGTCCTCAGCGCAATGGAGAAGAGCCCGATCGAGTTCGTCAACGTACGTCACGAACAGATCGCGAGCCATGCGGCAGACGGGTACGCACGAGTCACCGGCCGGGCCGGGGTCGTCCTGTCGCATCTGAGCCCCGGTCTCACCAACGCCGCGACCGGTGTTGCCAACGCCGCGCTCGACTGTATCCCGATGGTGGTCATCGCTGGTGACGTACCTTCTTTCTACTTCGGGAAACACGCACACCAGGAGGTAAACCTCCACTCCGATGGCGGCCAATACGAGATCTACCGGCCCTTCGTGAAACGCGCCTGGCGGGTGGACGATCCCCGTCTCATGGCCGAAACCCTCGAGCGTGCTTTCAACCTCGCCGAGACGGGGCAACCAGGACCGGTACTGATCGACGTACCCATGAACATCTTCTCCGAATCGGGCGACCCCGGGCTGTTCAACCGCCAAACGCAGAACGCCAAGACACTGCACAAGCCCTCGATGGACGATGAAACCGCCACCGCGATCGTTCACATGCTGGGAGAGGCGGAGCGTCCTGTGTTGTACGTCGGCGGCGGCATCACCCTGGCGCGGGCCAGCGGCGAGCTTCGAAGTTTCGTCGACCACATGGCCGTTCCCGTGGCCCACAGCCTGATGGGAAAGGGCGCGGTCTCGGACGATCACCCGCTCGTCCTCGGCATGACCGGGTTCTGGGGAACGCAGCTCGTGAATCAGACGTGTCTCGACGCCGACGTGATCCTGGCGATCGGTGCTCGGTTCAAGGAAGCCGACAGCAGCTCCTGGTATCCCGGGTACACATTCGACATCCCTCCCTCCAAGCTGATCCACATCGACATCGAGCCAACTGAGATCGGACGGAACTTCCCGGTGGAGCTTGGCGCCGTAGCCGACGCCAAAGCAGCTCTCGCCGCACTGACACGAGCGGCGAAGCGACTCTACCCGGAGGGTCGCTCGGCACCCGAAATCGCCGGTCGGATCGCCAAAGCACGCCAGGAGTTCGCCGAAGCCAACCGTGCGGCCGCAACCAGCTCGGACTGGCCGATGATGCCGGAGAGGATCCTCGCCGACACAAGACACGTTCTCCCCGATGACGCCTTCCTGGCAACCGACGTCGGGTGGAACAAGAACGGAGTCGGCCAGCAGTTCCCCATTCTCGAGCCCGGCTCCTTCATCACACCGGGTGGGTTCGCCACGATGGGGTTTGGACCGGCGGCGGCAGTCGGGATCAAGTTCGCAGCGCCCGACCGGACGGTAATCGCTCTCGTGGGCGACGGCGGGTTCGGGCAGAACCCGGCCGTGCTGGCGACAGCCGTCGAGCACGACCTCGGAATCGTGTGGGTGGTGATGAACAACAACGCGTTCGGAACGATTGCAGGTCTGCAACTGGCTCACTTCGGTACCACATTCGGCACGACATTCCCAGGTCGAATCGGCGAGTCCCTCCCTGATTACGCCGCGATCGCCGACGCGTACGGAGCCGTCGGTATACGAGTCAAGTCCGCCCAGGAATATCGCAGCGCATTGGAGAAGGCGATCGGGCTGGACCGACCCGTTGTCATCGATGTTCCGATGCGCAACAACCCGACACCCACGACGGGACATTGGAACATCCTCGACATCTACTCGCCAGAGGGCGGTAAATCGCACGCAGCAACGGAATGAGGCCGAAGTGTCGCGAGAGATAACGCAAGAACAACGCGAGATGGTGGCTGAGATGGTCGCGAGGGCCAGAGCCGCAATGGCGGCAATCGCGGACTACGACCAGGAGCGCGTTGACCGACTGGCACAAGCCATTGGCTGGGCGTTGGGCAACGAGGCGACCTTCACCCGTCTCGCCGAGATGAGTGTCGACGAGAGTGGGATCGGCGATCGAGAGGGCAGACCCAACAAGCGCTTCAAGATCCACGGCATACTGCGTGACGTGCTCCGTCAACCCAGTGTTGGCATCATCGAGGAAGATCTCGAGAGCGGAATCGTCAAGTACGCCAAGCCCGGAGGCGTAATCGCATCGATAGTCCCCATGACCAACCCGGAGTTGACACCACCCGGGACCGCGATCAATGCGATAAAGGCCAAGGATGCGGTGATCTTCTCACCCCATCCGAGGACGAAGCGGACGACCAACGAGGTGGTGCGCATCCTCCGTCAGGCGATGGAACGTGAAGGCGCACCGGCTGATGTGTTCCAATGCATTGAGGAACCCAGCATCCCGGTCGCCCAGGAGCTCATGTCGACTTGCGACATGACGTTGGCCACAGGCGGCCCTGCGATGGTCAGGGCCGCATACAGCTCGGGGAAGCCGGCGTTCGGCGTGGGCGCAGGCAACTCGACGATGGTGATTGACGAGACCGCCGATATCGCGGAAGCGGCCAGGAACACCCGCATCTCAAAGACATCCGATTTCGGCTCGGGGTGCTCGGCAGACGGCAATATCCTGGTCGCCGACGAAATCTACGACCGTTTCCGCGACCAACTCATCGCCGAGGGCGGTTATCTCGCGACCGATCCGGAGAAAGCGCTCCTCGAGCGTGCCATGTGGAACGCTGATGGAACCAGGACTCTGAACACCGTAGCCCAGTCCGGGCCGAAACTGGCCGCCGAGGCCGGCTTTGCAATTCCCGACGATCGACGCTTCATCGTGGTGGAGCAGACCGAAATCGGTAAGGAGCACCGCTTCTCCGGAGAGAAGCTCACAGCTCTACTTGCCCTGTACCGATTCCACGACTTCGACCAGGCATTGGACATGGTGCGAAGGATCTACGAGGTCGGAGGCGCAGGGCACTCCTGCGGGATCTACTCCTTCGACGACGCTCACATAGACGCACTCGCCAGGGTCGCACCGGTGAGCCGGATGATGGTCCGCCAGCCGCAATCCAAGGCAAATGCCGGTTCTTTCACCAACGGCATGCCCATGACCTCGAGTCTGGGATGCGGCATCTGGGGAGGGAACGTCACCAACGAGAACATAAGCCTCAAGCACTACCTGAACGTCACCTGGGTGAGCCGACCGATTCCGGAAGATCGACCACCCGAGGAGGAGCTGTTCGGGGAGTTCTACGGAACCGAGGTGTCGTAGACCATGACTGAACCCATCGAATTCTCATTGGCGTACCTGACCGTCATCGGCACACCACCGCTGCGCATGGTGTCGCTCGCAGCAGCCGCAGGCTACGACTATGTCGGCGTGCGTTTCAACGCAGTTGCCGACGACGAGGTCGCATTTCCGTTTCTGACCGATCGCAACCTGATTCGCGACTTCAAGGCCAGTCTGGACGCCACCGGTCTACAGGTGCTGGATGCAGAGTTGATCCGGATCGGGCCCGACGACGATCCGGATGGATATCTGCATTTCATGGACGTGGCAAGTGAGATCGGGGCCAGACACCTGGTGGTGCAGCTCCCCGACCCCGATCGGAGCCGGGCCGCCGACCACCTGGCGCGGTTGAGCGAGCTTGCTTCCGATTACGGGCTGACCGCCAACTTGGAGTTCATTCCGTGGACACCGACGTGCGATCTGGCGGCTGCAGTGGACATCGTCACTCGTTCGGCGCACCCCAACGCGGGAATTCTCGTCGATACGCTGCACTTCGAGCGATCCGAATCGTCGGTGTCGCAGCTGCGTGTGCTCTCGCCGGGCCTGTTCCGGCTCATCCAACTCTGTGACGCCCCGCGGGAGGTGCCCAGGACGAACGAAGGTCTGATAAGAGCGGCCCGAGCCGGGAGAGGTCTCCCCGGAGAGGCCGGTATCGATCTGAGACCGATGGTGGAAGCCCTCCCCCGGGTTCCATACTCGCTCGAGGTGCCGAATGAGGTAATGAGGAACGATCTGGGCGACCAAACCTTTGTGACGAGGGTCCTCGAAGCGAGCCGGCGATTTCTCGCGGCCAGTGACGAGCGCGCAGCCAGTGACGAGCGTGCAGTGAGCATCAGCCGATGACTCGCAAGATACTGGTCCTCAACGGCCCGAATTTGAATCTGCTTGGGACTCGAGAACCAGACGTCTACGGCTCGGAGACCCTCGATGACATAATCGCGGACTTGCGTGAGTATTCGGCCGCGCGAGACGCAGACGTCACCCACCTCCAGTCGAACTCCGAGTCGGATCTCATCGACGCGCTTCACGCGGCACGTAACAGCGTGGACGGCGTTGTGTTCAATGCCGGTGCGTTCACTCACTACAGCATCGCCTTGCGTGACGCCATCGCCGCGCTGGGTCTACCGGTGATCGAGACCCACCTCTCCAACGTTCATGCCCGCGAGTCGTTCCGGCACACGTCGGTGCTCGCCCCGGTGTGCTTGGGCGTCGTGGCCGGACTGGGTAGGGACAGCTACTTCGCCGCGATCGAAGGACTCCTGAGATATCTGACCCGACAAGAGGATCGACCGTGACCCACTCGACTCTCGCGGTGCTGGAGATGGCGCGGTGCGCGGGGCGTCGCACCAACGCATCAACGGGCGGCAGATGAGTATGGGACACGTTGAGACCTTCCGCGGGCCCATAGACTCGGACAAGCTCGGCGCGACGCTGCTCCACGAGCACATCTTCGTGCGCAGCCCGGAATTGGAAGTGAACCTACCCGACGGAGAATGGGAGCCGTCCGATGCGGTCGCGACTGCCGTCGCCGGTCTCAGGGAGCTATACCGGCTCGGGATTCGGACCGTGGTCGATCTCACCGTCCCAGGCCTTGGCCGCGACGTGCGGCTGGTATCTCGCGTCGCGGAGCAGGTTCCGGTCAACCTCATCGCGGCAACCGGCTGGTACACGCCCAACGTGCTGCCCACTTACTTCCAGTCCCATGGGCCGGGGCTGTCCATCGACGGTACCGATCCCCTCATCGAGTTGTTTGTCAACGATATCCGTGGCGGCATCGCAGGAACCAGCGTGCGAGCCGGCCTGCTCAAAGTCATGACCGGCCCGGAAGGCATCACGAACGACGTCGCCCGGGTGATGTCGGCGGCGGCCGTCGCACATCGGGAGACCGGGGTTGCGATCACGACCCACTCTCATCCCGCATCGCGCAATGGGCTGGCACAGCAAGCGTTCCTACAGGAGCGGGGGGTAGCGGCAGAACGAATAGTCGTCGGTCATTCCGGCGACAGCGAAGACCTCGATTACCTGCGTGCGATCTTGGACAACGGGTCGACAATCGGTATGGACAGGTTTGGCATGGAACATGTGCTCACGGACGACCGGAGGGCCCGGACCGTCATCGCACTCCTCGAGCTCGGTTACGTGGACCGGATGATCCTGTCCCACGACGCGGCCTTCTACAGCCACGTCACACCACCGTCCTGGCGCGCCGTGTCCGCACCGCGCTGGCGAATGGACACGATCTCCCGGCATGTCCTGCCGATGCTCCGAGATGCAGGTGTTTCCACCGACGAGATCACCCAAATGCTGGTCACCAATCCGCGACGTCTCCTGGGAGGGACCGCATGAAAGCAGCAGTGCTCATCGAACCGGGAAAAATAGTGACCGACGAGGTCCCCGATCCGGAGCCGGGGCGCGGCGAGGTGAGGATCTCGGTGGGAGGAGTCGGCCTGTGCGGCTCCGATGCGAGCGTCTTCAGCGGCAAATGGAAGGCTCCGACCTATCCCTGGATCATGGGACACGAAGCGTTCGGCGTCATCGAAGCACTGGGGGCTGACGTACCGCCGGAGCGCATCGGTCAGACCGTCGTGGTCGAACCAAACGCAACTTGCTTCGACTGCGAACAGTGCCGACGGGGCTGGACTTCGGCGTGTCCCGTGCGCCAGTCGATAGGCATGAACCGCCCCGGGGCCCTCGCCGAGCGACTGGTCGTACCGAGCCGGTACGCGTGGACGATTCCGGACCTGCCCGCTCGCGACCTGGTGTGCGTCGAACCGACAACCGTGGCACAGGCGGCGCTTCGCCGCCTCGGCCCACCATCCGACCCGGCTCTCGTGGTTGGTGTTGGGGCTCAGGGTCTGATGATGACCCTTGCGCTCCTCGACCGTGGCATAAGGGTCTTTGCCCATGACGTCAACCCGGATCGGGTCACATTCGCCACCGAGCTGGGCGCACATCGAATCGAAGACAACGACACGCGGCATTTCGACCTCGTGGTCGACACGGTGGGGTCGCCACCCTCGATGGCAGTAGCACTGGATCGCGCGGAGGTGGGCGGCACAGTCCTCTGCCTGGGGCTCGACAGCCGTCAGCTGGATCTCAACGCGCAGACCCTGGTGCGACGCCAACTGATCCTGCGTGGCACGCTCACCTACGACCACCCGACGGACTTCGAGGCGTCCGTCAATCTCGTCGGCTCCGGCCGTTTTGCGCCGGGCAGGATCATCACCGATGAATTCCCATTGGAGGAGGCACAGCAGGCATTCGAACGGAGCGGATCGGCGCGTGGCAAAACGTGGATCAGGGTTGGTAGCTGATGTCGCTACCGCCTGCACCTCCGGAGCCCGTTTCGTGCCATAGACCGCATTCAAATCTTCGGAACCAGAGACTGGCACATAATGTCAGATCTCGTTAAGCAACGACAATCGGGAGGAGAGACAATGAGCAGAGTACCTCGAATCCTCACCCTCGCGTTGGCACTCATTTTGGTGCTGGCTGCGTGCGGTGGCGATAGCGGGAGCGAGACCACGACCACGTCGGGGAGTGGCGGTGCGACGACCACCACAGCGGCTAGTGGCGGCGAGACGACAACAACGGCGGCCGGTGGCGGTGAAACAACCACCACAGCGGCAATGCAAGAAAATGTCGAGCTCGTCCTTGCCCACAGCTATCAGGAAGGGCAGCCGCAGGTCGAGTGCGGAGCGAACGTGATCAAAGAGGTAGCCGAGTCGGCCGGTGTCGGTCTCACCATTACCATCTTCGGCGCCAGCTCCCTCGGCGGTGATGCTGACCGCATCGAGTCGGTGATCGCGGGCGATATCGACCTCGACATCCAGGGAGCGTCGGCGCTGGCCAGCGTCTATGAGCCGATGAGCGTGGTTGACGGAGCCTTTGTGTTCGACGACAGCGACCACCTGTATCGCTACTTCACAAGCGATGCTTCCACCGCGTTGAAGGACGGGTTCCACGAGGCGACCGGCGTCCGAATCCTGGGTGCCTGGAACACGGGAGCCCGACAGTTCACCGCAAATGTGCCAATTCGTACGCCGGACGACCTCAAAGGCCTTCTCATGAGGTTCCCGCCGTCGCCCTCGTTCCTGTTGAACGCGGCTGCAATGGGCGCCGACGCGGTCGAGGTGGCGTATGAGGAGCTATACCTGGCACTTCAGCAGGGCACGGTTGACGGTCAGGAGAACCCGATCGTCAACATCGACGCCATCAACCTCGACGAGGTTCAGGACTACATCAGCCTGTCGAGTCACCAGCTCAGCTCCAATCTTGTGATTGTCGGCCCGGTCTGGGACGAGCTAAGCCCCGAGCAGCAGCAGGCGCTCGCGGACGGTGTCGAGCAGGCGATGGTCAAAGAGCCGCAATGCTCTGCGGACGCTGAGCAGCAGATCCTCGCCGGCTGGCGCGACAGCGGCGCACTCGAGATCGTCGACGACGTCGACCGTGCGGCGTTCCGCGACAAGGTCGAGCCCTATCTACGGGACCACTACAACGCAGACCAGATCGCAGTCCTGGAGGCGATCCGTTCCACGGCCAACGGATAAACAACGGCAGCCGGTGCCCGGGTACCCGGGCACCGGCCTCGCCATCCGCCCGGCCTGTGCCCGACACGGCAGCGTTGACTACTGTCGCCACACTCGTAGGAGGATGAGATTCTGATGTCCCCGCCCAACGGCCTCGAACCCGACCACGAAAACCCGGCAGACGAGTACCAGTCTCTCGCAAACATGGAGCACCCGGAGCTACTGCCGGCGCGCGAACCGATGCGCAGAATCTTCCATGGAATTGGAGTGATCGAGCAGGCGCTCGGCTCGCTGCTCCTGTTGGTGATCCTCTTTCTAGTTTTGACGCAAGTCGCCCAGCGCTACATCCCCGGAAGATGGCTGTGGAGCGGCGAGGTCGCTCGCTATGCCCTTGTGTGGGGCACATTTCTCATGGCCGGCTACCTAATGGCTAATCACCCGTATCACATCGCAATTCACGTCGTGGACAACGTGGTGGGCGAGCGAACGCTGGCCGTGATCAAGTTTCTGGTCAATATGGTGATCCTGCTGACCACCGTCGCCCTGTTGTACGGCAACATCGACCTGGTAGTGAACGACATCGGGCAGGTGACGCCCGCAGCACAGATGCCGCTACGGATCGTCAACATGGTACCGCTGACCGGCCTCGTCTTGATCGTGCTGCGTGTCGTTCTCGGAATCGTGGTTGAAGACGTGCCAGCCCTCGTCAGGCGCAAGGAGAAAACAACATGAGCCTGGCACTATTACTCATCGCCATATTCGCGCTGTTCCTCCTGCGCGTCCCGATGGCGTTTGCAATCCTCGGCCCGTCCGTCATCTACTTGCTGGTCAAGGGCTACTCGACGCATCTAGCCATTCGACTCGTCATGCAGGGAATCAACAGCTGGCCGCTGCTGGCGGTTCCGCTCTTCATCCTGGTAGGGATGATCGCAACCCGGACGGAAATCGCCGACAGGTTGTTCGACGCCGCATTGCTGCTACTTGGACCGCTGCGTGCCGGGCTGGCTTACGTCAACGTCGGCGTCAGCTTCGGCTTTTCCTGGATGAGCGGGGCCTCGCTGGCAGATGTCGCGGGCATCGGAGCTATCGAGGTCGACCAGATGCGCAAGAAGGGCTACCCGGAGTATTTCTCGGTCGGCTTGACTGCCAGTTCTGCGCTGATCAGCCCCATCATGCCTCCGAGCATCCCGGCGATCATCTTCGCATCGATTGGTGCTGTGTCCACAGGGGCTCTTTTCGCCGCCGCAGTCCTTCCGGCCATCCTCATGACCATCGCCCTGTCGATAACGATCTACTTCTGGGCAAGAAACAAACCGGAGTTCGTCGGAGAGCCGTACAACTTCACCGAACTGCGGCGCGCAGTGAGGCGTGCGCTCCCCGCATTGGGTGCGCCGGTCATCATCCTCGGCGGGATTCTCGGTGGCTACTTCACCCCCACCGAAGCGGCTGGGGTGGGTGCGCTCTACATGCTGATACTGGCAGCGTCCTATGGGTCCTTGCGCCTTCAGCAGCTGGCGGCCATCTTCCGCGACGCGGCGGTGATCAGCGCTCAGATCATGCTCATCATCGGAGCATCTGCGCTGCTCAGCTGGGTTCTCGCTCGCGAGCAGGGGCCCCAGAAGATCGCCGAGGCCTTGCTCGGGCTGACCGACAACCCCTATGTGTTCCTGTTCATCGTGAACATCCTGCTGCTCCTCCTCGGTATGGTGCTCGAGCCAAGCTCGGCACTGGTCATCATCACACCTATCCTGTTGCCGGTGGCGATCCAATTCGGCATCGACCCGCTGCAATTCGGGGTGATCGTCATCCTCAACCTGATGGTCGGGCTCATGACGCCACCGATGGGCGGTGTGATCTTCGTGCTCAGCTCGGTCACCGGGATTCCCATCGAGCGATGTTTCCGCGGGGCGGCGTTCTTCCTGCCGGTCATGATCGTGGTCCTGTTGCTCGTAACGTACATATCGCCGCTCACGACGTGGCTCCCGACGGCGGTCGGGCTGTGAGAAGGGTGGTTGTCAACCTATGACGAATCGATCGGACGCAAGCTCCGCCCACCAGGGGACGCCGACCGGGCAGGCCCACAAAGCGACATCCTGGTCAACAGCCATCACCGCGACCACCGATGATCGCGTCTTCGTACGCGGTGTGGCGCTTGATGAAGCGATCGGCCACGAGCACTTCCCCGCAATGCTCCTCCGGCTGTGGCGTGGCGACTCGGCAACGCGGCAAGAGGCAGACCTGTTGGACGCCTGCCTGGTCGCGGCAATCGACCACGGCCCGCTGTCGCCCTCAGCGCTCGTGACTCGCACGATCGCCTCGACCCGGGCGGCCCCCATGAGTGGGCTGGCAGGCGGCATCCTCACGTTCACAGAATTCCACGGCGCCGCAGTCACGATGGCAATGCGGATACTCGCCACCGCCCCGACAGAGGAGGAATTGACAGAGGGCGCATTGACAGAGGGGAAATTGGATGACTGGGCGAACGAGGTGTTCAACGCCGAGCGTGCAGCCGGTCGGCGCCTCCCCGGCATCGGACACCGCTGGCACCACCACGACCTACGATCAGAACGGCTATTGGAGATTGCGGCACAGATGTCCGACGGCACGTGTGAAGCTGCGGAGCGGGCATTGGCCGCCAGAGTCAGCCACCACACTGGGAAACCGACACCGATCAACATCGACGGAGCCCTGGCGGTTGCGCTCACCGCGCTTCGTCTCGATCCGGACTACGGCGACTTTCTCTTTGCCATCGCCAGGGCGTTCGGGCTGGCGGCTCATTACGTCGAGGAGCGGACGCGGCAACGACCGATGCGCACGATCGATCCAACGATCGCCGAGTACGACGGGATCGCGATACCCCGGCATCAATCTGAAGACACAGAGCAGTGATCGCCCCGGTGTGCGCGTGGGGTGTGCTGTTCGCGTCCTCGTAGCGAGCCACTGCTGCGGCTGCCCCGCTATCCAGACCCGGTACGCTGGTGCCATGACGCCCGACCACAACCTGATTCTCACCGGATTCATGGGTACCGGCAAGACCACCGTCGGCCAGGAGTTGGCCCCGCGACTCGGTATGGAGTTCGTGGACACAGACGAGATGATCGAGTCGCGCTACGGGCCTATCGCAACGATCTTCGCCGAGCACGGGGAGGCCCGATTCCGCGAATTGGAGGCGCAGCTGGCGAGGGAGCTCGGACAGCGACGAGGGCTGGTGATCGCGACGGGCGGGCGGATGATTCTGGATCCGGCGAATTTCAAGGAATTGAGCCGCAACGGGCGAATCTTCTGTCTTGTGGCGACACCGGATGAGATCCACAACAGGATCATCACGGACCAGGATCGACCGGATAGACCGCTGCTCCAGGTCGACGACCCTCGCCAACGGATCATCGAGCTGATGACCGAACGACATCACGAGTACCAGCGATTCCCCCAGCTGATCACCGACCATGGAGGACCGGACGCAATCGCCCAGGAGGTTGCCGAGCTATGGCATGGCCACAGCAGCTATACCGTCTCCAGCCCGGGGGGTGGCTACGCATACACGGTCGGTGCCGGCATCCTGCCGTTCGTTCGCCAGCTGGCGTCTATTGGCGGGCCGATGGTCGTGATCACCGATGAACGGGTTGCAGAGCTCTATCAGGCGAGCCTCGGAGAGATCGACGTCGCGGTCGTCCTTCCTGCGGGACGCGCCAGCAAAACCATCACATCGGTCCAAGCGGTTTACCGAAAGCTCCTCGCGGCGGGTGTAGACAAGTCGGCGACAGTCGTGTCGCTGGGCACGAGCATTATCGGTGACGTGGCCGGATTTGCTGCGGCTACCTATCTACGGGGCCTGGATCTTGTCCACTGCCCTACGAATCTGATCGCGATGGTCGACACAAGCGTCGGCGGCAAGGTGGGGCTCGACGTTCCGCAAGGAAGGAACCTGATCGGGCTGTACAAACAACCTAAGGCAGTACTAGCGGATGTCGGCACTCTGCAGACTCTGCCGAGACGAGACTTTGCGTCTGGACTCGCAGAGGTGATCAAGCATGGCCTGGTCGCAAGCAGCTCGCTGCTCGACCGTATCGAAGAGGCATCATGGGCCGATACCCCACAGCTGCTACCCGGGATGCTCACCGATATGCAGTCGCTGGTAGCCCAGGCCATCCAGATCAAGATTGCGATAGTGCAGGAAGACCCCTTCGAAGAGCGCGAACGAAGGACGGTGTTGAATCTGGGGCACACATTCGCCTACGGGATCGAACACGCCTCGAAAGGCGAGATCAACCACGGCGAAGCGGTGGCCATGGGACTCGTCGCCGCATCACGGCTGTCAGCCATGCTGGGTTACGCTCCGGCAGAGCTTGCCGACCGGGTCGAGACGATCGTGGGACACGTGGGACTCGAGCCCCTGATGCCACCCTCTCTGGAAGTGGAAGCCGTGATCAGGGGAATGCACCACGACAAAAAGAAACGTGGCTCTCAACCACGCTTCGTTCTGCTGCGTGGCATCGGTGAGCCGTTCGTTACCGATGAGGTCAAACCCGACGACGTCTCCGTCGTGTTGAACGGGCTGAGGAGGAGACCTTCCGCCTTACGCCTGGACTAGCCCCTCGGGATCCGTCGGGCTTCCCCGACTTTTGAATATACTCAATTGTGATTGGCAGGTGTCAAGTGAGTGTCCCGGAGCCAGGAGCACCAAGAGCGCAACCCACGACCGAGTCGGCGGTCGACCCAACGGAGAGGTTTGACTCTGCCCCGGAGTGGATCCGACGCGTTCTCGAGGAACGCATCATGGCCGGTGGCCTGGAACCGGGGGATCACATCGGGCTGAAGGCCGACCTCCAAAAGGAGTTCGGCGTCGCCGGCCCCACATTGGACATGGCGCTGAAACTGCTTGCGAATGACGGTCTCGTAGCGCTGCGGCGCGGGCCGAAGGGCGGTGTCTTCGTCGCACGCTCACAGCCAGTTCTCCGCATGGGCACAAAGCAGCTGTGGGCGAGGGATGCCCGCACGTTGGGTGAGAACATCGAACTGCGAGAGGCTTTGACATCACTGGTAGGTGTGTCTGCTGCGAGGGCCGATGATCGGGACCCGACTCTGATTGACGAACTCGTTCGCCTGGCCGACCAGCTGCGCGCTTCCGACATATCGTTCGACACTCAACGGCTCATCTGGCGCGGGCATCGCATCCTGGTCGAACTCGCCGACAGCGCGACTCTCCGCTTGATATACCTGAATCTGCTGGATGCCGCCGAGTCGTTGATCCTCAAGGTCGAGTTCCCGCAAACCGGCATCGAGGCGAAGCGGGAGAGGAACCGGATCGACGCTCACGCAAACTTATTCGCCGCAGTTGCTGACGCCGACTTGGAACTGGCCAGAGAATACGGCGACATAGTGAGGATCGTGTCTCCACTGGGGAGAGATGGCCACCTTGTCACCGTTAGCGAGTCCACACCGTCTCGAATCCGGCCGAACGAGACCGCATCTAGTGCAACCGAACCCGGCACGATGCACCGGCGAGATAACGTCAGCCGTCGGTGACTACCAGCATCTGGTGCATCTGACGATCACTCGCAGTCGAAGCCGACGCCCTGCTGGACACCGTCTATCACCAGGTTCGGATCGGCGGTGAGACCGGTTGCTTCAACGGTGAAATCGTCGAAGTCGACGGCAACGTAGAACCCTGTCACCCTGATGCTCCCGCCACCCGCGGCCATTGCATCGCCGAGCGTGTCTCCGAGCTCCAGCCCCAAAGGTAGCTCGACGTGCTCGGGGAGCGGCCCGCCCGCTTCGGGCTGACCGGTGCCGTCGAGCTTGTAGCGCCAGCCCGCCAGACCAAGTTCCCCGTTGCCGGTATCGACCGTCCTGATGGCGGTGAGCAACGACCCCCAGCGCACCAATCGCATGTTGGGGTCGGGCAGGAAGTAGGGGCAACTCCAGGGCGTGTCCTCGGTTGGAGGTCCCAGCAGATCGGTCAATTGGGCGACGGTGTCCTTCTCGCTCGTCCCCAGCGGGACGTCGATCAGGTCGCCGGCCGGGGTCACGACCAGGCGCGGGGAAACGTCGAGGTGGAGGGCTCGGGCGAGGAAAGTGGCCATCTGCTCCCTGGTCACCGGATCCCGAGGACAAAACAACGTGTTATCAGGCGGATTACAACCCTTAGTGATCCCCGCAGCCGCCAACGCCCCGATACTCGCCACATGCACCGAACCCGCAATATCAGAAAACGACGCCGACCCGGCAGGCAAACCCAACGCCCGCACCAAAAACGTCGCCATCTGCTCCCTGGTCACCGGATCCCGAGGACAAAACAACGTGTTATCAGGCGGATTACAACCCTTAGTAATCCCCGCAGCCGCCAACGCCCCAATACTCGCCACATGCACCGAACCCGCAACATCAGAAAACGACGCCGACCCGGCAGGCAAACCCAACGCCCTCACCAAAAACGTCGCCATCTGCTCCCTGGTCACCACATCCTGCGGACAAAACAAATCATTCACAGGCGGATTACAACCCTTAGTAATCCCCGCATCCGCAATCGCCTCGATCGACCGGATATGAACCGAGTTGTCGTCGTCGGTGAAAAACCCGGAGGCGTTCGCCGGCCCGACCATGACTCCGACAATCAGAAAGACAACTAGAGCGACGAGTCGGCTACGCATGCGGGTCTCCCTATTCGACGACGATGATATTGGCGGCGGTCACGGTCACCGAACTCGGCAACGGCAACGTCATGTTTCCCGACGACACCATGATCTCGAACCCGTATCGCGTGGTGTCCCTGGCGATCTCATCCGGCCACGCTCCCTCGGTGGGATCGATGTCGACGGCCCCGGGATCGCCTATGAAGATGCTATCCGTGAGCGCCGAGGTGTCGAGATCGACAATGAGGTAGCGCAGTTGCCCCGGGCTGCCGGCCGGGATCGTGAAGTCGACCGTTTCACCGTTGCGACTGTAGGGGACGGCCGTCTTCGTGAAGTCGTCGGCGAGCGCGGCCGCCAGCAACCCGGCGGTACCGGTTCCGATCAAGTCGCGGAGAACGTTTCGCTCGACGACCTCGACGACGATCTGGTCGCCGGCGGTGAGATATGGCAAACCGGCATCGGGAATCGGGTGCGAGAAAGTCGGGATGAACGTGGCGTTCTCGAACAGCGGACCAAGCTTGTTACGGAAGAACATCCCGAAAGAATCGTGGATGATCGCCGTGTTGCTGTCTGCCAGTACCGGGTTGCTCGGGCTGGCGTACGTGACCAGCGGGCGGGTAGCGATCGTGATCGACGAGAGCACGTCGACCGATGGGGTGACCCCCGACAGCGTCGGGGTTTGCTCATCGTATGCGATCTCCCAGTCCGAGCCGATGATGCCGGCCAGGTCACCCTGACGGACCGCAGCCGACGGCACCAGATCAAGCTGGTCCCAAACACCGGGCGCCGCCTGATCGGAAAGCAGCCGGGAGCCGAGCAGCGCCCCGTCGACATTCCAATGGGTATCGTGCTTCCAGTACAGCTGGTCGGTGGTCTGGCCGATGGTCGTCGCAAACGGCTGCCACAGATCGACACGATGCGGATCGCCCGCCGTGACCAGGGCCTTCTGCAGCAACTCTGAGTTCGTGTCCGCGCAGGATCCCGCAAAGCCAGGAGCCGTGGCGGGATAGACGACCACCTTGTTAGGAGCGACCGCGTATGTGAAATCCCTCCCCGAGGCCGTGACGATCTGACCCGCCTTGTCGAACTCCTCCACAAGACGTGCGTAGACGTCGGCGTCGAAGCATGGCTGATCGATGGTATCGGTGAAGTAGAGCCAGTTGTCGGCTCCGATCGTTACCAGCGGGCTGGGGCTCACGGCGGGAAGCGGCGCAGGCGGCGTCAACGGATCGAGGTGGAGGGCTCGGGCGAGGAAAGTGGCCATCTGCTCCCTGGTCACCGGATCCCGAGGACAAAACAACGTGTTATCAGGCGGATTACAACCCTTAGTGATCCCCGCAGCCGCCAACGCCCCGATACTCGCCACATGCACCGAACCCGCAATATCAGAAAACGACGCCGACCCGGCAGGCAAACCCAACGCCCGCACCAAAAACGTCGCCATCTGCTCCCTGGTCACCGGATCCCGAGGACAAAACAACGTGTTATCAGGCGGATTACAACCCTTAGTAATCCCCGCAGCCGCCAACCCCCCAATACTCGCCACATGCACCGAACCCGCAACATCAGAAAACGACGCCGACCCGGCAGGCAAACCCAACGCCCTCACCAAAAACGTCGCCATCTGCTCCCTGGTCACCACATCCTGCGGACAAAACAAATCATTCACAGGCGGATTACAACCCTTAGTAATCCCCGCATCCGCAATCGCCTCGATCGATGGCTCGTAAACGGACCCGTTGTCATCACTGAACGTGCCGCCCGGCTCGAGAGAGGCGCCGGCGACCGGAACAACGGCGAACACCACCGCGGCAACGACGGCGGCGGCGAGGACCCGCGACGGTCGATTCGAGCGCATCGCGCTCCCCTTCCTGATGTCGACCGGGACGAGACTAGTGGCGGGCGTGGGGGTACTCATAGATCTCTGCCATCGGGTTTCGACAGAGCTGAAAATTCCCGGGCTCCTGCCGACGGGGATACTGATGAGTGGCATCTCCGAGATCCAATCGCGTATCCAGACCATTCAGAGCCGGGCGGCGAGCCAGCCGTTGCCCGGCCGATTCAACGCGCTCTTCGAGGCGCAACTCGCGTCCGCAAACGCACAGTCGTCTGACTCGGTCGCCATAGCTCCTTCCGAGGGTTTTGTTGTCCAGGCGCTGGCCAATCCTGCCACCGCGACCTACGGCGCCGAAACCGTGCCTCTCGGGGTCATGCTCGGACTCACGCAGCATCCGATGACTGCCATCAGATCTGGCACGGTGGCGACCTCGGACCAACTCTCCGCCTACCTGGACATCAACAGCATCACCGCACGCAATGGCCGCCTGGATCTATCCGAGCTGACTCCCGTTTCCGGGGCGTGGACCGGAACCGGCTACCTGCTGCCACCGGCGGCACAAGCATGGGAGGAGATGAGGGCGGCAGCGGCGTCCGACGGCGTCGACCTCCAGGCCATCGACCTGTACCGGACATGGGAAAGCCAGGACAACGCCTACCAGGCGCATTTGCGGGGAGACAAGCCTGAGAACGTGCTCCCGCCTGGGACCAGCGAACATGGGCTGGGTCTCGCCGTCGACGTGACCAACGGTCATACCGTGAACGTCGCCGATCCGGAGCATGCCTGGCTGCGCGACAACGCTTCTCGTTTTGGCTGGTATCCGATCTCAAACGAGTCCTGGCATTGGGAGTTCCGCGGCGTCTGAGCCGGGACTAGAGCAGTGCCTCGCTCCGCACTGTGGCACCGGGCCGGAGCCCGTTTGTGCTCCAGGCGACATCATGTATCCCCGCTGAATGTATCCACGCCGAATGTATCCCCGCCGAAAGGCACACCGGGCACTCTTCCTATCGAGTCATGCTGGACTTTTCTTACCCGCTTCTTGAATTGGGCTGATAGCCTTGTGGTGTTGCAGGATTCGCCAGCGTGTCGGGTTCTGGAACGGTCACCCGGTTATCAGGTGGGAGTCTGCCCCACCGCTCTCTCCCACCTGTCCGGCCTTTCGGCGCAGTGGATCTAAGCTGCGGACACGCTATGTCCGTTCTCAACACTCCCACCATCCGATTGCAGTTTCCCGCGCTGCGCCGCACCGAGAAAGGCAGACCGGTCGTCTGGCTCGACGGACCCGGTGGCAGCCAGGTGCCAGAGTCAGTGATAGCTGCGATCGGCAACTTCCTCACCCGGGGCGGCTCCAACCACGGCGGGGCATTCACCGCCAGCCGGGACTCGGAGGAAGTTCACGAGAACGCGCGCTCTGCGGTAGCAGATCTCTACGGAGCCCGCGAGGACGACTACATCTTCTTCGGGATGAACATGACCAGCCTCAACTTCGCGCTGAGCCGGGCTTTGTCTGCGGAGTGGGGGCCGGGTGACGAGGTCGTCGTCACCCGTCTCGACCACGATGCCAACATCTCGCCCTGGCTTCTTGCGGCCGCCGACCGGGGAGCCACGGTCAAGTGGGTGCCCTTCGACACGACAACCTACCGGCTCGACATGGCCGCGCTCGAGGACGCGGTCGGGCCGCGGACCAGGATCGTCGCCGTCACCCACGCCTCGAATGCGATCGGGACCATCGTCGACGTCGCCGAAGCGGCCCGGATCGCTCACAAGGCGGGTGCGCTGAGCGTTGTCGATGCCGTCCACTACGCACCACATGGTCTCATCGATATGACGGCGATCGACTGCGACTTCCTTCTGGCCTCAGCCTACAAGTTCTTCGGCCCGCATGTGGGTGCTCTGGCCGGCCGCAGCTCGCTTCTCGAGAAGATCGATGCCTACCGGGTGCGTCCCGCACCCGACACGGGTCCTGGCAAATGGGAAACAGGTACCCAGAGCTTCGAGGCGCTGGCCGGAGTGATCGCAGCCGTCGATCACATCGCCGGAATCGCCACGCCGTCCGGGACCCGCCGCAACCGCATCGAAGAGGCATATACCGCGATCGGGGCGCACGGCATCGCTCTCGGGGACCGTTTCCTCGCCGGCTTGCCGGATTCCGCAACGGTGTTCGGTATCACCGACGATCTGGCGGCTCGGACACCGACGTACGCCATCGAGCTCGAGGGAATCTCCGCCCGGCGACTAGCTACTGAGTTGGGCGACCGGGGGATATATGTGACCGACGGCAACTACTACGCCATGGAGGTGATGAACTCGCTCCAGCGCGCCGAGGGTGGTCTGGTCAGGATCGGCTTCCTGCACTACACAACCACAGACGAAGTGGACCGGCTACTCACCGCGCTCGATGAGCTTGCATCCTGATCGGCGGCTCGCCGCCACCGCCGGCGGAGAGCAATCGGAGCCGGCCGACATCTTCGACCAGGCGCCCAAGGTCGAGTTGCACCTCCACATAGAAGGGGCCCTCCCACTTGACACCCTGTGGGACCTCGTCGGCAAGTACGGCGGAGATCCTGCGCTACCTACCACCGATTCCCTCGTCACCCGCCTCCGCTACACGAGTTTTGCGAACTTCATCGATGCCTGGGTTTGGATGACGGGCTTCCTGCGCAGCTACGAGGACTTCGAGCACATCGCTTCCGGGGTCGCTGCCGCTCTAGCCCGTCAGCACATCACCTACGCCGAAGCGTCCTTCTCTCCCACGGATTTCGCCCACCATGGGATGACCCCCCAGGGAATCGCCGTGGCCCTCCGGCGCGGTCTCGACCGGGTTGGACAGACGACCGTGGTGCTCAACTGCGATCTGGTCCGCGACACCGGTCCACAGCGTGCCATGGGCACACTCGAAGCAGTGACCGAGGTAATGGCGGATGCCGATATCAGGGGCATCACGATCGGGGGATCCGAGTCGACCTACCCACCCGAATTGTTCGCCGACGTGTACCGGAGGGCGAGCCACCTGGGGCTGCGGTTGACCGCCCATGCCGGCGAGGCTGCCGGCCCCGCAAGTGTGCGCGGGGCGCTCGACGCGCTGCGGGTGGAGCGCATCGGGCACGGCATCCGCGCCGTCGAGGATCCGGAGCTCCTCGATCGGATCATTGCCGAACAAATACCGCTTGAGGTGTGCCCGACGTCGAACATACTCACTGGTGTGGTCGCGGACTGGGACCACCATCCTGTCGCGGCGCTGCTCAGCGAGGGAGCCAACGTGACCGTCAACACGGATGACCCGATGTTCTTCCACACATCTATGGCAGCCGAGTTGCGCACCGTCTTCGACCGCTACGGCGCAGACCCGAGAACGCTCACCGAGCGGGCGATTGCCGCCTCCTGGATGACAGACACCGAGAAGACGGCGGCGACGAACCTGGTTGCCGATTGGTGGAAAGATCGCCCCATCGGGGTGACCGGATGATTCTGCCCCCGGGTTAGCCTCACAGCAACGATGAAGCGTCTCCCCATCCTCTTTGCGATCCCGGCCCTTTTTGCGATCCCGGCCGTCCTGCTGGTGGCATGTAGCCCGCAGGCAACCCCGGCCGCCTCGGAGCCGCTACCGCCGGTGACCTCCCTGCCGCCGGTGACCACGACCACCACAACAACAACCACGACCACAACGACGACCACAACGATGCCGCCGGAGTTCGACGTCACCGTGACCGTTACCGATCCCGACGGGGCCTCGTTGCCACGGGCGGACGTCACCATCGGCGACGAGACCGTGACGAGCGATTCCGATGGCGCGGCAGCGTTCACCGCGATTGAGGCAGGGCCAATCGAAGTATCCCGACCGGGGTGGCTTCCCGCCGGGGAGGATTGGACCGGTGCACGATCGGCAGTGAGCATCACTCTGGAGCCCCGCATCGTGCGCGGGCTCAGAGTGAGCAGCGGTGTCGCCGGCGACCCCGACGCCTTCTCCGCACTCCTCGACCTCGCCGCCAACTCGGTTGTCAACACTCTGGTGTTCGATACCAAGGACGAGACAGGCTACGTGCTCTACAACTCAGGTTCGGAGTTCGCCGCCGACATCGGGTCGGTGCGTCCAATGTACGAGGGCAAGGATGTTCTGGCTCAGGCAAAGCGGGCCGGTTTCTACACCATCACCCGGATCGTCACCTTCGAAGACCCGACGTGGGCACGGGAGCGTCCCGAGCACAAGCTCGCCGGCGATTGGATCGACCCGACCAATCGGGAGGCGTGGGAATACCCGCTCCAGCTTGCCGCGGAAGCTTGCCAACTCGGTTTCGACGAAATCCAATTCGACTACGTCAGGTTCCCGAGTGGTCGGGCAGCGGTGACGGCGCAGCAGAACAAGCCGACGAACCAGGAGGTGCGCACAGCGGCCGTGCACGACTTCCTCACCGAGGCGCTCGATCGGCTCCACCCACTCGGGTGCGCGGTCTCCGCCGACCTCTTTGCCATCGTCCTGTCGGCATCGAACGACCAGGGCATCGGTCAGATGCCCGAAGCGGTTTCCGGCGCCGTGGATGCCGTGAGCCCCATGATCTACCCAAGCCACTACGCGGACGGGTGGCTCGGTTTCCCCGATCCCAACGACCACCCCGGCCCCGTCGTTGCCGATGCCCTCGACTCGGGGATGCCCCGGCTGGCGGACAGCACGCTGATGCGCCCCTGGCTGCAGGCGTTCTACTACAACGGATCCCAGATCGAGGCTGAGATCGCCGAGGCCGAGAAACGGGGCACCGGCTGGATCTTGTGGAATGTCCGCAGCAACTATGCGGAGTCGTGGCTACCGCCGGCCGAGGGGTGAGCCCGCACCGCCGGCTAGATCAGCGTCCACTCCGTCTGGATGACCGCCCCCGATTCATCTTCGAGTTTGCAGGTCAGCCGTACCGAACCGGACGGGACGTCGGGGAACGTGAACCTGCCCAGCCGGTCGGAACGCGCCGTACGCGTCTCGTCCTGGTGATGGAGCGCTATCTCCGCTTCCTGAGGCGGAACGAGCTGACCAACTATGCGACGCCTTGTCTCCGAGACAACAACGAGCTCGATCTCCACGCCAGGAGTGCGGAAAGTCATCTGCCGGGCCGTCTCGGTGCTCCGCACCCCGACCAGGCCCTCATCAGCAGAATCGAACACCAGTGAGGCGAGCTCGGCGTCGATGGTGCGCCACGTGAACGTGGCCCGCGCCGCATCCAGCACCGCCTCCGGCACCGGATCGGCAGCGAGCGCGCCCGCGATCCTGGCCAGCAACTGGTCGTCGGTCACGTGATCACTCATCGGCGCCCCAATAGCTTTCGAATCCGATCGAGGCATCGGGCCCGGGTCGGCCCGATACTCCCAACTGCCATGCCCAGAAGATTCGAGATCTCCTCGTACTCCAGGGGAGGGTCGAGACAGAGCATGCGCAGCAACTCCTGGCACTTCGCAGGAATCTCATCGAAGGCACCGAGGACTTCTCGCAACTGCTCGTTGTCCAATAGACGCTCGTCGATCGCCGGCGACAAGTCATCGGCGACCTCCACCTCGAACTCCGTTGGAACCGTCCGCGCGAGCCGTTTCGAAGCCCGGATCGATTCGTTGCGAGCCGTGGTCGCCAGCCAGGAGCCCAGCCGCTCCGGGTCCCGGATGCGATCGCAATGTTCGACGAGCCGGAGCCACACCGTCTGGCTGATATCGGCGGCGGTGGCGGCGTCCAGCCGAAAACCGCGCACGACCGACCACACGAGTCGCCCGTAGCGGTCGACAAGCGCATTCCATGCCTCCTGACTGCCGTTGTGAGCGGCGGCGAGGAGCTCTGCAACTGGTGCCTCGGTCATCGTGGGCAACGATACTCGCAGCATTCGGGGTTTCTATTGCGTTGACAGCTCGCACGCCACGCTCCTGGTCGCTGACAATATGACAACGCCCGCAGCTGTTTGATACAGGATTGTCGGCTGCCCCCGCATTTGCGCACCGGGTGCCGATATGATCCATGGTGAATCCGATGAGGAGGGACGAATTGGACGAGAAAGCCGGAGACCCGCCGGGCTGGGGCCCGGGAGCGAAGATCGACGGCATTTCGATCGATCACAGCAGCCGGAAGTGTGGCTTTTACTTCCAGCGCGGTGTGCTCATGGTGCCCGACGAGGCGCTCGACGAGCTGCTGGCCGCCCTCGGTGGACTCGGCGATGCGGGACGCCGGGTCCGGGTCGAACCGATCGAAGGCACCGGGATCACCCAGGTGAGAGTTCCGTTCCGGCGGCCCACCGACGTCCTCATCGATGAGTTGGGGGGCTCACTCCCGGTCGAACCCGGCTACATCGCGATGGCCGCTCCGCATATCAAGGGTCTTGCGGCGGCCCGGCCGGCGTCGGTGAATCCCGACAAGATCCCGACCGAGCCGAGAAGAGGCAAGGGCAAGAACGTGAGCGTCGGCGTGGTCGACCTCGGCTTTTTCTCTCCGGAGAAAGCCGGTCACCCGAGCTGGGCGATCGAGAAGGTAGTGCTCGACAAGGAGATGCAGCTCCCCGACCCGACACAGCCACAGTTCCCGTACGTGGGACACGGAAACGCCATCATCGGCATCATCAAGCAGCTGGCGCCCGAAGCAACGGTGTACACCAGCACGATCCAGTCGTCCGCGGGCGATGCGCCGGGTGGCACTTCAGATCGGCGGCTCGGTGAGGCGATCGAGCGCCTCCTCTCCCGACATCGCGTTCATATCCTCGTCATCCCATTCGGCGGCTCCACTCGTCACGGGCTGATGCCCGTGACCGAACGCGTCCTCCAGCCGCATGTGGACTCGACGTTGATCCTCGCCTCGGCCGGCAACGACGGTGTCGACCCCACCGTCTATCCCGCCGCCGACCCGGATGTGATGGGCACGGGCGCGTGGCGCCGCGACACTCTGCGCCTCGGATGGCTGAACAAAGTCTGTGCCACAGTCATGTCACCGCACGCAGCGCTCGGAAAATACCGTCTGGCCGAATGGTCGAACCAGGGCATCGCCGCCCAACTCGGAGCTCCCGGTGTCGCCGTGCCCGCTCCCTTCATAAGGGGAAAGCTCAAAATCGGATCGGGTAGCCTCGATACTGATGGCCCCAAAACGATCAAGTTCGACGGGTGGGGTCTGTTCACCGGCACCTCGTTTTCAGTTGCAGTTGCTGCCGGTTGTATCGCAGGAACGGTCAGCGGCAAATGCGCGCCGTCACCCGAGCACCTGGCGGCAGCAGCCATCCGGTGACGAGAAGCGTGCTGGAGCGAGCCCGGGCGGCGCTCGCAGCCGCCAGGGAAACGCCGGTGGGCACGCTCGAGGCGGCCACACCCATCCTCGACGCGGCCTCGTCAACCGAGGTGTTGGCCACCGCCCACTTTGCCTGCGGGCTCGCCCATCGCACGCTGGCAAACGGCGCCGAATCTACTGCACACCTGGAGCGAGCCGCTGAGCATGCCACCGCGTTTCCCGAGCTCCTCGGGCAGATACTGCGGTCGCTTGCCTTCAACTACGCCCAGACCGGTGACCACGAACGGGGCGATCGCCTGATCGAGCGTTCGATCGACCTGCTCACCGGGCAAGAGGCCGACCTGAGCCGGCTGCAGCAGGCGTTCCTCATGATGATGCGAGGTGAGCACCAGGCGGCCCTTCCAGTCCTCTCGGCCGCGATCGCGGGCTTCACTGAAAACGGAGCCGACGACTACCTGGAGCTGACCCTGTACAACCGCGCCCTGGTGTACCTGGCGTTCGGCGACTACGAATCATCGATCGCCGATCTGCACCGGGCATACGAGACGGCCATCAGTTGCGACCACCGCGTTTCGGCCGCGGACGCTGCGCTCCATCTGAGCCAGGTCCTCGGCTGGTGTGACGATGTGCCCGGAGCGATGCGCTGGCACGCGCTCTCGGTAAAACTGCGCAGGGCCGCGGGTGCCAACAACCCGGTCGCCGACACCGAGCATGCATTCGTGCTGATCCAGGCCCGGCTGATGCGGGAAGCCGAGCAGTTGCTCGAGAGCTCGCTCCCCCGGCTCGAAGCGGCGGGCGACAATCAGGCCGTCCTCGTCACAGGCCGCCTGCTCCTCATCGACGTGCTGCTGGACAAAGGGGACCACGCCGGAGCGCTTCGCCAGGTCGAGCTCGCAGCTGCCGACACACCCGACGACGGGAGGTGGCGGTTTGAAGTCGCCGCGGCCCGACACCGGGTTCGCACGGCAGCCGGTGAGGCCTCGGTCGCGCTTCTCCGTTCGATGATGGACACTGCCGCAGACATGGCGGCAAACGGGGAGCAGCAGTCTGCAGCGGTCGAGCGGTTCCGCGCCGTCGAGGTTGCCCTGGCAGTAGACGACCTCGACACCGCAAACCGACTCCTCGAAGAAGCCCGTCGCTATACCCGATCCGGCCCGCTCTCGTTGCAGATCCAGGCATGGACGGCGATCGCCGTGGTCAAGCTGGCGACCGGCAACAGACGCGGCGCCGCAGCCGCGGTACGGGCCGGTATTGACCGGTTGGACACTTATCGCAGCGGTATCGGTGCGACGGATCTGAGGATGCACGCCGCCGACTACGGGGAGAAGCTCGCCGGCATGGGGATCGAGCTGGCGATCGAGTCCGGATCGATTGAGAGGCTTTTCTCCTGGTCAGAACGGATGCGAGTCCAGCCTGCTCCCGCGGCACTCGATCACCCCGGGCTCGGCACCGCACTCGCCGATCTGCGTCGGGCTTCGGCGGCCACCCGGGCCGCAGGGGCCAATGAGCTGACCGCAGCACGACGCGAGGTGGCCGTGCTCGAGGCCAGGGTCCGCCAGCTCGGTCGTGAGATCGACGGCACACGGGCCACAGCCGCGGCAACTCGCCCGCTGCGCGATGTTCGCGCCCGGCTCGGTCGTCAGGTCCTCATCGAGTACGTACACAGCGGTCCCCGGTTGTGCGCGATCGTGGTCAGCGGCCGCGGCTCTCGTCTGGTCGAACTCGGCGAATCGGCGGAGGCTGCCGAGCTCATCGACCACCTCAGGTTTTCTGCGGAGCGGATAGCCCGACCCGGTACCAGCGCCGCATCACGGCTCGCCGCGATCGCTTCCGCCGAGGAAGCAATCGAATCGCTGCGCAGGCAATTGGTGGCTCCGCTCGGGGTGCGGGCCAATGGTGCGGTCGTTGTCCCCTCCGGCGCTCTCTACGGGATTCCGTGGGGGATGATGTTCGACATCCCCGTCGCCACCGCCCCCTCGGCGACTGCATGGCTCCAAGCCGGCGAGCGCGCCCATGGGGATGGAGCCCCGGTGGTGGTGACCGGACCTGACCTAACCCATGCTGAGGACGAAGCCGGTGCCATTTCCCGAATCACCCGGGCGAAGAGAACCTCGTCGGTCGCAGAGACCATCGCCCTGCTGCCCCGGTCATCACTTGTTCACTTCGCCTGTCACGCTCATCCCCGCGCCGATAGCCCTCTTTTCAGCAGTCTCGTTCTCGGCGACGGCGAGCTCACGCTTTACGACATCGAACGCCTGCCCCGTGTCCCGGCAACAATCGTCCTCGCATCCTGCTCGGGAGCGGGCTCTCTACTCGCTTCGGGTGACGAGGTGCTCAGCCTGGCAGGATCGTTCCTCGCAATGGGTGCTCGCCGGGTCATTGCCCCCGTGTTCACGGTCTCCGACGAGGCGACGAGCGCAGTCATGTCTTCGATGTATCGCTCTATGGCCGGCGGGGCCGATCCGGCAACCGCGCTGCTGGCCGCGGCCAAGAGTGACGATCCGAGCATCGCGTTCACCGCCCGATCGTTCAGCAGCTATGGGTATCTTTGAGGGCTTGTATCACGGGCCGCCTTTGGGCATCTTGTAGAGAAGCGAAGCAAGCTGCGAGCGGCGAGCCGCGAGGCCCGTCCAAGGATCCCTCCATTTCGCAGCTACCGCGAGTGCGCGTTGGTGGGAGCGCAGCAAGTGGTTGGGGGTAGGACGGAGGGTCGCACGACCCTCCGTCTGCTTCACTCAGCTCAGCTCAGCTCGATGGGGCCATAGGGTGAATCGAGAATGGCAACGAGCTTCGGTTTGGCGGAGACGCGGATCTCGAGATCGACGCGCAGAGCCTCGAGCATAGGGCGCACCGACTCGGGCACCGGGTGATGGCCACGCAGCTGAACCAGCTCTATACCGCCGGGGGAGGTCGTAGAGGGATGCGCTGAGTCGGCGTCCCATTCGATCAGATTCGGGACGAGACCGTCGCCATCGCCGGTCGGCATGGTGAGCCTGAATGACAGCTGGCCCCCGTCCGGTGTCTCGCGCAACACCGTATGTACGTCACCCGGGTTGTAGCCGAGAGCGTGGGCGTGCGCCGCAACCCGCTCGATCCTCTCGACCCGCGCCGTCCAGGTGATCAACCTCGGCTCTACGATGCCCTCGACCCCGTACCAGTACCCGATGCTGGGTCGATGCTGGCCCGAGTCCGGACCGATGATCTCTAGATAGCTGGTCCCCATCGACAGCAGGGCATTACGGGTTCCGTAGCCGAGATGGCGGCCCCCGGCCTTTGCCTCCACCCCAAGCCGGTGTGCGAGATCATCGACTGTTCTGTCGATATCAGGGGTCGCATACACCAGGTGATCGATCATGGGTGAACGATAGTCCCCTCTAGCCGGCCTCCCCGGGCGTCGAGGCGTAATCTGGGTTTCGCGCCTCTAACAGGCTCAAGTCACCGAGCTCCCTCATCAACGCGCTTCGGGCGTGTTGCCATGCGCCGTGGAGCGCACAAGGTTCCTCTTGCGGGCATGCGTCGCCCGTCAAGACGCAGCGGCTGTCGAGCGTCGGCCCTTCCATGGTCTCGATGAGCTCCAACACCGAGACGTCGTTCAACCCGACCAGCAGCTCATAGCCCCCATGGGGACCAGGCGTTGAACGGAGCCAGCGCTTCTTCACAAGCGGATTGAGGATCTGAGGTAGATACTGGCGGGTCGTTCCCAGAGCGTCGGCCAGCTCGGACCCGGGCACCCGCTCGTCGCGCTCGGACAGCTCCAGCATGGCGCTTAGCGCCAGATCGGTTCTCTTGTGCAGATCCAGTCGCATCCCGGTCAGTGTACTCCAGAGAACAAAGGCCGAAGGTAACCATTGCCAGGGCCTAACGTCGCCAAGATCGGCTACCAATCGGTAACCTCAGCACGACGCCGCTTCTGGAGCCGGAAACATGATCATCGACGGATTCACCCATCAACTGCCAGACACCGACCCTGACGAGACCCGCGAATGGCTCGAATCCTTCGACAGTGTGGTCGACGCTGAAGGACCCGCCAGGGCCCGTTTCCTGATGGCGAAGTTGATCGAGCGGGCCCGCTTGCAGAACGTCGGTGTCCCGGCTTCGGTCAGTACCCCATACATCAACACCATTCCCAAAGACCAGGAAGCGTGGTTTCCCGGCGACGCGGAGATCGAGCAACGAATCCGCCGTTTTGTGCGCTGGAACGCGGCGGTCATGGTGGTCAAGGCAAACCACGAAGCCGAAGGCATCGGGGGGCATCTGTCCACCTTCGCCTCGACCGCAGTCCTGTATGAGGTCGGTTTCAACCACTTCTTCCACGGCAAGAACGACGGCAACCCCGGCGACCATATCTACTTCCAGGGCCATGCCGCTCCGGGGATCTATGCCAGGGCGTTCCTGGAGGGCCGGCTCAACGAGAGCGACCTCGACAACTTCCGGCGCGAGATCGGTGGCGGTCTCTCCTCGTACCCACACCCGCGTCTCATGCCCGATTTCTGGGAGTTCCCTACGGTGTCGATGGGTCTCGGCCCAATCAACTCGATCTATCAAGCGCGATTCAACAAGTACCTGGCTCAACGCAAGATCGACAAGACCGAGGAGACCCGGGTCTGGTGCTTCGTCGGCGACGGAGAGACCGACGAACCCGAGACACTCGGTTCGATCTCGCTGGCAGGCCGCGAGAAGCTGGACAACCTGACCTGGGTCGTCAACTGCAACCTGCAACGTCTCGACGGACCGGTGCGGGGCAACGGCAAGGTGATCCAGGAGCTCGAAGCCATGTTCCGGGGTGCAGGCTGGAACGTCATCAAGGTGATCTGGGGAGGCAGCTGGGATCCACTGCTCGCCCGGGACATCGATCGCGTCCTCGTGGACAAGATGAACCGAACCGTTGATGGTGAGTACCAGCGATACAAGGCAGAAGACGGTGCCTATGTGCGGGAGCATTTCTTCGGGCCAGACCCACGTCTCCGCAAGCTGGTCGAAGACATGTCCGACGCTGAGATCTGGAAGCTACGCCGCGGCGGGCTCGACTACCACAAGGTTTACGCGGCATACAAAGCCGCCACAGAGCTCACGGGAGCCCCCACGGTCATACTGGCCAAGACGATCAAGGGTTGGACACTCGGCCCCGACGTCGAGGGACGCAATGCGACGCACTCGATCAAGAAGCTGACCAATCAGCAACTGCTCGACCTGCGCAACCGTCTCCACCTCCAGAGCGAAATCCCCGACGAGGCGCTGACGGGCGACGCCGAGCCACCCTATTTCCGGCCCTCGGAGGACTCGCCCGAGCACAAGTACCTGATGAAGCGGCGCGCCGCCCTCAACGGGGCTGTACCCCGACGCGGAGTCGAGCTGCGTATACCTCTCGAGATGCCGGACGACAAGGTATACGAGGAGTTCGACGCCGGGTCGGGCAGCAACGAGGTCTCGACTACCGGGGCCTACGTACGGCTGCTCCGCTCACTGGCACGGGACGAGAAGTTCGGAAAGCGCGTCGTTCCCATCATCCCCGACGAGGGCCGCACCTTCGGGATGGATGCTTTGTTCAAGGAGCTCAGGATCTACGCCTCGCAGGGTCAGATGTACGAGCCCGTCGACCATGACATGCTGCTCTCGTACGTCGAAAGCACCGACGGGCAGATCCTCGAAGAAGGCATCACCGAAGCGGGGTCAATGGCCAGCTGGGTCGCGGCGGCAACCTCTTATGCCACCCGTGGTGTGCCGATGGCTCCGTTCTTCACGTTCTACTCGATGTTCGGTTTCCAGCGTGTCGGGGACATGATCTGGGCCGCAGCCGACGCCCGGGCCCGCGGGTTCCTCGTCGGCGGCACGGCGGGGCGCACTACCCTCCTCGGCGAAGGGCTCCAGCATCAGGACGGGCACAGCCTCCTGCTGGCCTCTGTCGTCCCTGTGTGCCAGGCATACGACCCCGCATTCGCATACGAGGTCGCAGCGATCATCAAGGACGGGATCCGCCGCATGTTCCTCGGCGACGAGGACATCTTCTACTACCTCACCGCCTACAACGAGAACTACGTACAGCCCGCCAAACCCGAAGGCGTGAACGAAGGAATCGTCAACGGTCTCTACCGGTTCGCCGACCGCCCCGAGGGTGGTGAGCACCAGGCGACCATCCTGTTCTCGGGCCCGGCACACGCCGCCGCCAGAGCCGCGCACCGTGATCTGATCGAGCACTACGGTGTAGCGGCCGACCTGTGGAGCGCAACCAGCTACAAGCTCCTGCGCGAGGAGGCGGTCGACGTAGAACGTTGGAACCGCCTGCACCCGGGCGATACGCCGCGGGTCCCCTTCGTGACCGACGTCCTTCGAGAAGGCGCCGGGCCCGTGGTGGCGGTCACCGACTACGTCAAGACGGTCCCCGATCAGGTGGGCCGATGGATTCCCCGCCCCTATGTGACCCTCGGCACCGACGGTTTCGGGCGCTCCGACACGCGCGCCGCGCTGCGCCGCTTCTTCGAGGTCGACACCGGTCACGTGGTCGTTGCCGTCCTGTCGGGTCTTGCCGCAGACGGCTCGATCGAACCCGGAGTCGTCAAAGAGGCCATCGAGAGGTACGAGATCGACACCGAGGTGGGCAATCCGTTCAGCCGATGAGCCCGGTGCCGCACAACCCAGGGCGGACCTCTTTGCATTCGAGCGGGTTACGCTCGATTTCAACGGCGTCACCGCATTGCAGGAGGTCACGGCGCGGCTCCCCGGCGGCGGGTTGAGCGTCGTCGCCGGAGCGTCCGGTTCCGGCAAATCGAGTCTGTTGCGGCTGTGCAACCGTCTCGAGATTCCCAGCGGCGGAGTCGTGCGCTTTCGTGCCACGGATCTGAGCACCCTCGATCCATTGCAGCTGCGCCAACGGGTGGGAATGGTGTTTCAACGTCCCGCAGTGTTTCCCGGGACGGTACGTGACAACCTCCTTGTCGCAAAAGGCGACGCCGGAGACACCGAACTGGCAGACGCGCTCGAGCAGGCCGAGCTGGGTACGGCGTTCCTCGGTCGGACCGGGGACGACCTCTCCGGTGGCGAAGCGCAACGGGTTTGTCTGGCCCGCACGCTCATTTGCCATCCGGAGGTGCTGCTGATGGACGAGCCGACCTCGTCGCTTCACCCGGCGGCCAGCCTGGCGTTGGAGAAGACGGTGGTGTCGTTGCACCGCGACCACGGCGTCGACGTCGTATGGGTGACCCACGATCTCGGCCAGATCGAGCGCCTCGCCGAGTACCTCCTCGTCCTCAGCTCAGGTCACCCCGTCTACGAAGGCGACCCGAGCGCGCATGAGGCACGTCGATCCCTCGACTCGCTGACCGGAGATGGAGCTACCTGATGGGTCAAGGAGACGTCGGCGCGCTCGGATTGGTGACCTCGCTCATCCTGGTCGGTGTGGCGATCGTGGTCTCGCTCACCCAGCAGCTCCGGCTCGAGAAATCGCTCATCTGGTCAACCGTCCGGGCCTTCGTCCAGCTGATCGTCATGGGGTTCGTGCTCGCCTGGCTCCTCGAGCCGGGAAGGAGCCTCACGTATTCGTGGCTGTGGGTAGCCGGGATGGTGGTGTTTGCGGCGTGGACGGTCCGCAGCCGTGCCCCGGAGATACCAGGGCTCTTCTCGATAGCGCTCGTCGCGCTCGCCGTCGCCACGGTGGTCACGCTGGGCGTCATCTTCGGGCTGCGAGTGTTCCCGATGGAAGCGCGCGCCATCGTCCCTCTCGGGGGCATGATGATCGGAAACTCGCTCGGCGGCACGGTGGTGGCCGCCAGGAGGGTCGCCGACGAGCTCGCCGACAAGCGCCCTGAAGTCGAAGCCCGGCTCGCCCTCGGCCAGTCGTCGCGAGAGGCGGGACGGCCCTATGTGCGGAGTGCGATCCGCACTGCACTCACCCCCCGTATCGAATCGACCAAGGCGGTCGGTCTGGTCTTTCTGCCCGGAGCCATGACCGGCCTGATCCTTGCCGGAGTCGATCCCGTCGACGCCGTCCTCGTCCAGGCTGCGATCATGTATCTGATCCTGGGCACGGTCGCGACCACTTCGGTGGTGATCGGTCTCGGCTCACTGCGGCTCTTGTTCACCCCGGACCATCGGTTGCGACGCCTGGCTCGCCGCACCGATTGACCCGCCGACCTTTCCCGAGGAGGAACCGTGCAATTCGGAGTAACTATCTTCCCTACCGACAAGACCCTCGACCCGGCAAGTGTGGCACGCGCCACCGAGGAGCGAGGCTTCGAATCCCTCTGGTTTCCCGAGCACAGCGTGATCCCGAGCAGCCGGGCCACCCCGTGGGGTGGCGTCGACGATGCGCCACCGCTCCCTGAGTGGTACTGGCGGACCTACGACCAGTTCGTCGCCCTCATGGCGGCGGCTGCGGCGACCACCACCTTGAAGATCGCCAGCGGGATCACTCTCGTTGCCCAGCACGATCCGATCTGGCTGGCGAAGCAGGTTGCCAGCGTGGACGTCCTCTCGCAGGGTCGGCTCATCTTCGGTATCGGCTACGGCTGGAACAAGGAGGAGATGGCCCAACATGGGGTCCGCTACCAGGAGCGTCGAGCCCTGCTGCGGGAGAAGATCCTCATGATGAAGGAACTGTGGACCAGCGACGACGCCTCATACGCCGGAGAGCTGCTGCATCTCGACCCGAGCTGGGCGTGGCCCAAGCCGCTGCAGAAGCCGCACCCACCAATCATCCTCGGCGGGGCGGCCGGTCCCAAGACCCGGGCTCACATCGTCGAGTTCTGCGACGGCTGGATGCCACTCTACGGGCGCCACTCCGTCGTCGACATGATCGCCGCGCTCAACCAGACTGCGCTCGATGCCGGGCGTGACCCGGCCACGATCGAGATCGGTGTATTCAACGCTCCCCGCGACAAAGAGGAGCTCGCTGCGCTGGCCGCGGCCGGCGTGGGTCGGGCTGTGTTCAACCTGCCGCCGGTCGAACCGGATGTCGTCATCGCCAAGCTCGACAAGTATGCCGAGCTGATCGCCGACCTCTGACGGATTGGCCCGCCCCGGTTGTCGCAGCTAGCCGGCAACGTTTGCGTGAGCGACGATGCGGGTGGGTCGAATGCGGACCAGGTACTCCCCGGGGACCCCATTTCGTCTCCCGTACTCCTCAGCCCGATCGGCCCCCATGTACCGCGCTCCAATGACGGTTGCCCAGCGGAGCAGGCCGTCCAGATCCTCCGACACCGATGCCATGCCTTCGACGAGGACGAAGGCGTACGGCGGCGTGTCGTCGTCGACCACCATCGCCACCCGGGGATCGCGACGGATGGCCCTGCCTTTGCCTGACGTCTCATGGGTTGTGAACAGGATGTCATCGCCGTCCGCCACAAACCAGATCGGAGTCACCAGCGGGTGACCATCCTTCTTGACGACTGCGAGCTTGCCGGTCCTGGTTCCCTCCATGAGAAACCGCCATACCGCTTCGTTCGTCATGTTCTCCATGGCACGAACCTACACGAGCGCGGTACAACGAGTGACCGGGATCAGCAAGCGGCAGCAGACTCCAGGGCCACAGGGAGCAGCAGGGTGAACACGGTCCATCCGTCCTGCTCTGACAGAACGAGGTCGCCGTTCATCAATCGGGCGAGCCGCTTGGCAACCGAGATACCGAGCCCCAATGAGGCAGCCTCCGCCGGGTTGCTGTCGTCCCTGGCATACGGCTCGAACACGTGGTCGTGCAGATGCCGGGGAATCCCCGAACCGTTGTCCCGGACCTCGAGACGGACCATGCCGTCGCCGGTCCGGTGCACATGCAGCCTGGCTGAGTCGCCACCACGCCGATCCGCGTTGGTGAGCAAATGGCGCAAGATCTGGCGCACCCGCCCGGGGTCGGCCCATGCGTCTATGTCGTCATGGGCCACGAAGTCGGCACGCCGGGGATGCGAGCAGAGCACATCACCGACCAGCTTGCGAACTGAGACGATCTCAGGGACGATGACGACGGTCCCCGACTCGGCCCGGGCGGCCAGCAGCAGATCGTCGACAATCGATGCCACCTCGCGGCTCTGCTCGGCCATCAGGGAAATCAGCTCAGCCCGCTCTTCGCTCGAGAACTCATCGGCGTGTGCATCGAGCTCGGCGGCGAACCCGAGGACGGCCGTGAGCGGGGTCCTGACCTCGTGGCTCACAGAGGCGATGAACTCATCCTTTGCCGCCAGGAGCTCCTCCAACTTCGCCTTCGCATCGCGCCGCTCCCAATAGGCGCCGATCATCTCAGCGGTGGTTGTGAGCAGACGCACCTCATCCTCGCTCCAGATCCGGTCCCGGTCGTGTGACATGAACCCAACGCTGCCTACCCAGGTCTCCTCGATCGTGATGGGGAGCAGAACCTCGGTGCGGATCTGCATCGCCCGGTAGTAGTTGACGGTGGTTCGGTCGAGACCGCTGATGTGGGTTTGGTGCCCGAGCCCGGCACCCAGAGCTTCCTTCGCCTCCACCCCCACTCGCCAGCCTGTCAGCTCCCACCTGCCCGGATCGCTGCTATCCCCCGCATAGAGGATGTCCCGCACCGTCGCGGTGTTGCCGAGATGGTCTGGCGGCTCTGTCGAATTGGTCTCGAGGAAGACGGCGCTCACATCGACGGCGGCGAGGAGAGCTGCCAACGCCGTCCCCACCGGATCTGCGACGTCGTGCTTGAGCAGTGCCCGCGACGCGGTGGCGGCGGCCCTCTCCAGACGCGCGGAGCGATCGGCTTCAGACGAGCGGCCCCCCGCCCGAACCGTGGCGCGGCGAGACAGCATCAGCGCAGAAGCAACGAGAGCGACCGAGACTGTGAGGATGCCGGCGGTTCCTCCCCAGAGCAGCCACGCCAGACCCCCGCCACAGACCGCACCGCCGACGGTGGTTATAGCGGTGGGCGCAAGGTAGCCGGTCCTGCCCGGATGCAGGAGCGATGCCTCTTCCATGACGGCGCTCTGATAGCTGACCACGACTCCTCCATGAGTCACCAGTTCTCCTAGCTGTCGGCAGGAAATCCGGCGATACAAGCACCGACCCAACGCACGCCCGAAGACGGGTCACCCGACTATGTTCTGGCGGATCCACGCGTGCATGGCGATCCCGGACGCCACCCCGGCGTTGATCGAACGCGTCGACCCGAACTGGGCGATGGAGTAGACGACATTGCAGTGCTGCTGCATCTCGGCGGACAGACCCGGCCCCTCCTGGCCGAAGACGAGAACACACCGCCCCGGCAACGCGGCCGTCTCGAGCGGGAGCGCGCCCGGGACGATGTCGATGCCGATCAGCGGCAGATCCTCTCCATCGGCCCACCGGGCAAACTCACCGACCGTGGCGTGATGTGTTATGTGCTGGTACCGATCCGTCACCATCGCGCCCCGCCGGTTCCAACGGCGCTTGCCGACGATGTGCACTTCCTTTGCCAGGAAGGCGTTGGCGTTCCGCACAACCGTCCCGATGTTGAAGTCGTGCTGCCAGTTCTCGATGGCGACGTGGAAGGCGTGACGGCGTGTGTCCAGATCGGCGATGATCGCCGCTCTGCTCCAGTATCGGTACCGATCGAGGACGTTGCGCCGGTCCCCATGTGCCAGCAACTCCTCATCGAGCCGGGGGTCATCGGGCCAGGGCTCGGGATGGGGGCCGACCCCCACTTCACGATCCGTCATGACAGCGAGGTTAGGCAAATAACCGGGTTCGGCCGGCCAGCCTGCCGTGACGGCGTCCCAGCGCATAGGTTGCGGTGGCAAGTCCGGCGGCGCCAACCGCCGCGGTCGTCGTGCGCACAACCCGCCGGGCGGTCCGGCTGAATTCGACGATGGGCCAACCGCGCGACCGGGCGACCGCCTCGAGCCCTTTGTCGGGATTCACAGCGACCGGATGGCCGACGGCCTCCAGCATGGGCAGGTCACTTGCCGAGTCGCTGTAGGAGTAGCAGAGGGCGAGGTCGTAGCCGCGTCTGTCTGCCATCCGTCGAATGGCGTCGGCCTTGGCCGGTCCGTAGCAGAAGGGCTCGGCGAGCAGGCCCGTATAGACGTCGTCGACCGCCTCGGCCACCGTGGCGATCGCTCCGGTCATCCCGAGCTCCTGGGATAGGTTCTGAACGATCTCGATGGGAGAAGCAGTGACCAGAAAGGTATCGCGTCCTGCCTCCGCGTGGAGACCGATGAAGCCCTGCGACTCTTTGCGGACATCGTCGAGCAAGCGGGGAATGACGTCGGCGGCGAGCGCCTCCAACTCCTGGACGGTTCGGCCCTTGATCGCTTGCAGTATCCGGTCCCTGACCGCATTGCTCCTCTCGTCGGATGCACCCGCGAACCTGAAGGCGATCGCCTTCCTGGCGTCGCCTAGTAGCTCGCTCGTCGGCATCATGCCCGCCCGCCACGCGGCTGCGCCAAACACAAAAGCGGACGATCCGGCTATGAGAGTCCTATCTAGATCGAAGAAAGCTGCCGCCGTCGGCCCGGTCTCACCCATTTCTGCATCCTCAGTCGCTCGAGCCCACGTTACCGGAGACGCGGCTTTTCGCCCGTGAGTATGAGCGAGAATCCGTCCCGGGAACGATGGCCCGGTCGGTAGCAGAGGGTACGATCCATTGATGAACCGTGACGACCGCAGCCGTGCCGCTGCCATGGACACCGTGCTTGCGGTCAGCCTGCTACTGGTCAGCCTCTTCTCGGTACTCGCCCTCAAGCAGGAGCCAGATCCGGCCATCACGCCGCTAGGCCCATTTGCCTACGTGCTCATCGCGGGTCAGACTCTCCCATTGATCTGGCGGCGGCGGTTCCCCACATACGTGCTGGCCGTGATCGTGCTCTGCTTCATGATTGCCCGGGGCATCGACTACCCGACCTCGTGGGCGCTCTTTGGCATGTCTTTGGGCGTCTACACCGTGGGCTCCCAGCTCCCACCCAAACAATCACTGCTCGTCGGTAGCGTCGCCATCGACGTCGTTCTGCTTTGGACCGTGGTCGGCGTTCTCATTTACGATGTCCAGGTGCTGTCGCTTGTAGCCGAGGTGGCGGTTCTAGGACTTCCGCTGCTGATCGGACGGGAAACCTACCGGCGGCAACAGCGTCTGATTGATCTCGAGAAACGGGCAATTGCCGCCGAGCACGAGCGAGAACAGCGGGCCGTTGAGGCGGTCACCCGGGAACGAGTGAGGATCGCACGGGAGTTGCATGACGTGGTGGCGCATGAGATCACCGTCATGACCATCCAGTCCGCCGCAGCACGCCGGGTCCTCGCCCGGGACGCAGAGCAGGCCGACACGGCCATCAAGGCAGCAGAAGAGGCCGGCCACAGGGCACTCACCGAAGTCCGCCGGCTCCTCGGGATGCTGCGGACCACCGACCCAAGAGTCGCCGATCCCCAGACCGGTTTGGACGCGCTCGATCGCCTTGTAGATCAGATGAACAGTGCCGGGCTAACCGCGACATTGACGGTGAACGGCGAGGTTCGCAACCTGCCTCTGGGGATCGACATCAACGCCTACCGCATCATCCAGGAGTCGCTCACCAACACACTCAAACATGGCGGTCCGAACGTGAATGTCCACGTGGCCATCACCTACGATCACGATCTCCTCAGGATCGAAGTGAGCGACGACGGCCGTGGTGCGGCTGCTGAGAGAGCCGGAAACGGTGCCCCCGGTCAGGGTCTCGTCGGGATGCACGAGCGAGCAAGCCTTCTCGGCGGCGCTCTCCACGCCGGCCCGAGACCCGGCGGCGGATACCGGGTTACCGCCCGGATCCCGATACCCTCGCCATGACGTCGGCCAAGCTACGCGTCCTCGTCGTCGACGATCAGGCCCTGGTCCGCGCCGGGTTCACCATGATCCTCGACTCCGAAGCCGACATCGAGGTCGTCGGTGAGGCGGCAAACGGCCGCGACGCTCTTGCCGCTGCTCGGAAGCTGTCTCCCGATGTGATTCTGATGGACATACGGATGCCTGAGATGGACGGCATCACCGCTACCCGTGAGCTCATGGAGGCGAACGCGCCGGATGGCGCAGGTCCCAAGGTGATCATCCTGACGACGTTCGACCTGGACGACTACATCTACGACGCAATTCGGGCCGGAGCGAGCGGGTTCCTGCTGAAGGACACACCACCAGACGAGCTAGCGGACGCGATCCGAGTGGTTGCCAGCGGCGACGCATTGCTGTCGCCGTCGATCACCCGCAAGCTGCTCGGGCAGTTCGTCAAAACGCCAACGACGCCAGCTCGCACGTTCGCCGTCGACCAGCTGACGGAGCGCGAGGAGGAGGTGCTTTGTCAGCTCGCCCGCGGTCGATCCAACGCTGAGATCGCTGAGGCGCTATTCGTGTCTGAGACGACGGTGAAGACCCACGTCTCGCACATCCTCACCAAGCTCGAACTCCGCGATCGTGTGCAAGCAGTCGTCATCGCCTACGAGTCCGGCCTCGTCGTCCCCGGCGACCCCTAACCACCGCCCCCTCCCGCTTCTTGCGTAGCGTGTGCCGGTACCCCGGCATGTCCTACGCCGAAAGCGTGGCAGAGGGTTGTCGAGTCTTCGGTCGCGACAACGCATCCAGCGCCGCCTGGACTTGAGTGGTCACCCGGAGCGGATCTTCCTCGAGATCCCACCACGTGAATCGCAACACGGTCCAGCCGAGCACGACAGCAGAGTTCTGCTTAGAGCGATCACGGCGAAACGTGAGTCTGTCCATGTGGTGGGCCTCGCTATCGAGCTCGATGAGGATGTGCTCCGTCGGATAGGCGAAATCGGCTCGGCACACGAACCGTCCACCGTGACCCCTAACCGTGTACTGAGGCTGCGGCTCCGGCAACCCCGCCTCGTGGAGCGTCTCTCGAAAGCGGTCTTCGAGAACGCTCTCGGTAATCGTGTCCCACTTCCTTCGTGCCACGAGAAGCGGACGTATCACCCCCACACCTCGTCTTCCTCTGCGCGCCACGCGAGCCACGAACGCCTCCACATCTTTCAGAGTGAGCAACTGCCGTCTGATTCCAGTCTCGAGTGCGCCCTCGACCGCCCACGGGCTGGTCGCCCCGAGATCAACAACCGTTCGAGCCGGGGTTGTGATCGGAAGTCCATCCAGCGTCTTGATATCGGCGGCGACGAGATCGAGCGATTCGTGGATAGTGACACCGGTCTGCGGCACCCTGTCCCATCGCGTGGTAACGACCTCTAGGTGCCGGGCTTCCCCGGTGACGAGCCCCCACATCTCGGCCGCGGCTCGGTGCGATACCGCGACTAAACCAGGCATGGAGAGCACGGCAATCGTCAGCCTCTGTTCTCCCGTGGATGGGCAACCGCCAACGACAAACACAGCTGGGGCTGCCCGGCGAAATCGTCCTGCCACAACACCATCACTGAGTGTGCTGTCGGCGATTCCTAATCTTCGCGCATCAGCTCTGGTGAAAACGCCATGGTGATCGGCGGCGAACTCCGACAGTTGGTGATAGCTCTGTTTCTTCATGCCACCAATATGAGCTGTCGGACCGACATGCACCCGCCACCCGCCCTTGCGGCGTAGACCGTGCCGGGATACCGGCACGGTCTACGCAAGTTCGGTAGGGGCGGCGCTACTCGTAGGCGATGGATTCGAGGATGTTGAGCTTGGCCGCACGGCGGGCGGGGAGGATGGCTGCCAGCAAGCCGGCAACGACACCGAACAGCACCAGCCCGATGATCTGACCCGTCGGAATCGACAGGACATCGATGCCCTGGGAGGACAACGCCGACGTGACAACCACCCCGAAGAACAAACCCAGCACCACACCGAGCAAAGCACCGATGACGGCGACGATGATCGCCTCCCACCGGATCATTCTGCGTATCTGGCCCCTCGTCATGCCGACCGCCCGCAGCAGCCCGATCTCACGGGTCCGCTCGAAGACGGACAGTGCGAGAGTGTTCGTGATGCCGACCATGGCGATGATCACAGCCAGCGCCAGCAGCGCGTTGAACATCACGAGAATCGTATCCACCTGCGCAGCCTGCGACTTCCGGTATTCGGTCTGATCGCGCACCTCGACATTCGGATAGTCGGCGGCGGCGGCCTCGACAACGGCCCGCGATGCCTCCGGGGATACGCCATCTGCTGCCTTGACCGCCAGCACGTAATCAACGTCGGTGCCGAAGCCCTCGAAGTTGGCCTTGTAGGTATCCATGCCTATCAGGTAGTTCGACTGGACGACGGCCGCCTCGGTGTAGATGCCGACGATCGGCATCTGTTGAAGCCCGGTTGTCGCCAGCCCCATAGGTACTGTGTCGCCGACGGTCCAGCCCTCGTTGTCGGCAATGTCTTTCTGGACGAAAACGCCGCCGTCAGCGAGCGCAGCGATGGACCCATCGACAACACCGAGCTCTATGGTCTGCTCGACCGTGTCTGTGTCGATGCCCATGACGAAATCCTCGGTGCCGTTGTTGTCCCAGTAACCGAACCGAAGCGCAGAGACTGCTGCGATCTCCGGGGCTTTGCTGATGGTCTCTCCCAGCAGGGGACTGAAGCCACCGCTGAAGCCATTCACGCTGAGCACGTAGTCGGCACGAAGGCCCTTCTCGATAGCGGCGCTGGCAGATGCCTTGATCGAGCTGCCAAGTACGAAGAAGAACCCGACCAGCGCCAGCCCGATCATCAGAGCCGATGCGGTAGTAGCAGTGCGGCGGGGCTTGCGGGTCGTATTCTCGATCGCGAGTGTCCCGGTCAGGTTGTCGAGCCTGGGAAGGGGCCAGCCGAGCGTGCGAGCCACCGGTTTGACCACTCGCGAACTGAGCAGGCTGACGGCAAGGAACACTAAGAGCGCCCCGACGCCAACCGCCGACAGCTCATTGAGCGGACCTAGAGCGACGACATAGCCGAACAACCCGTCGACAACCAAAGCCAGACCAACGGCTAAAACGATCGAGCCGATGATGGTGCGCTTCCGATCCGACATCCGCAGCCGGACGTCGACATCCTGAAGCGCCGCCACGGGTGGAATCCGCGATGCCCGGATCGCCGGCAGCACCGCGGCCGCCAGCGTCACAATGACACCCACCGAGAGCGCAACGACGATGGTGCGCATGGCCAGCGGAGCGGCCGTCGACGGCATGTCGAAACCGATCGCGCCCATAACCGCTGTGAGCCCGCGGGCGATCACGAAGCCGAGCGCGATACCGAGTATCGAGGCAACGAGTGCCACCAGCAGCGCTTCGATGACCACCATCCAAATGACCTGGGTACCGGTGGCTCCCACGGCACGCAGCAACGCCAACTCCTTCTGGCGCTGCCTGACGATGATGCGGAACGTGTTCTGGATGATGAAAGAGGCGACGAACACCGAGACGGCGGCAAAGACGAGCAGCGCAGTGTTCAAGAAGCCCAGGCTCTCGGACAACGCCTGGGATTGCGAGGCTGACTCATCTGCGGCGGTCACGGCTTCGATACCTGCGGGCAGAGCCGCGGCGATGCTGTTTCGCAGTATGCCGGCACTCGTACCGTCTTCGGCGACGACCGAGATCGTGGAGTACTGCCCCTGGAGACCGAACAGCTCCTGTGCCGTCTTCAGGTCGAACCCGGCCCACGTTGCTCCCGACAGGTTGTCGGAGTCACCGAAACGCAACGTGGCGACGATCTCATACTCGGCGACCTTTTCCGGGGTTTGCACCTTGACGACGTCGCCAACGTGGAGATCATGGTCGTCGGCCGTGCGGGCATCGATAGCCACCTCGTTGGGTGCCGTTGGAACCCGGCCATCGCGGAGGCCGATGTTGCCGGAGAGGCGGAGATCACCCGTCATCGAGCCGCCAATTGTCGGCGGACCGGTGGGCACAATCGCCTTGTCTTCCCTGTCGTAGATGATCGCAAAGCCGCCGACGCCGCCTTCGGCTGCGGCGACTCCCGGGACCGAAAGAACGGTGTCGAGAACGCTCTCGTCCATGGGCGGTGGCCCGCTGAAACCAACGTCGAACTCGCTGGCCGATTGAACGATGACGTCCTGGCCGGCATAAATGTTGTCGTACATCTGGCTGAATGTCTTGTCGATGGTGTCGGTGAAGATGTAGGTACCGGCGACGAAGGCGACGCCAATCATCACCGACAGCGCCGTCAATACCAGACGTAGCTTGTGGGCAAAGGCAGTCTTGAGTGCTGTGCGGATCATGTCCTAACCCCCAAACGTGCGCATGCGGTCGATGACGCTGTCGGGGGTCGGATCGTCCAGCTCGTCGACGACCTTGCCGTCCTCGAGGAAAACCACCCGGTCCGCATAGGACGCCGCCACCGGATCATGGGTGACCATGACGATGGTCTGGCCGAACTCCTTGACCGCCCGGCGCATGAAGTCGAGCAACTCGGCAGCGGATTTCGAATCTAGGTTCCCGCTCGGCTCGTCGGCAAACACGATGGCGGGCCGTGAGACCAGCGCACGGGCCGCGGCGACCCGTTGCTGCTGGCCACCAGAGAGCTCAGAAGGCCGATGGCTCAACCGATCGGCCAGTCCGAGGATGTCGACGATCTGGTCGAACCAGGCCTCGTCGTGGTCCTCTCCCGCAATCAGCAGCGGCAGCAGCACGTTCTCACGGGCGTTCAGCGTCGGAATCAGGTTGAACGCCTGGAATACGAAACCGACCTTCTTGCGTCGCAACAGCGTGAGATCCTTGTCGCTGAGCGGTCCGAGCTCGGTATCGCCGATGAACACCTTCCCCGACGTGAGCTCGTCCAGACCGGCAACACAGTGCAACAACGTCGACTTGCCGCTGCCCGACGGGCCCATGATGGCCGTGAACACGCCGGTCTCGAATTCGGCGGACACCCCATTGAGGGCTCGCACCTCGGTGTGACCCTCGCCATAGATCTTGTATGCGTCTTCGATCCGAGCGGCGAGCCGCGTCGGAGTCTCCACTGTCGTCATGCGGGATTTCCTCTCCTGATCCGGGTACCGCCTGAACCGTATGGCATTGCGGGTCGGTTGACGTCGGCCGGACGGTCGATTCCATCTCATCCCGAAGGACGATTCGGGGTCGTAAGATCTGGAGATGACAGCAACAGTCTTTGTCCACGGCGCCGGCTTGAGCAGCTCGTGCTGGACCTACCAGACACGCTTCTTCGCCGATTCGGTTGCGGTGGACCTGCCGGGCCACGGCGAGTCCGACGGTCCGGCATTCGTCTCGATCTCCGACTATGCCCGCTGGCTAGGGGAGGACATCCGCCGCTCCGGCCCTGCGCCGGTCACGCTGATAGGGCACTCTATGGGGTCGTTGGTCGCGCTCGAGACTGCGGCCCACAACCCGGATATGGTTGCTCGCCTCGTTCTCATCGGCACGTCCGCCACCATGCAGGTCAACCCTGACCTGCTCGCGGCGGCGAAGGCCCGGGACGCGTCGGCGGCGGCAATGGTGATCAAGTGGACGCTGCCGAGCGCCAGCGGGTACGGCCGGCCTAAGAAGTGGCTGCTCGCAATCTCGGATGATCTCATGAACACGGCAGCCAGTGGAGTCATGGCGAGCGACCTCACGGCATGTTCCGAATACACCGAGGCGATCGCCATGGCCGAGAGGGTTCGCTGCCCGGTGCTTCTCGTGCTCGGCGAGAACGACAAAATGACGCCCCCGCCCGGCGCCCAGCCGTTGGCGGCCGCCATCACCGATGCCCGCATCGTCGTCATCGAGAAGGTGGGTCACATGCTGCAGCTGGAGAAACCCGCCGAGGTCAACGACGCAATCAGCCTGTTCTTGGAAATGTGACTGATACCCCTATCACGACATCGCGGCTACGTTGGGCAGCGATGTTGACAAAGCCTCTTGGAACGGTCGTTCTCGTGACGATCCTGAGCACGGGGTGCAGCTCCGGCTCGCCATCCGACGCCCTGGCGGCGCCGACGACACACACCTTGCCCGCAACCACCGCCGCGACCACCGCCGCGTTTGCCCCGACTAGCACGCTCGACCCTTCCGCCCCGGCGACTACACACGTCCCTGTTCCGCCCCCGACGACAACCCCACCGTTGCCGACCACGACGACGACTACAGAGCCGCCCCACTTCGAGTACTCGGTTGTGCCCGTGACGGAGGAGACTGTGGCGCTCACGTGGCGTGTGGGATGCCCGCTCGACTGGTCCGAGCTGTCGCTGTTGACGCTGGCATACTGGGGTTTCGACGGGGAGGCCAAACAGGGGCAGATGGTGGTCAACACGGAGGTCGTCGATGACGTCGTGACCGCTTTCGAGGGTTTGTTCGAGATCGGATTCCCCATCGAGCGCATGGCTCTGGTCGACGACTACGGCGGCGACGACAAGGCGGCGATGGCGGCCGACGTCACATCCGGGTTCAACTGCCGCTTCGTCGACGGCACCGAACGCTGGTCGAACCACGCGTTCGGGCTGGCCGTCGACATCAACCCGCTCATCAACCCCTGGGCGCGCGAAGGCAACGTGCTCCCGCTCGAAGGGACGCCGTACGCCGCGCGCGACAACCCGACTCCGGGGATGATCAACCTCGGTGACGCTGCCATCGACATCTTTGCCGGCGTGGGATGGTCCTGGGGTGGGGTCTGGACGTCACCCGACTACATGCATTTCTCCCAGCCGGGAAACTGAGAGCGAATACCCGATACCAAACGAACGTTCGTTTGGTTAGCATGAACCGGATGACCCAACACCTGTTCGACGCGACCATTGCTGCCGACGAGAAGGTCGAGCCGCGGGATTGGATGCCGGACGACTACCGCAGGACATTGATCCGGCAGATCGCCCAGCACGCCCACTCCGAGGTCATCGGTATGCAGCCGGAGGGGAACTGGATCACGAGGGCACCCAGCCTGAAACGCAAGGCGATCCTGATCGCCAAGGTCCAGGACGAAGCGGGTCACGGCCTCTATTTGTACTCGGCTGCCGAGACGCTCGGAGTGTCCCGTCACGAACTCGTCGACCTTCTGCACGCCGGGAAGCAGAAATACTCGTCGATCTTCAACTATCCCACCCTGAGCTGGGCGGACATCGGCACCATCGGCTGGCTGGTCGACGGCGCCGCAATCACCAACCAGGTGATGCTTACCCGAACCTCATATGGCCCGTACGCCAGGGCTATGCACCGGATCTGCCGCGAGGAGAGCTTTCACCAACGCCAGGGGTACGAGATAATCCTGACATTGGCCCGCGGCTCCGCCGAGCAAAAGGCGCTGGCCCAGGATTCGCTCGATCGCTGGTGGTGGCCTTCGTTGATGATGTTCGGGCCGCACGACGAGGACTCTCCCCACACCAGACAGTCGATGGAGTGGAAGATCAAGCGCATCAGCAACGACGACCTGCGCCGCCAGTTCGTCGACGCCACCGTCCCCCAGGCCGAGTACGCCGGTCTCACCATCCCCGACCCGGATCTTCGCTGGAACGAGGAGCGCGGTCACTACGACTTCGGGGAGATCGACTGGGACGAGTTCTGGAATGTGCTGCGCGGCAACGGTCCCTGCAACCGGGACCGGATCGAGCACAAGCGCAGAGCCTGGGATGAAGGCGCCTGGGTCCGGGAGGCCGCCGCCGCGTACGCAGCCAAACAAGACGCCACGCCATGAGCTACGACGTCCCACACATGGAGGGTGAGGCCGAGGTCGGCTTCGCAGCGGCAGACGGTGACGACGGTTGGCCACGCTGGGAGGTCTTTGTCCGGCAGGGCGGCGGGCTCACCCATGTGTACTCGGAGTCGGTTCATGCCCCGGACGCCGAGACGGCACTGCTCAACGCCCGCGACACCTACCTGCGACGCATCGAGGGTGTGAGCCTGTGGGTGACCCCGGCGACTGCGGTCACGGCGTGGGAATCTGATCAACCCGGTCCGGCTGCTCCCGCAGAGACGGGCGGTGAGAGCATCCTGTGGGAGGTATTTGTCCGTCATCGCCGTGGCCTGGCCCATGTCCATGCGGGCTCGCTCCCCGCGGCGACGTCGGGCGACGCCATCACCCGCGCCCGGCAGGTGTACGTCACCCGGGATGAAGGGGTGAGCGTCTGGGTGATCCCGTCGAGCCGGATCTACGCCGCCGATCCGGCAGACGCAGAAGCGATGTTTGCACCGTTTCGTGACAAGGAGTACCGCTACCCCACGTACTACGACATACCCGACGAAGTGGGATACATGTGAGCGCGCTCACCGACTACCTCATCCGGCACGCCGACGACAATCTGGTGCTGTCGCAGCGACTGGCGGAGTACGTCTCGCACGCCCCGGAGCTGGAAGAGGATCTTGCTATCGCCAACATCGCCCTTGATCATCTCGGCGTGGCCACACATCTCCTGGAGTACGCCGCCGCTGTCGGCGACACCGGCAAGACCGCAGATGAGTTGGCCTTCCTCCGCAGCGAACGCGAGTTCACCAACCTCCTCCTCGTCGAGCAACCCAACGGCGACTTCGCCCACATCATGGTCAGACAGTTCCTGTTCGATGCCTACCAACGGGAGCTCTGGGACGCCCTGGCACACTCCACCGACCACACCGTCGCCGGAATCGCGGCCAAAGCCTCCAAGGAGGCGGCCTACCACGTGCGGCACTCGCACGGCTGGCTCGTGCGCCTCGGTGACGGAACAACAGAGAGTCACCTGCGAATGGAGCAGGCCATTGCGGATCTGTGGCGGTTCGTGGATGAGATGTTCGACACCGATTCGCTCGACGAGAAGATGACCACAGCGGGGATGGGCGTGGCGCCTGCGGCGCTGCGGGGGGCGTGGGAGGCACTGGTCGACGCAACCCTCGAGGAAGCGACGCTGCACCATGGCCCCGTTGACCCCCAGCGCCGCGGCGGTCGGAGTGGGTTTCACACCGAACACCTGGGCCACTTGCTCACCGAAATGCAATGGATGCAACGCTCCTATCCGGGTCTGGAGTGGTGATGGACACCCGGGAGCTACGTACGGTGCTGGCCGCGGTGGTCGATCCCGAGATCCCGGTGCTGACGATCGCCGATCTCGGGATCCTGCGGGATGTCACCGAGGATCGCAACGGCTCCGTGCGGGTGACCATCACGCCGACCTACTCGGGGTGCCCCGCCATGGACCACCTACGCCGTGCGATCGAGCGAACACTGATCGCTGCGGGGTATGACGAGATCGAGATCATCACCACGTTCGAACCCCCGTGGACCACTGACTGGATGACCGATGAGGGCCGACGGAAGCTCACAGAGTACGGCATCGCCCCTCCCCGACAGCACCCCGGCGAACCGATCCTCTGCCCGCAATGTCGTAGCGCCTCGAGCCGCGTCGTCTCGGAGTTCGGTGCCACCGCGTGCAAGGCTCTTCACGTCTGCTCGGCGTGCGGCGAGCCGTTCGATCATTTCAAGGAGATCTGACGTGGCCGACGTGGTCTACCACTCGCTCGCAGTCGCCGCGATCGAAGAGCTCACAGACGACGCGGTGGCGGTCACGTTCGCAGTGCCGGAAACGCTCGCCGCGACCTTTCGGTTCGCTCCGGGCCAGCACATCGGCGTAAAAGCCGAGATCGATGGGCAAGATGTGCGCCGCACCTACTCGGTGTGCACCGACCCCGGCGAGAACCGGCTGCGCATCGGCGTGAAGCGGATCCCGGGCGGGGCGTTCTCGACGTATGCGACGAGCCGACTCCGGCCGGGCGACCACCTCGAGGTCGCTGCGCCGTATGGTGATTTCGTCATCGCTCCTGAGCCGGGCACGCTGCGCCACTACGCCGCGGTTGCAGCCGGGAGCGGGATCACACCGGTACTGGCGATGGTCGCTGCGGTGCTCAACACGGAGCAGGAGAGCAGGTTCACTCTATTGTTCGGCAATCGCACGTCGACGTCGATCATGTTCCTCGAGGAACTCGAAGGTCTCAAGGATCGCTACCCGGATCGGTTCCATCTGATCCACGTCTTGTCCCGGGAGGCACAGATCGTTCCCATCCTCTCCGGACGCCTCGACGAGCCGAAGCTCGAAGACCTCTTCACGACTCTCGTCGATGTCGATTCGGTGGATGGCTGGTATCTGTGCGGGCCGTTCGAGATGGTGGAAGCCACGCGGAACGTGCTTGCCGACCATGGTGTAGATCCGGCGGCGATCCACGATGAGCTCTTCTTCTCGGAGCCGACGCCACCTGCGCCACCCTCGACAGTGGAGGATGCGGTGGGCGCGGTACGGCTTCGCTTCACGCTCGACGGCCGGACCACCGCAACCGCCGTGGACCCGGACGGACCTCCGATCCTCTCCTATGCGCTCGCCGAACGCCGGGACACCCCTTTCAGCTGCCGGGGCGGCATGTGCACGACCTGCAAGGCGCAGGTGATCGAGGGAGCGGTGAAGATGGATCTCAACTTTGCCCTCACCGCCGAAGATCTCGCCAAGGGCTACATCCTCACCTGCCAGGCACACCCGACGAGCGAGAAACTGGAGATCACCTACGACGTCTAGGAGACCGTTGAGGATTCCGAGTTCAGGCTCGTGGCAAGCTCGACAACACCCATTTCTCGGAGCGCGGCGAGCTTTCACCGCGATTGATCAACGACCTCCTAGCCAGCCGGGGGCGTAGCCGGTGGGTACTCGACCTCCCAGGCGAGTGACGCCTCGACCAGGTACTCGCTGACCTCGCGACACCTGTCGAGGATGTCGCAGAGTTCCTCCTGACCGATCATCACGTCGACAAGAGACAGCTCGACCCTGCCTACGATCGAGAGGCGGATATCGGACCCTGTTGACAGAGCACCGGTCGACTCGACTCCGGATACCTCGATGGGAAGGTCGAAGCCGGCGATCCCGGCCAGCTCGGCAGCGAGCACCACCAGATCGGGCGGGGCCTTCATCGTCGGCAGCGCCCAGTTGAAGTAGATCGGCAGCTCGAAGTCACCGTCCGCCTCTGCGATGTCCTCCTCGTGCTCCTTGACCCAGTCCTCGAGCCGGAGCAGCACCCGTGGCTCGACGTCAAATGCGAGGTTCAGGTCGAGCGGCCCGTCACACGCCGATTCCGGGTGCAGATCAACCTCGAACGACTGACGCAGCGAGAAGGTCTCTATGAAATGCCGTTCGTCGTGAACATGAAATCCGTGCTCGATGGCATGGTCCTTCACGTAGGTGACGAAGCCGGCGATGTCGATAGCCATGACTCGATGCTACCGGCTGATAGCACAATGACACACCCCTCAGCCGAACCGGGCTGCAAACCGTGCGAGGTTGCGCTTCCACACCCGGCCGAGCAGTGGGCGTGCGAGGTACGCGGCCACCGCACCGCCCAGATACCACGGGAACACGAGCTGCTCCGTCCACGTGAACCGGGTGCCGTCTCCCTCCGCGCCGAGCCGGAACTCGCCGGTGCCGGTGACCAGACCCTCGTGTAGTACGGCGATACGCCGAGGCGGCTCCCAGACGGCCACCCTGATCACATCTGTGGTGCGGAGCGGACCGAGCCGGGTGAGAACGTGCATGGTCGTACCCACACCATCTCTTTGATCACCGACGAACTCGACCGAGGAGGCGTCCGCCATCCACTCGGCATGGGTCTCCAGTCGCGCCAAATCGGCCCACACCGTCTCCTGTTGGGCGGGGACCACGACGCTGACCACGAGGTTCACCAGGACGACACTAGGAGTACTCTGCCCGAATGCCGTTTGATTTCAAGCAGAAGCCGACCGGTGTGTTCAAGCACATCCTGCATGCCCCGGTGTGGTTGTTCCGGGCCAGACTCGGTTTCGTCTTCGGGAAACGGATCGTCATGCTCGAGCACGAGGGTCGTCGCAGCCGCAAGCTGCGCCGGACACCGCTCGAGGTGGTGCACCACCAAGGCGATTCGTACATCCTGTGCTCGGGTACCGGCCCCAACGCGGACTGGTACCGGAACCTCAAGGCGAAACCCGCATTGGGGTTGTGGGTGGGCTCCCGACGTCGTGAAGTAATACAGCGGTTCCTCGACGACTCCGAGGCAGCAACCGTGTTCGCCGGATACGAGACGGCCCATCCGAAGGCCGCCGGGAAGCTCGCCGCATTGATGGGTGTGTCTCACGACGGCACACACGAGGGCCGTGTGAGGATGGTTGCACAGATCCCGATGGTCGAGTTGCGCCTGATGCCGTGATCAGAGGGTGCCGTCACCGCGGGTGTAGGCGGTGACCGCACGACGCAGCTGCGGCGCCATCTCGATGTCGTGGTTTACCTGCGCCATGTAGCTGGCGATCAATCGCTGCAAACGATCAGCTTCGGCAATCAGCCGGCACAGCGCCTGCTCGTCTTCAGGAGTCACCTCGGGCTCGAGCGTCCTGGTTGCCGCGACCGCGTCCCAATCTCCTCTGGCGACGGAGTCCTCCAGGTCGGTGAACAGCCGGGCAACCTCGTCGAGTCCGATGAGCTACTCCCCCGTCTGCGCCGCGATCGCCGCCCACGCCTCGCGCAGGTCGGTGAGGCTCCTGGCAACGAACGGCAATGCCGTGGCGTCCTTGCTCAGGTTGGCCTGGGTGAGCTGCTCGAGGCAGAACTGGTAGATGGCATTGAGCGAGGTGGAGATCTCCCCACCCTTGTCGTGGTCGAGCGAGAGCATCAGCTCAGTGATGATGTCCTGCGCCCGGGTCAGCTCCTTGTGGGCGAGCTCTATAGAGCCGGGCTCCTTGTTCTTGAGCGCCCACTCGGATCGGGCGATGGCGGCCAGCGCCCGGTCGTACAACATGAGTACGAGCTGTAGCGGACCTGCGGTCCCCACTGCCTGGCTCTGATAGGCATCGCCGGCTGCCTGATACGATACGGCCAGGCTGGTCATGTTTCCATTCTCCTTTGCGTTGAGGATCACTGTGAACCATTCATCGAGGCCAGCTGTGTCGAGAGCCACTGTGACTGCGACTGCAGACTGGCCATCGCGGTCTCGAGAGCCGCGTATTGCTTGATCAGCAATGCTTGGCGACGGTCGAGCCGATCCTCGAGCTCCTGGATCCGCTCGTCGATTAGATCTATCTGCGATGAGGTCAGGTCCTGTGCCCTGGCGATGCTCCCGCTGGTTCCCTCGGCGTAGCTCACGGTCTGGTCGAGGGTGCCGAACACACCACGGGAATAGGTCATCTCGCCCAGCGAGAGCGAGCCCCCGGCGCCACTGACATCGGAGGTGGATGCTGTGACGAGCAGAACGAGACCTTGCGGGCTACCAGCAGATGCGGTCAGCGAGCGCCCTGATCCGGTTGCCGCCTCGCCTCCGATGGTCCCGGCGACGTCCTGCCCGGCGTAAGTCCCGGCGAGCCCGAACGGGTCGCCGGTCACTGTGAACGAGGCCGACGAGCCGTATGCGCTGTGGTCCAGCTGTATGTAGTCGGTACCGGAAACATTCGTCTCGGTGGCCGACACCTTGGTGATGCCCGCGTCCTGGAGGGCGTCATTGATCGCGGACACCGCGTCGGTAATCGTCATGCCTGTCGTGACGGCCACATTGACCGTCGTCGAACCCACCGTGATCTGAAACGTGGAGTCCGAGCCGGGCACAACGTACGCCGACGACATCGCCTGTGCCTGGGTGGCCGCTTGGGTCACGACAACTTCGTAGCTTCCGGCGATGGTCGCGTCACTGGAGGCAACAAAGCTCGCCCTGGTATCCGCCGATTCGCCTCCCTGGACCAGCAAGTCGAGCACTGCGCTGTAGTCGGTCTCGAGGGCATCTCGTAGCTTGGACTCGTCGAGATCGAACGTCCCGTCCCGGTTGAGCGAGATACCGACCGACGAGGCTACGGGATATGCGGAGCCGCTCTTCAAGGTGGATGAGATCGCCGTGCGGAGATTGATGGCAAGCGAGCGAGCGGTACTGTTGCCGACCAGCGGCCCCCCCGTGTTCGTGTCGGGCGAGTACTTGGTGGCGCTGGCAATGGTGCCGAGCGCTGCGTTGACCGCATCGACGAGAGCCTTGATCGCGGACGCGGTCCCGTCGATATCTCGCTGGGTCGAGATGCTCACCGCACCGGTTGTCGTCGCCTTGAGCTTGATGGTCGCCCCGGAGATGAGATCGTTGATGGTGTTGGAAGAGCGAGAAAGGGTAATTGCGCCGGCTCCCGACCCGAGGGTCAGGTGGGCATCCACTCCCTGTTGCAGGATATCCATCGTGCCCAGCGACGCAACGGTGCTCGAGATCGTAAACACGTTGTCTTCGCCTGTGGTGTCGGCGGAGAGGACGAGCTTGTAGCTCGTGCCGTCAACCGACACGACGGATGCCGAGACACCCGACCCGAGGGCGTTGATGCCGGCGGCGGCACCGGCGAGCGTTGTCTCAGAAGTCGCGGTCATCGTGTAGTCGGCACCGCCGATGGTGACCGTGAAGTCGCCAGCTCCGATCAAGGCGTCCGCTCCTGAGAAGCTGGTGTTGGAGACGACCTGGTGGTTCGTCGCAAGCTGGTCGACGGTGAACGACGTGGTCCCGGCCGCCGGTGTTCCGGTAACGGACACGGAGACGGCGCTCTCGTTTGAGGAGGTCGCCAGCGCCAGCTTGTTGAAGTCCGAGACGGAGTCAAGGCCGTCGAGGGCAGAGCGGATGGCCGAGTACTTGGTGTTGATGAGTTGCCAGGCGTTGTCCTCGAGCTGGTGACTCTGTTTCCTGGTCTGCAGCTGGTCGATCGGGGTTCGCTCGACCTTCAGGATGCTGTCGATGATGGAGTTGGTGTCCAGCCCGGAGGCCAGGCCCCCTATGTTGAAGAGCGGAACTGCCATCTGTTGCTCTTTCCAGTCTGCTTGCTTGTCTGCCCTGGTTGAGGGGGCGGCCCGAAGACCACCCCCTCTCTGTCGGTCATTTCCCTACTTGCGAAAGGAGGGAAAGGACACTGTTCGTGTTGGTGTCGGCCCTTGTGCTGTTCAATTCCAGTTCAGGCTCGACGGCGTGGTACACAACGATGGTGTCCGGCCTGCGACCCTTTACGGCGATCAAACAGCACCCTCCTGGCTCACTGGAGGAGTTGGAGGACTGATGCCGGGACCTGGTTGGCCTGGGCAAGCATCGCAGTGCCCGCCTGAACCATGATCTGATGCCGGGTGAACGACACCATCTCTTCAGCCATGTCGGTGTCACGAACCCGGGACTCGGAAGCCGACAGGTTCTCAACAGCGACACTCAGGTTCGCCACCGTGTGCTCCAGACGGTTCTGGGTAGCACCAAGAGTCGACCTGGTCGAGGACACTGCGTCGATCGCATTGTCGATGACCGTGATCGCCGCATTGGCGCCGGTACCAACATTCACCGAAGCCAGGTTGATCGCCGATCCATCGTTGAAGATTCCGGCAGACCCTGTCGTGTCGACGCTCAGGTTCGTGGTGATCTTCAGGGTCTGGCTGGCGCCGGAACCGACATGGAATGTCAGGTTGGTCGTGCTGTAGTCGGCAAATACGGACTTGCCTGCGAATGTGCTGTTGGTGCCGATCGAGGTGATCTCTGCCAGCAGCTGGGTCACCTCGGCCTGCTGGGCAGTACCGTCGGTGGTTGCAGTGTTGGCCGCATCAACAGCCAACTCACGCATACGCTGCAGGATCGAATGCACCTCATTGAGAGCACCCTCAGCGGTCTGGACAAAACTCACACCATCTTGAGCGTTCCGGATCGCCTGACGGGAACCCGAGATCTCCGCACGGAGCGACTCAGACTTCGCCAACCCGGCCGCATCATCAGCAGCACGATTGATCCGGAAACCCGAAGACAGCTTCTCGAGCGACTTACTCAACTGAGCATTGGTCGTGGAAAGATTGCGGTATGCGTTGTATGCCGCAATGTTCTGATTAATACGCACTTCGTGTACCTCCTTGTAGGGCGGTGCGTCACTTCGTCAACATCCATGTCAACGTTTCAGAAGGACCAGTCGACCAGACACCCCATGGCGTAAGCGATTAACCACCGAAAAACCCGGCGCAAACCGGGTCTTCGTCAGGTCGCGACGTGCGCCCACATCTCGTCGGAGGCAACCACCGCATCACGGAAGATTGCGGCCAGCTGACCGTCGTCGATCCCGGGGCACCGAGCATTCTCCCAGTCCCCACGCTCGTATGCGATGACGCCGGCGAGCGTCGCCCCCATGATCCCGCTCTGGTTGACGATGGCGTTGCGGGTGTCGTCGGACAGGGGAAGGGCCACGAGCGCCGTTTCCATCGACACGTCGAGCAGGGCATCGAGCACACTGAACAGGCCGACCGTATAGAACGTGTCGCTGTCGCCCCGGCCCGAGATCGAGGCAACGAGCTCGCACATCCTGGCTCGCACAAGAGCTGTGATCGTCAGCTCCTTTGGCTTCCTGGCGATCTGGGCCAGGTTGATGAGGCTTACCCAGCTTCCGATCTGCCTCGTCCCCAGTAGGACTATGGCATCCTTGATCGACTCGACGTGTCGGGGCAGCGAGTAGTAGGCGGAGTTGACGATCCTGAGCAGTTTGTAGCTGAGAGCGACATCCCGCTGGATGATCGCAGCGAGGTTCTCGATCGCGACATCGGGGTTCTGCATCTGCGAGACCAGCTCGAGGGTGAAGATCTGGCTCGGCAACACGGCGGTTCGCTTCAGAACCTGCGGCCGGCTCAGGAAGAGACCCTGGAAGAAGTCGAAGTCGAGCTCGCGGCACCGGCGCAGCTCGGCGTAGTTCTGGACGTTCTCGGCGACGAGTTGGACCCCGAAGGTCTTCAGCCAACCAACCTCGGCGACGAGCCGACCGTGTTCGAATGCCTGGATATCGATCTTGACGAGATCGGCAACGGGAAGTAGCGGCCGCAGCTTCTTGAAGGAGATCCAGTCCCTGAGCGCGATGCTGTATCCCTGGCTGCGTAGCCGGTGTAAGGCGGTCACGAGCAGATCGTCGACATTGGCGGTCTCGACCACCTCGACTATGACTCGCTCAGGTGGGAGAAGGGTCGGGATGCCTTCGAGAATCAGATCGCGAGTGAGACTGATGAGGGCTCGCCGCCCCCCGAGGATGTCCTCGAGGTCGAAGTCGGTGAAGGTGTTGAGAATCGCATCCGACGTTGCCCTATTCTCGTCACCGGCGACGGCCTCAGCGTGATCGAAGGCGCCGCGCAATAGGATCTCGTAGCCAACAACATCCAGCCGCCGGTCGAACAGCGGCTGTCTGCCGATAAATGTCTCTCGAGGATTGAGGGCGTAAGCGGCTCGCGCCGCGAGCGCGGCGCTTCCACTTCTCCTCTTTGTCCGCTCGCGATGGAGATTTGCTTTGGCGCGATTGGCCGCTGTCGAAGAGCTCACAATGCTCAAGTCGGCAGGTGTTGCGTCCAGTCAACCGGTGTGTTCCGGGCTACCGGCAAACCTAGAGCGGCGGCCCGAAGGCCGCCGCTCGTTGTGTGTGGGACCGTCCGTCCTACGAGACATGACTGGCAATCTATGCCAGCGTCTGGCTCACTGGAGGAGTTGGAGGACCGATGCCGGGACCTGGTTGGCCTGGGCAAGCATCGCAGTGCCCGCCTGAACCATGATCTGATGCCGGGTGAACGACACCATCTCTTCAGCCATGTCGGTGTCACGAACCCGGGACTCGGAAGCCGACAGGTTCTCAACAGCGACACTCAGGTTCGCCACCGTGTGCTCCAGACGGTTCTGGGTAGCACCAAGAGTCGACCTGGTCGAGGACACTGCGTCGATCCACTGGTCTATGTAGCCGATCTCACCCTCGGAGCCGCCCTGTAGGTTGATGCCCGGAAGGTTGATGAGGCCATCGAAGATGCCCCCATCGATCATATCGGGAGCGGTCCCGACATTGAGCCGCAAGTCGTCGGTGATGTCCAGCGTTTGGCCTGCACCGGAACCGACCTGGAACGTCAAGGCAGCGCCCGTGCCGCTGTAGTCGGCGAACACCGACTTGCCGGCGAAGGTGCTGTTGGCGCCGATCGCGGAAATCTCCGCGACGAGCTCGTCGACCTCGGCCTGCTGGGCGGCACCATCGGTGGTAGCGGTGTTGGCCGCATCAACAGCCAACTCACGCATCCGCTGCAAAATGGCATGCACCTCATTGAGAGCACCCTCAGCAGTCTGCACAAAACTCACACCATCCTGGGCATTCCGAATCGCCTGCCGCGAACCCGAAATCTCCGCACGCAGCGACTCAGACTTCGCCAACCCGGCCGCATCATCAGCAGCACGATTGATCCGAAAACCCGAAGACAGCTTCTCGAGCGACTTACTCAACTGAGCATTGGTCGTGGAAAGATTGCGGTATGCGTTATACGCCGCAATGTTCTGATTAATACGCACCTCATGTACCTCCTTGTAGGGCAGTGCGTCTCACTTCGTCAACATCCATGTCAACGCTTCTCTTCTAGTCGGCCGTCCCCGCCTATCGTCAAGTGAATCGCCGCCACGTTGGCGCATTCTCTGCGACCGGCAAACCTAGAGCGGCGGCCCTGGGGCCGCCGCTCGTTGTGTGTAGGGACCGTCCGTCCTACGAGACATGACTGGCAATCTATGCCAGCGTCTGGCTCACTGGAGGAGTTGGAGGACCGATGCCGGGACCTGGTTGGCCTGGGCAAGCATCGCAGTGCCCGCCTGAACCATGATCTGATGCCGGGTGAACGACACCATCTCTTCAGCCATGTCGGTGTCACGAACCCGGGACTCGGAAGCCGACAGGTTCTCAACAGCGACACTCAGGTTCGCCACCGTGTGCTCCAGACGGTTCTGGGTAGCACCAAGAGTCGACCGGACACTGGAAACGTCGCCGATCGCATTGTCGATGGCCGTGATCGCGGCATCGGCATCGGACGACACGTCGACCGAACCGATCGCATGACCGTTGAAGATGCCATTCGTGCCGGCAACATTGAGCTGAAGATCGCTCGTGATCTTGAGCGTCTGGTCAGCGCCGGAACCGACATGGAACGTCAGCGCGCCACCCGATGCGGCATAGTCCTTGAATACACTGTTACCTGCGAATGTGCTGTTGGAACCGATCGCGGTGATCTCCGATAGCAGCTGGGACACCTCGGCCTGCTGGGCAGTACCGTCGGTGGTTGCAGTGTTGGCCGCATCAACAGCCAACTCACGCATACGCTGCAGGATCGAATGCACCTCATTGAGAGCACCCTCAGCGGTCTGGACAAAACTCACACCATCTTGAGCGTTCCGGATCGCCTGACGGGAACCCGAGATCTCCGCACGGAGCGACTCAGACTTCGCCAACCCGGCCGCATCATCAGCAGCACGATTGATCCGGAAACCCGAAGACAGCTTCTCGAGCGACTTACTCAACTGAGCATTGGTCGTGGAAAGATTGCGGTATGCGTTGTATGCCGCAATGTTCTGATTAATACGCACTTCGTGTACCTCCTTGTAGGGCGGTGCGTGACTTCGTCAACATCCATGTCAACGTTTCACCACCACTATCGGCACACGCGGCCACCGTATTAGGCAACGCTCAGTGACTATTTCGCGAATGGTCATCAAGGCTAGACAGCCTTGATCCGATTCCATCGCATCACAGCAGGCATCGTCCGGGTGGGACGGTGGTTGGAGGCCAGAACACGATGAACAGCCGAGATGCCGAGCATGACACCAACCAACTGGTGAGAGACCATCTCGATCTGGTTGGGCGCACCGTCGCCAAGGTTTCCGCTCGCTATCCGCGACACGTCGACCGGGAAGAACTGTGGAACGCCGGTGCGCTTGGCCTGGTGGAGGCGGCACGCCGTTACAAGCCCGACTCGGGAATCCCATTCGAGCGCTTCGCCGCAATCAGGATCCGTGGTGCGATCATCGATTCGACCCGGACGCGGGATTGGGCTTCTCGCTCGGTGCGCCGGCGCAACCGCGAGGTCGAGGAGACCAGCTCCGCACTGCGCGACGAAACCGGACGCGACCCCGATCGGGAGACGCTGGCTAATGCCCTCGGCGTCACCATGCAAGAGCTCGAGAAAACCCAGGCGCAATCGGCGGCCTCGATGCTTCTCTATCTCGATCACCAGAGGCCCGACGACAACGTCTCTCTCCGTGACATGATCGTCGACGAAGACACGACCGTGCAGCCGGAAGCCGCCCTGGAGCACCGCGAGATGCTCGGTACTCTTCGCAGCGCGGTCACGGGCCTGCCCGCGACGCACGCCGAGGTCATCAAGCGCTACTACTTCGACGGCGAGATGCTTCAGGATATCGCCAAGGATCTCGGGGTCACCCAGGCCAGGGTGTCGCAGATCCGCTCCGAGGCCCTCACCTCGTTGCGCGCCTGGTTCGGTACCCTCTACGAGGGCACCCCTGAGGTCAGCGACGACGCCGCCGGCAAGAGGGCCCGCGCCGCCTACGTGGCACAGCTCTCCACCGAAACCAACTGGCGCAGCCGGCTCGACGCCGCAGACGACGATCCCGGCCTTGCCTTGATTCTCAACGGCTAGATCCCCCCGACGACGACCTTTTACTTCTCTCCCTCCTCCCTCCTAAAGGGTCGTCGTCGCGCCTGAGGTCACTCCCGTCTACTGGTCGCTCTCTGGTTAGCCGACGCACTCGAGGGCGTCTCAATTCGGCGTCTGGATTCATGGCCATGACCAACTCGGTCGCTGACATGGGCAACGGGTCGGTCTCGGGGTCGGGCTTCTCCCGGAGCACCATCAGAGCCTCGGGAAGATCCGGGTGATTCTCCGCCAACCATTGGTTGAACGAACCGAGCACAGGAACGTAGCCATCCATCTCTCCGGCAACCCCTGGGACTCGATGGCGCTGATGAAGTCGTCGGTGAACAGGTTCACCTGCCAGTTGGCTTCCAGCAACCCGGAGCCCAGCGCTCCGGCGGCTTGCAGAATCCGATTGGTGTTGGGGGTCGGGGTTGGCGACCACGCAGGTCTGGGACCGCTGAGTAGCCGGCAGGATTAGCCGCGTCGTGGTTCGACGCTCTCAACGAAGACCGGCAACTCGTTTGCCCGCTCGTGCTCTGAGACCATGTCCCTCTCGTGTGGCGTCCCTCTCGTGTGGCGTCCCTCTCGTGTGGCGTCCCTCTCGTGTGGCTTCACCCATCAGTGCCGCGACGAGCTCGAGCGGATGACAGGGAAGCTGAGATTGGGGGGACGAGTGAAACGCGCTCTCGCCGGCTGTGGATCTACCAACTGGGAGTCCGCAGAGATACCGGCGGCTTCGCCGCAGGCACCCCTTACCGCCAGAGCACTGGCTGAGTTTGGCACGAGGTCGAACGCAAATCTCAAGGAAGCTGAATCTCAAGGAAGCTGAATCTCAACGAAGCTGAGGCAGGGACTAGCGATCTATTGATGGATGGTGGCTACCGGGGTCGAGCGGTTGCGCATCTCGGCTGCGCTCACCAGGACCGAGGCACGGAACTCGATGATCCGATCGGCGACGACCTCGGGATCGTCGGCAACGACGATGCGCCTGCCGTCGACCAGGGTCAACACCGTGTCGGGTGTCGCCTCGATCGACTCGATGAGGTCGGCATTGAGGAACATCGGCTCACCTCGAAGTCGATGCACGGCGATCATTTCGTCGTCTCCTTGCCGGGCTGGGTGCAGCCCTCTAGCTTGTGCCTACTGTCGGCCGGTCCCCCGTGGGATTAACCGCCAACCCTGGTCGGGGCCCCGTCACGGCGGGGCCCGTCATTGAAACTACCGCTTGATATTCACCAGATCGGCCAACACCTCGTCGGAGGCGGTGATCACCCGGCTGTTGGCCTGGAAACCGCGCTGGGCGATGATCAGGTTGGTGAACTCCTGCGCCAGATCGACGTTGCTCATCTCGAGAGCACCCGAGGCAAGCGTCCCGCGGTTGCCGTTGCCCGGCGCACCAATGAGTGGTTGACCGGAGTTCACGGACGCCTCAAAGCGGGTCTCGCCGGACCGGATCAGACCGGACGGGTTGTTGAAGGTTGCGGTGGCGATCATGGCCAACACCTTCGTCTCACCGTTGGAGAACTGGCCGCTGATCGTGCCGTTGGCCGCAATGGCGAAGTCGGTGAGGAAGCCAATGGCATTGCCGTTCTGGTCGACGCTCTCTGCGCTCGAGTTGCCACCGAACTGAACCAGCGGCGAGTTGCTGTCGAGTACCAAGTCGAGACCGAGCGGCGAGGCGCCCGGAGGCGTGTAGCCGCTGACCGCGATCGTGCCGGTGCTGGTCAGCTCGCCGTTGGAGTCAAAAGTCACCGAGGTCGAGCCAAGCGTGAGGTTGGTGCCGTTCATCGACGCCGATACGTCCCACGTGTTCGCTGAGGTCTTCTCGAATTGGACCATCAGCTCCTGGGGCTCACCGAGTGAGTCGTAGACCACGATCGAGGTGGTGTGGGTGTCCCCGATCACGGCATCGGCCGACAGGTTGCCCCCGACGTGCACGGTCGAGGTCTCGACGGGCTCGATCACCTGGGCGAGAGGCAGCTTGATCGACTGAACGGCGGTCTGGGTCTCGACGCTGCCGTCGGCGGCGGCGAGCCAACCCTGGACGAGCTGGCCACCCGGCGCCACCAGGTTGCCGGACTCGTCCCAGCGGAACGTTCCGGCCCGGGTGAACTGCCGTCCGGAAGCGGCCTCGAGGACGAAGAAGCCGTCGCCCTCGATGGCAATGTCCGTAGGACGGCCGGTGATCTGAATGGCACCCTGAGTGAAGACGCCATCGATGGAAGCGACCTGGACACCGAGCCCGATCTGGAGGGGGTTGGTACCGCCGGACTCGACACCGGCACCAGCCGGGCCCTGCAGCGTTTGCGCCATCGCCTCACCGAAGGTGATTTGGGCGCTCTTGAATCCTGCCGTGTTGACATTGGCGATGTTGTTGCCCACCACGTCCATCATGGTTTGGTGGGAACGAAGACCGGATACACCGGCAAACATCGAACGCATCATGTTGCATCACCCCTAGTGTGATGTCACTCCGTCCGTAGATGGCTGAGCCACCACATCCGTGGGCGGCGTCTGTTTGCAAGCGCAGCAGCCGGTCACCGCTGGAGTCGCGCCCCGGGCACAACGTCGCTCGCCAAACACCGTCGGCGAAGCCACCCCGGGGTTAAGCAGTGTCGGGAGAATCAGGAGGAGCTGGCGTGGCGAATGACCGGAGTGCCCGGCACCGCCGTGGCGCGGGCCTCGATCAGCCGGTTCATCACCTCGGGGGGGTCCACACGGGCAGCGGTGCTGCAGAGCACGACGGTGAAAGCGGGAACGAGAAAGAACTCTTCGCCGTCGTCGAGCGTCAGTGGTGTCGAGTCGAGCGCCCTCTCGATCCGGGCCACCACGGGAGCGACCCCGTCGTCGGACATCATCGGCATGACCGACACGAACCCGTCTTCATCGATCCGACCAACCGTATCGAGCTGACGGACCGCGGCGCCCACGAGCGAGCCGGCGTGGCGCATGGCTTCTTCGAGTGCCCGCCGCCCCCGCTCCGCGGAGATGCGAGGGAACGCAGGGAAACCGACGTGCATCAATCCGAAAGCCTCACCCGAACGCGAGTACCGGGCTGCCGCTTTCTGTAACTGGGCGGCTATCCCGTTGCTGTTCGGCAGCCCGGTGACGATGTCGGTCGACGTGAGCATGTCGAGCTGAAGCCGGAGCACACCGTTGTCGGCTTCGGCCTCTTCCAGCCTCGCCTCGAGGTGCGCGATACGCTCCTCGGCGCCTTCACCTTTCGTGGTGCCACCCGGGTTCATCAGCTCCCCAATCCGTTGGCTGAAAGTTACCAGTGCGATAGCCGTACATTCGGCACCGCGATCGCCCACCTTGAGCATATCGGACGGCGGTTCCCAGGCTCAAAGAAACCCCCGCCGACACTTAACCGACGGCCCCTTCCGCCGACTGGTTTTCCAATGGCTACATCAACCGGATTCACCCACATGTCCGAGCTGGCAGACACCCTGTGGTACGAGCGGGGCCTGCTCGAGTACCTGCTGTTCAAGCTGGTGTCGGCCAACCTCGTGCTGATCGCCGACGATCGCCGCTTCGTAGGACCGGCCATTGCCGAGGTGGAAGCAGTGATGAAGGAGATACGGCGAGCCGAGGAGCAACGCAGCCTGGTTGTTGCGAAGGTAGCCGAGGAGTACGACGTACCGCACCGCGCGGTAGGGCTCGCCTTTCTCGCCGAAAACGCCCCCGCCTCGCTCCGAGCCGTCTTCGAGGATCACATGACCCGTTTCATGGATCTCGTCAATGAGATCGAAACCCTCACCAAGGCGAACCAGCGTCTGGCCAGGGTCGCCCTCGACGGCATCCGGGGGACCCTCGGGTTCGCCGGCGGTGACATCTACGACGCGGCCGGAAGGGCCACCAGGACTCCCGACCATCCGCTCCGAGTGGACCAGGTGCTCTGATGAGTGACTTCATATCGCTATACACGGCATTCAGCGGTTTGACCGCCGCTCAGGCTGGTATCGATACAGCGTCAAATAACGTGGCCAACGCCTCGAACCCCGGCTACACCCGACAGCAGGTCGACCTCGTCAGCCGAGACCCCTATTACCGCCGCTACGGGGTGGTGGGCCAGGGCGTCGATGTCGCCGGCATCACCCGTGCCCGGGTCGCAGGTCTCGATGCCCAGGTCCGGCTGTCTTCGAGCGCCCAGGGGCGTCTCGACACCCTTGCCGACCTGCTCGCCGGTACCGAATCGGTGATGGGGGAACCGAACTCCGGGATAACCTCGTCGATGACCGGCCTGTGGAGTGCCCTCGACGAGCTACAGCTCGATCCTCCCAACGCCTCCGCCCGACAACACGTGATCTCGGCGCTCGGCGACGTTGCCAGGACCATCAACAGCGTATCCGACAAGTGGAAGATCGAGGAGACCACGGCTTCCGATTCACTCTCCAGCTACGTCGACAAGACAAACGACATGCTGCGAGACCTCGCCGATCTCAACAAGCAGATCCTCAACGCCGGTGCGTTTCGGGGTGATCCAAACGCTCTCCTCGACCAACGCGATGACCTCCTCGACAAGCTCGCCGGGCTCGCAGGCGTCTCTGTCACCATCGCCGACAACGGTGCGGCCCGGGTCAGCCTGAACGGGCTGGCGCTGGTGTCCGACACGGTGGTTAGCCCGCTCTCGTACAACGAGACGACCCACGAGATAAGCCATTCCTCGGGAGCCGTCGTCAAAGCGGGTGGGGATCTGGCCGGCTACCAGAGCTACCTCCAGACCGAGCTTCCCCGGTTTGTCGACGCCCTCAATTCATTCGCCAAGGACCTCGCCAACGCGCTGAACGCCCAGCACGCCGCCGGGTATACCCCGGATGGGTCGTCGGGCGGCGACCTCCTCGGCTTTGCCGTAGGGGACGAAGCGGCCACCTTGACCGTGGCCGTCTCGAACGCCTCCGAGATCGCGGCCGCGGGCTCCGGCGCCCCGGTCGCCGACTACGACGGCTTGAACGCCGAGGCGCTTTCCCAGCTCAGACAGACTCTGAGTGCAGCCGGCGGCACGACCAATCTCGACGACTCACTCCGCGACGTGATATCGCTTGTCGGGGAGATGACGGCGGCGGCTGCCACGGGGGCAAGGAGCCAAGCCGCCCTCACCAGCGCCGCAGAGAACTCGCGGATGCAGGCACACGGTGTCTCGATCGACGAGGAGATGGTGAATCTGATCACCTACCAGCGTGCCTACGAAGCCGCCGCCAGGGTGATGACGGCGGTCGACCAGAACCTCGACACATTGATCAACCGGACCGGCATGGTGGGGAGGTAGCCATGCGTGTAACCCACCTCGGAGCACACCAGGCAGCCCTTGAAAGGCTCGGCAGCCGGCTGTCCGAATACACGGCAACCCAGGACCGGCTTTCCACGGGCAAGAAACTGACCCGATCCTCCGACGACCCAATCGGCATGAACCGGGCGCTCGAGCTGAGGGCGACTCTCGCCGCCCGGCAGCAAGAGACCCGCAACGCCGACGACGGCAAGATGTGGCTGGACCTCGCCGACACCACTCTCCAGGACGTGGTCACCCAGATCCAGCGAGCGCGCGAGCTGGCGGTGCGCGGCTCGACCTCAGTGGGGCCACAGGAACGGGAGGCGATCGCCCTGGAGGTGAGTCACCTCCGCGACGACATCGTCTCGCTGGCCAACGCGAAGCACCAGGGCCGCGGCCTGTTCTCCGGGTTCAGTTCGGGTGATGCTGTCCAGAAGATCGCAGGCAACTGGACGTACACCGGAGACACCGGTCAGATCAATCGCCGGGTCGGGGAGAACGAGGTCGTCACGGTGAACGTCACCGGCGACGTAGCCCTCGGATTCTCGGCAGGCGACGATATCTTCACGGTGCTCGACAACCTCGAGGCGTCGTTGTATGCGAACGACACAACGGGAATCGAGACCTCTATCGCCGACCTCGATTCGAGCCTGGACACGGTGCTCGGCGGTCTTGGGACGATCGGCGCCCGCACCAACCAGGTGGAAGCCGCGCTCGGACGCACCCAGCACGACATCCAGTCGATCACCGACCAGCTCTCCTCGATCGAGGACGTAGACATAGCAGAAGCGGTCATGGACCTGCAGCTTCAGAAAACCGCATACGAGGCTGCGCTGGCGGCGTTCTCGCAGTCATCGCGGACCTCACTGCTCGACTTCCTCTACTAGACGTCTCCGCCTACAGCGTGGGACTAACTCGTTGTTTCGAGTTGCCGGATTAACCTATCCCCAATGACCGACGAGCCGACAAGAGATCAGAGAGAGCACAAAGCGGTTCTCGAGAAGGCGCTGCACTTCCCCGACGGCCTGCCCGGTCTGCCGGATCTCGAGAATTTCGTCATCGTCGAGCTGCGGGAGGACGGGGCTTTCCAACAGCTGCAGAGCCTCGACAACATCGATGTGTCGATAGTCGTGTGTGTACCCTGGCTCTTCTTTCCAGACTACGCCCCGGCGCTTTCCGACATCGAGCAGGCCGAGCTCGGGCTGGAGAAGCCCGACGAGGCCATACTGTTCGTACCGGTTTCGATCGATCCGGACAGCCACCAGATCTTCCTCAACTTGCTGGGCCCGTTTGTCGTCAACTCGAGAACCCACAAGGGTCGGCAACTGGTGCTGACCGGGACCAGCTACACGACACGGACGCCGATCGAACTGCCGGGGACCTGATGCTTGTACTGACACGAAGGCCAGGGGAATCGATCATCGTCGGCGAGAACATCGTGGTGACGGTCATCGAGATCAAGGGCGGCCAGGTACGTATCGGGATCGACGCCCCGCGTGAGGTGGACGTCTACCGCGAGGAGATTTACGAGCAGGTCAAGCAGGAGAACCTGTCGGCAATCGCCAACGCCGAGCAGATCCGGCGCGCGGTCCAGGATCCTTCCACGCCGTAGCGCTGACGGCGGGCCAACACGAAACCCACCGTCGGTAGAGTTCGAGTTGTCCACCCAGGAGGTTCCATGCGCAAGGCGCTGTCTGTAGCTTCTCTGGCGATCGCGTTGACACTGCTCGGCTCGGGCATCGCGTTCGCCGCGCACCAGTTCACCGACGTCCCCGACGGTCACGTGTTCCACAGCGATATCTCGTGGCTGGCCGATCACGGGATCACCAAGGGCTGTAACCCGCCGGGCAACGACGAATACTGCCCCGATGATGCCGTCACCCGTGGGCAGATGGCGGCGTTCTTGCACCGGTTCGGTGACATCGACATCTCGACCACCATCGCCATCGACCAGTTCGGTTTCACCCCGGTTCGCGACAACCACACTTTCCTCGACTACGACTACCAGGCGGCGGGGAATCTCGGTCGATACTCGACAGACATTCTCGGGGCATCCGTCCCGGTTCCCGACGGGGCGACAATCACCGGGCTCTCGGCAACGTTTTGCGACTCGACATCCATGGACGACTACGTCGCCCGGCTCCTCCGCCGACCAGACCCAGCCGTTAGCGCGCCTGCCGAGGTTCTGGCTGAGGTGAGCAGCTCGGGCGCAGACTGTGCGATGACGGTGTCGACAACATCGATCAACGACCCGGAGGTCGACACCTCCGCCTATTCGTACGCCATTTTGATCACCAGCGCCACCGGGAACGTCAACATCCGCCGGGCAACGGTCACCTACGACATGCCGCTCGTGCCGTAGGCGTGGGTGCTACGCGTTGTAGTCGAAGAAAGACGACGATGTCGCCGGGGGCGTAGTGAGTCCGATGGCGTCATAGCCGGAACGACCGAAGGCCGTAGGTTCGACGCGATCGATCGCCCTGGTGATATTGTCGATCCTCTCGACCACCATGCGCGAGCCCAACTCCTGCAGCTCCTTGATCTCGTCCATCGTGGCGACCATGCGCCGCTTGAGGCCCTCGAGTGGCGCAACCGCCAGGTCGGGGGCATATGCGATGAGCTGGGTGAGGGTCAGGCTGTCGTTGGCGAGCCCGAGGGCGGCGGTGACATCGCCGACCAGCATCGACCTGGCCACCTCGAGGGCACCGAGGTCGTCACGGATGGCATCGATCTCGTCGAAGATCTTGGGAAGAAACCGGGACTCGTCGGCTCGGGCCAGCATCTCCGCCTGCGTCAGCTTGAAGGTCAGCCGCTCCAGAATCGACAACTCGCGATTGAGTACGCCGACGAGAGCGATGTAGCGCTCATTGATGAGGAGTTTCACTGAGGTTGCCATGGCATGCTCCGCACGCTCAACTTCCGGCCGTCTTCGATCCTGTCGGCACCCGATCGAGCCGAATAAGGACTGTCGTGGCGCTTAGGCAGGCGCCCGATCGGTCGACAGGATGGGGGTCCACCCGCACGGAGGCGGGCAGCGAGGTACAAGGAGGTACGTCCCGCAAGGACCCGTTGTCCATCAGGCTGCTGCCGTCCGTCTTCACAGACGGAGTTTCGGAGTCCTCAGCGGCTCCATCCGTCTTCAACCGCCAACCGTGACGACGCCCGGCGGCAGCCGGCAACGGACATGGTGCCGGGGTAAGCGATGGTCCCCTCACACCGCCGTTGGTGGATCGTTGAGCCCCGGCACCAAGAAACCCTCGCCGGATCAGCCCTTCTGCCCTGCTCAGTCGTTTGCCCGTCGTTGCGGGCGCTCCGCTCCCTGACGCTCCATGGAACCGGCCATCGCAGACAGCCCGATCCTTCCGATCAGTCTGACCACGACCACAGCACCAAACGTCATCCCCGCCCTGATGGCCGCGTCGACGATATCCAGATCCCCCGAAGCGACGCCGTAGGCGATGAGCCCGATGGCGATCAGACCCAGCATGGCCGCGAGCCGGTTGATCGGATTGCCGCTCATCGGCGCCCCACCATCCGCCGCACGGCGAGCGCAACGTCAGTCGGCTGTGCCCGCACCATCGACGACACGAACCCGTCGACGGTCCCATATCCGAGGGTGGCGCCGAGAGTGAACGCCAAATACAACGCATCCGCGACGGCCGTCTCGCCGACCCAGGAGACCGCTACGGGCTCGCCGATCAACAGATCCTGCCATCGCTCGTCGCCGATAACCAGATGGATGCCCCGGCCGCCCCGCACAAACTCCAACCACTGCCGGTCGGCGGGTGTGTCGTCCACCATCGCACAGAACGAGCCGGCATATGGAGCCATGTCCCCGGACCGGATCAGGGGCAGACCGAGCGGCTCGGCAAGACGCTCGGCGTGCGGCCCGACCACGATGACGTCGCCTTCGGGCAGCGGCCCGCAGTGGGGCGCCACGGTAGCGGCGATGCGGTCGATCCAACCCATGTCGTCATTCCCGTCGAGATCGGTGACCGCGGCGATGATCGGGGCGGGGAGACCGAGCCTGAGCAGAGCCGTGGTGCTCCAAGCGATCCGGCCCATGCCATGGGGAGCGTCGATCGGCTCCGCGGTACGCCACCAACCGGTGTCGCCATCTGCCACCGTCATGTCCTGGTCGGGTGCCGTCTCCCGCTCATCAACCGGGGCCGGCTCCGCGTAATCCTCTCCCGCGGCCTCCGTGACCTCCACGGCGAGCAATGCCGGGAAGACCACAGCCGGCGTCTCGACCTCGGGATCTGTAGGTGCGACCTCGGATTGCCGAGCGTCTTCGGCAGGCTCGGGATCGGTGACTGCCAGCAGCGCCGGGCCCACGACGACGGGCTCCGGGACCTCGTCGGCAAACGGGGGCACGAAATGCACTTCGGGTGCGCTGTCCTCGAGCGGCTCGGGGGCAGGCAGGGCGGCAACGCCGCCGTCCTCGTCCGCTACCGCCAGCTCACGCTGTAGCACCGTCCGGAAGTCGGAGTCTTCGGCGTCGGCGCTCTGCGCCATCCGCTCCAACACGTCGGCGATCCCTCCACCCTGAGGCCGGGAAGGCGGGCGAAACTGTGCCGGAGCCGCGGTGCGCCGCCGCCTGGCGGTCAGCTGCACCATCTCCTTGGCAAAGAATCCACCCACTCCACCGCGGTGTACCTTCTGGGCCCGCATGATCTCGGCATCCTCGCCAAACTGGGCAGAGATCTCGGCAAGGGCATCTTCGACGGTCGGGGCTTCGACCGTCACCTGGTCGGGGTTGGCTGATTCAAGCATTTGCTAACGCTGCTCCTATGACTCCGATTGGTTCGAGTTCGATATCTGGGGGAAGTTCGGGGTAAGCGAGAGCCGGTACGTCGAGTCCCATGCCGCGGAGGCTCTTGGTGAGCGGTCCACGCAGGGCCTGACCGACGACCAGCGCACACGGCTTCTGGGCCCTCGCCGCTGCTCCGGCGAGGTGGTCGACGTCGATACGCACGACGTCGAGCTTGGAGGGGTCCATCACGAGGAATATCTGCCCGTCGACCTCCCGCAAGGACTCGTGCATACCGGCTTCGAGGCTGGGGGCAAGGGTCATCACTGCGAGGTGTCCCTCCGGGGCAATCCTGGCGACGATCGAGCGACCGACCGCCACCCGGGCAGCGGAGGCCAATTGCTCGGCCGACTTCGTCTCGCGGGCACGGTTGGAGATGACCTCGACGATCGGCCCAAGGTCTCGAATCGAGACCCGGTCCTCGAGCAGCTTCCTCAGCACGCCGTGGAGCAGACCGAGCGGGAGGACCTCGGTCGATACCTCGTTGGCCAGGATCGGCTCGTCGTATCGAAGGCCGTCGACAAGGGCCTGGACGTCCTGCCGGCTCAGCAGCGAGGCGGCATTGGATCTGACCACCTCGGCCAGGTGGGTGACGATGACCGAGGAGCGGTCCACAGCGGTTGCACCGGTAGCGGCTGCGGCCGCTCGGGCCGAATCCGCCACCCAGAATGCCTTGAGCCCGAACACCGGCTCTACCGTCTCCGTTCCTCCCATGGCGCGCAGCTCCTCGCCGTCGCCGAGCGGAAGCGCCAGGATCTGATCTTGCGGTGCGGTCCCCCGCCCTACCTCGGTGCCGCGCAGCACGATGCTGTAGGTCGCAGGCGGGAGCGACACGTCGTCCCGCGTTCGGACGAACGGCATCACAACCCCGAGCTCGAGAGCGATCTGGCGGCGCAGCGACTTGACCCGATCGAGCAGGTCGCCCTTCTTGCCCGGATCTATGAGATCGAGGATGTCATAGGAGAGACGCAGCTCGAGCGGCTCGACTCGCATCTCCCCCATGAGCGCCTCGGGGGCATCGGGGTCGAACGCGACCGAAAGCGTCGCGTCGGCCTCGCTTGGCTCGATAGCGTCGAGAGCTGCCCGCCTGCTGCTGGCGAAGATGAGAATGCCGGCGAAAGCGAAGAACGGGATCTTGGGAAGACCGGGCAACATGCCGAGACCCGCTACCGAGATGCCGGCAAAACGCATGGCTCTGGCGTTGCCAAACAGCTGGCTGCCGATCTCGGAACCGATGTCCTTCTCCGAACCTACCCTGGTCACGAGCAGGCCGGTAGAGATAGAAATCAGCAAAGCGGGAATCTGGCTCACCAGACCGTCACCAACCGAGAGCAACGAGAACGTGCTGACGGCCTCCGAGAAATTCATCCCGAGGACGCCCATCCCGACGGCCAGTCCGCCGAACAGGTTGATGACGACGATAACGATGCTGGCGATAGCATCGCCCTTGACGAACTTGGCGGCACCATCCATCGCCCCGTAGAAGTCTGCCTCGGTGGCGATGCGCTTGCGTTGAGCTCTCGCCTGGGTTTCGTCGATCAGACCCGCACCCAGGTCGGCGTCGATGGCCATCTGCTTGCCGGGCATTGCGTCCAACGTGAACCTCGCCGCCACCTCGGCGACACGGGTGGCACCGTTGGTGATGACAACGAACTGGATGACGATCAGGATCAGGAACACGACCAGACCGACGATCACCGAACTGCCGATCACGAAATTGCCAAAGGTGTCGATGACCTTCCCCGCGTTGCCGTCGAGGAGGATGAGCCTGGTCGAGGAGACATTGAGGGCCAGCCGGGTCAGCGTCGTCACCAGCAAGAGCGACGGGAACACCGAGAAATCGAGGCTGTCCGAGAGAAGGATGACACCGAGCAGCACGAGAACGGAGATCGTGATGTTGGCCGCCAGCATCGTGTCGAGCACCGTGGCCGAGATGGGAATGATCATCATCAGGATCACCCCGATGAGGGTCATGGGAACGACAACCGAGGAGCGCTTCATGCGACCTTCCTTCGGGGCCGGCGCCTATAGGCGACCGCAAGCACGGCGGCCACCGCCTCGAACAGGTTCGCCGGGACGAACCCACCCAGCTTGACCCGCCGGTAGAGCGTCCGCGCCAGGGGCTTGTTCTCGACGAGGGGAACACCGTTACGGCGGGCTTCGGCGCGGATCTTGGCGGCGATTCTGTTGGCGCCCTTGGCTACGATCCGGGGCGACGGCTCATCGGGTTCGTACTTCAGGGCGATGGCCAGCCGGGTCGGGTTGGTGATCACGACATCGGCGTTGGCCACATCGAAGATCATCCGGTTCCGGCTCATCTCCCGGGCACGCTGCCTCCGGGCCGACCGGACCATCGGGTCACCCTCAGACCGCTTGAACTCCTCCCGCATCTCCTGCTTGGTCATCTTCATCTCTTTGTTGTGACGGACGCGGGTGACGGCGTAGTCGGCACCGGCGATGACGACGGCAAGGCCGGCGGCCCGCAGCACGATGGCCCACACCTGGTCTCCGGTAAAAGAGATAGCGTCGATAATCCCCAGCGGCTCGCCGAGACGGTCCATCCAGGCCATCAGGGGCCCCCAGATGAATGCGACCAACAGCCCTACCTTGCCCACAGCCTTGACCAGCTCCCACATGAACACGGATGCCTTGAACCGGTTGAGGCCCTTCTTGAGGGAGAGGTTGGAGAGCTTGGGCTTTGCGGCCTTGGGGGCGATAGTGAACCCGACCTGGGCGACACCACCGGCGATCCCAAAGACCACGGCGGCGACCAGGAACGGGACCAGCCCGACCAGGAGCATCGCCAGGACGTCCCCCTGGAGCTGTGGCTGAATCGTCCCCGTACCGGCGACGGATAGGATGGAACGAACCCGCTCCGTTATGGCGCCGGCGGCGGGAGGGGCCATGAAACGGATGGCCAGGACGAGCATGATCATCGAGAGCGCAACGCCGACTTCCTGGGACTTGGCGACGCGACCCTCTTGGCGGGCATCCCGCTTACGTCGCTCTGACGGCTTTTCTGTCTTGTCCTGAGAACGGCTCACGCACGACTCCGGTAGTCGGTTCAGCCATTCCATTGGCAACGAAGCCGATCCTTCGGCCTTGTGACCCTGTCGGCGGGTGCGGAGACGACGTAAGGGGGTTGTGCGACGGGCGACAGACTCGGGACATTGGTCCCTAGCCACCGGCCGGCAGCCGAAGCAGAATGGATTCTCTGCTCGAGTCTGCGCCTCGGCAGCGGAGGGAAGATACCGGCTCACAAAGGAGTAGGCGGATGGCCATTGAGGTTCGCAAGGTCGTGCTCGAGAGCGTCAGCGATGCATCTGGTCTGGCGGCTCTGATCGATGAGGGCGTCTTTGACGCCGACGGGGTGATCGCCGTCGTCGGCAAGACCGAAGGCAACGGCGGCGTGAACGACTTCACCCGCATCCTGGCCGACCAGGCGTTTCGCAAGGTCCTCATGGACAGGGGCACCCGCACCGAGGCGGAGGTGAAGGAGATCCCGATGGTCTGGTCGGGCGGCACCGACGGGATACTCTGCCCGCACGCCACGGTTTTTGCCCGGGTCACTACCGACGAGCCGGCAGGCGACGAGCCCCGGCTTGCCGTCGGGTACGCCATGAGCGACGTGATCCTTCCAGAGGACATCGGCCGCCCGGCGATGGTCGCCAAGGTGGCCGAGGGTGTCCGGAGAGCGATGAAGAAAGCCGGCATCGAAGACCCGGCCGATGTGCACTACGTCCAGACGAAGACCCCTTTGCTGGTGATGGAGACGATCAACGACGCCAAGTCGCGGGGAATGACCGTGTACACCGAGGATCCGCTCGAATCGATGAATGTGTCAAACGGCACCTCGGCACTCGGCATCGCGGTAGCGCTCAGTGAGATCGACATGCCTACCGCCGACCAGATCGGGCACGACCTCAGCCTGTACTCGTCTGTGGCCTCGTGCTCCTCGGGTGTCGAGCTGGATCAGGCACAGACGGTCGTCGTCGGCAACGTGCGCGGTGCCGGAGGTCGCTACCGCATCGGCCACGACGTGATGCGGGATGCCCTCGACTTCGAAGGCGTGTACCGCGCCATTCGGTCCGCCGGTCTCGATCTGCCGGAGCGGGCGAGAGCCGAGGACCTGGACGGCAGGCTGGTCAACGTCTTCGCCAAATGCGAGGCGGACCCGACGTCCCGGTTGCGCGGACGGCGCCAGGTGTCGCTGGACGACTCGGATGTTCACCACCACCGGCACATCAAGGGCGCCGTCGGCGGTGTAATCGGCGCCGCGGTGGATGACGCCGCCGTATTCGTGTCTGTCGCCGCCCTGCACCAGGGCCCGAGCGGCGGAGGGCCGGTAGCGGCCATCGTCGACGTGGGATAGGGATGATCTGTCCCGAGACGGCTGAAGTCGAGCGATCCCCGGTGCCCGTACGGGTGCCGGGGGTCGCGAGCACGGCGATCCACGGTCTTCTCACAGGTATGGGAGCCGAGGCGACGGTGCTCGGCAGCTCCAGCCAGGCGGCGTGGCTACAAGCGGGCAGACGAGTTGTGGTGATCTCGACCGGTGACGGCGCCCGCCTCCCCAACAGCATCCGCCTCGCAGCAAAGTATGGAGACGAGGTGCTGCGGCGGATTGCCTCCGAAACCCGGGTACTGGTCGGGCACGGCATGATCATGGTCGATGGCATCGCCGTTACGGCAACCAGGTGGTGGGACCCCCGTCCCGCACTTCCCACGTTCACCAGCGACACGTTGACAGCTCGCCTCCGGGGTCTTCCTGCCGGAGTTCCCGGCATCGACACGGCGTCGCTGCGGCTGGCTCTCGAAGTGGGCTCAGCGGGAGGGGTCCTGCACTCGGCGCGTTCGCTACTCGGCAGAGGACCGGGCCTCACGCCCGAAGGAGACGACGTCCTGGCCGGTACACTGGCAGCAACCCGATTGCTCGGAGAGGCACTCGGGCGAGAGAACAGCGTCGCCATGATTGCCGGCGTCTCGCCGCCTCTGGCCGAGCTCGCCGCACTACGAACGACCGCGTTCTCGGCGGCGCTCATCGAGATGGCGATGCAGGGCCAGGTGGTCGAGTCTGCGGGAGTGCTGTTGCGGGCGCTCGCCGGTCGCGGCGATGTCGCCGCCGCCCACCTCGGTTTGATCCGACTTGGGCACACATCCGGACCTGCCCTCGCTGCAGGCATCGTCTTGGGAGCACGTTCGCTAGTCAAATAGGCGTCAACGGAGGTTGGTGATGGTTTCTCGAGTGGAGATACACCCCGGGCGGTACCACGACTCGGTTCGCCTGATGCAGGCGAGCAAGACACTCCAGAGTGTGCCGGGTGTAACGGACGCCCTCGTAGCGATGGCGACCGAGCTCAACCTGGCTCTACTCGCCGAGATGGGCTTCGATCTGACGCTCACAGCAGACGCCGGCCCCAACGATCTCGTGCTTGCCGTGAGGGCCGACAACGAGGAGGCGATCGCCGCCGCGAACCATGCCCTCGATGAAACTCTCAGCAGCAGGGCGGCGCCCGACGGAAGCCTCGACGCGCCTTCTCCAAAGAGGATCGGGTCGGCGGCAGATCTGAATGGGGCGAACATCGTGCTGCTATCGGTGCCGGGCGAACACGCCTTCGTCGAGGCAGCCGAGGCTCTCGACACCGGACGCCACGTGATGATCTTCAGCGACAACGTGCCGCTGGAGCAGGAGCTCGTCCTGAAGAGACGCGGCGTGGAGCGCAAGCTGCTTGTGATGGGACCCGACTGCGGAACCGCCATCGTCCACGGACTCGGCCTGGGCTTCGCCAACGCCGTGCAACCGGGACCGGTCGGGATAGTCGGTGCCTCGGGGACGGGCATCCAACAGGTTTGCTGTCTCCTCGATGATGCGGGGGTCGGGGTCCGCCATGCGCTGGGGACGGGCAGCCACGATCTATCGGAGGAGATCGGCGGGCTCGCCACTCTCCAGGCTCTGGCCGCCCTCGACGCCGACCCGTCAGTTGCGGTCATCGCGGTCATCTCCAAGCCGCCCGCTGCCACCGTTGCCGACAGGGTTCGAGCTGCGGCCGCCGGCTGCTCGAAACCGACCGTCATCATCTTCATGGGCGAAAGCACGCTAGAGGATGGCACCACGAAGATCCTGGATCGACTCGAGAAGCCTCCCGCCACCTACAGCACGTGGCCCACCGACCAGGATGGACATCGCCCCGGTACGGTGCGCGGGTTGTTCTCGGGCGGCACCCTGCGCGACGAAGCCCGTTTTGCGGCGACGCCCGGTCTCGGCGCCATAGGAAAGCACGAGGGCGAGACCGGCCATTGTTTCATCGACTACGGCGACGACGAGTACACGAGAGGGCGGGCGCATCCAATGATCGACCAGACGGTGCGTATCGATCGGCTGCGGGCAGCCACCGCCGATCCGTCGGTCGGGGTGATTCTCATCGACGTGGTCCTCGGCTACGGAGCCAACGCCGATCCGGCGCCTGAACTGGTCCCGGCGATCCAGCAGGCCGTCGCCGCCGGAGCGGCGGTCGTCATCTCCCTCTGCGGCACCGGCCGGGACCCGCAGAATCGGGACCGGCAGGCAGAGATGCTCCAGGCGGCCGGTGCTTCCGTGTTGGTGTGCAACGCCGCGGCGGCCCGCGAGGCAGCCCGGCTGGCAACGATAGGGAGTCAAGCATGACCGACCTCAACGAGCTCCTCGACACCGAGCCACGCGTGGCGACCGCGGGTGCGGACATGCTTGCCGACTCGATCGAGCAGCAAGGATCCGCCGTTTCCCGCGCCGACTGGCGCCCCCCGGTTCCCGGCACGGAAGCCGCGCTGGCCGATCTCGCCGCCGACGGGCGGATAGCCGAGGCCAACCGGACCGCCGTCGACCGCATGCTGGCAGTCCGCCCGCACCTGGCGGATGTCCGAACGGCACGGGAAGTGTTCCCCGACATGTCGGGCCGGACCCTGTTCCATGCCGGACCTCCGATCGACTGGGCTCGTGCCTCCGGCCCGATGCGCGGAGCAATCATCGGTGCGATGCTCTACGAAGGCTGGGCCGATGACGCGGACGACGCCGCCACCCGGGCCGCTCACAACGAGGTCGAGCTCTCCCCGTGTCACCACCATGGCGCCGTGGGTCCGATGGCGGGCGTGGTCTCCCCGTCGATGCCGATCGCGGTCATCGAGGATGGAGCCGGTGCCGGAGTCTCGTACGCAACGCTGAACGAGGGTCTCGGCAAGGTCCTCCGCTACGGAGCGTTCGCTCCCGAGGTGATCGACCGGCTGCGATGGATGGATCGGGTACTCGGACCGGTGGTCGCCGCCGTGCTTCACGACCACGGTCCCGTCGATCTCCGATCGCTGATAGCCCAGGCTCTGCAGATGGGCGACGATGGGCACAACCGCAACCGCGCCGTCACCTCGCTGTTTCTTCGCGAAATCGGGGCCACTCTCGTCGCCGGCGCCGATGCCACCGTCGACCAACGGCGCGAGGTGTTCGAGTTCATCAACAACAACGACCATTTCATGCTCAACCTGGTGATGGCCGCGGGCAAGCTCGCAGCCGATGCGGCTTCCGGCGTCCCCGCCTCGAGCCTCGTCACCGCCATGGCGCGCAACGGGACCGACTTCGGGATACGGTTGTCCGGAACGGGTGACCGCTGGTTCGTCGCACCGGCACCTCCCGTGGTCGGGCTCTACCTGGGCGGATACACCGAGGAGGACGCCAGCCCGGACATCGGTGACTCAACCATCACCGAGACGGTCGGGATCGGTGGGTTCGCCATGGCCGCGGCACCCGCGATCGTCGGGTTCGTCGGCGGCACCGCCGCCGGTGCGGTACGGCGCACCCTCGCCATGTACGAGATCACGGTGACCGAGCACCCGGCGTACCAGATCCCCATGCTCGAGTTCCGCGGCACACCCACCGGCATCGACGCCGCCAGGGTGGTCCGCACCGGTGTCGTGCCGCAGATCAACACCGGCATCGCCGGCAAGGTGCCGGGAACCGGCATGGTTGGCGCCGGCCTCGTCGAAGCCCCGATGCAGTGCTTCGCCGATGCCGTGCAGGCGCTGGCCGGAACGATCACAAGTCTGTCTACGTAGCCCGGTATACAATTTGTCAAAGATGGAGGAGGTTGGCTTTGGTCATCGCCAAGGATTTCGAGTACCACCGCCCCACGACGCTGCAAGAGGCGTCGCAGCTTCTCGCCGACCACCCCGGCACGGCCCGAGTTCTCGCCGGAGGCACGGATCTGATCGCCTGGCTGCGCGACGGCGCGGTCGACCCCGACCTCGTGGTCGACATCAAATCCATCCCGGATCTGCACGACCTCAGCCTCGATGGCGACACGTTGCACATCGGGTCGTTGGTCACTTTCACCGATCTCATCCGCTCCGAGCTCATCGAGGCACGCGCACCTCTGTTCGCAGAGATGGCAGAGACCGTGGCTTCTCCCGGTATCCGCAACCGGGCCACGTTGGTCGGCAATATCTGCTCGGCCATCCCATCTTGTGATGCCGGACCGGTGCTGCTGGCTTACGACACTACGGTCCACCTCGCAGGACCCGGCGGCACCAGAAGCGTCGGCATCAACCAGTGGTTCACGGGCCCGCGCCGAACCGTACGAAGTGACGACGAGATCGTTACGCATCTCACTGTCGCCGTACCCACCCACGGTGGCGCCTACGTCAAGCTGATGCGTTACGCAGGTGAGGATCTCGCCCAGGCGGCCGTAGGCATCGTCGTGCTGCGCGGTGACGAGTACCGGGTGGCGTTTGGCGCGGTCGCCCCCACCCCGATCCGGTCGGCCCGGATCGAAGACGTACTTCGTGGAAGGCCACTCAGCGACGATCTCATCGCGGAGGCGGCTGCCATGGTCAAGGACGAGATCAGCCCGATCACCGACATAAGGGCAACCGCCACCTACCGCATCCGGATGACGGAGGTCATGCTGGAGCGTGGTCTTCCGGTGGCGAGAGACAGGCTCGATGGAAAAGGACCAGCGTACGGCACACGACTCATCTGAGACCCGATCGAGATGGGGTGAGAGGACAGCAATGGAGTTAACGATCAATGTCAACGGAGAGCGCTGGGACATCGATGTCGCCCCCAACGATGTGCTTCTCGACGTCCTCCGCGAGAGGGTCGGTGTCAAGAGCCCCAAGATCGGATGCGAGCGTGGGGACTGTGGATCGTGCACCATCCTTCTCGACGGAACCACTGTCCGCAGCTGTCTCGTGCTGGCGATCGAAGTCGACGGTCATGGGATAACCACCGTCGAAGGTATCGGCCATGACGAGCTCAGCCACTTACAGAATCTGCTGCTCCAAAACAACTCGTTCCAGTGTGGGTTCTGCGCACCGGGTATCGTGCTGGCGGCCACCGAGCTGCTCGACAACAACCCGAACCCGACCCGACATGACGTTCAGGAGGCTCTTGCCGGCAACCTGTGCCGGTGCACCGGATACGAACCGATAATCGAAGCGGTCTTGAGGGCGGGTCATCCCGTTGAATCGGGGGCCGACTTGCAGGGAGGTACCACGTGACCACGACATATCCGTTCGAAGCCGACGCACCCGTCAAAGAGCTGCAATCAGTCGGCACCGGGGCGATCCGCATCGACGGTCTGGAGAAGATCAGCGGCGCCGCTCAGTTCGTCGACGACATCGACTTCGGCCCCGGGTTGCTGCACGCAGCCATCCTGGAGAGCCCGCACGCTCATGCCCGCATCGTCTCGATAGACACAGCTAAGGCTGAGAACGCTCCGGGCGTGGTGAAAGTCGTGACCGGCAAGGACTTCCCGTACAAGTTCGGCATGTACATGGAGGACCGCTACATCTTCGCCCAGGATCACGTCCGGTTTGCCGGCGAGCAGGTCGCCGGTGTAATCGCCCGTTCCCATCGGCAAGCCGTCCAGGCGCTCGAGCTGATCGACGTCGAGTACGACGTGCTGACACCGCTGTTCGATCCCAAGGAGGCGGTGGCAGACGGAGCAGATCTAATCCACCCGGATCTCGGCAACTACACCCATGTGCCCTGGTTCTTCCCGACTGCGAACACCAACATCGCCCACTGGCGCAAGGTCCGCAAAGGCGATACCGAGAAGGCGTTTGCCGAGGCGGACTTCGTCCTGGCCGACACTTACCGGGTTCCCCGTTACGCCCACTGCGCCATCGAGCCGCACGTCACGGTAAGCAAGCTCGACCATGCCGGCAGGTTGACCGTTTGGACCGCATCGCAATCGCCGCATACCCAGCGGCACCTCTTCGCCGAGGCACTTGCCCCCCTCGGGTTCACCCACAAAGACGTCAGGGTGATCACCCCGTACATCGGTGGCGGCTTCGGCGGCAAGGCCGGGGTCTCGATGGAGATCATGGGGGCGGCCATGGCCACCCTGGTCAAGGGCCGGCCGATCAAGATGCGTTGGACGCGGGAACAGGAGTTCTACAACACCTACCAGCGCCAGGGCGTCATCGCCGAGTTGAAGGTCGGCGTCATGAACGACGGCACCATCACCGCGGTCGAGCACAAGCTCTACTGGGACGCAGGCGCTTACGTCGAATACGGCGCAAACGTGGTCAACGCCGCCGGTCTTTCGGCGAGCGGTCCCTACCGGGTGCCCAACATCACCAACGACTCGCTGTGCGTCTACACCAACCTGCCGCCCGGTGGGCCGTACCGCGGCTTCGGGTACTCGGAGTTCCACTTCGGTCTCGAATCGCACATGGACCGCATCGCCGAGGCGATCGGGATGGACCCGGTGGAGTTCCGCAAGAAGAACGCCATAGAGGAGGGCGACGAGCTCGCCTACGGCGCCCATATGAACCCGTCGGGTCTCATCGAGGCGATCGACAAGGTTGCTGCCGCCATCGAATGGGGCGTCCCGGAGGAATCGGCTAACCCGAACACAGTGATGGGCAAGGGAATCGCGTGCTTCTGGAAGGCGCCGGCGATGCCGCCAAACGCCTCGTCTGCCTCGTTTCTCAAGTTCAACGAAGACGGCAGCATCAACATCAGCGTGTCCGGCATGGAGCTAGGGCAGGGCTACCTGACCGTGATGGCCCAGATCGCTTCGGAGATCCTCACCGTTCCGGTGGCGAAGATCAGGGTCGAGACACCCGATACCGACCGCAACCCGTACGAATGGCAGACGGTCGCCTCCCACGTCACGTGGAGCTCGGGGCTCGCTGTCGAGAAGGCAGCGGTGGAGGCGCGGGCGAAGATCTTCGAGGTGATCCACGAGGCCTACGGCTACGAGGACGACTCGCTGTACCTGGAGGACGAGAGTGTCCGCTGCACGACCGACCCGGGGTTCGCCAAACCACTACGTGAATTCGTCATCGACGGCATCCAGACCGACGACGGCACCTGGAGGGGCGGACCGATCATCGCCAGCGGAAAGTTCATGCCCGATTTCACAAACGCCAACAGCGATCCCGAGACCGGGCAAGGCGGACATCCCAACGTCCATTACACGGTCGGCACCTGCGGGGTGGTGCTCGAGATCGACAAGGACACCGGGCGGATCTGGGTACGCAAAGCGGCACTCGCGGTCGACGCCGGTCGTGCCATCAACCCGGACCTTGTCAAAGGGCAGATCGTCGGCGGTCTGGTGCAAGGCCTCGCCACCGTGCTCTATGAGGACATGCGCTTCGACGAGAACGGCAAGATGCTGAATCCGACGTTCACCGACTACAAGATCCCGACGGCCTTCGACATCCCGGACGAGATCGTACCGATCATCGTCGAGGTGCCCCAGCCCGACGGCCCGTTCGGAGCCCGCGGGGTCGGCGAGCACACCATGATCGCCGCAGCCCCTGCGATCGCCAACGCGGTCTACAACGCTCTGGGAACCCGTATCACGTCGATGCCGGTCACCCAGGAGAAGATTGCAATGTCGCTACTCGAGAAGAGGAGTTGAGCGCACATGTCTGTTGATCTGGAGAAGATCCTGCGGCCGGTCGAGCATCCGATGACGCCGTACGATCCCAAATACATGATGCTCGCCAGCGGTGAGGCGGTGGTGGTCCGGCAGGTGTTCCGGGACGAGATCCCCGATCTCCTCAAGCACGTCGAGCCGCTGATCCATGTAGAGCGCGACTTCTACGACGTTGTGGCGGCCCGCGTCTACGCCGAGCTGCTCGGCTACTACAGATACCGGTTCCAAGACCAGTACGTGCTGGCACTCCAGGTCGACGGCGAGCTGGCTGCCATCGTCAACGGGCGCCAGATCAACCCCAAGCTGGGTCTGTCGCTGCACACGCTGGCAATGCGGCGCGGGCTACGGGTGGGCGCGCACGGGTTCGCCGCCAAGATGGAGTATCACATCGACACTCTCGGTCACGACGAGGTTCTCGTCGTTGCCGAGTCCCCGATCGGATTCAGGCGCTGGATGCTCGAGTACGAGTTGGAGAAGCGCTTCGACACTCCCCATGAGCTCGGTGGCGTCCCATCGTGGGCGCTCACCCGTGAGCTGTTCAACAGGGCCCGTTCCAAGCTGGTTGTGGGGAGACGCCCGGTGCCTCCCGACATCCTCGGCAAGGCAATGGAGAAGATCCTGCCGCCGTCGGATCCGCCGACACCGCCGCTCGATCCGATGGCCGCCACGAGGGCGCTGTACGACCCGACCGGTACGGCCCTCGTCCAGCAGCGCTGGGAGATGGAGAAAGGGATGGAGCATGCGTGACGTGTACGTAGCCGGGATCGGCATCACCACCTTCACCCGGCTCGAGTACCCGTTGACGGAGATCGCCGCCTACGCCTCGATGATGGCTCTCCGGGATGCCGGCGTCACCGAGGTCGACCAGATCTACGTCGCCAATATGGGAGCGGCGAGGATAAACCATCAGACCGCACTTGCCAGTGCCGTGGCCGACAGCCTCAGCCTGCTTCCGGCGGGCGCCGCCTCTATCGAGAACGGCCCTGCGTCCGGTGCTGCCGCCATCAAGGCCGGCTTCCAGGCGGTTGCGTCGGGGATGGACGACGTCGTGCTGGTGGCCGGGGCGGAGCGGATGCGCGAGGTCAACAACCTCGAGGCAACCGATTTTGTCGCCACCCTCACCCATCCGATCACCGAGTACATCTACGGGGTGACCCTGCCGGCGCACGCCGCCATGTTCGCCCGGCTCTACATGGACAGATACGGTGTCACCGAACGGCATCTCGCCATGGTCGGCGTCAAGAACCAGAACGCCGCTCTCAACAATCAGTGGGCTCATCTGCAACAGGCGATCACGCTCGAGGGCATCCTCGACTCGCCAGAGGCGATGACCAACAACCCGTACGTTGCCGAGCCGTTGCGCTTCTTCGATGCCTGCCCGGTCTCCGATGGCGGGGCAGCTCTTGTGCTGGTCTCCGAGGAGAAGGCTCGGGAGTTGGGCCGGCCCATGATCCGCATCACAGGGATCGGGCAGGCAACCGACACGCACGCCGTCTTCGAGCGGGAGGAGCCGACAGATCTGCTCGCAGTTCGCCTGGCGGCAAATGCCGCCTACGAGATGGCGGGCGTCGGCCCCGAGGACATCGACGTCGCGGAATTGCACGACGCTTTCACCATCCTCGAGATCGCCGAGAGCGAGGAGGTCGGCTTCTTCCCCAAGGGCGAGGGACACCTGGCGTTGGAGAAGGGCGACACCGCGCTCGGCGGCAAGATCCCGATCAACGTCGGCGGCGGGCTCAAGGGCCGCGGCCACCCGGTGGGGGCAACCGGCGTCGCCCAGGCATGGGAGATCGTCACCCAACTGCGTGGTGACGGCGGCAAGCGTCAGGTAGAGGGCGCCAGGACCGGGCTGACCCTCAACTTCGGCGGATTCGGCAACAACGTCGTCTGCCTGATTTTCCAGAGGGAGGACTGATGGCTCGCGAGATCTACGCATACAAGTGTCGGCGGTGCGGGACTTTGCACTACCCGATGCGCATGGTGTGCAAGGGCTGCAAGCAGAACGACTTCTTCGAGTTCGACGCGGTGCCGCTGCCGAAGACCGGCAAGCTGGTCACCTTCACTACGGTGTACAACCTGCCGGCACAGTACGAGGTACCCACGCTCGGGCTGGGCGTAGTCGAACTCGAGAACGGGATGCGCATGCTGGGACAGATCGAGATCGACAACCCCAAGATCGGGATGCCGGTCAAGGGGGCGGTCAGAATCGTCCGCCGTGAGGCATACGACAACTATTACGGGATGGTCTTCTCCGCGGCGTGACCGGCGGCTCGGTACCAAAGACGCCGTCCTGCTTCCGGCGTATCTGAGGCCGGTGTCCCGGCACCATATACGCAGGAACCAGACGTGGTCGTGACCCTCTACATCATGCCCCGCAACGCGGTGCGGAAGGTGTCCTGGACGATGTGGAGCACACCGTCCATCGTCTCGGGGACGAGCAAAAGGACTGCGCCGACGCTGGCGAACGCGGCGAACAGCTTGATCGGCAGGCCGATGAGGAACACGTTGGACTGCGGGGCGAACCGGGCGGCGATGCCGAGGACGACCTCCGCAATGAACAGAGCAGCCAGCGCCGGCATCGCCATCTCGACCGCCCCGATGAGCATGCGGCCCATCAGGTCGAGAGCGACGTCGGCGAGCCCGCCCGACAAGGCGATAGTCCCCGTGATCGGCACGGCGTCGAAGCTGAGGCGGAGACCGGCTACGAGCAGATGGTCACCGCCGAGCACTAGAAACAGGGTCACCGCCATCACGTTGAAGATCCGGCCGAAGATGGTGACCCGGTCATTGGACATCGGGTCGAAGACCTGCGCCACGCTCAAGCTCGAGGTGAAGTCGATCAACGCTCCTCCAACCGTGAACAGGTAGAAGATGAGCCCGGTCAGGAAGCCCAGGGTCAGTCCGACCACGGCGTTGGTGAACCCGGCGGTGAGCAGCACCGCGACATCACCGGAGCCGGCGACCGGGGAGGCGAAAGTGAGACCGAGCGCCAACACGAGAGCGGTCCGCCCCAGCTTCGGGATGGGCTTGAAGATCGGGGAAACGATGACGAAACCAACAACACGGATCCCGGCGAGCAGCATCCCCGCCACCCAGTCGGCATTGACCACGAGGTCGATGTTCATGGCGCTAGCCCGAAATCGTCGGGATGAGCGACCAGAGCGAGATGACCCACGCCGTCAGGGTGTGGATCATCCACTGACCCGAGAACAGCACGATGAGCCCCATCACCACCAGCTTGGGGACAAATGTGAGCGTCATCTCCTGGATCTGAGTGATCGTCTGCAGCAGCGACACGGCAACGCCGACGAACAGGGCCGCCATGAGCATCGGGCCGGCGATTGTTGCCGCGATCCGGAACGCGTTGCTGACGATCTCGATGACCTGGGCATCGGTCATCAGAGGGCCCCCCGCACTGATTGCACCACCGATCCGATCAGCAACGCCCAGCCGTCGACGAGAACGAACAGCAGCAACTTGAGGGGTAACGAGATGAAGACGGGTGGCAGCATCACCATGCCCATTGACATGAGAACGGCGGCCACGATCAGGTCGATGACGAGGAACGGCACGAAGATCACGAAGCCGATGATGAAGGCGGTGCGCAGCTCGGAGATTATGTACGCCGGGATCAGCGTGCTGGCCGGCACGTCCGCCTCGGTCTCCGGCTGCGGCTGGCCGGACATGTCCATGAAGAGCCTCAGATCATCTTCCCGAGTCTGCGACAGCATGAAGTCCCGGAAGGGCGCATAGCCCGCCGACACCGCTTCTGCCTGCCCGATCTCGCCATGGAGTAGAGGTTGGATGGCAACATCGTTCACCTCGCTGAAGACCGGTCCCATGACAAAGATCGTGAGGAACATCGCAAGCCCGATGAGAACCTGTGACGGCGGGATCGTCTGCACCCCGATGGCGTTCCTGGTGAGACCGAGAACGATGATGAACCTGGTGAACGACGTCATCAGGAGCAGGATGCTGGGAGCTACCGCACCGACGGTAAGCAGCAGGATGATGATGACGGTGTTCGAGAGCGTGCCGCTGTCGGACTCGACCTTGAGCGAGATGTCGGGGATGTCCTCGACCCGGGGCACCTCGACAAGAGGGGTGGCCGTTGTGGGTGTGGTCGCGCTGGCATCGGGCGTCGTGGTCGTCGTCACGACGGTCGTTGCCGTCGCAGGCTCCGAGAACGGGGCTGGCTGCTGGGCAGCGGCCGAGCCGGTCACGATGCCGACAACCAGGACTGCAGCTACAACGAGAGCTCTACTTACGGCCCGCACCGAACGACCTCCACGGCGACTGAGCCGGACCGCGAACTGTCATCAGTTGCAGTCGGCGAATCAGGCCAATCCGTGGCTGTTCGGTCATTCCATTCATGGGGCTGTCTGCGGGGTCCGTCGCCGGATCTGCAACCACCTCTGGCAATGCGGGGAGCTCAGAGATGAGGCCGACACCGGACTCGCCGGCGCCGACGAGAAAACGCTGATCGTCAACCTCGACTACCGCGATCCAGGTGCTCTTGCCGAGGGCGGTCTTGTCGGTGATGCGCAGCCGGTTCGGCCGGCCCTTCTGCGACCTGCGCACATACCACCACAAGACAACGGGGATGGCGACCACCACAGCAAAGCCGGGGAGAATGTCGGTTATGACGTTGACGGCGATCATTCTTCGGTCTCACAGACCTTCGTGATCCTGACACCGAGTTGCTTGCCGACAACGACGATGTCGCCGCGAGCGATCATCGCTCCGTTGACAAGCACGTCTACCGCGTCCCCGGCTTCCCGGTCGAGTTCGAAGACGCTGCCGCGGGTCATCGAGACGAGTTTCTCCACCTGCGCGGTGCCGCGGGCGATCTCGACGCTGACCCGAGTGGGGACATCCGAGAGGATCTCGATGTCGTGGCGGGCGGGCACTACGCCCGCCCGGTCGAGGTTCGGTAGGTTGGCCGGAGCCACACTCGGCCCCCCCATGGATGGCTCATCGACCGGAATAGAGCCTCCCAGGAGGGAGCCGACTGTGGCCTCGGCGATTGCTGCGTCTCGATTGGCTGTACCGCTGGGAATAGCCACCAACGTACCTCCGTGATTTCCGGTCTGGATCGGGCCGCTGTATCTGCGGCTGCAGCCATTCCGTCGGCCGGATCAGGTACCAATCAAGGGTTCGTCTCGAACCTGATCGCCGAAGGCGATCAGGCCACTACTGAACGAGCACTTCGGTGACCACGACTCGCAGTACCTCACCTTCGGTGAAGACGCGCAATGCGGCAGCGGTGAGTTGATCCCGCAGATTGTCGAGCGCCCCGGCGCCCAGCATCTCATCGACGGTCAGGCCCGACACCTCGCCGAGCACCGCATCCTTGAGGATCGGCACCCTGTCCCCGATGACGGTGGTATCGCCGCCCTCGGGAAGCACAACGGCGAACCGGATCTTGGCGTAGTGAACGGGGTCACCGGCCAGCGTGACAGTCATCTCGTCCATTTCGATGACCGGACCCTCCGCCGGGACCGTCGTCGTGGTCATGTCGGCTTCCGGATCGCCACCGCCGCCACCGCTGAAGAACAGGAAGTATGCAGCTGCGAGCAACACAATCACTCCACCTACGATCCCGATCAGCTTGCCTTTGCCCTTCTTGGGCTCTTCGATGATTTCCTGGTCAACCATTGGTGTCACCTCTGTCAACGACGACGACTAGCTCGACACGTCGGTTGGCCGCCTTGCCTTCGTCTGTTTCGTTACTTGCCCTCGGGCGGAACTCCCCGTAGCCGGTTGCAGCCAGCCGGGCAGGGTCGATTCCGTCCCATCCGGTCAGAGCCTTGAGCACCGCCAGGGCTCGATCCGTCGATAGATTCCAGTTGTCGTAGCCGTTCCTGTTGAGCGGCACGGTGTCTGTGTGACCCTCGACGAGGATCTCGTTGTCGAAAGTGACAAGTGTCGGCGCCACCGCAGCGATGATCGCGTCGCCGTTCTCACCGAACTCGGCCGATCCGCTCGCAAACAGCACGTGATCTGTCGCGATGGCGATCACCAGACCGCGAGCGGTTATCTCGAAGTCGACTGCCCCGACCAGCCCGGCGTCTTCGAGCGCCACGGAGATAGCGTCACGCACTCGGATCAGCTGCTCATCGTTCACGATGACGTTGCCGTCGGTTTCGGACACACCAGACCCCGGGTCGGGGTCGGTGTTCTCGTTCGGCGGCTGGACCGTGGTCTGCGTCGTGTGGTTGCTTGTGTTCACATCCGGAAGACCATCGAGCAGGGCGGGAGCGCCAAATGTCTCGAAGTTGGTTGTCCCGTCACCCAACTCGGCGCCGACAAGCCCGGTGCTGGCGTTGAGCAAGCCCTCCGATACCGCCGGGTTGTGGAAAGGGTCGGCGAGACCGGACACGAACATCTGGAACTTCTGCTGGTCGACCTGCGAGATTGCATACAGCATCACGAAGAACGCCAGCAGCAGAGTGACTACATCGCCATAGGTGGTCAACCAACGCAGCTCGTTTGGCTCTTCAACCTTCTTGCGCTCGCGTGCCATCAGGCTGCCTTCCCGGATACACGCTTCGAGCGCTCGTGATGCCCGAGCCGCTGGCTGGGGTTGATGTAGGCCTCGAGCCGTTCCACGACCATGCGGGGGCTCGCTCCCCCTTGCACGGCGAGGATGCCGTCCATGACCAGGTCCTTCTGTGCCATCTCCAGGTCATGGAGACGCTGCAGCTTCATGGCGATGGGGAGAAAGACGAGGTTGGCGAAGACGACACCGTATAGCGTGGTGAGCAGGGCTAGCGACATGCCGATACCGAGCTGCTCTGGATCGGAGAGGTTGCCCAGCATGTTGATCAAACCGACGACGGTGCCGAGCATGCCCATCGTCGGGGCATAGCCACCCATCGCCTTGAGAAACGAGATGACCGGAGCGTGTCGCTCTTCGAGGGCTGCCAACTCGATCTCCATCACCTCGCGCACCAGATCTCCGTCGACACCGTCAACCACCTGCTGCAACCCGAGCTTCATGAAGAGATCGTCGAGCGTCTCCAACTGCTCCTCCAGGGCGAGCACACCCTCCTTCCTGGCGATCTCGGCGAACTTCATCAGGCGGTCGATGGCATCGCTCGGATCGGGCTCCTTGCCGGTGAACGACAGCAGAATGCCCTTGGGCACAGGTTTGATGTCCTTCAGCTGAAAACCGGTGAAGGACACACCGACGGTGCCCAAGATCACCAGCACGAGCGACGAAGGGCCGATGAGAGCCCCGAACGAGTTGCCATCCATGATGGTGGAGATCACGATCGCCATGATGGCGACGATGATGCCCCCGTAGGTGGTCATCGCTACTCCCCCTCACCGTCGATTGCAAACAACTTGGCGCGGCCACGAGGTTGCTTGTTGTGGGCGGCGGCGAGGACGGAAGCACGGATCCGCTCGATCCTGGCGACGAGATGGTCGGGCACATCTACAACAACCATGCGTCGCCCACCGGCGAGAACTATGACCGTGTCGGGTGTCTCTTCGATCGCCTCGATGAGGTTGGCGTTGAGAAGCACCGTGTGGCCCGCAATAGGCGTCACCGGAATCATTGAGTCGCACCTCCTTGTGCATACCTGCCCGAATCCGTTTGGGCCGATTCAATTCCGTTGTCTTACTGTCGGGAGCCGCGGCTCCCGCTTAATGACCATTTCGGGATCGAGGTCAGAAGAAATCGCGCCCTCGACACACCGTGCGCTGGTCCCCGGGACTCACCCGGAATGCGCGGGGGCCCTGACCTCGATCACGTTGGCGAGCGGGATCTTGATGCCGGAGTCGAGCTCCAGAATGGGCCCGTCTGCGGTGAAGCGGACTGTGTCGACAACGCCGGTGACGGCGTCACCGGCCACGGAGTAGGCGCTCACCTCTTTGCCGACCGTGCCCATCGCCAATGTGGTTTGCTGGAAGCCCAGCAGAGCCTGATTCGTCTCGGAGATCGCCTTGAGGGTCTCGACCGTCGTGAACTGGGCTGTCTGCTGCAACATGGCGCTGGCGTCTGTCGGAGAAAGCGGATTCTGGTAGCGCATCTGGGCAACGAGCAACTTGAGGAACGCGTCGCTGTCGAGTTGCCCGAGCGATGAGGAGACCGAAGTCGTCTGATCGCTTGCTCCCGTTACGGGTTCAATCATGATATCTCTCCTCAGATCCTGAGGTCGTTGTCGGCGGGCCGGGCGTAGCTGGGACGGGAACGGCGGGGCAGATCGGGCACTTTCTCGTACTGCTGATTGCCGCCCCGTCGGCGACCGTCTCCCGTCATCACGAAACCCCTGTCGGCGAGAACACCCTCTAGCTCGCTCAGGAACGGCTGCAAACCGCCAACCTGCGCAGAGGACGATGCGGGAACGACGTGGACTTCTGCACCACTGCGCACCGAGACTACGAGACGCAGTCCATCTATCTCCGGGATGTCGACGATCATGGTCCGTGGCGGCGGCTGGGTTGATTGCATCTCGACCGCACGGAGGACGCGCTCGGCGAGCGCGGTGTGCTGGATCGGGATCGCCTGCTCGCCAAAGTTGCTCACGGTGGGGATAGGCCCGGACGTCGTCTCCGGGCTCAGCGAGGGCATCGTGGCTCCAGTGTGAGTTGTGGCAGGCTCGAGTCGCACTCTGGTGTCGCGGACCTGCACCGGGGTGCCTTCGGTCACCGCAACCCCCGCGCTCTGCAGCGCAACGGTTCGCTCTCCGGCGAGCCCGACGGCAGGGGGCGGGACGGAACTCGCCGCGGCCATGTGAACGCTGTCGTGGTTGACCGCGACCGGCTGCTCACCGGCGTCCCCGTGGTCCGGGAGACGGGGTTTCGACACATGGTTCGGCGAGATCGGCACAAACCCGGTTTCGACGTCGTCGCGGACGGGCTCCGTCCCGGCGGCACCACCTTCGACTGGCGGCCCGGCAAGCAGGTCCGGGTCACTCACCACCGGCGCCACGGACTCCGCCGGAGTGGGCACCGGCTGGACCGGTCCCCCCTTCTCTGGTGTCGCCGGCTCGGCGACCACCGGAACCATGGTCTGCCCGACCTCCGGCGCTGCCGACGCGCTGTCGAGGGTGTCTGCCGGCTGGACCCCGGCGCCGGTCTGCTCGGTGTCATTCGAGACAGGGGCCGCATCGGCCGCTACGACCGCAGGGACCACAACCGCAAGGATCGCACTGTCGCCACCATCGTCGGTCGGTCGCTCGGGCAGCCCCGGTTTCACAGCCACCGGAGCCGTTCCGTCACCGTTGACCGGATCAGCCTGGTCGACCGAATCACCGGTGCCGGGTCGGGCCAGGACAAATGGGCTCGGTGCGCCGGACGCAGCCACCATACCTTCCACGCCAACCCGGCGGGCGGGAGCGGTATCGGCATTTCCTTCACTATCGCCGGCAGTCTGTTCCCCACCGCCGGCGTCGCCGTTGCGGCCGGCAAACAGGTCGCCCATCGACTGCGGCACAAGACCCAGGGTCTGTGCGAGCATCTCGCCAAAGGTCATGTCACCGTGCTGCGCGTTGGCCGGAGCCGGCGACGAAGACAGGGGCAGCAGGTTGTTCTGCGGTTCGATCATCACGCGACGCCTCCGAGTTGTCTGTAGTAGTCGAGAACCCGGGGCACATACGCCCGAGTCTCAGCAATATTGGGTATTCCACCGGCTTGGCGAACCCGGCCCGGTCCTGCGTTGTAGGCAGCGAGACCCAGGTCGATGGAGCCGAATTCCTTGATGGTCCAGGCCAGATACCGGGCACCACCGTCGAGATTCTGTGCGGCATCCTCGGGATCCACCCCGAGCCCTTGTGCGGTTGCCGGCATGAGCTGGGCGAGCCCGGTCGCACCCGACGGCGAGACGGCCGCAGCATCGAAACCGGACTCCTGCCACACCAGGGCCGCTAGCAGCCGCGGGTCGATGCCTGCGTCGGTGGCAGCGCACTCGATCTGGTCGGCCCACTGTTGCCCTGCGGCGGGAAGCAGACCCCGCCAGTAGTTTGTAGCGCCGGTGAGAACCGATCCGGACCTGGTGATGATGGGCGTTCCCAGGATGCCGATCGGCACCGCCGTCGTGGTGGTCGCCGGGTTTGCCAACGGAGCAACGGCGAACGTGTCCGGGCTGGATGTCTCCACCTGGGCTGCCGCGAGAGTCTCGGCAAAGCTGGCCCTGGTGGACCCGCTGCTGTGCGAGGTGGCAAGGTTGTGCCGGAAGTGGCTCTGGATCTCCCCGATCCGGCTGCCCGCAGCGAACAACGAGGACACCGTCATACGAGACCATCTCCCATCCTCGTGTGCATCATGCCCGCGAGGTCGTCCAGCGCCTTCTCAGCCGCCTTGGCCGCTTGCTGGACGGTCTCCTGCTTCTTCTTCTCGTCGAGGCGCTCGGCAGCATCGAGGTCGGCCGCGGCGCGGCGCCAAGCCTCAGACTTGGCGTGTACCGCACGCTCGGATTGCGCCACGACTTGAGTGGCCGCGGTGAGCATCTCGTAGGACCCCAAACCACGCAACTGCAGGGAGCGCAGTTGCGCCGAACTCAGGATGTCCTCGGGCCGGAGCGTCTCCCGATGCCTCTCCTTCAGCTCCTCGAGTTTCCGGCGAGCTTGCTCGTGAGCCTGCCGGGTAGTGGCCAACGACGCCCGCGCCTGCTTCTCGTCGATGGCGCGGAGCCGGGACAGCACATTGAATGGGTTTCGCTTCATCATGTGGTCGCTCCGAGCTGCGGTCGGAGGGCCTCGAACTGGGCCCAGGCGTCCTCGAAGGCGACAATCTCTTCTGACTTCTGCCGCAGGAACTCGACCAGGGCGGGCTTGGCCGCGAGTCCCCGGTCCGCCGCCGGGTTCGTGCCGGGTACATAGGCGCCGACCTCGACGAGATCGCGCACCTCCTCGGCGGCGGCAAGCGCATCCTGAGCCGCGGTCACCAGAGCGCGCCGCTCGGCCGATACCAGGCGGGGGGCGAGACGAGACAGGGACGCCAACGGATCGATAGCAGGGTACCGACCCGAGATTGCGATGCGACGGTCGAGAACGACATGGCCGTCGAGGATGGAGCGGGCCGTGTCGGCGATCGGATCGTTCATGTCGTCGCCCTCGACCAGGACGCTGTAGTAGCCGGTGATCGTGCCCTGCGCCCGCGGCCCGGCGCGCTCGAGCAGCCGCGCCATCAACGAGAACACCGATGGGGTGTACCCACGTGCCGTCGGGGGCTCGCCGGCGGCGAGACCGATCTCGCGCTGCGCCATGGCAAGCCGGGTGAGCGAGTCCATGAGCAGCAGAACATCGTTGCCCCGGTCGGCGAACCACTCGGCGATCCGGGTGGCCAGCAGGGAGGCGCGGAGCCGCATCAGGGCAGGCTGGTCACTCGTGGCGACAACGACGATTGACCGTGCCATCCCGTCGGGCCCCAGTTCGTCCTCGATGAACTCACGCACCTCACGTCCGCGCTCCCCGATCAGAGCGAGGACGGCAACATCGGCACCGGTGCCGCGCGCCATCATTCCGAGCAGCGTCGACTTGCCGACACCCGACCCGCCGAAGATCCCGATCCTCTGTCCTTTGCCGGTCGTGCAGAACGTGTCGAGCACCCGGATCCCCGTCGGGAGCGGCTGGGCGATTCTCATTCTCTCGAGCGGCGAGGGTGCCGGGGCCACGACGTCGGTGGGCTCGCCCTCCAGCGCGGGTCCGTTGTCGAGGGGGCGACCGAGACCATCGATGACCCGGCCGATCAGCGACTCGGTCATCTGCATCGAGAGACCGGCCCGATCGGTGGTGGCAACATCACCCTTACCGATGCCGGACACCTCACCGTATGGCAGTACCCGGGCACCTTCGGGGGTCAGTGCGATCACCTCGGCCTGACGAACCGCGTCGTAGGTCCGGATCGCCAACGAGTCGCCGATCTTCAAGCGGAGTCCTCGCACCTCGAGCTCATGGGTAGTTACCCGGGCTACCCGACCGGAGACACGCCAGGGCGACACTCCTTCGAGCTGGTCGAGCCGGGCACGGAGCAGAGCGGTCACAGCAGCACCTCGCGAGCGATCTGAAGCGCCGCCTCCCTGGTCAGGTCGGCAGAGGACCAGCGGCCCCCGATACGAGCCTCCCCCGGGCGCAGGGACGGGTCTCGCTGGATCGTCACTCCGGCGGGCAGAGCCACAACACCCGATACCGAGTCCCAGTCCTGGGGATGGATTGCAACAACTATGTCTTCATCATCGAGGTTGGTGATCGCGTCCCGGATCCGGGCCCCCAGCGCTCCCCCGTCATCAGGCGGCAACTGGCCGACTGCGAACTCTGCGATCTCGAGCGCCACCCCGATCGTTTGATCGATATCGTTCGCACGCAGCTCACCGAGCAGCCGCACGGCATCGCGGAGGGCGGCATCGACGCGGGTGACGGCCCCCTCCATGTCGGATCGGCCGGCGGCGAAACCTTCGCGACGGCCGGCTTCGAACGCCTCGGCGCGAACGGCGTCGAGCAGCTCGGCGGTGGCGTCGTCGACAAACTGGCGCCCCTGGACGCTGTAGGCGGACGGTGCGGAAACGGACGGATTGCGGATGACCCTATTCAATGAGCTCGTTCTCCTCGCCGCGGGAAATCACGATTTCCCCGGCCTCTTCGAGCTGGCGAACGGCGCCGATCACCTTGGTGCGCGCCAAATCGACGTCGGTTCGGCGCACCGGGCCGAGCAGCTCGATCTCCTCGAGCAGACTCTCCTTCGCCCGCGTCGACATGTTGCGCATGATTGCGTCGGAGAGCTCGTCGTTGGCCCCTTTCATCGCCAGCGCCAGCTCCTGAGTGCTGACGTCCTGGAGGACCCGTTGGATCGATCGGTCGTCGAGAGTGACGATGTCATCGAACACGAACATGAGAGCCCGCACCTCATCGGCGAGCTCCTCGTCGATGTCGCGGAGACGCTCCAGCACCGCTCGTTCGGTGGCGCGATCGGAGTTGTTGAGGACGTTGGCCAATTCCTTGACGCCGCCACGGGCGACCCCGGTTTCATCGGCGGCAACGGGACCGAGACGCCGCCTGAGCACGCTCTCGACCGATCGGATGACCTCGCCGCTTATTCTCCCCATCTTCCCGACCCGAACGGCGACCTCGGCCTGGAAGTCCTCGTTGAACCTCTTGAGAACGGTGGCCGCATACGCCGCGGGCTGATGGGCGAGGATGACGGCAACGGTCTGCGGATGCTCCCCGCCGAGGACGTCGCCAAGCTGCTCGGCGTCGATCTGACGCACAAAGCCGAACGGCACCGCCTCGAGATCGTTCATCATCCGCTCCAGCACCTGCGGCCCCTGCGTGCTGTTCCAATGCGACAGCATGTCACGGGCATAGTCAACACCGCCGGAAGCGAACACGTCGTTCGACTTCGTAGCGTCGTAGACCTCCTGGAACACGGCATCGATTACTTCCGGGCGCAGCCTGCCGATCTTGGCTACCTCTGTGGCGAGCTGCTCGACCTCTTGCTCGGTCAGGTGGTCCAGCATGCCCGATGCCGCCGTCGAACCGACGGCGACCACCAGGGCCGCGGCCTTCTGCTCGGGACGCAGTGACGTACTCATCGCCGGTCGGCCAACCAGCTTCGCAATAGCACCGCGATCTCCTCGGGTTGCCGCTGCACCAGGTTCATCACCTCAGGATGGATGCTGACGCCGCCATCGGTCTCGCCGGCGGGCACTGTCCCACCACCCAGGGCAGGCTGCACCACCTCGAGCGCTGCAACCCGCGATTTCTTGGAGGAGCCACGGGCCATCATCAGCAAGGCACCCATCACGACGAGGAGTACTACCCCTCCGATGACCTGCGGGAGCATCGCCATTACATCCGTCGACGCCGCCGCAGGCGCCGTAGTGTCCTCGGTGACAACCTCGGGGGCCGGGAACGCGATGGTGGAGACCGAGATGGTGTCGCCTCGGGTCTGGTCGAGACCTACTGCGGCCGCCACCAGCGACTTGATCTCGTCGGAGGAGGGGATGGTGGTGCCGGTGAGAGAGCCGTCGTCCATCACGACTGCAACGGAGAGTTGTTCCACCTTGCCCGGCGCAGTGATCTCGTGGGAAATGACGTTGTCGACACCGTATTCGCGGACGACCTCGCTCCTGTCGTAGGTGTAATCGCCGTTTGAGTCGACCGTGATCTGCTGACCGTCGGTGCCCAGGGTCCCCCCGGACGGCGCCCCGGATCCCGCGTAGTTCTCGTCGACCGTCGATTCACGCAGAGCGACGGCGCCGTCCTGGGCGTAGGTTTGGGTGTCAACCGACTGCTCGTCGAAGTCGAGCCGGGCTCTGACCACCACCGAAGCAGCGTCCGAACCGACCACCGCCGTAAGCAGGTTCATGACATCGGTGGTCAGCGCCGACTCGAAGTCATGGGTCATCCGCAGGTTGCGGTTGCTGACGGCGCTGTCCTGGGCGATCTCACCTGCGGCGTGCAGGACGGTGCCATCCACGTTGGCCACCGTTACGTTGTCGGCATCGAGCCCTTCGACCCCGGAGGCGACGAGGAAGGTGACGGTCTCGGTGCCGAGCTCGCTCAAAGGTGTTGACGTCTCGAGCAGCACGGAGGCGGTCACCGGCTCCGCGGCGTCGGCGAACAGGGACTTCTCCGGGATGACCAGGTGGACGGTGGCTGCCGTGATGTCATCCATCGCCAACAGCGTCTTTGCCATCTCACCCTCGAGGGCACGCTGGTAGTCCACCCGCTGGCGGAAGTCGGACACGTTGAGACCCTGGTCGTCGAGGATCGAGTAGCCCTCGGGCACGGCGCCATTCTGGACACCGGCGGTGGCCAGAGCGGCGCGGACCGTGTAGACCTCGGACTTGGGCACGAGGACGCGGGAACCGCCGCCCTCGATCTCGTATGGCACACCTTGCCGATCCAGCTCGTCGACGACCGTGGAGAGAGTCGAATCGTCGAGGTTCGAGTAGAGGACGGTGTACGAGGGTGTGCTCACCCATTTGAAGAACAGGAATGCCGCCATCACCAAAACGACACCGGCGATGCCAATGACTACCTGGTGGGCGAGTGGCAGCGAGACAAGCATGTCTCCGAGGCGGTTGCGACGCTCCATTTCAGATCTGCATCCTCATGATCTCTTGGTAGGCCTCGATGGCCTTGTTCCGAACCTGTACCAGCAGGTCAACGCTGAGCTGAGCCTTCGTCATCGACGTCATCAGCTCCTGGACGGAGGCATCGCCGCCGGTTGCGATGTTCTGTGCGATGGAATCGGCGCCGAACTCGGCATCCGAAACCGACTGCAGTGCCGAGGCGATCTTGTCACCGAATCCGTCCGCTGCAGTGGGGGCTGTCGGCTGCTGGGCAGCGGCTACGCCCGGGGTTCCGGCAACGCCGGAGATGGGAGGCAACATCATCCTATTGTCCAATCCTGAGTGCGGCCTGGTAGGTCTCCTCGTTGGTCTTGATGACCTGGAGATTCATCTGGTAACTCCGCTGGGCGGCGATCATGTCCGTCATCTCCTTGGAGAGATCCACAACCGGGCGAACCACATAGCCTTCTTCGTTGGCGAGCGGGTTGTCCGGATCGAAAACCACCATCGGGTCGCCGTCTGAATCGAGGATCTCCACAGCGCGGGCACCTTCACCGACGCCATCACCGTCGAGCACCTCCTCAGCGTGGATCAGCTTCGCCCGGAACGGCTCCTCGTCTGCCGAGCGAATCGTGTTGATGTTGGCGATGTTGTGAGCGATCGCCTGGAGCCAGAGCTGAGAAACGTCGGCTCCGCTGCGTGCGATGTCGATTGCGTCGAAGGCACCCACTACGAGGTCCTCCCAATCGCCGAGCGCAGCATCCCGGCTTTGAAGTTGAAAGCCTCGACCATTGCCTGTTGGAGCAGATTGGTCTGCATCATCTCGACGACCTCGTTCTCGAGGCTCACGTTGTTGCCGATGGCATCGCCCGGGGCGCCGGTACCGGCAATGTCGGGATCCTGGATCCGCTCCACCCGGTCGCCGGCGAGAGCCCGCCGCAGCTGGTCCTCGAAGGAGACCCGTGAAGCTTTGAACCCGGGGACTTCGGAGTTGGCAACGTTGTTGGCGGTGACTTCGGCTCTGGTGTTGAGCGCATCCATGGCGTATTCGATTGCCGCCATCGTCTGGTCGGAGATCGGTACCATGTCGCCTTTCCTTCTCGTAGACGCGAAAGGGAAGAACGCAGGTGCGTTCTTCCCTGAATGCTTCGCGAGATCCATCTCGTCTAAGTTGTTGTGCAACCCCGTCGGCCGGGTCGCTCACCGCATAAGGGCTAATACCGCATAAGGTCTAGTGAGGAGATAGCCGCCCCTGTCGAGGCTTCCTACCCCGTGTGGTGCGGGCTCTTCTCGACGACGGCGATGGCGGCAACGACCGCAACCGCGACCCTTGCTCTCTCCTTGGCCTTCTCGGCGTCGATTCGTTTCAGGATCCGTCCCATATCTGACGACGAGTAGCCGGGGTGCAGTTTCGACAAGGTGAGGGCTATCACGTCGTCGCGGCACGGCCCGCAGGTCTGGATATGGTCGTGGCCGGTCAAGAGGCGGTCGACTGTCGCCGGGACTATCTGCTCTAGATCGTTGGTTACTGACATTGAAATCACCTCGTGGTGCGATGGTGCCGGCATGACGCCCGGCACCCCGGGTTGTTGCGAGACTGGAGGAAACTCCACACCTTCTCTAGGCCTTTCCCGAATGCGAGCTGAAAGCCCCGTCATCGAACCGAAGCGAGGCACGGCGGGCACTCGTGCCCCCCACGCACGATGCGTCGGGCCGGAAACCGTGCTTGCGGAGGAGTTGGATCGCGAGATCGGTGTTGCGCTCTCCGATGCCTGCCGACTCGGAGTTGCCGCCGAACGTGAACATCTGGGCACCCCCTACCACCCATGCCTTGCACCGTATCTTGGCGATTCCGGCTTCTGCCAGCTTATCCAGAAGGAACGGGACGGCCGTCTCCACGTACTTGCCCGGCTGATCGGGCACCTCCCCGGCCCGTGGCTGAGCGAGCAAGGAGTGGGCGGCGACGGCGAATTTCCCCGGCATGGCGATAAAGATCCCGGCGCAGCTGCCGAGACCGATCATCTCGATCACGTCACCGGGATCGGTGGCGACCGCGGTCTGCCCGATGCTCACAACATATCTCGCCATCAGACAAGGGACTCCACATGTCGCAGCGACGATGGACCGGGGAAGTAGACGAGCTCGGCAGGAGCACGCCCGTCATTGAGACGGAGCCAGCAGCGCACCAGCGTGTAGGGCTCGGTGTCGGACGCCATCGCCAGCACGGTCTCCATGATCGCCGCCCGGCTGCCACTTGCGGTCGCCGGGGGCTCGTAGTGGCCCTGTAGTCCGAACATCGAGCCGATAGCCTCGAGGAAGCGGGCGGCAAAGATGTTGCCGATCTCTCCTATGGCCGCCGCTTCGAGCTCAAGAGGAGCGCCCAGAGCCGCAAGGTAGGGGGCGGGGTCTTCGATGAAGAGCGTGATCACACCGTCGAGATCCCCGCTGCACGCGAGAAGCACCACAGCTGTGTTCGGGCTCCGACCACTAATCAGCAGCTCGCAGGCAGTAGGTAGGTCGACCTGGTAGGCGACCGGCGGGTCGAGGGTCACCTGTGAGTGCAGGAACCCGGCAAGCGCGGTGGCGGCGTTCCCGGTCCCGATGTTTGCTATCTCGCTGTAGGCCTCGAGATACCGATCTTGAGCCACCATTTGTGATTCTCCTCGATTGAGTCCGGCACGTCGGTCAGGAAATGAGCCGGCTCTGCACCCTGTCGGCCGGTGCCCAAATAGGGAAAGTGGAATCTTCCGCCACCTCGACGGTCAAGGCAATCCGATCGCAGAGAGCCGCACCATTGCATAGGGGTGCGCGCGTTGGTCTGCTTTAGCGTTCCAACCAACGGCCGACTTTGAGCAGGTAGTCGCAACCAGTGAAGGCGCCTGTGCCCCAGAAAACCCTCAGTCAGAGTCAAATCGACGCACTCATCGCTGCCGCGGGCAGAAAGGTCGAGCCCTACGACTATCACGTCGGCAAGGCGTTCGACAGCGGAACCGTTGCCGAGATCTCGTCGCTTCACAAAGCGTTCGCCACAGAGCTCGCCGCACGACTCACCGCGCTGCTACAAGTGCCTGTCCTGGTCGAGGATCAGGGAATCGATCAGGCCCGGTTCGAGTCCTACGTAAATGCTCTGCCCAGCCCGACCATGGTCGGTGTCATCTCTTTGCGCCCCGGCGACTACATGGCCGTCACCGATATCGCCAACCATCTCGGCTTCGCCATGCTCGACGTGCTGCTCGGCGGGACCGGTCGACCGGCAGGCTTCCGCGCCTTCACAGATCTGGAAGCCATCCTCCTCGGCGAGATCATCGAAAAGATCGGCTGGGCCGTACGTGCGGCCTTCGAGACTCACATCGTGTTCGAGCCGTCGGTCGCAGAGATCCAGTCCCGACCAGCGATAGGCCACGTGTCGGTTGCCTCCGACTCTGTCCTCATCCAATCGTTTCGGGTACGGCTCGACGCCCCATACGCCAGTGAGGGAATCCTCAGCATCTGCTACCCCCGCAGGCTTCTCGAGGCCATCCTCGAGAATCGCCCCGGTAGGGAACGGGCCGAGGACGATGGGACGACCAACGGAGCAACTGCCAACAAGGTCGAGGAAGCACCAGTCCATCTGAGTGCTCGAATCAACGGAGCCACCCTCACGCTCAGTGAGCTGTCGCTCCTCCAGCCGGGCGACGTAGTCGTGCTCGGGAACCCCGTCGACGAGCCGGCCATGGTCTCCGCCGGCGGCGTCAAATTGTTCACAGGCGAGGTTGGCCGTCACAACGGCCACGTCGCCCTCCGTATCGGCAAATGGATGCGCAATGACCACTGAAATCAATCAGCAAGCGACGCCCGGTCTCGCAGGCGCGGCGGCAGCCATGATCGGGGGTTCCGCCAAGAACCTCGGCCAGCTGCTCGGAGTGCCTGTTGAGTTCACACTGCTCGAGATCGGCGACGCCAAGACTCATGTACCGGAAATCATCGAGGAGGGCGTGCACCTCAGCGTCGACTTCACCGGGGCCCTCTCCGGCGACTCGTGGCTGGTCGTGTCTTCGGAGGACGCCAAGACCATCGTCAGGATCATGACCAAGGGCATGGGCGTCAACGAGGAGGACCTGTTGGGCGAGCTGGGCATGTCGGCCTTGTCGGAGGCGATGAACCAGCTGATGGCCGGAGCCGCCACCGCGCTCAGCGACGGGCTGGGTGAACGTATCGACATCTCCCCGCCGACGATCTCGACCAACCCGGAACCTACAGAGGACGAGGGCGATGCGATTGTCGTCACCTACCAGGGCGAAATCGGCGGGCAGGCCCGGTCCAAGGTCTACTGGAAGATCGACCGCGAGCTCGCCGCGAGCCTCGGCACTCGCTGGCTCGCCTCTACAGCCGAGGAGCCGCCGGCTGCGGTGACCGAACAGCCCGCGACACCGGCGGCGCCGACTCCGGCCGTCGCTCAGACCGCTCCGACCGCCTCGGTCGCACCGCTGGGTGGGGGCGTCCTCGGCTCTGTCGAGCTGGACATAGCCGTCGAGCTCGGAAACGTCTCGATGACCATCGGCCAGCTTCTCCGGATGGGAGAAGGCAGCGTCGTGACCCTCAACCAATCTGTCGGAGACAACGTCGTCATGCTCGCCAACGGCACCCGCGTGGCGAGTGGGGAAGTCGTCATTGTCGACGGCACTCTTGGGTTCCGCGTCGCGGAGCTCATCACGGAAGCCAAAGGAGCGTAACGGGACATGGCAAGGATAATGATCGTCGACGACAACGCATTCATGCGTAGCACGATAAAGGGGGTGTTGACCCAGGCAGGCTTCGATATCGCCGCGGAAGCGACGGATGGAGCCGAGGCGGTCAGCACCTACGCGACAGCACAGCCTGATCTCGTCACCATGGACATCACAATGCCCAACATGGACGGGGTCGAAGCCCTCAAAGAGCTGCTCAAGGCAGACCCCGGAGCCAAGGTAGTGATGGTTTCTGCGATGGGCCAGGAGTCGCTGGTTGTCGAAGCAGTCACCGCAGGCGCAGTCGATTTTGTCATCAAGCCGTTCGAGCCGGATCGTGTCGTCGACGCGATCAACAAAGCCCTGGCTTGAGCGTCATTCAAATGGAGGAAACAATGCAAGCGATTGAGAAGCAGGATCAACTGCAGCTCGTTGCCTTCCGGCTCGGGGCCGAGGAGTACGCGATCCCGATCGAGATGGTGGAGAGCATCATCAAGCTCGGACCGTTGACCAGTGTCCCCGGCTCGCCGTCATATGTGCGCGGCGTCATGAACCTGCGGGGACGCATCATGTCTGTCATCGACCTCCGGCACCGTTTCGGAATGCCCTCCGAAGCGGATCAGCCGGATGGCCGGATCCTCGTTGTCCAGTACGGCGACACGACCATCGGGTTGCTCGTCGACAGTGTCTCGGAGGTGTTCAACCTGGACGAGATGGAGTTCCAGCCGCCGCCACCGGAACTGGGCAACGGTGCCGTCGGCGGAGTCGACGGGATTGTACATGCCGGCAACCGGCTGATCGTCCTGCTCAACGTGGAATCCATTCTCCGCTCCACCGCGGACATCGAGTCCGCGGGTGATATGGCGACCACCACGTCATGAACACGACGAGCCGTGTTGTAGTTGTCGACGACTCTGCCATGATGCGGCAGACGGTATCTGACGCCCTCACCGCCATACGCGGTGTTGAGATCGTGGCCGTTGCGGCCAGCGGTCCCGAAGCCGTCAGAGTCATCGCCGAGTACAAGCCCGATATCGTTTCCCTCGATATCGAGCTTCCCGGACTGAATGGTCTCGGGGTCCTCCAAAAGACGATGCAAGACAATCCGACACGGGTCGTTCTGGTGTCTGCTCACACCACGGCAGGTGCGGAAACAACGATCGAGGGGCTCGCCCTCGGTGCGCTCGACTTTGTGCCGAAGCCGAGCGCTACGGAAGGCATCGACGTCTTCCGGGTTCGGCTGCGAAGAACGTTCCGGGCGGCTCTTGCCGCCAAGCTCCCTCAGCCGGCCTCGGCGACGCGAGCGCCGATCGTCGGCGAAATCGCACCCCTGCGACCTACGTCGCTCGCCGTGATCGCTTCCTCGACAGGAGGACCACAGGCGCTCCATGACTTCTTCTCGGCGTTCACCAGGACGCCCCCGTTCCCTATCGCTGTTGTCCAGCACATGCCTCCCACGTTCACGGCGAAGATGGCTGAGCGTCTCGATCGAATCGGCGTTGTCGCAGTTGCCGAGGCGCAAGACGGTGATCGTCTCGAGCGGGGCAGGGCGCTGATCGCTCCCGGTCACGCTCACCTGGAGATCCATGGGGACCGGGTCAGGTTGAGCGACAGCCCGCCTGTGGGTGGTCTCCGCCCCCGCGCCGACATCGCCATGACCACGGCCGTTGAGCACTACGGCGAGCACATGATCGCAATGGTGATGACCGGGATGGGCACCGACGGGCTGATCGGTTGCCGCGACGTCAAGCGCTCCGGTGGCCAGATCATCGCCCAGGATGGCCCTTCCTCGACCGTGGACGGCATGCCGCGCGCCATCCGCAACGCCGGTATCGCCGATCGGATCGGCCCACCCCATGTCATGGCCAGGATCCTCGAGGCGACTCCGGCAGAGCCGAGACGCCTCGCCCCGGCGGAAAGGCTGTGATGTGAACACCCTAGAGGCAGTGCGCACCATCATGAGCCGGTACGAGTCACTCGAGATCGGGGGGATTCGCGATGCCCAGCTCGAACGTCGCATCTCGAGCTTCATGCGTCGGTCGGCTATCGGCGACGAGGCAGAGCTGCTCGCCGGTCTGCGGCGCGACCCCGCGCTACGGGCTCGCATGATCGACGCACTGACGATCAACGTCACCTCCGTTTACCGGAATGCCTCCGCGTGGGACCTCCTCCGCAAGGAGTTCCTCCCCGGGATGGGACACCGCGTCAAGATGTGGAGTGCCGGTGCATCGACGGGTGCCGAGGCGTACTCGATGGCGATCGTCGCCAAGGAGAACGGGCAGACCGCCGACATAACCGCGACCGACATCGACCAGCGCAGCCTCGACAAGGCAGTCCTCGGTCGGTACTCGAAACAAGAACTCAACGAGGTGCCCACCGACATACGGGCGAAGTACTTCACCGAGGACGATGACGAATGGGTCGTCGACCCTACTCTGCGCCGGTCGATCCGTTTCGCTAAACACGATCTCCTGGCCGAGCCCGCAGTTGGCAGTCGGTTTGACCTGATCGCTTGCCGGAACGTCGTTATCTACTTCAGCGCCGCCGCCCAGCGCGACCTCCATCGCAAACTGGCGGCTGCACTTCGCCCCGGCGGGGTGCTCTTCATCGGAGGGGCCGAGCGTGTCGCAGAACCGGAGGCGCTCGGCCTCGAAACAAAGCAACGACCCTTCTACGTGCGTAGGGAAGACATCAAGGCGGTAGCGGTATGAACACGGAATATCTCGATCAATTCGTCGAGGAAGCTCGAGAGAACGCCGAGGAGCTCGTCGCCGGTCTCCTCAGGCTCGAGAATGAGGAGGGCGACGCGGTCGTCGCCACTATCGCCGAGCTCTTCCGCTATGCCCACAACATCAAAGGTATGGCCGCGACCGTCGGCATCGACGCCATGACCATCGTGTCGCATCGGATGGAGGATCTACTCGAGCACTACCGGCAAGGCGGTGGGAGCCCGACACCCGAAGAGACAGATCTTCTGCTGTCGGGCTGCGACGTCCTCTCCGCCATGGTCGATGAAGCGGCGGCAGGGACGAATCCTGAGATGCCGGTGGCGTTGATCGGCCAGTTCGACGGACACGCCGCAGCCCTCAACGGTGCCGGCACCAAGCCGGAGAAGGACACACCGGCTCCCGAAGAAGCGGAGAACCCGTCGGCACCGGCGACAGCCGATCCGGCGTCGTCAGGACAGCCGACGCATCGCCTCACAGTGAAGCTTGCCGACGATTGCCAACTGCCCGGGGCCCGAGCCGCCATGGTCATGCGTACGGCCTCAGCGGCGGGAAAGGTCGAGGCAACAGCCCCGTCTCACGAGGAGATCATCTCCGGTGGGATCAAAGAGTTCAGCCTGGACATGAGCGGCGTCGCCGACGTCGCTGCCCTCCTGACCCGGATCGCCGGCATTGCCGACGTGTCCGAAGTGACCGAGCAGCCGCTGGCGCCAAAGCCGCAAAAGGCCGCCGAGACCACATCGGCGCAGCGGGCCACGGTTCGTGTGGAGATCGAACGTCTCGACGCGTTGATGGATCTCGTCAGCGAGCTCGTTATCGCTCGTGGACAGCTGGAACAACAGGTCGGGCTGTCCGGTGACCGCCAGATCCACGAATCGGTGGCCGGTACGGCACGTTTGATCTCGGACCTCCAGGCGCTGGTAGCGAAGGTGCGCATGGTCACTCTCGAGTCGACGTTCCGGCGGATGAACCGTCTCGTACGCGACACGGCACGAACGCTGGGCAAGAAGATCAACTTCGAGATGACCGGCGCTGAGACCGAACTCGACAGACGCATGGTCGACGAGCTGAGCGACCCTCTCGTCCACCTGCTCCGCAATGCCGCCGACCACGGCGTCGAGACATCGAAGGAACAGCGCCTTGCCGCCGGCAAGCCGGAGGCGGGCACAATGCGTCTGGCGGCGTATCACGAAGGCAACCAGGTCGTGATCGAGGTCAGCGACGACGGTCCCGGGATCAACACCGAGAGGGTGTGCGCCAAAGCCGTTGAGAAAGGAATCATCGGAGCAGATGACGTTGGCGCTCTCACCCATGCCCAGAAGCTCGATCTGGTGTTCGCACCGGGTCTGTCAACACGGACCGAAGCGAGCACCATCTCGGGCCGGGGCGTCGGCATGGATGTTGTCCGCTCATCAGTCAATCGTCTCGGCGGATCGGTAAGCGTCGAATCGAACAACGGTCAAGGAAGCATCTTCCGGCTACGGCTGCCGATGTCCCTAGCTGTTCTCGAAGCCTTGCTCGTGACGGTGGGCAACGAAACGTGGGCCGTGCCGCTCGCGCACATCGTCGAGACCATCGTCATCGGCAAGGACGACCTCCGCTGGGTACAGGGAGATCCCGTCATCACTCTGCGAGGAGCGACCATTCCGGTGATCCCGGGAAGCTGCCAGCTCTCCGGTGAATCCACGATGCGCACCCCAACACCGGCCATCGTCTACCAGTACCAGGGCAGGCGCTGTGCGCTCACCGTCGACCAGCTCCTCACCCAGACCGAGGTCGTCGTCAAGCCGTTGCCCGGCTCGCTCGACGCCTCCCACGTCTCAGGGGTAACCATCCTCGGCGACGGAACGGTCGGGCTGATCCTCGATCTGGACAGCATTACCGCTGCGTACACGGCGCGAGATCGGTCGACGCGCATCAGCGTTGTCGACGAAGAAGAGCTAGTTCTGACCGGCGAGGTGTGATGTGACCACGATGACGGAGGCTCCCCCGGAGAAGGCGGCGGACACGTCCGCGGCGCCGGCGAGCGCGACTACGTCATCGCCGTCACGCAACAACGGGCTCCTGGTGGCTCTCGGTGTCAACGAAGCTGCACTACAGCGAGCCCGAGACACCAGCGGGTTCGAAGTGAGTACCGATGCTGCGGAGCTACAAGCCGCCACGCTCGTGGCGATCTCCACACGGATGGGACGGGGGAAGGCCCCGCGGATACCGGAGGACATCGACCGCGAGGTTACGCCTGTGGTGGTCATCTGCCATCCCGGTGGTGAGGAGACCGCCGTCGAGCTGATGCGCCAGGGCTGCTCCGGCGTCATTGCCGAAGGCAACGAGAGAGCCCTCGGCTCATTCGTGGACCCGGACCAACACACCGACGTCCTCATGGATGGCTACCTGGAGCAGCTCGAGAAGACACGCGGGAGGCAGCACCCGCCGCCGCGATCCGGTGACCAACCTTCCGGAAGTAGCGTCGTTCGAGATGCGGCTCGGCGAGTTCATCGAGGCCGGGACTCCGCCCAACGTGATGATGATGCAGATCACCAACCTGGACCACGCCCGAGACCGCACGGACTCGAGGGCGATCAACCTGCTCCGGCGCCGCCTGGCGAGCTTCTACAACGATGCGGCGCAGCGGTACTCCTGCGAGGTGTTCAGCCTCGGGCAATCGACGTTTGCGGTACTCGACGGGAAACAGCTACTTGTCAGCCCGGAGCGCTTTGCCCACGAGCTGATCCAGATGACCGAGGCTTTCCGTCCCGCCGGAATCAAGCTGAAGCTTGCGGTTGGCGCCGTCATCGCCAGCGCCGAGAGCGAAGTGATGGCAATCCGCGACCAGGCGGAACAGGCCGTTGTCGCTGCGGCGCAGGCCGACGGGAGCTCGTATGTAACCGCCGACCAGGTGACGGTCCTGCTGGCCGCTATTACCGAATACTCGGTTGCTCAGCTTCTCGTGGGTATCGTCGACAGCCTGGTTCCCGGTCCTCCCGGACACAGCAACCGGGTGACCGAGCTCGCCTCCGACCTCGCCAGAGAGCTCGGGTATCAAGGCCGCGAGCTCAACAACCTGCGATTGGCAGCACTCCTACACGAGGTGGGGCGGCTCCCGCTCGGCGACGAAGATCCGGTCACCGACGAGACCCACCCGGAACGAGGCGCCCGCTACGTGCTTGCGTCTGCGGGCCCTGAGATCGCTGACGCGATCCGGTATCAAGCCGAGCGATGGGATGGGGCCGGCCCGGCCGCGCTCGTCGAAGACGACATCCCGCTTTCGGCCCGGATCATCGCCATCGCCGAGGCGACCGACGACCTCCTTTACCCACCGTCCGGTCAGCCCGTGGCGCCAAACGAGCTGATCGAGAAGCTCGAGGCGGAGTCCGGGTCGCGATTCGACCCCAACCTGGTGAACACGGCGGTGCGTCTGTTCGGCGGGATGTAGCGGCCTCAAACGTCGATGAGGCCGGAGTCCCCTCCGTGAATCTGCACCGGTGGACTGCGCATCTGGTGTGCGGTCTTGACATCATCTACGCCGACCTGGAGGACTGATGACCACCACCTCATCATCCGATGAGGTCACGGTCGATGCGCTACAGCAGAAGATCTTCCTGCTCGAACAGGGGCTGAAGCAGTCGGCGCATCTCAGGGAGCTGTGGACGAACGCGGTCCGCGAGCTGAAGGCCACCAGGGCTGAGCTGAGGAGATCCCTGGAGCGTTTGACCGAAGCCCACGAGCAGCTGGAGCAGAAGAGTGTCTCCTTGGAGAGGCTCAACCAGCATCTCAGTGAGGAGATGGAGCTTCGGGAGAGAATGGAGACCGAGCTGCGGCTGGCGCAGAAACTCGAATCGATCGGACAGCTCGCCGCGGGCCTTGCGCACGAGATCAACACGCCCATTCAGTACATCGGGGACAACACCAGATACCTCGGCACCGACTTCGACGCGTGTCTGGCACTCTTCGACCAGCTCCGACCGATCCTCGACGAGAATGCCGACCCCGCCATCCTCCTCGACAGGGCAAGACAGATCGTGGAGACCGAGGACCTCGCCGGACTGGCCGAAGATGTCCCCGACGCCCTGACCGAGACTCTCGAAGGCATCGAACAGGTGGCCGAGATCGTCAGCTCCATGAAGGAGTTCTCGCACCACGGGACCCAGGGCAAGACACCCGTTGACATCAACCGCGCCCTGCAGGTCACCGCCACAGTCGCTCGCAGCGAATGGAAAGACGTCGCGGAGATCGAATGGCAGCTTGCGGAGCTGCCCGACGTCTACGCCGTGGGGGCGGAGCTGAACCAGGTGTTCCTCAATCTCCTCGTGAACGCCGCCCAGGCCGTAGCGGAAGCGGCAAAGAAGAGAACCAGCCCGCCGGGTGTCATCAAGATCACCACCGCTGTTGCCGCAGGCGGAGTCTCCGTCGAGGTGACCGACAACGGCATCGGCGTTCCCGATGACGTCAAGGAGCACATATTCGATCTCTTCTTCTCCACGAAGGATGTAGGCGTCGGGACGGGCCAGGGGTTGTCGATTGCACGCTCGATCGTCGTCGACCGCCACAACGGGACGATTGACATGGTCTCCGAGCCCGGCGTCGAGACGAGCTTCGTGATATGGCTACCGATAGGCTGCGGGTAGCCACGGGCTACGACCGAACCGACATCCTCAGATCGTCGGGTCGAGGAGACAGCGCACATAGAGCGCCTCGATCGCGTCGAGGTGCATCTCCGCGACACCGTCTGCGCTCAAAGCGTCGCGCAACGCCGTCATGCCGTCCGACCCGGGCACTTCGCCCCGGATGGCGGCGTAGGCCGTCTCCATGAGATCGGGAGCGCACGACGAGGACACCAGACGCTGCGAGACTTGATCGTTTATCGAACGCATCCGCTCGGAGATGCGTCGCAACTGGGCGAGGTTCTCACTGGATCCCATCGGGTTCCTCCTTCCGGTGGAAACCCTATCGCAACGGTCGCGACCACGTTGTGTCGAATGACCAGCCGTTGGGGGAAATTGCCCCGGCGACTCCGGATCTGAAGAGATCGGCCACCGCGCCATCGAGTGCGACCAGAACCGCTTCGGCGACCGCTCCCGGGTTGGCATCGAGCCAGCGCACAACCTCGGAGGCGAGCACGGCGGTGGCCTCCGGCACGGGATAACCGTAGATTCCGGCGGAGATGGCAGGAAAAGCAATCGTCCGCGCGTCGATGGCCCGGGCCGCGTCGAGCGCACCCGATACTGCTGCCCGCAGCATGCCCTCATTGTCTTGACCCGACCGATATATCGGCCCGGCGACGTGGACGACGTGAGCGGCGGGTAATGCGCCTGCCCCGGTGACAGCTGCGCCGCCAACGGATAGCGGCCCGTGCTCACGCACCCATCGCGTCGACTCGGTTTGGATCGCCGCACCCCCCGCCCGCACGATCGCACCGGCAACACCACCACCGTGCTGGAGGTGAGTGTTGGCGGCATTGACAATGACGTCGACGTTCTGCCGGGTGAGGTCCCCAACGATCACCCGGATACTCCCCTGTGCCCCGATCATCACCCAGCCGGGACCCGCCTCGATCCCGACCAGAGTCCCGACCTGATCACGAAACGACGTGACATTGCCGGTGGTGAGGAACTCAACCGATGCACCAGTCGCGGGCTCACCAACCATCCGCAACACCTGTCGGGCAACCGCGGGAGCGGGATCGACCACCGTTATGTCGGGACCGGCGACTGCGGCAATGGCATCGAGCACAAACGGGTAGTGCGTGCAGCCGAGCACGAGAGTGTCGACGCCTGCTTTGCGCAATGGCGTGACGTAGCGGGCAACGAGGGCCCGTGTCTCTTCGGCGTCGCCCCCCAGCTGCTCGATGGCGCCGGCCAATCCCGGACAGGCCTGCTCGATGACTGTGGCCCCGTTGGCGTGGCGGTCAAGGACCGATGCGTACAGCTCTCCCTGAAAGGTGGCGTCTGTGGCCAACACACCGATGACCCCACGGCGACTCTGCGTCGCGGCCGGCTTCACGGCCGGCTCCATGCCGACGAAGCGCACAGCGGGAAACACTTCCCGCAGGTGATGAAGCGCCGCGGCGGAGGCGCTGTTACACGCGACGACCACCACATCGCAGTCGCGCCCGACCAGATACGAGGATATCGCTACAGCACGGTCTCGGACTTCCGTCAGACTTCGCTCACCATACGGAGCCATGGCCTGGTCGGCGACGTAGATCAACGGATGCCCGGGAGCGAGCTTCAGGAACTCGTTGAGGACCGACAGACCGCCAACGCCGGAATCGAATACACCTACTCGTCCCATCTCGCAGGTGACGATAGCGCCTGACCCTCCGGGTCAGGTTCGAGTTTGCTACGCAAACTCGGCCTCGTGGCTCGGGTCAGGCGTTATCCTCGCCGGATGCGTATCGGGTATCAGGGCGAGCCTCATTCGTATAGCCACCGGGCCGTCGGAGAGATCTTTCCCGACAGCGAGCCCGTCGGCTATCCCAGTTTCGTCGCGGCTTTCGACGCCCTCGACGACGGATCGGCAGACCGGCTGGTGATGCCCGTAGAGAACTCGACCACCGGCAGTGTGTTGCCGGTGCTGGATCGGCTCGCCGGTGCAGAAGGGCGGGGCCCCGTCTCCATTCGGCGCGAGCATCTCGTCGAGATCAGACACGCCCTGCTCGCGTTGCCGGGAGCCGGGCTCGAAAAGATTCGCTATGTGAAGTCGCATCCAGAAGCACTCGCTCAAGCGGAGCGCACTCTGGCCGGTCTTGGCATTCGCCCGGTACCGCGGCACGACACCGCAGGAGCGGTACGCGAGGTTGCCGGCGACGGCAACCCGGAGGTGGCTGCCCTCGGCCCGCCGGAAGCGGGACCTCCGCATGGTTTGGAGGTTCTCCGCACCGATGTGATGGATCGGGACCACAACACGACGAGATTCTTTGTCCTGGCGAAGGGCGCCACCGAAGTAGACCCCGATGATGACAAGACCACGATCATGTTCGTCACCGCCCACCGGCCCGGGGCCCTCGCCCTGGCGCTCACCGAGCTCGGCCTGCGTGGCGCCAACCTCACGCGCATAGAGTCGCGTCCGAACGATGAGGCATGGAGCTACAGGTTCTTTGTCGATCTGATCCATCCTGCTGGCCCCGAAGGTCTGCGCCAGGTCATCGAGCCGCAGCCCGCCACGCTCACCCGCCTCCTGGTTCTCGGGTCATACCAGGCGCGCCAGATCTGAACACGCCGGGTTTTTCGGTGGTTAATCGCTTACGCCATGGGGTGTCTGGTCGACTGGTCCTTCTGAAACGTTGACATGGATGTTGACGAAGTGACGCACCGCCCTACAAGGAGGTACACGAAGTGCGTATTAATCAGAACATTGCGGCATACAACGCATACCGCAATCTTTCCACGACCAATGCTCAGTTGAGTAAGTCGCTCGAGAAGCTGTCTTCGGGTTTCCGGATCAATCGTGCTGCTGATGATGCGGCCGGGTTGGCGAAGTCTGAGTCGCTCCGTGCGGAGATCTCGGGTTCCCGTCAGGCGATCCGGAACGCTCAAGATGGTGTGAGTTTTGTCCAGACCGCTGAGGGTGCTCTCAATGAGGTGCATTCGATCCTGCAGCGTATGCGTGAGTTGGCTGTTGATGCGGCCAACACTGCAACCACCGACGGTACTGCCCAGCAGGCCGAGGTGACCCAGCTGCTGGCAGAGATCACCTCGATCGGCACCAACAGCACATTCGCAGGCAACAGTGTCTTCCAGGACTACTCGTCGGGTACCGCGCTGACGTTCCATGTCGGTTCCGGCGCCGGCCAGACGCTGGAGATCAGCGAGAACCTCGCCTTGTCCTCGAGCGACGTGTTCGGCACCAACCTGTCCACCGTCAGCGTCTCGTCCGATGCCAATGCGGCGATCACGGCCATCGACAATGCGATCGACGCAGTGTCCTCGACCAGGTCGACTCTTGGTGCTACCCAGAACCGTCTGGAGCACACGGTGGCGAACCTGAGTGTCGCTGTTGAGAACCTGTCGGCTTCCGAGTCCCGGGTTCGTGACACCGACATGGCTGAAGAGATGGTGTCGTTCACCCGGCATCAGATCATGGTTCAGGCGGGCACTGCGATGCTTGCCCAGGCCAACCAGGTCCCGGCATCGGTCCTCCAACTCCTCCAGTGAGCTAGGACCCCCTCAGGTTGTACGGAAAGGGGGCGGCACCGCCGCCCCCTTTTTCTTGATTGAGACGAGGTGGTGCCGACGGAAAGAGGGCGTAGTCCCGAAGGGAGCCCTCAATGCATGTCGTCATCCTGGCCTACGGCCCGCACCAGGTGACCAAGCACGCGGTGCGTCGCGCCCGCAAGCTGGCCGGCAGCGGCAGTCAGGTGATTGCCGTCGCCGCATCACCGGTTGGGTCAGAAGCCGTCGCCTCGCTTCCCGGTGCCACCACCGTGGTCGGTTACGGAGGTTCTGCGCTCCGCACCGCGCTCACCCAACTTCCTCATGAGCCGACGCTGCTCATCCACGACGACGTCGTCATCACCACCAGGGGTGTCGTCGCTCTGGAACGAGCTCTCGCCGACGGCGGCCGCTACGCCGTTCCCTTCACCAATGATCCAGGAATGGACAATTTCATCGGCTCTCTCCCCGCCGACAAAGAGGCGGAGCGGACTCTCGACCGGATGCGCGTTCCCGCCGAGGCCCGGACCGTCAACCATGTGCGACCCACCTGCGTCGCCGGAGCCGCCACCGACCTCATCGAGCTCCTCGAACACCCATTGGTCGATCCCTTTGCATCGATCGATACGCCCCAACTCGAGTTCACCGTCGCCGGAAACGCGGTCGCCTCGCACGCGACACGTTGTATCCACAGGCTCGTGGCCGATACGGTGACAAGTGGACCGCTGCTGGTAGCCGCCCTGATCGTACGTGACGAGGAGGAGATGCTCCCGGAGTGCCTGTCGTCACTCGACGCGGTATGCGACCGGGTCGAGATCTGCGACACAGGCAGTACCGATCGCACGATCGAGATCGCACGGACGGCAGGCGCTGGCGTCATCGAGCGCCCGTGGGCCAACGACTTCGGTGCCGCTCGCAACGAAGTCCTCGGGCGATGCCGCGACGCCGGCTACGTGCTGTGGATCGACGCCGACGAGCGGCTGATCTGCCCCGACCCTGTGCAGACCCGCCGCTACCTGGCAACCTATGCCGCCGAGCATCGGTCCTTCAATGTCGAGATCACCAACCGCGAGGCCGACGGTACCGAGCTCTACCGGTTCACCGCGGTACGCATCTTCCATGGCTCCGGAACGGAGTTCCGGGGTGCCCTTCACGAGGCCGTTCATCTAGCGGGCGATTCCCAGCCCCTCAACGGGCATGTCCTCAACCACGTCGGGATAGACCACCTCGGATACGCCAAAGCTGTCGTCGCCGAGCGCAACAAAGCGCAAAGAAACCTCGAGATCGCCGAAGCCCAACACGAGGCGGACGGCGACGCACGGTCCGCGGTGCACCTCGCCCGATCGCTGAGCTACGCAGACGAGTCGCCGGAGAGGGCGATCGCCCTGCTCGAGGAGAGCCTCTCTGACATGCACAACCCGGCTACGGCTGCACAGATCAAGGCTCTGATCGCCGACCGCCACCTCCAGTTGGGTGACAATCGCAAAGCCTTCGACATGGCACGCGAGGCACTCGCTCTCCTGCCCGGCGACGATACGGCGTTGGGCATGCTCGCCAAGGCGAGCGAGCGGCTGGGCAATCCGGCGGAACTCATCGCGGTCGCCGAGCAGTTCGGCAACCCCGAGACCGACCTCCACCTCGTGACCATCGAGCACAACCGGCTGGTCTTCCGCGACCAGCTGGTGAGCGCGTACGCCCGGGTCGGCCGGGCGGAGGAGGCCGTCGCCAACGCATTCGACCTTCTGGAGCACGATCCGGCAGCGCTCGGCAACTGGCCCGACTTGATCGCATGCCTCAGCACCCAATTCGGCGAAGCCGCACTCGAGTTGATCACCCCGCTCGCTCTCATGGACACCGTCGGTGGATTCCTCGAGCCCATCATCAAGACCTACGCCTCCGCCGCCGTTGCCGGCTTCTGTGTCGCCTACGCGAGCCGGGGTGGGGCGATCGCCGACGCAACCCGGGTCGGTCTGCTCGCTGCGGCTATGGCCGGCGACGACTCCTCATTCGAGACGCTGGCAGCCAAGGCAAGCGACCTCGACCCGTTCGTGCGGGTTGGTCTCGCCGACAAGATCGCCGCCACCGGCCGCCCCGACCTGGCAGAGAAGCTCCGAGCCCAACCGGTCGTGCTCAAGCTGTAGCAGCGTCGGGAGCAGCGTATTCGCCTCCAGGGGAGATGACCTCGAGCCAGATCGGCGTACGGACCACTATACATCGAGTGTATAGGTGCCCTCATGTCCACTTCGTACGCTCTGCTCGGGATCCTGGGCCGCCGGCCCAGTTATGGCTACGACCTGAAGCGCGGCTACGACACGCTTTATGGCAGAGAGAAGCCCCTTGCCTTCGGGCAGGTTTACGCCACCCTGTCCCGACTGCTCCGGGATCAGAAAATCTCCGAACAGGGCACGAGGCAGGGCGGCGGGCCGGAACGAAAGCTGTACGCCATCACCGACGTGGGCCGCAACGACGTCGAGGCGTGGCTTGCCACCCCGGAGGACGTCCACCCGAACGCGCAGACGGTGCTGTTCATCAAGGTCGTCACCGCGATCCTCCTCGACAAGCTGCCCGACGAGTACCTGGACACCCAACGCGCCTCTCACCTGGATCGGATGCGCGAGCTCACCAAGACGCGCCGCCAGGGTGATCTCGCTCAAGCTTTGCGGGCCGACTACGCCCTCTTCCACCTCGAGGCCGATCTGAGGTGGATCGACTTGACCGTCGCCCGATTGGGGCGCCTAAAACAGGAGATACGGAATGCCGGTTAGGGGCAGCATCATCGAAGCCTTGAACGTGGCCAAGGCCTTCGGCGCCACGCCGGCACTGCGGGGGGCCAGCCTGGATGTGGCCCCGGGCGAGATCCTGGCAATCATGGGGCCGAGCGGCTAGGGCAAGTCGACATTGCTGCACTGCCTGGCCGGCGTATTCACTCCCGACAGCGGCGAGATCTGGTTTGACGGAAGGCGTCTCGACACTCTCGACGAGGCGGCGCGCACGGTCCTGCGGAGAACGGCTTTCGGCTTCGTCTTCCAATTCGGCCAGCTGGTTCCTGAGCTGACCGCAGCGGACAATGTGGCCTTGCCCCTTCTCTTCAACAACGCAGGCCGCAAGAAGGCGTACCAGGTTGCGGAGTCGTGGCTCTACCGGCTCGACCTCGATGGCTTTGAGGAGCACCGGACGGGCGAATTATCCGGCGGTCAGGCGCAAAGGGTCGCCTTAGCCCGAGCCCTCGCCGTACGACCGAGGGTCATCTTCGCCGACGAGCCGACCGGCTCGCTCGACTCGCTCGCAGGAGAGAAGGTCATGGATATGCTCGTAGACCTGGTGCGATCCGAGGGGACGACCGTGGTGCTCGTAACCCACGATCCCCGCGTCGCCGCCTATGCCGATCGCGAGGTCATCGTGCGAGACGGCAGGATCGTCACACACGAGAAGGAAGGGGTGCCTGAATGATGGTGCGGCTCGGCCTACGCCTGACGCTCCGGAGTGGTCGTGAGGGCCTCGTCCGGCTTGTACTCACCGCCGTCGCGGTGGCCATCGGCGTGGCCGTCCTCCTTGCCGCGCTAGCAGAATTTCACGCCTTTCAGGCGACGAGCGGTCGGCCTTGCTGGGAATGCACGGAGGCGGCGAGGGGCACCTCCGATTCCACCCTGCTGTTGTGGAACTTCAGCGAGAACATATACCAGGGCAAGTTCATCGAAGAGCTCGATCTCGCCGCTTTGGGACCGGATGCGTCGCTTCCGCCTGGCCTGTCCCGGTTGCCTCGAGCCGGGGAGTACTACGCCTCTCCGGCTCTGGCCGAGCTGCTCGACACGGTGCCGAGCGACCAGCTGGGCGATCGCTTCCCCGGCACGCGGGTCGGCCTAATCGGTGATCAAGCGCTGTCGGGCCCGGGCGCCCTGGTGATCATGATCGGGTACACACCGGACGTGCTGACGGCTCGGCCGAGCACCATCCGGGTAGACCACATCGCTACCGCTCCGCAGACTCAGGGGACAACCAACCTGTACCGGATCGCGTTCGGGCTCGGCGCGATCGCGATCCTATTTCCCATCCTGATCCTCATCGGGACCGCCACGAGGCTGGCGGCGGCGCGGCGTGAGGAGCGGTACGCGGCAATGCGGCTAGTGGGTGCCACGCCCCGGCAGATCAATGTCATAGCCTCGGCGGACGCGGCCGTAAGCGCATTCGCAGGCACGATCCTCGGCATTTCGCTGTTCCAGAGCCTCCGTCCCACGCTCGCCGACGTCGCTCTTTCCGGGGCCCGGTTCTTCCCGGAGACGGTCACTCCCACCTTCGAGGGATACGTCGCCATCGTCGTATTCGTGCCACTCGCCGCGGCTGCGGCCGCGATGGTGTCGCTGCGCCGGGTGCGGGTCTCACCGCTCGCAGCCAGGACACGCGTGACACCAGCCGCCCCGGGCTGGTGGCGCGTCTTGCCGCTTCCGGTGGGCATAGCAGTCTTCGCTGCCGCGCTCATGTCGTGGCCCCGATCCGGGACCTCGGGCGGGCCCAATCCCGGGCTGCTCTTCGCCGGGACGCTTCTCATCATGGGCGGCCTGATCAGCGGGGGCACCTGGCTCACCGGGCAGGCGGCCCACTTGATGGCGAGGCACGGACGTGCGGCCTCGTCATTGCTGGCGGCACGGCGGCTGGCCGACAACCCGCGCGCCGCGTTTCGATCGGTAAGCGGGCTCGTCTTCGCGGTCTTCGTCGGCTCGGGGATCGCCCTGCTGGCGCCGACGGTGCAGGCGGTACAGAGTGGCGCAGGAGGCGATGTGACCGCCGGGTTCAACACCGTATTGCGCGTCCCGGTGGGCGAGCATCTGTCCGCTCGGGGAGCCGCGGATCTGATGAGCAGTCTGGGTACATTTCCCGGCGTAGCGCTCCTGCCGCTGTACGCGCTTGAGCAAGGAGGCGGGGTGGAGACGCCGACCGGGGAGTTTGTTGGGCCGGGCCCTCGAACCGCCGTGGAATGCTCCAGACTCGAGCAGTTCCCGGCTCTGGGCACCTGCCCACCGGGCGCGACGGCGGCCAGCGTCGATCCCGACGCAATACAGGCGTTGCTGACCGACAACCCGCTCTACTTGTACAAGGCGCTCCCCGTTGTCGACGCGACCAGCCCCCCGGTCGCAACCGACCTGACCGGCTCGACCCTGGCCATATTGCCAGTGAAGACGAACGATGCCGACATCCTGGAGCGGGTGCGCACCTTCCTGACAACGTACGGCGCCCAGACCTCGACTCTCCCCGGGGGAGGACGGGCCCTCAGCGCGTGGCAGATGGGAACGCTCGAACCGGAGACCTTCGGTGAGATCGCCCAGACGAGGAACAACGTCGTCGACAACGTCGAGGGTGTCGTGATGGCGGTTCTCGGCATCACCCTGCTGATCGCCGGTTGCAGCCTCGCCGTGACGGTAGGCGGTGGCCTGGTGGAACGGAAGCGGCCGTTCACGCTGTTGCGGGTGAGCGGCGCCCCGATGTCGACGCTCTTCAAGGTCGTGGTTCAAGAATCGGCGCTACCACTCGCCAGCGCCGCCGCGTTTGCCGCGACCAGCGGGCTCATCGTCGCCGCCCTCTTGACCCGGGCGCTGATTCCGGCAGGAGCCCATCTGGTGCTCCCGGGCCGGACCTACTACCTCAGCATGGGGGCGGGACTAGCGGTCTCGCTCTTGGTGACCTCCGCCACCTTGCCGCTCCTAGCCCGCCTGACCGAGCCCAGCACCGCACGCTTCGAGTAAGTGCACTAACCGCACGATGGAAGCGCCAACGAGCTTCGACAACTCTGGCGTCACAAAACGGAATATGTTCCGGTTTGTAACGCCAGAGGGAAGGGGGTGTGCCCTACGCCATGGCCGCTGCGGGCTCCGGCTCGTCGTCGTCGACTGCCACGGGTTGTTTCACGCCGAAGCGTCGCAGGAACACGGTCCCGATGATGCCGGCGAGACCCGATCCAATGAAGATGCCCACCTTCGCCGAGTCGGTCAGTGCTGCCTCTGTGAAGGCCAACTCGGTGACGAACATCGAGACCGTGAAGCCGATACCGGCGAGCATGGCCAGGCCGATGATCTGCGACCACCCGGTATTACTCGGCAAGCGACCGATCCCCGTTCGAACCGCGATCCACGTGGCCGAGCTGATGCCAACCAACTTCCCGACCAGCAGGCCGAGTGCCACACCAAGGGTGACCGGGCTGGTGACGGCGGCACCGACGCCGTTCTCGAAGTCGGCAAACCGGACACCGGCGTTTGCCAGAGCGAAGATGGGAACCACGAAGAAGCCGGACCAGGGAGCGAGAAACTGCTCGATACGATCGAGCGGTGAGACCGACTCGGCGGCGACCGCCGCCATCTGCATGGCGTCGTAGTCGAGACGCTCGCGGTGGTTCGCCGCCGCCCGGTTCGTCTCGAAACGGCCCAGGATCCAGCTCGTCTTGCGGTGGTACTCGTCCTCGGAGTAGAGCGGGTAGACGGGGGTCATCAGCCCGAGGGCCACTCCTGCGAGCGTGGCGTGCACACCCGACTGGAGGATGAAGAACCAGATGACGATGCCGACCGGCCAGTAGAAGAACAAGGAACGGATGCCGGCACGCTGCGCCAGATAGACGAACAGGAGACCGGCCAGACCCAACCCGAGCCACAGCAGCGACATACCCTGGCTATAGAAGACTGCGATGACGATGATCGCCCCGATGTCGTCTGCGATGGCCAGGGTCAGAAGGAACAGCTTGGCCCCTGTAGACACCCGCTTACCCAGCAGCGAGATGACACCAACGGAGAAAGCGATGTCGGTGGCCATTGGGATGGCCCAGCCGCCGCTGGCCTCACCACCCTTGCCGGCGACGAACACCGTGTAGATGAGGGCGGGAACAATCATCCCGCCGAGCGCGGCGATGGCGGGAAGCGCTGCTTTCTTCTTGTCGTTCAGCTCCCCGACCACAAGCTCACGTTTGATCTCCAGACCCACGACGAAGAAGAAGATCGCCATCAACGCGTCGTTGACAAACTCCTGAAGAGTCATGTTGAGATCGAAGCTTCCGGCGGTGATATGCAGATGCGTCTCCCAAAACTCTCTGTAGGTTGCGCCAAAGGGGGCATTCGCCCAGATGAGGGCGACGACGGCAGCGACGAGCAGCACCGAACCTGATGCTGCCTCGAGTTTTGTGAAGCGGATGATCGGCCGCACGAACCCCTTGGGTATTTTGCGGTCCGAGTGGATCCAAGTGTGATGTACTCGTTCGGTTTCAGGCGCCATGCCTCTACTCCTGTCATTTCAGCTCGGGCACAGCCCATCTGCTCTGTCCTGTCATCGTCGGCAGAACATGGCACAACTAAACCTCGCCCGTTTCGAGACGGACGACCGGCTGACTCGTCTCGCACGATATCAGCCCGGCGAGGGGACGGCGACAAACCCGGCACCGGGCTCGCTACCATCATCGCCCACCCCGAAAAGATCACGGTTGCTGCTTCCCTCCATCTACGTCGTCATCGGTCTCATCCTGCTTATCGGCGCGTCGGATCGGTTCGTCGAGTCTGCGGTGCGCCTGGCCCGAGCGTTGGGCGTCTCGGTCGTCCTGATCGGAGCGCTCGTCGTTGGGCTCGGCACCTCACTGCCGGAGCTGCTGGTATCGACCATCGCCTCCGTCGACGGGAAGATCGACGTTGCCATGGCCAACGTAACCGGTTCCAATGCGGCCAATGTGTCCCTCGTGCTTGGCGCTGCTGCGATCCTGGTGCCAATCAGGAGCCGGACCCGGATCCTGCAGCGCGAGGGTCTGCTCATGCTGACATCTGTGGTCGTTCTCGGTGCCGTCCTGTGGGACTTCAAGGTTTCTCGAATCGAAGGGGCAGCGCTGGTCGCGGGCATGGTGGTGGCCCTGGTCCTCCTCGTTCGGTGGTCGGCAACCGACATAGACGGGATCGTCGAAATGAGCGAGGACGACGTGGCCTATTCCGTGACCGGTGAGGTCCTCATCGGCGGCGCCGCACTGATCATCACAGTCTTTGCAGCCCGCCTGCTGCTCAGCGGTGCCCTCGATCTCGGTGAGCATTTCGGGCTCAACCAGGCGTTCCTCGGTGTGCTGCTCGGTGTCGGCACCAGTTTGCCGGAGCTGGCTACGGGCCTGGCGGCGGCGCGGCGCCATGAGTCCGACCTCGTTCTCGGCAACGTGCTCGGTTCGAATCTCTTCAATTCGCTGGCCGTGGCAGGTACCGCCGGTCTCGTTGGGCCCGGCGCGTTGCTTTATCTCACCCGGCCGTCGATCGCATTGATGGTCGCGGTAATAGCAATCGCCGGCTGGTTCGCATGGAACGACAAGAAGGTGACCCGTCTCGAGGGCTTTGTTCTGCTCGTAGTCTTCGTCGCGTTCACCGCTCTCAACTACTGATGCCGACTAATACCGAAATCGCAAGAGTCCTCGAGGAGCTCGTCACGTTGATGACGATGGCCGAGGGGAGCAAGCAGGCCTTCCGCGTGCGCGCCTACGAGAAGGCCGTTGCCGCGGTGCAGGCCATGACGCAGCCCGCCCAGGACATGACCGAGACACAGTTGGTGGCGGTTGCCGGCATCGGCAAGAGCACGGCCTCCAAGATCCGCGAGTATGTGGACACCGGAGGGATCGCCAGGGTGGTCGCCCTGCGCAAGCAGTACCCGCCGGAGCTGATGGAGTTGACGAGGATCCCGGGGCTCGGTCCGAAGACCGTGGTGTTGCTGCGTGATCGCCTCGGCATCGACTCGGTAGCGGCGCTGGAACAGGCGATCGCAGACGACGCGCTCGAGGGCGTTCCTGGTCTGGGACGGAAGTCGCAGGAGAAGATCGCCACTGCCATTCAGCGCCTGGGGCTGCACGGCAAAGACAGAAGGACACCGATCGCGGTGGCGCTCCCCCTCGCCGAGGAGCTCGTGGCGAGACTCGAGGAGCTGCCTGAAGTGTCCCGGGCCCAGTACTGCGGCTCGCTCCGGCGCTTCAGGGAGACGGTAGCCGACGTCGACATCGTCGCTGCCAGCAACGACGGCCCCGCGGTGATGAGCCACTTCATCGAGTTCCCCGTCGTCGCCGAGGTGATCGGGCATGGCGATACCAAGACCTCGGTCCTTACCCCCCAGGGTCTGCAGATAGATCTCCGGGTCGTCAAGCCCGGTCAGTTCGGTGCCGCCATCTTGTACTTCACCGGATCGAAACAGCACAACATCGAGCTACGACAGGTCGCCATCGACCGTGGGTTGCTACTCAACGAGTACGGGCTCGAGGAGACGGATACGGGGAAGGTGGTTGCGTCTCGTACGGAGGCGTCGGTGTACAAGGCCCTCGGTCTCCGCTACATCCCACCCGAAATGCGTGAGGGGATCGGTGAGGTCAGGCTCGACAAGCTCCCGGACCTGATCGAGGTAGACGACATTCGCGGCGATCTCCACGTCCACTCAACCTGGTCGGGTGACGGGCGGAGCGACCTCGACGACATGGTCGCCGCCGCAGCAACGCGGGGGCTCGACTACATCGCCATGACCGAGCACGGGGAGGAGCTGCGGATCAACGGGCTGACCCGCGACCGGATCGCCGCCGAAAAGGTGGAGATCGAGCGGCTCCGCGAGAAGTATCCCGGGCTGACCATCCTCCGCGGCTCGGAGCTCAACATCGCCCCCGACGGCGGCGTCGACTACGACCCCGACTTCCTCGCCGGGTTCGACTGGTGCGTCGCCTCGGTGCACACCCATTTCGACCTCAGCGAAGCCGAACAGACCAATCGGGTCGTCACCGCGATGCAGAACCCGGCCGTCAGCGCCATCGGTCACCTGACCGGACGCAGGATCGGGCACCGGCCCGGAATCGAGCTGAACGCACGGGCCGTGTTCGAAGCCGCGGCAGCCACCGGAACTGCGCTGGAGATCAACGGTCACCTGCACCGGCTGGACGTCCCCTCGGAGTTGCTTCTCCAGGCGAGGGACACCGCGGGCCTCCGGTTCGTCATCTCGACCGACAGCCACCACACCTCTGAGTTCGAGAACATCCGCTGGGGAGTGTCCAACGCGAGAAGGGGGTGGGTCACCAAGGACAAGGTCGTCAACGCTCTCCCCCGCGGTGAGTTCCTCGCCTTCGTCGCAGCAAAACGTCACCAGAGTGGCGTTTGAGTTAATACATTGGTAATCGGCTGTTCACGCCCCGGACAGATGGCGACTCTTATGGTGCAAGCATGATGAAAACGACGTCCACTCGAGCCGGCTTCGCCGGCGTTGTCTCCGCCGCACTCGCTCTGGGTCTCACGGAACTCATTGCGGGGATCACATCGCTCGTCCCCTCCGCCATCGCTTCGGTTGGCGGAGTCGTCATCGATAGCTCCCCGCTCTTTGTCAAGGAATTCGCCGTCAGTGTCTTCGGCACCGCCGATAAGGGTGCGCTGGCTATCGGCACCGCGATAATCAGCCTCGTCATCGGCTGGTTCATCGGCCAGATCGCCGCCCACCGCCCCTGGGTCGGCTGGGCGGCCTTCGGGGTGTTCGCCATCCTGGGCATCGCAGCAGCCAGGGGTGGTGTCGGCGCCAACTTCCCACTCACCGTAATCGCCATCGCCGCCTCATCCCTGGCAGGCGCCCTGGTGCTTCGCTACATGAACGGCAGGAGTGAGACGCCTACCGACGGTGTCGCCGAGAACTCGTCGCGCCGCCAGTTCCTCACCCAGGCCGCCGGGGTCGGTGCGGTTGCCGCCCTCGCTGGTCTCGGCGGCCGCCGGTTGATCATCGCCCGATCGGAACAGGTCAGGGAATCTGTTTCGCTGCCGGCTGCGGATCTCACTGTCCCCGCCCCGGCCCCCGACACCATGTTCGCAACGATCGCAGACCTAACCCCGATCGTGGTTCCGAACAACGAGTTCTACCGGATCGACACCGCTCTCGTGGTACCCCGTCCCGACCCTGAGACGTGGCGGCTCAAGATCACCGGCATGGTGGACAACGAGATGGAGTATTCGCTCGATGACCTCATGGCCAAGTCGCTCTATGAGGATTACGTGACCATCTCGTGCGTTTCCAACGAGGTTGGAGGAGACCTGATCGGAAACGCGAAATGGACCGGAGTCCGGCTCGTCGATCTGCTCGATGAAGCAGGAGTCCAGGACGGAGCAGAACAGGTGTTCAGCCGCTCCGTCGACGGCTGGACCTCCGGTTTCCCGATCGAGCTCGTCTCCGACGGTCGCGAGCCGCTGCTGGCGATCGGCATGAACGGTGAGCCGTTGCCACCCAACCACGGTTTCCCAGCGCGTCTCATCGTCCCGGGTCTGTATGGCTATGTCTCGGCAACCAAGTGGATAGAGGAGATCCAGCTGACCAAGTGGGACGGAGTCGACGGCTACTGGGTCCCCCGCGGCTGGTCGAAGGAGGGACCGATCAAGACCGAGTCACGGATCGATCATCCCCGTAACGGGAAGACAATCTCCGAGAACCCGGTGGTTCTCGCCGGAGTTGCCTGGGCACCAACCCGGGGAATCGAGCGGGTCGAGGTGCAGGTCGATGACGGTGAGTGGGTCGACTGCGAGCTGACCACCCCGCTGTCCGGCAAGGCGTGGGTGCAGTGGCGTGCCGAGGTGGCTACCACGTCGGGCGACCACAAGGCCCGGGTGCGAGCCACCGACGGAACGGGTGAGACCCAGACCGCCGACCGAGCCCGCCCTGCCCCCAACGGCGCTACCGGCTACCACGAGATCAGCTTCAAGATCGCCTGACGCCGGCGAGACGAGATCTCAGCCGCTGCTGAGCCGGAGCGTCGCTTCGGCGTGACGCTCGACAGAGACCCGATCCCAGCGCATCGGCCAGGATTGCCCGGACGCCCAGTCCTCGATCATGTCCTGGTAGTGAGCGCTGTAGACGTGACCGGACTGGCCGGTGGTGTGGATCGCCAGCGAGTTCTCCAGGTTGCCGAGATCGACGATCATCCGCATCGACGGCAACCAGGTGACGTCGTAACCCTCGTCGGTGTAGTAGCCGACGGCGTCGACGAGGTCGGAGCTACCACCTACCGGGTAGGGACCGCGGTTGAACCTGCCCTCGATGAGCCCGTTCCCGGACTCGCCGAGCGTCTCGTTGCGGAACGTGGCCTGGTGCAGATCGCCCCACTCCCACTTGGTCGGGTCGTCGCCGAGATGGTCCCTGGCCTCGTCGACGCCGGCGATGAACGCCTGATGCAGGATCTCCGGGGCGGTCTCGACCTCGGGCGTCGTGGCGTTGTCCCAGAAGGCGAGGTTGGGGAAAGGCAGCATGTCGGCGACCGCAAGCGACCAGCGGCTACCCCCGGCCGGCCATAGATCCTCGGGTAGATCGTCCTCGAAGGTGAGCCGGAGCAGGTTGCTCCACACGGTCTCGAAGACGACTGCACCAGCTGAGTCGGCCTCGTCTCTGAGGTCCCATCCGGCGAGGACCTGCTGCGCGTCCCGGTAGATCTCGTCCTCTCCGCTCAAGTCGACGTTGAGCAGCCACGACAGCAGCCGCGCCGCGTGCGGGTTGTAGGTATCGCGCTGCATGGAGGCGACGTCGGTGACGTCGATCGATGGATCAGCCTCGATCATGGCGGTGATCCGTGCCGCCCGGTCGCCGTAGTTCCAGTCGGTGGTGATCAGATACGGGTACGAGTCATCGACGACCGGGTTGTTGGCCGTGACTATGTATCCCTCTTCCGGGTTGTAGATGAAGGGCAGGTCGTCAAACGGGATGTATCCGTCCCATTCGTAGTCGCCGCTCCAGCCGGGCACGGGCAATCGGCCGTCCCAGTTATCGCGGATGGGGATCTTGCCGGGCGCCTGGTATCCGATGTTGCCGAGGCGGTCTGCGTAGACGACGTTCTGGGCGGGCACCTCGAAAAGCCGGAGCGCGTTGCGAAAGTCGTCGAAGTTATGCGCCTCGTCGAGACGCACGGCGGCGTCGATGACCGCGGGGCCGGGATCGAGTGCCGTCCACCGCAGCGCAATGGCGTAGTTGTTGGGCAGCGGGATACCGGAGTTGTCGGTGAAGTCGTCCAAGATCCCGTAGTCGTCGGAGATGATCGGGCCGTGTCTGGTCTTGCGTACGGTGACGGTGACCGGGTCGCCCCCTGCCACGTCGATCGTCTCGGTGGAGACGTCCATGTCCACCCACCTGCCCTGGTATTCGTATTGCAGCGGATTGTCGGGGTTGGTCTTCTCGATGTACAGGTCCATGACATCGGGACCGAGGTTGGTGAAGCCCCAGGCGATCTGGTCGTTGTGGCCGATGATGATGCCCGGCATCCCGGCAAACGAGAACCCCGCGACGTCGAGCGGGCACTCATCCGTCTTCGGGACACAATGGAGCGCCACCTGGTACCAGATCGAGGGCATCCTGATCCCGAGATGCGGGTCGTTGGCGAGGATCGCCGCCCCGGTGGCGGTGTGCTCCGGCCCGATCACCCAGCTGTTGGATCCGATCCCGATACCGCTGTTGCCGGTGACGGCATCGACCCGCCCGATGTTGTCCAGCGTCGCCCCAATCGTCTGGAGCGCATTCACAGGTAGAGGCGCCAGGCTGGCACCGCTCACCCGATCCAGCGAGTTCCGCACGATGACCGGGTTGTCCTCGGGATAGGACGGGTACAAAAGGGCGACCTGATCAGGGGTGAAGTCGTCGAGAAGCAACGCCCTTGCGATCTCGTCGTCCATATTGCCCCGCAAGTCCCAGGCCATCACTTTGCCCCACAAGATGGAGTCGGTCGGCGTCCAGGGCTCCGGGGTGTAGTTGTGGTTGACGAGATCGAGAACGGAGTACTCGAAGCTCAGCTCGGATGGTGACCGATCCGAGATGTAGGCGTTGACCCCTTCGGTGTAGGCGTCGAGGGCCTCACGGCCGAGCGGGCTGGCCGCGTCGTATTGCTGTTCCGCCAGGTCGGCCCAACCCATGACCCTCAGAAACGAGTCGGTCTCGACCTGGTCCTTCCCGAACATCTCCGAGATGCGTCCGGCTCCGATGTGCCGCCAGGTGTCCATCTGCCAGAAGCGGTCCTGGGCATGTACATAGCCCTCGGCCAGGAACAGATCGTGCCGCGACGAGGCATAGATGTGCGGCACGCCCCCATCGTCACGGATGATCTCTACATCGCCGTCGAGACCCGTGATGGTCACCCGCCCGGAAATGTCCGGGAAGGGGCGTCGTGTGAGCCAGAAAACGAACACGGACCCCACCAACGCCAGCACGACGAGAACAGACAGCAGCCCCTTGAGAATGAGCCGGGTATACCGGAAGCGTCGCGCCCGCGCGGGCGCCTCGTCGAACCCGTCCTCGAAACGCATATCTGACTCACGCGGCACGACATCAGCGTACCGGATAGGCAATGGTGGATTCCACCGTAAGATTGGAGTATGACGACATATGAAGACAGCCAGGGCCAGGACCCGCAGCGACCGGAACTCCCGCTTCAGGCGCAAGTGGTGAACGACGATGAGCCGATCGGGCCGGCAGGAGAGAGCGGCTCCTACATCACCGAGCCTTCCAAGCTGATCAGAATCGCCTCGATGACCCGGGCGATGCTCGAGGAGGTCCGGCAGGCAGCCGTCGATGAGGCGGGGCGCCGAAGGTTGGCCGAGATCTACGTAAGCTCGCTCAACCAGCTACGCGAGTCTCTGAGCGAAGACCTCCAGGCGGAGCTGGAGTCCATATTCCAGCCGCTCCACACCGAGGACGCATCCGAGTCCGAGTTGCGGATCCTGCAAGCCCAGCTCGTCGGGTGGCTCGAAGGTCTGTTCCATGGGATCCAGGCGTCCCTGTTCAGCCAGCAGGCCGCCGCTGCCGCCCAACTCGAGGAGATGCGCCGGCGCCGCGCCCTCGAGGCCGCTGGCGACGAGGGCGGCAACCCCGGCCAGTACTTGTAGCGGTCAACCACTGCGATACAGCGTCAGCGAAGCTGAGTCGGCCCCCCCGGCTCCGCCGGCGGTGCCTTCCCCTCACTTCGTTGGGGGTCTGATAAAGCAGCTTGGGCGGCGGCCAGGCGGGCTATGGGGAGTCGGGGTGGACTGCAAGAGACGTAGTCGACACCCCACTGGTGGAAGTACTCGATGGAAACCGGGTCGCCGCCGTGCTCACCGCAAACGCCGATCTCGAGACCGGGATTGGCCGCTCGTCCCGCGGTGATCGCCTCACGCATGAGCGCACCGACGCCCACCGGGTCGATCTGCTGGAAGGGGTTGACCGCCATTAGACCCTGCTCGATGTAGGCCAGCAGGAACGCTTCTTCGGCGTCGTCGCGGCTCAGGCCCATCGTGGTCTGGGTGAGATCGTTGGTGCCGAACGAGAAGAAGTCGGAGGCCAGCGCCAGCTCCCCCGCCGTCAAGGCCGCTCGCGGCAGCTCGATCATCGTGCCGATGGCGATCTCGAGCAGTCTGCCCGCCGAATGGACCTCTTCTTCGATCATGTCACGCACCAGCAGAAGCTCCTCGATCGAGCCCACCAGCGGAATCATCAGTTGGAGCTGCGGGTCGCCGCCGGCGTCGAGACGTCTCCGCACCGCCTCGAGCGCCGCGAGCACCTGTACCCTGTAGATCTCGGGAATGACGACGGCCAGACGCACACCGCGCAGACCGAGCATCGGGTTCACCTCAGACCACTGCTCGACGGCAGCCTCGAGCGATAAGAGATCCGCGACCGATTCCCCCGCCAAACGACGCCGTGCCATCTCGAGCTCGATATCGACCCGCGACGGCAAGAACTCGTGGACCGGCGGATCGAGCAGCCTGACCACCACAGGCGTCCCGTCCATCACCCCCAGCAAACCCTCGAAGTCGCCGATCTGGAGGTTCTCCAACTCAACGAGCGCATCGGCGCGATCGCGGGCGCTGTCCGACAACAGGATGCGCCGGACCACATCGAGCCGTTCCCCCTGGAACATGTACTCCGTCCTGGCCAGACCGATCCCGTCCGCACCTGCAGCCTTCGCCGCAGCCGCGCTCAGCGCCGTATCCGCGTTGGCCCACACCCCCAAGCTGCGGACCTGATCCGCCCACTCGAGCAGCCGTTCCAGGTAGCCGGCGGCGACCGGCTGAGCAACGGGCAGCTTCCCCTGGTAAACCGCTCCCGTCGCCCCGTCGATCGTGATCCATTCCCCCGCTCCGATCACTCGATCTCCGATGCGGACGGTCGCCGGGTCGGCCGTCGGCTCGCCGACTCCCGTGACCGAGGGTGTCCCGGCGGCGCGGGCGGCGACCGCGGCATGCGACGTTCCGCCACCGTGGCCGGTCACCAAACCGGCGGCACGCGCCACACCGTCGAGATCGCGGGGCAGCACTTCACGCAGCACCAGGATCGCCGGCAAACCAGCGTCGGCCGAGTCGATTGCGTCGGCAGCGGTCAAGACCACAGGACCCGCGGCTACGCCGGGTGACGACGCCAGACCCCGAGCCATCGGCGGAGCATACGGCGGTGTGACGAAGCGGGGATGGAGGATTCCCCCGAGCCGTTCCGGATCGATGCTGAGCAGGGCGTCCTCGATGCTGTGCAGACCTTCGTCGACAAATTCGACGGCCACCCTGACGGCGGCCTGTGTCGACCGCTCGGCGACCCGCCCGTCGATCACCCACACCTCTCCACCCTCACGGACGTAGTCGAGACGGACCAGCTCACCCCATTCGATCTCGAGGCGTCGCACTACCTCGACCAGCGACGCTCCAGGACCAGCCGCGCTCAACTCCGACAGTCGCGGGTCGTCGATCGCAACACGAGGACGGCTCTCTCCGGGGGCATAGATCCCGGAGACGTTCGGCGTCCCCTCAACAGGGTCTCGGGAGAACACGGTTCCCGCTCCCGAGTCTCCCGGCAACTCCCCAAAGATCATCGGGTGGATGACAACCGCCATGCCGTCTTCGTCGGCGATACCGTGGCGGCGCCGGTGCCGGCGCGCCTCGATCCTGTCCCATGAGGCGAACACCGACTCGATCGCTTCGCGGAGCTGCCCGGGCACGTCGTCCGGGATCGAGCGCTGCGACTCCTCGACGATGAGGTCCCGGTAGGCAGCGGCGAGGGCGTCGAGCTGAGCCGTCGTCAACGCTGCCTCCGCTTCGGGCCCGGCGACATCGGCCAGCAGACTCGGGTAGCGGGCGGGTGACAAGCCGCGCATGAGGCCGAGTGTCTCGAGAAAGCCGAGGCGAACGGTTGCCGCGAACCCGGGGCCCTGGGCGGTCGCGAGCATGGACAGCACCCCGGTAGTGGCCCCCAGGTAGAGGGCCGAGTTCAGCACACCGGGCATAGCGACGCCGGGGCTGCTGCGTACGGCGAACAACTGCGGCCGCGTCACTCCCATCGAGGCAAATGCATGGGATACGGTGACCAACGCGGCCTCTATCTCTTCCCATGCGTCAGACGGAATGTCTCCCGTCTCGAGGAAGCGGCGGCATACCACGTCGCTGACCACAAAACCAGGAGGGACCCGGATTCCCAGACGCACCAAATCGGCCAGCGCCCGACCCCGCAGACCGGCCCGGTCGGCGAGGTTCCCCAGGGGTCGGGTGTAGTCGGCTACGAACCGCACTGCGCTCCTCTGCTGCTCATCCGATCAGCGGTGTCCATCCGTACTATATGAAAACAACGTGAAAATGCCTTGACCGTTGGCCCCAGGCAGGGTAATCATCGGCACTCAGCTCCCATCTGCTGGGGAATAGAGCCGTATCCCCGTTAGTTGGAGAGAATGAGTACGCCCGAGAAGGGGGTGTAAGAGATGGTTACAGCAATGGAAGATCAAGAGCAGGTCTGGGAACCAGAGCACGAATGGCGTGATGAGGCTGCGTGCGCCGGTGCCGACACCGAGGTGTTCTTTCCTCCCGGCGAAGACGAAGCTGCCGCCATGGCCGCAAAGAGGATTTGCGCGCTCTGCCCCGTGCAAGAAGAATGCCTCCAGTATTCGCTCGCCACTAACCAGACCGAAGGGGTCTGGGGTGGCATGAGCTCAGGGGATAGGCGCAGGCTGCGTCGCCGTCTTCGCGATCGCGCTCGCCGCTCCCGTCGAGCGAGCTGAACGTCTAGTCGAACGTCATTGCACCGGTTGTGGTTCCGCGCGCCCGGCTCGAACCGTCTGCGCCTGATGGGCGATCACGAGCACGATCGAGAACAGAATCATGGCGACGCCCTGGTGGGCGATGGCGAACCACTTGGGGACACCGAGCAGTACCACCAGAACACCAAGGGTGATCTGTACGCCGACGGCAATCAGTAACCAATTGGCCGCACCGAAAGCCGGACCGCCGGTGCGCTCACGCCGGAGGCGGACATACAGGGCTACCACCAGGGCGCCGACCACAAAAGCGAACCAGCGGTGGATCCAGTGCGCGGCGAGCGGCTCGTAGAGATTGCGCCACCACGGCGAGTACTGAGACAGCAGACCGGTGGGCACGAGGTGGCCGAACATCAAGGGCCAGGTTTTGGACACGTGCCCGGCTTTGAGACCGGCAACCAGACCACCGTAGGCGAGCTGGAGAACGAGCGTCCCCATCAGCACCCAGGTCAGCGTCCTGGTCCCGGGTCTCACTGCACGGCCGGTGTCGTACAGGTCGGGCCGTTCGGCCCGGATGCGGTCGAGCGCCATCCACAAGACGAGGGCGAGGAGCAGCACTGCGGTGAGCAGATGGATGGTCAGACGGAAATGGCTGACCACCGGTCGGTCACGTAAGCCGCTCGACACCATGATCCATCCGATGATGCCCTGGACACCGAATAGGGCCACCACCACCCAATACCGGATCGACTCTCGCACGGTGAGCCGCCGCTTCCACATGAACCACATGAGCGGGGCCACGATGAGGAGGCCGGCGAGACGGGCGACGAGCCGGTGCGCCCACTCGTAGTAGAAGATCCGCTTGTAGTCGCCGAGGCTCATCCCCTCGTTGACCAGCTGATACTCAGGGGTCATCTGGTACTCGGCGAACGACTGCTCCCAGGCCGTCTCTCCGATGGGCGGTACCACGCCGGTGACCACGTCCCATTCGACTATGGACAGCCCGGCGCGAGATAGCCGGACAAACCCACCGATGACCACCATCAACACGATGATCACACCGACCATGAGCAGCCATCGCGTTATCGGGTCGCGGAACGCGGAGTCGGTTCTGACTTTCGGGGCATGATCGACGGTCATCGACGGCGGAGTGTAGAAACCACCGGTGCGGGAGTCGATTCGGCACCCACCTGCCGCCGCCGGCGTTATCCCCCGAACAGCCTCTTCACCGCTCCCAGGTTGGGTGCCCAGCCCACACCCCAGGCCTTGCCGGAAAGTACCGGGCCCTCCGGGTTCCAATAGGTCTCGCGGAAGCGCTCGAAGGTCAGCTTGCGGAAGTCGTAGGGAACGAAACCGGCGACCTTGCCGTGCCAGGTGCGCTGCTCGGGCGGCTTGCGCATCTCCTGGACGATGGCCACGACACCGACGATCGCCAGGGCCAGTCTCCAGAGGTTCCTGCCTGTTCGTCTTTTCTGCTCTTCTGCGGGTTTGTCTGCCACCGCGTACAGGCTACCCGGTATCGATGGCCGAGTCATCACGAGGAACGACGCGGGCCGGCCGCGTCAGTTCTCGGTGATCGTGACCGAATTGATCACGCAGTCGTCGTGGGGACGGTCCTGGGGGCCGGTCGGCGTGTTGGCAATGGTGTCGACAACATCGAGCCCGTCGGTGACCTGCCCGAAGATCGTGTATTTGTGCGGCAGCCCGTAATCGGTGTGCATGATGAAGAACTGCGACCCGTTGGTGTTGGGCCCGGCGTTCGCCATCGCCACGGTTCCCCGGTTGTAGCTGCCCGGTCGCTCCAACTCGTCACGGAAGCGATACCCGGGGCCACCCGTCCCGGTTCCTGTGGGGTCGCCGCCCTGGATCATGAAGCCCTTGATGACCCGGTGGAAAATGACACCGTCGTAGAAGCCGTCGCGGGCGAGGAAGACGAAGTTGTTGACGGTGAGCGGCGACTTCATGGCGTCGAACTCGATGTCGATGTCGCCATGATTGGTGTGCAACGTGGCCGAGTATGTCTTGTCGAGATCGATGGTCATCTCAGGTTGCGAGTCGTACTGGGCCATGGGAGCTCCCGTCTGGTTGTGGCTTGCGGGTTTGCAGGCTAACGCCTGGGCTCACCTACGCCGGCGTCTCCGAGCCATCGGGTGGGTGCGCTTGCCACGGAACGGGGCAAGATCGGGGTCCGGGTCCCAGGAAGAAAGATCGGCTATCCGATCGTCGTTGGAGAACATCTTGATGATGGGTACGTTGAGACCTGCCCGCCGCTGGATACCCAGCACCTCGTTGACCTGATCCCACTCGACGAAGGTCACCACCAGACCCGACTCTCCGGCCCGGGCGGTGCGACCGGACCTGTGCAGATAGGTTTTCGGGTCATCGGGCGGGTCGTAGTGAAGAACTATGTCGACGTCGTCGATGTGCAGGCCGCGCGCCGCCACGTTGGTCGCGACCAGGACCGGTGTCGAACCGTCCATAAACCCGGAAAGGGCCTGGTCCCGCTGCCGCTGATGCAGGTCACCGTGAATTGCCAGGGCCCCGACACCGATGTCGCGCAAGCTGCTGGCTACCCGGTCGCACTCGGCCTTCGTCCTAACGAACATGAGGGTCCGCTCCGCCGAGGCGGCAATGGCCGCGGCCATCTTGACCTTATCCATGTGATGTACCTTGAGAAAGCGGTGCTTCATGGTCTCGATGGCTTCGCCGTCCGGCTCGGCGTTGTGACGAACCGGCTGATCCATGTAGGCCGCCACCAGCGTCCCTACTTGACCATCCAGCGTCGCGGAGAACAGGAACGTCTGGTGCTCGGTCGAGATGCCACTCATGATGCGTCTGACCTGGGGAAGAAAGCCCATGTCGGCCATCTGGTCGGCCTCATCGATCGCCACCATGCAGACATCCTCCAAGAGCACTTCCTTGCGTTCGATGAGGTCGATGAGACGGCCCGGAGTGGCAATCACGATCTCAACGCCGCGCCGCAACGCCGTCGTCTGGGTCTTCATCGGAGCGCCGCCGTACACCGCAACGGTGGTGAAGCCCCTGATCTCCGCCAGCGGCTCGAGCACGGCCGCAACCTGCTGGGCCAGTTCTCTGGTCGGGACGAGCACCAGCGCGAGCGGGCGCTTCACCTGGGCGCGCTCCAGTTGCTGGACGATGGGAAGGCCGAAAGCAAGTGTCTTCCCCGACCCAGTCTTTGCCTTGCCGCAGACATCCCGGCCCTCGAGAGCGTCCGGAATCGTCAGCTGTTGGATGGGAAAAGGGTCGGTGATCCCCTGCGCGGCCAGCGCATCTGCGAGATCGGCTTCGATGCCGATTTCTTTGAATGTCGAGGTAGAGGTCATCTTCGCTTCTAGTGGCGATGCCCGGAACCGCCGGTGGGGATACCAAACCTAGTCGCCACAGCCCAAAGCGCCATTCGATCAGCCCGATCCGTTGCCGATTCCGAGGCGCGCCAGGTCCCGCGCCTCGAGCTCGGCGTTGAGTTCGGCACCCATCAGAACGATCAAACCCGAGATGAAAAACCACAGCATCAGGACAATCACACCGGTCAGGAGACCATAGGTAGCACCGAGCGAGCCGACCCGGTTGCTGTAGATCGAGAGACCCAAAGTCGCCAGCAGCCAGAAGAACGCAACGACCACGGCACCTACCGAGATCCATGGGGACTCCGAAGCGGGACGGTTTGGGGCGATCTTGAAAAGGATGCCCAAACCAACGATCACCATAACGAAGATGATCGGCCACCTGCCGTACTGGACGAATCTGATCAGCCGGTGCGCTCCAACGGCATCGAGCAGATCGGGCAGAAACGTCGCGGCAGAGGCGGCGACAGTGACAAAGACGATCAGGGCCAGCGTGATCCCGAGCGCCATGCCACGCTGGATGAGAAACGGTCGATCCTCGGGAGTGTCGTAGGCGATGTCGATACCGGTCATCAGCGCCTTCGTCCCCGCCGAGGCGGACCACAGGGCACCGATGATGCTCAACACCGCGGTGAGCCCGAGACCCGACCCGGAGTCGGCGACGATCGTGGTCAGCTCCGGTCGGATGAAATCAGCCGTGGATCGCGGCAGAGCCGAAGTGAGGTCGTTGATCTGTCTCGTCAGCTGGGAGGGATCGAGAACGAGCCCGTAGATCGAGATGGCTGCGAGAGCCGCGGGGAAGATCGCCAGGAAGGCGTAGTAGGACAGGCTCCCGGCGATGATCGGGATGTGGTGATCCCTCATCCGGACCTGGACTCCGCGCAGCAGCGACATGGTCTTGTGTAGCCGATCCGCCGGCTCTTCCTCCGGCACGGGCACCGGTGCCGGATCCTCTTGCCGCTCGTCTTTTCTGCGCCAGAGCGCAGCGACCGCCGTGATCGCGGCGAGACCGCCCAGCACCCAGTTGAGATACCGCTTCATCGCTACTGACGCTAACCCTTACTCGAGCAGGTCCCCGGCAATTGCAAACAGCTGGTCCGCACCGGCCGACACCGCAGGGCCCGACCCTGCGGCCTGGGGCAGGATCTGACGCGCATAGAAGTCGGCAACCGCGACCTTGGCACGAAGCCACGGGTCGGCGTCATCGGCCTGCAACGCCTGCGCCGCCAGGGCCAGCCTTCCGAGGTAGTAACCGCCCGCAACCACGCCGAACTGGCGAAGGTACGGGGTGGCACCGGCGAGGGCGTCGACCGGTGGAGCATCCAGCAACCATTCGGTGGTTTTGCGCAGATCACCGATCGCCCGTTGCAAGGCCTCGCCGATCGGGCCTAGTCCGATCGTGGCGGCCAGGGCGGCGGCGGTGGACTCCATCTCTTCCAGATACCCGGCGACCACCGATCCGTCGTCCATCGGAAGCTTTCGCATCACCAGATCGATCGCCTGGATGCCGTTGGTGCCCTCGTAGATAGGTGCGATTCGGGAGTCGCGCCACAGCTGGGCAGCGCCCGTCTCCTCGATGAACCCCATCCCACCATGAATCTGGATGCCGAGCGAGGTCAGCTCGACACCGAGATCGGTGCCCCACGCCTTGGCAACCGGAGTCAGCAGCGCCATCCGCTTGGCCGCCCCGGCACGATCCATGTCGGTTGCGCCGTGCTCGGCGCGATCGCCCGCCGCCGCGGTGTCGAGGATCAACGCTCGCATCGCCTCGATGTTGGCCTTCATGGTCAACAGCATGCGGCGAATGTCGGGGTGGTCGATGATCGGCGACGACTCTCCCCTGGGAGCACCCGGAGCCCGACCCTGTCTCCTCGTCCTGGCGTAGTCGAGGGCCTGCTGGTACGCACGCACCGACAGCCCGAGACCCTCGAGACCGACGTGCAACCGGGCGTCGTTCATCATCGTGAACATGCAATGCATGCCCTCGTTCAAATCACCGACGAGGTAGGCGACCGCGCCCCGCTGCTCCCCGTATGCCATGACACAGGTGGGGCTGGCATGGATACCGATCTTGTGCTCGACGCCGACACACTCGACGTCGTTCCTGGCCCCGAGCGACCCATCGTCGTTGACGAGATACTTGGGAACCAGGAACAGCGAGATTCCTCTTGTTCCCGCCGGAGCCTCAGGCGCCCGGGCAAGTACGAAATGGATGATGTTGTCGGTCATCTCGTGCTCGCCCCAGGTGATGAAGATCTTTGTGCCCTTCACCCGCCAGGTCCCGTCCGCTTCCGGCCAGGCCTTGGTGCGGAGGGCGCCGACGTCCGACCCGGCCTCAGGCTCGGTGAGCGCCATCGTCCCCGCCCATTCGCCCGAAACGAGCTTCTCGAGGTAGACGTCCTTCAGCTCCCGGGTGCCGTGGCTCTCGAGCGCTGTCACTGCACTCGAGGTGAGCATCGGGCACAACGAGAGTGACAGGTTTGCCGTGGTCAGCATCTCCTGGAAAGCGGTAGCCATCACTTCGGGAAACCCGTGGCCCCCGTACTCGGGGTCGCCTTTGACGGCGGACCACCCGGCCTCGACGAGCTGCCGGTACGCCGCCACCATTGCTTCGGGGACGGTCACCGACCCGTCATGGTTGCGGGTGAGCCCCTCGGTGTCGCCGATGCGGTTGGTAGGGGCAACAACGTCGGCAACGAAGCGGCCTGCCTCGGCCAGGGCGTCGTACACATCGTCCGCCTCGACATGCTCGAACCCGGGGAGCGCGGACAGCTCCCTCAAATCGACGATGTTCTCCAACACGAAGCGGATGTCACGAAGAGGAGGACGGTAATCACTCATGATTCAAGGATAGGACGAGTGATTCGAGGATAGGACGAGCTGGATGGCCCACAGTGGATCCCAACCGCGCAATGGACCGCAGGACGGCCGACGGCCAAGATACAGGTATGGATGTCGACATACGCAATGAGCCGCCGCCGCAACTATGGGGCGTAACCATCTCGCTCGGGGCCATCGAGGCGCTCGCCGGGAAGTGGCGCAACCGCCTGTTTCCGCTGCCCCGGTGGGACTACTCCGGTCTTCCCCGTGGCCTGGACGACCACAACTGGTACAACCTGTGCGTGACTGCCTGCTCCGTGCTTGCGTGCATCTGGCCGCCGGCGGGTGAGGAAATGTGGACGACCCACTACGAGGGTGAGGATCTCCAAGACGCTCCTGCGGTGTTCTCCTGCTTTGCGCGCCTGATGGAAGCGGGCCGGCTGGACCTGAAGGTCTTCTCCCGGCTCACCGCAGCCGGGTTCTTTGCCGGGCGAGGCACTCTCCAGCTCATCGATGAGAAGTGGGCACAGCTCAACTCAGTGGCCACTGCGATCGAGGAGCGGTGGGGCGGGGCAATTGCCAATCTCGTAGCAACCGGGGAGCAGGACGCCGAGCACATCGTCGACCTCATCGCCGAGACCATACCCGGCTTTCATGACGCCCCCCGATCGCCCATCGGTAGGCTGCCGTTCTTCAAGTTGCCTCGTCTGGCGACCGCCATGATGTCGGCGGGTGGCTCCACTCCCCTTGCCGGCCTCGAGCGACTCCCCGTGTACCCCGACTACATGTTGCCCCGTGTCTTGCGCCACAACGGGGTCATGATCTACGACGATGAGCTGGCCGCCGCAGTCGACAGCCGGACCCTCATCCCCCAGGAGTCGCTCTGGGAGCTCGGCATCCGCTGGGCAACGGTGTACGCCGGCGACCGGCTCGCCGAGGCGCTCCGGGCGCACGGTACCGACGTCTCCACTCCAGCACTCGACTATGCGCTGTGGGAGAGCGCCGTTCTCGGCCCGGAGGCCGGGATGATGGGCGAGCATCACCGCACGCTGACGCTCGCCTACTAGGCGGGCGGCCAACCAGGCGGGCGGCCAACCAGGCGGGCGGCCAACCAGGCGGGCGGCCAACCAGGCGGGCGGCCAACCAGGCGGGCGGCCAACCAGGCGGGCGGATAACCAGGCGGGCGGGTAGTGTCGAAAACCGACGAGGCCGATCGTCGTCTCGCGGAAAGGGCAGCAAGAGGCGCCCGGTACTCCTTAGGAGGGAGACATGAAGTACGCGATGCTGATCTACACGGATCCGACCCGGGTAGTGAGCGACGAAGACGCCGCCCGGATGCACGAGGCCTACCTCAAGTTCACCGAGCGGATCACCGCACAGGGGATCAACCTCGGGGGTGAGGCGCTGGCCGGCGTCGAGACCGCGACGACTGTGCGGGTCCGGGACGGCAAGACATTGACGACGGACGGACCGTTCGCCGAGACGAAGGAAGTCCTCGGCGGCTTCTACGTCGTCGAGGCGGCCGACCTCGATGCCGCCGTCGCGGTCGCCGCCGACATACCGGGTTCCTGGTCGGGTTCGGTCGAGGTTCGCCCGTTGTGGGACTGGAAGAACGGTGAGATCGCCGGGTGAGGGACCATACGGCGATAGAGGGCCATACAGCGATAGAGGACCATACGGCGATAGAGGACCATACAGCGATAGAGGACCATACAGCGATAGAGAAGGTCTTCCGGCGAGAATACGGCAGGGTAGTTGCCACCCTCATCCGTCACGTCGGCGACTTCGCTCTCGCTGAAGATGCGGTACAGGATGCAGTCACCGAAGCGCTGACGAGGTGGCCGGAAGCCGGGGTTCCCCGCAACCCCGGCGCCTGGCTCACCACGACTGCGAGACGTAAAGCCATCGACCGGATCCGCCGCCGGGCCAACTACGAGCAGAAGCTCGTCGAGCTCGAGCGGCGGATCCGGGCCGACGATCAGGGTCGGGGTGACATCGCGGAGACCGGCTTCGACGACGACCAGCTACGGCTCATCTTCACCTGCTGTCATCCGGCTCTCGCCGTCGAGGCGCAGGTTGCTCTGACGCTCAAGACTCTCGGCGGCTTGTCAACCGAGGAGATCGCACGCGGATTCTTGAGCCGCGAGCCGGCCATGGCACAACGGATCGTCCGCGCCAAGAGGAAGATCCGCGACGCCGGTATCCCGTACCGGATCCCCCAAGAGCACGAGAGGCCGGAGCGACTTGAAGCGGTGCTCACGGTCGTCTACTTGATCTTCAATGAAGGCTATGCCGCGACCGCAGGCGCAGACGTCATACGGTCCACGCTGTGCGACGATGCCATCCGTCTCGGCGGCTCACTCGGCCGATTGCTCCCCGGGGAGGCGGAGATCGTCGGCCTCAACGCGTTGATGCAACTCATCCATGCTCGCCGCGCCGCACGGACCGGTGGAGTGGTCTTGCTCGCGGATCAGGACCGGTCACTGTGGCGCCGGGACGAGATAGACGCGGCGACCGATGCCCTGGAGCGCGCCATCGCCATGGGGAGACCCGGCTCATACCAGCTCCAGGCCGCGATCGCGGCCCTGCATGCAGACGCCGATGACTTCGCAGACACGGATTGGCAGCAGATCAGGCTTCTCTACGACCGGCTTCTCGCCATACATCCGACTCCGGTGGTCGCACTCAATCGTGCCGTTGCCCTGGCGATGGCGGACGATGAAGAAGCGGGCCTCAAAGCGATCGATGAGCTCGAGGACGAGCTCAGTGACTACCCCTGGTTTCACTCCGCCCGCGCCGAACTGCTGCTCAGGCTCCAACGCTACGACAAGGCCTCCGTTGCGTTCCAGCGTGCGATCGATCTGACCAACAACCAGGGGACGCTCTCGTTTCTGTCGACACGCTTGGCAGAGCTGAGCTGACGTGTCGAATCAGGCCGGATTCGGCACTGGTACCGTTATCCGTTCTCTGCACACCAGGCACGAATGACTATCACAACCCAACGTCTCGGCAGCCGACACTTCACGGCGCTCATCTCGATGATGATGGCGCTCACGGCGATCGCCATCGACTTGATGCTCCCGGCTTTCGACGACATCCGGGCGTACTTCGGGCTCCCTCAGGACGCAACGCAGGTCGCCCAGATCGTCACCACGTTCTTTCTCGGCATGGCGCTGGCACAGTACGTTTACGGCCCACTGGCAGACCGGTTCGGTCGCAAGCCGGTTCTCTACGCCGGGCTTGGCATCTATGCACTCGGCGCCCTCGGCGCAATGCTCGCACCCAGCCTCGGCTTGGTCCTGGTATGCCGGTTCATCTGGGGCGTCGGCGCGGCCGGACCACGTGTGGTGACGACCTCCATAGTGCGGGACTATTACAGCGGCGACCAGATGGCGCGAGCCATGTCATACATCATGGCGGTGTTCATCATGGTGCCTGTCGTCGCCCCGACGATCGGCGCCGGGCTCATCTCGATATTCCCGTGGCAGTCCGTATTCGCCTTTTGCCTGGTATTCGCCGCCATCGTGGGAACCTGGGCCGCGCTGGTGCTCCCCGAGACGCTTGCCCCGGCCGACCGGCGGTCGATCGATCGACAGGCCATCTGGGCAACGACTCGAGAGGTATTCACAAACAGGATCACGATCGGCTACACGATCGCTATGACCGCCACCTTCTCGGTATTCATCTCCTACCTGGCCAGCTCGGAGCTGATCTTTGGGGACTTCTATGGAAAGGCCGAGCAGTTCCCGCTCATCTTCGGTGGAATCGCCGTGGTGATGGGAATCGCCATGCTGGCGAACGCCCAGTTGGTCGAACGTGTCGGGACACGGCGGCTCACGCACGTTATTGCGGTCGGCTATGTGGTCGCATCCGGCGTGATCACCACGGTGACACTGGCAGCCGGAGGGCGGCTGTCGTTCTGGCCGTTCGTCGCCTGTCTTGCCGTCCTCATCGTCTTCCACGCGTTGCTGATGCCCAACCTCAACACGATCGCGATGCTCCCGATGGGCCACATCGCGGGAACGGCGTCTGCCGTCATCGGAACCGTGTCGATGTCCGGCGGAGCCCTCTTCGGCTCGATCATCAACGGGATGTACACCGATTCGGCCCTTCCGCTGATAGTCGCGTTTCTCGCGTTCGGGGTATTGACTCTCGCTGCGGTGATCTGGGCGGAGCGCGGCCGGCTCATCGTGGCACCCGCCGCCGGCGCCACTAGCCTGGAGACGTGAGACGGCGCATCGGACGCCACACCGCAGCTGAGGAGGAGCACCCATGGCCACGCCGCACATCAGTGCCGAGCCCGGCGACTTCGCCGAGTCGATCCTCTTGCCGGGCGATCCCCTCCGGGCACAACACATCGCCGAGAACTTCCTGACCGGGGCGAAGCTGATCACCTCGGTGCGCAACATGCTGGGGTTCACCGGCAGCTACCAGGGTGTCCCGGTATCAGTGATGGGCACTGGTATGGGGATTCCGTCGGCGAGCATCTACGCCACGGAGTTGGTTCAGTTCTACGGGGCGAAGAACCTGATCAGGATCGGTAGCTGTGGGGCGCTCAGCCACGACGTGGCGATCCGCGACATCGTGATCGCCCTGGGCGCCTGCACCGACTCGAATGTGAACCGTACCCGGTTCGGCGGCTACGACTTTGCCGCCACCGCCAACTACGAGCTGCTGCGGGCATGCGTCGACGTCGCCGCCCGGTCCGATCACAAGGTTCATGTGGGCAACATCTACACCTCGGACCTCTTCTATCACCCCGACGACGCCGGACGCATGGAATTCCTCCAGAGGATGGGTGTGCTCGCCGTCGAGATGGAGGTGGCAGGCCTGTACGGTCTTGCCGCCCAGTACGGGGCCAGGGCGCTGGCGCTGATGACGGTGAGCGACCATGTCCTGACCCAGGAGGCGACCAGTGCCGAGGAACGGCAGACGACGTTCAATGAAATGGCCCGGATCGCCCTCCACACTGTGATCGCCGTCAGCCAGAGTATCTGACCGCCGAAGGCGCAACTGCTTTACAAAATGTCAAAGCGTGGCGCTAGCATTTTGGTATGAGCACTGAACACAGACCAATCGAACACAGGCCCATCGAATGGATCGCCAACACCCGTGCTCGTGAGATCGCCACCAGTGAAGCCGTAGCCCGTGTGTTTCCTGAGGGCGTCTTCGAGCGGACGCGTCGATTCCACAGACAGATTCCCGGCTACCGGCCCAGCCCGCTGCGAACCCTCGCCCACCTCGCCAACATGCTCGACGTCGGCGGGATATGGGTGAAGGACGAGTCGCAACGGCTCGACCTCAACTCGTTCAAGGTCCTCGGCGGCTCGTTTGCCATCTACCAGTTCATCCGCTCCCAACTCGGTCTCGACGGTGAAGACCTGACCTACGAGGAGTTGGTCGGAGAAGCCACCCGCGCCAGGATCGGCGACATCACCTTCGCAACCGCCACCGACGGCAACCATGGCCGTGGAGTCGCCTGGGGTGCCGCCAAGCTCAACTGCAAAGCGGTTATCTACGTGCACAAGGACACCTCGATCGCCCGGATCCGCGCCATCGAGGCATACGGCGCCGACGTCCGCGTCGTCGACGGCAACTACGACGATGCCGTCCACCAGGCGAGCCGCGACGCTGCCGCCAACGGTTGGCAGATCATCTCCGACACCTCGTGGCCGGGCTATACCGATATCCCGAGCTGGGTGATGCAGGGCTACACCACCATGCTGACCGAGGCTCAGGAGCAGCTCGCCGGAACGGGGATCGTCAAGCCGACCCATGTGTTCGTCCAGGCGGGTGTTGGTGCGCTGGCCGCAGCAACCGCCGGCTTCTACAGCAGCCGATTTGGCGAGGAACGCCCGACGACAATAGTCGTCGAGCCGAGCGAGGCGCGCTGTCTCTATCACTCCGCCAAAATCGGCGACGGGAACCCTCACGATGTCGAGGGGGAACTGCAGACGATCATGGCCGGCCTCGCCTGTGGTGAGCCGAGCCCGATTGCCTGGGATGTGTTGTGGGACACCATCGACGCGTTCGTCGCCTGCCCGGATTACGTTGCGGCCAAGGGGATGCGGGTGTACGGCGTCCCGCTGGCCGGCGACCCTTTCATCGTCTCGGGCGAATCCGGGGCTGTGACCCTGGGAGCGCTCACCTTCGTAGCGGACTATGCGGAGTTCGGCGACCTGAAGGAGTACCTGGGTCTCGACCACAACTCGCAGGTGCTGCTGATCAACTCCGAAGGCAACACCGATCCCCAGTACTTCCGTCGTGTCGTGTGGGAAGGGGCGAACTCGGTTCCGGGACCGTACCGTTGGTCGCCGCGACTCGAGCAGCACTGATCGTCTCCCAGCCGGATTCGGTGAGATCGGTGTCCGGGTCGATCAGTCGGATGGCAATCGGATATCGTTTGGGACAATGACCGACCATCACCACCAACCCGGGCCACGGTGGTCAAAACTCGTCCACTTCTTCAGACATCATCATGATCACGGCAGCGGGCAAACGCCGGGCGATCTGGGAGTCGAAGGAATCCGGGCGACCAAGATCTCTCTGGCCGGTCTTGGAGCGACGGCTCTGCTCCAAGCCGCCCTGGTCGCTGTCACCGGGTCGGTCGCGCTCCTCTCCGACACCATCCACAACTTCACCGATGCTCTCACGGCGGTCCCACTCTGGCTGGCGTTCTCGCTCGGTCGCAGGCCGCACAACAAGCGGTACACGTACGGCTATCACAGAGCCGAGGATCTCGCCGGCGTCGTCATCGTCATCGCCATCGGGCTCTCGGCGGGGGGCGTGGCCTGGGAGTCGATCCGTCGTCTCGCCGAGACCCGTCACATCGACCACGCCGGGTGGGTGATCGTTGCCGGGATCGTCGGTGCTATCGGCAACGAGCTGGTCGCCCGGTACCGGCGCAGGGTCGGGCTGAGGATTGGCTCAGCCGCGCTCGTCGCCGACGCCGACCATGCCCGGGCCGATGCGCTCACCTCGCTGACGGTCGTGCTTGCCGGGGTCGGGGCGTACCTTGGCTGGATCTGGGTAGACCCGGTCGCCGGGCTCTTTGTCGCGGCGATGATCCTCCGGCTGCTGTTGCAGGCGTCACGCACGATGATGGAGCGGCTGATGGACGCCGTCGATCCAGAGATTGTGGACCGGGTCGAGCGGGTCGTGTCCGCACGAGAAGGCGTGCTCGGCGTCAACGACATTCGAGCCCGTCACCAGGGCTATCTCCTCCTGATCACGCTGTGCATCCTTGTCGACCCCGATATCACCATGGCCCAGGGTCATGCCATCGCCCACGAGGTCGAACACGACCTGCTCCACGAGTTTCCCAACGCGGGAGAGGCTGTGATCCACGTCGATCCGCTCGGTGACGAGGATCCACACAACGTGGCCTCGCATCACACCCATCCCGAGGGGTGAGACCGGCGTCTCCGTGACGGCTCGACACCGGGGAAACATCGGGGTCATCCCCGATTTCGTCGGCGTGACAGCCGTTGTATCGATGGGTACAGCTTTCACAGGGAGACGCGATGAAGATCGCCTTTGCGGTATTTCTTTTCATACACGGCCTCGCTCACGGTGTCGGGTTCCTCACCGTGTCCGGCCTCGTCCAGAACTCGGATCAGCCTTCCGAGCCAACGTTCCTGCTCACGGGTTTCGCCAAAGAGCATTGGGTGTTCAAGATCATGGCGGTTGTGTGGCTGATCGGGCTGGTTGGGTTCATGATCGCCGGTTTCGCCGTACTCGGCGGGACCGATTGGGCATTCACCGCGATCGTGGCTGCCACCATCCTGTCGACGGCTCTCAGCCTGCTCTGGGTGAAGTCTGCGCCGTTCGGCATCGTCGCCAACCTGATCGTGGTGGCGGCTCTGCTCATACCCGTGGTGTCCGATCGGGTCCTACCCCCGGCCTGACCTCGATCCAACCCGTCGGCCGGATGAGCTCCGGTAGCGGCCCGGCTGCCACCGCCCGGCGCCTTATCGGCGGGCGCCTGTTGCCGACTGTGTACTGTGTAGAGAGACAATTCGGAGCAGCACGTGATTCCACGGCAGATCCTCGACGATCAACCGGTACGAGTGCTGCTGGTCGCTTCTGATCCAGCGGTGCACGCCTCTGTTGCGCGCCTTTCCGGTGAGTCGCACCATGCCAGCCACGTCGTAGTCTGGGTAGACAGCTACGAGAAGGGTATCGCCGCCGTCACCGCCGACAAGCACGACGTGTACCTGATCCAGGGAACCATCGGTACCCGGAGCGGCCTCGATCTCGTGACCGAAGCGGTGGCCACCGGGTCCGCGGCACCATTCATCGTGCTCACCGGGACTGCCGACCATGATTTCGACATCGAGGCGCTGGCCGCCGGCGCCACCGACAGCCTGGTCGTCGCCAAGCTCGATGCCGACTCGCTCGAACGAGCCATCCGTCATGGTCTGATTCACGCCCAGACGCGCGCCGAGCTGGTAGCCGCACGCGATGAGGCCGAGGCCGCAACTGCGGCCAAGACCAAGTTCCTCGGCAACCTGAGCCACGATCTGCGTACCCCCCTCAATGTCATCATCGGGATGACCGAGATCGTGTTGCGAGACGAGCTCACCGCATCCCAGCGCGAGTCCATCGAGACCGTCCGCGTCGCCGGCGAGACGCTGCTGAACATGGCCGACCGCCTCGTCGACATTCCCAGCATCGAGACTGGAGCCATCGAGCTGGAACCCGCCCCATTCAATTTCCGCGATGCTGTCACCGACGTCGTGCGCATCTTTGGTCTTCAAGCCCGGCAAAAAGACATCTACGTGGGTGTCGACGTGCCCACTTCATTACCGGAGATCGTCATCGCAGATTCGGCCCGGTTCCAGCAGGTGCTGATCGACCTGGTGAGCAACGCGGTCAAGTTCACCGACCGGGGCACCGTCACCATCGCAGTGACCGACCTATACGAACGCGACGGGGCGTCGTATCTACGTCTGAGCGTTGAGGACACCGGGCGCGGGATACCGGCCGACCTCCAGTCCTCGCTCTTCGAGCGCTCCGCCCGGGCGACCACGTCGCCGGGGGGTACCGGCCTCGGGGTCGTGCACACGATCATCGCTGCGATGGGGGGAACCATCTCCGTCCAGAGCAAGGTGGGCAAAGGCACCCGATTCGACCTCGAGGTGCAGGTTGGGACGATCGATGCAACCTCGGGCGCCGGGAAGGCATTTGGCCAGTCCGACGGAGTGGTGCTGGTCATGTGCAGTGATCCCGAGGGGCGACGTGCGATCGAGGCCGACCTGGTCGGCGCGGGGATCGAGCCCTTGATCGTGGGTGATCTCGGCGCAGCCGTCGATACGGTCGCACAGAGCCAGCCGCTCGATGCCATCGTGCTCGACACCGCCTACAAGCCGTTCGACATCGCCACGACTCTGATGGAGCGGGCGGGAGGAAGAACGCCGGTGATCCTCATCGTCCCGAGTGGGCGTGAAGAAGACGAGCCCCGGTGTCGTGAAGCAGGAGTGAAGGGCTACGTCACGAAACCGGCGGCTTCCGGTGTGCTCGCAGACGTGGTCAAGGCGACCATCGCAGCCGCCCGGGCCGGCGACACCAACACACTGTTCACCCCCGAATCGCTGGTATCGAGCCGGCCCAGCATGGAAATCCTCGTTGTCGACGACGTCGAGACGAACCTCATGCTCACGGTCCGGATGCTCACCGAGCGCGGGCACCGGGCGACCGCAGTGCGCAGCGGAGTGGAGGCGATCGACGTTTTCGAACAGTCCCGATTCGACGCAGTGCTGATGGATCTGCAGATGCCCGGGTTGGACGGTTTCGACACGACGGCTGCGATCCGGGCTGAAGAGGTCATGCAAGGCATCATTCGCACCCCGATCGTTGCGCTCACCGGCCACACCACCAAGGAGGAGCGCGACCGCTGTACCGCCGCGGGCATGGACGGGTTCCTCTCGAAACCGGTGCGACCCGATGCGCTCTTCGCCGCGGTCGAGCAGTTCAGCGCCCCTGCGCTGGCCGCCTGACCCGGCCGGGCAAATGTCATTGCCGCGTGGTAGAACGCAGGCATGACTCGTGACCACATCCGGCTGCGCGCCGTCGTTCCTTCTGACATTCCGGTCTTCTTCGCACACGAGCAGAACGAAGAGGCTCAACGGATGGCCGCGTTCACTCCACCGGACCCGACGGATCGGGCCACATTCGATGCCCATTGGGAGCGAATTCTCGGTAACGACACCATCATGCGCACGATTGAGCTAGACGGCCGGGTCGTCGGACACGTCGGCAGCTGGGTCCAGGAGGGAGACCGTGAGATCACGTACTGGATCGACCACAACCACTGGGGGAAGGGAGTCGCCACCGCGGCCCTGGCGCTGTTCCTGGACGAGGTCACCGAGCGGCCCCTGTATGCCAGGGCGGCCCGTGACAACATGGGATCGATCCGTGTCCTGGAGAAGAACGGCTTTGAAGTCATAGATACCGACCGGGGATACGCCAATGCCCGGGGTGAAGAGATAGACGAGGTCGTGTGCCGGCTCAGCGCACCTTGAAGCCGGAAACGCCACCCCTCATGGTCAGCTCGACCCGGTTGACAGCGGTCGAGTAGTCGGGGGACTCGTAGCCTCCGCCACTGGGGAGGAAACGGCTGGTATCGACGTCGACTTCTGCCAGCCCGGTGTCGGTGGTGATGCGGCCGGCGACATCCGCCGGTACCCGAAACTCCACGGAGGCGGCGCCGGCGTCCACCGTGGCCCGGGTGTGCCCACGCTCGGGAACGTAAACGACCGTAGAGCTGGCTCCCGTCTTGAGCTCGAGTGAGTTGACCAGCAACCGGCTCAGATCGAGACGCGTGTCAGAGGCACCTGTGTGGAGGTCGAGCTCGAGTTCCACGGCCGGGTTGAAGTCAACGCGAAACTCGCGCCCCCGGGACCGCATCCACGAGGCATGGCGCTGCCGCAGCATGACGTCGACCCGGTCGCCCGACCTGCTCACCTTCTGCTCCACCGCACCGACCGACCCGGCACACAAGCTCGCGGAAGCCGCCGCAAGACTGCCGACCCGCAGCGCGCCCCCACCATGGTCGATGCGCACCCGGGCCCGGCGGGCTCCATCCAACGGAATGTCGACGGAATCCGTCTCGACGCTGCCCCCGCGAAACGTGCCGAATATCAAGCTCAACCCGACAACGATGAGGATCGCCGGCCAGACGAAAGCCGACCTGATGATGTCGGCGTCGCGCAGCAACAGGAAAAGACCGAGCCCGATGAGGATGATCGGAGCGGTCCACGATTCACGCTCGCCCTTTGACACCCGATCCACGAAGATCGCCACCCCAATAACGATCAACACGCCCGGACCTACCGACGCCCCGTCCGGCCACAAGCCCATTGCCTGGAGTAGGAAGACGAGACCAACGCCGAACAGCACCAACCCCAGGAAGACGCTCCCCTGGCGACGCATTCGTTTCTCCGATCGACGGTTGCCGCCGCGAGGGTACACCGATGGGGGTCGGCGCCGACTTCAGTCGGACCAGGGCCCGACTCCACCGAACCGATCCGGTGTGATACGCAGCACGTAGCCGGCCGGCGGGTTTGGCATCGGCGGGAACACAACGTCGGGTCCCAGATATACATGAGCCAGCCGCTGCAGGAGCTCCGGGGCCCCGCCGTCCGTCACCCTACCTGTGCCGTGAATCACGAGGTACTCGTCGAGACCGATCTCGGTGCGGGTCCCGGCTTCGAGGGTCAGCACCAGACGGGGATCCCGGCGGATGTTGACCAGCTTGCGGTGTTCCCCCAGATGGCCGGACACGATCTCGTCACCCTCGAGCCCGATCCAGATTGCAGACGCTTGCGGGCTCCCATCGGGGTTGATGGTCACCAGATGGGTGAGCCTGCCGGACTCGATCAGCGACCTGACTCGAGGGGGTATCGTGCTCATGGGCCAACCCTAGACCCGGGGGCAGGCGTCAGGCAGCGAAATCCCAGTCGTAGTCGAGCGGATAAAGGTACGTGTCCGCAACGTGGTTGAGAACCCGGCGGGCCGCTCGGAACCGGGCCGCCACGTCACTGATTAGTTGCGGCGCCGATCCTTCGGTGACCGCCGTCTCGTACCAGCGGCTACCCAACGACTCGCGGGCATCGAGACCGGGAGAGAAGCTTGCCGGATCACACAGCTCGAGTAGCTCGGTGCTCGTCATGTCGACAGTCTTTCCGAGACGCTCAGCGACCATCGGCTCCAATGGCTGCGATCCGATGCGGTCGGGAAAGATGCCGCTCTCGAAGAGTGACAGATCGCCGAGCCGCACCAGTAGCGACGCCCGCTGCGCCGGGACAGCGTGATCAACCCACGTAGCGATCTCACCGAGATCAAATGGGTTGGCAGGCGCCGCGACCGGGGTGGGCAACGCAAAGGACTCGAGAAGCTTCGTCAGGAAGAACAGCCGGGCGGGATCCTCGATGAACTCTTGCAGCGGGGCAACGTCGAACACCGGGAGCCGGGACCGCGGTCCGGTCCAGTCTTTGACATATGTCGCCGACCGCAGGTCACCCGCGGTTGCATGAACGACGACCGCAAACAAAAGGAAGGGCGAGACCACGTTCGCCGGATGGCCGTGCCGGCCCATGACGCCCTCCACCACTCCATCGTCCGAGAGGATGTCGTGGATCGCCCACGGGCGGCGGCGCAGGTCGTCTGTCAGCGTGGCGGGCTCAGTTGCCACGATGCTCGCCAACGTCCTCAGGTCCCTTTCGGAGAATCCGTCGAGGTATGCCGCCATTCTTGCCTCCAGTGGGCTTCGGCCTTCTGTCGGCGGGTGCTAGCCATAGTTGAGGAAACTAGCCGAAACCGGCCCACGGTGGTCCTCACAGGCACAACTAGAGCCCCGTGCGCCGCAGACGCGCTGCACGTTGTGACATGGCTGCACGTTGTGACATGATTGACGTCTCTTCACTCGAGCACCGATGAGCGACCGAACCAAGCCCAACACCTCCGCGACCGGCTTTCATGCCGAGCAGGTGGCGACGATCGCGGCCGGACACGCCGTGCACGACACCTTTGCTGCGTTTCTCGCTCCGCTGCTGCCACAGTTCGTCGACAAGCTTTCATTGAGCAACACCGCGGCCGGTGGCCTGTCGGTCTTTCTCCAGCTCCCCTCGCTGTTCCAGGCCTTCATCGGTCACCTGGCACGCGATCGCGCCCTGCGCTGGATGGTGGTGCTGGGTCCTGGTGTGACCGCGACTGCGATGAGCTTTCTCGGCTGGGCACCCGGCTACCTCGGCGTGGCCGCCCTCCTGTTCCTCGCAGGCATCAGCCTCGCCGCTTTCCACGCCACCGCCCCGGTTGCGATCGGCTCTCTTTCGGGCACCCGCCTCGGAAGGGGCATGGGATTCTTCATGGTCGGCGGAGAGACGGGAAGGACGCTGGGCCCCCTGGTCGTGGTCAGCGCCCTCGCCGTGTTGTCGTTGCGGTCGTTGGCATTCCTGGCGCTGGCCGGCATAGCCACGTCGCTGATCCTGCACTTCCGGCTCAAGGACACGACCCTGCACTACGACACAGGTGCCGAGCCCGTCCCGTGGCGTGATGCGATCAGATCGATGCGCAGCCTCATGGCTGTGCTGGCGGGGACCCTGGTCGTCAGGATCATGATGATGATGTCGGTCACGGTGTTTCTTCCCCTGTATCTGACCGAGACCGGAAGAAGCGATTGGCTGGCGGGCGCCGCGCTCTCCATCCTCGAGGCAGCCGGGATCGCCGGTGCGTTCGCAGGCGGCTGGGTCAGCGACCATGTCGGACGACGTCCGGTGCTCATCTTCGGCTTCACCACAGCACCGGTGGCGCTGCTTGCGTTTCTCGCTACCCACGGTGCCGTCCAGATCGCCGTGCTCCCGGTGCTCGGGCTGACGCTCCTGTCCGTCCCCCCGGTGCTCATGGCTCTGGTCCAGGAGCAAGTACCGGAGAGCCGGGCTCTCGCCAACGGCGTGTACCTGTCCATGAACTTTGCGATCCGCTCGCTGGGGGCGATCGCGTTCGGCGCCGTCGGCGATGCGTTCGGCTTGCGAACGGCCATGATGATCAGCGCCTTTGCGATGTTCCTCGGTCTGCCGCTGCTCTGGCTTCTGTTCAGCGAGCGAGTGACACCACGCCAACCAGCGAGGAACGAGGACCGCGGTTAGCGGGGCACACCGTTCTCGAGATAGAGCGTCTCCCCGATCGATGCCTGCAACGCCGCCGTCACCCGGGTGGCGAGCGGCGCCGCTGCCAACTGGAACAGCTCGTCGGAGTCGACGACCGGGAATCTCCCACGTGTCCTTGTAGGTCTGTTCAACCAGAAGCACCCTGCTGGACGCGTCGCGAAATAGCGCACCCGCGGCGACCAGAACCCGCGCCCGTACCATCACACCCCAGACAACAGACGACTGCGTGGTGACTCTAGGAGATCACACACAGCGAGGGGCGAGCCGATGCGGCTCGCCCCTCGCCAGCTGTGTGTTCGTCGTGGCCAGGATCTGGCGTCGGTTTATGGCGTCAGATCTGTCCCTTTGATCACGTACGCCGTGCCATCCAAGGACGCGTTGTCGGCGGTGACCAGGTAGTCGGTCAGCCCGTCGCCGTCGACATCTCCGAGCCCGAGCGCGTCGACCCCGAAGTTGTCGCCGGCAATGGTCGACGTAATGGTCCGCAAGGTCGTCCCGTCTGCTCCCGAGATCACATATGCCTTCCCGGCTCCCGGGGCGCCTGCAGACGACGTGTAGGCGGCAACAATGAGGTCGCCGTGCCCGTCGCCGTTGACGTCACCGATCCCGCGGCCCGGACCGAAGCCGTCCCCGGTCTCTTCAGCGTCCAGAACAAGCAAACGCTCACCAGTCGCCCCGGAGAACACATAGGCGGCACCGGTACCGGCCCGCGGGCCACGTCCGGCGTTGTAGTCACCGACAAACACGTCGTTGACGCCGTCGGCATCGATATCGCCGGCACCGGATGCGAAGAACACCCCGAACACATCAGCGTCGGCAAGCGGCTTGAGCACATGGATGACCGAGCCGTCGACACCGGACAACACGTAGGCGTTGCCTCTACCGCCGTTGGCACCGTAGGCGCCGACCGAGACGTCGGGGACACCATCGCCGTTTACGTCCCCCACCGCACCGGCGGCTGAGCCGAAGAGATCCCCCGAGTGGCCATCGTGGGCGGCATGCTCACCGGTCGCCGACCAGAGGACGGAGGCGTCGGCACCGGAGTAGGCCGTCAGCCTGCCACGCTGGGCGTCGTCGCCAATGGCACCGACAATGAAGTCGTCGTATCCATCATCGTTGAGGTCGCCGGCACCACTGACGGCACCACCGAAGAAGTTCCGGGCCGGGGGCGTCAATTCGTAGATGACACTGTGGTCGGCTCCGGAGTACACAACGGCGCGCCCCAGCGGCGGCTCGGGTGCCGATCGCAACCCGGGGGCGCCGACTATGTAGTCGGGCACACCGTCGGCGTTCACGTCACCGGCGGCGGCCGTCGAGTAGCCGAAGAGTTCGTATTCCGTGCCGTCGTGCACCGCAAGCTGGGCTCCCGTGGCACCTGAGTACACATAAACCCGCCCGGCATAGCTACCGCCGCTCGGTTCGAAAATCGCGGCGATGGCAACCTCGGTGACACCATCCCCGTCGAGGTCGCCGATATCGGCGCCGACCCAGCCGAAGTAGTCGCCGGCGCTGGCCCCTGTCAGGGTATAGATCGCCTCGGCATCGCTCTCGACGAACGGCGGGCTGGCGACGGCAGCCGCACCCAACAGCATGAATGCAGATCCGAGCACGACCGCGCCCCACCACCTATGTCTCCATCGCATCGCATTGCCTCCTTGTGCGAGTGACCACGCATCGTCGTGGAATCAGGAGGCGATCGCTTGCACAATCGTGCGTGTTTCGGGCAACTCGGCCCGGTAGTCGCTGGGACTGACGCCAAACGCATACTTGAAAGAGCGGCTGAAGTGACTGTGGCTGGAGAAGCCTAGGTCGACGGCCAGCCGGGCCAGATCCTGGTCGCCGTCACGGAGGATCTCGAGAGCTCTCTTCAACCGCAGCTCGAGAAGCCGCCCGTGTATCGACGTCCCGGTCTCCCTCTGGAAGATCCGGCTCAGATGGTGTGGAGCGCTCCCAACACGACGGGCGATGTCTCGCAGATGGAGGGGCTCTGTGAACGACGCGGCCAGCATCTCGGCCGTGTTGAGCGCCAGGTCACGGTGCCGGGCGCGGGTTGTCACCCGCTTCGGCTGCGCTGACAGCGACTCTCCCGACGCGGCGAGCACTGCCGCAACCGCCGCCAGGACACCCTCCTCGATCGCAACCGGGTCGGCTCCTGGCTCGGTCGCCCGCTCAAACAGCCGGCGCTGCGAGAGGTACACCTGCGGCTCCGCCCGCCCATGGCCCTCCCGAAAACGTCGTGCAACGTCGGCGCCCACAGCGCTCGATAGGTCGTTGGTGATGTCGGCGGCAATGGCGAAGTAGTCACACAGATCACCACGGGGGTCGACCACAAATCGGCTGTACCGGGACGGCGGCTCGTACAGCACCGCGACCGTCGGGTCGGCCACAACCGGCGGCGCCTCGGCGCGTTCGATACGAACTGCGGTGCGGGGAAATACGATGAGCCAGTTGTCGACGAAGCCCCCGGAAAACGCCTCGTGATCTGGCGGGCAGCGAAACATGCCGACCGAAACCAGGGCCGTTGCGAAGACGATTCGCTCCGGGCTGCCCACTCCTGCTCCCTCCCGGCTCAGCCAAAGACTCCGATCCCGACGCTACTCGGGTCGAACGTGTTGGTGTGACGGAGCCTCGTACCTATGGAGCTACCCGGCCCGAGTTCGGGTCGACCATCAGCGACGATACGTCGACTGCCTCGAAAGCTGAGCCGGGGACGTCGTCCCACTCGTGGAGCATGTCGTTGTCCCAGCGCTCGTCCGGTGCCCCCGAGATGTACCAGGAGGAGCCGTTGTCGGCGAGGATGAGCCCGTACTGCTTCATCGCGGTGAGGATCACCTGGATCTCCGGCGAGTAGCCGGAGATGTCGTAGTCGGCGCGCAGCCGGAACCGCTGACCCATCGGCGGGTACTGCGAACCAGACAGGCTCGACGCCTGGTGACGCGCCGGCCAAACGTACTCGTTGCGGGTCTGCGGCACGGTGAACCTGATGGCGTGATCGATCACACCCGAGGCCACCTCGTCATAGGTGACGAGACCCGGGTAGATGGGGAGCCCGGCGGCGTCGGCCGAGGTCCAACCGGCGGGGCGCAGCTCGTTCGAGGTCAGGTCATAGGCCGACCCCGAGTCGGCGTCCCATGAGCCGTCACCCTGTGGGAACGCCCGGTACAGCTCGTACAGCATGCAATCGTCCCGGTCGAGCACTAGCACGTGCCGGTCGCCCCCCGCGCTCGGGGCCACCCTCGACCGGCGCATCGGCCGGAACCGGGAACGGTCCGGGGTCGCTTTCATTCCCGTAGGCCGTGTAATGGATGGTCACGTCCGGCTGGCTGTCACCAACCTCTACGTAAGGAATTCCGATCGGGCTGTTCGATCCCGGCGGCCAGACTCCCGACCCGAAATCGGCGTGCAGGGTCGCTGTGGCACCGATCGTGTTGATGTACGCACTGGATTGCGAATCGACCGGAAGGTCGTCGACCTTTGCGTTCCAGATGTTGTCGGCGGGGAGGATCGAGCAGCGCTGCGGGGGAACGATCGGGTCGAGGCCCCCGGCGCGGGCCAGGAACGTGGCCATCTCGTCACGCCGTACCTCCCGATCGGGGCAGAACTTCGTATTGGCGGGCGGGTTGCAACCAAGAGTGACTCCGGCCGCGGCAAGGCGATTGATGGACGTCTCGAAGACCGACCCGTCGTCATCACTGAACCGATTGCCGCCGCTGTCGTCACCGTAGCTGTAGGCGCGCACGAGGAATGCGGCCATCTGGCCACGGGTCACGGGATCGTCGGGGCAGAACATGTCGTTGCCGGGGGGGTTGCAGCCCTTGGTGATGCCGGCGGCGGCCAGGCTGTTGATCTGGGGCTCGAACACGGTCCCGCTGTCGTCGGTGAAGTAGTCGTCACCGACCGCCGCCAGACCGAGGGCCCTCACCAGGAATGCGGCCATCTGCCCACGCGTCACGGATGCCGACGGGCAGTACATGTCGTTGACCGGCGGGTTACAGCCCCTGGTGATCCCGACCGCGGCGATCGCCTCGATTGCACCCTCGTGGACATTGCCGTCGTCATCGCGGAAAGTACCTCCCGGTGCCAGCGGGTCGGCGAATGCCGGCACCACCAGCGCCAGCGACCAGACTACGACCAACACCAGCAACGAACGTCTCCGCATGGTTCCTCCAGCTCGGGCCACCACCAACCTAGGAAAGTTGCGGCGCCTAACCGAGCTCGTACGTTTTCAGTGCGGCCGCATAGGCGAGCAGGAACCGTGACGCCAGTGCCCCATCGATGATCCTGTGGTCGAAGGACAGGGACACCGGGAACACCTTTGCGATGGCGATGGCTCCGTCCCTCACGATCACGTCATCCTCCGCCCGACCCACCGAGACGATGGCGGTGGTGCCGTAGGGAATGATCGGCGTCCCGAAACCACCACCGACCGCCCCCACATTCGACACGGTGAAGGTGCCCCCGCTCAGCTCGCCGAGACCAAGGGTGCGCTCCCGCGCCCCCCCGGCGAGCCGCTCGATCTCGACGGTCAGCTCGCGGAGGTTCATGGTCTCGGCGTTGCGGACCACGGGCACCATCAGCCCGGCGTCGGTAGCCATGGCGACACCGACGTGCGCTCCCTCTGATTTGTGGAGGTGCACTCCGTCAAAGGTGGCGTTGAACTCGGGGAGCTCGGCGAGCACGGGAACCACCGCCTTGACCAGGATCGCCTCGAGCAACAACCCGGTCTCGGCACGAGCGGCCAAAACGCTGGTGGCGTCAACCGACCTCCACACGGTCACGTGCGGGATCTCAGTCCACGACCGGGTGAGGTTGCGGGCGATGGTCCGCCGCAGCGCCGACAGCGTCTCGCCCTCGAAGGCGCTTGTGGCTGCCGGTTGTGATTCCCCGGCAGAGGGCTCCCGGGCCGCCTTCTCCACATCGGTTCGGGTGATCTTGCCGCCCGGTCCGGTGCCTGCCACCGCGGCGAGGTCAACGCCGAGCTCGCGCGCCCGCTTGCGCACTATGGGCATCGCCCTGGCTGTGGCGGTGCCCGGTGCCGTTGCAGCGGGCACCACGGGCGACGCCTCCGGAGGAGCAGAGGCCGCCGGCTGCTCCGGCTCCCAGCTCTCGTCTTCGTCTCCGATCACCGCCAGCAGGTCACCCACGTGGAGCGTTGCGCCGGGTTCTCCGCCGATATGCAGCAGCGACCCGGACCGCGGCGAAGGGATCTCGACCACTGCCTTGTCGGTCTCGACCTCGACGAGTGGCTGGTTGGCGGCCACGGTGTCCCCGACCCTGGCCATCCAGCTCACCACCTCCGCCTCAGTGAGACCCTCTCCGATGTCGGGCAGCTTCAGCTCGTACGCCATCAGCCGGCCATCATTTCCCGGATCGCGCTGACGATCTGCCTCTCGTTGAGCAGAGCGTGCTTCTCGATGTGGAACTGCGGCCACGGTGCGTCGGTAGCGGCGACCCGGCGGACGGGCGTCTCGAGTGAGTACCCGCAGAGTTCCCCGACAGTCGCTGCGATCTCGGCTCCGATACCGCCGGTGCGCTGTGGCTCCTGCACCACCAGCAACCGGCCGGTCTTCTCCACCGAGGCAACGACGGTCTCGACGTCCCACGGATACAACGTGCGCAGATCGATCACTTCCGGGTCGATACCCTCGCCTGCGACCTCGTCGGCTGCCCGCAGGGTCACTGGCACCATGCCGCCGTAGGTGACAATCGTCAGCCCGGAGCCCGGGCGCCGGATGCGCGCTTTGCCGAGCGGGATTGTGTAGTGCCCGGTCGGCACTGCCTCTCGTTCGGAGCGGTACAAAACCTTCGGTTCGAGAAACACCACAGGATCGGGCGACTCGAGGGCGGCCGCCATGAGACCCTTGGCATCCCACGGTGTCGCGGGCACGACGACGACCAGACCGGGAGCGTGCACGAAGTACGCCTCCGGGCTGTCGCAGTGATGCTCGTGGGCGCCGATCCCGGCCCCGTTGGGGAACCGCAACACCACGGGCACCGTGGCGTGGCCCCGGCTCCTGAAGCGGATCCGGCCGAGATGGCTGGCGATCTGGTCGAACGCCGGGTAGGAAAAACCCTCAAACTGTATCTCGGCGATGGCCCGGCTCCCGCTGACAGCCATTCCGATGGCGGTGCCGAGAATGCCGGATTCGTTCAGCGGAGTATCGATCACTCGATCGGCCCCGAAAGCCGTCTGCAGCCCGGCGGTTAGCCGGAAGACACCGCCTGCGACGCCGACGTCCTCACCGAGAACGATGAGGTTGGGGTCGCTCTCCATGGCATCGTGCATGGCGGCGTTGATTGCTTCTGCCATCGTCCACTGCTCGGCTGACCCCGTCGGCTGGGGATCGTCGCCTACGGTCCACAGTTCGTCGGGCTCGAACGCTGTCGGGGTCTCTCCGGCCAGCCGCTGTAGATCGTGAAGTTGATCGACTAGCAAGCGACGGGATCCGGCTGTACGCGTGGCGAACGATGTCGTCGCGACCAACGTCTTGTTGACGTTCCAGCCTGTCTAGCGAGGCATCGAACTCGGATCCGCTCTCGGTTAGCAGCTCGCTTTCCTGCTCCTCGTCCCACAGACCGCGCCGTTCGAGGAACCGGCGCATCCGCAGCAGCGGATCCCGGGGACGCCACAGGTCGACTTCCGCCTCGTCACGGTAGAGCGTCGGGTCATCTGCGGTTGCGTGCGGGCCGTAGCGGTAGCAGATGGCCTCGACCAGGGTGGGGCCGTCGCCGCTGCGGGCGCGGGCAATGGCGTCCCTGGTCACCTGATAGACGGCGAGCACATCCATACCGTCGACCTGCACTCCCTCGATGCCGTAGGCGATCGCCTTCTGGGCAATCGACTCTGCGGCGGTCTGCTTGGCGTAGGGCACCGAGATGGCGTACCCGTTGTTGGAGCACACGAAGACCGTCGGCGTCTTCCATACGCCGGCGAAGTTGAGGCCCGAGTGGAAGTCGTTCTCCGATGTGGCGCCGTCCCCGAAGTAGGTGCCGGTGACCACGTTCTCGCCACGCAGGCGGGAAGCGTAGGCGTGCCCCACAGCGTGGGGGATCTGGCTGGCGATGGGGACGGTGATGGTCATCATCCGGTACCGGTCGACGTCCCAGTCTGTGTTGGGGTGACCACGCCAGTAGCTCAGGATCACGTCGTATGGCATGCCAAACGCCAGCTGGACCCCGTGCTCCCGATAGCCGGGGTAGATGAAGTCCGCGGGCCCGAAAGCAAGAGCCGATCCGATCTGAATCGCCTCATGGCCCTCCAGCATGGCGTAGGTACCGACCCTTCCTTGCCGCTGGGCGGCTACCGCCCGTCTGTCGAAGTCACGGCTGATCACCATGAGCCGGTACATCTCGACGAGCTCCTTGCTGTCGAGATCCGGGCTCGGTCCCACCAGCTCGCCGTCCGCCGACAGAATCCGCAGCGGTTCACCCACCGTGTAGGAAACATTCGAACCCATGTGAGTGCTCCTCCTATACACTTTGTCCGGGAATTAGACCGATCAGATATACAAACTGACGCAGTATCCGCGATGTAGTCTACAAACTCGCAAGCCAGATGGGCAGAGAGAATACGGATGATCGACGCGCTCGACGGAAAGCTGATCACGGCTCTGAGTGAGACCCCACGGATCGGGATCCAGGAGCTGTCGAACCGTCTGGGCATCACCAGGGCGACGGTCTACTCCCGACTCGAGAAGCTGGAGGCCTCGGGGCTGCTGCGCGGGTTCGGGTCGGACATCGACGTGAGCCTCCTAGGCTACGGCGTCACCGCGTTCATCACTATCGAGCTGGAACAGGGTCGCTTCAACGATGTCGTCCCGGCCCTCGATGCTATGCCCCAGGTGGTCGAGGCGCACGCCATGGCAGGTGAGGGCGACATCATCTGCCGCGTTGCCGCAAGGAGCAACGACCACCTCATGGAGATCGTGCAAGCGATCCTGAGCACCCCCGGCGTGCGTCGGTCCCGCACTGCCATTTCACTAGAGCAGTTCATCCGGCATCGCACCCTCCCGCTGGTGCAGCACGTCAGCGGGATGGAACCCGCTCCGGCTCAGCCCGAGGTCTGATCGAGCGCGGCCAGAAACCGCTCGATCTCGGAAGGCGCGCCGACGGTGACCCGCAGGTACTGGCCCATGGGTCGCACGATGACGCCCTGTCGAAGCAGCGCATCCCCCATCGCCGCCGCATCCGTTGCGGGGCGGAGCAGAACGAAGTTTGTCTGGCTGGGCACATAGTCGAGGCCGCGATCGGCCAGCCCCTTCTCCAACTGCTCACGAGCCAAGGCGTTGTCGGCAACCCGGCGCCGCAACTCGTCGCGGCTCGACAGCGCAGCAAGGGCTGCCGCCTGGGCCACCGAGTTGACCGAGAACGGGACCTGGGCACGCCTCAGCTTGTTCAAGGTATCCGGCCGACCGACTGCATAGCCGACCCGCAGCCCGGCCAGGCCGTAGACCTTGGAGAAGGTCCTGGTGACGACCACGTTGTCGCGCTGCAACGCCAGCGGGATGCAGCTTGCGTAGTCATCTGCCGTCACCAACTCGAAGTACGCCTCATCGACCACGACCAGGACCCGATCCGGCACGGCCTCGACAAAGGCGGTCACATTCGGGCCGGGCAGATACGTTGCGGTCGGGTTGTTTGGGTTGCACACGAGGACGAGGGTCGTGTCGGACCGGACCGCCGCCAGCATCGCATCGAGGTCGTGACCGAGTCCGGATGTCGCAGGCACGACGATCGGGCTCGCCCCACTGATCGCCGCTGCGATGGGGTACATGACAAACGACGGGTCGGCGAATACGAAGCTGGTACCGGGACCACCCACCGCCAGCGACAGTGCCAGCAGCAGCTCGGTGCTACCCGCACCCATCCACAGGTGGTCGGCAGGTACGTCGAGATGCCGCGCCAGGGCCTCGACCAGGTAGTAGACCGAGTTCTCGGGGTATCGGTTGAGATCGTGAACCACGGCGGCGATCGCCTCGATCACGCTGGGAAACGGGGACAGGGGCCATTCATTGGAGGCAAGCTTCACAATGTCGGTGATCCCGAGCGCGCGCGACACCTCATCGATCGGCTTGCCGGGCTTGTACACGGGAATCCGGTCCAGGTCTCCACGAAACGTTGGCATGTGCACCCCTATCGGTTACATGGGTCAAGCCTACCGATGGATGCGACTCGAGGTTCGATACCGCCCCACGGCGGTCGAGAGGTCAGATCAGCCCGGCCCCATGAAGGACAGCGATGGTGCCGCTGGTGACGGCAGCGAATCCCCAAATGGCCACGAGCGCCCCCCGCCGGCTCCTAACCGCCACGGGCATCGCCGGCTCATCAACCTCGGCAATTCCGGCTTCCTCCGGCTCTTCGACATCGCCGGTCACATCCGGTTCCCGGACAGGTTTGGTCACGACGGCTACCGGCTCGTCGGCCGATCCGAAACGGCTCGCCAGACCGGGCCCTCTCTTCGGCTCCACCGGCGGCACCGAGGCGTCGCGTGCCAGCTCTTCAGCGAGCGCCGAATTGAGGTCGTCGAACGAGGTCACCCGGGGACGATGAGAACCGTCCCGGTCCTTGCCGACGGCGATGAGCGAACCATCGAGGGCGACGGGACGCGTCTTGGTCACCGATGGCGGTGCCGACGGCCGATCTTCGACAGGCCGGGTCACCGGTTTCTGTTTGGGATCGTTTGCGGACACGTCGTTTGCGGACACGTCGTTTGCGGATAGGTCGTCATCATCGGGAAAGTCGACGACCTCTTCCGGACCTGCGTAGCCTTCGAGCATCTCGCTGTCGACAGCCCCAATCAGATCGCGCACCCGGGTGCGCTCCGGCGGTGGCACCGATGCCGGCCGGGCCACGACGGTCTGCGACGTTTGCCTCGGCGGGTCGGCGACCAGTGCGGAGTTGGAAGTGGAAGTGCCGCCATTCATCAGCCGGTCCATGCGAGCCCGGAGATCATCGATCTGACTGGCCAGCTCTTCGTCGTTCGACCCGGATGCGTCATCCGGCATGAGGATCTCCTGCTACTGCACCTGAGGTGTCATCTACACCCAATTCACAGCGTCTTCGGCACAATCACCCGCGATCTTGAGTCCTGAAACTACCCACAGTGTGAATCCCA
>CAWDDT010000012.1:0-6463 GCA_963801165.1 uncultured bacterium
GACGTTCCCGTTGTCATCGGTGAACGTGCCGCCGGGCGGTAGGGCGGCCACTGCCACTCCCGCAATCATCATGCTGGCCAGCACCAGGACGAGTGGGCTCAAGATCCTCGTACGCATCGGCTCTCCTCAATCGCGCCATGGGTAACCCTGGCATAATCGACAGTTGGCCGCGATAGGTTTAGCCAGAACCTGCGATGGACACCCGCCCATCAGAATGTGTCAGCCCCACCCGGTACGATATATACACTAAGTCAATGTAGGAGGTGTATGAATAGTGTATGATGCGTAGATGGCTCGAACCAACATTGAACTCGACGACGAGTTGCTCGATTTGATCATGCGCCGCTACGGCGTCCATACCAAGACTGAGGCCGTCAATCTGGCCCTGCGGCATCTCGCCGGTAAGCCGCTGACAATTGCAGAAGCTCTCGAAATGCGGGGTGTCCGTGCCATCGCCGCAGTACCGGGGGATACCGGACCATGATCCTCGTCGATACGTCGGCGTGGGTGGAATACGATCGGGCGACGGGCTCACCGGTCGACACCCGGCTCACCTCGTTGATCGAATCCGGTGGTGAATCGATCGTCGTCACCGAGCCGGTACTGATGGAGGTTGTGGCGGGAGCTCGCGACGAGAAGCGCCATGAGGATCTGCGCAGGCTGCTCACTGCGTTTCGGTGGCTCCCCTTCGACCCCGTTGCCGATTTCGAAGGCGCCGCTCGCGTTTACCGTGCTTGTCGCTCTGCCGGGGTGACTCCGCGCGGGTTGATCGACTGCATGATCACCAACGTCGCCATACGCACCGGGTCTTCGCTGCTTGCGGTTGATCGCGACTATGCCGATATAGCCACGGTCCTCCCGCTCCAACTCGCTGGGAGCTGAGGAGGCTCTCCGCGGCGTCTTGCCGGCACTCGCCATCTACCTGCCGATCGTGAGCGGCGCGCTGATCAACTCGGTCGCATGGTCGAGCAACTCGGTAGTGTCCGCATACGCCACGATCGCTCTCGTCTCGAGCCCGGTGGCGGGCTCGAGTAGCACAGCCAATGTGTCTCCCGCGATCGTGGCACTGAAGCCGGGGCGTGGCCAGGCAGCGCCGAACGTCCCTCCGTCAGCGTGCCACAGCAGAAGAATCGCCCGGGTAGCCGTCGTTTCGCCCCAGTCGCCGGCGGCGACACCGAGGCTGCGGTGGAACCCGGCGACGGCCGTTGCGGGCACCGACCCGTACTCGCAGGTGCCCGCAACCGGCGCGGATCGATCCTGCACGAATAGCTGAGCGGTCTGTTCGAGATAGGTGCACCCGGAGGTGGCGTCGACCACTTCGTCGTACCCGATCGGCCGAGCCGCGTCGGTCTCGAGGCCGTCAATCACAGCCGCCACCGCCGCATACTGCGCCGGCGTCGGATCCACCATCGCCTCGGCGTCGCCATTGCCCCTGATAAACGCAATTACCAACAACGCCAGCAGCGTCATCACCACGACTGCCACTCGAATGGCCACGGCCCGTCGTGTCGACTAGTCCATGATCCCTCCTTGCCAAAATGAGGCTTCCACTGGGTATTTGTCCGAAGCCCCGTTCGCGGTTCCCTAACTACAGTGCGATGGTGCAAGAAAGGGCGACTATGCCCCGGCGGGGATGTAAACCGTCAGGCCGTCCTCCGACAGCGCAACATCGTCCAACTCTCCCCCGGACGGGTCGACCACCACGATCACTTCCTCGAACTCCGGCCCGGCGAATCCCTTCAACCAATCGAGGTCGAAGCTGAAGCGTTGGTCTTGAGGATGGATCGCAGTCTCCGGCAGTTGGGCGTCCTCCACAGGCGGTGGTGAGTCGATGAACGGCGGCGGCTCGATCGGGGCCGGCTCCGGCTTTGGGCCGGGGACGATATCGACGGTCAAGAGACGGGTGAGGTAATCGACCTCGGTCGCCTCCTGCATCTCCGCAACCGCAGCATCAGACCTCCGTCTCCACTCGGTGATGGGGAAGTTGCCCCCGAACGCGACGAGGTTCACCCAGTTGCGCAGACCGTGCATCGTCTCGAGGACCCTGGTCCAACCCTCTTCGGTGACCGAGTACATCATGAGACGCTGCACCTGCTCCCAGTATGCGCCGGTCCTCAAGCGCTGCTCTGCCCAGCGCGCGTCAACAGCGGCATCGAGCGACCCCTCCGAGATGCGCCGCTCGAAGACCTCGCGGCTCCATCCGTCGAATCCGGGTGCGGTCACCACACGGTCGCGGAATCGGCACAATTCGGCGTACTGACCGTCGAGGATCTCGTCGTACTCGTGGCTGGTCGCCCGCAGCTCGAGATCCCTGGTCTCGTTGTTGCGCTGAGCGACGTCAACCGCCCGCTGCGGGCGGTGGGGGATGCCCGGACCCTGGGTGACGACGATGTCGTCCTCGAGCGATGCGAAGAACACGCTCTCCCCCGGATCACCCTGGCGTCCCGCCCTACCCCTGAGCTGATCGTCGACTCTGCTGCTGGCGTGCCGCTCGGTGCCGATTACACAGAGCCCGCCGAGCCGGACGACTGCCTCGTGCTCGGATTGATCGGTGCCGCCCAGCTTGATGTCGACCCCGCGCCCTGCCATGTTGGTCGCCACGGTCACCGCTCCGACCCGCCCGGCCTCAGCGATGATCGCTGCTTCGGTAGCGTGGTGCTTGGCGTTTAGGACCTGATGTTCGACATCGAGACCACGGAGCCGGGCACTGAGGTACTCCGAATGCGCCACGGTCGTGGTTCCTATCAGCAACGGCTGACCGGTTCGGTGACGGGCAACGACCTCGTCGACCACCGCGTCGTACTTCTTCTCGGCGGCGGCGTACACCCGGTCCGGCATGTCGACGCGGATCACGGGCCGGTGTGACGGGATGGCAACTACATTGACCCCGTAGGTGTCGTGGAACTCCATATGAGCAGCCAGTGCGGTGCCGGACATCCCCACGAGCGTTTCATAGCGGGAGAAGTAGCTGCGGACCGTTATCTGCGCCAGCGGCCGGGAATCCTCCCGAATCGGCACGCCTTCCTTGGCTTCCACCGCCTGGTGCATGCCATCGGTCCACCGTCGTCCCGGGAGGACACGCCCGGTGAACTCGTCGACGATCTGTACCCGGCCACCGACGACGACGTAGTCACGGTCGCGCCGCACCGAGCATCGGGCTCGCAGCGCCATGTGCACGTTGGCGCCCGAATGCGCGTTCGGGTCGGACATGGCCCCGGCTCCGATCGATTCCTCCACTCGCTCGATCCCCCTCTCGGTGAGCCAGGCGGTGCGCTGGGCATCGTCGACCTCGAAGTCCACCGCGGGCTGAAGCCCGGCAACGATATGGGCCGCCCCGGCGAGCCCTTCGGGATCAACGGGCTCCCGTTTGGTAAGCACGAATGGGATCCGCGCCTCGTCGAGGAGTATGAAATCGATCTCGTCGACCAGCGCAGTGCTGTGACCTCGCTGGATCCTGGCGCCGGCGGTGAGCGTGTCCCTCAGGTAGTCGAACGCAAGCTCCCGGGCGGTGGCGTAGGTGACATCACAGGCATACGCAGCCTGCTTCTCAGTGCGACTCATGGTCGGTCCGGTGACGCCGACGGTGAGACCGAGGTACTCGTAGAGCGGTCGCATCCATGCGGGGTCACGCCCGGCCAGGTAGTCGTTGGCGGTAGCGATGTGCACCGGTCCTTCGGGGACCAGGGCATAGGCCGCCAACGCTGCGGCGAGCGTCTTCCCCTCGCCCGTGAGCATCTCAATGGCATACCCCGAGGCAAGCGCCGCCGCGCCCAGCATCTGCTCGTCGTGTGGTCGTTCCCCGATGGTACGGACGGCAGCGATTCGGGCACGCGCCAGTCGCTGGGCGAGATCGTTGGTTGGTGACAGCAGCCGCAGCTGTTCGTCGGTGAGCCTGTTCAGCTCGCGGTCGTGCTCATTGGCGTCTTCGAGCACACGGTATAGCCGGCGTGGTGGTGGGCCATCCAGGGAACGCCGAAATGAAATGGGCAAAGTGATCTCCTCGCATCGTGCTCCGGTGGGAGCGTCACGCCGTTTCCAATCGAGGAGACCCGGGAGGCGATAACAACCGGTGCGCCAGCCAGCTACGCAGTTGCCGGAACGACGGAGACCCGACAACCGCACTGTCGGTGATCGTGGTCCCGGGACCGAGAATAGGACGGCACGAGTACGCCGCGTCGGCGACAACCAGCACGTAGGCAACGGCCCACAGCGCCGAGACAACGAGACCCACAAGGAAGTTCATCACGACCCGATTCTACGGGAAGCCGGGAGCACGCCATCCCCGGCGGAACAGACGCTTGTCCCCAAGCTCCAATCCACGGTTCTTCGAGTAGCAGCCGGTAGGGGGCAGAGCCAACGGCGAGCGCCACCCGTCCTTCCCCCCTCGGACGGCCCGGGAGGCCGTCCGATCCCCCCGAAATGGGGGGATCACTGTTGTTTCCGAGCGGGGGCGCGGTAGTGACCCTCCCCTTGCGGGAGGGTCGAGGGAGTGCTCGCCGCAGGCGAGTAGCGACCTAGGGGAGGGGAGGCGCAACGGCGGCCACCGCTCGTACTTCCCCCCTCGGACGGCCCGGGAGGCCGCCCGATCCCCCCGAAATGGGGGGATCACTGCTTGCAGCCCTCCCCTTGTGGGAGGGCGGGGCCAGACCCGACCGCAACGAGGGACTGGACCGGGAGGGGGCAGAGCCAACGGCGAGCGCCACCCGTCCTTCCCCCCTCGGACGGCCCGGGAGGCCGTCCGATCCCCCCGAAATGGGGGGATCACTGTTGTTTCCGAGCGGGGGCGCGGTAGTGACCCTCCCCTTGCGGGAGGGTCGAGGGAGTGCTCGCCGCAGGCGAGTAGCGACCTAGGGGAGGGGAGGCGCAACGGCGGCCACCGCTCGTACTTCCCCCCTCGGACGGCCCGGGAGGCCGCCCGATCCCCCCGAAATGGGAGGATCACTACTTGCCCCTGTTCGCCGAGGAGTCCCGCCTGATATCCAGGAACACCGCATACTCAAACGCAACCGACCAGCGCTAGACGTAGTCCAGCAGGTCCTCTAAGGCTTTGATCTCGTGGGTGATGTGGTCGTCGGGGCCCGGTTGCTTGCCGCCGGGGTTGTACCAGCAGGTGGCGATGCCGTAGTCGGCACCACCCTTGATGTCGGAGCTGAGGCTGTCACCGACCATCAGCGCCGTCTCCTTTGGCGGATTGCCCAACATGTTGAAGGCAATGTCGAAGATTGCGTTGTCGGGTTTGGCAACGCCGACCTCGGCCGAGATCACGATCGCGTCGAAGATCTGCTCGAAGCCGAACCGGGCGATCTGCGGGCGCTTCACCTCACTGAGCCCGTTGCTGAGCAACGCCAACCTCACCATCGGCTCGAGCTTCTCGAGAACCTCAATTGTCCCCGGGTATAGGTCACCGAACGCGGCGAGGCCGGCGATGTAGTCCTCCGCCATCTGCGCCACATCGCCGTCGCACCCGAGCTGTCTCAGAAGTAGCTCGAACCGGCGCTCCCGCACCGCATCGGGTGGGATCTCGCCCTGCTCGACCTGCTTCCACAGACCGCGATTGATTCTCTGGTAGACGCCGAACGCTTCCATCGGGTCACCAATGCCCTGGTTGCGCAGCGTCACCGCAAAGGCTTCGCGCTCGGAGGCGGCGAAGTCGAGCAGCGTATGGTCAAAGTCAAGGAGAATCGTCGTGTAGGCCATCGGGTTGCCAGTGTGCCACAGCACAACGCGCTTCTAACCGGCGACCAACTCGGCCGAAGGATGGCGCGCCGCCACGGTGGCTGCCAGCAGGGTGCAGAACCGATCCCGACCCAGCTCGCCCAGCTGGGCACCACCTCGCCCCCTGACCGACACGGAATCGGCTTTCATCTCACGGTCGCCGACTATGGCGACGAATGGGATCTTGGCCGCCTCGGCGGCACGGATGCCGGCCCTGACGGTCCGCCCTGCCGGGTGTGCCTCGACCCGGAACCCCAACTCGACGAGCATGCGGGCGGTACCAGCGGCGTACTCCTCGTGGTCGGCGCCGACGTCACGATGGTCTCCAGAGGCCAACCTCTCCTAAGGCGCCGCCGCGTCAAGATGGCCTTCCCGAGAGGCGGTTTGCGACATTGGCATATAGTGGCAGCATCGGTAGGTCCGGGCTATGCGGAAGTGGTGGACGGTCGTAGCCGAAGGCGCACTCCTGGTGAGAGTGCCTGTTCTTCGGACACTCCACAGCCAGAAGGCGTTGACAACACTCCCGCTGGAGGCCCCGTCGGGTCGACGATTGGCGTGGAAGCCACCCTGTCGCCTGAGGTCGACGACGAGGCATCGGTGACGACAACATCGCTGCAGGTATTGGAGCCGATCAGACCCGATGAGTGTTCCATCGCGTGGATCACAGAGCTGCCCAAGTACGCACCGAGGCCTACCCCTCCTAGGTTGCTGACACTTCGGTGGCTGTCACTCAAACCAGCTCACGCGC
>CAWDDT010000013.1:0-303208 GCA_963801165.1 uncultured bacterium
TGAGGAACGCAGGCTGTGTGGTCGGCTGGCATCCTGACAACCACTCCTCGAAGTCATGAGGATATGGGGGACGGCTCGCTGATGGGCCATCACATACTGCTGGATCATGACTCTGCCGGTCCGGTGGTCCGGGAGGGTCCCGTCACGGATTGGATGTTCCTCGGGGATATCTGTCCAGCGAGGATATGATTCAGGGAGTGGAAGCCCTATGGATTGACGACCACAGCGGTGAGCAGGCCGCCCTCAACGATGTGTACCGAACAGCCGAACCGACGCCGCAGACCGAAGTGCGAACATTCGAGCGCAGGTGAGGACCCGGCGTGAACGTTTCAGGGAACCGGCGACGGCCCTTGCTCGCGCTGTGGCCGGACAAGCCGTGGAGCTCTGGGTACCAGGCTTCCGGCTGACACAGAAGGCGGAGTGGTTCAGCACGAGCGCGGGCCGTTTGATCGTGGTCGTCGGCGACCACGAGAGCGCACGTGATGCTGATGCCATCCTCGGGTTCGCACTGGGGGTGATGGGGGATGTCACCGCAGATCTGGTGCTTCCGGCCGGCAAGGAAGCGACAACTCTTCGCCGACTTCCCTTTCTCACCTATCCAATCCGCGTCTGGACTCATAAGGACGGTGCCACCGCGGAGATGGTCGTGCCGGCGCGGAAGGAGGTCTTCTCCTTCTACGACGATGACCTCGTTCTTGGCGACCATGACCTTGGGGATAGCGCCGACTGGATCACCGACCTTGTCGCGTGGGCTGATGCCGAGCTCGACCCCGCGCACCGTCCTTCCTATCTCTCATGGCACTACCAAGGCAGGAAGGTGCTTCAGGTACGGCGTGCCGGGTCGGTGCTCAACGTCGTTGCCGGCACGCAATACAAGGACGCCGCAGATCGAGACCTGCCCACAGCGATCGACATCCAAGTCGAGGACCACTTGTCAAAGCTCCAAGAACAGCGACTCATGGATGCGATCGAACGAGCCATCGCTGATCGTCAGTCTCGCCTCGACGACGCCAACATGGAACACCGATTCCAAGCCGCGGTGGCTGCCTCCCATCAGAGCCTTGGCTACGAATTCCTGCGCCGCGAGGTCCCGGCCAAACGCTCAGGGCGCGGCTACATCGACTTCCTGGCGACATCAGAAACAGGTCAACTGATCGTTGTGGAAACCAAACGCGGCCGCGATTCACAGCTTGTGCTTCAGGGACTCGACTACTGGCTCTGGGCAACTGCGCACGCAGCGGACCTGGCGACCGCCCTTGGTGCCTCTCCAGAGAAGCCAGTTCAGATCGACTATGTCCTGGACGGGGGCGTCCATCCCATCGTTAGCCCCTACACCGCCGCCCAGGTGGAGGCGCTCGACGGGTCGATCCCCTGGCGTTTCCGAGCCGTGCGTTGGGAGGGATACGAGGATCCGATCGTCGACGACCTGGGTCTCCGCAAACCATCAGTTCCAGGCTCGCCCAAGCCATTCGATGCGCGACGCCAACGCCCGCCCCGCTACAGGTGGGCGATCGCTCGCCATCTTGAGGAACATGCACCTGGTCCTCTGGCCCGTGGCGTGTTCTTGAGAGATCCCGCAGACGGTGTGGTGCCCGCTGCCCGACGCACGTGGAGCGAGCTCAAAGAGCGCGGCCTTCTCCACAAGTACGCGAGTCACCTCCGTTCATCACAAGCGTTTGCCGTCAATCTGTTCGGTCCTCTCGATCGGGATGACACAACGGGTCTGCTGCGACGCTGGTTCGATGACATCTGCACGGCCGAAGTGCCAGTTCTGGAGTGGTCCGATCCGCTTGACCGGTTAAGTGAGACGAGCGGCTCTTTCGACCACCAGACTCAGGTGGACGTCCTGCTGCGAGGAACAGAGACGGGAGGACGCAGGGTCGCCGCTCTGATCGAGGTGAAGTTCACCGAGGACAACTACGGCTCTTGCGCTGCGTACGAGAGCGCACCCGACTCCTACCGAACAGTATGCCTACAGCCCGGCCCCTTCGGAGGCGACCCGGCGGCATGCTGGTCCATCACAAACAAAGGAACCGGCGGACGACGAACGTACGACGAGCTAATCGGGAACCAGGCGCCGTTTGACGGAGTTGGGTGTTGGTATCGAACCGGCGGTTATCAGCCGATGCGCAACCTCGCCCAGGCTCAAGCACTGCTGCGGAGTGGCGAGTTTGAAGCGGTGGCCTTTGTGGTTTGCGCCCCACGGGCGCGGACCGATCTGCGCATCGGTCTCGACCGGCTCAGCACCACTCTGCCAAACCTGAGCATTGATTGGCTCAACGCCGAAGAAGTGCTCGCTCTCCACGACCATCCGGATGTCGACCAGCTGGCGCTCCGGTACGACCTTCGACTCGACGAGGCGTAGCTCCGCCAGACCGGAGGAGGGTAATGCGGCAGGGTCGCGGCCCACAAGACTAAGGACTAGGCACAAACTGGCACCGCCATCACGCAGCCTGAGACCACAGGTCCCGAGCCGGTCAGTAGCTATGCCAATCTCGGTGAATTCCGCGTCGAGGCTTCGACAATCAAGCTAGCGGCCATGGGACCCCACACCGGAAAGCGGAAGAGTTGGAAGAACTCGGCTCTCGGCATGACTTCGCCGATTTCATCAAGTCCGAAGCCTGCTCCATCCGTTCCGGATACTTCCATGGCCCAGATCTTCATCTCTCGTGTCGAGACAAGCCCCTCGACGACTCCCGACGAAAGTGAAGCTGCCTGCTCCACGCTCGAACGCGATGAACCCAAATCCTGGACCGGGATACGACCCTCGCGGGCCCTCATTCACCGATCCGCCAAAGATGTCGAGGAACCCACGGAATCCGATTCCGCGCACAGAGCCATCGTTTCCAAGTTCCCGGGCCTCATACTGGTCAGATCCATCAAAGCCGGCCCAGAGCACCCTTTCTGTGGTCGCGTACAAGACGACGGGCATTGCTCTCTCAACGGTTCGGTCAAGCAACGAGTGGATGATCGTCTCAGCGGCAATGTCTGCAATCAGCCTCTCCCGTGGTCGAAGAACATCGAGGACGAGGGCCTTGCGCAACCGTTGCACTGCCCTGCGACGATGTTCGCGCCCCACGACCGCTCATTCGTTGCGACATCTCGTTGGCATCGTTGGCAGCTAGGAGTAGTGACCGACCCGATGTTGGCATGACTGTCTCCTTGGATCCGTCGTCCCATTGGACGATCAAGGCGAGAACCGAGTCCTCGGCGTTAACTGAGAACACAATTCCGGACCTCGAAACGGGCATTGAGATGCCGTCATCAAAGCGCAACTCCTCGATATGATCGCCTGGCCGGAGGAGCGACCACCGGGCCCTAGCATGCCCATCAAGAACGAGTGTCGACCACTTTAGAAGACCCGGGTCTTGTGCTTCCAGCGCCAGAGAGCGAAACTGCCGCAGCGTGTCAGCTGCGACGACCTCTAGGAGGCGAAGTCTGTCCGGATTCCGGCGGATTGTGCGTGCTCTCTTCTTGAAGCGATCGGCCACGCCCTCCACTTTCTGTAGGTACAGCGTGCCGCGGTCATCCATTGAAGGAGCTCCGATGGGTGGATGTTGAGCCGAAGCAGCGAGCGAGACGGCAGCATCATCGCATCCCCATTGACGAAAGGAACGGACAGTCGACGGCAAAGGTGCTCGATGCTCGCTCATGCCTGCCAACTCCTTGATTGACCGACCGTGATTCCATTCCCATGGCACAATAAGCCCATCAAGAAGCACCAGTTCGCGCCTGGCACAAAAGGAAATCCATGGACCAGAGAAGCTACAGCACAATCGGCGGATTCCTGGGCATCATCACATTCCTCATCCTGGTCGCAGGCGCCTTTGCGGACAATCCGGAAGCGAACTGGACGATTGGCAGCTCGCCCCTCGTACCCGCGATCTGGATCACGCTCCTCGGCATCCTGGTGGTATTGCTCTCGCGGACAGCCATGCGACGGATTCTCCCACTCCGAATCCTTGGTATGTGGGCATTCGGGGTGATGTTGGGAGGCATAGCAGCGGCTGTCATCCTCGGCTTCCGAGGTGAGTGGAATCTCGCCTGGAAGATGCTCGTACTCGGGGCGTCAGGTTGGCTCGCACAATTCTTGGTTGGCATTCCCTATCGGTCGGAGCAAGACAGCGCGATCCATCAGACGGCCCGTCAACTTCGCACTACGCCCCGTCAAGTAGCTGAGTTCTTCTGCTCTCGCTTGGCTACAGCCGGAGGCGACCCTGAAGTGCTGGCTCTGAGTGTCACGGACGACCCACGAGTCGCGCCCCTCGAGCACGCGACAATAGATGAGGTAGTTGCCGACCACTGTCCTGAGTATCAGCAGGTCTGGGAAGCAGCAAAGAGGATCCTCCGGTACGAGCGGGAACATCAGACTTCAGGCGGAGGAACGTTGATCGAGAATCTCATCGCAAATCCTTCGATGGAGTCCGACGAGATTAGAGCGGCGATGGGTCGCCAACAAGAGTCTTCAGATCGCTTCCTCAGCGCCGCGTCGACAAGTTGGCCCGATAGGAACGAGTACGGCTGGCCGGCTCTCACTGCAGAGGTCAAGATCTGGCTGAAGGAACAGCGGGGATGGGAACCAGCCTCGTTGGAAGCGTCCCTGTCTCCGGGAATGATGACGGCCTCGCCGAACCTCATGTTTCGAGTCGAGATGAACGCCACCGACGATTTCATCTGGAGTCAATCCGTGTACCTGCTGCCGAGACCCGACCTCAGCCAAGACGTACCCTCGTACGAGTTGCGTTGGACAGACCCAAAAACCTATCAACAGAACCAAGCCGCTATTTCATCTGAGTCCGCGAATCTCGCACTTCTGGCGGACTACCTCGACGGGCATTGGGCAGGAGCCTCCTCCGATCCCGTCATGCAGAAGTTCCTTGCACCTGAGCCTTCAGTCTTCCCACCCGAGGCACCGCAACCCTAAGGATGTGTGAAGTGTTCAAGAGAATTCTCGCAGGTCGAAATCCCGACCCCATGCTTCTTTACGCCTACCTGATGTATCGCAACGGGATGCTCGTCGATGCGCGACCTACAGAGGCAGAGAATAGATACGAGCCCTTCTCTCTGAGCGAGGCACTAACGGTTCAGAACGGGTGGATCCTGGACTTCCTCACCGAGACGCGGACTCATTTGGCAACTGCCATTGCAGTTGATTGGCGGGTTGACACCAAGCGGCTAACTTCGCTTGGCCCGCTGGATCTCTTCTTGGTGCTGCACCGCGCCGAAGCATTGGGTGAGAGCCGCGGCTGGGAAATGCCGCTGAATACACCGACTCCTCGGTGGCCGCGGCTGCGAGGCGACGAAGTGGAGCAATGTTTGCGCAGTGCACCATCCACGGATCTCAGTCCCGAACAACGCCACGAGATGAGACGCAAGCTTCTGTTGGAGGTGATTGAGCATCGGCGGGGAAACCTCGCGGTGGAGTACTCAGTCGGGGTGCGGGAGAACGCAAGATCGTTGGCCGTAGCGTTCTCGGTGCGTTCGCTTACCGAGCATTGGACGCAGGTCGATAGCGACGCCTTTGCCGAGAAATGGCTGTTCCCCTCCCCTTCGCGGTCGGAATCCGATCTGTTGCAGCTTGTTCAGTCCTTCAGTGCTGACTGGATGACCTGGGAAGCGAAGGGGGAATGCGGCGATGCAAGGTGTTCACAATGTGGTCCCACGACCCCCCGACGTCCACAATGAAACGGTGCGCACGGGTGGCCGTACGAGTGCACCTGGATCAGTGGTGAACAGTTCGAATTGTGCGCAACGCCAGCGACGCGGCATAGAAAGAGAACGGCGCCTTCTCGCTGCTGAACCATCCACATAGGTGGCGACATAGAGGCTCGCACGCCTTGGCATTCATGTTCCCATCCACTCCTCGGTCCGCCGCGACTTCGCCGATTGCTGGTAACGGTGCGAATGTTCCGCATGGTATGGGCTGGTTTGATCGTGTCTCGTTGGTGATCGTCTGACAATGACCGGCGCCCTGGGGTCGACACCTCCGCGCGCGTTCTCCGGATGCCGCTCTGCGGCATAGTGTGGGTGGTGATCGCCGAGTCTCTCGGGGTCTAGGCTCGCCGGTATGCCTACTCCTAGCGCATCCTTCAGCATGCCTTGGCTCGATTGCAGCGACGAACACTCAGCCTTGGCTTCACTCGCTGGAGTCATGGCGGTGCCACAGTTGACGCTGCTACAGGCGGTCGATGAGTACGACGACGAGAAGTTCGAAGACGACGCGTCGGTGTCTCCAGACGTGCTTATGCCGCGTGAGGTGTTCAGGCAGTTTGGGACGACCACGGAACGAGTGGTGTCCGGCTTCGCCGGGGCTCACTACTTCCACGGAACTCGAACGAGTGAGCCCGATTCGTTCTGGCGGAGTGGCATCTTGACATTGGCTGGAGCTCTCGACGAAATCTGGGAAATGCTTCGCCGCCTGACGAGTCTGGCGATACCGGCACCGGAGTGGATGCAGTACCGGGAGAACCTCGAGAAAGGCGCTAGCGATTCTAATAGCGCGTACCTCTACCGGCTCAAGGTGGGAAGCCCTCGCGTTGGCGGCGGTCCCTTCGCTCGGCTGGTTCGTGCCGCACACATAGACCCACGCCCTCCGGAACGCGATTACCTCACTAAGCCTCCCGAAATCGTTGAGGACATCATCAGAGTGCTCGAGTATGACCACGAACTGGCCCTGTACGAGCGGTACATCGCTACAACCCAGCCATGTTTGGTCAGATTCAGGAGCGAGTGGATAACGACAACGGAGGTCGAAGCGGCGCTGTGGTTCTTACTTGACCGATGTCGAGACAGGCAGCCCAGTCGATGGGCATGTCAGAGCAACTTCTCGGGAGGAGGCAATCCCATACCCGCCACCGACATCCTGGACGTTGAAGTTCTGGCTCGTTAAGCGCGGGGTGCTTGCCCGCTCGCAGACACGCTTGTCACAGCATCCCCACCACACAACCATTCGATCGCTTTTGCTGGTAATGGTGCGTATACCGGCATGTCGAGTGGGTGCGGTGGAGTGGCAGTGAGTCGCCGGGGAGAGGCGTGGGATAGCCGCCGCTGTGCAGACGGCCGTTGTGGGGCTCGGGTGTCGGGCGTCTTCGGGCCAGAGGAGTGGTGGCCCATGCAGCATCGAGTCCTCACGGAACCACCAAGCGCGACCACATCGACGACCCAACCTCGCCCCGCTCGGCAGTACCAGCCCAACCAGTATGGATGCCACGACGACGGTCGATGCCTCGATGACTACGGCACGTGGTGTGACGACTCTGAGATCATTGAGTTCGAACCCACTGGTGAGTCCATCTGCGCCGACAGCTACGACATCGCCGTTGACGAACTCGTTGACCGCAATGGTTGAGCTGTCAGCATCAGCCGGCGTCCGAGCCCGACTCGGGTGACAACAGCGCGTTAGGTGCCGCCGACCGCCGGTGAATGACCAGTTCTGTCCGAATCAGTCGGTAACTCATTCGCACCCCGAGACGCCGCACGCCACCATCCCGACCAAGACGAAGAACCCCAATGAATCCGGGCCCGCTCGCAGGACCGCGCGGATTCTCTCCCTGAGGCTATTCGACGCGGTTTGCTGGTATCCGTGCGTATTGCGGCGTGTCGAATGCGATCGGTTTGGTTGAGTCGGATTTGCCGGTGTCCTGGGCTCGGCGGCTGGCCCCAAAACTCGGGCCCCAGACCTGTGGCACTATGAGTCACAGTGAACGAAACTGGCTCGAATGATCGCGTCTCCTGGTTTCCGGTACTCCATCGAATCTTGGGTCGGCACAGCTAACGTCGGAGAAGCCATGGCCAATGACCTCATTCACCCCCGTGCCCGACGCGAGTTCCGTGAGCTTTGCTCCGACTGGGGCGTACTCCGAACCATCTCTGGTGCTTTCGAGGTTGAAGGATTCGAGGCGGTTCCCGACGACGAGCGGTCATACATAGACGGCATGCGTCGTGGCTTGTTCGATGCCTACGCGTCACGGATCGATTGGAGCGATCCGAACGAGGTTGGACGCGTCATTCGGGCATTTGACGAAGTCTTGTCCTGGGGTCTCGCTGACAACGAATATACCGAAAAGGCTCTTGCTCGGGTGCGACGCACGCTTGAGCACGACGGTTACACCGTCGACGACGAACGACGAATCATGCACATATCAACTCGCCCCCTGGCCGAGCTGCCGTTGGAGCAGCTCCGAGACCCCTCGGCCATCGAAGAACACCTCAGACGACTCGACTCGACAGGCGACGCCGATCCGCCGCTGGCGATTAGCTCCGCCAAGGCGCTGGTCGAAGCGACCTGCAAGCACGTCCTTGAGGAGCTCGAGCAGTCCTACGACGACAAGGCCGACCTTCCCAGCCTGGCCAAAGCTGTCCAGAAGGCCCTGCACCCAGATCAGATTGCGCCCACCGCCAAGGGAAGAACGACCATTGTGCGGACGTTGTCTAACCTGTCGCAGGTCGCAATCGGACTCGCTGAACTGCGCAACGAGTACGGCCCCGACCACGGTCGAACCCGATCGACGTCGGGGATGAGACCTCGCCATGCACATCTCGCCATCGGTGCTGCTCAGACGTATTGCCGGTTCCTCCTCGAGACTCTCCGCGATCGGCGATCTGCTGCTTCTCCATGAAGGAGCGGCTTTAGGCCCCGGTCTTGGATGCGGCGTGCGGTGCGTCCACGACTACACCCCCACCTCGTCGGCAGCGCTACATTTCCAGTCGTCGGCAACTATGCAGAGCCGCAGGTTCCCAGGACAACTCGACGCACGACTTGGCTCGTAATGGTGCGTATTCCCGCGGGGTCGAATGTGATCGATCCAACCGAACGAGATTGTCACTCGCTCGAAGAGATGGGGGGCGTCACATGGATCTGTAGGGTGAACCCAGTGAACGTCGAGAAGGTCAGGCGATCATCCTTCTCGGCGTCGCTATCGGCATCGCTCGCGCCAGGATCCTGGAACGACCGCCGACAGGCCCGTAGCCAGGAGTGGCACCTCCGATAGGTACCTCACTACCCGCATCCATCGTTCCAATGAGAATCGAAGGACTCCAGCCAATTCGCCAGAGTCTGTGACTCAGCTATCAAGCAGCCAGTTTGCCCATGCAATTCCAGTCTGTCGATCGCTAGAGCGAGCAAGGCATCTGGGACCAGCCCGGACAACGAGTTATCCGAGAGATACATGCCTGTGAGGTTGGACAGGTTCCCGAGTTCCGGAGGAATCGAACCGGTCAACGAGTTGAACGACAGTGACAGTCCCGTGAGATTCGTCAGGTTGCCCAATTCAGGCGGGATTGAACCGGACAGCGAATTGTTGGCAAGCCACAGAACATCAAGGTTACTCAGATTTCCCAATTCGGGCGGAAGCGGACCGGACAGTGAGTTGTCGTATAGGTAGAGCGTTTCCAGATTCTCAAGACTTCCCAATTCAGGCGGGATCGCACCCGACAGTAGATTGTCATCGAGCGACAGCCACTCCAACTTGGACAGGTTCCCGAGTTCCGGGGGAATCGAACCGGTCAACGAGTTGAACGACAGTGACAGTTGCGTGAGATTCGTCAAGTCACCCAACTCAGGCGGAACTGGACCCGACAACTCTGGGTTGCCGGCAAGCGCCAGATCATAAAGGTTACTCAGATTTCCCAATTCGGGCGGAATCGATCCTGATAGATCGCCGTCTAGGCTGAGGACGGTGAGATCTGTCAGGCCACCTAGCTCGGGCGGAATGGTGCCGGACAGTGCGGTGTCGCCGAGCTGCAGGAAATAGAGATTAGTCAGGTTGCCCAGCTCCGGCGGAATCACGCCCGACAATGACGGCTCGTTGTACAGTGACAGAACCTCAAGGTCAGCTAGGTCATCTATCCGTGAGGGAATCGAACCCACCAAGGAATTGCCGGTGAACACCAGCCGAATTAGCTTGCCATCGGTGCAGGACACACCGAACCAATTGCATGGATCGGGGATATCAAGCCAGCCGGTATTGTCAGTCCAGTTATCTCCGCCGGTCGCGAGATAGAACGCAACCAGCGCATCGCACTGCTGTTGGGGGACCGACGCTCGAGACGCGCATCCCGCCCAGCCTGGTGACCCACTTGCGACGATCATCCCTAGCGAGGTGAGGTCGCCCAGGCCGTTGGTATCCGTGGCGGCAATCTCGAAGTTGTACACCCCGACCGCAACCGGCGTGCCTGTGATCTCGCCTCCCGAACTCAGGACTAGACCGTCTGGTAGCGTTCCTGACCTGACTGTCCACGTGTACGGAGGAGTGCCTCCTTCTGCCTGGAGTTGGTAGGCGTAGCTCTCACCTTCGGTCGCCTCGGGGAGAGCAGTAGTTGTGATCGCGACCGGTGAGCCTTCGTACGGTCCGGATGCCTGGGCTAAGATCCTTTCGCAGCAGTTGATCTCAGCAACGGTGATCTCACCCTTTTCGATGAACAGGTCCCAGTTGATATCGAAGGCGATCCTGCCTCCGGCCTTGAGAATCCACCACGGGTTGTCGGTAACGTCGGCGGTAAGATCAACGTAAGGTCCGATCTTGATCTCGGCGCCGAGTCGGTCCCGATATGAGAGATCGAGCTGAGGCCCGACATAGATGTTTAGGGTGCCACCGGAAGAGATAGTGACTTCCGGGGTATCTGCGTTGTCGTGATGTTCCGAGATGCGGTGGAAGCCTCCGTTGGCATACTCAGCACCGACGTGGAAGAAGTCGTGCCGGCTAAAGTTGAACCCGACCCTCGTGTCGAGCCTTACCTGGCCCTCAAGTTCAAACTCCAACGCCACGTCGACGGGGAAGCCCCCAGGGCCGGGGAAGGAACCTAGCGGGATGTGTACTGGTTCCCACTCGAGGTCACAGTCGACACCCGCAATCGGGGTGGAGCCAACCAACGCGGAATCGAGCGCTACGTCCGCGGTTAGGTGAGCCACGGTTGGGACACCCGGGCCCCAGTTGAATACTGCGTTCCAGCTTGGCCCCTTTACATCGATCGTTGCCTTGAGGTCAGGTAGCGCTTCTCCTGGCTGTGCGCACTTCAGGTCATACTGCTTGGCCGACGCAGGAACTGCATACGCTACCGCGTCCTCGACTGGGTCACTCTGATAGACCAAGTGGACCTCGGGCATAGCTGCCTGCAGTGGGACTTGTTCGGTGCTGACCAGCAAACCACCGCCACCAACGGCTGCCACATCTATGACTCGCCCGAGCACACCGTTGGGGTATCGGCTAGTGGGACGCATAGCGAGGATATGGTCAATCGGCGGGGATACAGCGCCCGCAGCCATTGTCACCATGTCGTTACCAGCTGCATCGACGGTCACATTGGCGACCTCATTCTCGCCGACGACCGTGGTGACGGTCGGATCGAACCGGTTCACCCCGGGTGAGCCAATATCGGGTTCGCCCATTGCTCGCCACATGAACGTCGCCATCTGGCCTCGGGTCACATAGTCGTTTGGGCAGAATCGATCGTTTGCAGGCGGGTTACACCCGGCAGTGATTCCCGCCGCTGCCAGCTTCGCAATGTCAGACTCGAACACAGACCCGTCATCGTCAACAAACGTGTTACCGCCACCATCATCAGTCAACCCCAAAGCTCGCACCAAGAACGCCGCCATCTGGCCACGAGTCACCGGATCATTAGGACAGAACATCGTATTGTCCGGCGGATTACAGCCTTTGGTCACACCCGCCTCGGCAAGCCGCTCGATATCGGCCTGAAAGATCGACACATCATCATCAGCGAACCAGTCCGACCCCGCCCCGTCTCGATAGAACATCAACCGTGTCAAGAACGCAGCCATCTGGCCCCGCGTTACCCGAGCATCTGGGCAGAACCGATCATTGGACGGTGGATCACAGCCTTTGGTGATGCCCTGATCAGCCAGCCACTCAATCGCGGACCCAAAGACATGACCATCAGGCACATCGACGAACCGAGGCGAATCCGCAACCGCCGCCGGCGACCCGTCACCGCCAACCCCCACTAACGCCGTCACCAAGACAGCCACGCCAACTAGCAGCGACACGCCACGATTCACTCCGATACCTCCACGTCCCACGAGGATCCCCGCGTACAATAGCCACAACTGGCACAACTACCCAGACCCCATAGCCAACAACGAGGGCGACCAGCACCAACGCCCGACGCAACGCTGCTACGTCACCCTGGGTGCCGCCATAGGGCGCTGGCAGGCAAGAACTCACCAGTCATGAGATGCCCAGGCTGAACTCCGTGGTGGGTCGATGGTTTCTGCTTGGAAGGCGACTGTGCTGCAGGTAGCGTCGGATCGTCCGCTCGTCGCGGCCTGTCAGCGTGCAGATGAGGTGGATAGCTTCATCGCGGTCATCGGCGTGGACGATCGTTGCGACGACCCCGCCGGCGCTTCGGATTGCCCGAGCCAGACTCTCCGGCTCCTCCAGGTTGTGACGGTGAAGGGCATCCTCGATCAGGCAGAGCTCAAGCAATGTGGTCTCCTCGAGAGCACGGGCGAATGCCGGTGTATCGCTGGTGAGAAGCTCCGCTGGATCTCGGTTCTCGGGAAGGTGTGCAACCGACAGGCGAACGGGGCGGTTGGCACGTAGGTTGGCGGCGCGGCGTGCTGCGAGCAGACCTGCACGATCACCATCAAAGGCGAGCGTCACGTTGGTGGTGATCCGAGCAAGTGTGTCTAGGTGCTCGGCGGTCAGTGCGGTACCGGCCGTGGCGATGACATTAGAAAAGCCAGACTTGGTGGGCAGCGATGGCGTCGGTGTATCCCTCGACAACGATCGCTCCCCCGGCATCCATGATCGGCTGTCCCGCGAGGTGGAGACCGTATAGCAGCGACCCCTTGTGGTACAGCTCGGTCTCGGGGCTGTTGAGATACTTGGGGCCGTCGCCTTCGATGAGTCTCCCGGCGAACCCCCGCGGTCTGCCCTCTTGGTCGAGGATCGGGAAGACCACTCGGTCGCGCATCCGGTCGTACAGGCGGCCGTTTCGTGACCTTCCCACGACGCCGGCGGCAAGCATTATCTCGTCACCGAACCCTCCATGGCGAAGTTTGGTGGTCAGTGCCTGCCAAGCGTTCGGGGCGTATCCGAGCTGCCATGTGTCGAGCGATTCATCACTCATGTTCCGAGAGTTCAGGTATTCGAGGGCTTGGGCTCCGGCCGGGCTGCGGAGCTGCTGCATGTAGAAATCAGTTGCCGCCTCCAGGACCCGTTCGAGATCTCGTCGGACCGGGCTCCGGGAGCGTCTGACTTCGCCACCGCCCTCTGTCGACATCTCGATCACTCGTGGATTCTTTTCCCGTTCGTGCTCGAGGTCGCGGCTCTGTTCGAGCTGGTCGATCACGGTTCGGGCGCAGCCGATGACCCGGTTGGCGGTGGCTGTCACCTTGGCGAGATCGCCTCCGCTCCACGAAGCCACATAGGGGAGGCTGTAACCGGCGCTGTCGATCCCAAGCGCGGCGCACACCATGTATGCCACAGACTCGGCCTCTACCTCGATGATGCCACGGCAGGTTGGTCGCTCCTGTGAGGTCGGTTCGTGCAGCCGAACGTGGGCGAGTTCATGGACGGCGGTCTTGAAGCGCTGAGCGCCGGGGAGGCTGGCGCGTACGATCACGTCCCGCTGGGTCCAGTCGGTGATGCCGTTGGCTTCGTCCGAGCCGGTCGGAATCGGCCACTTGGAAACCGAACCCGGCGTCGGCGATCAGCTTGGTGACCTGTTCCCAATGGGCCGGGAGACTCCCCTCCAAGAGCTCTGCCCGCATCTCGGGTAGGGGTTCCCCGTCGGTTTGCGACTGGTCGAAGACGTGGACGATGCGATACCCGACCACCCGCCGTTCCTCCTTCTCCTGTTCCCGTGCCTCATTTTCCGGCGTGATCTTGCGGATGATCGGAGCGAGGATCTGCAAACCTCGTTCACCTCGCCGCACCTGGCGGCCGAGCTGCTGCCACGCTCGATAGCCAGCGACCCGACTCGGGGTGAAACCCCGAGCCAAGTGACTGCGCCCAGATGAGCCGAGTGTTGGCGAACGAGTAGTCGTGGAAGCGGGCCGCCACAGCCAAAGCTCGCTGCCAATCCTCAGACGAGATCAGCTCCTGGAGCGAGTCTTGGAGCTGGACGTGAAGCCGCTCAACGGCTTCGCTGCGCTCGACGTTCTCATCGGAGTGATCCACCCCCGCATCCTCTGACCCCACCCTCTCACCAGAGTCTCACCAGCCCTCTGATCAGAGTCTCAGCAACCCTCTCAAGAGCCGCCAACCCGGTCCCGGTCCAGGCTGTCGTCGAATGGGACTCTGGTGAGAGGGTCCGCCGGCACGATCAGCCAATGCACACGATGGATGAGCTGATCACACCGAGCGAGCTCGCCGAGTACCTTGGGGTGCCGGTGGCGACCCTCTACGTATGGCGGCACCGGCAACTGGGTCCCCCTGCGTTCCGAGCCGGCCGGTACCTCAGATACCGAACCAGCGACGTGGAGCGCTGGATCGCTGATCGCGTCGAGACACCGAAACGGGGATCCACCCGGCCACGCAAGCCAGCGCGTCGGTAAGCGAGGTATGTTGGGTGCTGGCCGTGCGGCAGACTCGATAGGTGGTCTGAGAGACAGGGAGGACAACCATGGCTCGTGGTTCGATCGATCGACGCGACAACGGCAGGTACCGCGCTCGCCATGAAGGGACCGATGGCCGTTGGCACAGCCGGACCTTTGATCGGAGGGTGGACGCGGAACGGTGGCTGAGCGACCAGGTGTCGCGAACGAGCCACGGGACATGGATCGATCCCAACGCCGGACTGATCTCTCTCGAGGAGTACAGCGAGGCATGGCTGGCAGCCAAGTCACGCCTCAAGCCCAAGACTCGCCAGGGCTACCTCTCACTCCTGAGGTCCCGGATCCTCCCCGAGCTCGGCGACAGGCGACTCGCCACCATCGACCGTGCGCAAGTCGGTAGCTGGGTCAGCAAAATGACCCGCGACGGCCTGTCACCCTCCCGGATTCGCCAGGCTCACCAGTGTCTGGCTGCGATCCTCGAACAGGCAGTCGATGACCGGCTCATCAGCCAGAACCCTGCTCGTCGCGTGGAGCTTCCTCGACAGGCCCAGCCCGAACACCGCTACCTCACCTCCGATCAGGTCGAGCGGCTTGCCGAGGCGATGCCGGACCCACAGTATTCAACAATGGTCTTTGTGCTCGCGTACGGCGGGCTCCGGTGGGGAGAACTCGCAGCACTCCGCCGCGACCGGGTAGACGTGCTACGCCGGCAACTCCACGTCACAGAGGCATTGGCTGAACTCGGCGGGCGCCTCGAGTTCGGGTCTCACCAAGACACACCGCTCACGAACGGCCTACCTTCCACGGTTCGTTGCCGAAATGGTCGGACAGCACCTCAACGATGTCCCGCCCGAGCCAGATTCCCTGGTGTTCACGGCACCGAACGGCGGACCGCTCCGGTACTCGAACATGAGGCGCCGGTTCTGGAACCCGGCGAGATCAAGAGCTGGCGAGGACCTGGCGGCGATCACCCCGCACGACCTCCGGCACACGTGCGCGTCGCTGATGAGAGCGGCAGGCGCCGACGTGAAGGCAATCCAGCAGCAGCTCGGTCACCGCAGCGCGACCGTGACCCTCGACACCTACACCCACCTCTTCGAAGGCGACCTCGCCGCGATCATGGACAGACTCGATGCATACACAGCCACTGCCGACCGCTCCAAGCCAGCCGTACCGGGCGTTGCCAGCCTGAGCCGTTCCGGAAATGCGGTAGGTTGACGAAGAGCCGCTTCCGTGAAGCCTTTCGACCAGCGCCTACCGAGTTCGGCTTGCTACTGCTCTGCCGGAATCCGACGGTTCCGCTTTCTCGCTTGAACCACCGATCGGCGGTTGTGATTGTCGTTTGCCCGTCATGGAGTCAGGGAACCACTCCACTGTGCGCCCTGATGCGCCGGAGCGCCCTGCGACGCGCGTGTGAGGTCGCTCCACACAGAACCCGCAGCACGGTGACCACATGAATCTGAGCACGAGCAGTAGGTTCGCTTGTCAGCTGGTTAGCGCACCCCGATGTCGTCCTCCGCTTCGCGATCCTTGTACCACTCGATTTGCGCCACGTATCCATCGATGAGGTTGTCAGCCCACGCCACGGCCGAGGTATCAGCCAACGCTTCGCGCCAGCATCGAGCTCTGGCTAGCTCGCCTCCCATTGCGAGGTGATATGGCCCGGAGACGACCCCCAGCGTGTTGAAGAAACAGATGCTTGCCTCATTGGCGACTTCCTCCAATCGATCAGATGTGAGGAATCTCGCTACGAGGGGGTCAGGCTCATCTCCACGCCAGTTCATATGATGCAGGGCTCGCCTGAGCTTCAGTTCTGGCCAGTGCCCTATTCGAGACCAGACAGCCTCGGCTCCAATTGATCCAGCGAGTTTGCTCAGGACCGCCAGATCACTGGCGGAGAACAAGCCGAACGATGGGGGTTCGTCCTCTTGAATCATGCTCAGAAATGAGCTGGCAAGCTCGGCCGGGGCGAGCTCTATGAGACTCTCTACCAGGAGAACGTCTAGGCCACTGATCAGGCTGTCGCGGTTTCTTGATCGGGATTCGAATACGCTCAGTAGCGCTTCGGCATCTAGCACGGCATGTCGCACCAACCGCTCGATGTAGTGGTCGATCATCGTGCCACTGCTCTCGACGCCTCTTCGGGCGAGGTCGGCAGCGATATCCTGCATAGCATCCGAATGGTGCTCGTTGGCGTCGAGCCATTGGTCGAGCATCCCAAGAGCGGCTTCGACGTTGCCGGCGGAACATACAGCACGCATCAGTCGCATTGCAATCGGCGCGTTGAGCGGCCTGATCCTCGCTCCATACAGAAGATGGCCTAGGAAACCCGCTTCGGCCTTGCCTTCATCTATGAGATCTAGAGCTATCCCTGCCCGTTCTTCATCGAGGGAAAGACTTCGAAGGAGCTCGGGAACTCGCTGTGCGTTCGTTGAGTCGGCGAGCTGCTCTAGGACTCCGGTCGCCCAGTTGCCTTCGCCATGCGTATCTGCCTCCGTCAGCGCGGCGGCCAGAGCAACCCAATCCTCTCGCGCGAGCGCTCGCCCACCAAGATCACTGGCGCCAATGGCGGACGCCACAAGACGACAGAGGGCGTACCGTGTGCTCGGATCATCAACCGTACCGGCGCTGTCGAATAGCAGATCAAGCCCGCCATCAGCATCCACAAGCGCGGCGGCGAGATCGCTGAGAATCTCGGGTGTGTTGTGGATCTCATCCTTATCCAGGTGGAGGTCCCACTCCGATGTGCTAAGTACTGTCTGGAGCCTTACTGCCAAGTCATCGCCCAACAGCCAATTGTGAAGCTTCAGGGCAAGATCCCGTATCTCGCTTGGAAGCTCCGTGTCGTATTTCACGACGCCCCTAACGCCGGACGACAGAGCGGCCTTCTCCGTGGGGGTCCATTGTCTACCACGGATCTCGCGGTCGAACGCAGCGCCCAGTCCACACGCAAAGACAAGACGTGAGGATTGCGACAACGCCTGAATGCTGTCCGATCTATCCCAATCGTCTCTATCGATCGCTTTGAGGAGGAGAAGCATTGCTCTTCCGCGTACCCCGATGACTTCCTCTTCAGATCGCGGTCTCCAATCCTCTGGTTCTCCTCCTCCGGCAAATCCGACGGCAGTCCTCATGTAGTGACTCTGCAAACCGGCCGCTGCGGCACGAGAGAGAAGCGGAAGATCGCGAGGCCGCGCGAGATCGATCCGCCGTTCCAGCCATTCAGCTCGATCAGCGTAAGGGACCAACGTGCCCGACAGAAACAGCGAGAACGCCTGAGTGAACTGCCCAGTCGCATTGTTGGACCACGTCTCATTCTCTTCCTGCGCAAGCAAGTAGAGACTCTCGACAGCAGGCACCCAGGTGTCTGGCCGCCACAGGAGTACCTCCAGCGCCCACACAAGGTCGCGCCTTGGCATGGCGTGCAGCTGCTCCCTGTCGGCCGCTGCGAGAAGACCCTGAATCGCAGACGCTACCTGCGCTGGGACAATGGCCGCCGATGCCCGCAGGAGACGCCCGGCGGCCTCATCGAAATTCTCTGGTCGACGAAACCGCTCATCGCCGATTAGGGCCAAGAGCGCACGAGGCAGATGCGGAGCGTCCGGGCCGAAGTAGTCCAATTGTCGCACGAAGGCATCCTGAAGCGGCTGCGACAGTGAAAAGACACGATCGGGGAATGCTGGCGTTCGCTCGATGAGATCTGTCGCAAGCCAAACAGCAACGAGAAGCGGGGATACGTGTCGATAGCGGCCAGCTCTGGATACGAAACGACCGAGTTCCTGCTCACAAGCGTGTTCCAAGGCATCCGGGTCGAGATCGAATGCGCTCGCCACTTCGGTCATCTGTGTGCGGACTTCGCCTTCGAATCCAACTCCAACGAACAGAGCCACTGGCGCCAGGTACTGTCGCGTCTCGTCATCTTTGAGAGCACGTTCCAGGATTGCCGAGGGTTCAGGCAACCGCGAGACTCACCAAATCCAGTGTCCGGTCAGCCCGCAGTTCTTCGGCGAGAGCGAACGCGAGCTCAGGGAAGCCGGCCGCGACTTCGGCCACTCTGCGGGCATCCCGTTCGGGCAATCCTGCATGCTCTGCGACCAATGCCCGCATCGCACTGTCGCTCATGGGACGCAGAACAATATTGCGGCTGCTCGTCGGCATCCACTTGGAGTCTCCGTGGCTCGTGACAGTAACCAGTCGCCACCGGCCGCCAAGCCCACTGATACGCTCCTTCGCTGCCGCAGCATCGTGTGAATCGACTTCATCGACGAAAAGAATCCCCCGAGACATGGAGTTGCCGCGCCAGCCGCGTGATCAGCAGATTCAGATCGTCCTGACCATTCACCCAGAGAACGAGGTCTCGCGCCTCTTCTATGTCGAGCGCCTGCGCAACAGTTCGAGTCTTACCGATGCCTGGGTCGCCGTGGAGCTGGAGCAGCAATGGGTCGGTTGAATCACTGGAGAGCCGACCCCGGATCTTCTCAACGGCATCATCTCGGGCATCGTCGCTATGGAATGGTCGTTCCTCGGCGCGTAGGTTCCTTAGCAACTCATCCAGAGTTAGAGCGGAGCCGAAGTCCATCAAACCGAGGTCTGTTGCTGGCACCGGGTGGATCATGCTCAACACCGCAAGGGTCTGTGCATCCCATACATGGACATCGGGGACACCGGTTACACCGGCCTCTTTAAGAACGGCCTCAGCCTCCCTAAGTAGCGCTTCCTCAACGGCAGCGCGCTGTTGAGCATTCAGATCCTGTGACCACACGAGCACGTAGGCGCCGCCATCGACCAATAGCCGCTTGGGACCTGGTTTGCGGAGTTCCTCCGCGAGCTTCAGAGCGCTGGGGATCTTGCGTCGTGCGGTCTTGAGTTGGAAGCCCATGCGACCCTCGGTCAGATCTGTTGCGGGCCTCGACTCCCTTACCGCCGCTGGTACGTCTTCTAGGACTGCGTCCAAGCCTCCATCAGGTTCTGTAATCGCGTCGGACATGACCATCCGCGTAGAGGACACCCCAACGCGCAGAGATTCTGCTGCGAGCAACCCTTCAACAAAGGCTGTGAAGGTTCCTGGGTCTAGGCGCGCCACGAGAGGTTTCAACGTTGCAGGGTTCACGGCAGTTGGGCTCCCTTCTGCGTCGGGATCGATCCGGCTCCGTCTCTGCCCGGGCCGAGAGCGCACCCGTTCGCCTAGGCAGCATTCCGCTGTTTGATCGTTTGCACCATACGGCCTCGCCATAGCCTGGTCGACTTGGCCACCTCTCGACGGCGTCTACAAACACCCCACCAATAGATAGAAACAACAAGATCCTCGCGCCACAGAAGTTGTGCGAGCAGACGTGTATCCAGAATCGCGCGTCCTGTACGCGTCCTGAGGCTGTCTCGGCGCCTTGGGAGAATCAAGAAAAACCCCCTCTGACCTGGGGGTTCTTCGGTGGGCCCGGCAGGACTCGAACCTGCGACCTACGGATTATGAGTCCGCTGCTCTGACCGACTGAGCTACGAGCCCGAATACGGGATGTGATCCTACCGCAGGACGAGCAGCGAACTACGACCGCAGCGACCGGGCCGCCGAACACAGACTCAGTGGCTCCGGTCGAGCTGTAGCTCCTCATCGAGCCTGGCGAGCTTGAGCGGGTTGCGGATCGCATAGATCCGGCTGATGCGCCCATCCTCGATGACGAGGCTGATTGCGGTGTCGAGCGCGCCGTCGAGGTCGATTCGCACCGCAGGCGCTCCGTTGAGCGTAATGGGCCCGAGTTCGGCGTTCGGGGCTGCCCTCCCGAAGCTGGCCAGCAGGTTGGCCACCCGATCCGCACCGGCGACCGGCTGTCGCACCGCAGCCACCACACCGCCACCGTCGGCGACCAGAACCACGTCGGGGGCAAGGACGTCGAGCAGACCCTGGATATCGCCCGACCTGAGCACCGCCAGGAACCGCTCCACGACCACTTGCTGCTCTCCGGCGGTGACACGAACGCGGGGCCGTCGTGCCGCGACGTGCTCGCGGGCTCGGTGGGCGATCTGCCGAATCGCAGCCGGCGTCTTGCCCACGGCCTCTGCGATCTCGTCATAAGGGGTGTCGAAGACCTCGCGCAGGACAAACACCGCACGCTCGGTCGGCCCCAGGGTCTCCAACACAGTCAGCATCGCGATCGACACGCTCTCGGCAAGCACAACGTCGTCGGCAACATCGGGTTGGGTCAACACCGGCTCGGGAAGCCACTCCCCCACATAGTCCTCACGCCGGCGGGACAGCGTGCGCAGCCTGTTGAGCGCCTGCCGGGTGACTATGCGTACGAGATAGGCGCGCGGGTCGCGCACCTCGTCGTGGTCGACGTCCGCCCACCGCAGCCAGGTCTCTTGCACAACATCCTCGGCGTCGGCTGCCGAGCCGAGCATCTCGTAGGCGACGGTGAAGAGCAGGCTGCGATGGGTGACGAACGGATCGATCATGTGGCCGACGCTACATCCCGCGGCCTCTCGGCGAGAGGCTTCAGCCCGCACGCCGCAGCAAACCCCTGAGCTTCGATGCCGAAGGCGATGTTGGTTCTCGTGTACACGTTTGCCAATGCGATGAAGGCGGACAGTTCCACCAGCGCCGCCGCTCCGAGCGCCTCCAGCAGCCGGGCCGACAGCTCGTCTGTCACCGCCGGCGGGGTCTGACTCATCGCCTCGGCGTACTCCATCACATCGCGCTCGAGCGGCGTGAAGACGCTGGACTCGTGCCAACGCGGCACCTCCCGGGCCTTCGACTCGTCGAGGCCTTCGTTGTGGGCCATGAAGTAGCCGAAGTCGAGACACCACGTACATCCGAGCAACGACGCGACCGCCATGTGGGCAAATGACTTCAGGTTCTCTTCGCACTCATTCCACCTCCGGGACTTCTGGCCGAGGCCCAGGTAGAACTTCAATACCCCGGGGTTGTGCCAATACACCCCTACCGGCTCCGGTACGTCTCCGAGCATCTTCTTGCTGAACCTCCTCACCAGTGCCCCACGAAAACCGGTGATCTCGGTCTGGGGAATCCTTGTCTGCGACATGTTGACCTCCTGACTGGTCCGTTGGTTGTCCATGAAGACACCACCCGGAGCTCTGTTGTGACACGTGTGGCCAAGATTCGTGGCTACCACCGTGATTCGATAGATATCGAATGCCATCTCCGGATTCGATTTACTTGACCACCCGGGCGATCTGCGGTAGAGTTCGAAAGATATCGAACGAGCAGTGGAGATTCGATGCCCACCGACAGTCCAAAGGTACGCGACTTCACCAGCCGGGAGCGCAAGCCGAGCGTTGCCGTCCGCACCTCCCCGGTATATGAGCTGCTCCTCTCGCTGTTTGTCTTGGGTGGCAGGGCGAGCGCCGACCAGTACGAGTGTGGTCTGGGGTTCTTCGAGCAGCTCCCTGCCACCGCAGACGAGGAGCTCCGCACCCAACTCGCCTCGTTCGCAGGCTGCCAGCAACTGTGGCTGTCTTTCATCGGTCTCTTCGGTGACAGAAAGGCACCTGCCAACATCGACGCATTCGTCGATCACCTCAATGCGATGGACCCCCTCGCTCTCTGGCGTCTGTTCATCGACAGCGAGTGCGACGACGCCGAGACCGCCTCGCCCGCCGATCTGCAAGCCGCCGCTGCGGGAGACGAGGAGGCGCTCGCCCGGCTCCTCGCATCGGACGAGATCACGCCCGCACGAAAGAAACTCATCGGCGACCCGCCCGAGGTCACCCTCCTGCGCATCATCGCTGTATTGCGCGGAGTGAACGACATCCTGGGCTCGTCGATCGATGAGATCATGCCGGCGTTGCGCCGCGACGCCGCCGAGAAGCGAGCCATGGCAACGAGTCTCGACGCCCCCAGCCTCGTCGAAAGCGCCACAAACGGTGTCACCTTCGATGCCAGCAGGGCTTTCCGTGGCGTCGTGCTCATCCCGAGCAACATCATCAGGCCATGGACGGTGCTCTCCGAGAACGACGGGTTTGGTATCTTCGCCTACTCGGTCGCCGACGAGCACCTAAACGCTGATCCGGATACGCCACCCACCTACCTGGTCGACCTCTTCAAGGCACTCGGCGACGAGCGGCGGCTCCGCATGCTGGCGATGCTGTCGGAGGGAGACCATAACCTCACCGAGATCGCCGACCGGGTCGGGCTCGCCAAGTCGACCACCCACCACCACCTCAGGACGCTTCGCAGCGCTGGGCTGGTGCGTGTCATCGTCGGCGAGGACAAGCGATACAGCTTGCGCCGCGACCGCCTGCCGGACACCGGCAACCTACTCAAGGCCTACCTTTCCCGACCGGTCGAAACACCGGTCGCCGTCCCCGCAGAGAGAAGTTGAGATGCAAGGACCTATCAACCTCGACCTGGCCAGAACACTGGCCGCCGAGCACATCCCCTCGGGACCTCAACACGACATTTCAGCAGACTCCGGCTCGACGCCGACACTGCGCCACCGGCTGGGCAACCGGCTCATCCGGATCGGCGAGTCCCTGGCCGAGCCGGGCGAGTTGCAGCTGACGGTGAGTACCGGGCGACCGCGCCTGTAGGTACTGCCAATACCCGCACACACGCTGCATCATTGAGACCGGCGTCGAGATGCCTCCCGTCGCCGGTCTCTCGCGTTCTGATCAGACAGGCACGCGCACCGGCATCCCGTGCATGGCAGCCGGGTTGGGCGCCGCCTCACGCATCAAGCCGGCAATCGACGGTTCGTCCTTCTCGTACCGGAAGAAGATGCGCCAGCTCTCGGCGTGCTCCTCGTTGCCCACCACAAGGCTGTGCATGTTGGCGAACTCGATGGGGACCGGATACTGATGCTCGAGGAAATGTGCGTCACGGTTGCGGTATGCGGCCGCCACCGACTCCCCTACCTCCTCGGCAAAGGTGTTCTGGGTGGTCGGCGCGTCGCCCGTCCAATTCCACCACCAGTACACCGAAGCGCCCAGCAACAGTCGCTTCAGCGAGTTGGCTGAGAACCGGACCGGTGGGCCGTAAAGCGCCACGTGCAAGTCGTGGCCGGCCGTAATCGGCAGCAAGTCCTCGCTGCCGTAGATACGATCCACGAGATCCGCAACCACCCCGTGGGTCCGGTGGTCTTCGCGGAAGACCACCTCGGGAACCTGTTCTGTGATGAACTCGGAATACACCCACCCGTCACCTTCGGGGGTCTCCACCTCGACCCAGACTTCGCTGCGGACCATTGTCCGCGCTCCGGTGGTGATGATGCCCTTTTCGTCCTCCCTGAAGCGATGAATCACACGCTGGTGTGCTCCCGCCTCCTCACGAACGGGGACGCCTGCCTGCGACGGGGCCATCACGATGTCGACCCGTTTCTTGTCGACGAGCGGCAGAGCGGTCGGGGCACTCGAGAACACAAACCGGCGGCTGAAACCGAGATACAAAGACGCCACAAGCAGAAGCAACAGCACGAAGGACGGGAGCCGGAGGGCCAGGAAGGTCCCCAGAACGGAGCCGATCATGAGCCGCAGCCCGACCACCACAGAGGTCCTACCGTGGCTGCCGTCACCGTCGCCACCGAACACCGACCCGACGCTGACGTGATCCGACACCAGCGACGGGATGCCGACGAGTTCGGCCGGGATCTCCACCGCCACCCGCAACAGAGCTGTGGCGCGTACTCCCGCCGGGTCCGTGGCGACATACGCAAGTGCCGGCACATCCTTGACGACGCCGTGGAGGTCAAACACGAACACGCCGGCGGAGACCTGCTGGACGGTGCTCGATGGCGGCGCTTCCAGCAGGTATGACAGCTGGTCCCCATCGATGTCAGCGGCGAAATCGTCGAGATCGACCGTCAGCGTGCTGCCGGACCGACCCACCACGGCGGCGTCATGGGCCAGCGGAGCATCGTTCACCGGGTTGATGGTGAGTTTCACCTCGGCCGAGCCCGTCAGGTCACCGTCGGTGATCTCGTAGATGAAAGAGTCCACGCCGTTGTAGTCCCGCTCCGGCTTGTACGTGAAGACACTGCCGGTGTTCCAGGTGACCGATCCGTGCTCCGGATCGCCGACACCCACGATCTGCACCGGCTCGTTGTTCGGGTCTGAGTCGTTGTTGAGAGGTCGGAACACCGCCGTCGTGTCCTCATCGAGCACAACCACGTCCCCCACCGCAGTGGGAGCTACGTTCTCCTCGATGGCGATCTGGACTGCGATCGGCTCCGACTGCCTCATTCCATCGTCGACGCGGTACTCGAAGCCGTCGAGGTCGCCGGCGCTGCCGTCGTGCTCATAGCGGAACGAACCACCGTCGCCGAGTGACAGCGTGCCGTGTGTCGGGCTGCTTTGGACGACCGCCGTCAGCGCAGCCCCCTCGTAGTCGTGATCGTTTGTCAGGACACCCGGTGCTTCAATGGTCAGCACGCCGCCTCTCCTCACGACATAGCCGTCGGCGTCGCCCACCGGCGCGTAGTTCGGCGTGATGGTCACGGTGACGGTCCCGGTTGCGGACAGGTCTCCGTCGGAGACCCTGTATGCGAACGTGTCGGTGCCGGCGGCAGTCACATCGGGTGTGTACACGTATGCTCTCGGGCCACCGCTCAAGCTGCCCTTGGCCGGCTCGTTCTGAAGGGAGTACGAGATGGCGTCGCCGTCCGGATCGCTACCGGCGAGCACGAGCGAGATCGGGACACCGGCATCGGCCTCGAGATGCAGGTCGGTGGCGACGGGGGCACGATTCGTGTTGTCGACACGCCAGGTAAATGTCGTCGCGGTAGACCGCTGCGGGCTGCCGCTGTCGCCGGCGGTCACCGTCACCGCGTATGGCGACCTGGCGGCCGCGTCGAACGGCAACGTGCCTGTGATGCGTCCGCTGGCAGCATCGATGCTGAGCCCGGGCGGGAGACCGCTTGCCGTGTAGTGCAGTGTGTTCGCAGGTATGTCGCTGTCACTGGCCATAATGTCGAGGGTGACATTGTCGTTCTCGCTCGACACCTGGTAGCCCGGGTTGACGACGACCGGCGCCGCGTTGACCTCCGTGACGGTGATGGTCACCTGACGCAACCCGGAGAGGCTCGGCGTACCGTTGTCGGTGGCCACCACGTTGAACGAGTAGCCGCCGGGGCCCTGGGACTCGCTCGGTGTCCACGTGAAGACCCCGCCCGACGTCATCGCCGACCCGGCCGGAGCTCCACTGAGTGAGAAGGCGACCGAATCGTTCTCGATGTCGGAGGCTGAGGCAGTGAAGGAGATCAGCTGCTGCTCCCCGCCGGTCCGGTTGGAGATCGGGGCGATGGTTGGGGCATCATTGACCGGGGTAACGGTGATGTGGAGCGTGGCGACATCCATCCCTCCCCTGCCGTCCGAGAGGCTGTATGAGACCGAGTCGGGACCGTTATAGTTCGGATTCGGAAGATACGAGATCCCGCCGGCGGCGACCTGCGCAGACCCGTGGGAAGGCGCCCCCAAACCCGCGATCGACAGCGGATCACCGTCGGGGTCCATGTCGTTGCCCAGCACGTTGAACACGCGGACCGAGTCCTCGGCGACGGTGCCCGCGTCGTCGCTGCCGATCGGGTTACGGTTGGTGTCCCCGACGGTCCAGCCGAACGTCGTCTGTCCGGTGCCGTTTGGCGAACCGTTGTCGATGACCGAGACGGTAGCGGTGTAAGGGGACGAGGCGTTGGCCGTGTAGCCGATCGTGCCGGTTATCTGCCCGGTTCCGGAATTGATGGCGAGACCCGGCGGCAGACCCGCGGCTGAGTAGATGAGCGTGTTCGCAGGCACGTCGCTGTCGACGGCCGCGATGCTCAACGAGACCGTCTGGTTCTCCGCTGACGACTGGGAACCCGGAGATACAACGACGGGAAAGCGTTGGTCTCACCAACCGTCACAGAGAGCGCCGCGCTGTCTCCCAGGCTCGGGGTGCCGTCGTCGGCTACCGCGACGGTGAAAGCGTAGGTGCCCGGGCCCTGTGCCTCCGTCGGCGTCCAGCTGAATGCCCCTGTCGCCGGGTCGATCGTTGCGCCGGCGGGTGCCCCCGACATTGTGAAGGAGAGGGAGTTGTTGGGTATGTCGGAGTCACCCGCCGGGACACTGAAAGCTATCGGGGTCAGCTCGTCGCCGCTCTGTGGAGCCATCGCCCCGAGCGCGGGCGCGGAGTTCACCTCACCCACGGTGACGTCGACCGTCTGTGCGTCGGAAAGGGCTGGAGTGCCGGCGTCGGTCACGACGACATCGAAGCTGTAGACGTTGGGGCCCTGGGCTTCGGTCGGCACCCAGCTGAAATCACCGGTAACAGCGTCGATTGTCGCTCCCGCCGGTTCCCCGGCGAGGCCGAAGCTGAGCGTGTCGGTCGGATCCGGATCGCTGGCCGTTGCGGTGAAGGTGATCGCGGTCTGCTCGTCACCCGTCTGGTTCGCCAACGGGCTGAGCGTCGGGGACGCGTTGACGACATTCACGGTACGGGTGCGCTGCACGGCCGCGTTCCCGTTGCTGTCGGTGACGTTGTACCTGACCGGGTAGGGCCCGACCACGGAGGTGTTCACCGCAGAGGCATCGATCACTACTGAACCGGTCAGATCGCCGTCATAGTTGTCGGTCGCCGTCGCCCCCAACTCCACATACGGGCTGCCCACGTCGACGGTCTGCGGATTCGAGCCGGTCAGCGTGATCACCGGCGCCGTTGTATCGACCACGTTGACGGTTCGGGTCCGCTGCACCGCGGCATTGCCGTTGGCGTCGGTGACGTTGTACGTCACCGGGTACGACCCGACCACCGACGTGTTCACCGCCGACACATCGATCACGATGGAGCCCGAGATGTCGCCGTCGTAGTTGTCGGTGGCATTGGCTCCCAACTCGACGTACGGGCTACCCACCTCGATCGTCTGCGGATTCGCCCCGGTGAGCGTGATCACCGGCACAGTCGTGTCGACGACGTTGACGGTGCGGAAGGCGCTTGCCGGGTTGCTGCTGCTGTCGGCAACGTCGTAGGCGACAACGTAAGAGCCGACGGTGGTCGTGTCGACGGCAGATGCGTCGATCACGATGGAGCCGGTCAGATCGCCGTCGTAGTTGTCGGTCGCCGTCGCCCCCAACTCGACGTACGGGCTACCCACCTCGATCGTCTGCGGATTCGCCCCGGTGAGCGTGATAACAGGCACCGTCGTGTCGACAACGTCGACGGTCCGACTGCGCTGGACGGCCGCGTTCCCATTCGAATCGGTCACGTTGTAGGTCACGGGGTAGGAACCGACTACCGACGTGTTCACCGCCGACGCATCGATCACGATCGACCCGGTCAAATCACCGTCATAGTTGTCCGTCGCCGTCGCCCCCAACTCCACATACCCGCTGCCCACGTCGATCGTCTGCGGATTGGCGCCCTGAACAACGATATCTGGCGCAGTGGTGTCGACGACCTGAACGGTGCGCGTCAGTGGCAACGCCGCGTTGCCGTTTGCATCTGTGACGTCGTAGGTCACGGGGTAGGAACCGACTACCGACGTGTTCACCGCAGACGCATCAATCACGATCGACCCGGTCAGATCACCGTCGTAATTATCCGTAGCCGTCGCCCCCAACTCGACGTACGGGCTACCCACCTCGATCGTCTGCGGATTCGCCCCGGTAAGGGCGATCACCGGCGCAGTTGTATCGACAACATCAACGGTGCGGGTCTGCTGGCTGGCCGGGTTTCCCTGTGAATCCGTCACGTCGTAGGTGACCAGATACGATCCGACCACCGCCGTGTTCACAGCCGAGGCGTCGACGACTATCGAAGCAGTCACGTCACCGTCGCCGGCATCCGATGCGGTCGCCCCCAACTCCACATACGGGCTGCTCACCTCGATCGTCTGCGGATTGGCGCCCACCAACGTGATCACCGGCGCAGCCGTATCCACGACGTTCACCGTCCTCGTCACCTCGACCGCCGGGTTGCCGTTGGCGTCTGTGACGTTGTAGGTGACCGGGTACGACCCCACCGTCGCCGTATTGACGGCGGAGGCATCGATCACGATCGAACCGGTCAAATCACCGTCGTAATTGTCCGAAGCCGTCGCCCCCAACTCCACATACGCCGACCCCGCCTCCACGATCTGCGGATTCGAGCCATCCAGCGTGATCACCGGCGCCGTTGTATCGACCACGTTGACGGTTCGGGTCCGTTGCACCGCCGCATTCCCGTTGCCGTCTGTGACGTCGTAGGTCACCCAGTACGAGCCGAGTGTCGTAGTGTCGACCGCCGAGGTGTCGATCACAATCGATCCGGTGATGTCACCGTCGTAGTTGTCGAGGGCTGACGCCCCCAACTCGACATAGGGGCTAAACACCTCGATGACCTGCGGGTTCGCACCATTGAGCGTGATAACCGGTGCCGTCGTGTCGACGACCTGTACGGTGCGGGTCCGCTGCGCCGCTGCATTCCCGTTGCTGTCGGTGACGTCGTAGGTAACCGGGTAGGAACCAACCACCGACGTGTTCACCGCCGAGGCATCGATCACGATCGACCCGGTCAAATCACCGTCATAGTTGTCGGAGGCGGTCGCTCCGAGCTCTGCGTATGGGCTGCCAACCTCGACGGTCTGCGGATTGGGCGCCCGTCAATGTGATAATCGGAGCGGTCGTGTCTTCGATATCCACGGTGCGCACCACCTGCACCGCCGCATTCCCGTTACTGTCGGTGACGTCGTAGGCACCGGGTACGAGCCGACTACCGACGTGTTCACCGCCGACGCGTCGATCACGATCGACCCGGTCAAATCACCGTCATAGTTGTCGGAAGCCGTGGCTCCGAGCTCTGCGTATGGGCCGCCGACCTCGATGAGCTGCGGATTGGCCCCCACCAGGGTGATCACCGGCAATGTGGTGTCGACGACCTGTACGGTGCGGGTCCGCTGGACCGCCGCATTCCCGTTGCTGTCGGTGACGTCGTAGGTCACCCAGTACAAACCGACGGTCGCCGTGTCCACCGCCGAGGCGTCGATCACGATCGACCCGGTCAGATCACCGTCATAGTTGTCCGAAGCCGTCGCCCCCAACTCGGTGTACGCCGACCCCACCTCGATCGTCTGCGGGTTCGAGCCGACGAGCGAGATCACCGGCAATGTCGTGTCGACGACATCGACCGTTCGCACCACCTCGACCGCTGCATTCCCGTTGCCGTCGCTGACGTCATAGGTGACCGGGTAGGAGCCAACCACCGACGTGTTCACCGCAGACGCATCGATCACGATCGACCCGGTCAAATCCACCGTCGACGTTGTCGGTTGCCGTCGCCCCCAATTCGGTATACGACCCACCAACCTCAATTGTCTGCGGATTCGAGCCGACCAGGGTGATCACTGGGCGGTGTCGTATCAACAACATCAACCGTCCGAGCGACCTGCGACGCCGCATTGCCCTCGCTGTCGCTCACGTCATACGTCACCGAATACGAACCCAGCACCGACGTGTTCACCGCAGACGCGTCGACCACGATCGAACCCGAAATATCACCGTCATAGTTGTCCGACGCAGTCGCACCCAACTCGGTGTACGACCGACCCCACCTCGACGGTCTGCGGATTCGCCCCCGACAAGCGAGATGACCGGACCGTCGTGTCGACGACATCCACCGTCCGCGTCCGCTGCACCGCCGCATTCCCATTACCGTCGGTCACGTCGTAGGTCACCCAGTACGAGCCGACGGTCGCCGTGTCCATCGCCGAGGCGTCGATCACGATCGACCCGGTCAGATCACCGTCATAGTTGTCCGACGCCGTCGCCCCCAACTCGATATACGACCCACCAACCTCGATCGTCTGCGGATTCGACCCCACCAGCGAGATCACCGGCAGCGTCGTATCCACCACATCCACCGTGCGCACTACCTGGACGGCCGCATTGCCCTCGCTATCGGTCACGTCATACGTCACCGAGTACGAACCCACCACCGACGTGTTCACAGCAGACGCATCAATCACGATCGAACCCGAAATATCACCGTCGTGGTCATCGCTTGCGGTGGCTCCCAGCTCCACATACGCCGACCCCACCTCGACAGTCTGCGGATTGGCCCCAACAAGGGTGATCACAGGCGGTGTCGTATCCACCACATCCACCGTGCGGAACACGGTCGCCGGGTTGCCGTTGCTGTCGACAACCGAATAGGAGACCAGGTACGACCCCACCGTCGCCGTATTGACGGCAGACGCATCAATGACGATCGAACCCGAAATGTCACCGTCATAGTTGTCCGACGCAGTCGCCCCCAACTCGGCATACGACCCACCCACCTCGATCGTCTGCGGATTCGCCCCCACCAACGTGATCACCGGCGCCGTCGTGTCGACGACCTGCACCGTCCGCGTCCGCTGCACCGCCGCATTCCCGCTGCTGTCTGTCACGTCGTAGGTCACCCAATACAAACCGACGACGGAGGTATTCACCGCAGACGCATCGATCACGATCGAGCCCGAAATGTCACCGTCATAGTTGTCCGAAGCCGTCGCCCCCAACTCCGCATACGCCGACCCCACCTCGACAGTCTGCGGATTCGAGCTGACCAGCGTGATCACCGGAGCGGTCGTGTCTACGACATCCACCGTCCGCACCACCTGCACCGCCGCATTCCCGTTGCTGTCGGTCAGGTCGTAGGTCACCGAGTACGAACCAACCACAGACGTGTTGACTGTCGAGGCGTCGATCACGATCGACCCGGTCAAATCACCGTCATAGTTGTCCGAAGCGGTCGCCCCCAACTCGGTGTAGGACGCACCAACCTCGATCGTCTGCGGATTGGCCCCCACCAACGTGATCACCGGAGCGGTCGTATCTTCTATAAGCACGGTGCGCACGACCTCGACCGCTGCATTCCCGTTGCTGTCGGTAACGTTGTAGGAAACCGCGTACGAGCCAACTACCGACGTGTTCACCGCAGACGCGTCGATCACGATTGAGCCCGAGTATATCACCGTCATAGTTGTCCGAAGCGGTCGCCCCAAGCTCCGTATACGCCGACCCCACCTCAATTGTCTGCGGATTCGCCCCCACCAACGTGATCACCGGCACCGTTGTGTCTACGACCTGCACGGTACGGGTCCGCTGCACCGCCGCATTCCCGTTGCTGTCTGTCACGTCGTAGGTCACCCAGTACAACCCGACGGTCGCCGTGTCGACCGCCGACGCATCGATCACGATCGACCCGGTCAAATCACCGTCATAGTTGTCGGAAGCCGTGGCTCCGAGCTCCGTGTACGGACTGCCGACCTCGACCAGCTGCGGATTGGCCCCGACCAAGGTGATCACCGGCGACGTCGTGTCCACCACCTCGACCGTGCGCACCACCTCGAGGGCCGCATTGCCCTCGCCATCGGTGACGTCATACGTTACCGAATACGAACCGACCACCGATGTGTTCACGCGACGACGCATCGACCACGATCGACCCGGAGATATCACCGTCATAATTGTCCGAAGCCGTCGCCCCAAGCTCCACATACGCCGAACCCACCTCGATCGTCTGCGGATTCGCCCCCACCAGGGTGATCACCGGAGCGGTCGTATCCACCACATCAACCGTCCGCACCACCTGCGTCGCAGCATTGCCCTCGCTATCGGTCACGTCGTAGGTAACCGAATACGAACCCAGCACCGATGCGTTCACAGAAGACGCATCAATCACGATCGACCCGGTCAAATCGCCATCGAGATTGTCCGTTGCAGTTGCCCCCAACTCGGTGTATGCCGACCCAACCTCGACAGTCTGCGGATTCGCCCCTGTCAAGGTGATCACCGGCAATGTGGTGTCGACGACCTGCACGGTACGGGTCCGCTGCACCGCAGCGTTTCCGCTGCTGTCGGTCACGTCGTACGTCACCCAGTACAACCCGACTGTGGCAGTGTTCACAGCAGAGGCGTCGATAACGATCGAACCCGAAATGTCACCGTCATAGTTATCCGACGCGGTCGCCCCCAGCTCGGTATACGACCCACCCACCTCGATCGTCTGCGGGTTGGAACCGACAAGCGAGATGACAGGCAATGTCGTATCCACCACATCAACCGTGCGCACCACCTGCGTCGCAGCATTCCCCTCGCTATCGGTCACGTCATACGTCACCGAATAAGACCCCAGCACCGATGTGTTCACAGAAGACGCATCAATCACGATCGACCCAGAAATGTCGCCGTCATAGTTGTCGGTCGCGGTCGCCCCCAACTCTGTATACGACCCACCAACCTCGACCGTCTGCGGATTCGCCCCCACCAACGTGATCACCGGCAACGTCGTGTCCACAACACCGACCGTGCGCAGCACCTGCGTCGCAGCATTGCCCTCGCTATCGGTCACGTCATACATCACGGGGTACGACCCAACTATCGACGTGTTCACCGCCGACGCGTCGATCACGATCGACCCAGATATGTCGCCATCGACATTGTCGGTTGCGGTTGCCCCCAACTCCATATACGACCCACCAACCTCGATCGTCTGCGGATTCGACCCCACCAACGAGATCACCGGAGCGGTCGTATCAACAACATCAACCGTGCGCACCACCTGCATCGCGGCATTGCCCGAGGAATCGGTGACGTCATACGTCACCGAATACGAACCCAGCACCGACGTGACCACAGCAGACGCATCAATCACGATCGAACCAGAAATGTCGCCATCGACATTGTCCGAAGCGGTCGCCCCCAACTCGATATACGACCCACCAACCTCGATCGTCTGCGGATTCGACCCCACCAACGAGATCACCGGAGCGGTCGTATCAACAACATCAACCGTGCGGGTGGCCTGAACCGCCGGGTTGCCAGAGGAATCGGTGACGTCATATGTCACTGAATACGACCCCAACACCGACGTGTTCACCGCCGACGCGTCGATCACAATCGACCCGGAGATATCACCATCATGATTGTCCGAAGCCGTCGCCCCAAGCTCCACATACGCCGAGCCCACCTCGATCGTCTGCGGATTGGCTCCAACGAGCGTGATCACCGGCACCGTGGTATCAACAACATCAACCGTGCGGGTGACCTGAACCGCCGGGTTGCCCGAGGAATCGGTGACGTCATAGGTCACCGAATACGAACCCAGCACCGACGTGATCACAGCAGACGCATCAATCACGATCGAACCAGAAATGTCACCGTCGATAGTTGTCCGGACGCGGTCGCCCCCAACTCGATATACGACCCACCAACCTCGATCGTCTGCGGATTCGACCCCACCAACGAGATCACCGGAGCGGTCGTATCAACAACATCAACCGTGCGGGTGGCCTGAACCGCCGGGTTGCCAGAGGAATCGGTGACGTCATATGTCACTGAATACGACCCCAACACCGACGTGTTCACCGCCGACGCGTCGATCACAATCGAACCTGACACATCACCTTCGACATCGTCGGTAGCCGTCGCCCCCAACTCCACATAGGACGCACCTGCCTCAATGGTCTGAGGATTCGACCCCAGCAACGTGATCACAGGAGCCTCTGTGTCGGCGACCACGACGACGAATGCCGAGAACTCAGAAGTGCCCCCGTACGACCCACCGCCGAGGTCTTTCGTTGCCGTTGCGGTGATGATGTCCCCCGTCGCGCCCGCAAAGGAGGTGCTGTACGAGACCGACCCGCCTGGATGGGAAGGCACCGCGTACGACGAAACGAAGTTCTCGCCTTCGCCGTAGCCTGTCGGGTCGCCGGCGGCGTTGGTGAAGAGCTCGATCCGGTAGTCACCCGCAGGCACGTCGAGATCGAAGTCGACATAGACCGTACCACCCACCTCGACCGCCGAGGTGATCTCCGGGAAGTTGAGCAGATCGTTGGCGCCGGTGTCACCGTCGCCCGCATCGTTGACGGTTACGCCATCGCCGCCAATGTCGATACCCAGGCTCGAATCGTCCCAGATCCTGTTCCCGAGAATTGTCACCTCGGCGTCCGACGCCGAGATACCGAGGGCCACGCCCACTCCGGAATTGGCGATCCGGTTGCCGGCACCGGCAGCCGTTCCGCCGACGGTCGCCGTTGCGCCGCCGTAGATAACGATGGCGTTTGGGCCGTTGCCGGCGGCGCCCCCGTTTGCCAGCACGCCGATGTCGTTGCCCTGGATCAATGTGCCGGTCGCACCCGTGCCCGATGACCCAATCGCTAGTGCGCTGTTCCCTGCTAGTAGATTGCGTTCGGCAGGGGTGGTACCGCCTATCCGATTGTCCACGGAATTGAGTCCGATCCACACGCCGGCAGTATTCCCGGCGGCAGTGGCTCCGCTCGGGTCGACACCAAGATGGTTGCCTGTCACGACATTGTTCGATGAATTCCAGATGACGATCGCCTCGTCGTTGTAGTCGTCGAAGTCCGTGATCGAGAGGCCACGTATCACGGAGCCATCGGAACCTGTATTGAGAGCGAGGCCGTCTTCGTTCGATCCGGTCAAGAGCGCTCCCGATAGACGGATCGCCAGCGAACTATTGAGATTGGCAGGGAACGCACTCGAGTTGGCGGTGGCACCCGGTTGGGTGGTTCCGTCGATCGTGACCGCGTCCGAGATACCAGGGAGTTTGGAAGCCACGGCAATCGTCCACACACCGGAGCTGTGCGCCGGGTCGCTCACCGGTAGGCTGAACTCGATCGTGTCGACCGTCGCTGTGGCATTGGCCTCCTCGATTGCTGCCCGCAGCGTGCACTCGTCAGCGCCCTCGGAGTTTGTGCCACCTGTGTCGCAAACACCGTCACCGGGAGTAGCATCCGATCCGTCACCGGTTGAGTTGACGACGACGGTGGTCGGTGCGGGGTCGACTGTCAGCGAGGCGGTGTCGGTGTCGGTGTGACCGTTGCCGTCGTCGACCTGGAGCCCGATCGTGTAGCTGCCCGGCGCCGTGATCCCGTAAGTCTGCAACGTCGCCCAGGTGACGGTTGGACCGACCCCTGTGGTGTCGCCGTAGCCGAGGTCGTTGTCGAGATCCCAGGCGTAGGTGAGCGAGTCCGCATCGGGGTCGGAGGATCCCGATCCGTCCAGCACGAGACTGTTGCCCTCGGTGATCGTGTATGCGCCGCCGGCATCGGCGGTAGGTGCGCTATTGACAGCGACGTATTCGTATGCCCCGATGTCGGGCGAACCATCTCGCGCAACGCCGCGCTGGTCCGCAGCCGGGGCTCCGCTGGTGGTGCCGTTGTCGATCGCCTGGCTCCCCGCGGCGAGCGCATGTGTGGGTGTGGGACCGCCGTTGTCGGCTAGAGCCTGAAGCAGCGGATCGACGCCGGTCCGATCGGACCCGATCCAACCCGTGGACCCACCCACGACACCGATGATGTTGTAGCCGAGGCTATCGAAGCTGCCGTTGCCATCGGGGTTGCCCCCAGTGTTGCCGGCGATGATGGTGTTGCGCACCGAGTCGTTTGACCGTTGGCGGCCTGCAAGCCCGCCACTCTGGGTGGCACTGTTGTTCGTGACCGTCACGTTCACAAGACTCGATGAGATCTCGTTGTACACTCCGCCGCCGACGCTCGCCGAGTTGCCGGACAGGGTGACGTTGGTCAGATTCAGGCCGCCGCCGGCACCGCCGACGTAAATCCCGCCCCCATTTGCGTTGTTCGAGTTGTTGTCGATCAAGCGTGCTCGTGATGGTTGCCGGTCCTGAGGCAAACAGCCCGGCTCCGTTGACGTTCGACGTGTTCCCGGTGATCCGCGAATCGTTCAGATTCAGGGTGCCTGCGTTACGCATCGCGGGAGTTTGCGGCTGTTGCTGACCACCACCGAATCAAGAGTCATCGTTGTGTCGGCACCCACATAGACAGCCGACGCATTGGCATACGCCAGCCCATTGGTGATCGTCAAGTCGGAGATCGACGCCGTGAGCGTTCCACGAATCTCGAAGATCCGGTCGGCTCCGTTGCCGTCGATGATCGGCGAACCGGCGCCGGCACCGGCGATGGTGACCGAGTCGGTGAGGTCGAGATCGCCGGTGGCCGCCGCGATTCGTCTCCGTACCGGCGATCTCGCCAGGGTGTAAGTGCCGGCGGGGATGTTGATCGTGTCGGTCCCCGCCAGAGCGTTGGCCTCCTGAACGGCGGCCCGCAACGTGCACTCGGGGGCACCGCCGACGAGGTTGCCCGTGGCGCAGACACCATTGCCCGGACTGAGATCAACCCGGTCCGCCGTTGAGTTGACATTGAAGGTGGAGGCGGCAGCAGCCGAGCCTATGCCAAAGGCGACCTGGGCGAACACCACGGCCAGCGCCAGCGCCAGCGCGGCGAGCTTGTCCGGAGACAGCAGGCCGCCCCGCCCACGGCCCACCGCCTCCTGCCATGATTCGAGGGGGGTCTCGAACAGGAGGGCCGCCCGACTGCCGAAACTGTCGCCCGGGAGGAGATGCGGCGAGCGCAGCTTGGCAACCATCAGGACTGCCCCACGACGGCACAAGAGCCCGGACGGGGCCGGGCTGCGGAGATCGGGACGAGCGCAGTGTTAGGGAACACGCGCCGCCTGTCCAAGGATCGAGGCAGCATGGGTCACCGGACGTCGAATTGCGATATCGGGACCACTCACCGTCATATCGGGCTCCACCCCGGGTGCCAACGGCACTGCGACACGGAACTCGGTCCAGCCACCGGAGCGTGCATAGTCGATACTGCCGCCCATGCCTTCGACGAGGGCTCGCACGATCGACAAGCCGATGCCCACACCGCCCGGAGCCGTCACCAGGCTGCCACGGTGCACGAAGCGCTGGAAAAGACGCTCTTCGATCTCCCGGGGCACGCCGTCGCCGTTGTCGGCCACAGTCCACTCGTACATGCCGTCGACGACACGCCCGCTGAGCCGGATCTCAGGGCCGCCGTACTTCCTGGCGTTCGAGATGAGGTTGCGCAGCACCTGCCGCTGCCGCATCCTGTCCACGGAGACCCGGGCTTCTTCAGCCGAGGTCTCGATCAGGCCGCCGTTGCGGGTCATCGGAGCGACAACCTCGTCGATCTCGTCGGTCGTCCGCACGTCTTCGATCACGTACTTGATCGCATCCGCATCCAGCTGGGACGTAGTGAGAAGGTCCTCAACCATACGGTGCAGGTCCTCAGCCTCGTTGGTGATCGTGGTCGCCAACTCGCGGACCGACTCGCTGGCCTCGGAATCCGCCTCGATCACTTGCGCCATGCCGTAGATAATCGTCAGCGGGGTTCTCAGCTCGTGGGAGGCGTTGGCAACGAAGTCCTCCCTAACCTTGCTGACCGCGCGTTCGGCCTCGAGGCGCAGCTTGAGCTCCGCCTGCCGATGGAGCCGCAATGACAGCTCGCGGTAGATGAGGATCATCCCGCCGGGGATCAGAAGGGCGAGCAGGACCTGCGCTACGTCGCCCATACGGGCCATCGCGTGATCGGAGCGGGCGACCACATCGAGCTGCCGGTCTCGCTCCGCTTGGAGGAGGGTGAATGCCGTCGCATACGGCGCATCGAGCCGTTCGGCGACGATCGTGTTGGCTTCCTCTGATTGTCCGCTTTCGATCAGATCGAGCACCTGACGGCTCAGGGTGTTGAAGTCGACGAAGGCGTTGGACAGCTCGACGCTGACCTCACCTCCTGATTCCTGGAGCTTGGCCATACCGTCTGCCATTAGGTCGAGGGCACCCGTCGCCTGGTCGGCGGAAGTGATGAGCTGCTGTTCGACATCCACCGACAGCTCTCTCTGGATCGATGCGAAGTGGTTGGCCATGGCGACCTGGGCCCGAGCGACGGTCGCCACCCGGAGCGTCTCGTCGGCGATATGCACCGATTCGGCATGCGCGGTGAGACCCTGGGTGCCGTTGGAGACCGAGAAGACGATGGCGCTGACGATGAGAAGGGTGACTCCGACTGCGGTCGTTACGATCCAAGCGCGATTGTTGTTCGCTTTGCTGCGCCGTACCCTGCGGAGAGCCGTCCCTGGTCCTTCACCCATGGTTATCGTGTCGGCAAAAACCACCGATTCTTGACTACCCGGAGTAGTCAAGAATTCGGTTGTCTCAGGGACTAGTCCCGGGCTAATGATTAGTCGCAGACTGTAGATTCCGCCTACCCGCAGGAGGTCGGCGCCGACCCGACGGTCACACCGCTCAAGTCACGGGTGTTGCCGCCGACGGGAGACCCATGGCTTCGTCGAGATCCACGTGACGGCACGCACCACCGTCTTTTGCGCCGTATGGAGCGGTGACCCCGATCGCCACGAGTTGCTGCTTGGTCACCACGAGACCCTGGCGCACCAGACCGTCCCCGTCAACGTCGTCTACATCTTCGACAACGGTGACGCTCCCCCGCCCAACACCACCGGCACCCGGATCACCAGCCAGCAGCCGCTGACCATCTACCAGGCATGGAACGTTGCGGTGCGCAACTGCACGACCGAGTACGTGATGAACCTGAACCTGGACGACCGGCTCGCTTCGGACGCGATCGAGACGATGCAGGAATTCGCAGACGCCAATCAGGCTGGCATGGTCGCAGGCGATTGGCACGTCCGATACACACAGCACGAGACCGACGACACCAAAGAGACCTACCGGGCATCGGCCCTCCCGTTCGACCCGGTGTGGCCACCGGCGGCCGGGTCCGACACCCGGCTCGGCAGCGGGTCAGGCGATAGGGGAACTCTGGGGCCGGGCACGTTGTGGCGGCGCCAATTGCATGACCAGGCGCCCTATCCCTGGCAGTTCGCCGACGGAACGCCGATCCGGATCGTGGGCGATCTCGCCTGGTGGACGATCGTCCGCAAGCACCTCGAGGCACCAGTGGTACGGCTGCCCCTCGTGATCGGCAACTACCACTCACACCCGGGCAACCAGGCCGAATTCCGGAGCACCGACGAGCATCAGATGCTGAGCACTCAGGGCATCCGGCTGAGCTGGTTCCCCGCCGACGCCGTCACGGTACAAACGGAGAGAACATGAACGTAGCCATCGACGATTTCACTCGATTCCGCAGCCGCCATGCAGGCGAGACCTGCTTTGTCATGGGGAACGGGCCGTCCCTCAACAAGATGGATCTGAGCCTGCTCGACAACCAGATCGTTTTCGGCAGTAATGCCGCCTACCTGCTCTACGACCGGATCGACTGGCGGCACCGCTACTACTTCTCCTGCGACAGCCGTGTCCTTCCCGACCATGCAGCGGAGATCGTGGCCATGCACGAGGACAACCCCGAGATGGAGCTGTTCTTCCCCGCGGTGTTGCATCATTGGGATGGCACCGGCCGGGTCGAGCCGACCGAGGTCTATCTCCCCCGGGCCACGAACCGCTACTTCTTCCGGCCCATCCCGCTCGCCACCTACCACCTGCCTTTCACTGCGGTATCCGCTGACCTGAACCAGGGTCTGATCATGCCGTTCACCGTGACGATCAACATGATCGAGGCTGCCGTTTACATGGGTTTCGCCAACGTCATCCTCATCGGCTGCGACACCGACTATGTCGTACCCGATGACGTAATCGCCGAGGGCCCCGTCGTCGGCGGCGAAAGATCACTGCTCACGTCGACAAGTGACGACCCGAACCACTTCCACCCCGACTACTTCGGGAGGGGTCGCAAGTGGCACCAGCCCCATGCCGAGCGGATGATCCAGCACTACACATGGGCGCGCGACGCCTTTCGAACCCGCGGGGTCAACATCGTCAACGCCACCGTCGGCGGGAAGCTCGAAGTATTTCCCCGGGTCGACTACGCAGGTCTGTTCGCCGGCGTCTCCTGAGGCGCCCGCCGGTACCAATAATCGTAGAGATGCCGGAAGCCGAGGCTCTCATAGAGGGCGATCGCCGGTGCGTTGGACGCAACGACTTGCAGGAAGGCATGCCGTGCCCCCTGCGCCGCGCCCCACGCCAGCAGTGACCTGGTGACTTCGCGCCCGTGGCCGCGTCGTCGCCACCCGAGTGCGACCACGATCTCGAACAAGCCGAGCCAGGAACCATCGACAACTCCGAGGCCGGCAGCAACACCGTCACCTCCGTTGGTCACGAGGGCATATGTCGCGGGCAGGGCAATGCGCTCGATGATCCCCCGCCAGCCCGTCCGGCGTTCCTCGGCAATGCTCCAGAGCTGCGCCATTGCCTGCCACCAGTCATCATCCGGCGTCTCGGGCGGGACTCCGGTACCCGGCGCCATACCGCCACCAAGATCCGCCACCATCACATGCGTCGGCCGATCCAGTGAGTAGCCCATCTCGGCCAGCTTCTCGTCGATGCCCGGCTCGCAGAGGGGCGTACACCGCACCTCGAGTCGAACACCGCGCTGGTCGAACCACTCGTGACAGAAGCGAAGCTTCGTCTCGAGCCTGAGGCTGGACTCACCGATGGGAAGAACGGAATTGGCTCTTCCGGAGAACCCGTCGGCGCAGCGCAGCTCCCAACCGTCGTACTCCACGATCTCCCCGGCCGGCCAGCAGCGATACCCTGCTGCCTCCACCTCCGCTATCAGATCCGAGCTAGCCATCGCTTAGCGCTGCGGCAAGAGCTGCCGGGACCCGGACCGGACGGCCCGTTCGTGACACTGTTGCTGCGGTAATGGTCTGGGTGACCAGGAGCTCGTCGCCACGCCGGATGCGTTGGTCGAACGTCATCGACGCACGGCGCAGTTCGACCAGTTCCGACTCGACGGTGAGCCGCTCGCTCGGACCCGCCGAACCGAGATAGCGGGTGTGCAGTTCGGTCACGACGAGCTGGACACCGTCCTTCTTGAGCGTCTCGAGCGCGAACCCGACGGATGTCAGCCACTCGACCCGCGCCGCTTCGAAGTATTGAATGTAGACGGAATGGTTGACGTGCTCGTAGGGGTCTAGCTCGTAGAAGCGCACCACCAGCTCGGTCTGGTGGCTCACGACGGCGTCTCCGGCTCGGCGAAACCGAGTTGGCGCCATGCTTCATAAATACCGATGGCGGCCGCGTTCGCCAGGTTGAGGCTGCGACCACGTGGTGCGATCGGGATGCGGACCGCGGCGGTGACGACATCCGACTCGAGTATTGCCGGCGGCAGACCGGTCGACTCCTTGCCGAAGAGAAGCACATCACCCTTCTCGAAGAAGACATCGGTGTACACGGTGGCCGCATGCTGGGTGAAGGCATAGATCCGCCTACCCTCGACACGCTCGAGAAACGCCACCCAGCCAATGTGACTCTCCACCGTCGCATACTCGCGATAGTCGAGACCGGCCCTGCGCAGCTTCGCCTCGCTCAGCGAGAACCCGAGCGGCTCGATGAGGTGTAACCGGCAGCCGGTGTTGACGGTCAAGCGCATCAGATTTCCGGTGTTCGGGGCGATCTCGGGTTCGTGAAGGGCGACGTGAAACATGGCAGGGAGCTTATCAACCACAAATGGGCACGGCAGTCCCCCGAAGTCGAACCGGGACGAGGAGGCTGACCGCGAGGTTGGCGATCGTCGTCGCGGCGATCCGGCCTGCTGCGTACAGCAGCAGGATGTAGCCGGCGGCGGGGCCGGCTCTCGCATTTGTTTGCCGTCCCGCTAGAGCGGCTCAGCCGATCTCATGCTCTCGCCGCGGTTTACGTGTCGCTGATCAGCTTCTTGGCAGTCCGCTCGTCGATAACGAGGTGAGTAGCCACCCCCGCCTGAAGCGCGGCTCGAATCGCCTTAGCCTTGCTGTCGCCCGCCACAGCACAGAGTCGACGCGGGATCACCTGCAGCTCAGCGGGAGTAGGTCCAGTGGCTCGCTCGTTGAGGACCAGATCCAGGTATGTGCCGCCCTCTCGAAGAAACACCGTGCACACGTCTCCCACAACACCCTCTCGCCTGAGCAATGCGAAGTCCTCCTGGTCCAGATACCCCGCGCTGTAGACGTGACTCGGAACCTCCCCAACACGGCGCTCGAGATGGCAAGGCGCGGCTTTGTCGTCGTATCGGCGGACATGACAGGGCACGGTTCTTCCAGCGGCGCCAACCAGGAAATCGGCTGCGGCGGTCCGGCCACCCTGTCCTACTTGCAGACCATGCCGGGCGTAGACGCATCACGGATCGGGCTGGTCGGGATGTCCCAGGGCGGGTTCTGCGCCGCGACCGCGGCGGCCCTGTCGCAGCCCGACGGCTACAGCTCGATCTTCTACATGGAGTCCGAACCCAATCCTCCCGGCCCTCCGATCGTCGACGCCTACATGGGCCTCCACAACGTCGCCTGGAACATTGGCGGTTTCACTGAGCTCGGCTTGATGGTCGCGGTCGAGAAGGGCGACGACGCCGTGATGTCTCCGGCTCTGCTCCCGCTATTCGGCACCGAGGGCCCGATCGTTCCGGATCAAGTGTACGGGTCGATCGCGGACGGCACAGCACGCATCCTCTACACCCCGTTTGAGGATCACGCCCTTTCGACCGACTCTCTGGCCGCGATCGGCAATTCGATCGACTGGATGCAGCGCACCCTCACCGACGGCAGCCAGTCGAGCATTTCGCAGATCTGGCCCTTCAAGTTCCTCGGCACGACGGCTGCGCTGGCGGGTGCCTTCCTCTTCCTGTTCGCCATGGGTGGTCTCCTGCTGCGCACCAAGAAGTTCGCCTCGCTCGTCCGACCGGTACCCGAATACCGAGGGCTGACCGGCGGGCTCTGGTGGGTCGGCGCAGTCGTCACCACCGCTCTCGGCCCACTCCTGTACCTATGGGTGTGGAACCACATGTTCCTGACGCAATGGGTGAAGGTGAACACGCTGTGGCCGCAGACGTTCACCAACGTCTACATGGTATGGGCGGTCATCATCGGCGTCATCGCCTGGGCGTTGACCGCGCTCAACCACTACACGGTGACCAAGAAGCAGGGTGCCACACTGGATAGCTACGGCATCGATGAGCCCGGCGGCGGTATCGACTGGTACTCCGTGGCACAATCGTTGCTATTCGTGGTGGCCGTCCTCGGGCCGTTGTACCTGCTGCTGGCATTCATCAAGGGGGCCTGGCACGTCGACTTCCGCGCCTGGGTAGTGAACCTGCAGCCGATGAACCTGGCCAGGTGGTACGCCTTCTTCGGCTACCTGATCCCGTTTGCGATCTACTTCGTGGCCCAGGGGGTCCTGTTCAACGGATTCCTCCGCTGGAAGAAGGGCAAGGCCCCGATGTGGCAGGAAATGCTCGTCAACTCCATCATGCTCACCTTCGGCGCATTGGTGTGGATCCTCGTCCTCTACATCCCGCTGCTCAGCGGCGGAACCCAACCTTTCGGTGCGGATAACGCGATCTCAGCCGGCCTCGGTGGGATCTACTATCTGCCCCTCCTGGTGTTCTGGCCGCTCATCTCGTGCTTGTACACGTACTTCTTCAGGAAGACCGGCCGCATCTGGGTCGGTGCGTTCCTGGTGACGACGTACATTGTCTGGACCCTGGCGGCGAGCGGGGACTTCGCGCTGTGGCCGATCATCGGCTGATCCGAGGTTCTCGGGAATGACAAGGCGAGGCCCGGTCGATGCAAATCGGCCGGGCCTCAGCATCGGCTCACGTCGCCAAGCTGCCAATCGCTTCGACTACAGCCGCTTCCCCATCATCCGGGGGCGGTGAGGATCGGTCGATCATTCGCCGCAGCGACGCCTCAGTGGTCGCGACGTGCATGAGAGCAGCTGCCTCCCCCAGTGAGGGATCCCGCTCCCGGAGAGCACGCAGGATCTCTGAATGCTGGGCGATGGTCTGTGCCCTGGCACTGTCATCGAGAGTGCCCCGCCAGATACGGTAACGGGTGGTCCTCACCGAGACGCCCGCCAACATGGAAGCAAGGGTCGCGTTTCCCGAGGCCGTCGCAACCGCGGCGTGGAAGTCGGTGTCTATCTGCACGAGCGCCTCCTGGTTTTCCGCTGTGCGCATCCGACTCAGGAGCGTCTCGAGCTCGGCCAAGGATTCCTCGTCGATGTTCTGCGCAGCCAGCGCGGTGGCGGCCGGCTCGAGAATACGACGAACCTGAACGAACTCGAGCGAGAAATCGTCTGCCATGAGCTCGGCCGCAGCGCCGATGCCCTCCAGAAGCTGCTCGGGACGAAGGCTGGTCACATAGGTGCCGTCGCCACGTCGCACGTCGAGCACGCGTGCGGTCACGAGCCCCCGTACCGCCTCACGAACCGTGTTCCGGGAGGCGCCCAACTCAGTCGCCAGATCCCCCTCCGAAGGCAGCTTCGAGCCGGGAAGGAGCCGGCCACTGGCAATCATCTCGCGGATCCGGCGGATGGCTGTTTCTGTGAGCGGTGCCGACATGCTTCCTCAAATACGGCTAGACATCCGATGTTTGAGGTCCTACAGTACCAGATCGCGGGACTATTGAGACACTATTGGGTGGAGACACCCGATCACTCGCCGTCGGAGGGAGGGCGACAAAGTGAGCAGGCGCGGCACCAGCGCGCAGGAAACCGACCGGTCGGGCCGGTCGTCCTCGCAACACGAGAACGACGAAATCAACGGGGCGGAATATCCGGTCGAGCACCAGCCACGCCGTGATCGGACCCTCCGTATAGCGCTGCTCTTGCTCCGAGCCGGCCCACTGCTCATCCTGCTCATCCTCATCGTCGTGATCGCGATGGTGACGCCCGTGTTTCTCACCACGCGCAACATCGGCAACGTCCTCGCTCAAACCGCCGTCATTTCGGTCCTCGCCGTAGGCCAACTCCTGGTCATCATCACGCGGGGTATCGACCTATCGGTCGGATCAACGCTGGCACTCTCCAGCGTGGCCGGCGCCCTGGTCTTCCGGGCGCAAGGTCCCGTAGTAGCCGTAGTCGCGGCCATGCTCGGCGCAGGACTCGCCGTCGGCCTGTTCAACGGTGTTCTGTACGTCAAGGGCAGGATCCCTCACCCCTTCATCGTCACTCTGGCATCACTGACAATCGCCCGCGGAATAGCGCTGTGGCTCTCAGACGGACGCCCCATTCAGGGGATGCCGGACTTCGTGAGGGTGGTCGGGGGTCACTCCGTCCTGGGATGGCTCCCGATCTCGTCATTCATCGTCGCCGGGGTCGCCATCGCCGTCTGGCTCCTGCTGACCCGGGTGGTGTGGGGAAGCTGGATCTACGCCGTCGGCGGCAACCCGGAAGCCGCACGGCGCACTGCCATCCCGAGCTCGGCTGTATTGATCTCGGTGTACGTATTCAGCGGTCTGACCGCCGGCATCGCCGGGTTCCTCACCGCGGGCCGTACCAACGCCGGCGCTCCCACCTTCGGCAACCTGGCCGAGCTCGACGCCATCGCCGCGGTCATCATCGGCGGCGCCAGCTTCCTCGGTGGTCGGGGAAGGGTGAGTCACGCCCTCATCGGAGCGATGATGATCGGTGTGATCCGAAACGCCATGAACCTCGCCAACCTGGAGTCTTTCTTCCAGCTCATCGTCGTGGGAGTGGTCATCCTCATCGCCGTCGAATCCGACGTGTTGCGCGGGCACCTCGAGGACAAAGTGCGTGTCATCCAGGCGGCAAGAACATGAGTGCGCCCGACGGCGCCCCCGTGCTCGCAGTGCGGCAAGGCACCAAGCGGTTCGGCGGCGTGCTCGCACTCGACAACGTCGACATCAACGTCTACCTCGGTCAGGTCCTGGCCATCCTCGGCGACAACGGCGCCGGGAAGTCCACGCTGATCAAATGCATGAGCGGTGTGCATCGGCTGGACGGCGGGCTCATCGAGGTTGATACGGATCCGGTGCATATGCACACACCTGCGGATGCGAGAGCGCTCGGCATCGAAACGGTATATCAGGACCTCGCTCTCTTCGACAACCTGAGCCCCGCCGCCAATTTCTACGCCGGACGAGAGATGGCGGGGCCTAGCTGGCTACCGGCGGGAATGCGGCTGCTCCACCGCCGTCGCATGGCGCAGGCCACCCGAGAGGTCCTGGATCGGCTCCAGGTGACACTGCCCGACCTGGAGGCTCCGGTCGGCCTGATGTCCGGCGGCCAACGGCAAGCCGTAGCTGTGGCGCGGGCGACCGCCTTTGCATCGCGCGTCGTCATACTCGACGAGCCGACGGCGGCTCTCGGGTTGAGGGAGGCGCGCCGGGTCCTCGACCTCATTCATCGGCTACGGGAAAACGGAAAAGCGGTGGTGGTCATCTCCCACGCTATGGATCACGTCATCGAGGTCGCGGACAGAGCAGTAGTCATGCGCCGCGGCCGCATAGTGGGCGAACTCGTCCCTACGGAGGATTCCCGGCCCGAGATCGTCTCTCTGATCGTGGGAGGTGATGGATGAGGAGATGACGGACGATGAAGTCCGCCGGCGACGACCGGCGAGCGGAGACAACGAACCGTGTGAGAGACAGAGGAGTAAGGAATGAAACTGAAACGAGCACGCTGGGTCCTTGCCGGCGTGGCAATTGCGATGCTTGTCGCCGCCTGCGGCGACTCGGGAAGCTCGGGCGATACTTCGACAGCCGCCCCGAGCACCACGGCTACTACCGCGGCTCCCGATGCGACCGCCGCAGGCGGCACGTACAAGCTGGGACTGATCACCAAGTTCCCCGTCGACTTCTACTTCACGATCGAAGATGCGGCGAAAGCATGGGCGGACCAGCACCCGGATGTCGAGCTTATCACCGGCATGGGTGAGTCGGCTTCGGATGACGAGGGCGTCATCGCTCTGATCGAGTCGATGGTGGCCCAGGGTGTCGACGGGATTGCCGTCACGCCGACCGGAGAGGCCGTGATCCCGGCGCTAGACGCCGCCGTAGCGGCCGGCGTGAAGATCATCCTCGTCGACAACGACCTACCTGATTGGAACGGCAAGACGGCAGTGGTTGCCACCAACAACCACGACGGCGGAGTACTCGCCGGCCAATGGCTGGCAGAGCAACTACCCGCCGGATCGACCTTGGGGGTTCTCGAAGGTCGGGCCGGTGTTCCGGCTCTCGACGCTCGCGTCGATGGAATGATCGAAGGGCTCGGCGACGCCGATATCACGATCGTTTCGCAGACGCCGACGGACTGCGACCAGGTCAAGGGTGTCAGCGCAGCCGAGGATCTCCTCACCGCCCACCCCGACGTGACTGCCATCTACGGTGCGTGTGGTCCCCCGATCCTCGGGGCCCTCGAGGCTATCGACAACGCCGGGATCGCTCCCGATGACATCGTCGTCGTTGGCTTCGACGCCTTGCCCGATGAAGTCGCCGCGATCGCGGCCGGCACCGAGGATGCGTCGGTTGCACAATTCCCACCCAAGATGGGTGAACTCGGAATGGACACGCTTTACCGCGCAGTGCAGGGCGAAACCGTCGAGCCCGACGTCGACACGGGTACAGCCGTGGTAACTGCCGACAACGTCGGCGACTTCTCGTAGACGCCGATCGAGGACGTGTTGGACCGTGACGCGATTGGTGCCGGTCCAGCACGCCTCGCGGCGATGGAGTTCTGATGAGAATCACTGATCTCACCGCGGTCGACATTCGGTTCCCAACTTCGCGTTGGCTCGACGGTTCCGATGCCATGAACCGTGCCCCCGACTACTCGGCCGCTTATGTCATCCTGGAGACCGACCAGTCGGGTTTGAGCGGTCACGGGATGACCTTCACAACCGGGCGCGGCAACGAGCTGTGCGTGGCCGCCATCAAGGCACTCGCGCCACTGGTGGTCGGCCGCGATCTCGATGCGATTGCCAAAGACCTGGGCGCGTTCTGGATGTCGCTCGTCGACGACGGCCAGCTGCGTTGGGTCGGGCCGGAAAAGGGAGTGGTCCACCTCGGTACGGCAGCCGTGGTCAATGCGGTTTGGGACCTATATGCCAAAGCCGAACACAAGCCACTCTGGAAATTGCTCGCCGACATGTCGCCCGAGGAGCTGATCCGGTGCATTCCGTTTCGCTACATCAGCGACGCCCTCACCCCCGACGAGGCCTTCGCCATACTCGAGCGCGGGCTTCAGGGACGCGAAGAGCGGATGGAGGCCATGCTGTCGAGCGGCTACCCGGCATATACGACCTCGGTCGGTTGGATCGGCTATGAAGACGAGAAGGTGCGGGCCCTTGCTGCTCAGGCCATCGCCCGGGGTTGGCGACATTTCAAACTGAAGGTCGGCCGTGATCTCGAGGAGGACTCCCGGAGAGCGGCACTGCTGAGGAACGTCATCGGGCCCGACCGTGCGCTCATGCTCGACGCCAACCAGGTGTGGGACGTCGACGAGGCCATCGAGTGGACGGGTGAGCTTGCCTCGTTCGAGCCGCTGTGGATCGAAGAGCCCACCAGTCCCGATGACATCCTCGGCCATGCCCGCATTGCTCGCGCCATGGAGCCGCTGGGAATCGGCGTCGCCACAGGGGAGCACTGTCACAACCGGGTGATGTTCAAGCAGCTCTTTCAGGCCGACGCCGTGCGGTTCGCGCAGATCGACCCCTGTCGCCTCGGCGGTATCAACGAGGCTCTCGCCGTCCAGCTGATGGCCGCCAAGTTCGGGGTCGCGGTGTGTCCACACGCCGGCGGCGTCGGGCTCTGTGAGTACGTTCAACACCTTGCCATATTCGACTACCTGGCGGTGAGCGCGACTCTCGAAGGTCGCGTGGTCGAGTATGTCGACCACCTTCACGAGCACTTCGCAGATCCGGCGGTCGTGAGAAACGGGCACTACCTGGCACCGATGGCGGCAGGTACCAGCATCACGATGCATCCGGCAACGATCCAGGCGTTTGCGTATCCTATGGGCCGCGAGTGGTCGGCAGCGGTGGTGGAAGGCGGCTGAGATGGCGATTGCGTCGGTGCGGCCTTCGTCACCGGCGGCCGGGCATGGAACAGAGCAAGAGATCACAGGGTGAAACCATGACTACTCCCATCATCGACGCCCACCACCACTTCTGGGATCCCGACACTGCCGACTATCCCTGGATGACCGGTGCGTACGAGCCGCTGCGCCGAGCGTACGGGCCGTCCGAGCTCGCACCGCTCCTAGAGGGGACCGGAGTCACGGGCACCATCGTTGTACAGGCCAGACAGGAGGTCGCGGAGACTGATTCGCTGCTGGCAGCGACGGCCGACAATGCGTGGGTCATTGGAGTCGTCGGCTGGGTCGATCTCACCAGTCGCGACGTCGCAGAGACCATTGCCGCGATCCGGGAGGGGCCCAACGGCGACCGGCTCGTCGGGATTCGCCACCTGGTTCACGATGAGCCTGACCCGCAATGGCTGCTTCGCGACGATGTTCAACGCGGGCTTGCCGCCGTCGCCGAGGCAGGACTCGTGTATGACCTGCTGGTGAGGACCCGTGAGCTGCCCGCCGCAACGGAGGTCGCCCGCCGCCTGCCCAACCTCCGGTTTGCTCTCAACCACATCGCCAAGCCGCTGATTGCATCACAACAGATCGAGCCATGGGACACGGCGATCGGGCGAATCGCCGAGCTGGACAACGTCGCCTGCAAGGTCTCCGGCATGGTGACCGAAGCCGACTGGTCGTCATGGAGCTCTGCCGATCTGGAACCGTATGTCGAAATCGTTGTCGATCTGTTCGGGCCCGGGCGACTCATGTTCGGATCCGATTGGCCGGTGTGCACGCTGGCGGCGAGCTACTCGGAAGTGTTCGAGGCCACGGTGCAGATCCTGTCCAAGCAGGTGGGGGCCGACCTGGACTGGGCCCTGTGGCGATGTGCGGCCGCCACCTACGGCGTCGACGTCTGAAAATTACTCAGATACGTGCGGCGGCACGGCACCGGTCTGCTCAACGCAATGCCCGGGCCCCGTGAGCCGTAACCGCCCTGAGCACTTCCGAGCTGGTCACCATCGAGGTATCCCCGGGAGTCGTCATCGTCAGCGCCCCATGTGCGGCCCCGATCTCCACTGCCTCATCAGGCGAGCGGCCACCGAGGAGGGCCCAGATCATGCCGCTGGCGAATCCATCCCCGCCACCGATCCGGTCGAAGATCTGGAGGTCGGAGCGCAGCCGCGACTCGTGGAACACACCCTCGGTGTACAGGATTGCGCCCCAGTCGTTGAAGCCTGCGGACTTGGCATTGCGGAGAGTTGTAGCGACCACCTCGAGATTGGGGAAGGCCTCCAAGACCGCTCCCATCATTGCCTTGAACGCCGCAGGATCGAGTTTCGTGATCTCATGATCGAGGTTGACGACTTCGAATCCGAGTGCCGCCGTGAAATCCTCCTCGTTCCCGATCATCACGTCGACGTACGGTGCCAGGGAGCGGTTCACCTCCACCGCACGTGTCTTGCCCCCTCTCGGTTTCCACAACGACGGCCGGTAGTTGAGGTCATAGGAGACGACGGCGCCGGCGCGCCGCGCCGCTCGCATCGCCTCGCCGGCCACTTCCGCGGTCGTGTCCGACAATCCAGCGAAGATGCCGCCCGTATGGAACCAGCGCACACCCTCCGTGCCGAAGATCACATCCCAGTCGATGTCACCCGGCCTCAGTTGGGACACTGCGGTGTTGGCTCGATCGGAGACCCCGAGGGCCGGGCGGATGCCAAATCCCTTCTCCACAAAGTTGAGCCCCGTCCGCGATTCCAGGCCGATGCCGTCGTGGGGTACCCATTTGACGTGTCGAAGATCGACCCCACCGGTCATGATGAGGTCCTCTACGAGGTGGCCAATGTCGCTATCGACCAGGGCTGTGACAATGGCCGAACGAAGGCCGAAGACCTTCCGCAAAGCACGGGCGACGTTGTACTCCCCGCCGCCCTCATTCACTCGGAAACGCCTGGTTGTCCTGATGCGATCCCATTCCGGATCGAAGCGGAGCATGACTTCACCGAGGACAACACAGTCCCAGCGGGTCTCGGCTACAGACGGAATTCGCAAAGCCACAGTTACCTCCTCGCCTCAACAACGGCGGCCACGGTCGAACCGATGAGGGCGCGGAGACCGTCGAAATCCCGCTCCTCGATGATCCGCTTCGGGAACAGCTTCGACCCCATCCCCACTGCCGGGGCGCCGGCCCGGTACCACGATCGCAGCGAATCCACCGTCGGCTCCACTCCACCGGTCGGAATCGCCCTAACCCAGGGGCACGGAGCCCGCACCGCACTGAGAAAGCCCGGCCCTCCCAGCGAACCCGCCGGGAACAGCTTCACCAGATCACATCCCGCCTGGTAGGCGGTCAGGATCTCGGTCACGGTCCCGCAACCGGGGACATAGGGAACGTTGCGAAGGTTGCACGCTTTGGCCACATCGGCGGAGAAGCCCGGAGCGAACACGAAGCTCGCGCCGATGTCGATCACGTGCGCTGCCGTCGCACCGTCGACGATCGAGCCGGCACCGACGATGAGCTCCGGCAGGTGGCGACGTGCGTACCCGATCAGGCTCTCCATGACGTCGATAGCTCCATCGCCGCGGTTGGTGAATTCGAGCGTGCTGATTCCGCCGGCCACCAGCTCGGCCGCCACCCCGGTCACGAGGTCCAGATCCGCGTTGTAGAACACGGGGACGACGCCCTCGTCCGCGACGGTCAGCAGGACATCGGCTTTGCTACGAGCGGCCACGTCGCCTCCTTCTCCCTATCATTCATAACAACATGCTGCGAGAATCACAGTATACTGTCGCACTATGACCTTTCTAGCGATCGATTACCACGGCGGAGGTGTCCTGCGCCAGCGGCGATATACGCCTCTCGACCCGGGTCCCGACGAGGTGACCATCGCCGTTGCCTTCACCGGGATCTGCGGCACCGACCTCAAGATCGTTCATGGCGCCATGGACCACCGCTTCACCTCCCCGTGGCCTTTCGGCCACGAGATGTCGGGAACGATCGAGGCGGTCGGCAACGATGTCGCCGGATGGCAGCGAGGCGACCAGGTCACAGTCATGCCTCTCGAATGGTGCAACGGCTGCCCGGCCTGTGCCCGAGGACACAATCACGTCTGCCAGAACCTCGTCTTCGTGGGCATCGACTCGCCCGGCTCATTGCAGCAACGCTGGACCGTGCCGGCGCGACTCCTGGTCCGCGTTCCCGACCACGTCAGCCTGCAAACGGCAGCTCTCTCCGAGCCCGCCGCGGTGGCGGTCCACGACGTCCGCCGTGGTGGAGTGAAAACCGATGACCAGGTCGTCGTGATAGGCGGCGGGCCAATTGGGCTTCTGATCGGTCTCGTGGCGAGCCACGCCGGTGCCGACGTCCTCGTCTCCGAGCCCGCAGCGTTCCGGCGGCGTCTCGCCGCCGACCTGGGTCTGCGCACCGTGGACCCGATTGTGGACGACCTCAGCGCTGCGGTGGGCGACTGGTCGAGTGGAAAAGGCGCCGATGTTGCGTTCGAGGTCTCCGGTTCACAGGCCGGAGTTCGCGCCCTCACGGATGTGCTTGCAGTGAGGGGGCGCGGTGTCGTCGTCGCCATCCACACCGAACCCGTCGCTGTGGACCTCATGGCAGCATTCTGGAAGGAACTCGACATCGCAGCGGCCCGGGTGTACCGGCGGGAAGACTTCGAGCAGGCAGTGGCCCTTCTGGCAGACGGGGTGATCATTGCGGACTCCCTCATCACCGACATCGTGCCCATATCGGAAACAGCCACCGCGATCGACCGGCTCGCTTCGGGGGAAGAGGTCGTCAAACTCATGATCGATTCGCGATGACGCCCGACGGCCCCGGCACCCCCTCCCCCTCTGTCATCCGGGCCGCATCTGTCCTCGACGTGATCGCGACACGGTCAGAGACGCACGTCCGCGTCTCCGACATTGCTCGCGAAACCGGCATCCCCCACTCGTCGGTGACCAACATTCTCGCGGCCCTCATAGAGACCGGATTGGTTCGACGAATAGGCGCCGGGTACGCCATCGGTCCCACCGTCGTCGAATTGGCCACGACGTTCCTGCGGACCGACGATCCGGTGCAGCGGTTCCGGGACTTCGCCCCATCACTGGATGCGCTCTCGGCCGAGACGTCTCAGCTGGGAACCCTCGATCGCGGGGACGTCCTCTTCCTCGCCCGCCACGATGGAACGCAGCCGATCGCCCTCACCTCGGGCATCGGCAAACGTCTCCCCGCAACCTCAACCGCCATGGGAAAGGCGATGCTCGCCCGCCTCCAGCCCGCAGAGGTCGGAGCCACCTTCACCGAGCCGCTCGTGCGTCTCACCGAACGGTCCCACAGCACGCTGGCGACACTGCTGGACGACCTGGCCGCGATCCGCGAGCGCGGCTACGCAATCGATGATGAAGAGGCGGCACCCAACGTCGCATGCCTCGCCGTGGCAGTGGACACCGCCGACGGAGAGTCTCAATACGCAGTCAGCACGACGTTGTTCAAGGAACGCCTAACCCCATTGCTCCACGAGCGACTCGTCGCCGACCTGTCTGCTCTCGCATCCTATCTAGCCAAGTAGGAGGACCAACCGTGACCCAAGCCATCGACCTCTCCGGGAAGACTGCGCTGGTTACCGGGGCACGCCGTGGCCTGGGCAGGGCCATCGCTGTCGGGCTCGCTACGGCGGGTGCCGATGTGATCGGGGTGTCGGCAACCCAGGAAACCTCGGGTTCCGAGGTGCAACGACTCGTTGAAGCGGAGGGAAGAGCCTTCGTGGGGCGGGCGTGCGATCTCTCGGACAGAGCCGCGCTCTACGACCTTCTGGGCTGGCTCGACGCTGCGGGCTACCAGGTCGACATTCTGGTCAACAACGCGGGCATCATCATCCGTCACCCTGCAGTCGAGCATACGGATGAGTATTGGGACGAGGTGATGGAGGTCAACCTGAGCGCTCCCTTCATCCTCGCTCGCGAACTGGGGAGAGGGATGGTCGAACGCCGGTCGGGGAAGATCATCTTCACCGCATCTCTGCTGAGCTTCCAAGGGGGAATCACGGTGCCCGGCTACACGGCGTCGAAGAGCGGGATCGCCGGGCTGACCCGGGCATTGGCAAACGAGTGGGCCCGCTACAACGTGAACGTGAATGCCATCGCACCGGGGTACATGGACACCGACAACACCGAGGCCCTTCGTCACGACCCGGACAGGTCGCGGGCGATCCTGGAGAGAATCCCAGCAGGTCGATGGGGCACCGCAGCCGATGTGGCGGGTGCTGCCGTGTTCCTCGCCTCGGACTATGCCGACTATATCCACGGCGTCGTGCTCACTGTCGACGGCGGGTGGATGGGTCGCTGACGGCAGCGGCTGCCGCCGCCTCACGAATGGCCACTGAGGCCCCCGTTATCCCTACGACTCTTCGTGCCTACTCGGAACCGAACCGGGATCGTTGTACTCGGGAACGCCCTGGCTCCAGTTGAGGTTCTTGATGGGAGCCACGATCTCTCTGATCCCGGCCAACAACTCCCGATCCAACAACTCCCCATCCAACGCCCCGGCAAGAACTTCGAGGTTTTGCTTCACCTCGTCAACCGACTTCATACCGACGCAGGTTGTCGCGATGTACGGGTGCGCCAGCGCAAACCGGAGCGCCACATCGGTTATCCGTGCTCCGCGGGAACGGACGTATTCGCAAACCTCCCGCCCTACGCGGTGAATCGCGGCAGGAGCAGGATTCCAGCCAGCAGCGCCGCTCTCGGTCAGAACGCCCATGTGCGTGACAGAAGCGTTGATTACACCGATCCCCAACTCTCGAACAGTCGGCAGGAGCCAGTCATCGAAGCTCGTGTTCAGCAGGTCGTAGTGACAGTAAGTCAGTATCGTCTCCGGAGTCGGATCAAGGTCCCCGGCAAGCTGTGCTAGATGCCGCACCGGATACCCCGTGATCCCGATGTGGCCGACCTTGCCTTCATCCCTCAGCCTGACCATGGCAGGCCACGCCTGATCGACGATCTCCTCCTGGGGCACGAACTCGACATCATGCAATTGGTATAGGTCGATGTAATCTGTGGCGAGACGCTCCGAGCTCTCCTCCCACGATCTCAGAATTCGGTCGTAGCCGTAATCGAAGGCACCTTCCACCGACTTGCCGTACCGACCCGCCTTGGTGGCAAGGATGACTCTCTCCCGGTAGCCGTCCCGCAGCGCTTCGCCGAGCCGTCTCTCCGAAAGGGTGTCACCGTAGAAGGGCGACGTGTCCACGTAGTTCAGACCGCTGTCGATGGCGAAACGCACGGCGTCGACGGCCCGAGCTGTTTCGATCTCGCCGTATTCATTGCCTGCTGCCGCCCCGCCGATGCTCAGCTCGGATACATCCAGGCCCGTGTTGCCGAGAGGTCTGTACTCGATCATGAGCCTCGTCGATTCGCTAGCGCCATACGACTGCCCCTTCCCACCCGGGTGCCCGTGACCCGCCCGGCGACACCCCACTATCCCTTGACCGCTCCGGTCGTGATACCGGACATCACATAGCGTTGGCCGATCAAGAAGACCATGACCACGGGCAGAATGGTCAACACCACGTCTGCCGAGACCAGATTCCAGTTGGCCTCGTATATGCCAAAGAAGTTATAGACCGCCAGGGTCATCGGCCACTTGCTCGAGCTACTGAGGAAGTAGAGCGGCATCACGAACTCGCTCCACAGGTCGAGGAAGGTCAGGATTCCAACCGTGATCCACGCCGGCCTGAGGAGAGGCACCATCACCGACCAGAACAGCTGGCGCGGCGAGCATCCGTCGATCACTGCAGCTTCGTCGATCTCTCTCGGCACAGTGTGAACAAACGCATAGATCACGAACACCGCGAAAGGGAGTTTGAACGCGGCGTAGAGCAGGATCATGCCCAGCTGTGAGTTGACAAGGTGCGTGATCTGCATCACCTTCGTCATTGTCACGTAATTGAGGGGAATGGCGATTCCCATCACCAGGAAGAAGTACCAGAAGCGATTCAGCCTGGTTCGATTCCTTGCCAATACGAAGGCCGCGGCTGTCGCGCACAGAATGCAGAGGATGGTGGCAAGCCCGGTGTACAGCACGCTGTTGGTGAAGGCCTGACCCAGCTTGCCCTCATCGATCACTGTCAGGTAGTTGTCCAGGTGCAGGCCTTTGGGCAACTCGACCCCCATCGCTCTCGCCTGAACGCTGTCTTTGAGGGAGTTCACGACGACCAGGTAGATCGGAAGCATCATGATGATGCTCACCAGCGCAGCCGTCGCGTGGTTGACACCTCGCAACAGCGGCCGCCGCATCGGGCGCCTGCGTCCGGTCCTCTTCACCTGCGGCTTCACCATGTTTAGCGGGAAATCGTGCCGGCGACCGTTAGCCATAGTCGACCTGCTTGTGCATGAATCGAATCAGGAACACGCCCGCGACGAACATGATGACGAACAGCACAGTGGAGAGAGCCGTGCTGACCGCGTAGTGCCCTCTGGCGAATTCCTTGAAGACAACGGTGTAGACCGTTTCCGTCGCATACCCCGGCCCGCCGTTGGTCAGGACCCACACGCTGTCGAACACCTTCAAGCCGTACAGCAGATTCAAGACCGTCGTGACTGTCAATACCGGCATCAACAGCGGAAGCGTGATGAACCTCAATTCACTGAAACCGCTGGCTCCGTCGATTCGCGCAGCCTCGTAGTACTCGTCGGGAATCGATTGAAGCCCCGCCAGCAGCAGAAGCATGATGAATCCCACCCCCTTCCACGTATCAACCGCGACGATCGAATAGAGGGCTATGTGCGGATTGGTCAACCAATGCATCGCCAGAGAGCTCAGGCCAATGGGTCTGAGGAATCCGTTGAGAACACCTGTCGACGGATTCAGAATCGACTTGAAGACAATACCGACGACGATCATCGGCAGCACCGCGGGGAGATAGAACAGCGCACGATGAACGGTCGATAGACGCCTGATGCCCCGGGACACCAGCAAAGCAAGCAACAGTCCGAGAACGGTCTTGGTAACGATCGTCAGCGCCGTAAAGACCAATGTGTTGCTTATCGCGTGCAGCAGTGTCGAGTTGGAGGCGAATATCTTTCTGAAATTCTCCAGACCGACAAAATTGACGTCAGTTGAGAAGCGGTTCCAACTTGTGAACGAGTAGTAGAACCCCATGATGCTCGGAACGACGATGAACACCACGTAGAGGGCGATCGCGCCAGACGAGAAGTAGGACGGATAGGTCCTGCCTCTCAGGTTCGTCTTTCTTCGCTGCACGGCTCCCCGTCCACTCAAGGTTCGTATCCGCTCCGTCAGCCACACTGTCCGGGCTTCCAGGCCCGACAGATGCGAGCCTTCTCCCCCGGCGTCGACCTTCACCGTCGACGTGCTCGCCCAATTATTACTCAGCGGTGTCAGCCGCTGCCGCTCTCTCTATGTCGAATGACGGGCGGTATGCGGGTCTACCCAAGAGGAGGAGGGGTAGACCCGCAAAGACCGTCCATTCAGGGCACGACCTGCGTCGTGCCAAGGGTTGGCGTCAGCCGCCCCAGCCCGGATCGTTTGCGGCTTGAGCCATATCAGCGCGACGCCCGTCGATCGTCTGCAACACCTGCTCGGGTGTCTCCGCTCCGGTCAACATGGCAACGATGTCCTGACCCATGTCGATCCACTGCGGATTCACGTAGTTCACGGCAGTCTGCATCACGGTGCCTTGATTCGGATAGGCGTCAACAAACGCCTGCTGCTCGGGTGTCAGCTCGGCGTTCACCCCATCGAAGTTGAGCAACGCGAACTGCGCCTCGTTGTCCAATACATATTGCAGGTTCTCGGGCCTGGTCAGGAATTCGAAGTAGGCCTTCGCCGCGTCGATGTGCTGGGACCCCGAGTAGATGAACTTGCTCGGTGCAGCAGGATTTACGTTCCAGATTTGGTTGTCAGCCAACGGCATCAGGAAGAACCCGAAGTTGTCTGCCGACGCGTCCGGATATGCCGACTCGATCTGCGCCGGCAGACCGAAGCGATTCACCGTCATGGCGTAGTCGCCGCTGGCCATCATGGCCTCGGTGTTGGCAAACTCGTCCGACAGTGCGTTGTCCCCGAAGCAGCCGTTGTTGTATAGCTCCGTCAATTGACCGAGGTCCGTCTGCATCGTGGCGTCGTCGGCCATCGTCTCCTGATTCGTGTTGAGACGATCGTAGAGTCCGGGCGAGTCGGCCTCGTAGACGGGGCCAAGCTCGGCGAACCAGAGCACATGGTGCCACCCATCCGCAACCGGCTCGTAGATCGGCGTGACGCCCGCATTGACGAGGGTGTTGCAGGCGGCTGCAAAGTCGTCGTACGTTGTCGGAACTGCGATTCCGTTGTCGGCGAAGATCTGCTTGTTGTAGACCACCACCCAGGAGCCACCAACGGTGTCCCAGATAGTCAAGCCGTAGACAACACCATCCAGGCTGATTTGCTCGGTGGACAGCGGGTTCATCCGCTGCACCCAGTCTTGATCTGTCAGCGGGACTGCGTTCTTTTCCACGCCCAGTTGCAGCTTGATGTCCGTCTTGCCACTTTGACCGCCGAAGATGTCGATGCCTTCGCCGCCGGCTTCCAACTTGGTCTGCAGAACGCTGAAATACTGGTCGGCGGGAATGATCTGAAAGTCCACATGGATCCCGGTCTCCGCTTCGAACTGCTCGGCGAGCGCCTTCTCTGAGTCCAAGACCCAGTTCTGGCTGGCAAGGTACGTGATCGTGACCGGTTCCATCGCGGCTTCGGTAGTTGTGGTTGTCGCGGCCGCTGCGGTCGTTTCGGTGGACTCCGTTCCTGCGGTCGTGGTGGTCGTCGTGGACGTTGCGGCCCCGCCTTCGTCGTCCCCGCTCGAACAGCCGACCAGCAGCAGCCCAAGAACCAGGATCAACAGGAATGGCCCTCGATATCGTCTAAATCGAAACACTTCTAATTCTCCTCCGTATGCTCGTGACTTCGAAGAGCATGAGTCCCCGGTCAAGATCGTGACCGCGCCCCACAACCTCGTATGCGACAAAGAGCCGTGCTCTCAAATGACCCATGGATTGGTATTGCCCTCATCCTCCTCGACGGTATAGGTCGTCAGTCGGTCTTCCTTTCTCTGTAGTGCGGCAAACAAGGCCCTGTCGCTAATACACATGTCGTCCCACCGGGCTCGTGCTCGCCCGGACCGTCAGGATCGGCTCCCTCAGGATCTCTTTGACGTTTGTGTCGACCTCCTCTAGCCGATCGATCAGCATGTTCCCGGCCTCGTAGGCCATGGACCACGCAGGCATGTCGAGTGCGGTCAACGCCGGGCTGGTCAGCTCGGGTCCCTGGGGATGCTTCAGACCCACCACCGAAATGTCGTCCGGGATACGGAGCCCTGCGTCATTGGCTGCTCCATACAGAGCTGTCTCCACCATCTCTCTCATCGTTATGAGAGCGGTGATCTCCGGGTGTTCGTTCAACATGCCCGACGTGACGAGCCTTATGTTCTGCAGACTCTGATCTGTCTCATACGACAGGTCGGCCATCCCCAGCTCTGTGCAGGCGTCCTTGTATGCCCTTAGCGAGCGCACCGTGGGCCCGTGCTGGCTGTGCTGCGCCGGCATCGCCGAGACATAGCCAACGTTGCGGTGCCCCAGGGCGAACAGATGGTTCAGACCCATACGCATCGCGGCCTCGAAGTCGTAGTCGATGAAGCTTGCGCCGACGCTGGCTTCGGTGTGTCCAATCATCACGAACGGAGATTCCATCCGGCGAAGGAAGTCGGCGCGCCAGTCGTGGAGCTGCACCTTCATCAGGATTACGCCGTCACTCTTGCTAGATCGATATAGATCAAGAAGGTCGTCTTCGCCAAGCGCACGGGTTATCAGATGAAGTCGGTAGTCACGTTCCTCACATGCCGCCGTCGCGCCCGTGATGAAATCCAGGTACACCGGGTTGGGGTTACCCTCGGTGTTTGGAAAATGCAGTGAGATTGCGCGGCTCTTGCCCGTGGTCAGCTGCTGCCATTGGGTGCTCTTGGCGTACCCGAGCTTGCCTATGGCGTCTTCCACCTTCTTGCGAGTCAAATTGGCCGCATCAGGCTTGTTGTTGAGTACCCGCGACACCGTCGCCACAGAGACACCAGCCTCCTTGGCGACGTCTCGGATGGTGGGCTTCTTCACAATGTCGTCTCTTCCTCTGGCCTCGCTCTAGATCTCGTCTGATGGGATGTGCTACGATGGTCGTGAAGCCGAAACAAGTACCGGTACTAGTTACAAAGTAGATCTACCTGAGACCATTGTCAAGCGACACCCTCGAATTAGGGCTGTTGGGAATGGGAGACTCGATATTGCACCGCATTGAGAAGTACGCTCTGACACGGTTCATGGTGGAACTCGATCGCACGATCGGCGACTCGCAGATCTCGTCCAATCAGCTCTCGATCGGTGTCCTGGAACTAGAAGACGATTTGGGCCATGTGGGAACTGGGTTTTTCCACACGGTCGCGGAGCCTCTCCCCTCGCTGGTCGAACTGGAAGTCCGTTTTCAAAGAGAGCTTGCCGACGACCTCATCGGCGCCGATCCATTCTCCTGGGCGCATCGTCTCGAACGCCCCCGCGGGGGGAACATCAGGCAGTCCATCTTCTATCCGAGCGTTGAACAGGCCGTATGGGATCTCCAGGGACAGATCCTGGAAATGCCGCTTCATAGGTTGCTCGGGAGTCGACGCGACAGAGTTCCGGCCTACGCGAGTGGTCTCGAGTTCCATCTGGACGATGACGCAGTTTCTGCTTTCTACGCCAACGCCAGAGCCGCCGGTTTCTCGGCTTTCAAGATCAAGGTGGGTCACCCTGAGCTTGATTGGGACATCCATCGATTGCAGCTCGTGAAGGACACCGTCGGATCTGATTGCCAACTGATGGCCGACGCCAACGAGGCATGGTCGCCCAAGGAGGCTATCCGCAGGCTGCATGCCTACCGGGAAAGCGGGATCGACCTCTATTGGATAGAGGATCCCTGTCTGCGGGATGACTTTGAGGGGCTCAGGGCCATTTCCCGGGCTGTGCCGTTCACGCTCGTCAACAGCGGCGAGTATCTGAACCTATCGGGCAAGCGTCAACTCATCGAAAACCGGGCAGTTGACGTACTCAACATCCACGGTTCGATCAACGACGCGTTGAAGATCGGCTGGTTCGCCGCCGAACACGGTATCCCGGTGGCACTGGGAAACAGCAATTTCGAGATCGGCGTTCACGTCGCGGCCGCACTCCCAGAGGTCACCTGGCTCGAATACAGCTTCCTCTCGTACAACCATCTCCTGGAGACGCCGATCCAATTCCGGGACGGCTATGCGTTGTTGCCGGAAAGACCGGGCCACGGTCTGCGACTCGATGAGTCTGCACGCAGTGAATTCGCTCGGCCCACGTAACGACCCCTATCGGCCCGATTCGCAACCTGGCGACAGAGCCACAGAAACCACGGAAGCCCTCGAAAGACGGGGCTCCTGGGTGGCTCCGGGGGCGAGACTTGAACTCGCAACAAACGGATTAACAGTCCGCTGCAGGGCATCTTCGGGGAGGTTCGATGCCGCCTTGAATACGATCGAAACAGCCCGATTTCATTGAGAATTCGCACCTCTCAAGGTCTCCCGTCGTTTTGCGTCAGATCGGGTTGCTACTCAGAATATCGCGCCCTCAGCGCGCCCTCGGCGCACCCCGACCTTCGATCATCCGAGGCAGCTTCGGCACTTCGTTACTCGATCAGCGAGAGCGCGTCGGTAATGACGACCTCGGCCGCCGCGTCGACGTCGTATCCCTCCGGCCAGGCGGTCACCAGTGGGCGGATGTCTTCGCGGTACGCCCGGCGCTTCGCCTTCTCACGAAGGTTCAGCTCGGCACGGCGGCTCGTGTAGCCGTCGGGGCGGTACGCAGCGAAGGCCTCGACAATCGACGAGGCGGGGACGTTGAGCTGGGTGAGGGCGAGCCACAGGTCGAAAAGGTCGCGTCCTTTCGAGCGTTGGAACAGGGCTCGGATCTTCGTGGCAACGACCTCGGCGAGGGTGAAGGTGAGCACCTCGGCGTTGCCGTCGTACCAGGAGGACTCGACGCGGAACGGGATTCTAATCGGCGGCTGTGCGGGGGAACGTTCGAAGGTGTTGACCTCGATCTTGATCCGCATCTGGCCTGCCCCGGTCTCGTACGGAGCCCGTAGGAACACCTTGGGGTGCTCGCTGATCCTGGTCCGCACTTCCATGCCGAGCCGTTTGCCGATCTGGGTCACCCCTCGGGTGAGGTCAGCGATCCCGCCGCCGGTACTGCGGACGTAGTCGAGATCCTCGCTGTAGCGCACCGGCTTTGGTGCATGGAGCTTGTGAAGGCAGGTGCCACCCCGGAACAACAGCTCGTGACCGAGATAGTCGTCGTTGGCTATCTCGATGATGAGTCGGGACAACAGCAGGTCTTGTTCGACCTGCTCGACACTCGGCCATGGAACGAAGCGGCTCCATTCGGTGATAGCGGCGCGAGGGATCACGACGACTCCTCGTCGAGGGGCTGAGCAATAGTCACGTTCCAAAGTGGATCGAGTGTCCCCGCCCGCCCGTAGTCCGGATCCAACGGTGTCGGGGTGACCCGAGACGACGTCAGTGATAGCAGCGGTTCAGTGTCCACCTCCACCCCGACCCGCTCGGCCATGAAGTCAACGAGCCAGCCCGTTCGCTGGACGATGGAAACCGGATAGCCGACCGCGGCCTCGGCAAGACGACCAATATCAACCGCATCCTCGACCAGCATCTCACCAACAACGGTTGCCACGTTGAATAGCGCGCCACCCTCATCGGGGAACGACACCAGATCGAGCACCGTCACCTCCGGAGTGGAGACACGCATTGTGCCGGTCGGGGTGTTCACAACACCGGTGGGACGCTCCGACGTGTGCATCGAAGTGATGAATTCGATACGAACCCGCCCGAATGCGCGATCCCGGAGCCGCGCCGATGTCATCACCTGAAAAACCTGAGGACGCTGGTGCGCAGCTCCGTGGATCTCTGCCGCCGACAAGAGGCAGACGTAGTAGTCGTGGCCCAAATGGCGCATCATGGCGTCCACGAAGTGCGCCGCCGGGACCGCACCCCAGGAGCGGAACTCGGGCGGGATGGCAACATACAGCCCCTTCGTAGGACTGAAGAGATGTCCGCGCCGGCGTGACTGGGCCAATGATGGCGCCACATGATGCTCCGGGATTCCGAGCAGCTCGGCGGCCTGGCTCGTGGTTACCCAATGTCGACCGCGAGCCAGGAGCCAGTCAGCCAGCTCACGGGGCTCAACCGAACCTGTCACGTCAGTCATGTACCAATACTAACTGATTTCTTTAGTTTCGTTACAACGTCAACCCAAGTTGATGATTGAGTTGACTCCGGCGTTCGACGGCGGGTTGGTCGATCCAGTTTCGGGTGATGGCTTGGGTGAGGACGTCGATGGCGGTCTGGTTGTCTTTGACGGCAACATAGGCGTGGTTCGCTTGTCGGCCTCGGGTCATTGGGGTGTAGATGCCGCGGCTGTCGGTTGGGGTGTCGATTAGGAGGACGGCGGTGTCGACGGTGCGGCCTTGGGTGGCGTGGCTGGTTTGGGCGTATCCCAGCTCGACATGCTCAGCCGTGTAGGCGGTGGGGAGGCGGATGGTGCCGGTGCGTCCGGTGATGGTGACGCTTTGGTCGTTGTGAATGGCGGTGATGGTCCAGTGGTCGCGGTTCTTGACCATGAGTCCCTGGTCGGTGTGGAGCGTCCGGTCGTTGCGTCGCGTGACGATCTCGTCGCCGACGAGCAGCGAGTATTCGCCGACCCGGAGCTGGGGCCCTCCCGGGTCGAGTTGGCCGGTGGCGAGCCGGGTCTGTTGGGCCAGCTGGTTGAGGCGGGTGACGGTTTCGGTGCTGTTGGCCATGAGCGCCACCGTCTCGCCTTGGCTGCGGGCTTGCTGCCAGGCGTCGGTAATGTCGGTTTCCATCTGCTCGAGGGTGCCGCCGTGCAGGCGGCCATGTCGCTGGTATTGGGTGAGGGCGGCGGGGTCGCCGCTGCGGAGCTGGAGGCTGGCTCGACGTTCCCAGTGGTGCTGGAAGCGGTGGATACGGTCGAGTTCGACTGCTCCAAGGCTGCTGACAAGGTGACCGAACATGCCTCCCCTACCGACGGCGGAAAACTGGCGGGGATCACCAACCAGGACGACCCGCCACTGGTGTTGGTCGGCGAGACGGGCCAGTCCAGCCAGTTTTGGTGTCGAGGCGGTGCCAGCTTCGTCGACGATCACCGTTGTCCCTCTCGGCAGGTCGTAACCGGGTTGGGGCGGCCGGGTGGGGTGAGTGTGTTCGATGAGCAGCTTGTCCAACGTGTCGGCGCGCATCCCAGCTTCGGTGGCGAGGACTTCGGCTGCCGCCGCGGTGGGTGCTACCCCGAAGGCCATGCGTCCCCTGGCGGTGACGTTGAGGACAGCGGTCGCGAGGGTGGTTGTCTTGCCGGCGCCCGCGGGCCCGACGATCAGCTCCAAACCGTCACCGTCGGCGACAGCGGCCACCGCGGCAACTTGTCCTGGGGTGAGGTGTTCGGCGAAGCGGATCGTCCGCGGTTCCGCCCTCGCCGCCTGGTCCCTGCGATGATCGGCCCATGCGATCAGTTCCTCTTCCTCGTCGAGGATCCCCCGAGTGGTGAGGGCCCGATCCACCGCCGGTTCGGTGATTGGCCGACCGTCGCGCCGCAGCCTGGCTCCGGCAGGGACAGGGCGGGATATGTCGACACAGCGGCTGTCGGCAACCTCGTCGGCAAGCCTGTCGAGAGCGCTGGTCAGTCCGGTGGCGTCAACCGCCACCGTGGTCGGTACTGCTGCGGCGAGTTCTCGAACCAGCTCCGCGGTTCGCCAGCTCGATTGGCGGTCACCCACCGCAGCGAGTGCAGCCTCGGTCAGCGCGTCTGCTGTCAGTTCGTCGACGCGGTCGAGTCTGCGGTGTGCGTTGATCGCCTCCCCTACGACGAGGCGTGGGTCGTGACCCAACGCAACAGTGCGCTGCCACCATTCCCGACGCAGATCGGCAGGCGTGACCCTGTGCCTCTTGGCGGGTCGGCTATCGACCGCGGCTTCACGTTCCAGTCGCCACCGTTCCCGTGCGGTGGGTTCCCACCCCAGACCGAACCGGAAACGGTCGAGCTTCTCTTCGAGGCGCCGGTCGAGGTCGCGGGTCCTTTGGGAGAACTCGGCCAGAACGTCGTCGTCGACGCCGGCGATCTCGGCGATCCCGTGTTCGGGTTGATGCCAGGTCACGCCGAGACGACGGGTCAGCTCGGATCGCAGGCCGGCGTGATACAGCGCCGACAGGGTGCGCTGGTCGATCTTGATCGTCCGGGCGTCGAGGGCCAGCCAGCGACCGTCTGGGGCTGGGACCCGGTTGGCGATCACCGCATGGGTGTGTAGTTGCGGGTCGAGTCTGCGGCTGGTGTGCTGACGAAACAGAGCCGCCACGATCCCTTCGGCGTCGACACAGACCACCTGCCCGCGATGACGCATCCGAGTGTGCGCATGGGCTTGGACCCAACTCAGCACCGCGTCGACCGCCCGGTCGTGAGCCGCAACCACCTGATCCCGAACCGGTTGGTCGCCGAGGCCGAAGAGGACCGACACGGACTTGGGTGCCGAGAAGGTGGCGTCATAGCCCCGCACCGACCCCTCCCCGAACCGGCGACCCAGATCACCGCCGGTCACCGGATGTTGACCGGCCATCACCGCAAGGAACACGTTCGGATCGACCTCACCGGTCAGACCGAGACCGACCGCGGCTAGACCCCACCATCTGCCCGGCGGCTCGTCACCCTCGAGGTAGTACCGGGGCAGGTGATCGGTGTAGTAGCGACCCGCCTCGACACCCTTCAACGTAGTCACCCGCACCGTCACTACAACCCCCCAACGAGCCGGTGACCGCAGGTGTGCACTCGTCTGTCGCTCTCGATGCGGTGGTCGAGGTCGATGGGCCGTTGGCGTCGGGTCGGTTGGCTTCGACGCTGTGTGTTCCCGCGTCGGGTGGGATCACATCGAATTGGCGTGAAGGAGTTGCCGTGTGGTCTGTAGGCGTGTGTCGGGTCCATTACCGCGTATCAGACAACGGCACCCTGTCATTGGATGGTCATCAGATTGCCAACCAGCAATGCACTTGGTGCCAGATCGGCCGTAAACGCCTACGGCACAGGCGATTACAGAACCCAGACAACCCGCCCAGAATCTCGACGTTCCCGCGAGCCGCCACAGCAATGACAGGGTTGCTGACAGGGTTACGGACAATCTGGTGACAGGGTCCCATTCGACAATGAGAGCCATGGATACCCTCGATCGGCTCCTCAGCGCCCAAGACCTCGCCGACTATCTCCACATACCAGTCGCCACCATCTACAACTGGCGGCACCGCGGCCACGGCCCACCCGGCTTCCGAGCCGGCCGCTACCTACGATTCCGCAGCAGCGACGTCACCAACTGGATTACCCAACACATCAACAGCAACGACAACACCGGAATCGGCCAACGTCACGTCACAGACGACCAGTAGCGTTGACACGAGAGAACCCTGGTAGTCGAGAGATGGGAGGAGGTTCTCATGGCAGGGTGGATCATCAAAACCGACCACGGCCGGTGGAAGGCCCGGCTTTCCATCACCGGCCAAGGTACCCGCAACAAGACCTTCGATCGCAAGATCGACGCCGAGAAATGGTTGCGCAACGAGCAAGCTCGCCGCGACCGCTCCGAATGGACCGACCCGCGTCTCGCCCGGACCACCTTCGTCGAGTGGGCCATTCCTTGGCTCGACACTCGCCGCCACCTCAAACCAAAGACCCTCGCCGGCTACGAATCGCTCCTCAGAGTTCACCTGCTCCCCCGCTTCGGACAGCAACCCCTCGCTGCCATCGACCCCCTCGGCATCGAAACCTGGGTCATCGAACTCACCGACAAGGGACTCTCCCCCAGCCGCACCCGGCAGGCGCATCAGCTTCTGTCGATGATCCTCAAGGCGGCCGTACGAGCCCGGCGACTGGCAACGAACCCGGCGGAGGGGACACCGTTGCCACGGTCCATCCGGCGGGCGCCTCGGTTCATCACCGCCGACCAGGTCGACGAGCTCGCAGCTCTCGTGCCAGATCGCTATCGGGCGCTGATCTACGTGCTGGCGTACGGCGGGCTTCGCTGGGCCGAAGCGGTCGGCCTCAAGCTAGAGCACGTTAGCCTCCTGCGCCGTCGTATCGTCGTCGCCGAGACGCTATCCGAGGTCAACGGCCGGCTGTATCCGGTGGCACCGAAGACCTGGGAGTCGCGGACGATCGCGATCCCTCCGTTTGTCGCCGACATCCTCGGCGAGCACATCGGAGGGTTCACGGCCGACAGCGAGAGCGGTCTGGTCTTCACGACCGACGCGGGCACGCCGCTCCGCTCATCCAACTTCCGCCGCTGGGTGTGGAACCCGGCGATGGCGCAGTTGGATGAGAAGGGCCTCCGGGTGCACGACCTCCGGCATACGTGCGCCTCGCTACTGATCGCCGCCGGCGCACATCCGGGACTCGTACGCGAACACCTCGGCCACTCGAGCATCCGCGTCACGATGGACGTCTACGGACACCTCTATGAGGACGTAAGGGATGAGATCGCCGAACGGTTGGAGCAGCAACACGCCCGGTGAAATCGACCATGTGGATCTCTATTCCGAAGGGCACCGCCTCAAGCGGATCGGCTACCCAGCGTTGTTTCCAGATAACGGGATTAGCGGGATAATGCCGGATCTCGGGCGGCTGCGGGTGCGCGATAACGCGCGGCGTGGGTGTTGTTATGGGTGGTTGGTAGGCCCTGCGTGCCTACAGTGCCGGCGCTCTGGATGAGGATGTTCAGGTTCTCGATCAATGCGCTCAAACTTAATGCTACGAGGTCCGGTCAGCGGTGGTGCACAAGGCCGTCCGGTTGCTTCGCGCATCCGAAGTGGTAGGCCACTACGCCGACGGTTGGCTGGAGTGGTTAGATTCCGGTGATGCAATGTCCCTTCGAGTGCTGCTTGCTGCAAGCGACACGGGCCTCGATCGTGACTCGAGAGCTCGGGCTGAACAGGTCGGCCCGTTTCTGTAGAAGGGACTTCTCGCAAGGTCGGTACAGTGTCGCCGGACATCAGGGCTGCAGTCGGTGACGTTTTGATTCTTCGCCTCAGGCTCTGACGATCCGGTGGACATGCGTTGAAGCGCAGGATGTGTGCGACAACACGGGTCGGCCACAGAGACCACACTCGAGGATTGTTGGACATCATGCAGCCATTCCAACCGCGCAGTTTTTGATCGGCGATATGGAGTGAGTAGTGACATGTCGTCGACACATGAGCTATGTCCTAGTCCGGACGTTGTATGTCCTTGATTACCAAATCCTACTGAGGCATCGTGAAGTACAAGCGGTGGCCCGAGTGGAGATTCGCCAGCCGAGGTTGGCGTTCCAGCGGCGCTAGATGATCACGATGGTCGTAGCCGAAAGGGCTGGCGTGAACGGGTGATCTTTGACCGTGGCGTACGCAGACGCACGCTCGATTCGAAGGAGGGACAGTGTATGGAAAGGTACGCAAGGTCTCAGCGGCACCGGGGATCGTCGCTGGGGTTCCACGTTGGTGCTGGAATCCTCGTGGTGGCGCTCAGCGGTTGCGGTCTCCCAGCCGATGGTGTCGATGCTGGTGCTTCTGCCCCGACGGCGACAGCGATCACGACGACGTCGATCGTGATGACGACAGCACAGACCCCATCGTCAGAATCCACGCTGGTGGCAGGTGGATCTGCGGAGACCGTTCTACCAGTCTTCTTGGAATCCTTGGGGTCACAACCTGCAGGTTTCGTTGTCACCGACCGAACCACAAGTTTGAAGGGTGAGGCTGTCACTCTCTCCGCTCCGCCTCGAGATCCCTTGGCTGGGAGCTTCGTGCCGTGGGCTGTACCGACATCAGACGGCGACGCGGTGTATTACACCACCTGGACACAAGAGACCGATCTAGATGAGCTCGACGTTGGAGACCCTGGTGGCGTCCCAGTACTACGGAAGGTCGATTCTTCGGGCGAGGACTCCGTCGTCAGATCGGGAGCCCACGCGCCGGCCCTAGCGACGGATGGCAGGCTGGCCTATGTGCAGGATCTGGATGGGGTCTATCTGTACAGCGTCCCTAATCCAAACCAGATCAGAGTTGTCTCGGCCGATGGCGCCAGCGACGAGGTTTGGTCAGAGGACAAAGAGGCAAGGTATGTCACAGTAGGTTGGGCAGGAGAAACCCTCCTCGCCTATGAGATCGGCGAAGGTGAATACGCAAAGACCTACGCCTTCGATGGGCCCGGTAGGACCAGACTTCTTTCGGATGGAGGAGTAGTCGGCGCAATCAGCCCCGACGGCGAGTGGGTGCTGCTTGTGGAGACGGGAGACCCTGGCGAGGGAAGTCAGTTCCGAGTCGTCCGAATTGCTGACGGTGAGACAGTTGGGCCGGTCTATCTGTCAACCGAGGTTGGGCCCCTGAACGGCACCTATCAGGGAGACTGGAGCGGGGACACAATCATCATCGGGCCAGGGGCCGGGAACGGTGTGGATACACCCTATGTCTTTGGGTATGCGGTCCTCCACTTCGACGGCAAGCAATTGACGCTCGACCACTTCGTATCCCTGAGCGTTGTCGAGGACCTTGTCAGTCTCGAATACCCCAGATTCACTCCTTCCGGAGACGTCTGGATGCGCCTAACGAGAGCGGGTGGTTCTGGACTCGAGTATCAAGATGTGATTTGCAGCGAGGACGCCGTGAGCTGTCAACCCGTGAGCGAATTGGCTCCCATCGGCGAGACTACAGCGATCATGGACAACAAGAGTGGGGGTAGCTAACCATGTCAACGTTATCTCGTCGACACCTGGCGTTGGTTGCCGCAGTAATTGCAGCGCTCGTCCTCGCGGTGGCACCGCCGCCGGTTGAGGCCACCCCGGGTCTGGCCTATGGAAACTACGCCTGGTACAACCCAGGGACGACAGCCACGAATGGCCTGCTGAAGACTTACGTGGGCTATGCCTCGTATTCGTCAGTTACGGCGGGGTCGGGTAATGGGCCGAACTGGAACAACCCCTGCATCTCCAACGTGGGCCGACTCCCGAACGGCTGGTACAGCACCCACAACGACAAACACGTCAACAACAAGAACGACACGATCAAGGGCCGAGTGTGGGGAATATCAGATAAGAACTGCGGGAACGGCACCATCAGAAGCGAGCTGTTCATTCATACGGAAGAGACATCGACAAACGGCCAAACGTGCACCGCGGCTCCGGACGACCCTTATTGCTGGGAGGGGACCTTCGACTACGAGTCACAGGGTTGCGTCAAAGTCTCGCATCCATCTGGCATCAGCACAGTGCACTCTTGGTGGCATAACGCAGTTGTGGCCGGAGGCCACGGCATTTCGTATACCAACATACTGTGGGTAGGCGACGGGAGCCCGCCGATCTAGCTACAAGGTTGATGCGGGGATGTGAATTGCCTCGAGGAGCCAAGCGTGACGGCGCTGATCATCGCTGGCCTTGCCGACGGCTCACCCGGTTCGTACTAGCTTGACGATCGAAGCCTGAGACGGATCTCCACGTAGACGTCACGTAAGGCACGTCGCGCCGTTGTGAGCCCGCCGAGCAGGTCCAGGGAAATCCAATGAGCGCGGTCAGCCTCTTGTCCAATCGCTGTAGGCCGCACGATGTGGCGCGGTGTCCTCCTCCGTTGGTGTCTACTTCGGCAAGATGGGAGGCCAAGTGGTCGCAACTCTTATCAGCAAAGCCACACCTAGTGACTGGTCCCGCTTTTCTATGAGCATTGCGGAGCCCTGCAGTTCAGTCCTTTGCGGGCGTGGGATTCGGCTCCCAACCCCGTTCGAGCACTCCTGCCTTTGCGGCGCCTACAAGTGCCTCGCGCATAGAGGTGGCGCCCAATCTCCCGTATAGGATTTTCAGAATGCGCCGGAAGTGGCGCGGTGAGTAGCCGGCGTTCCTGGCAATGGTTTCTGCGCTCGTGCCGCCTGCCAGCGCCACAAGCCAAGCGATTTCGGTTGTCGTCAACTCGGCAACTGGATGTGTTGCCGTCTTGACGGCCATGTGTACGGCAATCTCGGTGGGGAGCACCGAGTGCCCGTGAAGGGCTCCCTCGATGGCCATGGCGACGTCGGCGCTGAGGGCATCGGGTCCTAACACTGCAGCTGCGCCCGCACCGAGAGCACCCGCGCAGACTTGGTGATCGATGACAGAGGAGATGCAGATCACGACCGCGCCTGGACGGCGTTCTCGGATCTCCTGAACTTGATCGACGGCCGAGGAGGACTGGCCGGGGACACGAAGCACGACAACAGGTGGAACGACTCGTAGCTCGTCGAGCCACAATGCGATGTCGCTGGGAAGATGCACGCTGTAATCGCGGTTCCGGAGCGCCGTTGCCAGCGATTCTCGCGCTGAGCGAATGCCATCGACGATCGCCACATCTGGCGATCCCCCTGCGCTTGGCTCGTTCGTCGTGTTATGTGATGGTGTCCCCATAGCTGACCGTCCCCGAATCAACGCTTATCAACTGGCCTACACGGGTCCCATACCAAGACCGAGAGGACTGACCCCTCGGGAGCAGGATAGCTCCTCCGCGCATCAAGCACGTGTGGCATGACGGCAAATCCCGAGTGATAGCATCGCTGGTGGATGACGCGGTCGAAACAGCAATAGCCAATCCGCCCAGATCGTCGAATATGTTGCGAGAACACGCACTTCGCACCGTGCGCTAGAACGAAGCCTCTTTGTGTCAAGGGGGAGGTTCTGTGCCTTGTGTGGCGCGTTGGGGTGTGCCCTGTGGCGGGACGGTCTGATCGGTCGTATGGTTGTTGTTGGGTCCGGGAAGTGACTTGTCCGAAGAGCCGGCCTTTCAGGATGTTGAGCCGGTCACGCTGGATTTAGAGTCGTTCCTGATTGTCCTCCCGGACCCGTTTGGTTAGGCGGATGCTGTCTTTTTGGTGTCGGCGATGAGACGCCGATAGATAGCGTCTGAGATTCGGCGTTTCAACGCTCGGATGGCTTCTTTGCTGGTTTTGCCTTCTGCGATCTTCTTGTCGTAGTAGGTGCGGCCTTCGCTGGGGTAGCGGAGTTGGCAGATGGCTGCGATGTGGATGGCGTGGTTGAGTTTGCGGTTCCCTCTTGGGTTGAGTCGATGCCGTGGCCGGTCGCCTGAGGACGCTTCGATTGGTGCAGTGGCGTTGTAGGTAGCGAAGTGTCCTTTGGTTGGGAAACGGGTGATTTCACCGGTGAACCCGATAATGATCGCGGCGCAGATGGGACCGATTCCGACGATGTCTGTCAGGGTCGTTCCGGATGCGGCGACTGCCACCTTGATTCGTTTCTTTGAGGCTTTCAGCGCCGTGTCGAGTCTGGCGATGTCATCGACCAGTTCACCGGCGATGAGGACCCGATGCCGGGTCACCTCACCATCGACAACGATCCGGCTGAGTAGCCGATTCGCTTTGCTGACAGTGATTTCTGAGCCGATTCCGCCCGGTTCAAGCTCCAGCAACAAGGCGTGCAGCCGGGTGCAGTGCTTGTTCTTGAGTCGGGCCATGTCACGGTGTCGTTTCGCCAATATTCGCAACACGCGGACGTGGTCATCGGGACGGACCTGGGCAAGCCGATCAGAACGTAGCGCAGCTATCGCCACCGAGCGGGCATCATTCGGGTCGTTCTTCTGAGACCTTCCTGATCCCAATACTCGAACTCTGGACGCCAGCACTGGCGGCACATCAAACACGGTTTCGCCGGCCGCAACCAACTGCTGAGCCACCAGGTAGCCGAGCCCGTTGGCGGACTCGACAGCCCACTCCCGCTTCTCGAAACCGGCCGCCCATTCCCGCAATCTTTGCGCCTGGAGGGTTGACGCCTTGAGCTTGAACTCGTCGAGTACCACTTCGTTGTCGTCGACCGCCACTGCAGTGTGGGTTGCCTTATGCGGATCGATACCGATCATGGTCATGACAATGCCTTCCTAGTCGATGGTGAACCGAGGTGGGCACTCCTGATTTGGGTCGATGTGTTCTCGCCTCTTTCGAGCCACACCCCAGTCGGGCAAACCGGCCGGCAAGCAGCTCGTTAGAAAGCCAACCCAGACGGGCGGCAGGCACGTCAAGAGCCCACCAGCCGAGTCACCCAAACGCTACGGAACCACCGCAACGCATGCCACCAGTATCAATCAGGCACGTCCGGGATCGGGTCTGAAACCACTTGGAGTGACGGCTTCGAGGTTGAACGGCACTTTGTTTCCCCACCGAGACGCCGGTTCCGGCGTACCGCCCGTTGTACAGTTTCGGACATGAGCGTGAATTCCGTCTCGTTTGATGATCCGGATGACGGCGACCTCTTCGTATTCTCCGGAGACGACATGTTGATTGCGCATTATGACCTGATCGATCTCGACTGGCAGGAGGTGGCCGAGAGATCAATGCTCGACGCCAGGAGAGGTCTGGTGATCACTCAGGTCGTTGTTCTCGAGGACCTGCTCGACGAGTTCATCCTTTACCTGGCCGACAGCGCTGACCAGGTTACGTTCATGGCCCGACTCGATCGGGAGATGACCGGTCAGCGGCTTAAGCGCTTCAGGCTAAGTCTGGAAAAGGCCGACCTACTAGACGACCGCGCGTTCGGTCTCGTCGAGGACCTTTCGAAGGTGGTGCGACGACGGAACGAGCTAGCTCACGGAACGATCCATATTCGCCCTGTTGGCAGACACCGCGTCGTACCGCTTGGCGGCGACGTTGACTTGGAGTGGGTGATCACGTCTCGTCGGAGCGACGAGACGAAACGGATCACTATGCGGATGCTCCGCGAAGACCTTGAGAAGGCGATCGGCGTATTCACGGCCCTCCTCGGCTATGCAGAGTGGTTTGTCGAGCACGCACCTCAGCCCGTGCACTTCTCCGGTGGTCGCTATCTGAGTGTCCTCGGTGGTGACATCTCATCGGCGCGACCCGGGAGTTGAGCAGAAACACAGCAGGTTTCGCCGAATCCAATCGCTGCAGAAAAGCGGTATCTGGCGCGCCCTTTCGCGCCCTCTCCGCGCCCTCGGGGCGAATTCGTAGCCTCGCGGAATCGCAGCGCGAACCTTAGAAACCCCCGGAAAACGGGGGTTTCTACGTGGCTCCGGGGGCGAGACTTGAACTCGCAACAAACGGATTAACAGTCCGCTGCTCTGCCGAATTGAGCTACCCCGGAATGGGTTCTGCCTCTGGGCCGGGCGATGGTATCAGACGTGCTACAGGATACATAATGCCCGTCGGTCGGGTTCGTGGTGCTGTGCGATCGACCGCCGGGCGTGGCACAATGCCCTCATGAAGCTTCGCACCGCTCTCTTTTTCGGGATCGGCTACCTGCTCGGCGCCAAGGCCGGAAGGGACCGTTACGAGCAACTCCGCCGCCTCTACCTGCGCACCGCGTCGAACGATCACGTCCGCCGGATGATCGATCAGGGCCGAGATCTGATCGACACCGGAACGATCCAGGCACGCGAGGTCGTGGCTCAGCAACTGTCGCAAGCCGGCGACATCATCCGGCAACGTGCCGGCAGTACCGACCCCGGCTGAGGCTGCGGTCACCCGACGAGCCGGAGTGTCAGTTCGAAGACGTTCCCGTCAGGAGCGCGCCGGTAGGAGAGCTCCCCGTCCATCAACCGGGCGAGCTGTCGGGAGATAGACAGACCGAGTCCCATCGAGGCCGTGACCCCTTCGACGCTGTGGGCACGCTGGTACGGCTCGAAGATCCTGTCACGATCCTCCAGATCGATGGGAGCACCCCGGTCTTTGACTGCGACCACGGCCATCGTCTCCCCCGCCCTCACCTCGACGGTGATCGGTTCGACCCCGTAGCGAACGGCATTGGAGATCAGATTGCGCAGGATCTGCCGAACCCGCGCCGGGTCACCCCATGCCTTGGGTGAATCGCCTTCCAACTCCATACCAACGGTGTCGCCCCGGTTCCACATCTCGAGAATCTGCGCAGCCTGAGCCCGCAAATCGACAGCGACGTGAGCAACCGATAACGCTCCGGATTCAGCCTTCGCCGCCACCAGTAGGTCCTCGACGATGTTGGTCAGGTCAACCGACTCGGTGACGATCGACTCGATCATCTCGGCACGCTCGCCGGCGGTGAATCCTGATTGACCTTCATGCAGCAGTTGTGAGAACCCGACCAACGAAGTCAGGGGAGTCCGCAGCTCGTGGGAAATCGACGTGATCAGCTGATCCTTCGAGCGGATCAGCTCCTCGAGCCTGGCCCGTGTCTCGATCCTGTCGGTGACATCGATCGCCTGGCCGATCATGTAGTGCGGGCCGCTGCCCGGATCACCGGTCGTGGCCATGAATAGGTCGACGACGCGCACTTCCCCGTTGCTCCGAACGTAGCGCAGCTCAACCTGAGCGGTGTCCTCGGTACCCGCGACTAACGGCGCCAACTCAGACATCAGCACCGGTCGATCTTCCTCGCAGACGATGGACCCGAGCCACTTGCCTTCGAGATCGTCGTGTGAATAGCCGGTCTGTTCGAAGAACGCCTTGTTGCCCGTGGCGAACTCACCGTCGAACCGGATGAGCACCATGGCCACCGGGGACTTCTCGAAAGTCGCCCGAAAACGCCGCTCGCTTACCGCGAGGGCGCGTTCGGTATCGACCCGAGCCGAAACGTCGCGCAGGGCCGCGGCGAACAGCGGTTCGCCGTCCACCTCTAGCGCGGACAGACTGACCTCCGCCGGGAAAACCGAGCCGTCACTGCGGCGTGCCTTAACGGGAGCCCGCTCCCACGCCGGCGTGTCGTGGCCGTTACCCCGGGCCACGAACGTGCTCATCTGGTGGGGATGGGTTGCATGATATTCGTCGGGTATGAGCAGGTTGAGGTCGTTACCGAGGACTTCGTTGACTCCGTAGCCGAAGACACGCTCGGCAGCCCGGTTGAACAGCACAATGCGTTGGTCGCGGTCGACCACGATTAGTGGATCGGCAACAGCGTCCGTGAGTGACTGGTACAGCTGATCCGATACGCGCGCAACAAGCGACCCGCCCTCACCGGGGCGCGAATGAGCTATCAATCGCTGAACCTCCTCGCCACCATCCTGGCCCGGCGCTCCTCTGTCATCGACTTTGTCAACAATAATCGACCGTCTGCATCGGCAAACCGGACAGATTCCTTGAATCTGAATCCACCGTTGCAGATTGTCGGGTTGCAGATTGCCAGGTTGCAGATTGCCAGGTTGCAGATTGCCGGGTTTCAGATTGCCGGGTTTCAGATTGCCGGATCGCATATTGCCCGTGCGTCGATTCAGGCGCAGATTCTCTCCAGGGCGAGATTTCCGCACTCCGCCCAACGAGCATCGTCGATCCGACCGGCATCCACCATGATCACGGCAAAGAAGATTGCCCAGCCGATCGCCCGCTCCCACGTGGCCTCGGACACCTCCCCGTACGCGGACCGGAACTGTGCGTGCCATGCGGTCGGGAAGAAGAGCCACGCTGCCGACAGGTCGGTAGCCGGATCGCCGGCGCCGAGGTCGCCCCAGTCGATCACCGCCCGGATCTCTCCTGCGGCAACGATGACATTGCGAGGATGCAGATCGCCGTGCAGCCAGCGACGATCGGCGACGTCGATCGGCACGTCCTTCACCCGGTGCCAGACGTCCCGGACCCGATCGACCGGGACGCTCATCTCGCCGGGCCCAATCCGATCGAGACGCTGCTCGACCGAAAACGAGCGGTCGGCGAGCGGCCCGCCCCGCCAGGGATTCAACGGTGCGTCGTGCGGTGCCACCGAATGTAAGAATCTGAGAAAATCACCGAGCTTCGCCGCCTCGTGCGGATCGGGAGGCGCCAGCTCTGCGCTCTCTCCTTCGATCCACGGAACGATGCTCCACGGCCACGGGTAGCCGCGCCCCGGCACACCGGTACGGATCGGCGCCGCAGTCGGAAGCGGTAGGCCGGGTGCCAGCTCGGGCAACCACCGTTGCTCCTTGACCAGCATGTCTGCGCCCAGCTGACGCCGCGGGAGACGGATCGCCATCTCGTCACCGAGCCGGTAGGTCGTGTTGTCCCACCCGCTGCCATAGAGACCGATCGGCTCATCGGCCATGTCGGGGTGCTGGTCCTGCAACAACGACCGGACGAGGTCGACGGTTATCTCGACTTCCGCAGGGGGTATACCAGGTGGCCGGATACGTCCGAGATCAGGCACCCTCGAGATAGCCTTCGAGCCGCTTCGCCCGGGCGGGCTGGCGTAGCTTGGCCAGCGCCTTGGTCTCGATCTGGCGGATCCGCTCCCGGGTCACATGGAAGTGGCTACCCACCTCTTCCAGGGTCTTGACCTTGCCGTCGGCGAGGCCGAAGCGCATGACCAGCACTTGTCGCTCCCGCTCGTTGAGGCCTTCGAGCACGAGCGACAGGTACTCCTGGAGGAGCTTGAACGAAGCAACCTCTACCGGGACCTCCGCATCGGTGTCCTCAACGAAGTCGCCAAGGGTGGAGTCGTCCTCCTCCCCGAGCGGGGTCTCGAGCGAGACCGGATCCTGGGCGATCCTGCGCAGCTCGGTGACCTGTTGCGGCTCCAGCTCGAGCTCCTGGGCGATCTCGGTGATGGTGGGTTCCCGACCCAGCTCCTGCATCAGCGTTCGCTGGGCGCGGGCGAGCTTGTTGATGGTCTCGACCATGTGCACCGGCACCCGGATGGTACGTGCCTGGTCGGCGAGAGCCCTGGTCACCGCCTGCCGGATCCACCAGGTGGCGTATGTGGAGAACTTGAATCCCTTGCGGTAGTCGAACTTCTCAACGGCACGGATGAGCCCCAGGTTGCCTTCCTGGATGAGATCGAGAAGCGACAGGCCCCGCCCGACATACTTCTTGGCGATCGACACGACGAGCCGTAGGTTGGCCTCGACGAGTCGTTTCCGGGCGCGATCGGCGTTGCGGGCGGCGCGTTGCAGTATCACCCGCTCCGCCACGGGCAGCTCGACGGCGGTCTCTCCCTGCAGTTTCTCCGAGGCCCGCCCACCCGATTCCATCTGCATGGCGAGCTCGACTTCTTGCTGTGGAGTCAACAACGGGTAGCGCCCGATCTCCTGGAGGTACATGCGAACCGGGTCGGAGACGTGCACCAGCTCGTCACTGCTGAGCGCGGTGGCCTCCAGCGCGTTTTGGGAGTCCTCTCGGACGGTTACCTTCTCGGTCTGCAGCGCCTCGACGACCTCGTCAAAGGCCTCAGGCGGTGCCTCGACATCTTCGAGCTCCTGCAGAATCTCGGTCACAACTAGAAAGCCGCGCTGCTTCCCACGCTTGGTCAGCATCTCGAGAACGCCTGTGGCTGCTTCGTTCAATCGCGGCTCCGTAGTTGCTTCTTCTGCTGCTGCAAAGCTACCAACTCTGCAAACCTGTCGGAATACTCCTGTGCGTCCGGTCCCAGGTTGGCCAGGAGCCTCTCCAATTCGGTGATCCGGCGGGTCAGCCGATCGACTTCCAGTCGGTTGATCACGTCCGCTGCCTCGTACATGTCCCTATCGACGAGAGCCAGCTCGGCCAGAAGGGTAGCTTCCTCAGAGTCGTTCGCTCCCAACGCGCCGCCGAGGTCGGGCACCGCCCCGGGTTCCAGCGACTCGATCGTGGGTCGAACCAGAAGGTAGGCCGAAAGGTGCCGCGGATCCGAGAAGAGGTGCTCCAGATCGCCAAACGAGCGAACCTGCCGGTCGTTGGCGAGCACGAGCCGCAGTAACTCTTGCTCGGCTCTCTCGGTCCCGCTCAGACGTCGTCTCCGCGCAGGCGGTGGGGGCGACGCCGGCGCCGCCCGGTCCTGCTGACGGTTCCGACTCGCGGTGGCGATCGCGTCCTCGACAAGCCGCTTCTCGACTCCGGTGCGCTTCGAGATCAGGTTGGCGTACTCCTGGCGAACGAGCGAATCGGTGTAACGCGCCACCATGGCCGCAGTGGCTCGCACCGCCCGGCCCCGCGCCTCTACCTCGTTCAGATCGTGCCGGATCAGCTCGCGATCGACTGAGAACTGGAGCAGCGGCTGGGAGCTTTGCATCGCCTCGACCAGCCGGTCCGTGGCCCCCTCGGCAACCAGATCGGCCGGGTCCCTTCCCTCCGGCAACACAACAACCCTCATGTCGAGGTCGGCCGGTATCGCCAGATCAAATCCGCGCAACGCCGCTCCCGCTCCCGCCTCATCAGCGTCAAACGCCAACAGCACCCGCTCGCTGAACCGCCGCAACAAATCGAGATGGTCCTCACCAAGCGCCGTTCCGCAGGTCGCCACGGCCACCGGGTGACCCGCCAGATGAAGCGCGATGACATCGGTATATCCCTCAACAACGACGGACTCGTTGCGTCGCACCACCTCGCTCTTCGCCCAATTGAGACCGTAGAGGAGCCGGGATTTCCTGTAGATCGTCGTCTCGGACGTGTTCAGGTACTTGGGCCCGTCACCGTCGAGCCGGCGTGCCCCGAAACCCACCGGATCACCACGCAGGTCGAAGATGGGGAACATGATGCGACCGCGAAACCGGTCGATCATGCGGCCACGGGAGCTCTTCGACGCAAGACCCGCATCATCGAGGGTCTTGTAGTCGAAGCCCCTGGACTTGAGGTATCGGGTGAGCTCGTCCCATCCTGTGGGCGAGTAACCAATCTCGAACCGGTCGACCACTTCGCCGCCGTAGCCGCGCCCGCGCATATAGCTGCGAGCCTGCCCGGCGTCGGGCCCCTTCTTGAGACGCTCCCGATAGAAGTCCACGGCCTCCCGGGTCGCCCGCACCAGCTCTTCACGCTGGCTTCGTTTTCTCGCCTCACCCGGCGCCTCTGTGAGGGTGATGCCGGCACGCCGCGCCAGCAGTTCGATGGCCTCGCGGAAGTCGAGGTTCTGGGTTTCCTGGACCCAGGCGAAAATGTCTCCACCCTTGCCGCAGCCGAAACAGTGGTACAGCCCACGGGCCGGGTCAATCGAAAGCGACGGCGTCTTCTCCTGGTGGAATGGGCACACCGCCATGACGGTCCTCCCCGACCGCTTCACCTTGGTCACCTCGGCAGCAAGCTCGACCAGATCGGTCTTGTCGCGGATGCGCTCGATGTCCTCACGGGGGTATGCCACGGGCGGAGTGTACCGGGGTGGGGTGACCAGCCGTCCTTGGCCGCTGCCAGCCACCTCACACGGAAATGAACGACCTCACACAGAAATGAACGACCTCACAGAAATGAAAAAGAAGGGAAGCCCGGAGGGAGGGGAGGGAGATGGGCTTCCCTTCTATTTCAATGGGGGCAAGCCCCCGAATCTGTGCTTTTTGTTCAGTGCTTTTTGTTCAGTGCTTGTTGTTATCTGCGCTTGTTGTTATCTGCGCTTGTTGTTACCTGCGTCGTCCGATCGCTGCAGCCGCCTTGCGACGTGCAGTATCCATCAGGAACGCGATATCTGGGTGAATTGTCATTCTGGCCTCGAATTCGATAGTCGCATCATGCATGATATCGACTCAATTGTCAAACAATATGTTTGTATTATCGGCCATTGCTGATAATCTTTTAGCCAATGGACCATATTGACTATCAAATCGTTGAGTTGCTGTCTGAAGATGGAAGACTGGCCTACGCCAAGATCGCCGAGCGCATCGGAAAGTCGACCGCGACCGTCCATCAGCGAGTTCGCCGCCTCCGTGAACGCGGCTACATCAACTCCTTCCGTGCCGATCTGAACTGGGAAGCCCTCGGCTACCCGCTCGATTCCTACATCAGCATCCGCGATACCGAATCGCGGGGTCTCGGCCACCTGTGCGACAAGCTCCGTTCGATCCCCTTCATCGTCTCGGCAGCCGCCGTTACCGGCGAGTTCGACCTGCTCCTGCACATTCGAGCCCGCTCCTCGAGCCAGCTCGGCGAGATCCTCGACGAGATCCGGCGCATCGCCCCCGGCCCGACCCGCACTGTCGTCACGCTCACTTCCTACATTTCGGGGCAGACTCCCCCGCTCCCGGCGGACTGACGCGTATACTCCGGCCGCATGATCTGGCTGGTCGTCGTGTTTGTCTTTGCTCTTGCCGTCGCCGCCGCAACCGTGGTCAGCAAAGGCGACCCGTTCCAGACAGCAGCCAAGGAGTTGGGGCTCAAGCTGAGCCGCAGCGTCCCGGAGCTGACTCCTCGACTCGACGGCATGATCGACGGACTCGCTACGAAGATCGACATCGTCGGCGGCCATCAGGCTACGGTCCGATACCGCGTCTTCTACCCGGCGCTTGGCATCGCGTTGCGGCTTGATCGGGAGACGACGATAACCCGCACTCTGGGCCAGTTGGGCAGAGGCGACCAGCAGATCGGGGATGCAACCTTCGACGCCAAGTTCCGGGTGAATACCTCACGACCCGATGCGCTCAAGACGATGCTCACACCTGAGCTCCGTCGCAGCCTGGTCGATCTCATCGATCGCTACCCCGGCGTTGTCGTCACCGACGGTGAGATCTCCCTGTTCAATGTCAACGTGGAACCACCCGCCACCGAACTGGTTACTACGACCCGTGACCTCGTCGCCGTCGCCCGGTTGCTTGTCGCCAACCGCCCCGCACCGGCAACCGCGACGGATCCGCTCCAGACACGGCCGGCAGCTGCGACGCCGCGTGCCCCCGAAGCCGGGAGAGACGAGACTCCCGGAGAGACGGTGAACCAGGCAAGGCCGGCACCGGTACCTGTGGCGCCTCAACTGGAGGAGTCCGCACCAACGACCGGGAGCGGTCTTCCCCAAGGATTCTTCGAGGAAGCATTCGGGACGAACCGGCTCAGCTTCGAGGACCAGGGCACGTTCGACAACGAGATCAAAGGCAGAATCGTTACCTTGTCGGGGGTGGTGAGACAGGCGAGCGAGGCTGCACCGGACTACGACGGGTCGGGCCAAAGCAAGGTCGTCGTCACCGTCGCCCGGATCAATAACAGCCTGTACGGCGCTACGGACATCGATGCCGTGGTCTACCTGAAGACCCATGTCGATGTCGAGCGCGGCGCCAACATCACTTTCACGGGCACCGCAGACCGCATCGACGCCTTCATGCGCAGCGTTTACATCACCGATGCCCGGCTCGCTTGAGAGCGGAGAAGAAGACCCGCCCCGATTGCCAGCCCGCTGTCAGGCCGGCCGCATCGGAAGCAGTCATTCCCTCGAACCCGCACCGGTCAAGCGCCGCCACCAACTCGGCAACCTCATAGCAGTGCTGGGTGAGCGTCACTCCGCGCCGTGTCCAGCCGTCTTGGCTCTCCACGAACCACGTGAATCGCGGAAATCCAGCACCTCGATCACCCGAACTGCGAAACCACCCCAACGGCGGTTGTAGATGTCGGCGAAATCGTCGTAGCTCAACGACCCAGACGTTCCACTAGATAGTCGACAACCTTGTCGATCGACACCCTGTCCTGCGCCATCGAGTCCCGGTCACGCACCGTCACCGCCTGATCCTCGAGAGAGTCGAAGTCGACGGTCACGCAGTACGGCGTACCTATCTCGTCCTGACGGCGGTAGCGACGCCCGATTGCCTGGGTTACGTCGTGCTCCACCGGGTAGAGCGGGCGTAGGTCCTGGGCGAGCTTGGCAGAGACCTCGATCAACTCGGTCTTCTTGGAAAGCGGCAACACCGCGACCTTGACCGGAGCGAGACGCTTGTCGAGACGCATCACGGCGCGGGTCTCCCCCCTCACTTCCTCCTCGTCGTATGCGTCGAGAAGAAAAGCAAAGGTCGTCCGGGTGGCGCCGGCGGCCGGCTCAATGACATAGGGAACGAAGCGCTCTCCGCTGTCCTGGTCGAAGTAGGTGAGGTCCTTGCCCGACATCTCCATGTGGGCCTTCAGGTCGAAGTCCGTCCTGCTGGCGATACCCTCCAGCTCGTCGAAACCCCAGGGGAAGTTGTAGTCCACGTCAAAAGTGCCGGCCGAGTAGTGCGACAGCTCCTCGGGCTCGTGCTCCCGGAACCGGAGGTTCTCCTCCTTCATCCCGAGATCGATGTACCACTTCTTGCGTTCGTCGATCCAGTACCGGAACCACTCGTCGGCTTCCCCGGGCCGGCAGAAGAACTCCATCTCCATCTGCTCGAACTCGCGGGTGCGGAAAACGAACTGACCGGGGGTGATCTCGTTGCGGAACGACTTCCCGATCTGGGCGATACCGAAGGGCAGCTTGAGCCGGGCGGTTCGCCGTACGTTCTCGAAGTTGATGAAGATGCCCTGCGCCGTCTCGGGGCGGAGGTACACGGAGTTGTCCTCGCTCTCCACCGGGCCCATGTGCGTCTTGAACATCAAGTTGAAGTTCTTCGCCTCGGTGAAGGTACCGCGCTTGCCACAGGACGGGCATTGGTCGGGGTCGTCTAGCTTGTCCTCGCGGAACCGGTTGTTGCAGTTGGTGCACTCGACCAACGGGTCCGTGAACGACGCCAGATGCCCGGACGCCTCCCACACCAACGGGGACTGGATGATCGCCGAGTCGAGCCCCACGACGTTGTCACGCATCCGCACCATCGAATGCCACCACTGCTCCTTGACGTTGCGGAGCAACTCGACACCGAGCGGTCCGTAGTCGTAGGCCGAGCGGAGACCACCGTAGATCTCCGACGACTGGAAGACGAAGCCGCGCTTCTTGCTCAGATTGACGATCGTGTCGAAGTCGCTAGGCATATCACGTCCAGATAGGGATTTGGTCCGGAATGATAGGTCGGCTCCGGCGGGCTCGGGATGACGGGTATCAGCCGTCGGTCGCGGCGTCGCCCGCATCCGCTCCTGACGTGTCCCTGGCGCTCCCAAACCGTCTGTCCCGCGCTTGGTACTCGGCAACACAGGCGACGAGCGTGTTGCGGTTGAAATCGGGCCACAGCACCGGTGTAAAGACATACTCGGCGTACGCAGACTCCCACAACAAGTAATTGCTCGTCCGCTGCTCGCCGCTGGAGCGGATCACAAGGTCGGGATCGGGCATCTCCGGGAGGTAGAGACGGGCAGCAACCGCGGCGATGTCGACTTCTTCCGGGTCCAGATCACCCGCGGCTGCCTCGGAAGCGATTCGGCGCGCCGCGTCTGCCAGCTCCGCCCGTCCCCCGTAGTTGAACGCAAACACCAGATGCAGCGTCTCGTTAGCCTTCGTCAGCGCCTCAGCGGCGCGAATCTCCTCACGCAGCTCGTCGGGGACCCTCGGGTCGTCACGATCACCGATGAAGTGAATCCGCACGCCCTTCTGCTTCATCTCGTTGCGGCGACGGCGCAGCAGGTCGATGTTGAAGTGCATCAGGAACTCGACCTCAACAGCGTCCCTGGCCCAGTTCTCGGTGGAGAACACGTATGCGCTGAGCCACTCGACACCAAGATCCAGGGCACCCTCGATGACGTCAAATAGCGCCGGCTCACCGGCGGCGTGGCCCTGCGTCCGATGCAGGCCCCGAGCGTTGGCCCAGCGGCCGTTGCCGTCGAGGATGAGCCCGACGTGTCGGGGCACGCGGCTGCGATCGACATCGTCATGCATCGAGCACCGCCAGCGATTGGATCTGCCGCTCCAGATGGTATTCGATGAATCGCCTGGCGACCCCTCGTGCCTCGCCGGCGAACGTCGCGTCGGGCAGTGGGAGCTCCGCAAGGTCCGCCGCCGCCAGGACGGCCATGTACTCGGTGAGCCCCGTACGCAATGCGTATGCCCCTGCGGTGCGGCATCGCTCGCAGAGCACGCCACCCGCATCGAAACTGAACCGGGTGAGGTCGGTAGTCGTGCCGCAACCGGCACACCGATCGAGAGCCGGGGCGACTCCGATGACCTCGGCTGCTTTCAGCAGGAACGCTGAGATCAGGTCGGGGTGGGGCGGAGCGGCGTCGAGCGCTCGTAAGCCGCGCTGGAGCAGCAGGAAGAGCCGCACCGATCCCTCGTTCTCCTGAGCTACGGCATCGGCCACCTCGACCATGGCGCCCCCGGCCATGACCCGATCGAGGTCCGACCGCAACGCAGGGAACGCCTCGATCAGCTCGACCTGGGTGATCGTGTCGAGGTTCCTTCCTTCGTAGAGGATGAGATCGACGTGGCTGAACGTCTCGAGACGCCCGCCGAAGCGACTCTTCGTCTTCCGGATGCCCTTGGCAACGGTGCGCAGCTTGCCGTGGTTCGGGCTGAGCAGGACGATGACCTTGTCCGCCTCACCGAACGGGAACGAACGCAGCACGATCCCCTGGTCGTGACGGATCGCCATCAGAACCCGAGCCTGTCGAGCGTGCCCTCACGTGTTTGCCAGTCATCCTCGACGCGGACGTGAATGTCGAGAAAGACGGGACCGGCAAAAAAGCGTTCCAGGTCGCTTCTGGCCGCACCGCCCACCTCCCGCAGCAGCGAACCGCCCTTGCCGATCACGATCCCCTTTTGCGACTTGCGCTCCACGTACGCAGTTGCGGCGACATAGGTGGTGCCGTTGGCACGCACTTCGATCTCGTCAACAACGATCGCGAGGGAGTGCGGCAGCTCTTCCCGAAGCCTGTGGAGGAACTTCTCCCTGATCAGCTCGGCGGCATACAACTGGTCGGGCTGATCCATGTGGACGTCGGTGGGGAAAAACTGCGGTCCCTCCACGAGCAGCGGTGCAATCTCGTCGAGAATCAGGTCTACCCCGTCACCCGTTCGGGCCGACACCGGAACGTAGCCCGCAAAATCCCATTTTGCAGCCGCGGCCAGTTGTCCCAAGATCTGCTCATGACTGGCGACGTCCGTCTTGTTGGCAACGACGATCACCATGGCCTTTGCGGCGATGAGCCGCTCTGCGATCAGCCGGTCCCCAGGACCGATCTTCTCTGTAGTGTCGAGGACGAAGAGGACGCCGTCTGTGTCCTCGAGCGAGCCGTAGACGAGCCGGTTGAGCCGGTTGCCCAGCGCGGTCTTCGGCTTGTGGAGCCCGGGAGTGTCGACGAACACGATCTGCCGGTCCGGGTCGTTGCGGATGCCGCGGATGGTGTTCCGCGTCGTCTGCGGGCGTGGCGATGTGATGGCCACCTTCTCCCGCACCAGCGCATTGACCAGCGTCGACTTACCGACGTTGGGCCGCCCCACGACAGAGACAAACCCGGTCCTCATGGGTGCAGCCGGATCTGGGCGACACGGCGGCCCTGGACCTTCTCCACGGTGAGGGTGTGTGCGTTGAACTCGAATGTCTCGCCTTCGTCGGGCACCCTTCCGGCCAGGCCGAGGATCAAACCGCCGACCGTGTCCCAGTCCTCGTCGGGGATGGTGGATCCGATCAGATCACCGAGATCGTCGATGTCGAGGCGAGCGTCGATCAGGTAGGTGCCGTCGGCCTCCGAGACGATCATCGGCTCCTCCTCGTCGTACTCGTCTGCGATCTCGCCCACCAACTCCTCGAGGAGGTCCTCGATGGTGACCAGCCCGGCGGTGCCACCGAACTCGTCGACGGCGATGGCCATGTGCACCTGGTTTGCCTGCATCTCGCGAAGCAGATCCGGGACACGCTTCGTTTCCGGAACAAAGTAGGCGTCGCGCATCAAATCCCTGGCAAGACGCGGGCCGGAATGGTCGTCCCACAGCTGTAGTAAATCCCGAGCGTAGAGCACCCCGAGGATGTCATCGGTGTCGTCGCCAAAAACGGGGATACGCGACTTGCCACTCTCGAGGAAGAGATCGAGCGCGTGCTCGCTCGATGTGTCGGCGCCAACCGTGACCATGTCGGGCCGGGGGACCATCACCTCACGGACGATGGCGTCGGTGAAGTCGAGCACCTGGGAGATCAGCTTGCGCTCATGTGCCTCCATGAGGGTGCCCTCGTCTGTCTTGTCCTCCTCCTCGTCGAGATCCGCCACGAGGTCGGCGGTCGTCTGACCGAGGCGGATCATTGCCGCGAGCAGCCCGGCAAAGCGATAGGCGATGGTCCGGGGGCGATTGCGGCCGAGGGTTCGCGGGATCACGTCGCCGAAGACGATCACCACCAGACCGAGGACGACGATTGAAACCACCAACACCGGCCCATCGTTGAGCCTGGTCAGCGCCCACGCCGCGGGCAACACGGCCAGCACCAACAACCCTGTGCCGACGAGGCCCAGGGCGGGCTGAATCAACGCCCGGTTGGTGAGCAGATCGGCGATCCGCTCGGCGCGGGGGTCGTTGTCACGGGCGTCGTGGAGCGCATCGGCACGCGGGGTGCGCACCAGCGAGGCGCCTGCCGCCCGCAGCACCGCAGTGAGCAGTATGAGTATGGCGGAGAGGATCAACGCCGCGGTGGTCACCGCCGCCCCCTCCCGTCGACCGCGGCGACGACCAGGATCACATCGAAGATCAGAGCCACACCGACAATCACTGTCGAGTCCTCCCCACGAGTGCCAGGATCTCACGCTCGCGCTGTTCCATTGCCTCGGCTTCCTCCTCGATCACGTGATCACGACCGAGCAGGTGGAGGATCCCGTGGACGACCATGAGCGCCATCTCATCTTCGAAGGGTACCCCGGCGCCGGCAGCGTTGGCACGCACCACGGCGGGACAGATGAAGATATCGCCCAGCAACAGCGGTGGGCCGTCGTCGCCTCGCAGCGGGACGCCATCGGTAAAGTCCTCGATCGGGAAGGACAGGACATCGGTCGGACCGGTCTTACCCATGTGCTCGCCGTTGAGACCGGCCATCCGGGCCCCATCGATCAGGGTGACGGCAAGCTCGGTCGTCTCCGGCAACGACTCGGCACGCATGGCTACGGCGGCGAGGTCGACCAGCCAGTCGCTGGGGAGCGGGTCGTCCTGTTCGTCTGTAAAGGCAACTTCCATCAGGCGGGCTCTACCTGGGGGCCCGGGAAGCCCGGGTATGGAACCCGGGTGTGGTAGTAGCCAAGAAGGGATTCAACGAGGGCCGCCTTCACGCGGGTGAGGTCACCGAAAGTGAGTGCCGACTCGTCTAGCTGATGGTCGTCGAGCTTCTCCCCCACAACCGCGTCGACCACCTTGGTGATGCTCTCCGCCGTCGGCTCCTGCTGCTGGGCATGCGCCCGAGCGGCGCCCTCGACGGCGTCGCAGAGCATCAGGATGGCCATCTCCTTGCGCTTCGGCTTCTCCCCATGGTGCCGGAATAGCTGAGGGTCGACCTCAGGATCCGCCTCGAGCGCCTCGTGGTAGAAGTAACGCATCAGACCTGTGCCGTGGTGACAACGGATACCTTCGGCGATCTCGGGCGGAAGTCGGTATTGACGGGCCAGCTTCAGCCCATCGGTGACATGGGAGCGGATGATGCGGCAGGAATCGACCGGATCCAGATCGTCGTGTGGGTTGGTGATGCTGAACTGATTCTCGATGAAGTAGACCGGGTCCTCGACCTTGCCCAGATCGTGATAGAACGCCGCTGCCTGCGCCAGCAGCGGGTCCGCTCCGATAGCGCGCGCCGCTTTCCCGGCCAGGGTACCGACCAGAATCGAGTGGTTGAAGGTCCCCGGGGCTTTGTCTTCGATGAGCCGCAACGCTGGGTGGTTTCTGTCGACGAGATCGAGCAAGGTGAGCGTGGTCGTCATCCGAAACAGGTTTTCGAAGAACGAAACCAGGCTCTGGGCTATCAACCCGGCAACAACACCACCAATCAGAGCGAAGAGGGCCGCCTCCCACCGGGTTGCCTCGCCACGAAACAGCCACGCGATGGCGAACGCCAACGGAGCGAGCACCATTGCCGACCAGGCGACCGCAACCCGTAGCTCGCGCCGGCTGGATACAGATGACACGAACGCAACCGGAGCGACCGTGGCTGCGGCGGCAAACACTGTGATGGCGGGATCTGCGGTCGACATGCCAACAAACGTGGTTACCGGTACGGCCATCAGGACTGCGGTACGTGGGTCGTAGAGGATCGCAGCCACATACCCGAATAGCATCGCCGGTATCGCGAACCCGAGCGATGCGAAACTGCCGTCGGTGCCGTCTACCAGCTCGGGAATGCGGGACGCGAGCGCGGCCAACACCAGCAAGATGCCCAGCAAGGCGAAATGCTTTGGTGCCGACCACTGACCAGGAGCCAGCCGCCATAGGAAGAAGGCGGTCAATCCCACTGCAAGCGCTCCAAGCAGGACGATCGCCTTGCGCGACGTCCCGGGAGCCTTCTCAACGAGATCGAGCTTGTTGATGGCGTCGACCTGAACCTGATCCAGCGTTTCCCCCTCGTTGGCAATCACCTCCCCCACCACATACGTCTTCTGCTGGGTCTCAACCTGAGCCTCGGCCGCTACCCGGGTCGACTCGGTTGCAGCATCGTCGACTGCCTTGTTTGGAAGCAACTCATCAGCGACCAACTCGCCGATCGCGTCGTGGGCAAGCTCCTGCTCCTCGACCGATAGCACCGGCACGTAGATCAACGAGGTCGGCCCGCGCAGCTCCGCCTGCAGTGTGGGCAGATCGTCCTGCGTTATCCCTTGCGACATGAGCTTCTCGGCCAAATCGCTCGTCGCGCTCGATGATCGCGTCGAAGCGAGATGCCTCTCCGTTCTCGATCCGATCGAGATCGTTGCTATACAAGGTGACAAAGTCAGGGACCGATTGGAGATCGGGGTAGTCGACCTGCAACTTGGCAACCCAGTCGTCGATGCTGCGCCGGGGCAGCGTGGTCGTGGTCACCTCGGGAATGGTCGTCGTCGTTGTTGTCGTGGTGCTGCTGGTGTCGCCCGTGCCGCTTGACGTGGAGGTCGACGTCGACGTGGAGGTCGTTGTCGATGCGGCCACGCTCGCATCGACAACGAGACCGGTGTCGTCAACCGCCCGCTGATCCATGCCGGCAAGCGTGTCGCGGATCTGCTGCCGAGTAGCCTCGTCGGGAATCGTACCGACCAGTATGATCTTCTTCGGGCTGTCCTGTACCTGAACCTCCCCTCCGGTGACACTGATGATGGCGTCGACGGCGGTCTGTAGATCCGACTTGGCCGCCTCCAGATTCAGCTCGTCCACCGTCATCGTGGAGAGCCTGGCGAGTTCATCGAAGAAAGCGGCAAAGCGCCTGCGTACACCGGTGAGCACGGTCCCGTCGATCTTCCACACGGACGCTTCCGCCAAGCGCGCCTGCTGACGGGCTTCTGCCGTCGCGGCATCGTCATCCACGTTGATGGTTTGCGTGGCGACGTACTGGGCGGGTGACGGTGATCCAACTTTGACTACAACCGCCGGGGCGGCGCCCGCCCGACCCACGACCAGTACCGCACCGACGAAGACGATCGTCACCGCGATGACCAGGAGATTCAACGGAATCGCATAGCGGCGGTAGAAGTTCATTGCTGGCCCTCCCGCAGCTTCTCCTCGTAGCGGCGGTAGGCCTCGACGATGGCGGCGACGATCCGATGCCGGACGACGTCGCGACCGGTCAGTTCGATAAACGCAATCCCCGGTACGTGGCGCAGCACCTGGCGGATCGTTCGGAGACCCGACAGCCTGCCGCCGTCGAGATCCACCTGCGTTACGTCACCGGTGACGATCATCTTCGAGTTGAAACCCAGTCTCGTGAGAAACATCTTCATCTGCTCTGGCGATGTGTTCTGCGCTTCGTCCAGCACGACGAACGCATCGTTGAGGGTTCTCCCTCTCATATAAGCGAGCGGAGCTATCTCAATAGTTCCCTTCTCCATCAGTCGCGAGGTTTCCTCAGGCCCGAGCATCTCATATAGGGCGTCATATAGCGGCCGCAGATACGGGTCGACCTTGGCGGTCAAATCGCCTGGGAGAAAACCCAGCCGCTCCCCAGCCTCCACAGCCGGCCGGGTCAGGATGATGCGCCGCACCGATCCCGCTTGCAGCGCCTCGATGGCGCAGGCCATCGCCAGGTAGGTCTTGCCGGTGCCGGCGGGACCGATCCCGAAGACCATCGTGTTGTCCCGCACCGCGTCCACGTAAATCTTCTGACCGTGCGTCTTGGGCCGCACGTGTTTGCCCCGCCCCACGTTGATGGATTCCGTGAACACCCCGGAGGGCGAGGGGACGTCCTTCTTGACCATGTCGATGACCCTCGCCACACGGTCCTCATCGAGCGACTCCCCCTCCTGGATCAGGATGAGCAACTCGGCGAAGGCAGTACGGGCCATCTCGCCGGAGCCGGACGACCCGTCATCGTCGATGACGATCTCGTTGCCGCGGGCGACGATGCGCGCCTCGGGGAACGCGTCGTCGACCTGGGACAGGTAGACGTCACGTTCGCCCAGCAGATCAACCATCAGGTGGTTGCTGGGAACGCGAATACGGATCTGGGTGGTAGGAGGGGTGGTCACGGAGAAATCAATCGGTCGACTACCGCGAAAGAATCACAGTTACGCAAGGCAGCAGTATATCCAGGCTGGGAGCAAGCGGATGAATTGGCAGTAGGTACCAAACGGCCTAATCGCCGTCCGAGGTGACGCCGAGCTCGGTGAGACGCTCGCTGAAACCCTGTTCGGATTGGTCGAGGAGCATAGCGAGCATCCGCAGGTCGTTGGCCCGAATCGTGAGCACACGGCCGTTGAAATCCTGGCGCAGCATCTGGATACCCCTCAGAAAGCGCTCGACGACCTGGCCGTCCTGACCGGAGAGACGCTCGACCTGGTTGAGGTCGATAGTCACACCCTCGGCGGCAGCATGTGGCGTCGGGCTGTCATCCTGCGGAAGCAGCTGCAGGATCGGCACACTGAAGAACTGCGCCAGCCGCTGCAATCGGGGCAGAGACAGGCTGCGCTCACCCCTCTCGTATGCGCCAAGCACCGCAGCCTTGAACTCTTGATCAGACAGCTTCTGCACGTCCTGTAGCGACAAACCCCTCTGTCGCCGGATCGAGCGGAGCCGTTCTCCCACCATCTCGTTGTAACTCGGCATCAATATCTCCTCAGCCCTCCACGGAGCCCAGCGCATCGCGACCGCTCTGCGTAGCCAACATCATAACCGAGCGTTACCTCTCTGTCTCAATTCACTAGCCAGATTTGCCCCTACATCGCCAAAACATGACCTGTCGCCGATCTGACGGCTCTCACCGTCGCAGCGTCCTAGCCGTCACCAGAGCCGTACAACATCAGTGCGGCCCCCACAATCGCCGCCGTTTCCACCCGGAGCACAGGGTCTCCAAGGTGGACGCGCGGTGCTCCCTCCGGAATCTCCGCAGGCGCCCACCCACCCTCAGGGCCTATGCACAACACCGGATCAGCGACGTCATCGAGATGGTACGGCTGTCTGCCGCCACGCTCGGCAAACACGGGAGTCCCCCACCCGCTGAGCTCGCCGATCGTCACCGGGCCGGCGATTGCCATGAGCCACACCCCTCCGGACTGCTCGAGCGCCGCCCGGGCCCAGGCACCGGCCTTTTCCGGTCTGGGAGGCTTGCCCTGGCCGTGCTCGGTACGAAGCCAGAGCAACCGGCCGATCCCCAGCTCGCCGAGCTTCTCGACGAGAAATCTGACCCGAGAGCTGCTGTGGGGAGGAGCGACGGCGACGGTGACCGGGCCGGAGCGTGACAGCGTTCGCTCGTCGCCTCGCACCAGCGAGGCCCCCTCCCACGCGCCGTTGCCGAGAAGGCCGGCGCCGTCGGTGTAGGTGACAGAACCGCCGTCCGGGTAACGGAGCACCTTCTCGAGGTGCCGGCGCGTCTCGACATCTACCTCGATTGCCCCATCCGGTCCCGGCGGGGGCACCAGCAGATGAGGTTGGTGCCTGCCCACGACTACCGCTTGCGTCGTTTGTGCAGGCGCCGCTTCGGCTCCATCGGCTGTTCGCCCAGGATGGCGGCATAGTCCCGAAGCGCGTCCTCGGCCTCGGCGGGAAGATCCTGCGGGACGACGATCTCCGTCTCGAGTAGAAGGTCCCCGCGACCGCGCCGTTGCAGCCGGGGCATCCCCTGCTTGCCCAGCCGGAACACGGTTGCCGACTGGGTGCCGGGCGGTATGTCGACCTCGGTGCTGGACCCGTCGATGAGAGGCACCTCCACCTTCTTCCCGAGGGTGGCTTCGGCGAGCCCGAGCCGGATCTTGTGATGAAGGTCGTCTCCGATCCTCGTGAAGTTCGGATCGGGGGCAACGCGCACTTGCACGTACAAATCACCCGGAGGCGCCCCCCGCTCGCCGGCACCACCGCGCCCGGAAAGACGCAGCCTCGTGCCGTCGTCGACGCCTGAGGGTATTTCCACCGTGAACGTGCGTTGGGCGTCGACCCGCCCCGATCCTGAACAGGTCCGGCACGGACTGTCGATGATCTCGCCCCTACCCCGGCAGGTAGAGCATTGGGTGACGGTCATCATTTGGCCGAGCATGGTTTGGCGCGCCACTTGAACCTGGCCGGCGCCGTTGCAGGTCGGGCAGCGGCGGGCTTCGTGACCGGGTTCCGCCCCGCTGCCCGTGCACGATGGGCAACGTTCCGGCGCAGACACCTCGATGTGCCTGCTGATGCCGGTCGCCGCCTCGGCGAGAGTCAGGTCGACATTGACGCCCACGTCGCTGCCCCTGGTCGGCGACCGACGTCTGGCACCTCCAAACCCGCCGAAACCGCCGAAACCGCCGCCAAAGAACTGCTGCAGGATCTCGTCGAGACCGCCAAAGCTGCTGAACAGGTCGCCGGTTCCGAATTGCTCACCCCGATCGTACGCGGCCCGGCGGTTCGGGTCCGAGAGAACCTCGTAAGCCTCGGCGATCTCGCGGAAACGCGCCTCTGCTTTCGGATCGTCCGGGTTGGCGTCGGGATGGGTGTCCCGGGCGAGACGGCGGAACGCTTTCTTGATCTCTTCCTGGCTCGCGTCGCGCGCGACACCGAGGGCTGCGTAGTAGTCCTTCATGCCCCGAGACTGTCCTCGAGCCCGTCCCCGACTTCTTCGACAATCCGGATCGCTCGCCGGTAGTCCATCCGCATCGGGCCCAGCACACCGATTCGGCCGCGCCCGGTTCCGCCCACGGTGAACGCGGTCGAAACTACCGCAAAGTCGGCGTCTGGCACATCCGTCTCGGCACCGAGGCGTACGGATGTCCCTTCACCCTCACTGTCCAGGAGTTGCCGGACGTGCTGGTGCTGTTCGAGGAGCTCGAGCATGGTATGCACCTGAGCCAGGTCCTGCCACAGCGACGCAAGCTGGCTGGTGCCGCCGACGTACAACTCACGGGTAGCGTCCACAGATGCGCCCACAGCCGCCGAGAGGGCGGTAACGATCGCCTTGACCCGATCGGTGAGCTGGTCGGGAGGGATCTCGGCGATCCGCATCACACCGTCGCTGATCGTGGCGCCACGCAGCGCGTCGACGAGCACTTCCTCGGCTTGATCGAGCTCGTCGCCGGTGGGAGTGATCTGCAGCCTGACGACTTCCTGCCCGACACGGGCCGTCGTCGACGCGATGGTCACCACCATCACCACGGGGCCGCCGAGCTGCACCAACTGCAGACCCTGGATGATCTCCTCGCCGAACCCTGGTCCGATGACGACCGCCGGGTAGTGTGAAATGTCTGACAGCAGACCACTCGTCTGGCGCAGCAATTTGCCCAATTCCTCGTGGAAACCGCGGAAAAACACCTCGATCCGCTCCCGCGTCGAGCTCCGCAGCTTGGTAGGAGAGCAGTGGTCGACGTAGTAGCGGTAACCGGCAGGCGTGGGAACCCGACCCGCGGAAGTATGCGGCTGGGTAACAAACCCGTAGGACTCGAGCTTGGCCAGATCGTTGCGGATGGTTGCGCTGGAGACATCGACAGAGCATCGCTCCAGGACCGCGCGCGAACTCACGGGCTCCCCGGTTCGGATGTACTCCTCTACCAGCGCCCGGAGAACGATGGATCTGCGGTCATCGATCATCTACCGAATTTAGCACTCTCCCACTGAGAGTGATAAGAACCCCGTCCGGATATGGGCTTGTTCTTCGGGGCGAATGTCGCACTGAGTGCCCACGGCGAGGTACCGTCTGTGGTTGATGGCAAAGCTTCAGGAAAGGGCCTTCGGGCAGATTCAACGGGGCAGCCCGAGCAGGTTCGTCGGTGCGTCGCTTGTGGTCGGGATACTCGTCGGCATAGGGGCCGCGGCCCTCGTGAGGACAATCGAGGGTGTGGTGACGGTCGTCAACCACCTCGAAAAGGCCGCAGGCACCAGACTGGTCGTCGCTGCCGCCGTGATCATCGGTCTCGTCCTCACCTGGGTGGTCGACCGCTTCCTCGGGCCCGGGGTCGCCGGCGGTGGTGTCGGCGAGGTGCTGACGTCGCTATCGCTCGAGGCCGGCTACCTCCCGAGCCGACTCGTCCCCGGCAAGGTCATCGCCACCGCGTTGAGCCTGGGGACCGGTGCATCTGGTGGCCGGGAGGGCCCGATAGTCCTCATCGGTGCCGCCATCGGATCTTCGTTCGCCCGCTCCAGCCGCTTCGGGCAGGACGAGATGCAGGCTCTGGTGGCGGCCGGCGCGGGTGCGGGCATCGGTGCTGTATTCAACGCCCCGATCGCAGGCATGCTGTTCGCTCTCGAGGTGCTCCTGGGATCGGTAGCTCTGCGCCACCTCAACTCTGTGGTTGTTGTATCAGTCGCCGCGTCGGTCACTACCCACGCCATCCTCGGCGAGGACTCGTTCCTGCGCAGCCCCGCTTACACCCTCGGCAACCCGTCAACCCAATCGAGCGTCTCCTATATCGTCGACCCGCAACAGCTCGTTCTGTTCGCGTTGCTTGCCGTCGTCATCGTGGCTTTTGGCTACGGCTTTCTGGAGATGATGCACCTCGCCGAAACCAGAGCGAATCGGTTCAGCCTCGGCTGGGTGAAGCCTGCGCTGGCCGGGCTCATCGTCGGAGTCATCGGGCTGGCACGACCCGAAGCACTCGGAACCGGTCAGGAATTCCTGCGCACGATGCTTCGCTCGATCGAGCCGGGGAGTCTCAGCTGGACCTTGTTGACGGTAATCGCAATCAGCAAGATCGTGACGGCGGCGATCACCCACGGTGGCGGTGGCAGCGTCGGCGCTTTCATGCCATCGATGGTCATCGGTGGCACCATCGGAGCGGGCTTTGCGCTCGTCGCCGCCCACTTCTGGACGTCATCGGTCGTGTACCCCGGTGCCTATGCCCTCATCGGCATGGCGGCGATGCTCACCGTTGTGGTGCGGGCACCGCTGACGGCGATCCTGCTCGTGTTCGAGCTCACCGGCTCATACGGGATGGTGGTTCCGCTGATGCTGGCCTCGATCATCGCGACCATCATCGCCGACCGGATCCACCCTGGAAGCACCTACATATCGGCGTTGCGCACGAAGGGGATCCACCTCCCCCAGCATGAGGACCGCGACGTGCTCGACACCGTGCAGGTCCGCGATGTGATGGCGTGGGTGCCGACGGTCAGCTCGACCTCGAGCGTTGCCGAGCTCCAAGCGCTGCTGGCCGAGACGAGCCACCACGGTGTCCCGGTTGTCGACGCCACGGAAGCACTCGTCGGCATCGTCACTGTGTCGGACGTCGAAGCGATGTCGTTGATGGACGACACCACCGAAATCCCGGTGGCGTCGATCATGACCCACCAGCCGATCTCGGCGTCTCCCGCCATGCCGGTGTCGGCTGCACTGGCCAGGATGGCCTCGCTGGGTCTGGGCCGCCTCCCCGTCGTCGACGAGACCGGCAAGCTCGTCGGGATGTTCCGTCGCGAGTCGGTCGTACGCGCCTACCACCACGCGCTCGACGCGGTCAACGAGCAACGAGCTGTACCGGGCGCGGGTCAACCTGCGCACAAATCGTCATGCCGACTTCTTCGAGGTCACCGTGCGCGACGGATCGCCGGTGGCCGACAAGATGGTGCGTGAGATCTCCTGGCCACCGGAGGCGACGCTCGTTTCGATCCGGCGTCAGCAGAGCGTGATCATCCCGCATGGCGAAACGGTTGTCCGAATGGGTGACGAGCTCACGATCTTCTGCCAGGTGCCCAACCGAACGGCCGTCCGCAACATGATCCGACCCCCGGTGATCGGGGATAAGTGAGATCCCATCCGGTCCGAGATCCCATCCGGTTCGCTCACCACTCTCCCAGCAGCTCACGGGCTACCGCATCGGTAAGCAGGGGGTTGGGTACGACCAGCCGATCACCGGCGAGCGTCACAACACCGGCGTCGAGGAGACGCCGCCCGGGTGCCGCGTCGAGGAACCGACGCCCCAGCTCACCCGCACGCACCCCGGCGCTGCGACGAAGACCGACGAAGAGACGCTCCCTTTCCATTTCGACGCCGGTGAGCATCTCGGTGCCGGCGATGGGTCGCAGCCCGGCTTCGATTGACTCGAGATACCGGTCGAGCCGGCGTACGTTGCGCGACCGAACTCCATCCCGGAACCCGTGGGCACCGGTGCCGAAGGCCACGTACTCGCCGTGCGCCCAGGTCGTCTGGTTGTAGCGGCAGGTATGGCCGGGTCGGGCCCAGTTCGACACTTCGTAGCGGACCAGCCCTGCGGACGGGGCAAGGGCGGCGAAGTGCTCGTACTTGTCGGCCTGGTCGTCGTTGTCCGGGCCCGGGGCACCGGCATCCACCGCCCGCGATAGCTCGGTGCCCCGCTCGACGGTGAGCGCATATGTCGATACGTGATCCGGCTCCAGCTCGAGCGCACTCGCGACGGTGCCTGCCCAGGACGCGACAGACTCAACCGGCGACCCGAAGATCAGGTCGATGTTCGTCGAGGGGATCCCCGCGTGCCTGGCGGCCATGACGGCCCGAGCCCCCTGCCCGGGCGTGTGCCGGCGGCCGAGATAGCGCAGCACATCTTCATCGAACGACTGCACGCCGAGCGAGACCCGGTTGACCCCGGCTCCCGCCAGCGCGACCGCATACTCGCTGTTCCAGTCCTCGGGATTCGCTTCGATGCTCACCTCCGCCCCCGGAACAAGCCCGAAGCGATCGGCGACGGCATCGAGCAGCGACGCTATCTGGCGTGGTTCGAGGGCGGAGGGGGTACCGCCGCCCAGATTCACTGCATGCAAAGGCCCCCACTCCGGTTCCATCTTTATCTCGTCCCGCAGCGCACTGACATACCGGTCGAAATCGTTTGAGCCTCGCGATAGGTCGACCACTGCAAAGTCGCAGTACGGACACTTGCGCCTGCAGAACGGGATGTGGAGATAGGCGGCTCGCTCGGTGGCGGCGGCGTCGACCGGGTGCCGCCCGCTATTCATCTATGCGCAGCGCAGAGATGAAGGCCTCCTGGGGAACCTCCACCTGACCCACCATCTTCATCCGCCGTTTGCCTTCCTTCTGCCGTTCGAGCAGCTTGCGTTTCCGGGTGATGTCACCCCCGTAGCACTTGGCCGTCACGTCCTTGCGCTGGGCCTTGATCGTCTCTCTCGCAATGATCCTGCTCCCGACCGCAGCCTGGATCGGTACGTCGAAGAGTTGCCTCGGAATGAGCTGACGCAAACGCTCCACCATGGCCTTGCCGTACCGGTACGACCTCTCCCTGTGGACTATCGACGAGAACGCATCGACCGGTATGCCGTTGAGCAAGATGTTGACCCGAACCAGATCGGACGTCCGGTAGTCGCCCGGCTCGTAATCCATCGACGCGTACCCGCGGGTCCGCGACTTGAGCTGGTCGAAGAAGTCGAAGACGATCTCAGCCAGCGGCACCTTGTAGTGCAGCTCGACCCGTTCGGGGGTCAGATACGTCATGTCGCCCATCTCGCCACGTCGCTGCTGGATGAGCTCCATGACGGTGCCAACGTACTGTGCCGGCGTGATGATCATGACCTTGACGTACGGTTCCGCGATGCTCTCGAGAACCTGTGGTCCCGGCAGGTCCTGCGGGGACCGAATCTGGAGCGTCGCGCCGTCGGTGAGATGTGCCTGGTATTCCACAGAGGGGGCGGTCGACACCAGGTCGAGGTCGTACTCGCGCTCCAGACGCTCCCTGACGATCTCCATGTGGAGCAGACCGAGGAACCCGCAGCGGAACCCGAAGCCCAATGCACGTGAGGTCTCGGGCTGGTAGACGAGGGAGGAGTCGTTGAGCCGTAGCTTCTCGAGCGCTTCTCGTAGCCGCTCGAAGTCATCGCCGTCGGTCGGGAACAGGCCCGAGAACACCATCGGCTTCGGCTCCTGGTAGCCGGGCAGCGCCTTGTCGGCATGCTCGGCGACCCCGGTAACCGTATCGCCAACCCTGATCAGGTCGATCTCCTTCACGCCGGTGATCAGGAAACCTACCTCGCCGGTCGTGAGTCGCTTCACCGGTATTGGGCGGGGCGTGAGCACGCCGATCTCCTCGGACGACTCGACGAGGTCTGCGGCCATGAACCGGATCTGCTGATCGACCTCCATTTCGCCATCAACGATACGGACCGAGCAGACCACCCCCCGATAGGTGTCGTAGTGGCTATCGAACACGAGCGAGCGCAGCGGGCCGCCGGGATCTCCAGCGGGAGGCGGCAGCTTGGCCACGATCGCCTCGAGAAGATCGGCCACACCCTCGCCGCTTTTCGCCGACACCCGGATGACGTCATCTTCGGACCCGCCCACGATCCCGATCAACTCGGCCGCCACCCGATCCGGGTCGGCCGAGGGAAGATCGATCTTGTTGACCACGGGGATGATCTCGAGCCCGTTTTCGATTGCCAGGTATGCGTTTGCGAGCGTCTGCGCCTCGACACCCTGCGCCGCGTCGACCAGCAGGAGGGCCCCTTCGCAAGCCGCCAGGCTGCGCGACACCTCATACGAGAAGTCCACATGCCCGGGTGTGTCTATCAGGTTCAGTGTGTAGGTATGGCCGTCCCTGGCCCGGTACTGGAGACGCACGGCGTTTGCCTTGATGGTGATGCCGCGTTCTCGCTCCAGATCCATGGTGTCGAGAAGTTGCTCTCGCATGTCCCGCGCCTCGACAGCGCCGGTCGCTTCGAGAAGACGATCGGCCAGAGTCGACTTGCCGTGGTCGATGTGCGCAATGATCGAGAAGTTGCGAATGCGCGATTGGTCAGTCATGGATTCCTGGGGTCGCACGGCGAGCTGAGGGGAGCGGGCATTGTACCTGTTCAGCGGTGCTGCTATTGTTCCGGCGTTCCTCCCAAACCTCAGAGGTCTTTTTTCGCATGGCCAACATCGAATCACAAAAGAAACGCAACCGGCAGAACGAGATTGCACGTCTTCGCAACCGTGGGATGCGATCCGAGCTCAAGACTCGTGCCCGCACCACCCTCGAAGCCGCCGGAGCAGGCGATGCCGAGGCTGCCGAGACCGCACTGCGCCAGGCGCAGCGGCGCATCGACATGGCTGCCAGCAAGGGACTCCTTCACAAGAGGACCGCGGCCCGTCGCAAGTCTCGTCTTGCCAAGCAGGTTGCCAAGAGCCGCGACTGACTCGACATCTATGAGTGAGACAACCTGGCTGACACCGGCCGCTCATGCCAAGCTGGTGGAAGAATTCGAACACCTGACCACCGACGGTCGCATTGCGATCGAGAAGCGGATCGCTGAAGCGCGCGAGCACGGCGATCTGCGCGAGAACGCTGAATACGACACGGCCAAGAACGACCAGGGTCTCATGGAGGCCCGGATCCGTCAGATCAAGCACATCCTCGAGAACTCCGAGGTGCGCAGCGCCGAGGACTCCGGAAAAGTGGAGGTCGGCACCGTGGTCACGGTTGTGGACGAAGACGGCGATGAGATGGACTATTTCATCGCCCCGGCTGAGAACAAGGTGGCCGGATTCATCCTCGCCTCACCGACCAGCCCGGTCGGCTCGGCGTTGCTCGGCGCGGTACCGGGAGACACCCGGTCCTACCAGGCCCCGGGCGGCACGTTCACCATGACGGTCAAGAGCGTCCGCGTCTTCGATGGCTAGTGACTCGAACGGCATCGTTGCCGAGTTCGGCGAACTAGTCACGAGGGATCATTCCACAATAACCCTTTAACCACCGCGTCGAACTGCCGACAGGTCTCCTGAGAAGACATCACGATACAGGTGGCCTCATGACACGGTTCCTCCATAGGCTACGCAGCCAAACCGGCGCATCCCTCGTTGAGTACGCCCTGATCGCATCGCTCGTGCTTCTCCCTTCGGTTGCCGCGATGAACGCCATCGCCAGCACCATGAACACCCAGTTCGACAACATCGAGGACAACGCCGCCAGCGCCGGTCACGGCACGACAACGACCCTGGGCGCGGGGACCACGACGAGCACCAGCACTACGTCGGCTCCGAGCAGCACCACCTCGACGACCACCACTACAACGACCACCCTGCCGCCGACGACCACCACCACTACAACGACCCTGCCGCCGACGACCACCACCACTACAACGACCCTGCCGCCGACGACCACCACCACTACGACGACGACAACCGCCGCCCCCAACCAGGAGCAGACGGTGAGCACCTCGGCAGGGGCCTTCACCATCAAAGTCGTCAACGGCACGATCACGCTGGCGGACTACAGCCTCAACTGGGGCTGGACCGGCAGCTACTACTACCAGACCGACGGCACGATGGTCATCAACCTGTACCGCAACTACGGCGGTCACGTCACGGTAAAGTCGTGGCTCGACAGCTACGGCACCCTCCATATCGACACCTGGTAGCCGTTACCGGCGCCGCCCCCCGTACCAGCGGCACATCGCCACGGTCAGCCGTTCCATGGTCACCCGATGAGTCGTTTCTGGTGCGGTCTTGAGTTGCAGATCGGCTCGCGCCAGGGCACCGAGAGCCAGCTTCAGGTCCGACCCGCGGATCCTGCTGCGTTGCTTCCACACCTTCTCCATCCCCCAGCCGGCCCTCCCTCCATCCCACTCGAGAAAAGTCTCATAGTCGGGGGCAGCCGCCGCCAGCGCCCGCCGTCTCACATCGTTCTGCAGAAACGCCAGCAGCTGCAATGGGTGGCTGTGCTCGAGGAAGTCCGCCAGCCGGCGCAGGGCGTCCCCCTGGTTCCCCCCGACCACCGCATCTGCGTAGTGCCACATGGGCTCGTCGGGACGGTTCTTGAAACGGCTGCGTACCAGGTCGGCGTCGATATCCGGGCCCTCCACCGCCAGCTGGTCGAGGGCCTGGCCCAGGGCAGCAACATCGGTCCCGAACCGCTGCAGGAGGATCGACGTTGCCTCGGAATCCATCCTGAGGCCACGATCGCGGGTGGCACGTCCCAGCCACTCCCCGGCAGTGCGCTCATTGATGCGCTTCACCTCGATCGTCTCTCCACGCTTTCGCAACAGCGACCCCAGCGGGGCGGGAATCGAACCGGCGGCCAAGAACACGGCGACGGCCTCGGTGGACATCTCCAGCAGTTCGGCGATAACGGTCGCCTCGGCCTTCAGCAGCGCCTGCGCATCCACGACCAGCACCCCGGCGGCGCCGCCGAACAGCGAACCACTCTGCAGGGCAGGGACGATCTCCTGGACCGCCACCCGCATTGTGGCGTCCTCACCGTCGCCGGTGGCACCCTTGGCGGGGACATCGATGCGGATCGGGTCGTCGACTCCGAGCTGACTCAGCGCCCGGGCCGCTTGCTCCATCATGATGTCGCGCTCGCCCGGCCCCATCTCTCTCGGCCCGGCAATGACGACCAGTGGCTTCATGGCGCCGAGCGTAGCTGGCACAGGTGACACGAGTGTCAACCCAGGGGAATGACGATGTCGCCCAGATCCCAGGTGGTGAGTACCCGGGCCCCGCTCGTCTCGAGAACGGCCAGTGTCTCCGGTGCCGGGTGGCCGTACGTGTTGGGCCCGACGCTGATGACGGCCACCGGGCCGACCGTCTCTGCCAGCCACTCCGGGTCCGTGGTCGCCGCCCCGTGATGTGGCACCAGAAGTATGTCGGGATGCTGCGGCCCGATGGTCTTCTGTGCGGTCGCCTCCATGTCGCCGGGAAGGAGCACGGTGAGCCCGCCGCTGCTGACGAACAGGGCCACCGACCCGTCGTTGTCCGTTGCATAGCGACGGACCGGGTTGAGAACGTCGAGCCGGAAATCCCCGATCCTGGCGCCGTCCCCCGCTTGCACGTGGTCCACAGGCACACCGTGCTCGACGGCGGCAGCGATGATGTCGTCGAGTATCGCCCCCGTCGTTGCGAACTCGGGGACCCAGAGGCGACCGACGGTGATGGTGCCGGGAAGGTCGGCCAGCCCACCGACGTGGTCGGCATCCCCATGTGACGCGACCACCAGGTCGATACGACCGATGCCGTAGCGGCGCAAGGCCTCGCGCAGAACCTGCGGCTCCCGCCCCCCGTCCATGAGCACCACTGCTCCAGTCGGGTCGCGCAGCAGCACCGCATCACCCTGACCGACGTCGATGAACACTACGGTCGGTACCGGAGGGAGCCCGGGCGGCAACATCGCTACGACCGCCACGATGATGACGACGACAGCGGCCGCCCATTTCACCTTCGCCCAACGCACTGCTCCCACGAGCACCGCCAGGCCGGCCGTCTGCGCGGCATCTAGCTGGGGCCACTCTCCCACCGTTCTCGCTACCTCGAGAATCCATCCGGCAACCAGGCCGGCGAGGCGAACGGGCACATCCCACCCGAGCACCGCGCCCACGCCTGCGAACGCGGTCGCCGTGGTGACCAACGGTGCCGCGATCAGGTTGGCAACCGGCGCCAGGAGAGGCACAGTTCCGAAGTGCAGCAGCACCAGCGGGGCAACTGCCACCTGAGCCGACAGCGTTGCCGCAAGCAGGGTCCACACGAATTTTGGAGAGCGGCCGGGCCACAGCCTCGCTCCGACGAGGACACCAGCCGTTGCGGCCGCCGACAGTTGGAAGCCGACGTCGTAGCTCAAATCCCCCGACACTGCGAGCAAGATGGCGACCGCACCGCCCAGAGCTATCCATGCGTCTACGACGATGCCGAGCGCACGCCCACCGAGAACGAGCGAGGCCATCGTCGCCGCACGGATCACCGACGGTTCCCATCGGGTGGCGACGACGAACACGGCGAGTACGACGAGACCGGTGACAGCCCTGATGCGGGTGCCGGCCCCGGTCGGCCCCAGCACCAACCACCAGGCACCAAGGACCAGAGCCACATTGCTGCCGGAGACGGCGACGTAGTGGGTCAAGCCGGCCCGTCGTAGCGCTTCGGTGTCCGATCGCGGCAGATCGGCGACATCACCGATCAGGAACCCGCGCAGCAGCGCTGCCTCCGCCGACGCGCCGAGCGGTCCGATCTGTGTCTGCACGCGGCGCCTGATCGCGTTGCCGGCAACCATCACCGGCGACGACGACGCTCCCAGCACAGTGACGGATCGAGCCGCGATCGCCCCGGCGACCGGGTCACCGCGGATGAGATCCGGCTTCGGGCGCACCATACCCGAAACCGAAACGTGGTCTCCGGCGACGACGTCGCCCACATCGGTGGTCACGGCAATCGCCGGACCTGCCCAGCTGCTCTCCGCCCACGCCGTCTCCCAGCCGACGGGATGGAGCACAAACCGGTACGACGAGCCGTAGGGCATCGCATCGGTGACGGCCACACCGGTCAGGACTCCCCGTCCAGACGGCAAACCCGCCTCGAGCGTCGCGGTGCGCCGCTCCGCGGCCGCAACCCCCGAGAGCATCCCGACACCGAGCACCCCGATCAGCAACAGCACCCGGCTACGGCCGATGAGAGAGCCCGCCAGCCCGAGCCCGATCAGCGCCCACCCCACGCCTGGACCCAGAAACGCACCAGCCAGTGCTCCGACCCACATGACGATCGCCGTGGCGACTACCGCCCGTGATCGACCCTGTGGCAGGTTGAGCCGGCTCAGGGTATCGCCACCGAGTCACGGAGCATCTCGAGCTTGCTCTCGCCGATCCCCGACACATCGAGAAGATCCTCGACCGAGTCGAACGGCCCATTCTCATCACGAAACGCCGCAATCCGCTCGGCGAGCACCGGCCCGACACCGGGTAGCTGCTCCAGCTCCGACGGAGTTGCCGTGTTGATATGAATCTTTGCGTCCGTCACCGGTTCTGCTGTCGCGCCGCCCTCCTCGATACCGGGAATGACCACTTGCTGGCCGTCCTGAAGGGGCGCCGCCAGGTTCACCCGCTCCAGATCGGCGTCCCTGGTGGTGCCACCAGCGGCGGCCACCGCATCTGCCAACCGTGAGCCTGCGCGCACCACAACGAGACCGGGAGCCATGACTTTGCCGGAGATGTGCACCGTGATGCGGTCGTCGTTGGTCTCGGCCACCGTGTCGACAAACAGCGGCGCAGGCTCGGGTGTGCTCCGCCCATACCAGGCACGGGCGGCGAGCACCGCCAACACCAGAACGGCAACGGCAATCCAGTTTCGACCAGGCAATGCGCCCCCATCACCGCCGCCGAACCTGCGCAGCTCAATACCTAGCAGCTAGGGACGATGGAGTGAAGGGCCTTGGAGAGCCCTTCCGCCTCACCCCGCAGCTTGTACTCGAAACAGGAAGGACACCCAGGACCGGTACGGCGACCAGTGCTCGGCCCGTACGGCGAGTGTGTTGACGGATGCGTCGGTGAGACCGTATGCGGAGCGCATCGCCCGGTGGAGGCGATGCTCGTGCCGCGGAAACACATCCGGGTGGCCGGCTCCCCTCACCAGGATCAGCTCCGCGGTGAACGGGCCTACTCCTTCGATCTCCCGGAGACGTGCGAGCGTCTCCTCGACACCGCTCGATCGCAGCCGACGGGAATCGAGCCGCCCGGCGAGGGCAGCACCCGCAACCGCCCGCAACCGTTCGATCTTGACCTGCGGGAGACCCGGGAAACTCTCCAGTTGCTCGAGACGACTCGGACCGGGAAATGCATACCCGTCCCCAATCCGGTCGCCGAGCTCACGCGCCATGTGCTTCTTGACCCGCGAAGCCGTGACCCTGGACGACCTTTGCGAGATCACGCCCCAAACGGCAGCCTCGTAGGGAGTCCAGAAGCACACCGGTCGCAACCCCGGAAAGTCGGCCAGAATCGATCCGGCGATGGGGTCGCGGTCACCGACGTCGTCGAACCCTCTGGCGTCGACATCGAGCGACAGAACCCGAGCCACGTGTACGGCCACATCGTCTTGGTCCGCACTCCCGACATACTCGAACTCGATGCCGTCGGCGCCCTGGACCGCGGTCACCCCGATCGGCTCCCACGAACTCTCCAGACACATCGACCAGCGCAATGTCGATCGCTGCCGATTCTCGCCTGCCGTTGGTGGCCAGCCTTCGAGGAATCGGATCGCAGCCCCCAGGTCGTAACGACCGCTCACCTCGAGAATATTGCCGCTCATCGAGTCTGATGAGCGACGATGGCGTACCCGTCGGGATCCAAGAATCCGAACTGGCGACCAAACGCTCCGTCTGAGACCGGCTGGGTGATCGTCGCCCCCGATGCGGTCACCCGGGGGAACAGCTCGCCGACGTCGTCGCACCCCACCCAGAGCACGATGCCCCAGCCGAGACGAGCGACCTGATCGAGGTCGACCAGAGGCTCCCTCACCGCAAACGGGATGGGTCGCGAGTCGAACACAACGGCGTGCTGCGGCCCGTCAGGGTTCACCTCCAGCCCGAGGACGTCCTCGTAAAAACCCCGGGATTGTCCGAGATCACGCACCTGGATCGCAATGAAGTCGGGCCCGATTACTTTCGACATTTGCAACGCTCCTTCTATCAGCATGCTTACACATTATAAGTATGCTTATAATGTGTCAATGACGGAGACCCAGCGGCGACTCGGATACCTGCTGAAGCGGGCCCAGAGTGCGTTCCGGCTTCGAATGGATCGTGCCCTCGACGACATCGGGCTCACGACGTCGCAGTACGCCGTCCTGGCCGCTCTCGAAGAGGAGCCTGGCCTGTCCAACGCTGACCTGGCACGCCGATCGTTCGTTAGCCCGCAGACCATGATCAGGATTGTGGCGGCTCTCGAGGATCGCTCCCTGCTCACCAGGCAAGCCCGAACGGACAACGCAAGGGTTCGTGCAGCCACGGTCACCGACGAGGGGCGGCGGCTGCTCCGTAGCGCTCACCTGGTGGTCGAGGAGATTGAGACGGCGATGACGCAGGGGCTCACGCGCATTGAGCTGGACCAGCTCACCACGAGCCTCGACAGCCTGACAAAACGGCTCGAGGATGGCTGAGCGCACCTGATCAGATGTTGAGGTTGAAGAGAATCGCGATGGAGGCGAGCATGTTCACCCCGGCGTGCGTGGCGACTGACAGGCCGATCCGCCCGGTGTACAGCGCCTGGTAACCGAGAACGAGACCGATCACGAATAACCCCGGCACCGCAAAGGCGGCGTTCGGATCGATCAGGTGGATGCCGGCAAAGACGGCTGCCGAGATCACAACGGCGGCGTGCGGCTTGAAATCGCGCCGCACCCGCGACAGGAGGACACCGCGAAAGAGCAGCTCCTCGGTGAGCGGCGCGACCATCACCAGCACGACGAACACCAGGATCTTGGTCAGTGGCGACGACGCCTCCCCGGCGATGGTCGCGACGTCCTGCTCGGGCGGGTTCTCGAGATGCAGCAGCCAGGCGATGGGTATCTGGACCGCCACAACGACGGCGAGCTGCAACATGACACCGTAGAAGACCCCGATGGCATCCCGGGCCTCGAAACGGAACCCGAAGTCGAGGTCCCACGAGGAGGTTCCCCGCGATTTCGACATGTAGGTGAGCATGGCGAGCTCCACCAGCGCCTGCCCGCTCGACGACAGCAGCAACAGCGGGACATCGGCGAGCTGGTTGCCGCCGTTGAGCGGTATGGCCAGCGTGATGATGATGAGCGACCCGACCAATCCCCCGAAGAACACTGCAATGGCATCCGGGTAGGTCCACACGCTCGACGGGAGGTATGTGTCCTTCATGTCGCGCCGCGCTCGAGAACAGCGGCAGCGACACGGCGTGCCTCGACCTCGAGACGGATCGCCCGATACGCCTCCCAATGACCGAGCCGATGCCAGCGTCCCCGGAGATAGTCACCTAGATACTGGGCCAGATGACGAGCGGCCCCCAGACGCCGCCATTGCTCTATGTGCATCAACTCGTGAACGATGAGCGTGGCCGACCGCTCGGGCTCAACACCCATGCGGAGCCGCTCCATGACCTCCGGTTGCACGAAGACGCCGAACGGCAACGAAACGGCGGCGATCCCTTTCGCCCAGAACCTGCGGAACAGTGGTGAGGCCACCCGCACGGCCACGGTGCCGGGGTCGACCCGCGGCATGCACGCACGCAACGCATCGGGGTCGACACCGGTGGCACGCAAGAGATCGGCTGCGGGGGCGACTTCGTACATGGGGTTGCAGCGTACCCGCGATTCGCCGGCTCGGAGTCCGGAGTCTGGTCGACGTATGGCACCGCGCCTACCATGGCGCCTTCGACCGCCCGAGGCAGGGAATGGACTACCAACACCAAGAGATCGAGCAGCGCTGGCAGCAGGATTGGGAGCGGGACGGCCTCTACCGCAGCGAGGTCGATTGGTCGCGGCCGAAGCACTACGCCCTGACCATGCTCCCCTACCCGTCCGGCGATCTCCACATGGGCCACTGGTATGCGATGACGCCCTCCGACGCCAGGGCCCGGTTGATGCGGATGAAGGGCTACAACGTTCTGTTCCCGATCGGGTTCGACGCATTCGGCCTCCCTGCCGAGAACGCGGCGGTGCAGCGCAACGTCCACCCGGCGAAGTGGACGTACCAGAACATCGAGCGAATGCGGCAGCAACTGCGGTCGATGGGGGCGATGTTCGATTGGGAGCGCGAAGCGGTCAGCTGCGACCCCGAGTATTACGAGTGGACCGAGTGGTTCTTCAAGCGGATGTTCGAGAGCGACATCGCCTACCGGGGCGAGGCGATGGTGAACTGGTCCGAGACGCTGCAAACCGTGCTGGCGAACGAGCAGGTCATCGACGGCAAGGACGAGCGCACCGGCCAGCCGGTGGTCCAGAAGATGATGGAGCAGTGGTTCTTCGCCCTGACCGGGTACGCAGATGAGCTGCTCGATTTCGAGGGCATCGACTGGCCCGATCCCATCCGGATGATGCAGACCAACTGGATCGGCCGCTCCGAAGGCGCCGAGGTGACCTTTGCCACCACGACCGGCGACGACATGGTCGTATTCACCACCCGGCCCGACACCCTGTGGGGCGCCACCTTCATGGTGCTCTCCCCCGAGCATCCCCTCGTCGACAAGCTCACCACGAACGAGCACCGAACCTCCGTCGAGGAGTACCGGAGGATGGCGGCTGCCCAGACCGAGCTGGAGCGAATGGAGGAAAGCCGGGAGAAGACCGGCGTCTTCACGGGAGGGTACGCCGTCAACCCGGTCAACAAGGAGCGCATCCCGGTATGGATCGCCGACTACGTGCTTGTCTCGTACGGGACCGGGGCCATCATGGCGGTCCCCGCTCACGACGAGCGAGATTTCGAGTTTGCCCGCAAGTTCGGGCTGAGCATCGTCCCTGTGATCCATCCGGCCGGCTCTGGTCCCCTCGACGAGCCGGCCATGACCGGGGCATACGTCGGCGCCGGGGTGATGGTCAACAGCGGCCCGATCGACGGTATCGAGACCACCGAGGGCAAGGGCCGCGCCAACCCGTCAGTCGCCGCGGCCATCGACTGGCTCGAGGAGCACGGCGCCGGGAAGGAGGCGATCAACTACCGCGTGCGTGACTGGCTGATCTCCCGCCAGCGGTACTGGGGCTCGCCTATTCCGATGATCCACCGCCAGGACGGGCGCATCGAGGCGGTCGCCGATCTACCGGTGATCCTCCCCGAGGATGTCGAGTTCTCGGGTAGGAGCCCGCTGGCGGAGCTGCCGGAGTTCGTCGACACCGTTGATTCCGATGGGAACCCGGCGCGGCGGGAGACCGACACGATGGACACCTTCATGTGCTCGTCGTGGTACTGGTTCCGCTACCTGTCGCCGCACTACAACAGCGCCCCCTTCGACCCCGAAGAGGCGGCGTACTGGCTTCCCGTCGACGTCTACACCGGTGGCGCCGAGCACGCCGTCATGCATCTGCTCTACGCCCGGTTCTTCGTCAAGGCGATGCGTGACATGGGTGTGTTCGATGACACCGCGGCTGCGATGCGCGAACACGATCGGGATCCCGATGGATTGTTCGACGAGCCGTTCCTCATGTTGCGTAACCAGGGCCAGGTGCTCGGTGCCGAGCGTCTCGGTGATCGGCTGGTCATCAACGGCGGGTGGGATCAGGGACGGCTGGTCGCCGCTTCGGTGCGCGTCGACGACGCCGCTGCGCACGATGCGGGCGACGTCGTCGGTGAGCTGATGCGCCGCACCGAGAACCTGCTCCAGGTGGCCACCGACAATGGCCTGGTCGGTGTCGAGGTACCCGCCGCGACGCCGGTCGAGATACCGTCCATCCCCGGCACCAACGACGTAACCCAGCTCAAGCACCATCTCGAGATCCAACGGATGTCGAAATCGAAGGGCAACGTGGTCAACCCCGACGAGCTGGTCGTCGAATACGGTGCCGACACGGTCCGGACCCATCTCATGTTCGCTTTCGAGTGGCAGAAAGGCGGACCGTGGGACAGCCGCGGCATCGCCGGTTCACGCCGTTTCATCGAGGACGTATGGAGGCTCGGCACCTCCCGGTACACCCCCGGTTCGGTCACCGACGAGGCCTCCGGTGATCTGCGCCGCACGGTGCATCAGACGATCGCCAAGGTCGACCGAGACATGGCCGACTTCAAGTGGAACACATCGGTGGCGGCGCTGATGACGCTGCGCAATACCATGCTCGATTCGTTACGGGCCACCGACGTGACGACAGGCGTGTGGACCGAAGCGCTGGAGACGCTGCTGAAGCTGCTGGCGCCGATCGCCCCGCACATCACCGAGGAGCTGTGGCACCAGCTCGGCCACACCGACTCGATCCACGTCCAGCGCTGGCCGGAGTCGGATCCCGAGGTCGCCGCCGAGGACGTGGTCACCATGGTGGTGCAGGTAAACGGCAAGGTAAGGGACCGCGTCGAGGTGTCCGCCTCCATATCCGAAGACGATGCCACCGCCGCTGCCCTGGCCGCCGCAAAGATCCAGCCATGGCTGGAGCAGGGTCAGGTGCACAAAGTAATCGCCCGCCCCCCGAGGCTGGTCAACATCGTCGTCGGTTGACAACGGTCAAGTCACCAGCGCGACCAGCAGCGCCAGCAAAGGTGCGAGCCCCTGAAGCAGCGCACCCCGGAGCAGACGTCGATCCGAAACGACCAGGACGATCGCAGCACCGATCATGAACAGGGCGGTGAAAACCAGCAACTCGTCATGTGATCTCGTGACGACGTCGCTGCTGTAGACGATCCCGGTGAATGCTCCCAGGGCGAGGAAGAGGTTGTAGAAGCCCTGGTTGAGAAGGGCGGGGGCCATCACGTCGGCCTGGCCCGGGTCGGTGATGCCAAAGACCCTGTGCACCCGGGGTCGGCGCCACAAGACGCTCTCCATGACGAAGAAACCGACATGGATCGCCCCGGCAACACCCATCAGGATCAGCGACAACAACGGCATGTGAGAACCCTAGCCGGGCTCTTTTCCCGCCGCTCCCGGCAGCCCTATCAACGCCAGCTGTCCCGCGCAGACCCCGCCAGCGGGTAGTCGTCCGCCGACAGGTACAAGAAGCAGGTGAACTCCCTGGCGGCGCCGTCCCACGCTGTCTCATCGACGGTAAACGGCTCGGCGGTGAACGCCGAGAGGTTTCCCGGGACTCCAACGAATGACGTCACCGCAGAGGCGCACGAGCCGGCTGCGGCCTCCTCGTACGCGTTGTAGTCGCCTCCCGCTGCCTCACCTGCGAAATAGACCTCGCCGAAGTGGCCGGATTCGCACGGGACCACCTCGATCTGGTCGGGTCGAGCGACGTCTGCGACGAACGGGTAGGCAAAGCACGTTCCGACCGGGGCATTTGCCGGCACGATGACGGCTCCTGGATCGGGGACGGTGGCCGCGGTCACCGGCGACAGCGTCAGGAGGTAGTTGTCGCCGCAGCGACCGTCCACGATTCTGCCCACGTCGCCGCCTACTCCCTTCGCCGACACCCACGCCCCTGAGGAATCGGAGAAGATCGAGGGCGGAATGTATAGCGCCTCCACGCACCAGTTGTTTGCATCACCGACGAGGAAGAAGGTTCTGGCAATGGTCGAATCAGCCCGCGGTACTGCCGTCGACTCGACCAGGAAGTCGGGCCCCCAGATCACGTCGCCGTCGCCCGACACCCCGGGCGTCACCGTGACCCTCGGCAATCGGCCGGCGCTCACCACGTAGTCGGCAATGGCGGTGCCGAGCGCGCCAACATCGGCGCGCGCCGAGCGCTCCGCTGGTGACGTCAGCACGAACCACGACAGGGAAGCGATCACGGCGACCACGGCGACCGCCGCTATCCCCACCACCGCCATTGTGCCCCGCCTCACCCGGACACCGTCGCAGGAGAACCGGGCAGATCAGCAGTCATCAGGCTCCTCGCCCGATCCAGCAGGGAATCCGGTCGGGGCCGCCGGTTAGTCGCAGATCCTTTTCACGGGGATTCTACCTGAACTCGGGATTGGCGTTCATGCTCGCCAGCGGGTCACGTTTGGATCCCGGCTTGCCCGTGACGTAGTAGCTCCCGTCAAAGTGCTGGAAGACGATCTCAATCCGGTGATTTCTTCCGATCCTCGCACCGAGTGTCGTGATTTCGACCACGCCGCCGTCGAGAGCGTTGTTGACTGCCTTGTCCATACGGCTTTGAACCGCACCGAGTCAACGTTTTCCTCGACCGCCGGGCCGTCCCTGCTAATCGGTACTTAGCCGGCGACAACAACCACAAGGACCCCTGCTGCGACGACGAGAGTCGACACCGCAGCGAAAGTCGTGACGGCATAGTTGTGGTTTCGGGCGGCTCCCAGCAGTATGAGGGCCGGAATCAGCCCCGCCGCAACCGCCAACCCGGCCCCTGCAGCGATCCCACCCATAGCTACACCCATCACCGCGATGACCGCTGCCAATACCAGCATGATGGCGATCAATCGACCCGATCGGGCCTCTCCGAGACGTACCCCCAGCACCCGTTTGCCGGCTGCGGCATCGGACTCGAGATCCGGGAGTTCGAAGGCAAGCATCATCGCCATATGAACTGGGAGCAAGATACCGACTGCCCACCACAGGGCCACACTGGCCGGTGCCTGCTGAACCGCCCACCCAATGACAGGAACCGCAACGACCACAACCGACGAAGTCGCCATTTCACCCCAACCCGTCCCGAGCAGACGAATCGGGGGCATCGAATAGCCCCAAGAGACAGCGAGAGTCATCAACCCGACGCCAGCAGCCAGCGGGGACCCAACCGCAACCACCACAGCCAGGATCACCCCGATAGTCGTTGATGCCCACGCCGCCCGCAGAGCCACCACCGGTTTGAGATCACCCGAAACTAGAACACCGCTCCCCCCGGAGAACATCGTACGCCGGTCGACCGTCCGATCAGCCTCACGATCCCCGTACTCGTTGACGAAGTGCGCCGTGATCTGCATCGAAGTGACCATGGCCTGTCCAAGTGCGTATTCGAACCAGGCGATATCGCCTGCCCCAGCCGAACCGAGCGCAAAGAGAAGCGCACCGCCCAGAAGAAAGTGCGGCCGGCTCAGTTTCACGAACGCCAAGAAAGGACCCATCCAGGGATTGTCGCACTTCGTACCCGCCGGACGCTGCGAACCCAGCAGTGACGGGCAGTGTGGAAGGATGAGACGGTCGCGACGTTACCCGACTAGCACACAGAGGAGGTGACCCGGCACTCGAAACCACAACCGGCTAGAAAGAAACCAACGAGGCCGACGCGGTATCACTCATAGACCACGCCGCCAGACGTGACCTACTGCTGATGCTCGGTCAATCGAGCAGGAACGACGACAGAGACGGTGCCCGTGACATGCAAGGTCTGGAGGTACCGGGAGGAGCACGATGAGCAACGAACAGATGACACCTGAGACGAAAGGTGTTGCGGTGAAGCTACTTGCAACGGTTGAGCTTGGCCCTGAGATCGAGGATATGGCAGGACATCACCTTCGAATGCGCATGGTGACCATCGAGGCTGGAGGCGTTTTCGGCCCGATTCACGACCACATCGGCAGACCAGGCACCGTCTACGTACTGCAAGGAACGATCACTGATCATCGAAATGGAGTCGCCACGGACTACGGGCCGGGAGTCGGCTGGCCCGAAGATAGGAACACGACGCACTGGCTCGAGAACAGAGGAACGATTCCGGCAGTGGAGATCTCGGTAGATGTCGCAAAGCAAGAGTAAGGCTCAGGCCGGTGGGCTCGCAGACCCGGCCGAAGGTGGGCGCAGATGTCGGGATGACCTTGGTTGCGGCCTAGCTCGACGAAGCCGGACGCCCTTTCAATCTGCTGGAACCTCCCACGCCGGACGGCCGATGCCGCCCACATGGGCTAGACGTCGCATATCACCGAATCGTCCCACAACACGCCGGTGCCAACCCTCGATCCGTATGGTCACAACAATCGGAATCGACCCGCACAAGGCAACGCACACCGCGGTCGCTATTGATGAATCCGAGACGGTGTTGGGTCAGTTGACGGTCCCCGCCGACCGGTATCAAACAACCCGGCTCCTGGATTGGGCTAGTCAACTCAACGGCAACGGACGTATCTGGGCAGTCGAGGTGCTCATTATCGAGCGGGAATTGTTGACCGGCTTGGTTCGTTGGGCGAACGAGGGTATTGATAGGTCAATATTCTGACCTATACTGGTGCGTATGAGCGACACTCTCCCCTTCTCGGAAGTCAAGACACATCTCTCTGAATTGGCCGACCGGGTCGAAGTCCAACACGACCGCATCCTGGTGACTCGGAACGGCCGACCCTCATTCGTACTTATGAGCCCCGACGACCTCGAATCCCTCGAGGAGTCACTCGACATCCTCAGAGACGATAAACTGATGAAGTCGTTACGACGATCACGCCGAGAAGCCGCCCAAGGCAAGCGAATCCGCCTTTCAGACCACGTCTGAGGCGACTTCGTGCACGAGGTCGAGATTACCCCTGAGGGTCTGCGCCACCTCAACCAACTACCCGAGAACGTCCGCAACGCTGCCCTAGCGGCCATCCTCGGGCCTATCGCTGAGAATCCTCAGCGGCTCGGGAAACCACTGCTCGGCGAACTCGAAGGGCTCCACGCTGCCCGACGCGGTGACTATCGCATCATCTACGAGATCTTCGAGGACGAAGACACCGTCCTAATCCACAGGATTCAGCACCGCCGTGACGTATACCGACCAAGGTGACCGACCACTGCAATGCACGAGGCCGTGTGCATCCTTGGAAGGAGCCAGCGGTGGGCACCCTGCCATCGCCACCCTGAGTGGCCACCGTGCCAACATATCTAGTGATCTGGTGCGGGTGCGTTCGGGTGCGTGCGGCAAGGTCCTGTCACAGGTTGTCGTCCTTGCAGAGGGCGGGGGATCTCTCCGAAGCTGTTGGGCACGTTCATGTCTGACTCATCGTGCGGACAACCTGCACGCCTTGTCACATTGACGAGCCTCCACGGCGACTATTCACGACCCTTCTAGTTGCGGCTGGCCTCGAACTCGTCGAAATAGACGGTCAGCTGGTCGAGAGCTTCCTGTGTAAGTATGGGTGTCGCCACTTCGTCTTCCGTGATCCGGAATACGGTGAGAAACTTACCGGGATGCGTGGAGTCGAGCCACATGGCGAAGGGCGTCCAGACGTTGGGGGAGTACTCCTCGAAAGGGAAATCGTGGATCAGGTCGACGATCTGGCCACCGCTGATCTGGAACCGGAACGCGCCGCGAACCGGTGGGTACCCGACGATCTGCGACAGCTTCGTATCGAGTTCATAGTCGCAGACGACCTCAGATACCGTTCCCGGTCGAGTTTCGGTACATTCGTAGTCAAAGGTCGCCTCCAACCGTCTCAGGTAGTCGAAGCTGGGCGCCACTTCGTCGAGGCTGTCGACGATCGGGACATCACTCATGGTCACCGTTGGGCTTAGAAGCGCCAGCGCCGCATCGGCGTCGTAGTCGTTTCTGGCGTCCATATACGCGGCGGCAATCCTTTCCGGAGCTGCGCCCAGCGTCGTCTCGTTCGAACTCAACACCGCCCAGGTGCCGACACCTGCGATCAGCGCGATTGCGGCGACCATGGCGGCGACCATGAATGCCCGCCGACTGTCGGTTCCCCGTGTCGGTTGTGTTGCAGTCTCTTTGGATGTCGTGCTTTCTGTGGTGGCCATAGCCCCCCCTCGTATCTCCAAATCAGTGAGTGCCAGCGGCGAGTCGAGCCCATCCGGGTCCGGAACCGGGTTCATCTCCATTAAGAGTTGGAACACTCTCTCGTCGTTCATTACCTCTCGCTTCCATCCGCACGTGTTCCGAGCGAACTCTCTTGCAGGGCTCGGAACTTGCGCCCGAGTCGCTGCTTAGCCCGATGGAGCCGCTGTGCCGCGGCTTCGGTCGAGCATCCCAACACGACAGCAATGGCCTCGTTGGAGAGTTCCTCCCAAGCGGACAACAGCAGCACCTCGCGGTCGCTGTCGCGAATGCCGACAAGCGCCTCGTGTAGCTGTAGATACTCCGCACGCTGGATGAGTTGCCACTCAGGCTGAGGGACGATCGGCGGCCGAACGCCAGATAAGCGCTCGGCAAGCCGTTGCCGCCGCTTTACCGACCGGTAGTGGTCAGAGACAACCCGGCGGGCCACGGCGTAGAGCCACGGCAGCGCCTTGTCGTCGGCCGGCATGTCTTCTATCCGACGCCAGGCAACGGCAAAAACAGCAGCTACCGCATCAGCGGCGTCGTCTCCGATACGGCGGAGACAATACGCACGTACTGCACGATTGTGCTTCTGGTATAGCCGGGTGAGGCGAGCATCCTGGGAAGACATTCCTCGATCCATTCTTGCCATGTCGCAACGTATATGGCCGGCTGAATCGATTCTTGACAGAAAGACCGGGTTGATCGCTTCGCCGTTCGCCCCCTTTCGAGCTCCGTACTGCTGTTGCCGCCAACCGGATCGGTAGTGGCGGGTCCCGACGCCCGTTCGGCATTGGGGAAGGGCCTTGACGCCGCGGTGCAAGACCTTGCCGCCGACATCGGTCCGAATGCAGAGATCGTGGCTCTGATTGGCTACCGGCACCGTGAGTGTTTAGCCCAGGACGGCCGCCCAGATCACTCACCACCCGGAGCGATATCGCGCACGCCTACGCGAGAGATATCCGGCATCTCCCACTAATCCCGTTATCTAGGAACGACGCTGCGTGGCCAGGTGGGTAGGGCGTGCAGTGCTTGTACTAAGGTCCGGACCCTCATCGCCGCCGGAGAAGACCCATACGTAATCTCCGGACGCCTTGGCCACGCCTCGATCCGCACCACCCCTGACGTCTACGGACACCTCTTCGAGGGCCGCGACCAGGAAGCCTCAGCTGCTCTTGAAGCCGCAAGGGCTCGATCTCTCGCGGACTCTGAGAAAACCGCGGTCAATGTCGCTCGAGCTATAAAACGAGAAGATCCCCCGCAAACACGGGGGATCTGGATGGCGGACCTCACAGGACACTATTTGAACTTCTTGGACTCCATCCTGGGCCGAAGAACCGAGGAACTACAACGGAAAACGGCTGAGCTCGAGAAACTCTTACGTCGCACAATGTGATCCGAACCGAGCCTTCCCCTGTTCACCTGCTCTTACGGAACAAGGAAGCGACATATGCACGCAACCTGCCCACTGGTCCACGTTTCACCATCTCCCCTTCAATAGCCTCCGTTGTCTCAGCCGTGATTCGGAAGTGACGTTCCTTCGTCGCTCGGTCCCGACGACGACCAGCTTCGACCCGGCCGGCCACGTTGACCTCGTCCGCGTATGATGGTGCAATAGGAGGAGCGGTAAGAAACTCGCCCTCCGATATACCACACCCCCGGTGGACCGCACCCATCTCGAGGAGAACGGACTCAATGGCCTGACCGTCGAAGAGAAGGAGATACCGAGGTGACTACTGCATCGAAGAGCGCGCCTAGGACTATCAGCACGATCTTGTTCATCGTCGCAGCTGGCCTGTTGGCGGCCACGGTCGCCCTAGGTTGGCTGTACGGGACCCACAGAAGCCCCGATGGCTATGTCTCCAGCCAAGACGCAACCATGTCGTCCGACGGCTACGCCATCGCTTCGGCCGACATCGACTTAGGAGCACTCCCCGACAAGTGGATTCCCACCAGCCTCCTGGGGACATTCCGTGTCGAAGCCGAGTCGGACGGAGGGACACCCATCTTCATCGGCGTCGGCCCCGTCGAGGAGGTCGCCGCATACCTGGCGGATGTCGAGTACACAGAAGTGACCAGATTCGGGAGCTCAGGGCAGTTCTCGCATATCGAACACGCCGGCTCCGCGACTCCCCAACCACCTGCAAGCCTCGGCTTATGGACGGTCAGCACACAGGGAGAAGGCCTCCAGACGCTGGACTGGGACCCTGAATCGGGAGCATGGACGCTGGTGATCATGAACTCCGATGGTGCCTCCGGCGTCCAGATCTCAACGTCGGTGGGTGTTAACACCCCGTGGATCATGATTGGACTGGTGATCCTCGGGCTGATGACCCTCCTGACTGCCATTGGCGCCGTGATCCTCGCTGGGGTCGCTTCGAGACGCCCGGCCCCAGCCGGCGCAACCGAGTCGACATCGACCCAACCACCACCATTACCGCACTGAGCTCACACGCTGTCGACAGAGAGAGTCTTCACTACCCTTTCACGGGAGCCGAACATCGAAGGAGGATTGTCATGTCGGATTCACCACTCGCTCGGTTTGCAGCGCCCATCGCCATCGTCGGCGGCGCTCTGGTCGTCGTCACGCGACTGGTTAGCCTGACCATCCCGGCCGGGGAGCTTGCACTTCTGAAGGCGTACGTCCTGACTGCTACGCATGCAATCAATAGTGTTGCATCGATCGTGGCCTTCGCGCTGCTAGCCCTTGCCCTCGTCGCGGCGTATGACCGCGAAGCGCGCCCTGCCGGCACGCTGGGCGTCGTCGCTTTCGGAGCGGCAATCGTCGGCACGGTGTTCATGGCCGGGGACTGGTGGTTCGAGGCGTTCGCCGTACCACGGATGGCGGAGGTCGCTCCTCAGGTGATGGACACCTGGGTCGGCGGCCGGCTGCTCATGGGTGGCCTATTGAGCTTCGCGCTCTTCGGGTTGGGTTGGGCCTTCTTCGGCATCGCCAGCCTGCGTGCTCGCGTCTTCCCAGCCGCCATCTCGATTGCGATCATTGCTGGCGGCCTCCTGTCTGGCGTTCCAATCGGCATCGCCTACCTGATCGGCGGCGCAATCCTTGGTTTGGCCATGGTGTGGCTAGGCGCGTGGATGGGACGGACTACCGCGGCCGCCACCGCGGCTGGCAAGGAGGTCGAGGCCCGATGAACGCGGGATCCTCCCTCTGCTGAACGTGGCCTTCACCGGCAGGACCTGTGGCTCAACGACGAGGCGAGACAGAAGCTGGCCAGGCCCTTGGTGGAGCTGACGGGACTCGAACCCCCGGAAGGGACTGTTTTCGCGGTCAATAGGGAGGCTGGAAACCATTTGCCGCGGCCTCATCGTGTAGAAGACGAGTCTCCGGTGACTCGGTTGTGATGGACCCGACACCGGCCTGGACGTGTCTTGGACGGTCGAATCTCGGCACCCAACTGGCGGTGGCACCCGAGCAGCAGCGAGGCTCAGAACGAGCATCGCACGGGCGAAGAAGCGCGAAGCACCCCGCTCAGAATGAGGTGCTTCGAGCCGGCCCGTTGTGGACCGCCTGTGGAGCGTGAGGCCTCAGGATCGCGCATCGCGCGAACAGGAGAGCGAACCAGAAATCGCCCTGACTAGGGCAAATGGTGGAGCTGAGGGGATTTGAACCCCTGACTTCCTGCATGCCATGCAGGCGCTCTGCCGAGCTGAGCTACAGCCCCGGGAAACGGGTTGTGATTGTATCAGGCTTCCGATGGTGTCGGTTCGAACTCGATGACAGGTGCATCGGCCCAGAGCCGCTCCAGCCGGTAGTAATCCCGCGTCTCCTGATCGAATATGTGAACGACCATGTCGCCGTAGTCGAGAAGGATCCACGTCGAATATTCCCGGCCCTCACGACGAAGCGGTTTACGCCCGAGCCGTTCGGCGAGCTGCGCTTCGGCCTCGTCCGAAAGGGTACGCGCGTGACGGCTCGAGGTTCCGGACGCGATGACAAACACGTCGGTGACGACGAGCAACTCGGAAACGTCCAGAAGCACGATATCGAGGCCCTTTTTGTCATCGATCGCGGCGGCAGCCGCCAGGGCTGCTTCGATGGCTTCGCTTGTGGCGCTAATTGCTCGGGCCCTTCGATAGTGAGCCCTCAATAATAGAGCCCTCGGTTGCGATCAGCGGGCGTAGATCTGGTTGTCCTCAACGTACCGCCACACCGCTTCTCGCACAAGGAATCGGATGCTCCGTCCGGCGGCGGCTTGTCTACGCAGCATCGTGCCGCTGAGCCGCACGTCGGGTGTGTCCAGCCACACGAAGCTGCGCCCTCTCAGCACACCATCCACCTCGACCCGCTCGATACCGGGCCGCGGAATGACGACGACAGTCGCGCGATCCAGAATCGCATCCGCCTCGTGCCACGTTGGGATACCTCGAGCGGCGTCGGCGCCAACGATGAGATACAGCTCCTCCTCCTCGGGGAAGCTCCGCAGGGTGTCGACCGTGTAGGTCCATCCGTCCCGTCTCACCTCGCGGTCATCGGCCTCGAAATACGGAACCCCCTCGAGGGCGAGCACGGTCATGTTCCAGCGGTCCTCCGGCTTGCTCACGGGCTGCCCGGCCTTCTGCCACGGCGATCCCGCAGGCAGGAACGTCACAATGTCGAGCTGGAGATCACGGTAGGCAGCCTCACCGGCAAAAAGGTGCGCAAAATGAGGAGGGTCGAATGTACCGCCGAGAATGCCGCGTCGCACCGCCGCAGCTTAAACCTCAAGGAAGCGGAACGAGGGTCAGCGCCGGTTGCGGAGAAGTGAGACACACCAGCCAGTTCGCCGGGTCCTGGTAGACGTCGCCGACCCGCACCGAGAAATGAACGGCTGCGATGTCGTGATCGGTGCCGCTCCTGCCTATTGGCGAACCGGTGGCTACCCACTGCCCACGGGTGACGTCGATCTCGCTCAGATACGAATAGGACGTTCGCAGCCCGCCCCCATGGTCGACAGTCACCGACAGGACCCCGGCAACTTCGCCGGCAAAGGTCACCCGCCCGGCGTCGGCAGCGCGCACCCCGGTACCGGGCTCAACGGAGAAGTCGACGCCCCAGTGACCTCCGAAGGTCCCCACCGGCGCAAAAGCACGGACGATCTCGCCGGCCACAGGCGCCGACAGACCAGGGCAGCCGGCAGAGCCCGGCGGGTATGGGGACAAAAGAGCAAGTGCGATCAGGAAAGGAACCATTGTCGAGCCACCAACCGCATTCTCACCATACGAGATGGATAACCGTCACGGAAGGGGGCCCACTGCGACCCGATGCTCAGCCGTTGTTGGCGGCTTCACCGGCGGTGGCTGACAGCATGGCGATTGCGGCTTCACGTAGCTCGTCGTTGCGGAACGGCTTGACGATGGCTCCGTCGGCTCCCCTGGTTCTCGCCTCGGCGTGCACGTCCTCGTAGCCGGAAAGGATGAGGACCTTCACGTTGGCGCCGCCCGGCGACGCCCGGAGCGCCTCGAGAACGTCCCATCCTGTCATGTCGGGTAGCCCGATATCTAACAGCACGAGGTCGGGATCGAAAGAAGCGGCGACTTCGATCGCCTCGGCACCGCTGCTCGCCGCGGCAAATTCGAAACCTGCCGGCCGCAGACACATCTCGATCAGACGACGTAGCACATCCGAGTCGTCGACTATCAGCGCTCGCTGCGTTGACACCACTGCTCCCTCGTAACTAGTCAGGATGAATACCTTGCTAGGGGTTTAGTCGGCCGCGACGACCGTGAGTTAAGCGATTGTGAATTACGCGATTGTGAGTTGAGCGATTGTGCGCGCTTTTCGCGACCTACCGATGAAGGTCCGGGTCGGCCTGTCTGGCCCTGGAGCGCACCGTGTAAACCGAATCGCCGCTGAGTACCCCTGCCCGGCCAAACAGCCGGCCCCACTGCCAGTTGGACAGACCCAGCTCGGGACGGTCGAGGGCGTACTGGCCGTCGATCCACCTGGTGAACCCGTCACCGACAAACGGCGAGTCGATCATCGCAAAGAACGCAGCCTGCGCCTCGGCGTCTTCCGCCACCAGGCTTGCACCGAAGCGGGGACTCTGCCCGTTGAACAGCCGAACCGCGGTCTCCTCATCCGGCACAACCGTGAGCGTCACCTCGGGGCTATCCTCCCACTCCCACTCGACGCCGAGACGATCGTCGGCAATGTCCTCAGTCTGCGGCTCCGCCACGTTGCCTTCCGCTCTGGTTATCTCGACAATGTCAAACCAGGCTTCGGGGACGAACGGGCGGGCAGACAGCGTTACATGCAGCTTCGAGTTCGTACCCAGATTGGCCCCCGCCTTGCTCAACGCGTCCAAGAACACCGGCACTAGCTCGGACGCTCGGGAGGCGACGATGCAGCACGTGTTGAGCGTATTGCAGACCTTACGATCGAGCGAGTTCTCGACGACGGCGCCGAACCGACCGGCAGCCGCGGTCTCACCGGCGACTATCCAGGCGCCACCCGTGCCGTGCAAGCTGACCGGAATGCCGGCCTGGCGCGCCACAGCACCCAGTTGGGCGACAGCCGCTCCCGAACCGCGGGCGACGGCGAGCGCAAGACGTGTGTCGGAGAACAGCGCCCACCCCGCGGCTCGCGCCGGGCTGTCCACGAGCGAGACGATTCCGTCAGGAAGACCCGCGGCCGTTACGGCGGGAGCGAGGGCGTGCTCGACTATCGCCCGGGCCGTCCCGAGCGCATCCGAGCCGATCCGGAACACGACCGCGTTACCGCTGCGCAGCACGCCGGTTGCGTCGGCGAAGACATTTGGGCGTCCCTCGAAGATGAACCCGACGATCCCGAGACCTGAGCGAACCAGATCGACGCTCCACCCCTCATGCTCGATGGTCTCAGCGACACGATCGCGACTCGAGGCGGTGCTCGCCCACAGCCCCAACCCGGTAATCATGTCGGCACGCATCTTCTCGGACAGCACGAGCCTGGTGACGGAACGACCACGCTCCCTGGCCGCCGCAACGTCACCCTCGTTGGCGGCCGCAATCGGGGCAAAGACCTCATCATCTGCCAGACGGTCCGCAAACTCGCCGTAGAAACGCGTGATCTGGCCGTCGGTCACACCTCCAAAAGCGTGAAACGCGGCCTCCGCTGCGTCGATCGCCCGTGTCGCCGTTTCATGTGCCACTGCGGGCACGTGGAGCAGATCACCGGTGGCCTGCACCACGATGACGTGATCGCCGGGCTGAAAGGCGGCAGCGAGCTCGGGTGTCACGTAGGTGACGTGATCGCCGCCGTACAAAACGGCCATTCCTGGTTCGAGCTTGATCAATCGGTCCGTCATGACGGCAACGGTAGCGGCTCGCCCTTGTGTCGTGAAGCAGAATGGTCGGGCGGGCTAGGCTCCCGCCGATGCCACCAAGCGAGTTCTACACCCATGGCCACAGTACCGCGGTCACGGGTTCCCACGCCCGCCGGACAGTCGCCGATTCGGCGGCGTTTTTCGTCAACCGTCTCGAATCAGACTCGGTCTTGCTCGACTTCGGGTGCGGACCGGGGTCGATCACCGTCGACCTGGCCGACCGGATAGGTCCTGATGGGACGGTGGTCGGCATCGACAACAACCGGGACGTCCTGGCCATTGCTTGCAACGACAGTGCGGCGCCGAACCTGTCATATGTTCAAGGATCCGTCTACTGCTTGCCGTTTTCGGACAATACTTTCGACCTTGCGTACGGCCATCAAGTGCTGCAACACCTCGCCGACCCGGTCGCGGCCCTCAGCGAGGTTCGCCGTGTGCTCCGACCCGGGGGAACGGTCGCAGTGCGGGATGCCGACTACGGATCGATGACCCACCACCCCCACTACCCCGAGCTCGACGAGTGGAAAGACCTGTACAGCCGCGTGGCACGTCGCAACGGCGGCGAGCCCGATGCCGGTCGGCGACTCCAGGAATGGGTGGACGCCGCGGGCTACGCCGATATCTGCTCACGTGCGTCTGCGTGGCATTACTCAACCCACGAACAGCGTGAGACCTGGGCGAGTTTGTGGGCGGAACGGATCCAGGTGCCACGGTTCGCCGACCGGGCGAAAGCACTCGATGACGACATCGACATCGCACGACTGGCAACCGCCTGGCTCAACTGGGCACATGAGCCCGACGGCTGGTTCGCCTTTCTTCATGGAGAGGTCACCGCCGTCAAGCCGTGACGACACGACTATCGCCTCACCCGATCACAGAAGAACTACGAGGTCATCGCGATGGATGACCTCACCACCCACCTCCGACGTGTGCCGGCCGGCTACCTCTGCCAGATGCGACGATCCGACCCCGGCGAGCCCCTTGCCGACGAGACCACCCTCGCCATCGACAATCTCTACCGCGTCGCCAACCGAGAACTCGCCGTCGCAGCCCGTCACCCCCACCGCAAGCAGCGAGCCGCCCCGCTCCTTGACGGCGTAGGCGGCACCGGCGTCGACGTGAATCCGGCCACACGAAGGCAATCCGAATGCAATCCACAGCTTCCTGGCCGACAGGCGGTTCTCCCGCGGAGCGATCCAGGTGCCGACATCCTCACCTGCTACCGCTTTGGAAGCAGCGCCCGGGTCGTTTGCAGCAGCGATGACGGTCGGTATCCCCGACCACGCCGCCATCCGGGCGGCGGCGATCTTGGTGGCCACCCCACCCGATCCGAGCGCACCAGTACCGCGATTGAGGTGGAGCGTGTCGAGCACCTGGTCGGTGTCGCGCACGGCTGTGATCAGCTGGGCCGCATCATCGAGGCGTGGATCGTTGTCGTAGATGCCGCTGGTATCGGTCAGGATGATGAGCAGGGCAGCGTCGACCAGATGCGACACGATGGCCGCCAATCGGTCGTTGTCGCCGAATTTGAGCTCGTCGACAACAACGGTGTCGTTCTCATTGACGATCGGCACGATCCCGAGACTGAGCATCCTCTCAAAGGCATCCCGGGCGTGGAGGTACTGGCCGCGGCGGGCGACCACGTCACGGGTGATCAGCACCTGACCGACTATCAAGTCCCTCTTGCCGAACTCGGCCGAGTAGCTCTCCATCAGCTTGCCCTGGCCGACGGCGGCCGCGACCTGGAGACCCGGCATGTCGGCGGGGCGCTCCGTCAGCCCCATGGTCGCCAGACCAGCGGCCACCGCACCGGACGACACCAGCACAGTCGGGTAGCCGCCTCGCAAGAGCGCGGCCACCTGCTCGACGGTCCGCACCAGCCCGGCCAGGTCGATACCTCCCAAGGGCGAGGCAAGGCTCGACGATCCGACTTTCACGACGATCGGTCTGCCCGTAGCGGCCTTGGTCCTCACACGTCTTCCTCGTCTTCCGGGGCCCCTGTAGCGGGCTCGTAGGTGAAGACAATATCGCCGATACGCACGTCTTCCCCGGCAACTGCCCCGGCAGCGGCTAGTGCCTCATCAACTCCGAGCCGGCTCAAACGCCTGGCGGCGAGATCGGCGGCGGCGCCGACGGTGAGATCGTCGAGGTTGACCGCCCGTTCCGCCACCTTGCCGCTCACAACCCACTGATCCCCTTCCCTGGCGACCGTGAAGGTCTCGGGTAGCGGGCGATGGAGCAGATAGCCGGCTCGGTCGGGCGCCTCGCGCACATGGGTTTCGACCGCCGCCCCAATCGCATACAGCAGGTCGGTGACGCCCACGCCCGTGATGCCCGAGATCCGATGGACGGGCAGGTCGATCCGGCTCCCCAACTCATCAGCAACCGACGCCTCCTCGAGGGCGTCGACTTTGTTGAGAACGACGATGCGCCGTCGCCCTGCCAGCTCCGGCGAGTGTTTCTCCAGCTCCCTGGTGAGCACGTCATACTGCGCTATCACCGGATCGGTCTGGAGTGGCGTTGGGTCGAGGAGAATAACCAGGACCCGCGCCCTCTCTACGTGACGGAGGAACTCGTGCCCCAACCCCTTCCCGTCTGCGGCCCCCTCGACGAGCCCCGGGATGTCTGCGAGCACGAACTCGTAGTCATCGACCGAAACGACCCCGAGGTTCGGAGTGAGCGTTGTGAAGGGGTAGTCGGCGATCTTGGGCCTCGCCTCCGATACCCGGGAGATGAGGGTGGACTTTCCTGAGTTGGGGTAACCAACGAGGGCGGCGTCGGCGATGAGCTTGAGCTCGAGCATCACCGAGCGCTCCTCGCCGTACTCCCCCTGCTCGGCATACGTCGGTGCTCGGTGCGCACGTGCGACCAAAGCGGCGTTTCCCCGACCGGCGCGACCACCCGCTGCGATACGAACCTGCTGATCGGGCTCGACCAGGTCCGCCAGAAGGGTGCCGTCGAGGTCGCGAACCAATGTACCGAGCGGGACGGGCAGGATCAGGTCGTCACCGGCCCGCCCATGGCGCAGATCGCCCTCACCGTGTGTTCCCGACGAGGCCTTCCAGTGTGGCTTGCGCGCGTAGCGCAGCAATGTGGCCATGGCAGGATCGGCCGTGACGATCACTGATCCGCCGGAACCACCCGAGCCACCGACGGGTTTGCCGCGCGGTTTGCCCTTCTGACGCTGAAACGATGCCACGCCGGCGCCACCGGAACCACCCTTGGCGTGAACGACGACCTGGTCTACGAAGGAAGCCACCTACGAGGCTTCGGTTCAGGAGTCTATGAGGACGCTCACCTGGCGGCGGCCCCTGCGGGTGCCGTACTCGACCACACCGTCGGTCTTGGCGAACAGCGTGTCATCGCTGCCCCGACCGACGTTGAGCCCCGGATGGATCCTCGTGCCGCGTTGCCTGACCAGGATCGAGCCTGCCGTGACCGTCTGCCCGTCGAATACCTTGGGGCCGAGCCGCTGTGCCGCAGAGTCGCGACCGTTGCGGGTCGAGCCACCCGCCTTTGTCTTTGACATTGTCTACTTCTCCTCGGCTGTAGCGACTGCTTCGTCCGCCGCGGCCTTTGCCTTCTTCTTGGCGCCGCCCGAGACGGTGATCTTCGTCACCTTGATGGTGGTGTACGTCTGCCGGTGACCGGCGCTTCTGCGGTAGCCGGTCTTGTTCTTGTACTTGAAGACGTCGATCTTGTCACCGCGGTGCTCGCCCACGATCTCGGCGGTCACCTTGGCCTTTTCCAGCTTCTTTGTATCGGAAATGACGGTGCCGTCGTCCTTGACGATCAAGAGCGGGGTGAAGGTGATATCGCCGGTGGCCTTGAGACGCTCGACGTCGAGAACGTCGCCTTCACTTACCTTGGATTGTTTCCCGCCGGCGCGGATGATCGCGTACATCATTTCCTCCGAGATCCCCGGACAACTAATCGTGCCGGTGCTCCGCCCGGACGCGAAGAGACAGACTCCTCGGCGAGCGATGACGCATGTTAGTACACCGCCTCCAAACCCGAAACCGAGCTTATCCTTCTCCCCCTGGGAAAAGTGCCAAGCGAAGCGAAGGCGGGCCAACTTCTTCCTTCTCCCTCTGGGAGAAGTGCCGAGCGGAGCGAAGGCGATGAGGGCCTTGCGAAGATGCGCGCTGGTCGACCCAGCAGATCGAGGCGTTCGAGACCACCGCCACCACCGCCTCGGTCGCTTCGCTCCTCGTCCCCCTGGAAGGGGGAACTAGCGTTGTGTGCCTAGTGTCCGTTGCTTGGGAGCGGGGAGCCTGCGGTCGCCGCATCCTCGTACAGGACCACGCCACGACCATTGCAGTGGGGGCATAAGTCGCTGAACGACTCGAGCAGACCTGCCGACACGTTCTTGCGGGTCATCTCCACGAGACCGAGGTTCGAGACGTCGAAGACCTGGGTCCTCGTCTTGTCCTTCGCCAGATGCTCACGAAGCCGGAGCAACACTGCTGCCCGATTCTTGAGTATCTCCATGTCGATGAAGTCGATGACGATGATCCCCCCGATGTCCCGCAGCCGGAGCTGGCGGGCGATCTCCTCGGCTGCCTCCAAATTGTTCTGGAGGACCGTCTCCTCGAGATTGGACCGCCCGACGAACCGGCCGGTGTTGACATCGATGACGGTCAACGCCTCGGTGCGGTCGACGACGATGTGACCGCCTGACGGCAGCCACACCTTGCGATCGAGAGCCTTGCGCAGCTGATCCTCGACATGGAAGCGCTCGAAGATCGGCAACTCGTCCTCGTACATCGTTACCTTGTCGAGGAGATCGGCCTCCGTGCCCTCGAGATAGGCGAGCGCCTGCTCATAGGTCGTGGGATCGTCGACGAGCAGGCGGCGGAAATCTGCTGTGAAGTGCTCACGGATGACCCTGAGGATGAGCGGCGGCTCCTCGTACAGAAGAGCGGGCGCCTTGACTTCTGTGGTCCCTTCGATGTCTTCCCAGATCCCGAGCAGTCGCTTGATATCGGCTTGGATATCCTCTTTCGATGCCCCCTCGGCGGCCGTTCGCACAATTACACCCATCCCCTTGGGACGGACCTCGGCAATCACCGAACGCAACCGGCGACGCTCCTCGTCGGGGAGCCGGCGCGATATACCACGCACATCCGAGTCGGGCGCAAGCACCAGATAGCGGCCGGCGAGACTGATCTGGTTGGTGAGTCGGGCGCCTTTGTGCCCGAGGGCATCCTTGACGACCTGAACCAATACGGTGTCACCTGGCTTCATCACCAATTCGATCCGATGGGCCTTGCCCTCGATCTCGGCGTCGTCGTAATTGACGTCACCGGCGTAGAGGACCCCGTTCTTGCCTTCGCCGAAGTCGACGAACGCCGCCTCCATCCCCGGTAGGACATTGCGTACCTTGCCGCGATAGACGTTGCCGACAAGCGACTTCTGGTCGGATCGTGTGACGTAGTGCTCTACTAGCACCGGGCCTTCGAGCACCACGATCTGGGTTTGATGAGGGCTGGAACGCACCAGCATCTGCTTGCGTGCCGTATTGGGCGGCTGGACCACCTCGAGATGCGGCCGAGTCTGGCGCCGTTCACCACTATGAGCCCTGGAACGGGTGTTGGTGCGAGCCGCAGACTTGCTCCGACCGCCGTGGTTCTTTGTCTGCGATTGGCCCCGTGTCTGTGTGGAGCTATGAGTCTTCTGTTTCTCAGAGCCGGAGGGCTTGGCCCGCTCCCGCGACTCTGGTTCCTCGACCGCTCCCCGGCGGACTACCCGCGCGGTCTTCTTCCGGAACAATGGCATTGGTGATCTCCTTGAGACGCCCCATTGGGCGAGACAGCGATGACGGCATGATTGCCGGTGTCGGTAATGCGTTCTCGATGAAGCCGGGCGAGCACTCAACGACCGAAGCCCAACTGGCAAGAGCGGCTGTAAAGCCGACGACTGACGGGTCGATCGTTGATTCTGGATGTGCGAAACTAGCTCGCATCCTCTGTCCCTGAATCGAGAAGCGCGTCCGCTCGAAAGAGCGGCTCGGCACCCTCGAAGGGTAGCAGAAATGCCGCTAGAACTGGCGGATCTTCCCGATCACTATCGGCGCATCTGTGGGCTGTCCTGAGCGTTTCGGGATCCGAGGCGGTATCGCCGCCTGGTCCCGGCCGCCTGCTACGCTCATCATCCATGCACCGACGATCTGACCAGGGCTGGCTCGAGGTGATCTCGGGGCCCATGTTCTCAGGTAAAAGCGAGGAGCTGATCAGACGGATTGTCCGCTACCAGCTCGCCAGAGTCCCTACCCAGACATTCAAGCCCGAGCTCGATACACGGTATGCCGAAGAGATGGTGGTCTCTCACAGCAATCTCTCGGTTTCGGCACAATCCGTTGCCGATTCCGCATCGCTTCTTTCGGCGATCGAAGACCGGACGATCGTCGTCGGCATCGATGAGGGCCAATTCTTCGATATCGGGCTTATCGAGGTGGCCATGCTGCTGGCCAAGGCAGGCAAGCAGGTCATCGTCGCCGGGCTCGATCTCGACTACCTCGGCAGGCCTTTCGAGCCGATCCCTTCGCTGATGCTGCGAGCCGAGTACGTAACCAAGAGCCTGGCCGTCTGTCATCGCTGCGGGGGTCCAGGCCTGTTCACCCAACGGGTTGTTGATTCCGACGAGCTCGTGGTCCTGGGTGCCACAGACGCCTACGAGGCCCGGTGCCGCCGCTGCTACGACCCTCACGAGGCCAAACAGACCCGTCTCCAGCTCGTCGAAGACTGACCCGTCTCAGCCGAAGCCCGTGTACCCGGTATCCAGCATGGTCACCGTCGAGGGGCCTGCGTCTTCATCCAGAGGTTCCAACGTCACCCACATTCGCGGGAAGTCGCCACGACGAACTCCGGCCCACAGCTCGACATGTCCTCCCGAGTGGAACGTGCCCGCCGAAACGTGAGTGGAGCCCTGGCTCAGCCAGAACTCGTAGATGTAGCCTCTCGGTGCAGGATCCAGCCCGGAAACAGCGAGCATCATCCGGGTACCCGCATCCTCGTTCCATCCACTCACTGTGGCGACGGCGTTCGGTGCCAGATCGGTCGCAGGCAGAGCGACCTCCCAGTCCGGGGCCCGGTGACGCATTGCCAGCGCCGATCCCACAAGCGACACGATCACGATCACTGCTGCCACCGATACAACTCCGACCCACCAGCGTCGCATCGGGGTCACCCGCGGTTTGGGCGATTCTCCCGATGAGGCGATCAGCGCCTCGATCTGATCGCCGAGCTCCGGCGACGGCTCCTCCCACAACATGGAGGTACCGAGGGCGTCCCGCATCTCGCGAAGCCGCGTGGCCTGCGACCGGCATGCCGCACACGAATCGACGTGCGCGCCGGTTGCACCGTCCTCATCCCCGGCTAGCACCGCGGCACGGAACTCATCGCAGTTCATGCGCTCATCTCTTTCAAATGCCCTAGTAGGCTCGCCATCTTCTTGTGGGCACGATACGAGCGGGACTTGACCGTGCCCACCGGCAGACCAAGCCGCTCGGCGGTCTCCTCATGAGTCATACCCAGGTAGTGAGTGGCCCGCATGATCGCTCGCTCCTCCTCCGTGAGTTTGTCCAGTGCCGACCGTACCTGCCACGCCTCCCATGTCCCCTCGAAACTCGGCGACAGTACTGCCACCTCGGCATCGTGCTCGTCGACGGTCTGATGCCGGCGCTCACGCCGGTACAGATCAACGGCGACGCGCCGGGCTATCGCATAGAGCCAGGGGCCGGGGTCACGTTCGGGATCGAAGCGGCTCGCAGCTCGCCACGCCTGCAGAAAGGTCTGCTGGACGGCCTCCTCGGCCAGCCCACGGTCGCCCAGGGCCCCGAAGGCCACAGTGAACACCGCTCTGCCGTACTCCTGGTACAGCTCACGGACGGCGTCGCCTTCACCCTCGCTGAAGCGCCTGATCGTCCTCGTGGACACCTTCACTGCTCCCTCCTTGGCATCCGGGCGGGCCGGCAGCATGAGACTAGGGGATTCACCAGAATCTTGCTGGACAAACGTCTCGCCGCCGGCCCGCCCGCCGTCCTCACATGCCTACCGCATCTCCTGCAGGCGAAACCACGTACCAGACATCGCCAACACCCTGACCATTGACGTCACCGGGAGCCGCATCATGGGCGAAGTAGTACAACGGCCAACCGTTGTACGTCACCTGATCGGTACCGTCGGTACGGGCCGCCGTGCCCAACAACGACCCATCGACACCGTCACCGGCCGCAACGTCACCAACCAGCGGAGGCCAATTCCCCTCACACGAGTCGTAGCACGTGCTCGCCCCCTGGGCATCAGGCTCGAAAACATACAACGTGTTCCCGTCACCATCTACAAGGATGTCGCCGAGATCCGATGACGCCACCGCGAGCGTGATCGCTCCGGCGCTTGGAGCGGTGGTCGTCTCCGCGGCCGCAGTCGTCTCCGGGGCCGCAGACGTCGTCGTCGCCGTCGCCGCCGTTGTGGTCGTCGCTGCGGGCGCCGTGGTTGTTGTTTCGGCGTCACCGCCTCCGCCGCACGCCGCAGCGAGCAACATCAGCGCGACCACAAGACCTAGTTTGAGCTTCACCTTGCCTCCTGTACTCGGATTGTGCCCCGCTATACGGAGGAGGTGCGATTTTCGGTTCTGCTCAGATGTCGACGTCTGCGGGCACCGGAGATCGTCGCATCCACACTGAATGACCCAGCCCGAGGGCGAGGCTCATCGCAAGGAACGAGGTCCCCCCTGCGCTGAGAAACGGGAGCGGCAGGCCGGTCACCGGGGTGATCCTCACGGTCATCCCGATATTGACGAATGCTTGGAACACGAGCATGGCGGCCACCCCGATCGCCATGAGCTGGCTGAAACGATCACGCCCGTTGGCCGCCGCCGCCAGCAGACGCCAGGTGATGATGGCAAACAAGGCGATGACCACCGTCGCTCCAATGAACCCGAGTTGCTCACCGATAGCCGTGAAGATGAAGTCGGTCGATTGTTGTGGCACGAAGGACAGGTTGGTCTGTGTGCCCTGGAAGAGACCGCGCCCGAAGATGCCCCCGGCGCCGACTGCGACCTTGCTCCGGGCGAGGTTGTACCCCGTGTTGGCCAGGTCGGCGGCGGGGTCGAGGAACGCAGTGATCCGGCTTATCTGGTAATCCCTGATGGCACCTACCTTGAACAGGCTCACCGAGCCCACGACCGCGGCGATCGTCAAGAAGGCGAATTGACGCCACGTGGTTCCTGCGCTGAACACCATGATGATGGCAACGAAGGCGAACACGAGCATCGTGCCCAGGTCGGGTTGTAGAAAGATCAGACCGGCAGGGACGGCCACCAGTGCAACCGCACGAGCCACCTCCATCCAGTGCAGAGCCTTATCACGGGACGACGCCAGCAATACTGCCAGCGCCAGCATGACCGCTATCTTCGCCAGCTCCGACGGCTGGAACTGGATGCCTCCGATCGGAATCCAGCGGTTGGCGCCCGCCCTTGCCGGACTGCGCAGAACAACGAGCAACGTGAGCAGACTCCCGCCATAGAGGATCGGGATCAACGTCTTGAGTGTCCTCGGCTCAACGAGCGACGTGGCGATAAAGCCGACGATTCCGATCGCCACCCAGATGGACTGGCGCACCACAAGCGACGTGGGGCTCTCGTTGTTGGCGATCAGCCCGGGCGCCGACGCCGAGTAGACCATCACCAACCCGAGCCCGGTCAGAGCAAGGTAGGCGATGATCAGTACGAGATCGGGTCGCAGCGGCTGCTCCCGCTGGAGCAGCGTTACCGGCTCGGTACGGCGGGCGGTGAGGACCATCAGTCGGCCTTCTGACCGGGCTTGATGTCTGTGACCTGCTCGCCGAGCAGGTACTGGAGTACCGGCTTAGCGGTCGGTGCCGCGATCCCACCACCGCTGCCACCCCGCTCGACGATGATCACTACAACGTACTGGGGATCGTCTATCGGCGCCACGCCGACAAACAGGGCCGTCGTGACCGAGTCCTGAATCACCTTGCCGTTGCTGTCCACCTGCTGCTTGATGATCTCGGCCGTTCCTGTCTTGCCACCCACCTGGGTCACGTCGGCACCGAAGTCGGCGAAGGCCGAATGCGCCGTTCCTTCAGGGTTGTTGACCACCTGTTGTAGGTCGTTGCGAAGCGAGCGAACGGTAGACGCCGACAGGCCGGTCATCGTCCGGGCGACGACCGGATCGTAGTTTTCCACCACACGCCCGTCCTCGGTCTGGACCTCGGAAACAACGCGGGGCTGGTACACGGTGCCGCCGTTGACCAGCGCTCCGTACGCCGTCGCGATCTGAATCGGTGTCGCCAGGACCGATCCCTGACCGACAGCCGCCTGGAAGAGGTCGCCTCCGAACCAGGGACTGGCGAATTGGAGCCGGCTCGGGTCGAGACGGGGATCCCCGTCGCTGGCCCATCGCTCGAACAGCGCGCGGTCGGGAATAATGCCGGACTTCTCAAAGGGCAGGTCGATCCCGGTCTTCTCGTCGAACCCGGCCTCCCTGGCCCAATCCTGCAGCAGGTTCTCTCTGGCTGTCTCCTTGTACTGGTTCCACAGCGACAGGGCGATCTCCCAGAAATAGGTGTTGCAGGAGCGACGGAATGCCCGGTGAATGTTCTGCATGCCGTCGTCGCGCCGCGTCCAGTTCTGGAAGAACTTCAGGCTCCCCTCGCCGAGCGCCTCGGCGTTGAGTTGCCCGGCGCAGAGAATCTGGTCCTCGACCGAGTTGACACCTTCGGGGGCGATGCCCTCCTCCATCGCCATCACGTAGGTGATCGCTTTGAATGTGGAAGCAGGGGCGTACTGCCCTTGAACGGCGAAGTTGGTGAGCGCGCCTTCGGGGAGTGCGTTGTACTCGGTTTCGTCGAAGTTGACGAACAGCCCCGGGTCGAAATTGGGTATAGATGCCATGGCCAGCACCGCTCCCGTGTTGACATTGCTTACCACGCCGACGGCGCGAACCGGGCACCCCTTGTCCTCGGTGCCCGCCTCGGCGCTGCCCGGGTCACAACCGTTCGGGTTGTACTCGGTGCGTGCCAGATCGAGCCCGTCGACGAGCGCTTGCTCCAGGACCTGTTGCAGGTCGATGTCGAGTTCCGTGATTACCTTGTTTCCTGCCTGCGGGAACTCCTCCCCGAGCACTGCGAGCACGTTCCCGTGGGCGTCCACCTGGTACTTGATCGCTCCCTCTGTACCCTGGAGCTGTTCGTCGTACTGCTTCTCCAGACCGGCCTTGCCGAGGATGTCGGTGTAACGCGCCCCGGCGTCGAGGTCGGCCTGGGAGGGGCGGCCGATATAGCCGATAACACCAGACGCGAGGTTGCCGCTGGGGTATATGCGCTGCGGGATATCCACCACAGAGACACCAACGAAATCCTCGCTGTGCTCCGCGAGATACACGGCATCCTGCTGGCTGAGGTCGGATTTGAGGACTACCCGATCCGCACGAGACCGGGCGTCCGTGACGATTGCCGCGACCTTGTCCGCGTCCATCCCGGTAAACGCCGCCAACAACGACACCAGATCGGGGACCGCCTCCTCCGGTACCAATGCCCCATCGACCACGGCCGCTCTCACGGCCTGTGTACCAGCCAGCTCACGACCCGCACGATCCACTATCTCGCCGCGGGCCGCAGGGGTGGCAACGAATTTGACCTGCGAGTTCTCAGCTTCCCGAACGTACTTTTCGCTCGCGACGACCTGGACCTGCCAAAGCACGACCGTCAGGGTGGCGAACATGAGGGCAAAGACGATGCTGACGGTTCCGAGCCGCCATCCGGACTTCACGTCGACCACCTCACCCGGCGCCTGTCACCGATGAGGCGGGTGATGAGGGGAAAGGCCAGGGCGGCGATCACCAGGTTGTAGAAGCCGGGAACGACCATGAGCTTGATCACATCCGTGCTCGTGAAGAACCGTTCCCCAAAGAGGGTACCGACAACGAGAAACAATGCATTGGCGAGAATGGTGAGTGCGACTACGCCGAACCCGATCACAAGCGGGCCGTCGTCGGCACGCTCCTTGAACCTGAAGGCGATGTAAACGGCGACCGTGTACGCCATAGCCCACAGCCCGAGTGGCGCTCCTCCGAGGAGGTCCAGCAGCATCCCGCCGGTGAACCCGAGAAGGATGGCCGGTTCTGGATCCAGGTAGCGGGCACAGGCGAGAACTATGACGATGACGACCGCAGGCGACACGCCGAACGGGTTGATGCGCCCGTCGCCGAACACCGCCGTCTGGGCGACAACGGCCACAACTACAAGTAGCAGCGAGACGGCGATGCTCCTGCCCCTCATCCGCCTCCTCCCCCTTGATCGGCGGTCGTTGTATCCGTGGTGCCCGTGGTATCGGTCGTTTCGGTGGTATCTCCCGTCGTACCGTCGCCTGCCGGCTGACCGTCCTCGGTCGCCGGTTGATCGGTGTTCTGCTGCTCTTCGAGGCTCGGTGCGTCGAGCGGGGAGTAACCGACGACCACTATCACGTAGTCGAGCCGCGAGAAACTGACCGCGGGGACCACACCGGTGACCAGCCCGAAGCCGGCGTCGTCGGACGCGGTCTTGGTGACCGTGCCCACGGTGATGCCAGGGGGGAAACGGGAACCGGCGGTGACAATCACACTGTCGGCGTGGACGGGCTCATCCACATTGGACATCCGCAGCAACAGGTCGTTCTCGTTGTCGCCCCTGACGATCCCCTCCTGGCTGGTTGACTGGTCGCGAACGAAGACCTGGACATTCGGGTCGAGGATCAACCTCACCTCTGCCCTGTGCTCGAACACCAGGTCGACCCTGCCTACGAGGCCGCGTGCATCGACGACGGCGTCGCCTTCCGAGATACCGTCGGCCGAGCCCTTGTTTATGAAACGAACGTGATCGAATGTGCTGGAACCGGACGATGAGATACGGGCGACTACCGTAGGGAGGTCGCTTGCGTCCTGTAGATCGACCAGCTCCTTGAGGTGCTTCAACTCAGCTTCGACACTCACACCCTGGTCGAGCTGCGCTTTCAGAGCGTCGTTCTCCAGACGCAACGCCTCGTTCTCCTGACGCAGGCTGGCGATGTCGGAGAGGGCGTCCATGAACCCGACTACCGGTCGCGTCACGGCGGCCGCCGCATCCTGCATCGGGGCGAACAGTGTCTGCGCCCCATCCCGCATGGTGGTGCCGATCCCGCCCCCCTGACCCCGCACGTCGAACGTCGCCAGGAGGAACGACATGACGAGCAGGCCGATCATCAGGGTGGTGGTTCGATCGAATCTCTGGAACGACTGCATCACTCCGGTCCTACCCGCGACCGGCCGTCGAGGGCGATCGGGCTACCGGCGCCCGCTGCTGGAGAGAACGACATGGAGGACCTCGAACTCTTCGAGACAGGCCCCCGAGCCCATTACAACCGACTGGAGAGGTTTGTCGGCGGTGACGATCGGCATCCCGGTCTCGTTGGCGAGGCGCTGATCCAGACCACGGAGCAGAGCGCCTCCCCCGGTCAGGACAATCCCCCTGTCCATTATGTCCGCCGCCAGCTCCGGCGGGGTCTTGTCGAGAGCGAACTTGACGCCATCAACGACCTGCTGGACCGGCTCCTCAATGGCTTCCCTCACTTCGGCGGCACTTAGCACCACCGTCTTGGGCAAACCGCTCACGAGGTCACGGCCCCGCACCTCGGCCGATGGCTCGTCCGGGAACGGGAAAGCGGAACCGATCGCCATCTTGAGCTGCTCGGAGGTTCGCTCGCCGAGCATGAGGTTGTACTCCTTCTTCACCCAGGCCATGATCGCCTCGTCGAGCTCGTCGCCGCCGATCCTGGTGCTCTTGGATACGACGATTCCGCCGAGCGAGATGACGGCAACCTCGGTAGTGCCACCACCGATGTCCACGACCATCGACCCGGAAGGCTCGTGCACGGGGAGGCCGACGCCGATCGCAGCAGCCATCGGCTCCTCGATCGTGTAGGCACGTCTGGCGCCTGCGTGGTATGCGGCCTCTTCAACGGCACGACGCTCGACGGCGGTGATGCCAGACGGCACACAGATGACGATCCGGGGCCTGGCGGCAAAGCGGCGATTGTGCACTTTGTTGATGAAGTAGCGCAGCATCTTCTCGGTGATGTCGAAGTCTGCGATGACCCCGTGCCGCAAAGGCCTGATTGCCTGGATATGAGAGGGGGTGCGGCCAATCATCCGCTTGGCCTCCATTCCCACTTCCAGCGGACGGTTGTCGCGGGTGTTGATCGCAACCACGGACGGCTCGTTGAGCACGATGCCCATGCCGCGCACGAACACGAGCGTGTTGGCCGTGCCGAGATCTATTGCCATATCTCGGCCTGCGACGGCGAAAAGATTATCAAGCATCGTTGCTCACATTGCGGGAATCGTGTTTCAGTTTACCCAAGCGCCACTGGGAGACGTCACCATTGCGACTCTGCGGAGACCCTAACCGTATCGGGTACCGTGTGCTACCCCAAATCGCCACTAGCCAAAGAACAGCCCCAACTCCCGCTCGGCAGAGCCGACCGAGTCCGAACCGTGCACGATGTTGTTGGTCACGATGAGGCCAAAATCGCCGCGGATGGTCCCTGGAGGTGCGGTGACGGGGTTGGTCGGGCCCATCAGGGTACGGGCCACAGAGACGGCCGACTCCCCCGACCATTCCATCGCCACCACCGGTCCACTGGTGATGAACCCCACCAGCTCGCCGAAGAACGGCTTGTCGGTGTGCTCGGCGTAGTGCTCTCCAGCGAGCGCCTCGTCGATCTGGAGCATCCGCATCTTCTCCAACACGAGACCCTTGCGCTCGAATCTGCCGATGACGTCACCGACGAGGCCCCGGCGCACGCCGTCGGGCTTGACCATAACGAAAGTGTTCTCGACTGCCATTACCTGATCCTCTTCCGGGAAATGTCCGGCCCGGGATGGTAGCCGTCTCACCCTTCGGGTGAGATTCGAGCTTTCGCTCGGATTTGAGTTGGGCTGGCGCCGCCCGGGCTTCGCTCGGATTTGAGTTTGCGTCACAAAACCGGACGGCAGAGCGCGGTTCGAGCTTCGCTTGGTTTACTCGCCTATTTCTGATTCGAAACGGCGGTGGACGGGGGAAGCGGCGTTCTCGAGACCGAGCGCATGGCGGACCTCACCGGTGACGTATAGCGAGCCGGCCACGACGACGCCGACATCTTCGCCGGCTGCGGCGATTGCGACTTCGAGCGCCACAGACGAAGGGGTAACCACTTCAGCAGGCACCCCGAGCTCCTCCGCCGCCGCGGCGGCGACCACCTCGGCAGACACCGCCAGGTCGTCGTCGGCTTGCGTGGCAACAACCCGCGTCACCAACCCACGCAACGGTGCAACCAGCTCGGCGACGTTGCGATCGCCACGGGCGCCCACGACCAGAACCCAGCCGCTCTCTGCGAATTCGCGCTGGAGCGTATCGGCCAAACCCATGAAGCCTTCCTCGTTGTGTGCTCCATCGACCAGCACCGTCGGCGCCAGCCCACCGACCTCGAGGCGGCCCGGAGACCGAACCAACGCCGCCGCCTCTCTGAGCGCATCGTGATTGAGCGCCCTCCCGAAGAAGGCTTCGGCAGCCGCAATCGACGTGCCCAGGTGCGTGGTCTGGTGCCTGCCGTGGATGCCCATCACGAGCTCCGGGTACTCGGCATACAAGCCGCGGACCGTAGTGACCCACCCTCGCTCATCCCACTCGGCGGAGACGACATCGAAGTCGATACCGGCCCGATACCAGGTCGAGTTCGTCTCCTCAACCTGGCGGCGTATCGGCTCGAGTGCCTCCTCGCCGACCGGACCGCTCACCAGCGTTCCCTCGCTCTTGAGGATGGCGGCTTTCTCGGCCGAGATCTTGGCCTGGGTATCACCGAGCACGGACACGTGATCCATGGCTATACCCGTGATCACCGAGACATCTGCATTCACGACGTTGGTGGCGTCCCAGCGGCCGCCCATCCCCACCTCGATCACGGCGACGTCGACTACGTCGATGGCGAAGGCGGACATTGCGACGGCGGCGGTGAGCTCGAAGTAGGTGGGACTTTCCCCGTACTGCTCCTCCTGGATGAGAACGAATGGAGCCACGTCTTCGACGGCTCGAGCGAGGTGCGTCGGCCCAAAGGCGGCTCCGCCTACTGAGTACCGATCCTCGACCCGATGCAGGTGCGGCGAAGTGAAGGTGCCTGTGAACAGACCGTGCGCTCCGAGGATGTCCGCGACCATCCTCACCGTCGTCGTCTTCCCGTTGGTGCCGGCGACGTGGATGACCGGGTACGTCAGCTGCGGATGACCCATAAGCGCCATGAGGTGCTCGATGCGCTCGAGACCGGGACGGATCCCGTCACCGATCCTGCGCTCGAGGAATGCGACGGCGGCTTCGTAGTCGCCGGGGTAGTCCGTGCTCATTCCGTCAACTCGGCAAGCTGGGTGCGCAGTTTCTCGAGCTTGGCGCGGCCTTCGACGACACGCTCCCGTTCGGCGGCGACAACTTCGGCTGGCGCCTTCTCCGTGAACCCGGGGTTGGCGAGCTTCGACTCGGACCTGCTCAACGAGACCTCTGTCTCCGCGATGGTCCTCTCGAGCCGCGGCTTCTCGGCGGCGACGTCGACGAGACCAGCGAGCGGGACGAAGACCTGTATCCGCCCCGCCGCCATCCTCGTGTGGCCGGCGATAACTGTGGGAGCACCGTCGTAGTCTGCGGCGACGGTGGACATCGCCGCGAACTGTTGCCGCCACCAGTCGCCGGCGATCCCGCCGGGGTCGTCGACCAGGACGGGTATCTCCCGCTTCGGCGAGATGCCGTGCTCGGCCCGGAACCGGCGAATGGCGACGATCAGCGTCTGCAACTCCTCCATCCCATCGGGGGCAACGGCACCGGATGGGGTGGGCCAGGTAGCCGCGGCGACCAGGCCGTCGCCAACCAGCTCCGACCACAGCTCCTCGGTGACATACGGGATGACCGGATGGAAGAGCGCGAGCAGATCACGGATGACAACACCGAGAGTCTGTCTGGTCGTTGTGGCCGTCGCTTCGTCCCGGAGGAGCGTCTTAGCCATCTCGAGGTACCAGTCGAACACCTCGGCCCACGCAAAGTTGTAGAGAAGACCGACCGCGTCTGAGAACCGATACTCATCCAGCAGCCGGTCGTACTCGACGAGGATGGAATCGAGCCTGCTCAGGATCCAGGCATCGACCGGGCCGGGGATCGCGGGATACCCGCCTTCCACAGGAACCGTCCCCGGCTCGACGTGGCGCAGAGAGAACCGCACCGCGTTCCATAACTTGTTGCCAAAACGGCGGGCGGCGTCGATCCACTCGACGTTGAGCGGTATGTCGTGACCGGGGGCGGCGGATTGCAGCAGCGCCAGCCGGAGCGCATCGGCCCCATACTCGTCTGCGATGTCAAAGGGATCGATGGTGTTGCCCGTCGACTTAGACATCTTGCGCCCGTCGGCGGATCGCACCAAGCCGTGGATCACGACGTCGCGGAACGGCTCGGCGCCCGTGAAATGAACGCCGATCATGATCATCCGCGCCACCCAGAAGTAGATGATGTCGTATGCAGTGACCAGCACATCGGTCGGGTAGAACCTGGCCAGATCGGCTGTTTCCGCGGGCCATCCCATCGTCGAGAACGGCCACAGCTGAGAGGAGAACCAGGTATCGAGGACGTCCTGTTCCTGGCGGAGATGTTCCCCACCGCACTGCGAGCACGCTCCGGGCTGCTCGGTGGCGACCATCGTCTCCCCACACGAGTCGCAGTACCACGCGGGAATCCGGTGCCCCCACCACAGCTGTCGGCTGATGCACCAGTCGCGCAGGTTCTCCATCCAACGGAAGTAGTTGTTCTCCCAGCGCTTGGGGACGAAACGGACCCGTTCGTCGGTGACCACGTCGACCGACGGCTTGATCAGCGGACCGACCTTGACAAACCACTGCAACGACAGCAACGGCTCAACAACGGTTCCGCATCGTGAGCAATGACCGACGGAATGATGGTGGTCCTCGATCTTGACGATGAACCCCTGACGGTGGAGTTCGTGACGTACCGCTTCCCGGGCCTCGAACCGATCCTGACCGAAGAAGTCGCCGCCGGCCGCGGTGATGGCGGCTTCGGTGTCGATCACCTTGATCGCAGGCAGACCGTGGCGCTGCGAGATCTCGAAGTCGAGCGGGTCGTGCGCCGGGGTGACCTTCACTGCACCAGTGCCGAACTCGAGGTCGACACCCTCATCCGCCACGACCGGGATCTTCCGCCCGACAAGTGGCAGGGTGACGGTCTTGCCGACAATGTCGCGATAGCGGTCGTCGTCGGGGTGGACCGCCACTGCCGTGTCACCGAGCATCGTCTCGGGCCGGGTGGTGGCGACGACGACGGACCCGGTCCCGTCGCTGAAGTCGTAGCGGATGTGGGTCAGCTCGCCTGCTTCGTCCTCGTGTTCGACCTCGATGTCGGACAAGGCGGTGTGACAGCGCGGGCACCAGTTGATGATCCGCTCGCCCCTGTAGATGAGCCCCTGGTTGTACAGGTCGACAAACACCCGGCCGACCGCGTCGCTGAGCCCATCGTCGAGTGTGAACCTCTCCCGGCTCCAGTCGGTGGAGAAGCCGAGCCGACGAACCTGAGCCTTGATCCCGTCGCCGTGCTTGGCCTTCCATGCCCAGACTTGCTCGATGAACCGTTCCCGGCCGAGGTCGTGACGGCTCAAGCCCTCACGAGCAAGATCTCGCTCCACGACGTTCTGGGTCGCTATGCCGGCGTGGTCGGTGCCCGGTAGCCAGAGGGCGGCGTAGCCCTGCATGCGCTTGCGCCTGATAATGACGTCCTGGATTGACATGTTGAGCGCGTGACCGATGTGGAGCACGCCGGTAACGTTTGGCGGTGGGATGACGATGGAGAACGGTTCGCCATCCGGATTGATCTCCGGTCTGAAGACCCCGGCGTCCTCCCAAACCTGGTACCAGCGGGATTCGACAAGGTGGGGGTCGTAAGAAGCTTCCATCGTTCCTCGTTGCGTGCCCGACCGATGGTTCCGGCGGGTCGCGCATGATAACGCAGTCGACCCGGGACGCTGGTGCCCGGGTCGACTGCGCTTTATATGCCTTCCTACCACCACGTCGCCCCCCGAGCAGTCCCCCTGCTTGCGAAATCCGAGTGGTGTGTGTGGCCCGCCGTTGCGGAGTAGGTCTCTCGACCTACCTCGCAAATGTAATGCCACTCTCTGTGGTCAACCAGACACAAAGCGCAGTCGTGCGAAGTGACTAGTCACCTTCGCCCTGCGGGGTTCCGGTTAGATTCAGTACCGCAGAATCAGGAGGCGCGATGGCGGTACGGATCACGGCAGAGACACTCATCCCGGGCAAGGGCGATCCCATCAACAACGGGACCGTGATCCTCGAAGGAGCCAGGATCTCGTATGCCGGGCCCACAGCGACGGCACCGCCCGCCACCGACGGCGACATCGCACATACGCTTCCCGCCGTGATGCCGGGAATGTGGGAAGCGCATGGACATTTTGTCGGCTCGGCGGTACCCGACCTGGAACACATGGCGACGGCCGACCCGGGAACCCTGGTCGCCAGGGCAACTGCCGATGCTGCCGCCACCCTCGACGGTGGGATCACCAGCGTCCGCGAGATGGGCGGGCTCGGCATCTCGCTCAAACCGGTGATCGACGCAGGGATCATCTCGGGGCCGACGATCTACCCCGCCGGTTCGCTGCTGTCACCGACCGGTGGCCACGCCGATATCCACGGTCTCCCGCTCGACTTCGTGGTCACCATCGGCGACCGAGGCTTCACCTTCAGCGAGCTCGCCGACGGCGTCCCCGAGGTGCTGCGGGCCGTACGCAAGCAACTCCGCAGAGGTGCGTCGGTGATCAAGATCTGCGCCTCGGGTGGCGTGATGAGCGAGATCGACCACCCGATCCATCAGCAGTTCTCCGACGAAGAACTCACAGCGATCGTCCAGGAAGCGGCCCGTGCCGAGCGATACGTTGGCGCCCACTGTCATGGTGAACCTGGGATTGTCGCTGCTCTCCGGGCAGGCGTAATGACCATCGAACACGGGTCCTATCTCACCGAGGAAAGCGCACAGATGATGATCGACCAGAACGCCATCCTGGTCCCGACTCGATTCGTCGTCGCGGCGTTGCTCGGGATGGAAGAAGTTCTGCCTGCGTACGCATACCGCAAGGCAGTCGCCATCGCCGATCGTCACCAGATGGCCATGAAGATCGCCGTCACGGCAGGCGTCAAGATCGCCATGGGAACCGACATCTTCGTCAGCGGGCCGTTCTACGGGCAGAACTCACTGGAGGTCAAGCACCTGATTGATGCGGGAATGACCCCGCTCGAGGCCATCGAGGCGGCAACCGCCACCGGCCCACTCACCCTCGGACCGCAGGCTCCCCTGTCGGGACAGCTGAAGGAGGACTACGACGCCGACGTGATCGCATTCGACGTCAACCCGCTCGACGACATCACCGTTTGGGGCGACCCCGACCGGGTGACCCACATCTGGAAGGCGGGAGCGCTGGTCAAAGGGTGATTCGGCAAAGCCCAATCACCTGAGGCGCCCCATTCACCCTCCCTCTGGGAGGGTCGACCGGCCCGAAGGGCCAGGTCGGGGAGGGCGTCAGTAGGGGACCGAACGACCAGAAACCTCTGTTCACAAGGCCCTCACCTGCCTTCGCTTCGCTCGGCATCCTCTCCCAAAGGGAGAGGGAACAACGCCGAGCGCTCACGGGCTCCAACAGAACCGAGAACCTGAACCCCACCCGCCATCGGCATCCGAACCTAAAGGGAGAGGGAACAACGCCGGGGTTCGGGCTCCAACAGAACCGAGAACCTACCATCGGCATCCGAACCTAAAGGGAGACGCGTCGGGCTCCAACAGAACCGAGAACCTGAACCCCACCCGCCATCGGCATCCTCTCCCAGAGGGAGAGGGAATTACGCCGAGCGCTCTCTGGCTTCGGCGGAACCGAGATCCTGGACCGGGATGAGTGTCGGGTTGACCCGCCCCCGGACCACGTCCTCGTCGATGACCACCCGGGCGATATCGGAGCGTGACGGTAGCTCGTACATCGTGTCGAGCAGCACTTCCTCCATGATGGCGCGCAGACCCCGGGCGCCCGTACCGCGCTTGACCGCCTGCTCGCCGATCGCCACGAGGGCGGCGTCCGTGATGACCAGCTCCACCCCATCCATCTCGAAGAACTTGGTGTACTGCTTGGTCAGGGCGTTCTTGGGCTCCTTGAGCACCTTGACCAGCGAATCGAGATCGAGGTCCTCGACCGTGGTAACAACCGGGAGACGCCCGATGAACTCGGGGATCAGGCCATACCCGATCAAATCCTCGGGCATCACCTCGGAAAAGATCTCAGTGTCCGACCGCTTGTCGAGCGACCGCACCTCGGCACCGAACCCCACCGAGTTCTTGCCGATGCGCTTCCGAATCACCTCTTCGAGACCGGCAAATGCGCCGCCGCAGATGAACAGCATGTTGGTGGTGTCGATCTGGAGAAACTCCTGATGGGGATGCTTGCGGCCACCCTGGGGCGGGACCGACGCAACCGTTCCCTCGAGGATCTTGAGCAGAGCCTGCTGCACACCTTCACCCGATACGTCCCGGGTGATCGACGGGTTCTCGGCCTTGCGAGCGATCTTGTCGATCTCATCCAGATAGATGATGCCGGTCTCGGCTCGCTTTATGTCGAAATCCGCCGCCTGGATCAACTTGAGCAGGATGTTCTCGACATCTTCACCGACGTAGCCGGCCTCGGTGAGCGCGGTGGCGTCTGCGATCGCAAAGGGAACATTGAGGCGCCGTGCCAGCGTCTGAGCGAGCAACGTCTTGCCGACACCCGTCGGCCCGACCATCAGGATGTTGGACTTCTGGAGCTCGACGTCGTCGTCCTTGGCCTTCTGGCCCGCCCGCACCCGCTTGTAGTGGTTGTAGACGGCGACCGAGAGGACCCGCTTGGCCTTTACCTGTCCAACGACGTAACCGTCGAGGAACTCGTAGATCTCGTTCGGCTTGGGGAGTTCGGCGAAGCTGACCTCGTCGGTGTCGGCAAGCTCTTCCTCGATGATCTCGTTGCACAGCTCGACGCATTCGTCACAGATATACACACCGGGTCCGGCGATCAGTTTGCGGACCTGCTTCTGCGATTTACCACAGAAGCTGCATTTGAGGAGTTCGCCGCCTTCGTACTTGGCCAAGGTGTTCTCTCTTCCCTACCCGGACACTGCCTCTAGCGTACGCCGTGAGAGCACCTCGTCAATAACCCCGTAGTCCTTGGACTCGGCGGCGCTCATCCAATAGTCCCGTTCCGTGTCATCCGAGACTCGCTCGATCGCCTGGCCGGTGTGCTGCACCAGGATCTCGTTTATCTCCTCGCGGGTCTTGAGGATCTCGCGAGCGTGGATCTCGATGTCGGTTGCCTGACCTGCTAAACCTGAGATGTGCGGCTGGTGGAGCATCACCCGCGCGTGGGGCAATGCGTAGCGCTTGCCGTGGGTGCCACCGGCGAGAAGCACTGCGGCAGCCGACGCCGCCAGACCCATGCAATAAGTGGCCACGTCGGCCTTGATGAACTGCATCGTGTCGTATATGGCCATCAGCGCATAGGTGGACCCACCCGGCGAATTGATGTAGATCGAAATGTCCTTGTCGGGGTCCTCGCCCTCGAGGTGCAACAGCTGGGCCATGATCACGTTGGCGACACCGTCGTCGATGGGCGTGCCGAGAAACACAATGCGATCCTTGAGGAGGCGGCTGTATATGTCGAAGGCACGCTCCCCGCGAGGGGTGTTCTCGACGACGGTCGGCACCAGATAACTCATGGTTCTCCTAATCCTCTTCCGCTTTCGGTTCATCGTCCCCGGCCGCGCTCTGATCCGTATCGTCCGCTCCGTCGGGCGGCCGCAAGTCGATGTGCTCACCCTCTTGGTCGATTGCCTCTGCCGAGGCAACGATACGGTCGAGGGCCTTGCGACGAAGGATATCACCGGTAAGGACCGCTACCCGCCCACTGGTGACCAACGACTCTTTGAAGGCGGCGGCGTCCTGGTTGACATCGCCCGCCATCGTGGCGATCGCTTCGTCCAGTTCCCCGTCGGCAAGATCGAGCCCCTCTATAGCGACGACGCTGTCGAGCAGGATGCGGGTGCGCAACGATCGCTCCGACCGGCCCCGTAGCTCGTCGACGAACTGCTGCTCGGTCTGACCGGTGATCCGCAGGTAGTTGGAGAAGTCGACTCCCTGCTGGTCGAGCGTATGGGCGAGATTGTGCAGCGATGCCTGGAACTCGGCATCAATCAGGGCTTCGGGCACCTCGAACGAAAGCTCCTCGGATATCTCCTCGAGCAGCTTGTTGCGAAAGGCGCTGTCTGCGGTGTCGAGCTTCATGATCGTCAGGTTGGTCCGGATCCGGTCGGTGAGGTCGGCGACGGTGTCGAACTCGGAGACGTCCGACACCCACTCGTCGGTGACCTCGGGGAGCTTCTTAGCCCGGACTCCCTTCACCAGCACCTTGAGCATGGCCTCCAGCGACTCGTCGGCACCGAACCCGGGGGGAAGCGTTCCCGGGCCTTCGCGAATATCGCCGACCGAAGCGCCGCCGAGTAGATCGTCGAGCCCGGGGATGAACGATTTCGACCCCACCTGGTAGAGGAGGTCGTCGGCCGATGCTTCCGGCACATCCTGTCCAGCGACCGACGCCGAGAAATTGATCATTACGAAGTCGCCGTCGCCTGCGGGACGGGCTACGTCTTCGAGCTCCGCATACTGATCGCGCAGCCGGTCGATGTGGGAGTTGATCTCGTCGTCGGAAACGGAGGGTGAGTCGATGGTGATCTTGCGACCCGCAAAGTCCGGGATGGCGTCGAGGACGGGCCAGAGCGTCACCCTTATGTCCACATCGACTCCCCCACCCTCGGCGTCACGGACGGCCTCGAGTCGCGGCGTCGCCGCCGGTTCGAGCTCGGCCTCATCGATGGCCGGACCGACGAGCTCGGGCAGCGAGTCGTCGATGGCCTCCTGGCGTAGAGCCTCCTCGCCCACCATGCGCTCCACGATGGAACGTGGAGCCTTGCCCGGGCGGAAACCCTTGATCTTCATTGATCTGGACAGCTTGCGAGCCGCCTTGTTCTTGGCGGACTCGAGCTCCTCCTCCTCGAGACGTATGGTCAGGATCCGCTCGAACGGACCTGCCTCTTTGATGTCGGTTTGCACGGGCGGCTCCTCGAATATTGACAAAAAAAGGCACCGACGCAAGGGCGGCGCAAGCCACGGTTACTTGGGGTGGCCGACGGGATTTGAACCCGCGACTTCCTGGACCACAACCAGGTGCTCTGCCAAGCTGAGCTACGACCACCATGGAGCGGATCTCTCCGCCCGCAATTCCCCCGTCGATCCGGCTTGCCGGATCACCGGAACTGCCAATGTACCGGCAAAGCCGCTACACGGCGCCCCCGGAAGGATTCGAACCCTCGACCAAGAGCTTAGAAGGCTCCTGCTCTGTCCCCTGAGCTACGGGGGCTCACCGAGGACGACGCAGGATAGGCATGTTGCCGGCACCGGCGTCCACACGAGCGGATGACGGGAGTCGAACCCGCGTAACCAGCTTGGAAGGCTGGGGCTCTACCACTGAGCTACATCCGCAGCGGCCATGACATTAATCCTATCGAGGGCCATGTCGAAGGCTCACGACACCGGAGCGACCACCGATTCAGGCGAGCCTGGTCACGACCGCAAACGGGCCTTCGGAATACGACAGACCCTCGGCCACCGCCGCCGCTTTCAGATCGTGTTCACCCGCCTGGATGAGCGACCGATCCCCGCCGCCGGCCGTTATCGCCAATGACGCCACCTCGCTGCGCATCGATGCCTTCGCCTCGGATTTGGCCCTCCTTACCGCGGTGAGCACACGAGAAACGACCTCGACTACGGCTGGATCTCCAACCAATCCATCAAGCTCGGCCGGCGACGGCCATGGGCTGCGGTGCACCGAGCCGGCCTGCCACCAGCTCCACACCTCCTCGCTGACAAACGGCAGGAACGGCGCAAACAGCCGTAAATACACGCTGAGCGCAAGCTGCAGGGTGGCGTGGGCGGATCGGGCCCCCGCTCCCTCGCCGTAGGCCCGGCTCTTGACCAGCTCCAAATAGTCGTCGGTCCAGAACCAGAACGACCTTTCGGCCACATCCAGGGCCCGGGCATAGTCGTATTCCTCGAACCCGTCCGTTGCCTGCCGGATCGTCTCGGCGAGATGGGCCAGTAGCGATCTGTCCAACGGCTCGGTGATATCGGCCGGTTCAACCGCATCTGAGAAACGCAGGACGAAACGGGAGGCGTTGAGGATCTTGATGGCCAGACGTCGCCCGATCTTCATCACGCCGAAGTCCAGGGCCGTGTCGACGCCGGGACGACCATTACACGCCCAGTAGCGGATGGCCTCGGCGCCGTGCTCCTCGATCAGCGGGAGCGGCGTCACAACATTGTCCTTCGACTTCGACATCTTCTTGCGATCGGGGTCGAGGATCCACCCGTTGATGGTGGCGGTGTGCCACGGCAGCACGCCGTGCTCCTGATGCGCCCTGGTGACGGTGGCGAACAGCCAGGTCCTGATTATCTCAGGCCCCTGCGGGCGCAAGTCCATCGGGAAGACTCTCGCCCACAGGTCCGCATCGTCGTCCCAGTGCCCGGCGACTTGCGGGGTCAGCGACGAAGTAGCCCAGGTGTCCATCACATCGGGATCGGCGATGAAACCGCCGGCTTCGCTGCGCTGTGACTCTTCGTACCCGGGTGGGGCGTCGGTGGTCGGATCAACCGGCAGTTGATCGTCGCCCGGGATAAGCGGCCGGTCGTAGTCGATGACCCCATCGGCTCCGATCGGGTACCACAGCGGCATAGGCACCCCGAAGAATCGTTGCCGGGAGATCAGCCAGTCGCTGTTGAGGCCCTCCACCCAATGGCGGTAGCGGACGCCCATGAACTCGGGCACCCAGCGCAGCTCTTCCCCTCTCTCGAGCAGCTCTTGCCGTAGGTCGAGATCGAGGCCGCCATTGCGTATGTACCACTGTCGACTGGAGACGATCTCGAGGGGACGTTTCCCTTTCTCGTAGTACTTGACCGCGTGGACGATGGAACGAGGCTCGCCTTCCATGTCCCCCGCTGCGGCCAGCATTTCGGCGATCGCCCGGCGCGCCTGCTTGGGGTACAAGCCCGCGATCTGCTCATACGCTGCGGTGCCGGACTCAGCAATCCACCCGGGAGTCTCGGTCTGGAACCGTCCATCGCGCTGGATGACGGTACGGGTCGGCAACTGCAGCTCGCGCCACCACACCACGTCTGTCGTGTCACCGAAGGTACAGATCATGGCGATGCCCGTGCCCTTTTCCGGCTCGGCCAGTTCGTGGGCGACGACGGGGACTTCGATACCGAAAAGCGGTGTCGTTGCCCCGGTCCCGAACAACGGCCGGTAACGCTCGTCGCCGGGGTGGGCGACGAGAGCGACACATGAGCAGAGCAGCTCGGGTCGGGTGGTGTCGACATACACGTAGGTGCCGTCGTCGAGCCCAAACCGCACCTTGTGATAACTCCCGCGATCCTCCCGATCCTCGAGCTCCGCCTGGGCGACCGCCGTGCGGAAGTCGACATCCCACAACACCGGAGCCTCACGGGCGTACGCCTCGCCGCGCTCCAGGTTGCGCAGGAAAGCCCTCTGCGAGGTGCGTCTGCTGCGGTCGTCGATGGTTGCGTAGGTCTGGGTCCAGTCGACGGAGAGCCCGAGGACACGCCAGAGATGCTCGAAGACCTGCTCGTCTTCGGTGGTGAGCAGGTGGCACAGCTCGATGAAGTTGCGGCGGCTGATATGGCGGGGAGGCTCGAATGCCTTCTCGGGCGGCCCGAAATCGGGGTCGTACCGCAGCGAAGGGTCGCAGAGGACCCCGTAAAAGTTCTGGACGCGACGCTCGGTGGGGAGACCGTTGTCGTCCCAGCCCATCGGATAGAACACCTCTTTTCCCGCCATCCTCCTGTAGCGGGCGTGCGCATCGGTTTGCACATACCCGAACACTGAGCCCATGTGGAGCGAGCCCGACACTGTCGGCGGCGGGGTGTCGATCGAATAGATCTCGGGACGGCTCCTGGAGCGATCGAAGCGGTAGGTGCCGTCGCGGTCCCAGACCTCGTCCCACTTCTGCTCGAGGCCTTCGAGGCTCGGTTTCTCGGGGATCTTCCATGCCATGGGAAGCGAGTTTATAGAAGCCGGACCAGGGAGCGAACAACGGAATGCATCGCGCTCATAGACTCGGTCTCATGGACACCCTTTATCGGAATGCTGCACTAGCCGATGGCACCGGGCCGGAAATCGTCCTCGACCAGTCGATCCTGGTCCGGGGCAATCGGATCGCGTGGATCGGCCATGATGACGAAGCCGGGGCACCGACCGGGTCGACCCGGGTGATCGACGTTGGCGGGGCCACCGTGGTGCCGGGGATGGTCGACGCACACAGCCACACGGTCTTACCCGGCGGGTCTCACTGGATCGCCCGTATCGACGACTCCACCGATGAGTTGCTTGCGGTCGCCGAGCACAACGGGGACATCGCCCGGCGGGCAGGCACCCGCTGGTTTCGCGACGTCGGGTCACCGCCTCGCGACGGAGCGGCGCTCGCCCTGCGGGTCCGGGATGCGTGGGAAGTTCGCCAGGATCGGCCGTACGTTCGAGCCGCCGGCACCTGGATCTCCAAGGCCGGCTTGCTGCCCTCCAGCATCGACGCTGAGGCGGCGGACGCCGACGAGTTGGTGGCAGCGGTTCACCAACAAGCCGCCGACGGAGCAGACCTCATCAAGCTCTATCTGGACGGCCCGGACCGAGACACCTCACCCTGGACCGCCACCGAGGTGGCGCGTGCCGTCGCAGCCGCCGATGAGCATGGGCTCGAGGTGACTGCCCACGCCACCGTGTTGCCGGGCGCCCGGGCCGGGGTAGCGGGCGGGGTGGCTTGCATCGAGCACGGCACTACCCTCGACGCCGACCTCACCGCCGAGATGGCACGGCGCGGTACCTACCTCGTACCCACTCTCGGAGTCGTGGCCTCGTGGATGACGTTCTCCTCCACCACCACGATTGACCGATTCGCCTCGGTCGAGGGGCGAGCCACCCTGACGGAGAGGAAAGAACGGGCGTTTCACAGTGTCGGTCTGGCGTCGGCAGCCGGGGTGACGATGGCGGCGGGAACCGACTTCGGAGGAGGTTCGCTGCGGGCCAACCATCTGGCCTGGGAGGTCGAGTGCCTCGTCGCCGCCGGTTTGGAGCCGTGGCGGGCGCTGGCCGCGGCCACCTGGGTCGGTGGCGAGCTGCTCGGTGAGCCGACCGCAGGACGGATCACCGTCGGCGGACCTGCGGATTTCTTCCTCGTTCACGGCAACCCCCTCGAGGAACCCGCTGCCCTATGGCGGGTCTGGCGCGTCGTCTAGGACCGACGGTCGAACGGGCTTGACGATCGATCGGGCTTGACGATGCATTCACCGACCGGACAATGGGGCAGATGAGCAAGATCGACGACTACCGGGCAACCCTGCGCTCGCTGACCACCTGGGACGACTACCTGCGGGAGCATTCGGGTCTCCCCGGCCCGCGCGGGAACATCGAGCTGGCCCGGGCGGTGGCTGAGGAGGGCGATCGGGCTCTGTTCGACCGCTTCACCGCGCTGACCGCCGCGGTCGCCCCGGTCAACGCCCCCGATGAGTTTCTCGCCTTCTGTGGCGTCGTCGGGCGGGGCAGGCTGCTCGCCGACGGCGATCCCGGGGTCGCGGCGGTGCTTCGCGACCACGCGGTTGATGTGCGCTGGCGGATACGCGAAGCGGTCGCGATGGCGTTGCAGCGTCTCGGTGACGTCGACATGAAGCGGATGATCGCCGTGGTCAGAGATTGGGCGGCCGGATCGCCTCTAGAGCAGCGGGCAGCCGCGGCCGCGGTCTGTGAACCGCGGCTATTGCGGGACAGAGGTGATGCACGGGATGTCCTCGATCTGCTCGACACGATCACGGCAAGCGTCCCGGCGCGGACTGATCGGCGTGATGACGGGTTCATCGCTCTCCGCAAAGGTCTCGGATATTGCTGGAGTGTCGCCGTCGCGGCCCTGCCCGATGAGGGGAAGCCGCTGCTGGAGAAGTGGCTGGGCTCGACCGATCCGGACATCCGGTGGATCATGCGCGAGAACCTGAAGAAGAAGCGTCTCGAGAGGGCGGACCCGGGTTGGGTGGCGCTGTGGCGCAGCCGGATCAGTCGATAAGTCTGTGTCGCAACAGCTTCTTGGAGAGCATTTCGGCGGCACCGCTTGCGTCGGTCAGCCATTTGCTCTGGTAGGTGTCCACCATCACCCACCCGGCACGACGCAGAGCGAGATGCTGTTCGATATGCGTCTCGGCGCCGTCGGGATGCACCGTGGTCTCCACGCCTATGGCGCCGTCGCCCTCCCCTATTGACAGATCGACCTTCCACCCGGCAACCGGGTAGGAGGGAACGACGGCTACCCCGAAGTTCTCCAGCTCGCCCGCCAGCTCCCCGGTCCAGCCGTCGCCCACGACGCCGCCGTCCTGCCCGTGCAGGGCATGGTCGGCATAGCGGAGATAGTCGGCGAGCAAGCCTGCGGGAAGCACGGATCGGTCGACCGACGTGACCACCACCATCTCACGTTTGGCACGGGTCACCATCACGTTGAAGAGGTTGGGGTTCTGGAGAAAGTTGAGGGAGCCTCCGGAGACGTCACCGTCGATCGCCAGTGAGGCGATGATGACATCCCGTTCGTTTCCCTGGAAGGAATGCACGGTTCCTGAGCGCAGACCAAGCCGGGTGACGTCCTCCGGCCCGTATACAGCGAGGATCGCTTCTTCGATGGCGTCCGCTTGTGCCCGGAACGGGCTGATGACCCCGATCGAGGTGGCCCCGGCGGCGGCGTACGTCTCGATCTGCCTCATCGTCTCGTCGATTTCGGCCCGGTTCACGCCCTGCTCGTCTCTGGTGCCTGCTACCAGGATCGTGGCAATGGCGTCGCGTGCCTCGTTGCGGGGATGCTGGGTCATGAGACGAAGGTTGCCACCGTAGAAGGTGCGGTCGGAGAACTCGATGATGTGGGGGACGGACCGGAAATGCTCATCGAGCCAGGTGATACGGGCGGCAGCGGCTCCGACATCGAACAAGCTGTTGCGGCGAACGTCGAGCAGCCGAGCAACGTCGGAAGCCAGCCCGTGGCGCGCCGCGGCCTCTTCCATTGCCTCATCCGAAACGAACGAGACGTGTCGGAGCTGTCGCGGGTCGCCAACGATCAATGCCCGGCGGGCGCGGGCAAGTGCGGGAGCCGCCCTCATCTGGTCGATCTGCGACGCCTCGTCGAAGATCACGAGGTCGAAGGCCGCAGGTACAACAGGCAGCGTGTCGTCGATCTCCTGAAGCGTGCCGATCCACAGCGGAAGCACATCGAGGAAGTCGTCGGCGGCGAGCTCGCGCAGCAGCTGGCGGCGTCTTGCTCGGCCGGCGCGGAGCGCCGAGGCCAGCGTCGCCACGGCCCGGGTCGATCTGCGCTTGCTGTTCTCGCGGGACCGACGCTGCGCCTCGACGACCCTCCCGATGGAGTCGCGGTACTCGCTCTCGGCCGCCTCGAGCTCTGCCCAGGCCGCGACGAGCGATAGTCCCCCACCGGCGAGCCCGCGTCGGACGGCCCGTTCGGCGCGGGCGGCGTCGAGACCGGCGTCGAGGTCGTCGAGGGTCGCGGTCGCGTCGGCGCGCACCAGCGTGCGCAGCTTCCTGGTTGCCCTGGACCTGGCCAACGATGCGAAGAGAGGCATACCCTGGCGGGCACGCCCCAGCAGTTTCTCCGCCCGCTCGAGGTTGAAACCTTCTTCGAGAACAGCGGGTGTCTGTGCGGCCGCGAGCAGGTTCAATTCACGGCCCCTCAGCGCCCGGCTGAACTCCTCCTCACGCCGGAGAGCCGCTGCGATTGTGTTGTGCAGCCTTCGCACCTTGTCCGCCGCACCGGCTTCGCGATGCTCGAGATCGCGAGACTCGTCCGGAGACAGCGGGCGAGCGAGACCATCGCCCAGCTCGGCGGCAACACTCTCGCGATCGTCACGGTTCCCGAAGCGCACAAAACGGGGGCCGGGATGACGCTCGATCAAGTCGGCGATCACCGATGCCGCGTATTGGGACTGGGTCGCGATCAGGACACTGTTGCCTCTCGCGACTTGATCTATGGCGGCTGCCGCGACCAGGTGGCTCTTCCCGGTGCCCGGCGGTCCGGATACGACAGTGACTCGCTCGCCCCGGATCCGCAGAAGCCCTTCACGCTGAGTGCGGTTGAGCGGCAGCGGCGTCTTGAACCCGGTGTCTTCATCGCCACCGGTCGCGTTGCTCGTGCCGGAATAGAGAGCACCAAACGCTGATTCGGCCACCGGCTCGAACGACCAGGTGCGGAGCACCCCCGCCATGTCGGGAGCCACGACGTCACGAATGGTGTAAATCGCGGCGCCGGCCACAACACTCAGGCCACCTTCGCCCCGCAACTCGAGCGGGTTCGTAGCGCCTCCCCGCAGCGCCGCCGCGGGCAGCCCGGCGCGATCGAGTGCTGTGCGAACCCAGCTCTCCAGCTTGGGCATCCGGGCCAAGAGACGATCATCCCGGGTATCTGATCCGCCGGCAAACGGATCGCTCGATTCCTCGAGCTCGAGACGGGCGTCCCAGTCGAACAGATCGTCGTACATCTCGACGGTGCCCTCGTGGAGAAGCTGGAATGACAGGCCGCGGTTGCCAAGCCTGACCGGCATCGACAGCAGGGGGAAGCAATACCGGGTCGACTTGCCGTTGTCGTCGACTGTTCCGGTCACGAACAGCCAGCCCAGCCGGAGCAGACGCTCGGTTGCGTGCAGAGAGTCGACGGAAGCGAGACGACGGAGCTCGTCGCTCTTCGGGAGACTGAACGCTTCGGGAGAGCTGAGAAGTTGCGGATTGCCCCCCAGCCAGGCGAACTCCGACTTGCGACTGACCACGTCAACGGTACGCCTGCCCGCAGGAGCGAGGTCGGCGAGGTAGCTAAGGACAGTCTGGATGTCGGGTGGGCTCATCAGTGGCAACCTACTGGCTCACACCATCATCGGACCGTCCCGCGGCATTCTTCAGTCCCGATGCATACCGGCCAGATCCCGGAGCCCTCACCGTTGTGTGGGGGCTCCTGGTCGATTTCCGACATCCAGCTCGGTCGGAACCAGCTCGGTCGGAACGCCGCGAAGGTCAGCTCTCGAGTGCCCGGCGCAAAAACGCCGCCATCTGCTCCCGGGTCACGTTGTCGTTGGGACAGAACATGTCGTTGGTCGGCGGATTACAACCTCTGGTTACCCCGGCAGTGCCCAACTTGTCGATGTTGTCCTCGAACACCGAACCGTCATCATCACTGAACAGATCACCGCCACCATTGTCGGTATAGCCAAGCGCCCGCACCAAGAACGCCGCCATCTGACCCCTGGTCACATAGTCGTTGGGACAGAACATGTCGTTGGTCGGCGGATCACAGCCTCTGGTTACCCCGGCAGTGCCCAACTTGTCGATGTTGTCCTCGAACACCGAACCGTCATCATCACTGAACAGATCACCGCCACCATTGTCGGTATAGCCAAGCGCCCGCACCAAGAACGCCGCCATCTGACCCCTGGTCACATAGTCCTTGGGGCAGAACTCGTCGTTGGCGGGCGGGTTGCAGCCGAGCGTGATGGCCGCTGCAGCCAGCCAGCAGATATCGGCTTCGAAGACGTTTGAAGAGTCGACGTCGGTAAACCCGTGTGTACATCCACCGGGCGGCGTGGTCGTCCCCTCCATGTCCACTTCGTAGACGTCGGCGTTTCCGGTGTCGTTCGAGTCGAATTCCTCGAAAGTCTGGAACGCAACGAACCGACCATCTCCCGAGATCGCCGGCTCGTTCAGGTAGCTGCCGCTGGTTGACGTACCCGGTGAACCGTCGCCGAACACCGACACCACCACGCCGGAGTCGGTCTGACGGTCGTAGACGACGACGTCGGCAAAGCCGTTAGCGTCACCATAGATGTCCTGACCGGCAGTGAAGGTCACGTACCGGCCGTCGTCGGAGATGACCGGGAGAGGATCCTGCGAGACGGTGCCACCGCCTCCGGGGATCCGCTCGACCGTGCCGGTGGCGGCACTGTAGACGAACACATCATTGGTGTCGGCGGGATCGCCGGCGACGTAGTTGGTGTCGGGCGAGCCGAACGTCACAAACCGACCGTCCCCTGATATGGCGAGATCCTCAGGATGGTTGCTCTGCGGACGCGCCCCGCCAATTCGCGGGTTGGCTATCTCGTAGGTGTCGCTCATCCGGTCGAAGAGAATGACGTCCTTGTACTGGCCGAACTCGCCGGTGGTGAACGCAACATACCGGCCATCGTTGGAGATGTCGGTGGAGCCGTAGGTCGAGCCCGTCGCGACAAACGCCGATCCGTCGGTGATCCTCTCAGAAGTGCCAGCGACCCGGTCGTAGACGTGCACGCCCCAGTCGTTGGCGGCCCCTGCCGCGTCGTAGCCGGAGCCGACGAACGCGACGTACATCCCGTCACCCGAGATCGCGGCATCGATTGCGCTGCCTTCGCTCGGAAGCCCGTCGTCTCGGAGCACCCGCTCGGTTGTTCCGGCGGTCCGGTCCCGGATGAAGATGTCGGGGTGCGCGTTGGTGTCACCCGCCACCAGGTTGTCCGCGGTCGAGGAGAACGCCACATACCGCCCGTCATCGGAGATGTCCAGCGTCGCGCCGCTGTCGTCGTTGCCTTTGACACCGCTCGAAGAGACGCTGACCAGCTCGATGTCACCGGTCATCACATCCTTGACGAACACGTCGTTGTCCCCTGTGTCCCCGGGAACGAGAGTGTCCTCTGATGAGCGAAACGCCACGTATCGCCCATCGTCGGACACCGCAACAGGCCCGATGCCCCCATGACCCGTCCCATCGGCCGAGACGCTCACCCAGATGATGCTCTGGTCGGCCTCGGCCGCGGGTGCTGCCATCACTACGGCGGGTGCCGCGACGGTTGCCACCAGCACGATGTGTACGAGGTATCCAACAACACGTTTCATCAGGTCCCCTTCCCGTCGTCGCCCGAATAGCAGCCGGGGCTTTCGCTACCGGCGGCCGCCCCCCTCGCTTCGGAACGTACCGGCCGGCACAGGCGCGCGGTGCGTCCCCGACTACTCAATCAACTCCCGGGACCGCTCATCCCCACGGCAAGCACTACTCATGCAATCAGACGGGCCGTTCTCTTGCCATAGGACCGAAAGGTGGAATTCCCCTATATGTTTGTGGGCATGGAATGGCCGCTCGTAGGGCGCGAATCCGCCCTGAAACATGCGCTCGAGCTGGTTTCATCCGGGACCGGGGTCGCCATCCTCGGTCCGGCCGGGGTCGGGAAGAGCCGCCTCCTGGCCGAGCTACTGAAGGAAGCCGAGAACACGGGTATGTCCGTGGTCCGCGCCGTGGCGTCCGAATCGACCCGATCGATCCCGTTTGCACCGTTTATCGAGCTGCTCCCCACCGGTCCCACGCCCGATCGTCTGGCGATGCTTGCGGCAGCGCGGCATGCCTTGGAGAAGCTCGACGGTCGCCGGGGCCGACTGATCTCCATCGACGATGCCCACCATCTCGACCCGGTGTCGCTCTCCTTCCTCACCCTGGTGGTCGGTTCGGGAATCGCAAACATCGTTCTGGCCAGCAGGACCGGACAGCCCATGGACGCCGGCCTCGTCGGCCTGTGGACGAATGGCGCGATCGAACGGATGGACCTCGGACCGCTCGACCGGGACGAATCTCAAAGTCTGATTGAGTCCGTCCTGGACGGTTCGACCACAGCGCACCTCGAATCGGAACTGTGGAGTCTCGCCCGGGGCAATCCGCTCGTTCTCCACGAGATCCTCGAAGGTGCCGTTGGTGTCAGTGTCGTTCGCACACCGCATGGCACCTGGGATCTCGGCGGATCGCCGGCAAAGTCGCCGCGCCTCTCCGATCTCGTCGCCTCCAGGCTGCGGGCGATCCCGGAAACTCTCCAGCCTGCAATGGACCTTGTCGCCGTCGGAGCCCCGCTGCCGTATGCCATCGCCCAACAGGCGTTGGGTGACACACTCGCCGAACTCGAGAGTCGCCGCCTGGTGATGATGATCGGATCCGGCGGAGAGCAGACGGTCGTCCCGGCTCATCCGCTCTATGGGGAGATCCTCAAGGAGTACATCGGCTCGTCACGGATCCAATCCGCTTGTCGCACTCTGATCGCCGCTGCGGAAGCGACCGGGTCGATCTCCGATCCGGTACGGGTCGCACTCTGGCAGCGGGAAGCCCGCCAGACCTTCTCCATCGATATTGCTCTCGCCGGTGCCCGGGCAGCGTTGATTCGGCACGATCCCGCATTGTGTCAAGAACTGCTGGCACCACTCGACCCGGCGGATGATCGTGTCGCGCTACTACTCGGGCGCGCTCTGAGCTATCAGCATCGTTTTGCAGAGGCTGAAGCTGCGCTCGACGACAGGTGGCCCAACGATCTCCGGCTGCTCACCGAGATCGTCTCGATTCGGGCTCAGAACCTGGGGTTTGGGCTGGGCCGGGTGACCCAGGCACGCGACCTCTTCGCAAGGGCTGCCAAAGCGGTCGACAACCCCGACCTCCGTGCCCGGCTCAACAACGAGAGAGCGACGATCTCCGCCATTCACGGAGACTTTGCAGACACGATGTCGGCCACACAAGCGGTTCTCTCCGATCCCAACACATCGGCGGCACCACGCGCCTCGGCACACGTTGCACTCTCGGTTGCGCATGCGATGACTGGCGATGGCATGGGTTTCCACGCGGTGCACGACGAGGCAATGCGCTACGCCGATCTCGCCCGCGAAGTGCTCCCATTCGCTCATGATCAGATCGAGATCATGCATACGGCGGCGTTGATCAACGCCGGAAGATTCGAGGAAGCGGTTAGCCTCACCGGGTCAGCGGTCGAGAAGGCAGGGCGTGGCGGGGCTCTAGTTCCCACGTGGCTCTCCGCCAGGTGCATGGCGCTGGTCGTCATGGGACGCCTCCGCACCGCAAAGAGCACCGCCCAACGTGCGCACGACCTATTCTCGCAGGCAGACCCGTTCGGGCTCGAGCTCCAGGCAGCCGGAATCGCGGCGTTTGCGGCCGGCCAGATGGGTGACACCGGTCCCGGGACCCTCCTCGACAAGATCGAGGTCCTACCGGCTGCACCCCGTCTGTCCATCTGGATAGACCTCGGGCGGGCATGGACGGAGGCGGCTCGTGGGAGACCGGCCCAGGGAGCCCGGATCGCTGCCGAGAGCGGACGGCGTGCGGTTGAGTGCGAACACTACGCCTGGGCGATGCTTTGTCTGTACAACGCCTCCCGACTCGGCGCCCCGGAGCACGTGGTGCAAGACGCAGGACAGATCGATGTCTCGCGCGACGTTGACCTGCTCGCCACCATGCGAGCCCACATCGAGGCGTTCGCCACTGGCGATGCCGGAGGCGTTGCGGATGCTGCGAAGCGCTTCGCAGCGATGGGCGCGCACCTCCCCTCCGCCGAATGTTTCGCCCAGGCAGCATCCATTCTCGAAGGACGCGGCGCGTCGGCGGCAGCAGCCCGCTGTGTCGTGCTCTCACGTGTTGCCGAGCTGCGCTGCGAAGACCCGCATACCCCGGCGCTGGCGGACCGTCCCCCGCTGGTGACGGGCCGCGAGGTCCAGATTGCATTCGATGCTGCAACGGGTTTGAGCAGCCGGGAGATCGCTGCCAGGCGATACATTTCCGTGCGCACGGTCGACAATCATCTCCGGTCGGTGTACCGGAAGCTCGATGTCGCCGGGCGCGACGAGTTGGCTTCCCTGTTGCCTGGTATCCCGGACACCGCAGATCGCGTGCTCGCTCCTAGAGTCGACAGCTAGACCGTGCTCCTTACTGGGGACAGCGCTTGGATCGGCTCTGGCAAGTCGGTTACAGCCCGACGGCCCGGACAAGGAACGCAGCCATCTCACCCCGCGTCACCGCATCATCCGGACAGAACCGGTCATCAACCGGTGGGTTACAACCCTTCGTGATCCCCGCCGCCGACAACCTCTCGATATCCGCGTCGAAGACAGACCCGTCATCAAAATCCCGGACGGCATGATCGCATCTCGTTCGGTCGAGGACACGTGGCGAAGATCGCCTTCCATGGCAGGCACTTCTCGACGTCTCCACCTCGTCGGGCTGGCCAGATTTGAACTGGCGACCCCCTGCTCCCAAAGCAGGTGCGCTACCAAACTGCGCTACAGCCCGTGGTAGCGCCATTGTTGCAGGTCTCCGTAGGTCTGTCGTACCGGCTTGATACGTTGTGCAGCATGAGACCTCGAATACCCAACCGCTTGCAGCAGCGGGCATCCGGATGGAACCACCTGTCCAATCGACAGCGTTCCGATCTAGGCAAAGAACTACGCCGCCTCGGCTTGATGCAAAGCGAAATCCGAGAGATCATTCCGGTGGCGAAATCCACCCTGTCCTACTGGTGCCGCGACGTTCAATTGACTCAGAAACAGGTCGACAAGATCAGGCAACGCCGTTATTCGACTGCGGGCGGGCGTCGCGACACTCAGGCCAAGAGGCGAGAAGAGATCCGAGTCCTTCGAACCGAGGCCCAACAGCAAGCTACTGAGTGGTCCCGAGATCCGCTGTTTGCGGCTGGAGTCGCTCTCTACTGGGCGGAGGGATCCAAGACCCGCAATCACTTTTCGATCGCTAACACCGATCCGGCATTGCTACGCGTGTTCATTGGGTGGGTTCGCCAGTATCTCGATACCTCTGCAGATTTCCGGCTTTGCCTCCACCTCCACGAGGGCAACTGCGAAGAGGCCGCCAAGACGTATTGGAGAGCGGAGCTGGGCCTCCCAACAGCACGGTTCACCAAGACATACGTCAAACCGCGCGGCACAGGACACAGGAAGAATCGCATACCGGCGGGTGTGTGTCGAGTTCTGGTATGCCGGGGAGGAGACCACTGGCAACGAACAATGCAATGGATTGACAACATGAGTGAGTGCATGGTCTGAAGGCTTGCTACAATCGCTCCGGGTCGCTAGCTCAATCAGGCAGAGCACCGGACTCTTAATCCGTAGGTTCAGGGTTCGATTCCCTGGCGACCCACTGCCGCCAGCGCTTACCGAGATCGATTGCTGTGGCGGCGTGTCATGCGGGCGTGGCGGAAATGGAAGACGCGCCAGGTTTAGGTCCTGGTGGGCGAAAGCCCGTGGGGGTTCGAGTCCCTTCGCCCGCACTTGAGCCAGATACCCGCCCATCAGGGGATTCTGCCTCGCGGGCGGGTCCGCCGCCGGTCGACGAAGACAATCGTTTCTACCCAATCTTCTACCCGACCTCGTAGCGAGTCCAGAGGGGAACCGGGGCGATTAGCCATCGTTGCGCTCCGCACCGCGACCGCATGCCGATGCGCGGCAGCCAGTACCGTCTGATGTCGGCTCGTGCTTTCGCATGTGGGCCGTGGCGCTAACTGGCAGCAAGCTGGAAGGTCGCGTCGTGTGTGAACGTCGTCAGCGCCGTCTCGTCGCTCTGGCTGCCACTCTCAAACCTCCTTGAAGGTGTGAGCGGGGACCTGCTGGTCGTCAGACCGCTCGAGGTATTGCCGGGGGATGTCCGACGTGGCTTTGAGTGTCGCCGGGTGATTGGACCCCCGACGAGGCTCGCTTGTTCGACGGGTTATGAGCCCTTTCGGGTTCCCTTCATCATTTCGCGTTATCGCTCAATAGCCCGTGAGCCTGGGGTCCTGCGGGATCAGCGTGCTTCCTGATTCCGGCAGATGACCCCTCGTGACGCCCCGTCCGTTGGAAGGTTCGTTAGAAGAATGGCGTTCAGACCATGGGTCTTCGCCCTGCCGTGGCACCCACGCCCGGCGCCTCGGAACCACCTGATGGACGTCTTGTACGGTGGTGGCCGGTTTTGAAGACCGTTCGGGGCATTTCTCGGAAGTCGGCGACTCGCTGGGGATTCTGGCGTAAACCCTTATGACACAATGGTTTACGACCACTCATCATCGTTGGTCATCTCGCGGTGGTTTGCATCGTTTCTCGTTCTCCCGCGCCCCCAGCGCGCCCCGAGATGCGGAAGACTGCTCGCCGCGCTCACGCCCGGATTCAGTCGCGGAGGGTTCTGAGAATGTCCTTCATGAGCAAGACGAGATGGAGGGCGTCGGTCGGTGACGGCTCGAACTCGGGGATGAGATGGAGGTGGAAGTCGCGGGCCTGCGGTGTCTCGGCGTGAACAGCAAGCCCCGGCATCCGATCTCAGTGCCGAGCTGCGCCGTCCGGCTGATGGCGTCGGCGAGGAGACCGGCGCCGAGCCCGCGGCCCTCGTGCTCGCTCGACATCCCGAGAAGAACCAGCAGCGCCACCGACTGTGGGATAGCGGCCGGCACCATTGCTAACCCGGGTCGGAGCGTCCTCGGCGCACTCCCGGATAGCCACCGACCAACGAGCGCCAGCGTGAGTGCCGATGCAGAGCAGCATTTGAACTGCGCGATATCGCTCGGGAATTGATGATCTGCGATATCCATGCCATAGGCATGACCGATGGGCGAGATTTTCGTGTGCCCATTGCGGAGATTCTCGGCCAGAATGGAGTCGTGGAATCCCGACCGCCCCTCGTAGGTGCACCCGCGCCGGAGCAGCAAGCAACCCGTTCCCTCGTCTTCTTGGCCGTGGTGGGCATTGCTGCCGGACTCTTTGGGTATCTTCTTGGAGTGACTGCCAACAGCGGTCAGGAGCCGGACCCGCCGAACGGGTTTCTTGCTCCTGTGGTATCTGGCGCCACGACCGATACAAAGCAGGAGAATGACCGGACAGCGTCATCGTCGACAAGAGTGCCGGCGCTGGGTGCGACTAATGGTGCCACCTCTATGCCGCCGGTGCCAGGCCTTGTATCCGGTCCTGCCCTGCCGCAGGATCTACGTAGCTCGAGGTTCCGTCTCTTTCGGGGGGTGTGGCCGGAGCTCACGCTCGAGGAATGGACAACCGAAGGTATCACGGCATCCGTACAGCTGCCGTGGCTTGCGAGTGGGCTGTCTGCCGACCAATCCGACGAACTGTTCGCATTCACCGCGCCGTCAGCCACCGGGCAGACTCTCTATGTAGGCAGAAACAACATGTATGTAGCGGTATCAGCCGAACTTGCGGGAGGATGGTCATGGCACGGTTCTGAACCTGGGAAAGCAGCCTGGATCGAGGCGAGTGATGACGGGCGAGTAATGGTGTTCGGCCGACTTCAAGCAGAGATCTTGGGTGATCGTGGAGAGTATCTCGATGTAGCGGTAAATGCGCGGCACATCGGCGGAGCGCAACCAGATGAGTCGATCGTGGGACTTACGAGGTTTGGGATCGTGCTCCGCTCGTTCGACGAATCGGGACGGGCCAAGCTCGTCGCCCTTGACGGTGAAGTAGTGGCAGAAGCTGAGGGTATATTGCCGCTCGCCATCTCCGCCGACGGCTATGGATTGGCGGTTGTTCGATCGGAGGACCAGATTCAGTACGTCATCACCGACGAGGAGTTGAACCCTGTGACCAATCTCGGCCGCTATGACACGACAGCCGATTGGGTCGAATGGTCGCCGAGTGGCGAATACGTCGCATTCACACACACCGCTTTCCAAGATCGGGCATCGGACAGCGAGGTCCACCTTGAGATTTGGACCAGAAACGGACAGCCCGTGTTGGACGTCCCGATACGTGCCGCAGTGTGGGATGGCGCTTGGACCGCTGATGAGTCGCGAGTAGTCATGGTGGCGAGCGATGCCGGTCCATGGCTTATCGCCAACCCATCGACCGGCCAAATCCAAGCCCAGACCGTTGCGGCGGTGGCGGTGGCCGAGATAGACGCCAGCGGGTGACCGAGGACACACTGGATTAGGTGTAGCGACCGCCAGGGATGCGTTTCTTGGGGCGAACGATCTTGATTGTCCGTTCCTATTCGTATCACCGCAAGATCCACGGTGTAGGCGAACTGATCCGCCGATCGACAAGGGTGATGCCGAGCATGCTGGGAAGGCAGTTCTATCGCCCGTATGACTTCCAATCACCGGGATCCCTATGGGGCTAGTCCAGGAGCCCTTGCTGTGCTGCCGCCATGAGCGCTTCGGTTTTGTTGGACGCGTCTAGCTTCCGGTACGTCGTAGCCAAAAGACGCTGCATGTTCCGTTCGCTATAGCCGATTGTGTCGGCCAACCTGCCAATCGTCACCCCGGAGGCGAGGATACGAAGCCAGTCAATCTCCTGGTCCGTCACTTGCATCGCGCCTTGACCCCTCGTGTCGGTTGGCGTCCAATCGCGAAAGACAACATGAGGCGCAATGGAGAGTCCCGCTCCGACGGCCTCTACGGCAACTACTAGCCAGTCGACAGACATCGCCACTGGAAGAACGACCCACGCGCCGTATCGAAAGAGGGGTTCCGATAGGGCGGGCGAGGCAACCAGCGCGATGGTTGGGATCTGGGGAGTGTTCTCGCGAATTCGCAAGAACAAGTCACAATCCTGTCGAGAGGCGCAGCCTGCTACCAGCAACGATGCGGACTCGCCCGCCACTGCCCACGCAACCGGATGGCTAACTTGCTGCACGTTCATACCGGCGGCTACGAGCACTGACTCGGCGCCAGCGGCTGTGAGTGGTGCAAGGCTTTTGGTTGCGATCCCGATCCGCATGTGTGCCCCCCTGTCGAAACCCACACGCCCCGCATTATCAGCCTACCCGATCACCAGACTTCTCGGCTCGGTATGCGCGAGAGCTTCCGGCGTCGCTTTCCCAATGACGGCGGACGCGAGAGGTGGCTTCTGCATATCGACCCATTGACGAGGGAGTCAGGCGCGAGGCCAGAGGCGTGGACCGCATTAGGCGGGGGGTTTGTGCCTGCATTGCGACGACAAATGGCTGGCCGCTTCGGGCCAACCTTTGTCGTTGACGCGAGCTGGTGTCGTATCGAGAGGGATAGGGCAGGAGGTTTGTGAACTGATGCTGAGACCGGGCATAGACGACAGCGCTGGTAGGTTCGAGGCCGGGATCTTGCAGAGTCTCCTCGTGGTCGCCGCGGGTACGGGGGGAGTGTGATGTCTGCGAGGCATCTTGATCGCCGGGAAGTCCTCAGAATGATGGGGGTCTTTGTAGGAGGGGAAGTCGTCCTTACGAATCTTGGGGCCAGTCCTGCACGTGCCAGATCGGAGAATCGGTACCGTAGCGACGCCATCGTTGTGGGATCGGTCATGGCTGTCGAAGCGGATTCGAATCAGATTGCGATCCGATCTGCTGTCCGATCTGAGGGATTCGTGGATATCGTCTGCTCGTCCAGGACGGTGTTCCTGCGTGACAGGCCTGCTGCAATCTCTGACTTCCTGACCGGAGACAAGATTGCGGTATTCGGAAGCCGCCAAGGCCAGTCACTCTTTGCAGCGACGGCTGTCCAGCCCGCCTATGAGGCGATGTTTGTTGATGTTGAATGGCCGCTCCCGGAGCGTGATATCACTATCCGAACTGAGCGGGGCGATCTCCTCATTCCCAACGGTGTCCTCAAGGTTGGTGAGACTGACCCAGCTCTCGTAGGTGATTTGACCCGAGTTCAGGCAACAGTTCGTCACGAGCCAGCGACGAACCGCTACGTGGCCGCCCTGATAGGCAACGGAGGCCACCACTCATGAGCGTTCCGTCGGTTCTTGGCTGGATTGTCATTGTGACTTTGTCATGGGCCGGTGCAGCGAAGCTCCTTAACCCAGCCGCGACACTTGGTGGTATCCGGTCTACGCTTCGGGCTGTACCGATACCTCGCTGGTCGGTCTGGTTCTTGGTCGCAGCGGAACTCGGTATCAGCGCCGCCTTGGCGTTCGGATTGCTTAGCGGCAGTTTCGTCCAACCGCCAGCGCTAGGAGCTGGGATCCTTCTCGCATTGTTCACGGTGATAAACGCCGTGGACATGATCCAGGGCGGTGAAAGTTCGTGTGCGTGCTTCGGCGCCACCGACATCTATCCGATAAGATTCAAGTCCTTCGCCTTGGCCAGATCTGCGTTCCTCAGCTCGCTTGCATTTGTCCTAGCCGTCGCCCCACCGGGCCAAACCAGTGCCGTCGAAGAGACGAAGGCCGCCATCCTCGCAGTGAGCATCGTCGCGATGGCAGCCGTGATTCTAAGGGCTGTCCAATCGGTACGCCTGTGGCCCGCGCACACAGTCAAAGTCAAAGAGGTAGTCGAAGAGGTTCTGGCGGTCTAGGAGCGATGAACATGCACCCAACAGGTACGAAACGACCGGGAGAGATCTATGCCTGAAATGGATACCGCCTTGGTTGCAGCTCTCTTGGCATGGCAGGTCGTTGTAGCCGTTCTGATAGCAGTCCTTTTCCGGCAGGTCGCGCTGCTGTCAATCGCTATGAGTCAACAAGACCCACCAGCGCGCAACTCAAATCTGGCAGTTGGGGTCCCAATCCCCCAAGAACTTGACTCAGACATGGTTGACCCCGCCGAAACAACGTACGTGTTCTGGCTATCCGTTGGCTGCGACGCGTGCGTCAGAGTTGCAGAAGAACTGGGCACCGCGATTTCGACGGGTGCATGGACCGAATCAACAGTTGCGTTGATCACGGGGCCAGCCACCGCGGCTACGTCGCTATCGGACACAGCAGCCCTTCAGAATCGCACCATCGTCGACCCAGATGCCAGCTCAATAATCGAGACTCTCGGCCTGACAACGTCACCGTTCGTGATCAAGACCGCGAATGGCGTCGTCAGGGGGTGGAGCACCGTTACAAGCATTCCGGACTTGGAGAAGCTACGAACCGATCCCGCCAGCGGCGATACTGACAAACGGGAGGAAGAGCAGATCGCATCGCCGAAATCTGAAGAGGCAGGGTCTACTCCATCAACATCGGGGTCGCACCGATGATCAGCTCGCAGCGAACGGACGAGGACCTGCGGATATCGAACTCCGAGTCTGTTCCCAGCGGACCCACGTTCTTGACGCGGAGCGCATTTCTTGCTCGTGCCGCTGCCGTAGCGTTTGGCACTGCGGCCTTCCTGTTCGGCCTGCCAATGCCCTCCGCTCTGGCGTCGCATAACAGGTGTTGTCATGAATCCACTCCCCTCTGTTCTTGCTGCAACGGAGACACCTGCTGCGCTTCCGGCTGCACCATCCGGTGCGGCGATTGCCCTGGTGGTGGGTGCTCGTGGACGTGTTGCTACGGGACTGCGCTTTGGAACTGTAAGGACTGGAACGATCCAGCAGTAGGGAACTGCGTATGCATCGAAGGGTTGAGTCAATGCTAGGTGGCCACTGGAAACGATCCATCGGCAGCTCGACTTATGACGACATTGGAGCACCATGAACACTGGACTGGTCGCCGTCCTATCGGCCGCAGCAATCACTGCCGCTCTCGTACAGCAAACACTTCCGTGAGGCGTCAACCTGGCACAAGACACCAGGTTTCCCGAAGGTCTTCGGGGCAGAGCCAAACCAAGACTCATTGCCAGCAGCTGGCACCTCATCTTGCTGGGCGCTACCAGCGCACTGGCAGGCGCCGCGATAGGGCTTGGTCTCGGGGCTCTCAGCTCTGTGCTCAATCTGCCTCAACAGGGTTCCGTCGTTGCAGCTGCGACCCTCGGGATGGTGCTTGGCGGTCGAGAAGTGGCTGGTGCCAGTCTGAATCTGTGGCAGATCGACCGCGAAACACCGCGAGTTTGGGCAGAACGATCTCCGTTCTCCTGGGCAGTGAGAACGGGAACCCTCATCGGAACAGGGTTCGTCACCCGTATCGGCTACACCGTGTTCTACGTGGCTCCGATCGGTATCCTTCTTGCAGCAGACTCAATCAGCGGGGCAATCATCCTGGGAGCATACGGTGCCACAAGAGGCTTCTCGTCCCTGGTGCTCAACCGCCGCCTGGCCCTGGATGCCGGATTCGATACGCTAATGATGATTCTTTTCGGGTTGAGGACTAGAGCTCGGGTCCTCTCTGGAGTGGCGACGACACTCGTTTCCCTCACAGGGCTGGCGTGGGCGCTCGTCTCAGCCGCCCAAGCCTAGAAACCAGGGGATCCCTTTGGTGTTCGTTGCGCACCCAAGCCCGACGTTGACGGCGAACCGGTCTTGTTTGGGCCTGTGAGCGTCGTCGTAGACGCGACCGGATCCTCGGTAGCAGGTTCGATTGTTCACAATCTGGGCGACAACGTGGGGACCGTGTACCACAATAATCCGGAGCGAGCGAGGTCTCGGAGCGCTCCATTCCGTTTGGGAGGAGGGCCGAGCATCGCCAAACATAGTTGTGCGCTCAAGGAGTCGGATCGGTCAACGGTGCCCTAGATCACCTACCGCCCCGCACGTTATCGCACCAGCGTCCGGCAACCGGCAGTCGGCGCTGGCAAGACAGTGTCTGGATCGGGCTAGGCGTGGAGTGCCCGTATGTCAGCGGCCGATGTCGGGGATGTGCCGGGTCCAGGCGTGCTCGGTGATGTGGCGTTGCCTGGCGGTTTCGATGCTCTGGTTAATCTGCTGCCAAATGCGGTTGTCGTCGGGGCTGAGATCCGGCTTGTCGTCGTGGTCGGTTGGGTGCGTTGCTTCTTGCTGATCGCCTCCGAGCTGGCTGTGTCCGAGCGAGGGGTTCAACACCCTGTCGGCTTCGAGGCGCGTTCGTTGGGTGATGGCGGGCTCGTCGATCCAATCCCGGATGATGGCTTGGGTGAGGATATCGGCTGCCGTTTCGCCTTCGTTGGTGACGACGTAGGCGTGGTTGGAGCTTCGGCCGCGGGTCAGCGGCGTGTAGAGACCGCGGCCGTCGACGGGGCCGTCAACGAGGAGGAGACCGGTGTCGACGGTGCGGCCTTGGGTGGCATGGCTGGTCTGCGCATAGCCAAGCTCGAGATCCTCAGCGGCGTAGTCGGCGGGAAGACGCACCCTGCCCGAGCGTCCGGTGACGGTGACGGCGCCGTCGGTGTGGATAGCTTCGATCGTCCAGTGGTCCCGGTTCTTGACCATGGCGCCGCGGTCGGTGCGCAGGGTGCGCTGGTTACGGCGGGTAACCACCTCGTCGCCGACGAGCAGCCGCTCACGGGCAACGTCGAGGGCCGGCCCGTCCGGGTCGAGCTCACCGGCGTCGATGCGTCTCTGTTGGGCATGCTGGTTGAGCCGGTTGACGGTGTGGTTGGTGTTGGCCATCAACGCCACCGACTCGCCCCGCCGCCGCGCCTGATACCAGGCGTCGACGACGGCGGCCTCCATCTCGTTGGGGGTGCCGTCGTGGAGGCGACCGTGACGCTGATACTCGCCGAGCACGCCGATGTCGCCTTGGCGGAGACGCCGGGTGGCGTCGGCTTCCCAGTCGTGGGTGAAGCGGTGGATGTGGTCAAGTTCGATGGCACCACAGGTGTCGATGAGGTGGGCGAACATGCCGCCCCGACCAACAGCGGAGAACTGGCGGGGATCACCCACCATCACCACCCGCCATCCTTTCACGTCGGCGAGATCGACGAATGCCGCGAGTTTCGGGGTGGAGACGGTGCCGGCTTCATCAACGATCACCGTCGAACCCCGCGGCAAATCGTATCCCGGTTGTGGTGGCCGGTCGGGCCGGGAGTGTTCGTAGAGGAGCTTGTCCAGCGTGTCGGCCATCATGGTGGTTTCTGCGGCGAGCACCTCGGCGGCCGCTGCGGTGGCTGCCACCCCGAACACCGTCTGGCCGCGGTGCTGTAGGTAGGCGACGGCGGGGGTGAGGGCGACGGTCTTGCCGGATCCGGCGGGTCCGACGATCAGCTCCAACGGTACGCTACCGGCTACTGCCCGACACGCTTCGGACTGGCCCACACTCAAACCGGCCGTATCGAGACCCCGACGTGGGGTGTTGATGATGTCGGCGAAACGGCGCAGGCGTTGAGCCCATTCCACGATCCGTTCCTCCTCCTCAAGAATCGCTCCGGTGGTGAGGGCCCGGTCGACGGCGGCTTCGGCGATGGGGCGCCCATCACGGCGCAACACGGCACCAGACGGCACGGGTGGGGACAGGTCGACACAGCGGTCCGCCGCAACACGGTTGGCGAGGTCCTGCAGGAAGCTGCACAGACGATCCGGTTCGACGGTGACATTGGTGGGGACCTGGGCGGCGAGCTCACGGACCAGCTCGGCGGGACGCCACGTCGACTGCCGCTCCCCCAAAGCCTCCAACGCCCCCTCCACCATCCCTGTCATTGTCGCCTGGTCGATGCCCGCCGCCCGACGGACCCGACCCACCGCGCCCACGGCGATGTCGTGTGGCTCGAAACCGCGAGCGGCCGCCCGCATCCGCCACCCGGCATGCAACTCGCCCGCAGCGTGATCGTGAGTCTTAGCGGGGCGACTATCGAGCACGGCTTCGCGTTCCAAGCGCCACCGCTCCCGTCCAGTCGGTTCCCGCCCGAGGTCGCTGCGGAACCGAACCAGTTTTCCGCCAACCCGCTGCTCGACGTCATGGCTGCGTTGGGAGAACTCGGCCAGTATCTCCGCATCGACACCGACCATCTCGGCAATCCCATTGTCAGGTTGGTGCCATCGGACACCGAGGCGGCGGGTCAGCTCGGCCCGTAGCCCGGCGTGATACAACCCCGACAGGGTCCGCTGATCCATCTTGATGGTGCGGGCATCGAGCGCCAACCACCGTCCGTCCGGAGCCTTGACTCTGTTGGCGATCACCGCATGGGTATGCAGCTGCGGGTCGAGGCGACGGCTGGTGTGCTGACGAAACACCCCCACCACGATCCCTTCGGCGTCAACACACATCACATGACCCCGCCGCCGCATCCTCGTGTGCGCTTGGGACTCGACCCAACCCAACACCGCGTCGACCGCCTGGCCATGCGCCTCGGTCACCTGTGCCCTGAGGTGTTCGTCGCCCATGGCGAACAGCACCGACACCGACTTCGGCGCCGAAAAGGTCGCATCGAACCCCCGCACCGAGTCATCCCCGAAGCGGCGACCCAACCGCTCCCCCGTCGTCGGATGCAATCCGGCCATCACCGCCAGAAACGCCTCATCCTCGACCACACCATCCAGACCCAACTCGGCGGCGCCGTATCCGAACCAGCGACCCGGCGGCTCACCACTGTCGAGGTAGTACGACGGGAGCTGCTCGGTGTAATAGCGACCCGCCTCGGCACCTTTCAACGTCGTCACCCGCACCGTCACCCTGCCACCCCCACCCTGTCACGGCAGGTGTGCACTCGTCTGTTGCTCTTGGGCCGGTGCAGGAGGTGCGTGGACGTGGGCATCGGTACTCCGCTCTCAGTCGGCGGTGGCTACTCGGTCGAAGAGATCGAGTTGGTCGGTAGTAGCGCGTTGGCGAGTTCGCGACCGTCGGCTGGTGGTTGTGACGGTTGCAGGATCGGGGTTGGCGGGAAGTTCTGGACCCATCGCCGCTCGGGCCTGCGGCGTCCCCGTGGACTCCGGGTCGTCGTTGCTGCTGGAGACGTCCACGCTCGACAGGTCGGCACCGATCATCTCCTCGAGGGCTGAGCGTGGCACCCGCAACACGTGACCGAGATCGACTACCGGCAGCCCGGAGTGACCGCCGGTCTCCCGCCACTCCCGCGCCATGGCATACGCCTTGGTGCGCCCGATCCGCAACAGCTCTCCGGCCTCTTCGACCGTCAGCAGCAACGGAATCGGTACCCCATTCACAATATACAACCTTTGCAGGCACTACTCATAGACAGTATGATAGCAGCGTGCTCACACATTTCACACACAAGCGTCATGTTGTGTACGATACGGAGATGCCCGCACATCCAGATCCACCACCCAGCGGCGAGGTCGACCTCAACCAGATCGTCGCCTACAACCTGCGCGAAGCCCGCCAACTACGCGGATGGACCCAAGAAGGGCTCGCCGACCGGCTCGAGCCCTACCTCGGCCAACGCCTCACCCAGGCCGGCATCTCCTCGATGGAAAGGGCCTGGGACGGAGACCGCCGACGAGAGTTCGACGCACACGAACTGCTGATCTTCGCCATGGTGTTCGACCTCCCCATGCTCTACTTCCTACTCCCCCCACCCGGCGACCGCCGCCGCCTTCAAGCCACCAGCGCCCAAGTCAACCATCTGTACGCCTGGCTCCTCGGCCGGCACGGACAGGTTGAACCGGTGTACGAACGGCTCCGCCAGCTCGGCATCACCGACCCCACCGCAGCCGAAGAGACCGTCGAGAAGATCACCGGGATCCCCGGCGCAGCAAAGCAGTGGAGCTACCGGGAACGGCGCAAGGAGCTGCTCCTCGCCATCCTCAACGAGCACGCCGACGACTTCGACAAGAACATCGAAGAACTGGGACGCATCGTCGACCACCTCCGCCAGGTCGGCATCCGCGGCTTCGTCGCCGAACACACCCACGACGAAGACTTCACCTACCGAGAAGGCCACCCACCACGGACGGTACGTCAGGACCCTCTCGTTAGCCGTGAGAACGAGGCAGCACGAGACGACTCAAGCGATGAGAGGGCGACACCGGGAGGTAGGCCGTGAGGCGTCGAGGGCACATCGCCCGGAAGGGCCGGAAGTTCTACGCAGTCGTCGACCTTGGGCGCGACGAGCTGAGCCGCAGGCGCCGTCGGCGATGGTCACGCGGGTTCGAGACGGAGAGCGAGGCCGACGCCGAGCTCGTCCGGCTCCTCCACTCCCTCGACCAAGGCGACTCGATCGAGCGAACCAAGCTCACCGTCGAGCGGTACCTCTTGGAGCGGTGGCTCCCCATTGCCGAAGGAAACCTGGCGGTTACCACGCAGAAGGAGTACCGGGTGACCGTGACGGCGTACGTCGTCCCTCACATCGGGCATCTTCGGCTCAATCGAGTCGATGCCACAACGATCGACCGACTGTACGTGAAACTGCGCAGGGAGGGTGGCCGCGATGGTCGCCCGCTGTCCGCCAAGACGGTCCGGAACATCCATGGTGTGCTGTCGGCGGCGTTCGGGTTCGCCGTCAAGAAAGGCCTGCTCACCCGCAACCCGGTGGCGCTCGCCGAAACACCGGACGCGGGGCGACCCGACACGGCTCCACCGTGGACCGCCCAAGAGCTTCGGTCCTTCATCAACCACGTCGACGGTGACCGCCTGGAAGCGCTGTGGTGGATGATCCCGTTCACCGGGATGCGCCGCTCCGAGGCGCTTGGCCTCGCCTGGGACGACGTGGATCTCGACCGCGGGACGATCGCCGTGACCCATACGGTCGTGGACGCCGACGGTGGACCAGTAAGGCGCCGCGACACCAAGACGCGGCAAAGCCGACGCCCGATCTCGCTCGACGTCGACACGCTGGGAAAGGTCCGCGAGCATCGCCGCCGTCAGCTCGAGGAGCGGATGTTCGTAGGCGCCGGCTACAACGACATCGGTCTCGTGTTCTGCCGCCCCGACGGGTCGACGCTGCGTCCCGATTGGGTATCACGACGCTTCGCAAGGATCAGAGACGAGGCCGGTCTACGGCGAATCACCCTTCGCGATCTCCGTCACGTATGGGCGACACTCGCCCTGGAGTCAGGCATCCACCCCAAAGTCGTCCAGGAACGGCTCGGCCACTCCTCGATCGCCATGACAATGGACCAGTACTCACACGTCATCGAAGGTCTCGACCGCCAAGCAGCGGCCACGGTGGCCGACCTGGTGCTCCGACCTTCTACCCAGACTTCTACCCAACCCCCCGCCATCGGACGCGATCAGGCATAACGCGTTGACATACGCTTCCGAGCAAACCCTTGCCGTGCAATGCTTCTCGACAGTGGACAACACCCGGCGGGATGAAGCGTCCTAGGTTTAGGTCCTGGTGAGCAATGCTCGTGGGGGTTCGAGTCCCTTCGCCCGCACCTACTCGGCCGGCACCTATTCGATGGGGTCGTTCAGCAACGTCGCCAGGATGTGCTCGTCGTCGCCGGCGAGCAGAAGCCGGTACACCCAGCCCCAGAGCCGCTGATGCTCGGCGCCAAAACGCAGTGTCCGCTCCCACTCCTCGACATATGCGAGCGAACTGCTGAGCAGATCATCGAGCGCATGGGCTAGGGAATCACCGACACCGGAGATCGGCGGCCCGAATACCAGCGAGACCTCGACCTGGACATGTGTCTTGTCACCCGCTGGAGCCATTGTGGCCCGGAAAGGAAACAGCTCCTCGAGCCGTGACTCGAGCTCGGTGCGGGTGTCGACCTCGAACGGCTCGGTGCTGACCGGGGAGGCGTCGCAGTGGAACTCGATCGGCCGGTGATGGGCGAGCACATCGAGCACGGCGCCGATGTCGGGTTGGGGGATGTGTGGCTTGACCGCTAGGAGTGTCATCAGGATTGTCCTTGGTCACGGCCGGGTTGTCCGGTGAACCGACCATCTTGATACTTCTGTCGGCGTGCTCGGCGATGACTTGAGGAACCATGCCTACGGTGACCGATCCCGGGCCACGTGCGGGGAGAATTGAACGAGGCGCGCAATCACCCAGGGGCGAATGGCATTGGCACCATCCACCCCTGGGTGATCAGTTCATCGCCGCTTGGACGCACTCTCGACATCGGGAAGCTGGTAGTCAACACAGATACACTTCGGCACCGTGCACCCTCGCTCCAACTTGTGCTCGACCCGCGGATGTCCGCAGCCGGCGCAACGTTGTCGCCCACCATCGGCTGGTCGAGAGTGGTTACTCACCGGGAACGCTCTTTGGCCTGGTTCACCTTGAGATCGCGGCCGTCGACGTTGCGACCGTTGAGCGCACCGATAGCCGCCGCGGCGTCATCGGCAGAAGCCATTTCGACGAACCCGAATCCGCGTGCGAGCGGCCGGTGTCGCGATCGGTGATCACATGGGCATCGGTCACTTCACCGTGCTCAGCGAAGAGAGCTTCCAGGTCGGATGATTTGGTAGAGAACGCGAGGTTCCCCACATAGATGTTGGTAGACACGACAATGCTCCTTTGAGCCTCAAACCGTCGAATAGGGGCTGACCGCCCGCACTGATCCGCGGCCGAGACCGGTACGTAGCACCGGCGAAAAAGTCGCACTGTCCTGCGGTGACCTCACCCTGACGGAAACTAGAAAGGCGAGGTCGGCGTTGCACGCCTTGTGCGTGCTCACCACCAAGCGTAGCGCGATTTCGTTGATGACGACATCCGTTTCTCATCCAGCCGTCAGCCGCGGGCGACTAGATGGGCCAGCGCTCGCAACGCCCGGGCCCGATGAGAGGTCTCGTTCTTGTCTGCGGTGGCCATCTCGGCAAAGGTCTGATCACCGACGAGAAACACCGGGTCGTAGCCGAACCCGTTGTTCCCCCGGCGCTCATTGGTGATCTCGCCTTCCATGACACCATCGACGATGACCTCCTCACCCGTCTCGTCGATCACCGCCATGACAGTGCGGAAACGGGCCGATCGGTTGGTGACCCCATCCATCTCGGCCAGCAGCTTCGTGACGTTGTCGTCGTAGGTGGCGTTCGCACCGGCGTAGCGGGCCGCAAAGACACCAGGCGCGCCTCCGAGCGCGTCCACCTCGAGACCCGTGTCATCTGCGATCACCGCATACCCGGTGTGGGCTCGGACCGCTCTGGCCTTGAGCATCGCATTCCCCTCCAGGGTCGTCTCGGTCTCCTCGACGTCGGGCCACTCGGCGTTCTCGACCAGCTCGAAGTCGAGCCCGGTGCCCACCAACACGTCGCGGATCTCGGCGATCTTGTGTGGGTTCTTCGACGCGATGACCACATGGGACAGCTTCATGACGCCCGGGCTGCCTTCTGGTACTGCACGAGCTCCGCGATGCCGCCTGCCGCCAGATCGAGCATTCGGTCCAGCTCGGCGCGGTCGAATGCGACCCCCTCGGCCGTACCCTGAACCTCGACGAACTTGCCGTCACCCGTCATGACGACATTGCAATCGGTGTCGGCGGCGACGTCCTCGGTGTACTCGAGGTCGAGCAGCACCTCCCCATCGAGCACGCCAACCGAGACCGCGGCAATGTGGCGTGCGATCGGCGACTTCTCCCAAACGCCCTGATCGACCATCTTGTCGAACGCATCCGCCAGCGCCACCCAGGCACCCGTGATCGAAGCGGTACGCGTCCCCCCGTCGGCTTGGAGCACATCACAGTCGATCCGGGCCATGACCTCGCCCATGGCCTCCTCGTCGATTGCCGCCCGCAGCGACCGGCCGATCAGCCGCTGTATCTCCTTCGTCCTTCCCCCGCTGATCGACTGGCGCGAAACCCGTTCCCTTGTGGAGCCGGGGAGCATCGAGTATTCGGCAGTGACCCATCCCTTCCCGGTACCGCGCATCCACGGCGGAACCTCGCGTTCAATCGACACTGTGCACAGAACCCGGGTCCTCCCCATCTCGACGAGCACAGACCCGGGGGTCATTTCCGTGTAGCCCCTGTGTAGCTTCACAGGACGTAGCTCGGCGGCTTTGCGGCCTTCTCTCATTTCAACCTCTCGTCATATCTCGTAAATGTCACCGGGGGAAGCGACCACGACGGGTCCACCAAACACGTGCTCGGCGGCCGCGATCGACCGCCCCGGGTCGTGACCCGGCCGCAGGTGCGTCAGGATCAGCTTGCCGGCGCCGGCAGTTCGTGCGATCTCACCCGCCTCGGCAGGGGTCAGGTGATGCGCGAATTCGTGCTCCCCTCGCGGACCGGGAAGGGTTGCCTCAGCCATCACTACCCCGGCACCCTGACACAGATCGGGGAACCCGCCGCCGGGGCCGGTGTCGGCCGAGTACACAAGGGCCCGCCCGCCGGCCTCGAACCTCGTCGCCACCGTCGGCACCGAGTGGGCGGTGACGGCGAAACGCATTTCGATGTCACTCACCTCGACGTGGTTCTCGGCCCCTACTTCGTGGAAGTCGAAAACCTCGAACAGCACGTGGCCCTTCTCCGCCCCGAGGAACTCGGCGATGTGCTGAGACACGCCGGATGCGGCGTACACGGGAAGCCCATGCCGCTCGAACGGGCCGTATGCCAGCGCGTGGTAGAGAGCGAGGAAGTCGGCACAGTGATCGGGGTGGCGATGCGACAGCACCACCGCATCGAGCTCGTCGGGCGACATCCTCCGCAGCAACTCGCCCATAACGCCAAACCCGGCGTCACAGAGGATGTGGGTCGACTGATGGCTCACCAAGTAGCCGGAACAAGGTTGGTCCGGGCTCGGGTAGGTACCCGTGCTTCCCAGTACAACAAGCTGCATCATCTGCTCCCGAAGAACACAATCATCCACACCGCCGCCAGGGCGATCGCGGCGAGCAACGGAACCCATACCGTGCGCCGCCACATTGCGGCGCCGATACCACCGGTCACCAGCCACGCCATGCTGAGCGTAATCAGCCACCCTGACGCGATCACACCACCGGATGCCACGATCAGCACGCCGACGAACAAGAAGAGCGCTACACCTACCAACCCGTACACGGTGAGGTGCTCCGACCTGGCTTGCGTCACGGAACCTCCCGGAGCACTACCTCGTCAACCTTCATTTCGCGGATGCGAAACCCGCGTACCTCGGGAAACCCGCCTTCCATGCCGACCACCAGATACAGCCAGGACGCATCGAGCGCACCGGCGATGTCCCGGGCGGAAGGGAACGCCGCCGATTCTGGATGGGAATGAAAGGAACCGCCGATCGCCCAACCCAGCCCTTCGGCGTTGCGAATCGCTCCGTAGTGCTCCGGTGGCGCCACGGTGAAACGAACCGGGGATCGCTCTACGTTCGTCATCGCATAAGCCATGCACAGCCTGCCGGCATCGTCCACCGCCAGCAGACCACAGGCTTCCTCGGGCATACAGAACTCGGCGTGGGCAACGACCGCCCGGCGAATCTGCGAGGGAAGCTCGACCTGTTCCATCACAACGGATCCCGCTCAATGGGTTGGGTCATGCAACGGCTCCCTCCCCGCCCCCGGCACAGCTCGCTGGCGTCGAGTTCGAGCACCTCGACACCGGCATCACCGAGGCGACGGTTGGTCTCCTTGTTCCGTTGGTAGGCGATGACAACACCCGGGGCGATGGCCAGCGTGTTGTTGCCGTCGTCCCATTGTTCGTGCAACTGACCGATGGCGTCCCCACCGGTCACCACAAAGGTGATGTCGTCGAGATCGAGAGTGGCCCGAAGAGCCGCCTCGAGACCGCCGCTTCGCTCGACCACGAGCCCGCCTTCCCCGGCGGTGATGACGTGCACGTCCACTGCGTCGAGCAGGCCAGGGAAGACGTTGAACACCGATCGGTCGACCATGGTGAACACAGTGTCGAGATGCATGACGGCACGGGTCTGGCGCAGGTGGACGACGATGATCTTCTCGATGGACGATCCGCCGAGCAACCGTCGCGCCAGCAACTCGACCGCCGCAGGGGCGGTTCGCTCACCCAGCCCGATCATCAGCGTGTCCTCGGCGAGAACGAGCACGTCCCCACCCTCGATGGTCGCCGGATAGTGGTCATCGGGTCCGGTCCCGTACCAGATCGGGAACGATTCATCCCGGAACCGTGGGTGGTGCCGGTAGATCTCCTTCATGTACAGCGACTCACGCTCGCGGGCCGGCGTCGCCAGGACATTGATTAACAACCCGTCGCACACCCACGCCGCGTTGTCACGCATGAAGAGAAGGTTGGGCAGCGGGCGGAGCACGTAGTGGAAACGGTCGGCGACCAGATCGGCAAACAAGGGATCGACACCCCATTCGCCGAGCTCCCGCTCCAGCAGACCACCGAGCAGCACATCGACTACCCGGCCGCATTCCGCCTCGCGGAAACTCCGCCGCAGCCGCTCCGCCACCCCGGCGCCACACCGGGCAGGGGTGATGATGTCGTCAATGATGTCGCCCCTGATCCCATCGTCGTCGAGGATGTCGCGCAACAAATCCTCGAAGTAGAGGACCTCGGTCCCCCGATCAGTCATGAGCTTGGTGAAGCGATCGTGCTCCTCCTGGGCTCGCTCCAACCAGAGCAGGTCGTCAAAGAGAAGAGCGTCCTTGTTGTCGGGGGTGAGCCGGGCGATTTCGATGCCGGGGCGGTGTACCAGCACCGTACTAAGCCGACCGATCTCGCTGCTGACATGACCCATGCAGTCGGACTCTAGGGCGTCATTGCCCGCTCCGGCGGTCGCGACCAGCGCAGACGCGGAAGAACCCGGAGCGTCTTCGGTCGTCACGAGGTTCTCGAGACGTTGACCGCCGCGATAGGACCAGATCGCAGATCTCCGGGTTCCGGTGGTCCGAGTTGGAGTCGCCACCTGACCTCACGCAGAGGTCAAAGCAGCTACTCGAACGGGTAGCCGCTTAGCGCTCGGCCACCTCCAGGGTCCTATTAGAACTGTCATGCATTGCTTGGACCACCTCCCTTCTCTGGTGAGCGCATTTTGCCACACTTGCGCAACTTGTCGAGCGATATTGACGAATGACCGATACGCATATACGCATTAGTTGTCGACGCTACTCATCAATTGTGGTTATGCTCCGCACCGCAGGGCACCATTGCGCCCTGCCCTACGGGAGGTAATGAAGAATGAACATGCTCAAACCGAACCGCTTTGTTCTGGCACTGGGCGCCTTTGCACTGCTGATAGCAGCCTGCGGCGGCGGCACAGACACAGCAACAACGACGGCACCGGAGACCACCGCAGCGACAACCACAACAGCTGCTGCGACAACTACAACGGCCGCGGCTACAACCACCACCGCGGCGGAGACAACCACGACTGCGGCGGCCATGCCGGACAACGCCGACGGCGTTCTCAAGTTCGGCTACGTGCTGCCGCAAACAGGTGCTCTCTCCGCCATCATCGATGCGTTGGTCAAGCCGATCGAGATGGCGCAGAGCGAGATCGCGGATGCCGGCTTCGATTTCACCCTGGTGCCCGGCGACTCCGGTACCGATCCGGCAATCGCATCGACTTCAGTCGACGGTCTCTTGAATGACGGTGTCGACGCCATCTTCGGTGCCGCCGCATCGGGAGTCTCGGAATCCATCCTCAGCAAGGTGACCGGCTCCGGGGTGGCAATGTGCTCCGGTTCCAACACCGCGGCATCGCTGACCACAGCCGATGACGGCGGGTTCTACTTCCGGACAGCACCGTCCGACGTTCTCCAGGGTCCGGCTCTTGCCGACGTGATCACCGGCGACGGCGCCTCGAGTGTCGCCATCGTTTACCGCAACGATGAGTACGGCGCCGGCTTCAACGAGGCGCTTGCAAGCGGTCTCGAGGACAATGGCGTCACCGTTGCCACCCAGATCTCCTACGACCCGAACGCCACATCGTTCGATGCTGAAGCCCAGCAGATCGCAGACGCCGGGGTCGATGCCGTCGCCATCATCGTGTTCGGTGAAGGTGCTCAGTTGCTCCAGGCGATGATCGAGGCTGGCGTTGGCCCTGCCGATGTCCAGATCTACGTCGCCGACGGCTTCAAGGACACGGTTTCCGCTGCTGACGTCGATCCGAACAACGCTGCGGTGCTCGAGGGCATCCGCGGCACGGCTCCGTCGGCCAACCCACCCAACGGCGAGGCGACGTTCGGTGACCGGCTCGAGGCGTTCGCTCCGGGCACACCGACGATCTTCTCGGCTCAGTTCTACGACTGCACCGTGGTGTTTGCGCTTGCGTCTGCTATCGCCGGCACCGACGACGTGTCGGTGTGGGTCAACGAGGTGAACGGAGTGACCAAGGACGGTACGAAGTGCACCAGCTTCGCCGATTGCTACACGCTCGTGCAGGCGGGCGAGGACATCGACTACGACGGCGCCTCCGGTCCGCTCGAGTTCACTGATGTGGGCGAGCCGTCCACGGGCGTCTACGACGTCTTCCAATACGACTCCGACGGGAACGCACAAACCGAATCCCAGGTCGAGGTCTAGGGGCCGGGCCACTCGGTTCCAACACTCCTACGACCGTCAGAGAAGGGGCCCGTTCATCGGGCCCCTTCTCTATCCAGCCCTAACAGGGTGTGGGCCTGTTACTTGGCCCTCCCTAACGTACCGAGGTAGAGGTCGATGATCTTGGGGTCGTGTAGCAGCTCGGCCCCGATTCCTGTATATGCGTTCGTCCCCTGGTCGAGTACATAGCCGCGGTCACAGATCTGGAGACAGCGGCGGGCGTTCTGCTCGACCATGATGATCGACACCCCGGTGTCGGCAATCTGGCGAATCCGATCGAAGATCATGTCCTGGTTGGCGGGAGACAGACCGGCCGACGGCTCGTCGAGCAATAGGACCGACGGGTCCATCATCAACGCTCGCCCCATCGCCAGCATCTGCCGCTCCCCACCGGACATGAACCCGGCCCGCTGCCGGATGCGGTCGGCAAGCACCGGAAAAAGTTCGGTCACGACCTCGAACCGCTCGTCCCATCGTTCCGACGCCAGAAACAGACCCATCTCGAGGTTCTCCTCGACGGTCAGCGTCTGGAACACATTCTCACGCTGCGGCACGTAGCCGACCCCCTTGGCCACCAGGACGTGGGCTGCCAGATTGGTGATCTCGTCGCCGCGCAACGTCACCGACCCGCGCCGGACGTTCACCAAACCGAACAACGCCTTGACGAGGGTCGACTTGCCCGCCCCGTTGGGGCCGATGATCCCGACGAGCTCACCCTCTGCAAGCGTCAGGTTGCATCCATTGAGAATGTCGACTCCGGGGAGGTAGCCGGCGAACACATCGCTTGCCTCGATGAGATGCGACGCTGTGGTGATCACAGGGCCTCCCCGTGGTGACGTCCCAGATAGGCGTCGATGACGTCGTCGTTAGCGGCGATATGGGACGGTGGCCCTTCAGCGATGAGGCTCCCCTGCGCCAGCACGATGACCCAGTCGCTTATCTCCTGGACGACGTCCATGTCGTGCTCGATGAAGATCACGGTCTTGTCATCGTCGCGCAGCGCGGTGATGTGGTGGAGGAGAGACTGGGTCAGCGCCGGATTCACCCCCGCCATCGGCTCGTCGAGCATGATCAGCTCAGGGTTGACCATCAGCGCTCGCGCCATCTCGAGCAGCTTGCGTTGCCCTCCCGAGAGACTCCCGGCAAACTCATTGCGCATCTGAATGAGGTCGAAACGCTCCAGCAAATCCTCGGCTCGGCCTGTGTTCTCCCGCTCGATCCTGCGCCACGAGGTGAACAGACCTCCGAGCAGCCTCTCCCCATGCTGGTCGGTGGCACCGAGAAGCACATTCTCGAGCACGGTGAGCCTGGCCAGCGAGCGTGTCAGTTGGAACGTTCTCACGACACCCTTGCGAGCGACGCGGTAGGCCGGGATGCCAACGAGTGGCCCACCGTCTAGATGCCAGTGGCCGGCGTCCGCTTTGTCGAAACCGGTGAGGAGGTTGAACAGCGTGGTCTTGCCGGCACCGTTGGGACCGATCAGCGACGTGATGGTGTGCCGCTGGATCTCGAGGTGGCCGACGTCGACGGCCAGCAGCCCGCCGAAAGCTCGGCTGATGTGCTCGACCACCAGGATCGGGTCGGGCTTGGCCACGCCCGGCTCGCAGGGAATGCCGGCAAGCGGAGATTCAGCGGTCGCCAATGAGCATCTCCTCCTTGCTTCCGAACAGTCCTTGTGGACGGAACGCCATCAGGGCCATCAACCCGACACCGACGAGAACGAGCTTGACCTGAGCCGCGTCGGTCGCATCGAACCCGGCCCAGTTGAACCAGCCCTGCTGCTGGGCGCTCGCCATGAAGCTGTCGAAGAAGAAGAACAGGAACTGGAATATCAGAGCACCGACGACGGGGCCGAGGATGGTGCCTGCTCCCCCGACGATCACAATCACATACAGGAAGAAAGTCACCTTGGGCTCGAACGAGTTCGGGTTGACGTTCTGCTGCTCGATGGCGAGCAGCGCCCCCGCTATAGCCCCGAACCCTCCACCGAGCATGAGCGCCTGGAGCTTGTACAAGAAGACGTTCTTGCCGAGGCTGCGGGCGGCGTCCTCGTCCTCGCGGACGGCACGGACGACCCGGCCCCATGGGCTTCGGATCAGCTTCCACGTGATGAGCAGCCCGATACCGACCAACGCCCATCCCACCAGGCTCACAAAAAGAGCTCTGCCCTGGAAGACGAACTGACCCCAGCCGTAGCGGGCCCCAGGGGAGAACGGGTTAAGGTCGAAGAACTGGTTGGCAAACGCCTGGATGCCGAACACGCCGCCGGTGAACGGCTCCGCAAACCCGGAGCGAGCGACGAGACGCATGATCTCACCGATCGAGATGGTCACTATGGCGAGATAGTCGGCGCGCAGCCTCAGGGTGGGTATGCCGAGTAACAGCCCCAGCCCTGCCCCGGCGACGACACCGACGACGATTCCCAGCCATAGCGATCCTCCGGCGTCAACGGTGATCGCCGTCCCATATGCCCCTGCCATCATGAATGCGACGTGGCCGAAGTTGAGCAGCCCCGCATAGCCGAACTGCAGGTTGAGCCCGATCGCCGAGAGGGCATAGGCCGCACCCGCCGGCCCCAGCGCCGCCAGCACTCCATGGAAGAATATGTTCGTCCAGTCCATCAGCCGATCCGTTCCCGAGTTCCCAAAAGACCCTGTGGCCGTACCAGCAGCATCACGACGAGCACCGCAAGTGCTACTGCGTTCTTCACATTCGGGTCGATCCAGAATGTGCTCATCTCGATAGTGACTCCAACGATGAATGCCCCCACCATGGCCCCAAAGGCCGTACCCAGACCGCCCAACACCACGGCGGCGAATATCAGCAACAACAGCTTGAAGCCCATGTCCCACTGCACGGTCTCGGATGCACCCTCGAGAACGCCACCCAACCCGGCCAGCCCCGCTCCGACCACCCAGGTGACCAGGATGACCCGCTCGGCGTCGATCCCAGACGACTCCGCGAGATCACGGTTGTCGGCTACTGCGCGCATGGCGGTTCCCGTCTTGGTGCGCTGGAGGAACAGTCCGACCCCGATCAGCACCACGATGCTGAGACCGATGATGACCACGTTCTTGGGAACGGTCCGCACGCCGAGAAGTGTGATCGGCTGCTGCACCGCAAAGTCCGCGTAAGTCCGCGGTTCTCCACCGAACATGATGTTGATGACGTTGCGGATCGCAAACGACAAGCCAATCGAGATGACGAGCATTGAGATGAGCCCTGCCCGCCGTCGCCGCAACGGCCGCCACAGAACGGTCTCGTTGAGCCACCCGAAGGCTGCCGTGGCCAGGATCGCCGGGATCGCGGCGGCAATCAGCGGCCAGCCGGGGCCAAGCGGCGAAAGGTGAAAGAAGTAGGCGATGACCGCACCCATCGTGACCAGCTCACCGTGGGCGAAGTTGACCAGTCCGGTCACACCGAAGATCAGGGACAAACCGATCGACGCCATGGCGATGATCGCACCCAGCTTCAGCCCGATGATGAACAGCTCGAGGAGACGTTCGACCGTCGATGCGCCGCCCGTGGAGAGACCAGGGCCGAGATTGAATCGGGCCGTCTTCTGCTGGTTGTCGCGCACGGTCAGATTGGGTAGTTCGGACCGCTCGGGATCGGTCAGGGCGACCCCCTCGGGAAGAGTGTCCACCTCGAGCCGCACAAGGTAGCTACCCGGGCCAGGCACCGGGACCTCCCAGTTGCCCTCGGCGTCGGACACGGCACTGCCGATCTCCGCACCGTCGCTCTCGACTGTGACGGTGACCCCCGCGACCGGTTCGCGCACGTCGCCGTCGATCTTCTCGAGAGTCCCCTTGATCGTCTCACCTTCGGCGTGCGCTGCAAGGGGGAAAGAGAAGAACGCCACAATGGCGATCATCACAATCAGCAGGGATCGTATCGTCGTTCGCACGGTGCCGGGAGTCTAGGTCGGCGCCGCGCGCCCCGCACAACTACGCCGCGCGCCTGCACAACTACTGCGGGGTAGGTGTCTCCTGAGGCAGGAGGTCCTGGAGAATGGAGTGGACCTGGTCAAGAGCAGCCACGACTGCTCGCCACAGTTCGTCGATGCCGTCGGCGATGCCGTCCTTGGCGGCCATCTCGACGTCGGCGGCCGCTTGCCGCGCGAACTCCGCCGTCATCTGGCCACTGGCGCCCTTGAGCCGGTGCGCGATCTTGGCAAGCGAGTCGAGGTCACGGGCGGCGACTGCCGCGTCACCATCGGCAACAAGGGCAGACACCTCGTCGAAGAAGATGTTGATGATCTCTCCGAGAAAGGCGGGGTCGTTTCCGAACTGTGACATCAAGTCGGCTTGGTCGAATACGGGCATTTTTGCCTCCGTTTCTTGTCCATTGGTGGGTGCCACAGCAACATCATGTAGTGCCATCTGCTCGACGGCGACGAACAGCTCCTCCGGCCGGAATGGCTTTGACACGTATGCATCCATACCGCCGGCGAGACAACGGCCCTCGTCACCGGCCATGGCATGGGCGGTCAGCGCCACGATCGGGACACGACGGTCCGTCCCCTCCTCGAGCTTGCGGATCTCGGCTGTGGCACCGAACCCGTCGAGCTCGGGCATCTGGATGTCCATCAGGACGATGTCGAACTCCGAACCCAGGAAGGCGTCCACGGCCTTCCTGCCGTCCTCGACGACGGTCACGTCGTGGCCCCTTCGCGACAGCAGCCGCACGGCGAGCTTCTGGTTGATCGGTGAATCCTCCGCGAGCAGGACCCTGAGGGTCTGTCTTCGCTCTCGCAACCAATGGCGGGTGATCATCACACCATCGTCGATACCTTCACCCGTAACGAGGTTGAGCGCATCGGCCAAACTCCCCGGCGGTAGCGGCTCGACGAGATACGCCTTGAACCCGAGTTGCCGGTACAGGCTGGCGCTTCCGCGATTCCCAACCGCCGCCAGAACGATTGCAGGCATCTTGGTGAGCCCACTGCGATGTAGCTCTTCCGCTGCCGCTACCGACCGACCGCTCATTGCCAGGACCACCGCGTCGAAGTGGTTCTCAGCGGTACGGGCAGCCGCGGTCTCAACGTCGGGGACGACAGTCGCCGACATCCCCCAGCGGTTGATGGTGGTTGCAATCTGCAACCCGCGTGTCTCGATGTCGGCGATAACGAGAACGTTGGCATCGCCCGAACCGACGCGACTGGTGGGGGATATGGCATCGGCGTCGATGTACTCGAGCAGTAGCTCGAACGAGAACGTGCTGCCCTCGCCGACCACGCTAGATGCGGTCAACCGACCGCCCATCATCTCGACCAGCTCGGAGGTGATGGCCAGCCCGAGCCCGGTACCACCGTATTTCCGCGAAGTACTCGAATCGGCCTGCGAGAACGCATCGAAAATCGCTTCGAGCCTGTCTTCGGGTACTCCGATCCCGGTGTCCTGGACCTCGAATCGCACCTGGTAGTGCATGGGGTCCATCTCGCAGGCGGATACCCGCACCGTCACCCCACCCACATGGGTGAACTTGACCGCATTCCCGAGGAGGTTGAAGAGGATCTGGCGGAGCCGCCCGGGGTCGCCGACGAAGCCGTGCGGTAGATCCGGGTCGATGTCGGCGACGAGGCTAATCCCTTGTTCCCTGGCCCGGACCGACATCGTGCCGACGGTATCGGCGACCGTGTCGCGCAGGCTGAAGGGGATCGCCTCGAGAGACAACCGCCCCGACTCGATCTTGGCCAGGTCGAGGATGTCGTTGATCAGATCCAGCAGTGAGTTTGACGCCTGGGCCACCGTGGTCAGGTAGTCGCGCTGCTCGACTGTCAGCTCGGTCAGCAATGCCAGGTCGGTCATGCCGAGGATGGCGTTCATCGGCGTGCGGATCTCGTGGCTCATGTTGGCGAGGAACTGCGACTTGGCGACGTTTGCGACCTCGGCCGCCTCCATGGCCGTCCTTAGCTCCTCCGCGGCTTGCTGGCGTTCGGTCACATCTCGCGACGTCACCTGGTATTCGAGCGGTGCACCGGTGGTGGCATCACGAACCAGACGGGCAGTCCCTTCGAGCCAAACGTAGTGGCCGTCGGCGTGGAGGAGACGGTAGGTCGCTTGTGACGGCGTGTCGCCCGTTGGCATCACAAACCGGCGGTACGCCACGAGATCCTCCGAGTGGACGAGCTCGGTCGTGTCCATCTCGGCAAACTCGTCGGGGTCGTAGCCCAGCACTGTTCGTACTGCGGGCGACACGTAGGTGGTCCGACCGTACGAGCCACGTCTGGAAATGATGTCTGTTGAGTTCTCCGCAAGGAGACGGAATCGCTCTTCACTCGACCGCAGCGCATCCTCAGCCGCCCGCCGCTCGTCGATGGGACGGGCGGCAATGACGAAGACGTTTATATGGGGATCGTTGAGCCGGTTCGTCCCCACAGACTCAAAGTAGTGCCAGTCGCCGTTCTTGTGTCGAATCCGGTGCTGGACCGGCTTGGTCGAGGCGCCTGGTGGCGTCTCGGCGGCGGTCGTGAAGATGAGATCCACGTCTTCGGGGTGCAGCAACTCGACGATATCTCGGCCCAGGATCTCGTCAATGGTCCACCCAAGCGAGCGTTCCATCGATGGGCTGGCAAAACGCAGAATTCCTTTGCTGTCGAGCGTGATGATGAAATCGGAGGTGGCATCGAGGATCACCTGTAGGCGGGTACGGCTCCGCTCCAGCGCCCTCTCCAATTGGGTCCGGTCGGTCACGTCTGTGGCGACGCCAACGACGTGCTCCACCAGACCATCGGCATCCCTGATCGGACTGAGGGCCATTTGCCACAGCCGACCGAACGCGGCGATCACCCCGGTTGGCCGTAGCCCGGTGACCGCGTCGGCGTACATTCGTTTCCACTCGGGGATGGCCGCAAGGTCCTGCACCTGCATTCCCGTCAGACCACGCCCATCGAGCCCGAAAGCGGTTAGATCGCGGCCCGCCGAGAAATCGAATTGACCCGACCGGTCGATTGAGAAGAGCACCATCGGTGCCTCGGCAATGACATCGTCGACCGCCACGCCGGCGAGACTGGAGCGTCCGGGCTCGGGGGAGGATTGCTCGGGGGCTATCAGCCGGGCGCAAACCTCAAAGAGGGGACGCAGAGTCTCGAGGACGCCCGCCTCCACCCCTTCGAGGACCACGACACCGAGAACCTCACCGCGACGTACGAGCGGCACGCAGACGACATCGTCCCGCGCCTCGTCCACGACAGGCGCGCCTGCTTCAACAGCGGCCACCACCAGATCCGACTCCCCGGTATCCCACGGCATAGCCACTGCCGCGTGCGGCTGCATCGCAACCCCGTCCGCGGAGCGAGCAACAATCACCCCGACGTAGCCACCGCGGGCACCGGTGATCTCGAGCAGCGAGGCGAGGATGCCGGTGGCAACATGCTGGGGAACGGCACCGTCGAGCGCCGCCGCCTGTGCTCGCGCCACCGCTTCGGCGACCGCGAGCATTCGTTGCAGCGCAGCGGTGGGCGCGTCGAGCGCCCCGCCGGAGATCAGTTCGGGAACCGCCATGGTTCTAGTGTCGGCAGAATCGTCCAGGGATTGAGCGCGACGCCACCCGTCTGCTGGGTTGCATTGCCAGCGCCCTCTGGCGACTCCAGGTGCGCCGATCGGGCGATCGCTGCATCGCCGAGCCCGGCCACAGCTGCCCGTGCCAATGCAATGGTTAGTCTGACGGGACCCGGTGCGAGGTGAGGAGACAACTTGCAGCTGATCGAATGTGTCCCCAACTTCTCGGAAGGCCGCGACCGCTCCGTAATCGATCGCATCACCGCCGAGATCATTCGGGTTCCCGGTGCGATACTTCTCGACGTCGACCCCGGCGCCGACACCAACCGGACCGTCGTCACCTTCGTAGGTGACCGGGATGCCGTCGCCGAAGCCGCCTTCCGCTCCATAGTCCGGGCCGCCGAGCTCATCGACATGCGCCACCACCATGGCGCCCACCCCCGGATGGGAGCAACCGACGTCTGCCCATTCGTCCCCGTCTCCGGGGTGACCATGGACGAATGCATCGCCCTGGCGCGCGAGGTCGGTGCCCGGGTCGGGGAACACGGTATCCCGGTGTACCTCTACGAGCACGCCGCGTTCGAGGGGCGTCGATCGCTGGCAGATGCCAGGCGTGGTCAATATGAGGGCCTTGCGGAACGCTCCGACAGCCCCGACTACGGGCCGGCTCACAACGCGGGGGCCGGGGCTACCGCCATCGGCGCCCGGGAGTTCCTAATCGCTTACAACGTGAATCTGAACACAACTGACCGCCGCATGGCCCACGAGATCGCCCAGGCGATCCGGGAGCTGGGAACACCACGTCGCGACGAGACCGGCCGGATCGTCAAGGACGCCGAGGACAACACGGTGTTCATCCCGGGTCGTTTCCGGGAATGCAAGGCCGTGGGCTGGTACCTCGAGGAATACCGCCGGGCGCAGGTGTCGATCAACCTCACCGACTACAACGTGACCTCGCTGCAGGATGTATTTGACGCCTGCCGGCGCGAAGCGGCTGCCAGGGGCATGCGGGTCACAGGGAGCGAACTCGTCGGCCTGGTCCCCAAGGCGGCCCTACTCGCCGCCGGCGACCACTACCTACGCATGCAGGGTCAAACGTCCGGGGTGTCGGAGAGGCGGCGTCTCGAGACGGCGGTTATCTCGCTCGGGCTGGACGAGCTCGGACCTTTCGACCTGGCGGAGAAGGTCATCGAGTACCGGGTAGAAACGCCCGCCCGCCTGGCCGCCCTGTCGGTCACCGACCTGTTGGACGAACTGTCCTCCGATTCTCCTGCACCCGGAGGGGGCAGTGTCGCCGCCCTGTGCGGAGCACTGTCGAGCTCGCTCACGGCGATGGTGGCGGCATTGACCCACGCCAAGCGAGGATGGGAGCGCTCCCGCCAATCCATGGAACAGCTGGGTTGCGAAGCTCAGCAGCTCGATACCTGGTTCACTGCGGCCATCGATCGAGATACCGACGCCTTCAACAACATGCTTGCCGCACGACGGCTACAGAAGCAGTCTGCTGAGGAACAGGCGATCCGCCTCGAGTCGATCGCCGCCGCCAACCTCGAGGCCGCGCTGGTCCCTCTCGAAGTCCTGGAGCATTCAGTCACGGCCCTCGAACTGTCGCTCCGGGTGGCGACCGCGGGCAATCCCAACTCCGTCTCCGACGCCGGCGTCGCCGCCATATGCGCCGAGGCGGCCGCCCGAGGCGCGTCGCTCAACGTGAGGATCAATCTCCCCGGTCTCGCCGAAGACGAACGCGATCCCATCACCGAGCGTCACGACGCGGCGATGATGGCCGTGTCGCATCTCGCCGCGGAAGTGAGGACGACTGTCGAGGCGGCGATGGAAGGCTAAGCGGCATTTGTCCCGCCATCCGCCGCGGCTTACTCGTGGCTGCGATCTACCGCTTCCACCGCGGCGGCGAAACCGTCCAGCTCGCTTACCGACGGCTCACCCTCCCAGACACGGACCCCGTCGAGGAGATCGTGGTACTTGGTCTTCTGGCCCTCCCTGACCACAGCGACGATCGGCGTCTCAACGGCGATGACACTCTGGTATTTCTGCAGGATGGCGCGATGCTGGGGACGCTCTAGATCGAGCTGGAACACGATCCCGTGCGCGTCGCTCACCAGCTTGCACCCATCTTTGAGGATGGGACAAAGGTGCCCCATCTCCGGGCCGTGACACACCAGAACCGGATGTCCCAGCCGTTCCAGGAAGCTCCTGTCGAACTCGCCGTCGGCGGGGGTAACGTCGAGGATCAATCCTTCTATTTCATCCATCGCCCACCTCCTTTGCACCAAGGTTATCCGCATTCTCCGCAACTGTGTCGGGGGCAAACGTCCCTTGCCATCACCGGGCACGCTCACGTCCGGTTGAGCTATCGGCTTCCTGTCGCCCCCTCTGCCTAACAGGACCGGCCGTAGGCAACTACGCTGCAGTTGACCAGCCGGGCGTCATGCGGCCCACCCGGGGCCTCTGCCCGAGCCGGCGAGCCGTCACGAGGAGGTGGTCATGGCGGGAATCCGCTGGGGGGTGCTCAGCACCGCCAACATTGCGATCAGACAGGTGATCCCTGCGATCCAGACGTCAGAGCGCTGCGAGGTCGTCGCCATTGCGTCGCGCAATCTGGGCCGTGCCGAGAAGGTCGCCCAGGTCATGAACATCGAAAGGGCCTACGGGTCATACGGGCAGCTGCTTCACGACGACGCCGTCGACGCCGTCTACATTCCCTTGCCCAACCACATGCACGCCGAATGGTCGGTCGCCGCCGCCCGCGCCGGAAAACACGTCCTCTGCGAGAAGCCGATTGCGCTCACCACCGCCGAGGCAGAGAAGATGGCCGCAGCCGCCGCCGAAACCGGGGTGATCTTGCGCGAGGCATTCATGTATCAGTTTCACCCGACCTGGCAGCGGGCCAAAGAGCTCGTCGACGCCGGCGAGATCGGTACGGTGATGGCGATCGACAGCTGGTTCTCGTTCTTCAACGACGACCCCGACAACATACGCAACGTCGTCGACTACGGCGGCGGCGCCCTCATGGACATCGGCTGCTATTGCATCCACCTCTCCCGGCTGATCTACGGCAGCGAGCCGACCGCCATCAAAGCGACGGTGCGCAGAGACCCAGAATCGGGCGTTGATATCGCCACCGCCGGCGTGCTCGAATTCGGCGACGGGATCGCCACCTTCGGCTGCTCCACCCGCGCCGAGCCCGATCAACGCGTCGACATCTACGGCACACAGGGTCGGATCGGCATCGAGATCCCGTTCAATATCCCCGCCGACCGCTCCACGCGGATCTCGATCACAGCCGGCGGGGACCCGCCGGTGGATCCCTCCGTTGTCACCCTCGAGTTCGAGCCGGCGAACGAGTACACACTTCAGGCCGATGCGTTCGCAGCCGCGATCCTCGACGGTGCGTCCCTGCCCGACACCGGGGCGGATGCCGTCAACAACATCAAGGTGATCGAGCGTGTGTTTGCCGCAACCGGGCCGTCGGGATGGACCTGAGCCTCGATCCGCGAATTGAGCTGAGCTCAACGACTGTACGATCGAAGATGGACGGAGGAAAGAACAACGTGGCATCGATTCTCGGCTTCGGCGGGTACGTCCCAGCTCGTGTCATGACGAACGACGACTGGGCGGCCATTCTCGACACCTCGGATGAGTGGATAACGACCCGTACAGGGATCAAGCAGCGCCGGTTTGCCGCAGACGATGAAGCAACCGTCGACCTGGCGGCCGCAGCCGCTGAGGTTGCGATCAAAGACGCCGGGCTCACCCCCGACGACATCGATGAGATCATCGTGGCCACCGACACCCCGGAGGCTTACACCCCCGACACCGCCTCGTTCCTCCAGCATCGGCTCGGATGCCGCGAGGTTCCGGCATACGACCTCGGCGGTAGTGGCTGCGCCGGCTTCATCCAGGCTCTCGACGTGGCCAGGGCGAGGATGCTGCTCGAACCGAAAACGATTCTGGTGGTCGGCGTCGAGCTCATCTCGCGCCTGATGAGCTGGGAGGATCGGTCTTTCTGTGTGCTGTTCGGCGACGCCGCCGGATCCATGGTGCTGGCACCCGACTCCGGCAAGGCTGAGCTCCTCCACGTGGTCGCAGGCACCGATGGCTCTCAGACCGACATCCTGACTCTCAAGACAGGAGGGACTCGCCACCCGTTCAACGCCGAGTCCCTGGCGAGCGGCGCCTACAACAGCCTCGACATGGACGGGCGCCGTGTGTTCCGGGAGGCCGTCCATCGCATGTGCGCCGCGGTCGACGACGTGCTCACCCACATCGGCGCCAAGATCGAGGACGTCTCTCTGGTGATCCCTCACCAGGCGAACAAGCGCATCATCGACGCTGTCGGCCAGAGGCTCGGGGTTCCCGAAGATGCGGTGTATGTCAACGTGCAGGACTACGGAAACACGGGTTCGGCCACGGTGCCGTTTGCCCTCTGGGAGGCCCGTAACAAAGGGCTCATTCACCCCGGCGACCTGGTCGTACTCACCGCTTTCGGCGCCGGGTTCCATTGGGCGGCTGCCGCCATCAGGTTCTAGGAGGGTGGCGACCCGGGCCGCTACGATTGTGCCGCAAGCTGGGTGCGTAGCTGCCGTTTGATCCGGAAGACCATCGCCGCCATACCCCGCATCCTGAGCGGTGACACAACCTCGTCGAGACCGAGCTCGGTGTAGAAGTCGTCCTGCAGATCCAGGACCATGTCCACAGTTGCCCCCTCCAGCCCCTCGGCGAGAATGCCGGCGAATCCTCGTGTCGTCGGCGCCTCCTGGGGAGCGTCGAACCAAAGCTCGACCACCCCATCATCGGCGATGTCGACTCGCAGAAACAGCGGCGACTGGCATTCGACGACGCGCTCGAAGCGGTCTGATCCTGCCATCCCTTCGGGTAGCGGCGGCAACCGTCGCGAGTAGTCGAGCAGCGCCTGCAGCTTCACGTTGTGGGGAACGGAGGCAAACAGGCTAACGATCTGGGCGAGTTTCTCGGGTACAGCCATCCCCCGACCATAGACTGAAACCGGAACGAGAAACAACGGATATCGTCGATGGAACGTGAACCGCCCACTAGATTTGGCCGCTGTAGCAACGAGGAGATCTACATGGCCGACGTTCCTCTGGACCCGGAGCCGAAGTTCGCCGCCTACACACATCCGGAGGCTCTGGTGAGCACGGGTTGGCTGGCCGACCACCTCGCCGACGACGGGCTCGTCGTGGTCGAGAGCGACGAGGACATCCTCCTGTACGAGACGGGCCACGTCCCGGGCGCCGTCAAGGTCGATTGGCATACCGAGCTCAACGACACCCTCATCCGCGACTACCTGTCCGGGGAGCAGTTCGCCGGCCTCATGTCGAGCAAGGGCATTTCGCGCGACGACACCATCGTCGTCTACGGCGACAATTCGAACTGGTGGGCGGCCTACGCCATGTGGGTCTTCAAGCTATTCGGCCACCCCGACGTCAGACTGCTCGACGGTGGGAGGCAGAAGTGGCTGGCCGAATGGCGCGAGATGTCCACCATCGTCCCCGATCGTCACCCAACCAACTACCCCGTCGTCACCCGGGACGACAGCGAGATCCGTGCCCTGTTGCGGGACACACTAAGTCACGCCGGGGCGGGCCTCCCCCTCATAGATGTACGTTCACCCGAGGAGTATTCGGGTGAACGTACCCACATGCCCGATTATCCCCAGGAAGGCGTGCTGCGCGGCGGCCACGTGCCCGGTGCGAGCAATGTCCCCTGGAAGCGGGCAGCCAACGACGACGGAACGTTCAAGGATCGGGACGAGCTCACCGCCATCTACGAGGACCAGCTCGGGCTGACCCCCGACAGCGATGTGATCACCTACTGCCGTATCGGCGAGAGGTCCAGCCACACGTGGTTCACGCTCACCTACCTGTTGGGCTTCCACAAGGTCCGCAACTACGACGGATCGTGGACCGAATGGGGCAACGTGGTAGGGCTGCCCATCGAGAAACCCTGACAGTCCTCACTCCGGGGCCGCTCCGCGTTACTCTCTTGTCACAGCCCATTCCGACTTGTCACAGCCCATTCCGACTTGTCACCGACCATCCTGAGGTAACAACGTGCGAACCCCATTAGCTCCGCCGGAGGTCCTGCTCCTCGGCCCGGGACCGTCCAACCCTCCCGCGGAAGTTACGCGAGCGATGTCGGCTCCGCTCGTCAGCCACCTCGATCCCTACTTCCTCACCGTCATGGAAGAAACGATGGCGGACCTCCGCACGCTCTTCCGGACTGACAACCATCACACGATTCCGGTGTCGGCAACCGGTACCGGCGGTCTGGAGACGATCATCTTCAACCTGGTCGCCCCGGGCGACGAGGTTGTCGTCGGGATCGCCGGCCATTTCGGACAACGCCTTGTCGAGCTGGCGGAAGCCGCTGGTGCTGTGGTCAGACCGATCGAAGTGCCGTGGGGACAGATCATCGACCCCGAGCAGATCGCCGCCGAACTCGACCGTGCGCCCGCCCGACTCGTCACCCTGGTGCACGCCGAGACGTCGACCGGAGCCGCCCAGCCGCTGGCCGAGATCGGGCGGATTGTCCGGGAGCACGACTCACTACTGGTCGTCGACGCCGTCACTTCGCTCGGAGGCATGGAAGTCGACGTCGACGGATGGATGATCGACGCCGCCGCATCGTGCAGCCAGAAATGTATCGGAGCACCGCCGGGTCTGGGGCCGATCACCGTTGGGCCGCGCGCCATCGACGTCGTCCATCACCGGACCGCACCCATCGCCAGCTGGTATTTCGACCTGAACCGGCTGTTCCGGTACTGGGGCGAGGAAGGGAGCACCCGGTCGCGGGCGTTCCACCACACCGCCCCGGTGGCCAACATCTACGGATTCAGGGAGGCGCTCCGGCTCATCCACGCCGAGGGTCTCGCGACCCGGTTCCGGCGTCATCAGGATGCCCACGAGACGTTGGTGAACCGGCTCGACACGCTCGGTCTCGACTTGTTCACACCCCCGGAAAACCGGCTGCCCATGCTGAACGTCGTCTCCATCCCCGAGGGTGTGAACGACCTGGCTGTGCGGCACGCGTTGCGGGAGCGTGGTATTGAGATCGGCGGCGCGTTTGGCCCACTCGCCGGGAAAGCGTGGCGAATCGGGCTGATGGGCGCAAACGCCACTCCGGCCGTCGTCGACCGGCTTGGCGTCGCCCTCGCCGGGGTTCTGGACCGCTAGGCGCCGCTACACGGGCCGCAGGGTCGGGTAATCCAGGCTCCAGATCTCGTAGTCGAGCGCGGCGTCGATCTCCGAGCAGGTCATCGCCTGACCGACCCCGCTCTCGCAGGCTTCGATAGCAACGGCCCTGGCGATCTTGCGGCTGATCGAGCGGAGGTCCGCCAGCGGCGGATACAGGACGCCCTGCGCCAGGTCCGCCTCGGCAACGAGGCCCGCCAACTCGTTGGCGGCCGCGGCAAACATCCCATCGGTCACCTTGGTCGCCCCGGTCACTATCGCACCGAGCCCCACGCCCGGGAACACGTAAACGTTGTTGCCCTGGGAAACCTGCAACACCTTGCCGCCCAGCTCCACAGGACCGAACGGGCTCCCGGTCGCCATCAGCGCTTTACCGTCGGTCCATCTGAACACATCGGCGGGGATCGCCTCCGACTTCGCCGTGGGGTTCGACAACGCCATCACGACGGGTCGCTCCACGTGCGCAGCCATGGTGCGGATGATCGACTCGGCAAAGACGCCCGGCTGGCCGGTCGTCCCGATGAGCACCGTCGGGTGCACAGTCTCGAGCACCTTCTCCAGTCCCGATGAGCCGTCGAGGCCGTTGGCCACGGCCAACTCTGCGGGCCAGGCGAGGTCATGCTTGTGCTCATCCATCTCGCCACGGTCGAGTGCAACCAGACCGTTGGAGTCGATGAGCGTGATCGCTCGATAGAGGTCGTCGCCGGAAACACCGACTGCCTCCATCTCGTGGTGGAGGTGACGTGCGATGCCTACGCCCGCGGCCCCTGCCCCGACCAGCACCACCCGTTGGTCTGCCATCTTGGTTCCGGTCGCCCGGCAAGCAGCCAGGATCCCGGCCACGATGACCGCGGCGGTGCCCTGGATGTCGTCGTTGAAGCTGGGGAGAACGTCGCGATAGCGGTCGAGGAGGGTGTAGGCGTTGACCTTCTTGAAGTCCTCCCACTGGAGCAGCGCCCTGGGCCAGCGCCGGGAAACCGCGTCGACAAACTCGTCGATGAGCTCGTAGTACTCGTCGCCCCGAAGCCGCGGGTGACGCCATCCGGCGTACATCTCGTCGTTGAGGAGACGCTCGTTGTCTGTGCCGACGTCGAGGCTGATCGGGAGGGTGTACGCCGGGTGGATTCCGGCACCGAGCGTGTAGAGGGCAAGCTTCCCGACCGGGATGACCATCCCGCCGACACCCTGGTCCCCGAGCCCCAGGATCCTCTCGTTGTCGGTGACGACTATGAGCTTCACCTCTTCGTTTCTCGAATGGCCGAGCACATCGAAGATCCGCCCCTTGTGGTAGGGGGTGATCCACAACCCCCGGCCCCTGCGGAACAGGTGGCTGTATCCCATAGCAGCGGTGCCAACCGTCGGGGTGTAGACGATCGGAAGCAGTTCCTCAACGTGGGCCGCAAGCACCTGGTAGAAGAGTGTCTCGTTACGATCCAGCAAACCGGTCATCGACACGTACTTCTCGAGGGGGTTGTCCCCTCTGTCCTGGAGATGCTCGTAGGCGCGCCGTTCCTGATGGGCCCGATCCGTCGACTGATACGGCAACATGCCGTCCAGCTCGAAGATGTCTCGCTCCTCCTTGGTGAACGCGGTTCCCTTGTTCAAGAGAGGATCGGACAATATGCCCGAACCGCGCTTCCATACGTCGGCAACTATCCATTCGCCGTCATCAGTGCGCTCGATGCGGTATTTCATCCAATCCTCCGGTGGGGCTGCATCTATTAGCGTGCGACACTCCCATCACCCGCGCTAGGGCCATATGTCACCGCATGATCTGCGATCATGGCCCCCATGGAACCGGCGATACAGGACACATATCCGGACGAGTTCGCTCGTTGTTTCGGCTGCGGAAGACTGAACGAGCACGGCCATCATTTCCGGACACACGCCGTCGGCACGGGTACCGTGACCGAGCACGATCCGTCGCCAGACGAAACCGGGGCCGCAGATTTCGCTTATGGGGGCCTCATCGCGAGTCTGATTGATTGCCACTCGGCCGGCTCGGCGGCGATTTTCTGGATGCAGCGCAACGGCCTGATCGTCGGCGAGGATGCAACGCCCAGATTTGTGACCGCCCGTCTCGAGGTCGACTACGTGGCGCCGACGCCCATGACGAGGATGCGTGTCTCCGGCTCGGCCGGCGAGATCGGGAATCGGAAGGTCATCGTCACAAGCGAGTTGACCGCCGGCGACAAGGTGACCGCACGGGGTCGCGCCGTGCTGGTACGGATCTGAACCTCGTCGGGAGGGTGCAGAAGAACTCGAGGTCAGACTCGTTGCCTGGCTCGACAACCTGGAGATATCGGGGCGTTGCGACCCTTCACCGCAAATCGACCACCAGCCCCCTAGTCGATTTCGAACTCGGCGTGGATCGACACAGTCACCGCCAGCTCACCCGTTTCGATCGGTGCACCACCGGCAGCGGCCACCGCCATCGCCCGCAGCGGGACCGGTCCGCCACCCTGGTGGGGCTGCTCCGAGATGGCGACGACCCTCCCCAGCACGACACCGGCGAGCTCTGCGAGCTGCCTCGCCTTGTTTCTCGTGTCATCCCAGGCATGTGTCCTCGCTTCGGCTTCCAGGCCGGCGGGATCCTGGTGCTGGAACCTCAGAGCGCGGACGACAACGTGCTCCCCTCCGGCGCCTGTTGCCGCGTCGAGTATGTCTCCTACAGCGTCGATGTCCTCGATCTGTGCCGCCACCGTATTGACGACCCGATAGCCGACGAACCGGCGACCGGCACCGTGGTCGTACTCGGGATTGATCGTGTAGGTGATGGTGCTGATGCGGGTGTCGGCAACACCGCTCTCGCGCAGTGAAGCGACCACCGCCGCCATGTCTGTGGCGGCTGCCGCCCGGGCGGTGGCAACGGATGAATCGACGACCTCCACACCGATGTCGACGACGGCGAGGGTAGGTGGGGCACTTGCCGTGCCCGTTCCCGATACCGCGATTGTCTGATTCATGGCTCTCCCAGCTGGACCCCCGGGCAATGTCTGCCGACAACATTACCGGCCACGGCCCGACGGAAACGACCGATGCACCGGGAGCGCCATACCGGTAGCGTGGAGGCGTGCGTCGCCCCTACCGGCCCCTTCTGATAGCGCTATCTGCTCTGGGTGTGTTCGCCTTCGTCTCGGTGTTGATCGGCGCGGGTGGCTGGGGGCGGCCCGCGGCGAACGAGCAGGCGATCGGCGAGGTATCACGCTGGTGCGAACGGGTCAGCGGTGGATTCCTCCGCGAGCCGATCAACACACTCGCCAATCTCGGCTTCGTGATCTCCGGGCTGGCGATGCTCTTCGTTCTTGCCCGGGATCAGGCTGCCGGCAGGTCGGCGCAGAATCGGATGATCGGGACAACGTCGATTGCACTCCTCTATGCGGGGGCAACGGTGTTTCTCGGGCCGGGATCGATGGTGATGCACGGCACCCACACCTTCTTCGGCGCCTGGCTCGACAACGTGTCAATGGTCGCCTTCATCACCATCCCGTGGCTGTTCAACGTCTCGGTGATGGCAGGATGGAGTGAACGCACGATGTTCGTGCTGTACGCGTCCATCCTCGGCACGTACGGCGCGGGATACTGGTTTATTGGCCCGGATCTCGGCATCGGATTCGAGCTGTTCCGCGTTTCGGTCCCTCTCTGGCTGGTGTCGGAGTTCGTCTACCGCTTCTGGTCACCCACGGTGCGCTGGCTCTCGGGCGCTGTGGGTTTTGCGGTTGCCGCCGCCTTCGGGATCTCCCCCGCTCATATGCTGACGAACATAGGCGAGTATTGGTGGTTCCCGCTCCTCTGGCTGCCCGGGCTGGTAGCGCACAACGCTCCGGGGTCGCGGCGCACGTACACACCGTGGTTCTTTGCGGGTGTCGGATCGTTCCTAGCGGCGTACGCCATCTGGCAGACGGGACACGCTGATCATCCCTGGTGCCGTCCGGACTCGCTGCTCCAGGCCCATGCGATCTGGCATCTCCTCGGCGCCGTGGCGACATGGTGTTTCTTCCGTTTCCTCCGCACCGAGCATCGTCTTCGCTCCCCCCATGACGCCATACCGGAGCTGTTGCGATAGGAAAGTGGCGAGCGTGTCAGCCCGCCCCGGTGACGACCGACCCGTCGATGAGACCGGTGGTGACGGTGTCGGCTTCGGCGGCGACATCCGGCGGCAGCGGGTAGTCCGGGTTGTACTCGATGACAATCCCGCCATTCGCCAGGGTCAATGTGTAGGTCTCACCTCCGAGGACGCCACTATCGAGCCCGCTGATGATCTGACGCAGGGCAACCTCCCAGTGGTAGACCTGCGATGCCACGACCAGGTCCGGGGCCAACTCCGTCTGGTTGGCCTGGTTTCCAAACCAAAGCGCGTCGTTCTCGGAGGCGACTCCCACAGCACCAACAACCATCTGGGCGCTTCCGGTGAGTACGTCGGCACCGGCGTCGACCTGGCCGGCGGCCGCTTCGGCGGCAAGCCCGAGATCGCTGAAGGAGCCGATATAGGTAGTGAGGACTGACACCTGGGGATTGGTGGCGACCACCCCGGCGGTGAACCCGTTGATGTACTGAGCGGCGTCGCCGACCTCCAGCGGTCCGACGACCCCGATGACGCCGCTCTTGGTGAGACGGGCTGCGATCGTGCCCATCAGGTACCCTCCCTCGTCGGCGGCCACGGCGTAGGCCGAGACGTTCGGCAGGTCGAAGGTGTCGGCAGCGGTCCCCCAGGCAAATGCCACGTTGGGAAACTCAGGGGCGATCGCGGCCAGCGAAGGACCGTACTGAGAACCATGCGCAATCACGAGGTCGTAGCCTTCCGCCGCATACTTGCGGATCGCAGCCTCAGCATCAGCTGTCACGAGCACTCCGTCGGAAATGTCGATCCCAACGTCCGCACGCTCGGAGGCGATGACCTGGGCAGCATCGACGATGCTCTGGGTGAAAGCGAGATCATCACGGGCACTCGGGGCGACGATCCCGATCCGGAAACTGGCGGTGGCGGCAGCCTGCACTGCATACCCGACCTCGAACTCGACACGACGCTCGAGACCTGCGACCGATTGTGCCCCGGTGGACCCTGCCTCCCCCCGGGCGTCGACAGCGAGACGGTCGATCGGCACACCCCTGTCGACGAGGTAGTCACGGACGGACTCGGCGCGGGCGAGGCTGATCTGCACGTTCTCCTCGGTCGTCCCTGCAGAATCGGTGTACCCGACGAGGGTGACGATCGGCCCGTCATAGGACAAGATCGTGTCGGCCGCACCGTCGAGAATGCGTTCCTGCAGCGCATTGAGACCAGCCTGACCGCTCTCGAAGACGATGGGCGTCACTGCGGTGATCCGATCGAGCTCGGCGGCGAGTGCCGCCGCCCGATCGGTAGGCTCGGTGAGGTCGACGACCTGCGCAATCCCGTCGACCCCTCTCACCACGTCGACCAGGTCGGCAGACCCCGCTTCCGGGGTCACTCCGGTGAGGGTCGCCACTCCGCCCGACACCGTCACGTTGACCTTGTCGAACCCGGCCGCGGTGATCGCGTCTAGTGCAGCGACACGCAGGTCATCGTCGAGCACCGCCACGGCCATCCCCGTGCCATCCACAGGGATGTCACCGGCCAGCGCCCCGGCTGCACCGACGATTGCACTGCGATCCGCTTCCGTGCCAACCGTACCGGTGAGGTAGATCGTGCCGTCGCTCTCTGTCACCACGACATCCCCGAGACCGAGCCCGTCGACGACCGCCTGGATCTGGGCGGCAACCGGAGTTGCGGTCGCCTCGGTGGCGATGGAGGTGCTCGCGCTGGTCCCCGGCGCGCCCTCGCCGCCGCTGTTGTAGAAGAACAAGAACCAGACGGCCGCGCCGATCGCAGCGAGAGCAACGAGCACGCCCAGGACGGGAAGCAGTCGCGAGGGCGTGGTGGGCGCATGCGGGCGCATTCGCTCGAGGTCCCGAAACGCCTCATGGCCAAGCTGTCGCTGCCGCTCCCTGATCCCAATCGGCGTGGCAGTCTCGGCGGCTTCCGGCTGCGAGATTGGCTCCGCAACCTCGTCCGGCACGGGCGCGCTATCGGGCTGCTGTTCCGGCACACCCCGACGAGCCCGGCTTGCAGCCAGGTCATCCTCCCGGGATCGGTACGGGAACTTCTCGGGAAGCAGCAGGCCCGGCTCGTCGATGTCCTGGTCCCCATGGTTCCCGCCCGCCGGTGGCGCCACCGCATCCGCCGGCGGCCTGTGCGTCTCGACCATGGGCGGTGCGGCGGGCGCAGGCTCCACGCCTCGAGATGCCGGTTTGACCTCGAAGGACGCAGGTTCCACGATCGGAGGCAAATCCTGCTCCGGTGGCAACGAGATGGGCGGCGGGGGCGGGGGTGGTGGCGGCTGAGGAGGAGCGACGGCGTCGGGAGGGGGGCCGAGGATGCGGGAGCGGAGCTGCTCCCCCAGCCATTTGGGTTCGTCATCGCCGGTCTGCGGCGGTGTCACGACCTGCGGTGCGGTTCGGGGCCGGTCTAGTTCGGAGCTGACCCTGCCTTTGAGGCGGGATAGCTCGGCTCGATTGGCGGTCAACTCGTCGAGTAGCACGTTGCGCTGCTGTTCGTCCTTGGTGCCACGAAGCAGGTCCCAGAGCTCATGCTGCCGCTCGGTGAGCGCGACCAGGCGTGCGACATCGTCGCCGGCGCCGGTATTGCCGATGCGCTCGTCAGCCACTCCGTCGTCCCTTTCGCAACGGTCTCGAGAGACCTCGTGTCTTGTCACCTACCGGTCGACCCCGGCTCGCGCACACGACGTGCGGGATCGATAGCGTCACGCGTTTCGCCGCGGACGTCAAGGCGGGCCGCCCTGGTCAGGACGGACACTATTGTCGCAGCCGGCACTAGGAGACGCGTTTGACCCCGGATGAAGCCGTTACCCAACTCACTGAAGCGTTCATCAGGAACATGACCGTGACCGAACGCGACCCGTGGGAATTCTTCGACTGGTCGTACAACACGTGGGGCTTTCAGCAGGTGCGCGCGCTCCGAGCCAGCCTCCGGAACATTCTCGCCCAGGAGAGCCCGACGCCCCAGCATGTCGAGCAGGCAGTGCGGGTCACCTGTGCCGTGTTCGCTACAACGGGGGTTCCCTTCAACGAGAACGCCCACGGTCTCGGCGAAGCGAGTGCCGAGGTGTTTCGCAGCGCGCTACGGGCGATCGTCTAGTCAAGAACCCGCTATCCGGCAGACCCTTTGGCTCGCCTGTCCGGGGACAATTGTCCGGGCGGCCCAACCACGCCCCGGAATACCGTAGAATTGTGGAGGGTTCACATAGACCCTGACTAAGGATCTAAGCAATGAGCAACGCAATCATCGAGGTCGTAGAGCTCGGTTTCCCCTGGATTGGCCTCGATCCGTTCATCATGACGGTGCATCACGTCGACCACTACCCGGCCGGCAACAACGCTCAGGGACCGGCTGCATCGCTCGACGAGCGCAACATCGGCTCCGACTTCTCATATCGCGACGGATGGTCGATGTACCACGGCGACATCGTGCCCGGGTTCCCGCAGCACCCGCATCGCGGCTTCGAAACCGTGACCGTCGTCAGACGTGGATATGTCGATCATTCCGACTCGCTGGGAGCGACGGCCAGATACGGCGGCGGCGACGTGCAATGGCTCACCACCGGATCGGGCATCCAGCATTCCGAGATGTTCCCATTGATCGACGAGCACGGGCCCAACCCGCTCGAATTGTTCCAGATCTGGTTGAACCTACCGCCCGAGTCAAAGATGGTGCCGGCCTACTTCTCGATGCTGTGGAGCGAGGACATCCCCACCATCGCCGGCGGACCCGGCGTCCGCGTCGATGTGATGGCAGGCGAGATCGACGGGATCCGGTCCCCTGCACCGCCGCCCGATTCATGGGCGTCCCGCCCCGGCTCGCACCTCGGGATTTGGCTGATCCGGCTCGATCCTGGTTCCCGCTGGGCACTTCCCTCTGCCCCGGCGACGGTGAACCGGATGCTGCACTGCATCGCCGGTGACGATGTGCGCATCGCGGGGACTGTTATCACCGACGGCGTCGGCGTCCAGGTGGCGGCCGACACCCCAACCGTGCTCGACAACCACGGGTCGCCCGCCGAATTCCTGTTACTGCAGGGTGAGCCTATCAACGCGCCGGTTTTTCAGATGGGTCCGTTCGTCATGAACACGCCGGACGAACTGCGGCAGGCATTTGCCGACTACAACAGGACCGGGTTCGGTGGCTGGACATGGTCATCGCGCAGTCCGGTGCATGCCCGCAGCGACGGCCGCTTCGCCCTGCACGCCGACGGCAAGGTCGAGCATCGGGACATGCAAACGACCAGCTGAACCGAGCCGACCATCACAAGGCGGCTCTCCCGCTCGATGCTTGCTCAGCCGGTGGGTTGACTCAGCAGCGCCCGATACAGGAACGCTGACATCTGTGCTCTGGTCACGGGTGCGTCGGGACAGAAGTGGTCATTGGCGGGCGGGTTGCAGCCCAGCGTCACGCCGGCTTCAGCCAGGCGGTCGATGTCGTCCCGGAACACCGAGTCGTCGTCATCGGTGAACCGATCGGAGCCGGATCCCTCCGTGTAATTGAAGGCCCGCACCAGGAACGCAGCCATCTGACCGCGAGTGACGATTTCGTCGGGACAGAACTCATCATTCGCCGGAGGATTGCACCCCTTGGTGACGCCGGCAGAGCCCAGCCACTCGATATCTGCGACAAACACCGAAGCTGCAATGTCTTTGAAGCTGACGGGTCGAGCCGCATTCAGCACGTCTGCAAGCGCCCGGTGCAAGAACGCGGCCATCTGCCCCCTCGTCACAGGGGCGTTGGGGCAGAACTTGTCATTGGCGGGCGGGTTGCAGCCCTTGGTGATCCCTTCGAAGGCCAGCCACTCGACGTTCACGAAGAACGTATCACCGAGAGGCACGTCATCGAAGGAAGGGGCCACCGGGATCTCGAACGCATCGAGCACCTCGATCGTCATCATGGCGGTGTCGGTGGCGAGACCATCGCTCACAGAGACGGTCAATCCGTACGAGGGCTTCGTCTCGAAGTCGAGCGACCGTGCCACCTCGATCGACCCGTCCGATCCGATGGCGAAGTCACCCGACGGGTCACCCGCCGTGATCGACAAATCGAGCGGCGTTCCATCTGGATCCGACGCATCGACGGTCCCGACACTGTCACCGATGGCCGCGTCTTCAGCAATCGACAACGATCCGTCGGCGATCTCGGGAGCCCGGTTGCAGCGAGCCGGAACCGCAGTCATCCACGGCGTGAAATCAACGTCGGTGCTCACCGTATCGCCGGACCCCGGACCTTCCCCGGACGGCCCGTCCGCGCTGCCCCACCAGTTGTCTTCAAAGACCGTGACGCTACCCGTGTCATTCACTAGACCGGCCTTGTTGTCCACCACGCAGTTGCCCGTGGACCCGGCGTCGAAGCGGACGTTGTCGAGAAGGTAGATACCACGGTTGTTGGAGTTGAGCACGTCGTTGCCGGCGACCACGTGCGATCCCGAACCGCGCAGAGCGATTGCGGTGTTGTTGCCGAAGTCGCCGTTGCGCTCGTTATCGGCGCCGAGAATGTTTCCGGAGATGAGAACGCTCGCAGTGGTTGCCGACCCGCTTACATCTATTCCGGTGCCGGAGGCAGCGATGGTGTTGTCGCGGATCTCGAGACCGGTGTTGGCAGACCCGACGTCGGTCATTTGCACTGCGATCCCGACGCCAAATGCCTCACCGTCCGGGGTGATCCCGAAGCTATTGCCCACGACCCGATTACCGGTACCGGTGTCGGCCTGGATAAACACGCTCTTGTTGCTGCCGAAGTAGTTGCGCTCGATATCGTCAGAGACACTGTCCTGATTGCTCCCAATCAGATTGTCGGACGACGACTGCTTGACGTAGATGCGGCCCGAGTCCACGACGGTCGCTCCGTCGGCGCCGATCCCGAACAAGTTGCCGGCGATAACGTTGCCGTCGTTGTCGTTGATGTAAACGGCGTTGCCACCCTCCCCGAAGACGTTCCGCTCGCCGACGTCGTTCGATCCGTCACCATCGGTACCGACCGTGACTCCTACCGCCGTGCCCTCGATTGACACCTGCGACGAGAAGGCGTCGACACCGAGCGGATCGATCCCGGCCGCGTCGAGACCGAAATGGCTGCACTCGATCGAGTGCGATCCCGCCAGTACCTTCACCGCTGCGGTGGAGCCGACCGCGTTGTCCGTGCCAAACGAAAACCCGCGGATCGTCGACGATCCCGATGCGTGGTTGAGCTCGAATACAGTGGCGCCGTCGGCGTCGGCGCTGCTGGACACAAGTTCGATGCGCATATACGAGGGTTCGGAAGGGGTCGCACAAACGTTCGCTCGGGAGCCGCCGTTCTGAGGCTGTGTCGTGCCGTCAACGGTGACCGACTGGGTCACCGCAATGGGGCCCTCGGTCAGGTCCATCCGGCACACGCCACCCGGACAGGAGCCGGAGGGAATGTCGAAGTCGATGACGTCTGCAGTGCCCGTCACATTGGCCGCGGAGATGGCACCGCGCAGGCTGCAGTCCCCGGCAGCCCCGGTACATGCGGACAGCGCGGCATCGTCAGAAACGGTGTCGACCACGAACGTCTCGGCCGCCGCGGCCGGAGTGGCGCGAACACTGATGACCGCGAGACTTGCAATGAGCGCCAGCACCGCAAGCGCGCCAAACGAGATCCGACCAACCGTTGAAGACATTTCTCCCCTGCCTCTCCCTGCTATGTCGTGAAACCTAGCCGACGCGCGCGTGTGATTGCGACACTTTTCGGTCCGACCCTGCCCCGTCGGTAAGATGCTGATCACCGAAGTGGGAACTGCCCGGCGGCGAGGCCCCACTTGTGGCCCGTATCACCGGCTGCAGTCTGATCTGTTCCAGGACGTGGCAAATCGTGTCGGCGTGGGTGACCTCAATGGGTGTGAGCGTTCGGTTTGAGTTGGGAATGATTTCGCGTTCTACTGGGACAACGTGGCATCGAGCGCGTTGATCGGGTCGATCCGCTGGGAGCTACCCCGGGTGGGCTGCTGGTCGCAATCGAGCGGCGGGTTCCATGCGAGCCGGCCTCGCCGTGCGAGCGTTGCCGACGGTGCGACTACTCGATCCGTCCAGGGGCGCCCAGAAGGGCCGTCGCGACCCCGGCAATCCCGCCGGCAATTGCGCCAACGAAAGCACCGTTCACGCCGATTCCGATGAACCACATGACCGCAACGGCGATGAGGGCGGAAATGGCTCCGAGCGCTGCACCCAGGACTGCGATGGCCGCAGTAGAGCTCTCGACCGTGTAGATCTCTGTCACCTCACCCGTCGAACGTGCAAATACGTCCATGAGATCATTGTCCCCCGGCACCCTCTGGAGGGCTAGCAACAACCTGCTCGGCGCCGCGACCCCGGGGTCCCGATTTGCCACTACCAAACGGCCCGAATGCGGATTTTTGTAGAAAAGAACTCGTGGAATCGTCGACTAGTGAGAAGCCGCTTCACGTTGTGTGACAGGCGATTTAGGTGTCTTCAGCCGGGCTCAGCGGCGTGGGCCATGGCCCTGGCCAGAAATGACCACTTCTGCGTCCGCAGCCACCCGCTGGTCTCCGCCGGGTCGGTGCGAGTCGTTGATGCCGGCGAACCAATAGCCACCGCCGATGCTGGCCATTAGCAGCAGGGCAGCGCCCACCCACGCAAGACCGTGTTCCCCGCGCCGGCTTGTGCCGGCCCGGTTGGGAGCGCCGCCGACTACCCGGAAGGAACGGGCGACGCCTCTCCGGTTCAAGAGAACGTGCGCCATCGTGAGCACGAGCATGGCGATGCTGGACCAGACGTGGAGACTGAGCCATGATGCCCGCGTCATCCCGAGCAACGTCGCACCGCCGCCGCGTTCCAACCAGTAGTACGGCAATAGGGCCGTCATCGCAGCCCACGTCCAGCCGATCGGCATTGTCGCCGAGATGATCGACCTGATCACTAGTCGGTGTCGCGGCCACTTGTTTTGCGTCACGTTGTTGTTGTCTACCGTCATGAGGATTCCTTCTGGTGCTCCCGCGACGGTGCCACAACAGTGTTTCGTTTCCGTGAAGATGGGATCGCGTTTTCGTGTCGTATCGCCGACTACAGCGATATCTCCTCGGCGTACACGAGCCGGCGCTCGGCTTGTCTGGGCCCCTCCTCACCCAGATCAGCCGGATCGCCGAGCAGGATCTCCCACTCCTCGATGGCGACCCGCCATTTCTTGTTCTCGCCCGGCTTTCTGAGCTTGATGTTCACCGGTGACGCCAGCTCGCCCACCCACGCGGCCTCGGCGATGGTCTTGCCCGCACCGCGCAATCGCAGCTCAACGGTATCGACTGTGTCCCAGCCGAGGTCCGTCGGAATGTTGGGATCGACGCGTTGCAGCCGGGCGACGACGCGGCGGTTGCGGCGCACCGCTTCCTCGGCGATAGCGGGCGGGGGCGGGAACGGTTCGTCGCCGCCGCCGCCTCGCGTCCCGACGGGTCCGCTGACAACGACCCGAACGTGACGTATGTCAGTCCGGGACACGCTGGCGGTGCGCTCGGGGAGCAGCTGCACGAAATCGCACTTGACCGGCTGGGACAGGTGGCATCCGTTGACGCTGTCCGGCTGATACCGGGCGACGGCAAGGCGGACAAACGGCCAGAACTCGTCACCGGGATCGATGGCAATGTCGACATACCAGAGCCCTCGCTCCTCGTTGTACTGCGGCTCGTATCCGAGGACGGTCACCCGTGGCGCCCCGGGCACGGCGTCGTAGCTCATCGTCACCGGTGGGGCGACCGGTCGCGCATCACCGGGCCGATTGTCGAGACCCAGCGTCGCCATCAGGTTGTCGAATTGGAGGAGCATCCCCCGGCGCGCCACCTCGCTGCTCCGCCATATCGGGTCGGCACCCCACTGGCTGACGAAGTTCTCGAGACCGGTGTCGAGCCCGCCGGGGGCGAGCAGGACTCCGAGCAGCTCACCTCCGCCCGAGGAGTACCAGGGCCGCTCCAGGTAGATGCGTACCCCGGCCTGGCGGCGGGAACGGAGGGCGACCGGTTGCTCAGGCTCGGTGCCCACGTTCCAGCGTAGGAGTGGCAGCACCGAGTGGACGATGGGTGCCGCCGGCTTTGCCGAGCTGGGTACCGAGATGGCTACCTCGGGACCGAGCAGACTCTGCCCGTCGTCGCCAGGGGTCGCCGGGTCCGCAGCGAGATCACCGGTATCGAAGTACTCGCGGTACCGGGTCGCGGCCCGGAATCGATATGTCACGTTGCGGTGTTTGGTGTCGCCCCACTTGTGGACGGCGCGGTGGAGCCAGACCGGCCCGAAACCGGGCACCTCGACCCGGCTGTCGACCGGCCAGCCGGCAGCGAGGACGGCGAGATCCTCCTCGGGACGGATGACGGTGGTGAACCCAACGCCTGCGACGTCGGCGGCTTCGGGCACCGGCACACTGAGATCGTCGGTGTACTCGGTCCAGGATGCCTCGGCGGTGAGCATCTCGGTGCTGGGACCGTGCACGTCGATCGCTCCGGTGAGCGAGGAATCGGTTGAACCGGCCACCCGGAACGCCTCGAGCACCGTCGGCTTCGGGACTTCCAGCGGCCGGGGCACGGCATGGACGAGGGTCACGCTGTCGAATGGGGTGAGTATCCACAGCCAGCCGTCCGCAGCCGCCTCGGCGACGTCCGCGTTGGTACGGATCACCTCGGGCAGCGACCTCCAGAACCCGAGCAGGTCGAGATCCTCCCTGCGCAGCGACGACGAGAGCCGGAACCGTTGCACGTCGCCGGCCGGCAGACCGACGTGCAACGCATGCCCGGTGAGCTCGCCCCGAAGATCGGTCGTGCCCTCCAGCACCAACCGGAACGCGGTCCGCTCCGGCCAGGTACCGCCGTAGCGGGCGGTGAAGCCCTCGGTTCCGAACGGGAATATCAGCTGCCGGTCGCGGCCCGCGTCCGGGAACACAAGCGAGATGCCGCGGGCAAGCGGGTCGGGTAGATAAGGAACCCGGATCTGATCGACGTCGTGGACAACGTACTGGCCCGGTGCGGGTGGCTCCCCCGCCGGCAAAGGCAGGGTCTTGAACGTCGAGGGCGGGACGCCGGGATCGGCGACAAGGGCGACACCCGGCTGCGGATCGCGCACGTTCGGGTCGTCGAGCCGGGGCACGTCGACATCAAACAGCGTTCCGGCCTCACGTACGGCTATCGCCAGGAGCTTCTTGTGGTCCGCGGGGTCGGTCGATCCGATCGCCTTGTCGAAGGCACCGTGCAGCTCCGACTCGGACTGGCTCGTCTTTGGGGGAACGAGATGGCGTTCTGCCCGTCCCCGATACATGTGCCCGGGGTGGTCCGCCGCATACTGGTCGGGCGGGATAACGGTGACCTCCAGGGTCTCCGGGTCCTGGACGACCCCGGAGCGGATTACGAGCTGGAGCAGCGACTCGCCGGGAGAATTGGCGTGCCGGGCAACCACGGCCGGCGGCTGTACGGGCTCCCAGCGCAGGAAGGGACGCAGCTCGGTGACTGCCAGCGTGTCTTTTGGGGTCAGCTCGGGCACAATATCGATGGCGCCGGCGATGACTGCCGGATCGACCCGGACCGGCTCGACCAGGAGGGGTGTGTCGACGTCGAGGATCATCTCCTCGAATGCCCTACCGACAAGCGTCGCCCGACCGATGTCTGCGATCTGCTCGGCGCGGCCCATCCGTGTTGTGGCTACGGCCCGCCTATCCCGCAGCCGGGTGAATACGGCGGCGTCGACATTCCGGCTGCCGGTGAGTGGGGCATCCCCCGTTGGGTCGGGCTGGTCACCTGCGACCGTGCGGTTGCGGCGGGTCATGACCGAGCTGGTCACCTGGTTGCGGAGCTCGGTGGCGAAACCAGGTGGGCCACTGCGGCCACGGGGGTTGAGAACTGCAGCGGCCACCTGGTTTATGAAGGGCTGCGGTGGGGTGGGAGGGTTCATGTCGTGTCGCCTACTGTTGCCGGCGAGATCGACACCCCACACACGGAACGCATAAGAGCGTCCATACCGCAGCCGGGGCAATGTGCCGGGCTCCACCCGGGAGTGCAGCACGATCGGCGTCACCGGATCGGGGTCGGTGTCGGGATCCTCGACGATCTCATCGCCCGCTTCATGGCGGACCCTGTTACCCGGTCGCGGTGCAGACAGGCTCCAGCCGCCCCAGCTGAACATGGCCTCGTGAACGTGTACGGGAGAGTCGGCGACATCCGCGGTCTCCGCAGCCGTAGTGCTCTGCGCGAACCCCTCGTCCGGGACATCCGTGAACACCTGGCCGTGATCGAGCACGTCGGCATCGACCCGGCGAGCATGGAGCGTGAACCAGCGGCCGGCGTCGTCGTCGAAGACCTCGACCCGGTAACCCTGGGTGACGTCCTCGGTGTTGAGCAGGGGTATCTTGCCGGCTACCACATCCTGGCCGATCTGGGTCTGCGACCCCATCCGGGCCTGGGTCTCGAGAGCGCGGCCGTTGCGAACGACGGTGAAGCCACCGGTCCTCAGCGCCGGCGGCGCGGTCGTCGCTTCACCCTTGTTCTCGACGGTACGCAGTAGCCTCGGAATGGTCCATAGGAAGCGATCGGTCTTGAGGGCTGAGCCGTCGGCGTCCATGTCGAGCACGCCAAACAAATCCACATCACCGACCAGGAGCCTGCCCGCAGACCATTCCTCGCTCCGGGGCACCGTGACCATCTCATCGCCGGCGGCGGCGCACATGGTTCGGGAGCCGAGACCGACCGCACCATCCACCTTGATGAGGGCGGTGAGCCATTCGCTGGCGGCGAGCAGACCAAGATCATCGACCACCAGGTCGACGACGAGCCCGAGCCTGCGCAGCACCCCGGGATGGTCGCCGAGCAGAGACACCCGGTCGTGGAAATCAGGCTCCGGTCTTGGCACCGGGTCGCGGGTCGCTCCGTCGATCGGCCGTGGCCGCGAGGTCTGCTGCGACTCGGGACGCTCGTAGAAACGCCGGGCCCGGTGCAATTCGAGGAACGCCCTGTCTAGACCGCGGCGGTTACTCAGCCTCTCCTCGACCTCCCTGAGGGTGACGACACCATCCCCCTTGCTCCCCTCGCCCAGGGTCTCGTCGTTGGCCCGGGTGAGCCACGACTCGTTGTAGAGGCTGAGGTCGGTGGGCAGGTCTATGCGCTGGTTGACTATCGCGGTGAGGGGATCGCTCTCCCGATCGGGAACGCCGGGTGTGATCGGATTGAACGCCATCGACGCAGCCGAGATGAGCTTGGCCGTATCGTGGACGTCGGCCGCGCGGAATGTTCGCCAGTACCGGCCGTCCCAGTCGGGCGGGTGTGGGTCGCGGACCGGTGTGTCCGGCGGGAATACCCTGGACCAGGCGGCGACGTCGAGATCGGCGAGCAGCGGGTGTGATGCGATGACACCCGTGTCGTTGCTGAGGACGATCCCGGCGTTGTCGACGAGCTTGAGCGCCCATTCGGAGAAGACGTCGAACGATTTGAGCGGCTCCTCACCGCCCGCCGGTACGAGCTGGGGCGATATGAACAGTGACACATGGAACGGAGCGGCCGGATCCTTGCTGTAAGGCAAGGCAACGACTGTGAAGCGATCTTGTGCCATATCAGGCTCCTGCGAAGGCGAGACAGTATTCGGACCAGGCCCGTGACGTGCCGTCGGCCTCGAGGCCCATTACGTCGACGAAGTTCGGGTCGCCGTTGGATCCGGCGAACTGGCGCTCCGCTTCGATGGTGACCGACGCCGAGAAGAACAGCACCTCCACCTTGACGGTGAGCGACGCCTTTCCGACCATCTTCCCGGTGTCGAAGTCGTAGTTGAGCTCCAGGTAGAGCTCGATCGAGGCGGAGATGAGACCGAGCACGTCGACCTCGCCACGCAGCCGGAAGTAACCGGCGAGCGAACCGGCGTCGCCTTCGAGCCTCATGTAGATACCGAGCATCGCCGACACCGAGCCGGAGGCGACCCCGAAGTCGACCGCGAGCACCGCTCCCGCTTCGAGGCTCAGCTCCAGTACCACCAGACCCTGGGGTGAGAGCCGGATTCCGAAGAACCCACCGCCACCGATAAAGAGCACGGCCAGAGTGAAAGGACGCTCCCTGGTGCAGAAGTTGAACCCGACGGTGACCATCTCACCGAGGAACGGGACCTGGACGTCGGCGCCGAGCGACAGGTTGGACAGGTTGAAGACGCCGATGGCGACATTCGGCAAGTCCTGGGTGAAGCCGGCGGTGAGACCAGATGCGGTCACGTCGAGGAACGGCGGATCGGAGAACCCGTCGAATGGGATCAGCTCCTTGAGAACTTCGATGAACCCGAGAAGTCCGACGAACTCGATGTCGTTGAGAACGACATCTACCTCGGCCTTGCCGGACGTGCCACCCTTGAAGGAGAGGTGGTCGAACTTGAATTTGACCAGCTCGGCGCCGGGCAGCAGGTTGAGCGTGAAGTCCTTGAGCTCGGCGAGTGCGTCGACGCCCATCTCTCCTTTGCCGTTGATGCGACCCTCGACGGCGATGACCAGGCTGTCGGTCGCGAGTTCGAGGACCGGGTCGTTGCTGTCGGGCCAGGACGTCATCTTGGGACGCCACTCGTAGCGATAGGTGAACTGGGCGCTGCTCGAACCGAGCCCGTTGACGAACCTGACGATGTCGGAGATGAGGTCGGCGGCATCGGCGATGGTCTGGAGTACGTCGGCGAGGCTCTCGAGCTGGTTGCCGACGAGTGGCGGCAGCAGCGGAGCCACCACCCGGATCTCGTCGATCGCGTCACGCAGGGCGTTGAGCGGATCAGCCAGCGCCTGCTCGACGGCCTCCTGGGTGGCATCGACGAGGCTCTTGATCGTGTCGCCGACCACGGTCGTTGCGTTGTCGACCACAGACTCCAGGTTCTGGGCGGCGGTGAGCGCGGCGTTGGCCGCGTCCTGGAGCTCTTGGGCCTTCCCGGCCGCACGGGTGACGAGCTTGTTCGCCTCGGTCACTGCGTCCTGGACCATGTTCCTGGCGCGCTCGAGGTCGTCGAGGAATCCTTCGATCCGGTCGAGTGTTTCGGAGATGACTGAGGGGGCATCATCGAGATCGAGACCGACCAACTCCAGGATGTCCACCAGGTCGACGAGCCCGAACAGCTTGGGGAGGACCCCATCGAGGAACTGCGTCGGGTTGAAGTCGCCGGCGGCGGTGGAAGCAAGGTCGTTCACGGTCCCGTTGAGACGGGACAGCCCGGCGACCTTGAGGTCGGGTTGGATAAAGCCGCCGGCTTTGTCGCTGCCCGATGTCTTGCCCGACCCGAACCCCAACTCCACTGCCGTCTTCAGCTCCGCCCACACCTGGCCGCTGTTGCTCCCACCAAACCCGGCGTCGAGGTATGTCTCGAAGTAGTGGATGGCGACCGGCCCGGCCGCCGACAGCTGCTCGACGGCGTCGATGGTGATATCGGCGGTGACCATCGTCGGGGTCGACCCACCCACCTGAGGCTCCGCGTCGAAGGTGATCGCCGCGGCGGGAGCGATGGTGTCGCCGCCTTTGTTCACCTCGGCGAAGGCGACCTTCTGCCCGTCGGCGGCGATGGTTGCGTGCGGCGCGTGTACCGCCCGGATGGCGGCGCCGTCGAGGTTCGCTGCGGCGACCCAGGTGAGCGGTGTGGCGAGGCGGACGGCCCGGTCCTCGTGGTCCCGGGTGTGGAGGATGAACACAAACGGGACGTTGTCGACCATCGGGACGAAAGCTGTGTTGAAGTCGTCGCCGCTGGGGGGCGGGTCGAGCGTGGGGGTGACCAGCGGGACAACCCTCACCTCGGTGAACGGCAAATCACGCTGGTCGAAGCGCTTCACCGGCTCCTTGATGACGAGGAACATCCGCTGGTAGAGGCCGGCGATCGAATCGGTCGGCGTCTTCATCTTGCGCTCGGTGAGCTTCACCAGGCTGGCCCTGTGCCCGAACGGCCACAGGTAGCCCGGATAGACCACCTTGACGAACTGGTCTCGGCCCATCGGAGCAACGTGATCCCAGGACTCGATGGAGGACATGAGCCCACCCGCCGAGTACGGGTCGGTGTCCCATGCACCGTGAAAGTCGAGCCATGCCCCCAGCGACGACACGTAGAAGCTGCGTGCATCGACGGGCTCGGGATAGATCCGCTTCCCGTCCGCACCGAGCCAGGTCTCGCTCGATTGCCGCACGAGCATGTGCCGGTCGGCGCCATCGAGCGACGACCGGAACGGGTCGTCGACATGGGTCGGCTTCAGCTCCTGGGTGAAGTCGGCCATCGCCTCGCGATCTCTGGCCCAGATCGCCCTGATGATGCGCTGGTAGGTGGACGTCTCGTCGATGGAGACGGTCCCATCCCTTCCGGTGCTGCGCACCCCGAGCCGGGAGTGCCACAGCTCGACGCGCTGAGCGGCGTCTTCGGCGCGCACCGGCTCGACGGCGTGGACCCAGCCACCTTGGTCGCTCGGGCTGATGATGAGCCGAAATGGAGCCTCGATGGAGGTCTCGAACTGGCGAGGATCACGGCTGAAGGTGGGCCGGTCGGGCAGCGTGATGACCCGGCCTCCCCCGATCAAACCGCCCCGACCGATCACCGAGGTGATCCCAACCGGGCGGCCCCCGATGATCGCCGTGGTGGCGGTGGCGTCCTGGTCGATGGTGACGTTGCGGGCCGTTATCGTCCCCAGCCGGGCGCCGATGGCCCTGGCGATGCGCCGGTCGCGCATCAATCGGTTGAATCCCGCAACCGTGCTCGGGTCGGGTCCCGTACGGCGTGTCGACACGGGGGCGACAACGATGCCCCCCGCGGTACCGATGGCGACCAGACCGGAGCCGAGCCCGAAGATCGGTCCTTGCGGTGGGATCCTCACGTACGGTCGGGGCACCGCCAGCGGATGGACCTCCATCTCCAGTTGCGTCATCGCATGGAGGACACCTTGGATGGTGAAGGGAATCTCGTAGCCTGCCGGTACGGCATAGACGATGCGGCTGCTCTTGGCCGGGCGGGCCTGCTCGGGCCTGACGAACACCGAGCTCTCCGGCGGATCTGGATTCGAGTGATCGTCGGCTACCGGTGGGTCGACCTTCGTCTCGTAGATCGCCCGTTCTGCGATGTGCTGGAAAGAGAGATGAACGACGAGATGGCCGGGGTCCGCTCCGGCGACGAGGGCCGGCTCCTCACCGACGACCAGCTCGAGCCCGAACCCCTCGACCCGCAGCGCGACGAGGTCGGCAGGCCGCATGACGTCAAATACGACATCCGGCGGTTCCGGTTGTGGCGCAACAACAATCGGTGGCACGGGCAGCCGCGAGATTCCGTCGACAAAGCGATCGACGGGTATCTCAACAGCCGTCCTGATATCGCGTCGTCGCGTGGTCATCGCCGATGTCCCTCCCTACTGAGACGTGTTTCAGGTCTACCCGCGGCCGGCGGCGGCCGGGTGTTTAGTTTTCGCGACCTGATCATCGGAGGACCGCTAATCCGGCACACGCGCCCGCCGACATAGAGGCAATGAGCAGATCATTGTCAATGCGCGCCGGGTTCGCGGCCGACCTGCTGACGGCGACACGTCTCGGCTTGGCCCTCCCCATCTTCTTCGCCGCCGGTATGGGCTTCAGCGAGCCCGTGGCCGTCATGCTGGCCGCAGCGTGGTGGACGGATTTCTTCGACGGGCACCTGGCACGCCGGGCGGGCGGCAAGACCCGGCTGGGTGATCTGGACACGTTCGCCGACGTCACCATCGCGTCCGCCCTCCTGGCCGGTGAAGTAGCGGCGGGTACCCCACCACTGTGGGGAGCGGTGGGTCTGGTGCTGCTGGCCATGTTCGTCGCCCGCCACAACACGGTGTGGTGCGTCCTGTTGCAGGCGGTTGCCTACGGACTCGTTCTGGCCAGGCTCCTGACGGACGCCCCGGTCTGGTCGGTTCTTCCTCTGATGACTGCCCTCACCATGCTGTGGCTCAACCGGCAGCGATTCATCGGAGAGTTCCTGCCCCGGCTCGTCGGCACGATTGCACCTGCGGTGGGCACGGCGCGCAAAGCCTGAGCCTGCGCCCGAACTTTCTCGATTCCGGCCCGCCCTTACAGACCCGCTGCTGATATCTTGGAATGTGAACCTGAGGAGGTGCACATGTCCAAGAAGATTCTGATGCTGGTCGGCGACTTCGTCGAGGACTACGAGGTGATGGTCCCCTTCCAGGCGCTGCTCGCCGTTGGTCACGAAGTTCACGCCGTCTGCCCGGACAAGACGGCGGGCGAAACGGTCCGGACTGCGATCCATGACTTCGAGGGAGACCAGACGTACAGCGAGAAGCCCGGCCACAACTTCGCCCTGAACGCCACGTTCGACGAGATCGACGAGACCAAGTACGACGCGCTGGTGATCCCCGGAGGCCGGGCGCCCGAGTACCTCAGGCTGAACCCCCGGGTGCTGGAGATAACCCGCCATTTCGCCGACGCGAGCAAGCCGATAGCCGCCATCTGCCACGGCCCGCAGATCCTCGCTGCCGCCGGCGTGCTCGGGGGTCGAGAATGCGCTGCATACCCGGCGGTTGGCCCCGGCGTGACGGCGGCCGGTGGCGACTATCAGGACATCCCGGTAAACGAGGCGCACACCCAGGGCAACCTGGTCACCGCTCCGGCCTGGCCCGCCCACCCGGCATGGATATCACAGTTCCTCGAGCTGCTCGGGACCAAGATCATGATGTAGGCGCCGGCTCCCCCTGGCTGCGCCGCTCAGGTGATCTCCAACTTGCGGAGACGGAACACCATATGGGCGAACAGCGTCGCCCCGAATGCTACGAATAGGGCAACTGTGCTCACGAGCAGGTTCGTAGGCGCCGCCCACACACCCCACGCGATCTCGGTGACGGCGAATGCCAGGGTGCCTGCGATGACCAGGCCACCACCGCAAACGACGAACGTCCGGCGGCGTGGCAGCAACGTCGCCAGGAAAAGGGCCGCACACCCAATGCCGACCGTCGCGATGCTCATCTTCATTATGTTGTCGAGTGCCGGCGCCATCAGGTCGGGCTGTGATACCCAGTCCGCGGCTGTTGGAAAGGTCATCACCGAGCCTGCGGTGCCGATGCCGACCAGCAGAAATGAAATGCGTAACTCGGCGGAGTCGATCCGTCGGGGACGCTGGATCAGATGCAACGCCGCCATCCCGAGCCCGACTGCAATCACGATGAGCACCAAGCGATGCTCGAGTGGGAACGCGGTGGTGGCCAATCCGTCGGTAGCCACCGCAACAGCGAGCAACGCCAGCGCCGTCCCGGCTGGGAGCGAGGTGATCTCACGCTGTGCCCATCGCCACCAGATCGCCACCGGGACACCTTTGATCTGACGGGCGATGATCCGCCGCCCTGTCTGCGCCGGATCGTGCGACATCGATTCCCAATCGGCCGCCTGTTCCCTGAGCAGGCCGGCGCGAACCGAGGGCTCGATACCCCAGGTCAAGGCCCTGTCGATAGCCATCACAAACCGTCCCGTGCTGGATGGTCTCTCGATGAATCCGTGCACCATTGGCTCAGTCCCCTGCCACGCAGAGGGTGTCTTCCTTCACGCCGATCGGCGTCCTCCACTCACGACAAGGTAGCAGCGCTGGAACCGTCGGAAATTTCCGACAGCCCGCAGCCGGTCGGAGCAGAACTCCTGTAGCTTGTCGATCGTCTGCCGACGACAATGCGACGTACCGGGACGGAGCGAGACAGATGCGAAAGCTGGGGAAACTGGTCGCCATAGGGGCGCTGGTCATCGCGGGCTGTGGTGGTTCCTCGCCTGCGGCGAGGAGCCTCAGGTCCCTCGCCACACCCGGCACCGGCACCGCGGCACCCCGGTCGGACACGACGATAAACACAGAAACACCTACCGCCCTGGGAACCAGGGAAGATCCGATCCCGGCGGGCAAGCCGGTCCGTATCGGAGACTGGCAAGTCGAGGTGCTCTCGGCCACGACGAACGCCACCAAGACCGTCCTCGCCGAGAACGAGTTCAACAGCAAGCCCGAAGCAGGCAACCAATTCGTCCTGATCGAGGTCGCCGCGACCTACGTCGGAACGGCGACCGATAGTTTGTTCGGCGGGGTCACGTTCTCGACGGTCGGTGCCGGTGCCGTTGGGTACTCCTTTGCTGCCGGCTGCGGCGTGATCCCTGACGAAATCAACGAGTACGCCGAGGTATTTCCCGGGGGCACTGTGCGCGGCAACATGTGTTGGCAGGTAGCCAACGACGACGCCGCCAGCCTGGTTCTGGTCGCCGAACCTTCGTTCAGTTTCGAGGACACGAAGGCGTTTCTCGAACTCCCGTCTCGCAGCATCACCTTCGAGCCACCGCCGGTCGCCGCGAACGAGCCGTCGGGTGGCGCTCCGGGCACACGAGGCAATCCATACCCGCAAGGCGAGACCGTCCCGGTTGGTGACTGGGCTGTCACGGTGCTGGAGACAACGCCGGACGCCGCGGCGATGGTGGCCGCGGAGAATCCCTACAACGATCCACCCCTCACCGGTCACCAATTCTTCATCGCCCGGATCTCTGCAACCTACGAGGGCGAGGATGCCGAATCGATGTTTCTCGGGCTCACCCTTGCCACCATCGGTCAGAGCGCGGTTGTCTATGGCTCGTCGGCCTACTGCGGCGTCATTCCAGACCCTGTCGACGAGTTTGCCGACGTGTATGCCGGCGGTGCCGTGCGCGGCAATATCTGCTGGCAGGTGCCGAGCGAGGACGCAGAGAGCCTGGTGCTAATGGTCGACAGTGCCTTCTCGTTCGAAGACGAGCGGATCTTCATGAGCCTGCATCGGTAGCCCGGCACCCTCAGCATCGGTCGGCAGCGACGACGGTGCGATGTAGACAGCCACGGCGGAAGCTGAGCTCCTCACCGACCTCGAATCGTCCCGCAACCTCGAGGTGAAGACGGGCAAACGAGTCGAGAGCACTTCTCTTGCTCTCAGGCAGCGGCCAGCCCCGCCTCCGCCAGGCATCACACATCAACCGCGCGTACTCGCGGAAGTCGAGGTCGGGCCGATCGACCACTGTGAACGCGGGAGCCACCTTGTCGCTGGCGAGCCCGGTGACCGACCAGCGGCAGCCACATTCGGCACATGGTGGGTTTGTCTGGATCCACACCATCTCGCCGTCGACCGCCCTACCGACGGGCTGCCGCTCGTCGGATCCCGTGGCAACGAAGACCTTCATCCATTCCCCTTTCGATGCGGTCTTCACAGGCTATGGAAGAGGCGTGACAAGTTCTGCGGTCGATGCGGCGACGTCACCGGCTGTATCGCCCCATCAGCGTCGCTTCGGCCAGCACGTGACCCTCGAGCGCGTCGAGCACGGCGCCCTTTGTCGCACCCTGCGCCAGGCCCAGCTCGGTGTCGAGTGCGTAGACGGTGAAGAAGTAGCGGTGGATGCCGCTCGGCGGGCACGGTCCGCCGTAGCCGGTGCGACCCCACGAGTTGTTGCCTCCGGTGCCGAGATTCCTAGCCGACTCGGGAATGATCTCGCGGGGCTCGATGTCGAACTCGACCCAGTGATCCCACACACCTGACGGTGCGTCGGGGTCGTCGACCAGCAGCGCCAGCGACACAGTCGATGTGGGGATGTTGTCGATCTGGAGCGGTGGCGAGATGTCGCTCCCGTCACATGTGTATCGATCAGGGATGGTCGCCTCATGGGCGAATGCGGGGGATGTCAACTCCATGCCGTTCTCCTCGCTCGTCGGCGCCGCGGTGTGCTCCGGGCGGGCAACTCCACCTTGGGAGCACGCGGCCAGACACAACACGAGGATCGGGATCACGACTCTCGTTGGCATCACACCTCGCACTGCCGGGAGCCCCATCGTGGCAACTGTGGGTTCTCAACTCAAGGACAAAGGCGACGCGATTCGACAGCATCATCCGAGTGGTGACCCGTAGCCGCGGTCGTTCACACCAACCCGCGCTGGCCGAACGTCCTGCGTACCACTCCGGCAACAGATCCCGGCGCTGGATTGTCAGGCCAGCGCCGGGGCCAGCCGGCGCAGCGTGACCATCTTGTCGTCATTGAGGATCTGCACGGCTACCTGGTCGGCACCGGCCGTGATGTGCTCCTCGAGCCGGGTGCGGATGGTCTCCTCGTCACCCCAGGCCACCATGGCATCGACCAGCCGGTCGCTGCCACCGCCACTGATGTCGTCTTCGGTGAATCCGAGCCGCAACCAGTTGCGTGTGTAATTGGGCAGCGCCAGATACATGGCGAGCCGATCCCTGGCCAGGGTCCGGGCAGTCTCCGGATCGCGGCTCAGGATGACCTTGTGCTCGGGGATGAGCAGCTTGCCGGCGCCGAGGATCTCGCGGGCCGTCGCCGTGTGATCCGGAGTCACGAGGTATGGATGAGCACCGGCGGTCCGGTCGGATGCGAGGCGGAGAACCCGTGGCCCGAGTGCCGCCAGGATCCTGGCCCCGGTGGGAACTCCGCCGGCGTCGAGCCCGTCGAGGTATCCGACCAGCTTGTCGTACGGTTTGTAAGGGACGCCACCGGAGGCACTATGACCCGCCCCGATGCCGAGCAGAAAACGGTCGGCGTAGATGGAAAGCCGGTGGTAGGAGCGAGCTGCCACCTCAGGCGGGTCGCTCCACACGTTGACGATTCCGGTCGCAACGGTCACGTTGCTGCTCGCTGCCAGCAGTTTCTCGGGAAGAGCCAGATCGGCCGGGGGCGACCCACCGACCCATACCATTGGAAGACCCAGCTCGACGATCTCAGCCAATTCCTCTGGTTCCAGGCTTTCGAAGAACGCGGTTCGATCCCATAGGCCGAATTTGCCGATGTCCATATCAAACCTCTTCTTCTCGATCGGTCCTAGAACTCCCAGGCTTCCTCGTCCTCGGTAGCCTGGCGATCGCACGTCGGGCAGTACCAGCGCACGTCGAGCGGGGTCCCGCAGAGACCATGGCGGGGAACCTCGACCTCGTCGTTGTGGGCGGCGCCCCATGCGGTGAGCATGCGTATGGCTCCGGCGAGATCCTTGCCGGCCGAAGTCAAGGTGTACTCGTAACGCAGCGGCCGCTCACTGTACGGCGTCGCCACCACGAGCCCGTCGCTCTCGAGCGCCTTGAGCCGCGACGACAGCGTGTTGGGTGCGATTCCGGCGACGGCCCCCTCGAGGTCGCCGAAACGGCCCGCCCCGTCGAGCAGCGCTTCGATCACCAGCAACGTCCACCGGTCACCGACCTGGGACAGAGCTACGTGCAGCGGTGAATCGGGCATAAACAGCACGGTAGTTCCCCTCGTCAACATGTTCTTCGTTTGCCACTATACTTGCAACTTGCAAGTCACTATGGAGGTCAATATGTTGGCAGGTGTACAAGACACCATCAGCGGTCTCGCCACCACGGTGGGGACCGCCGTCGTCGGGGTGGGGCGCCGGCATCACGTCGGGTCGGGAATCGTCATCGCCGAGGGCACCGTCCTCACCAACGCCCACAACATCCACGCCCGTGAGGTGACGATCACCTTCACCGATGGGCAAACCGCTATCGGCGAGGTCACCGGATTCGACCCCGACGGGGACATCGCCACCATATCGGTTGACACGGGAGATGTGGCCCCCGTTGAGTGGAGCGATCTAGAGGTCGGGCTGGGCACACCGGTGGCGGCCCTGAGCAACCCGGGCGGCCGCGGGCTACGGGTGACCGTTGGCTATGTCTCGGGAGTCGAGCGCAGCTTCCGCGGTCCGCGTGGACGGCGGATCAGCGGATCGATCGAACACACCTCTCCCCTGCTGCCCGGCTCGTCGGGTGGGCCGCTCGTTGACGCCGACGGGAAGCTCCTCGGCGTCAACACCAACCGGCTCGGCGAGGGCTTCTACCTCGCCGTCGCCGCAAACTCCGAGCTACGCAACAAGATCGACAAGCTCGCTTCGGGAGAGAGCCCGCAGCGTCGCTACATCGGCGTGTCGGTGGTGCCCAATCACGTTGCCGCCAAGATGCGCCGGGCGGTCGGTCTCGAGGATCGTCCCGGCGTGTTGGTCCGCGGCGTCGCTGATGACGGCCCTGCCGCGGCGGCCGGGGTTGCCGAGGGCGACATGATCATCAAAATCGGCGAGACGGACATAACCGACGTCGACGATCTCCACGATGCGTTGCAGACCGCTCCGGCAGGCGAGCCGTTCCCGGTGACAGTCCTGCGCGGCAACGACGCCGTCGAGATCCAAATCACGATCCCGAGCGAGCAATAGCCCCGAGCGATTAATGGATCGTCTGCGTGCGGGGCGGCCACCAGCTCGCCCCGTTCGCGGACGATCGGATGACACCGGCCAATCCATCGCCCACGGACGCCGGTACCGCGTACCCGGGGCCGCCCGCGTTGACGGTGACGTCGGCCGTCCAGAGGTAGCCGTCGCTGTCGTCGATAAGCCTTACTACGAGGTGATGCGTACCGGTCAGCCAGTCGGGAAACACGTAGCTCCATGTCCGGTAGGCGGCGTTGTCGACCACCTCGAATCCCCAGTCGTAGATATCGAGCGGAACGTCGTCGAAGGCTGCCTCGACCTGCAAGGCATCACTCCTGAAGACGTCCTTCCCATTTGCCGGCACCGACGACCAATCGTCGACATAGAACCCGGTTGCGATGTAGAACTCGCCGGAGACGCTTTCCGACATGCGACACACTTCGCCGTCCGAGTGATCGCAGCCGTAATTGGTGGCATCGCCATATACATTCACGAAGGTGCCATCGGAGTCGGCCGGCCGCTCCGGCACGGTCGGCTTGCTCAGCTCGAGGGCTCGGGCGAGGAACGTGGCCATCTGCTCTCGGGTCACCACGTCGTCGGGGCAGAAGCTGTCGTTAGCCGGCGGGTTGCAGCCCAGGGTGACCCCGGCTGCGGCCAGCTTGCCGATGGCGGGCTCGAACACTGAGCCATCGTCGTCGACGAAGATGTTGCCGTCACCGCCCTCGGTGTACCCCATGGCCCGCACCAGGAAGGCCGCCATCTGACCCCTGGTCACGTATTCGTGCGGGCAGAAATGGTCGTTGGTGGGTGGGTTACAGCCCTTCGTGATCCCTGCTGTCGCAAGGATCGCGATCTGGTTCTCGAAGACGGAGCCATCGTCGTCGACAAACGTGTTCCCGCCGCCGGCGTCGGTGAGCCCCAGCGCCCTCACGAGGAACGCAGCCATCTGCTCCCGGGTGACCGGCTGGGTCGGGCAGTATGCCGTCGAATAGGGTGGGTTACAGCCGAGCGTGACCCCGGCTGCCGCAATCGCCTCGATGGACGACTCGTGGACGCTGCCGTCGTCGTCGAAGAAGCGGCCCCCTGGTGGAGTTGTGGCAGCAGCCGTAGCGTCCGGGCCGGTGCTGGCTCCTGCTCGGTCCGGGACCGCCACCATGATCGCCATGAACATCAGGAACGCTGCCAGTATGACCCCGTGCCTCGTCCCGCCCACGCGGTGGTGTATGGATACCACGACTCCCCCTATCGGGTCGACATACTCTTCTAGGCAGCACCCTAAAGGAGCAGCGTCGCACTGCACGATCCGCGATGGCTCACTATTGGGTAATCGGGCTCATCGCCCGTTCTGGCTGAAGTGCATGTAGTCCTTGAGCGTGTTCCAGTCGCCGCCCCACCCCCAGCCGATGTCGGCGAAGGCCGCAACAACGACGTCGCCGTCGTGGATCATCCCGGGCAACTCCTGGTCACGATCCAGGTAGCTCATCGCCAGCTCCGGGATGATCAAATCGCCCTTCTCGTAGGGATTGTGGAAAGGGTCGATGTCGATCGCCAGCCCGTAGGCATGCATCGACCAGTTGTCTGTGCCCACTGCGGGCCGGCACCCGAATGATCCGGTGTTGTTGCCGTCACCGGTGGGAGGGGCGTCGAGCTCTTCCTGGGTGGTCACCTTCATCCCCTCGATCGGGAACCGGGCGGCGTGTAGCTTCTCGAAGACACCGACGATGTCGTCTGCAACCGAGGCATTGACGATGGTCTCCCCGGTGTGGAACTTGCCGTCGAAGCCATAGAAAGAAACGTTGATGTAGGCGAGCTCGTCCCTGGTTACCGGGCAGTCCTCGGTCCAGGTGGAGCGGGCGATAACGTCATCCGGCACAGGCTCGATCGTCGATACGAACTGGTCGTCGGGTGGGGGTGACAGCAGGTCGATGGTCTCCAGCTGTCGATTCTGCAGCTCCAGCGGTGTGGGCTGGGCTATGCCGTTCTCACCGTCGGGACCGAGTGGAAGCACCCTGGTGCCGAGCCATGCCGGGCGGGCGAATGGGGAGACAGTTGTCGTGGTCGGCGGGACCGTGGTCGTGCTGGCGGGCAGAGTCGTGGTCGTCGTGGTCGTCGTCGTAGCGGTAGTCGCGACCGTCGATGGCGTGTCGGGAGCGGCCCCGGCTGCCGAGCAGCCGGCTAGCGCCAGGGCGAAGATGACAATAGACCTGCGTCGAGCAATCACGTCCGCCGAGCGTACCCCAGGAACCCGATTACACAGCGCGCTTTCGCAGCTCACCCCACCGGACGGTGCGGTGGAACGCCGGCAGGTTCCCGTAGCATGCGGGCCATGACAAGCATCACCTTTCTGGGCGGAGCAGACACCGTCACCGGGTCACGTTTCCTCGTTCGATCAAACGGCAACAGCACCCTCATCGACTGCGGCATGTTCCAGGGCGGGCGTGGCCTTCGCCAGCTCAACTGGGACGATCCCTTCGATGATGTGGGTCTCCCCGAGAGCGTGCTCATCACCCACGCTCACATCGACCACACCGGATACCTCCCCCGGCTGGTCGGCACCCACCGGTACGACGGGCCGATTCTGGCGACCACGGCGACGACAGACTTGCTCAGCGTCATGTTGCCCGATTCCGGCCGGATCAACGAGGAGGATGCCGAGTACGCCAACAAGAAGGGATACAGTCGTCACCACCCCGCGCTGCCGCTCTATACCGAGGCTGATGCGCTCGCGTCGTTGCCGCTGATGCAAGGCGTCGGCTACCACGACTGGCTCGATGTGCCGGTCGGCCGCGCCCGGTTCTCGTTTGCCGGGCACATCCTCGGCTCGGCTCACATCACCCTCGAGACCGACGGACACCGGATCACTTTCTCGGGTGACGTGGGCAGGTGGGACATCCCGGTGCTGCGCGACCCGGAGCCGCCGCGGGATGCCGATCTTCTGCTGATCGAGAGCACCTACGGTGGGCGATCGCACCAGGACCCTTCGGCCGACGCCAACGAGATGATGGCGCGCTTGTTCGACAAGATCACAGGCACCGATGGGGTGCTGGTAATCCCAGCGTTCTCGATTGGACGCACCCAGGAGATCCTCTATCGCATCCGCGAGCTCGAGGAGTCGGGGCGGATCCCGTCCGTCCCGGTGTATCTAGACAGCCCTCTTGCCATCGACGCGACCGAGATGTACGCCCGCCATCACGAGGAGCACGACCTCGAGATGAAAGCACTCGAGCAGTCGGGCTCGAGCCCGTTGCGACCCCGGCAGCTGCAATTCACCCACAGCGTCGAGGAGTCGAAACGGCTCAACTCACTGCGCGGGCCCATGGTGATCATCTCGGCTTCGGGGATGGCGACGGCGGGTCGGGTTCCCCATCATCTCAAGCGCCGGCTGCCGTACCCCGAGAACGTGGTCGCCTTCGTGGGCTACCAGGCGGAAGGAACCCCGGGGCGCAAGCTGCTCGACGGCGCAGACAGGATCCGCATCCACGGCGACGACATCCAGGTACGAGCCGGGGTGACCCGGCTCGAGGCCTACAGCGCCCACGCCGACGAGGACGAGCTCGTGCGATGGGTTGCCGAGGCGAAGCCGAAGCAGGTGGTGTCTGATCCACGGCGAGGACGCAGGGCGGAACGCCCTGGCGAAACGCTTCCGGGAGGAATTCGGTCTCGAAGCACACCTGCCAAAACGGGGTGACATTCTCGAAGTTTGAGATTCGCGGGAACTAACAGTGAGATAGTGTACGTTTCATCAACGTACTGCGACACAACGTCTCATGGAGGGGGTCGTCCCGATGGTCACAAGCCGGTTTGCGTTGGTTGCCTGCAGCGCATTTCTGTTGGTCGCCTGTGGGCCCGTGAGCGACGCTGACGTCGCCGACCAGAAGCCGACATCCACCGTCACCCCGACACCCGACGTGGTAACGACGATAACGACATCAACGACAACTGCGGCACCGACAACCACCACGAGAACCTATGTGATGCCCGACGTGCATCTCACCATCGATCCGGATTCCGGAGCGCCGGGTGACCCACTCGAGGTGTGCTACCCGGGAAATGCCTCCACGTATCGGGTAGTGATGTGTGCCTCGTCGGGCTGGGATTGCTGGCCGAGCTACGTCGACGCGTTCGTCACGACACACGAGTCGGGCCGCTGGTGCTGGACCGGATCGATCCCCTCATTCCTCGAGAGCACGGAACCGACGACGATGGGTGATCTACACCCGATAACCAGCGGTACGTATCAGATACTTATCGGGACCTTTGGCGTGGATCTCGCCCAGGGTGAGATCGAAGTGGTCGTTCCCGGCACTGGTGTCTCGGCGCCACCCAGCCAGACAGAAGCTGACGCCGTCAGGGATGGTGTCCTACCCGAACTTGCCGCTCAGCCGGCGGCGCTCCGGGTATGGCCGATGCTCGACATGACCACGGACCAGGGCGACTGGATGCTGGCGCGGCCCACTGACGACCTGATCGATCGCACGATGGCTGACGGATGCGATCTCGGCGACCCCGGGGGCACGTATCCGATCGACGTCATCTGCACGGCGGAGTACGGCGAGGTCCTCCTCGTGCAGGGAACCGAGATCGTCCGTGCCTACCCGATGCCGGGAGCGGTTCCCTCATGGCTTCTCGTCACCACCGACTATGTATATGCGGGGCACATCGGTGACGGGGGGCTGCCGGACTCGACGCTCGTCCGCATCGACCGCACCACGCTCGAGGCAACGGTCGTGCTGATCCCGGCTGCATTCGACGGCGGAGACCAGTGGCTCCCGTCGTGGCATATCGCATCTCCAGAGCAGACCGCCCGCTACGACGAGTTGGTCCAGATCGGGCCGGACGCTGTGGGCCGAGAGGCGATGAGCTACATCGGAGAAGTCAAGGTGGATGTCGCCGGGATCGACTTGCTGATGGCGGACCTCTGAGTGCGGTGTGCCGGGATGAAGCGGTGATCCCCACATTTCCCTGAATCCACGGTTTCTCATCCCCTCATCGCCTTCGCTTTGCCAACGTCAGCGACGCCACTTCTCCCGTAGGGAGAAGGACTTCATCCTCCCTCTGGGAGGATCGACCGGCCCGCAGGGCCAGGTCGAGGAGGGCCTTGCGAATCGGTCCAGATTCACAGAAAGAGCGCAATCCGGATCGCTCTGAAAGCTGATGAAATCGACCTCTTCGTCACCCCTACGCCCACATCCCGCGGATTCAGGATTTCGGGCGGATCGGCCGGGCGTAGCCCGGACGGGGGGAAGGAATTCGCGGCGCTAGCCGCCTGGTGGTGGCTCCTTCTGTGGGTTAGAGCAAGCAGCAATCCCCCCATTTCGGGCGGATCGGCCGGGCGTAGCCCGGACGGGGGGAAAGAACTCGCGGCGCTAGCCGCCTGGTGGTGGCTCCTTCTGTGGGCTAGGGCAAGCAGCAATCCCCCCATTTCGGGCGGATCGGCCGGGCGTAGCCCGGACGGGGGGAAAGAACTCGCGGCGCTAGCCGCCTGGTGGTGGCTCCTTCTGTGGGCTAGGGCAAGCAGCAATCCCCCCATTTCGGGGGGATCGGACGGCCTCCTGGGCCGTCCGAGGGGGAAGGACTCGCGGCGCTCGCCGTTAATGCTCACCCCCTCAGGGAGGGCCAGTCTCATCGTTTTCTCACCTAAGCCTCAACATCCTCTAATCGGCCGGGGGGACAGTGGAAAGTGAAAGAAGGATGTGGAACATGACAACCACGATTCCAATAACCGATTCCGCTTCCACGACCGCCCCGCCCGATGTGCTTGCCATCGCAGTTTCCGACCGGTTGCTCGGCCAGGAGATGCTGTTGGCGGCCACCCGGCTCGGGATGCACGGGTCCGTCGAGCTGTCCGACGCGGCGCTCGTCGGCCACAACCGTAAGGGAAAACCGCAGATCACCCAGACCCGGGAGACTCCCCCATCGATGGGGGCGATGATCGGTGCCTGGTGGGGCAGCCTCCTCGGCCTGGTCGTGTTCGGCATGGTCGGCTGGCTGGTCGGCGCGATCGTCGGCGCCGGAATCGGCTGGCTGCGAGCAAGACGCAGAGACATCGGAGTCCCCGATGACTGGATGCGTAGCCTCGCCGACCGCCTCTACCCGGGTGAGATCGCTGCCGTCTTCGAGATGCGCAATGTCTACCCGACCCATCTGATCCGCGAGCTGCGCCGCTTCGACGGCCGGCTCCTTACCGACACAGTTAGAGACAGCGACAGAATCGACATCGAGGACGCCCTCGCCTACACCATCTGAGTCCCCGGACGGGCATTGCCTCCGCCCGTCACCCACCGTGTCCGCCGGGGTCACCAAAAACCACACGTATTGGTGACCCCGGCGGGCTCGCACAGCACCGCAGAGCCCCAACCTCTCTTACCGACGCAGCTAACGTCGCCGGGTGAATCACAGCATGAGCCTCAGTCGGCGTCGTCTCATTGGCGGCTTCTTCCTACTGTTGCTCCCGTTGACCAAGTGGCTCCAGGTCAGCGTCGTCGACCAGTGGCATAGCGTCGATATCGTCCGGCAAGTCTTCCTCTGCGTTGTGCTCGCTATCGGGGTACGTCTGCTCTACGGGAGCTGGGACCGGGCACTCCCCTGGCACACCGAGCTGCGACCTCGGGCACGGTTGTGGACTCTTGGCCCTGCCCTTCTAGTTGCGGCGGCAATCATCGCCCTGGGTCTGATCATCGGCTTCGGCAACTACATGGGCGGCGGACAACGGCTCATCTTCGGCGGAACGGCGGGCCGGGTGCTGTTCACCATCATCGTCATCGGGTTCGGGGAGGAATACCTGTTCCGTGGTCTCCTCTACGCCATCGCCGAGAAAACCGGGTTAGATGGCGGCCGGTTCTGGTTGCTCAGCGTGTCGTTTGCCGCATGGCATATCCCCGACGCGCTGCCCGACGGCCTGTTCTTCGTTGTCGGGACCATGGCGGCCATGTTTGCGGTTAGCTACCTCGTGCTCTACCCGCTGCGACGGGCCTCGGGCAATATCCTCGCGCCGACCCTTGTTCACGCCATCAACAACGTCGGGCTCAGCTTCATCGCTTTCTGAAGTCAGTCACGCGTCGCGGGCCGCCCGGCGAAGATCCCGCGTTTGAGTCGGCGAAGATGCGTGGCGTGGTCTGGGAATCGGACCGGGTTGTTACGTCGAATGAGCAGAACGACGAGGAGCGGCAAGACGATCGCCGCCGCGACCCAGAACGCGGTTGCAGGCACCGTGGCCATGATCCGGTCGCCGACCGACTGCTGCACGGTCGTGACCACGACGGCGATGGCGAGAATCGACAGCGCCGCTCGCCCACCGGTCAGCGCCTGCCAGGTCCTCCCATCCAGCCGTCGAGTGGCAAAGTAGCCGAACGCGAGGGTCGCCACCATGAAAATCTCAACCCATAAGACACCACCGGCTCGGACCGGGATCCGCCCGTCTTCCCACCCTTGCATGACCGCGTCGATCGCGACGACTGCGATCCCCGCCGTCGGGATCGCCAGCACCCACATCAACCACAGCGGCGGTACCCAACCGGGACGGCGGACACCAGGGCGGCGAGCAAGCTCAGCGGCCAGGTCGTGGGGGGTTCCGAGCTCCTCGACCGGATCGGCGCCTGTCTCGGCGAGATGGCTGTCGATCTCCGCAACAAACTCCCCGGCGCGACGCCCTTCGACCCCCTCCATCTGGAGTGCCCTGGTGAGTTGGGCGAGATAGGTCCAGGCTGCGTCGTTCATTCGTCCTCCCCGGCAACGGACGCGAGCGACTGAGCCACCGCGGCGACGAATTCGGCCCAGAAGGATGCGGCCTCGCGGAGCGCAGTCGCTCCCGTTTCGGTGATCCGGTAGTACTTGCGGTCGGGACCCAGGTCGCTTGGCTGCCAGCGGGTCGCCAGCAGGGCGTCACGCTCGAGCCGGTTCAACAGTGGGTACAACGTTCCACCTTTGATCTCACCGAGACCGTCGGATTCGAGCCCTTTTGCGACCTCGTACCCATACGCCTCGCCCCGTGAGAGCCGTGCGAGGACGCAAAGATCGAGAACTCCTTTGAGCCACTGGCCGCGGCGCTGCTCGACGGTGGTGATGGTTGGCTGTTTCTTCACTATGTAGTGATTCTATCTACCACTAGGTGGTTTGTCTACATAGTCTCGAGAGGCTCGCTGTGGTGGCGGGGCTGAAACGGTCCCGGCGGCTCAATCAGCGCGGGATGGTGGTGCGCTTGAACTCGTTGAGGTCGGTCCAGGTGAGCAGATCGAGGGCGCGTTCCAGGTCGGCAACGTCTCCCCGCTTCATGAAACGGATAAAGGTGGCGTGGTCGTCGACAATGAATGTCGGCACACCAAACACCTCCCAACCGGCGACGCATTCCATGTGCTCGTCGGCCAGGGTCTGCAGGGGCTTTCCAGTGGCGACGACCGCGGCAACCGCTTCGACATCGGCTCCGGCCCCGGCAACCGCCTCTCGAACAACTGTCTCTTCGTTGATGTCCAAGCCGTGATCGAAACGAGCCGCAAACAACGCCCGGTGTACTGCGGGGAACAACGCGGGTAACTCGTCCCGTACCGCCAACCCCCACTGGAAGGCGAGCACACCCGACTTCCCGGCCGGGTCGTCCCAGACATCGGGCTCATCGTCCTCGGTGTGCACCTGCGAAAGCGAGAACGCCAAAAAGCGCGGCTGCCACGACTTGCCGGCGGCGATCCCGTTGAGCACCGCCTCGTTGGCGTTGCGGGCGAATGGGCAGAGGTAGTCGAACGTGATACCGAATTCCATCAGGGCTTTCTCCGTGTCGTCTCTTGACTGCAACGGGTTCGAGGCTCATGGGATTCCCGACCCGGGTCAGCTGCCATTCTGGCTGAAGTGCATCCGGTCCTTGAGCGTGTGCCAGGTCCCGCCCCATGTCCAGCCGATGTCCGTAAACGCCTGGGTGACGACATCGCCGTCGAGGATCATCCCGGGTCGCACCTGGTCGCGGTCGGTGTAGCTGCCCGCCAGCTCGGGGATGATGACGTCCCCTTTGACATAGGGGTTCTGAAACGGGTCGATGTCGACTGCCAGACCGTAGGCGTGCTGCGACCAGTAGTCCGAGCCCACGGTGGGCCGGCACACGAACGATCCGGTGTCGTTACCGTCCCCGGTCGGCGCCGCGTCGAGGTCGTCCTGGCTGGTGACCCGCATCTCCTCTATCGGGAACTTGGCGTTGAACAGCGTGTGGAACACACTGACAATGTCGTCGGCGACCGAGGCATTGACGATCAGCTCGCCTGTGTGAACATCGCCCTCGAAGCCGTAAAAGGACACAGTGACGTAGGAGAGGTCGTCGAGCGTGACGGGGCAATCCTCCGACCAGGTGGAACGGGCCAGCACCTCGTTTGGTATCGGCCCGATGGTGGATACGAACCGGTCGTCCGGTGGTGGTGCCAGGAAGTCGATCGTTTCGAACTGGCGATTCTGCAACTCGGGAGGGGTGGGCTGCGGGATGGCGGTCTTCCCATCCGGGCCGAGCGGGAGCGGCCGGGTACCGAGCCAGGCCGGTCTGGCGAAAGGCGAAGCAGTCGTGGTCGTTATCGCTTCGGTCGTTGTGCTCTCCGGTGGCAATGTCTCCGGTGGCACATGTCGTCGTCGATGTCGTCGTCGATGTCGTCGTGGATGAGGCTGTGGTCGTAGAAGCCACCGTAGTGGCGGGTGTCTGAGTAGTGGGTGCGGCGTTTGCCACCCCGCACCCGCTCACGGCAATTGCTGCGACGACGGCAAGTGCTGATGGCTTCATCCGATCCAGGCTAGAGGCGATCGTGAGATACGGCGCCGGTCGACGAGTCTCACTCCCAATGCTCGAGTATCTCGGCGATGTGGGCAAGGCGTTGGCCGATCGCCTGACGTCTCCGCTCGATTGTCGAGCCGGCGATGATGAGCCTCAGGCGAGCGCCACCTCTACGACGGTGTCGAAGAATGCGACGCCACCACCCCAATCGGTGTCGGCGGCGCTGGTCAGGGTGTTGGCGGTAGCCGGGGCGCCATCCTCGCTCCACCAGCCGAAGGGGACGGCTACCACGCCGGGCCGGAGCCGGTCCGAGAGCATGGCCGGCAACGTCAGCTCGCCCCGGTCGTTCCACACCCGCACCGGTGCGCCCTCGACGATGCCACGAGCGGCGGCATCGGCCGGGTCGATTTCGACAAACGGGCCGGTCTCGCGGTCGCCGTGGCCGGGAAGGTGCGAGTAAGACGTGTTGAGGAACCTGGTGTGGTTCTTCGGTGTGAGCAACCGCAACGGCAGTGTGGAACCCTCGTGACCGTTGTGCGGAGCCCCAACGGGTGCCCGAAACTCGGGTAGCGGATCGGCAAGGTCGTCGTTGGCGAGCATGGCCCGTCCCGATGGGGTGGCAAAGCCGCCCTCCCGGTACGGGAGCATCTCGTCTGGGACGTCCAGCCGCAGGAAACCCTGCTCCCGGAGCTCATCCACATCCATGCCCCTGACCGCCGAGCGGAGCAGCGTCTCGTCGTCCTCGAAGAGCTCGGGCTCGGTGAAGCCCATCGCCCGGGAGAGCCGCCGCCACAACTCGGTGTTGGGCACTGCCTCGCCCTGAGGCGCAATCGCCGGCTCGTTCCAGCCCAGGTAGAGATGGCCCCACGCCGGGACGACGTCGACCTGCTCGAGCTGTGTGGTCGCCGGGAAGATGACGTCGGCGTAGCGAGCCGTGTCGGTGAGGAACTGCTCGGAGACCACCGTGAACAGGTCGTCGCGGGCCAGCCCGGCCTGGATGCGAGCGGCGTCGGGGACGGTTACCAGCGGGTTCCCGTTCCATACGAAAAGCGCCTTGACCGGCGGTTCCAGCGACGGGTCGGTGAGGACGGCACCGAGATGGTTCATGTTGATCCCCCGCCGCTCCGGGACCTCAAAACTCACCCGATCGAACACCGAGTCGTCGACGTTGACGTCGCTCCAGGTGCCGACGCTGCGGGCGAGCCCGCCACCCGGGTGCCGCCACGAGCCGGTGATGGTGGGCAAACAGGCGAGGGTACGGAAGAATGTGGCGCCGTTCTCGTGGTGCTCGGCGCCGATCAAGGTGCGGATGAAGGCGGGTGAGGCGGTGCCGTAGGAGGTGGCGAGACGCTCTATCTCTTCAGCAGCGACCCCGCATACTGCGGCGGCACGCTCCGGGGTCCAGCCCGCGACGTGGGCGGCGAGGCGGTCGAAGCCGTCCGTGTATTGGTCGATGTATTCGTGGTCGACGAGGTCGTCGCGGATGAGGACGTGCATCATCGCCAGCATCAGGGCGACGTCCGTGCCCGGGAGCGGCTGGACGAACCAGTCGGCGGACGATGCGGTGATGGTCCGGATCGGGTCGACGACGACCACGGTGGCTCCGGCAGCTCTGGCCTCCTCGACAAAGGGCCACAGATGACGGTTGGTGAGCCGGGTGTTGGTGCCCCACAGAATCACGAGCTCCGCGAGACGGAGATCGGCCGGATCGCAGGCCCGGCCGGATCCGAGCGTGGCCGCGACCCCGGCGCCGGCGGTCGCTCCACACAGCGACCCGGTTTGGCGGCTGGCACCCAGCCTGGCAAAGAACCTGCGGTCGAGCGCGCTCATCTGGATGAGTCCCTGGGTACCGGCGGAGCCCCAGGACAGCACCGCCTCGCCACCCCACTCGGCCACAATCGAGCCGAGACGCTCGGCGACCACGGCCAACGCCTCATCCCAGGTTGCCGCGGTGTACCGGCCACTCCCCTTCGGGCCGGTGCGCAGCAAGGGCCGCAGCAAACGGTCGGGCGAGTACACCCGGTCGAGGAACCGGTTCACCTTGGGACAAAGCTCACCACGCGAGTAGGGGTGGTCAGGGTTGCCGCGCAGTTTCACTGCCACGCCGTCCTCGACAGTGGCGACCCACCCGCAGCTGTCGGGGCAGTCGTGGTGACAGGTGCCGAGTATGCGAAGAGATTGCGCCTGCGTCGTCATGACGCCGGATTCTACGGAGCCGCGCCCCGACCGAGCGACGGTTTCCGGTCGCCCGGGCCGGCGACGACAACGTGGTCAGTAGCGTCGGCTCGTCACTGCCAGCGACCGAGCGCCTTCGTGGCCAGCTGGGCGGCATCCTCGATCCGCGACATATCGCCCGGGTCGATCCCGAGGAAGATGATCTGCAGCTCGACGAAGCGACCACCGTCACCGGTGACGATCGCCCCCACCGTGTCACCTTCGGGGTTGGTGACCGCAACCGTGTCGGTTCCGACCGACACGGGGATCGTCTGGGCGGCGTCCGGGAAGTCGGTTGCAGCAACCGATGCCGCGTCGCCGTCGCGCTCGAAGGCTATGACCGACATGTCGGCGATGCTTCCGTCTGGCGGGATGAACCCACAGCCGAGCATCGAGTCCTCCCCCGCATCGAGGGTGTGGCCGGCGAGCGCGGTTGCCTCTTCGGCTGTGATCAGCGAGCAGTTGTCCGGTGGCTCACCATCAGACATGTCGGCCGTCGTCGTCTCGGCCGCCATCGTCGTCTCGGTCGCAAGCGTCGTTTCCGCTGCGGTCGTGGTGACGGTCGTATCCGTTCCCTGGTCCCCGGAGCAAGCCGCGAGCAATAGCGCGACGAGCACTCCGACAATCGCAAAGCGTCCCATATCAAACTCCTCGCTCGATGCACTCCTGGTGGGGGTGAACAGCCACCCTAGGGTCGAGGGTGATATACCGAATGGGGGTGTGCCGGCGGCCGATATGGAGGAGATCGCCGCTCTTGCGCGGACCGCCGGCATGGACCCGACGCCGGAGCAGGCCCTGGTAACCGGTCGCGCCTGGCGCTACACTTTCGTTTAACACCGGGTGCATCACCAGCATCCGATTTGGCAACGGGCCCCTCGTCCCCCCTGGGGGCCTGTTGCATTCAGGCAGGCACCAAGCGGACCCAGGAGCCGTACGGAGCCGGGCGGCTCAGACGGCTGTCAACGCCTACAGCGGGCGTACTAGCCGGTCGGAGGTGAGGCGTCCGCCCTCTCTCCTTCCCGGCCGCCCAGGTCGAGCCGGAACGGCGGGTACTCGTCACGCATCAATGCTGCGTAGGCGCCGACCCGGAACACCCATCGGTTGAGACCCATGATCAGATCGAAAAGGCCGCGGGGGTAGCGGGCGGTGAACAGCAGCGACAATGCGGCGATGAACACCAGGAGACCGATCAGACCGCCGCCGAGCTTCAGAGCCCCCTCGCCCCCGATGTGGGTGGTCCACCACACCAAACCGCTCGTGAACAACCCGACGATGATGTAGTGCGGAATGGCGAGCAGCCACCATTTCACCAACACCAAACCGCGCGACAGCTCTTCTGGGTAGGCAACGTCGAGACGGGCCGGATAGTCGACATCGTCGAGCGTGAACGGGGGGTATTGGTCGGTGCCGAGCGCGCTGTAGGTATAGAAGGCGACGCGCCAGCTCCACCGCAGCACGCCCACGTTGAAGTCGAAGATCCCGCGGGGATAGCGACCGGTGAACAAGATGGAGAAGCCGGCCACGACGGTCAGAAGCACAAAGGCGATCCACAGGAACGCCAGGATGATGAAGTGCGGAATAGCCAGCAGCCACTTCACCAGCCAAATCCACCGGCTCAGGTTCTGGTCGAGGGTGCCCTCGATGGTGAGGGGATAGGCACCTGCGGGTGCCGGCGCCGGAGTCGCGGCCGCCCCCTCGGGCTCCCCTCGCGCCGGGACTACTGCCCAAACCAGCAGCGCCGCGGCACCGATCCCGAGCAGAAGCCCAAAGACGAGCAAGCCGATCCCGAGCCCGAGCAGGATGCCGATCCGGGCACCCGCGGTCACGGCGACCATAACGCCCTGGCCGCCATCGGCGTTCATGACGACGACACTCCAGTTGCCCGACGTCACATCCCATGTGATGGTCTGGGCTCCGGCACCCGTGGCGGAGGCGACCCAGAAGGTTTGGTCGCCCGGCGGCGTTGCCGGCGCCGAACCGCTGTGGGAGCGATAGTCGACGTCTGAGGATCTGCCCAGGTGGGTAACCTCGTCACGGGTGACGTCGCCGAGATAGGAGGCGACATCATCCGACGGCCCGATCCCAACGAACACCGCGGTCCCCCCGCCGTCCTCGGCTTCAAAACGAACATCGGCCAGATGACCCGGCCACCAGTCTCCAGGTCGGGCGGCGATGTCGATGCCGGAGGAGGTGAGGGCATACCCCTGTGTCTCCAGCTCATAGGTCGGGCTGTGGTAGTACCCGTCAGCGTCCCGTTGGGTGGTGTGCGCCCAGATCAGGGCGGCGCCGCCCACGAGCAATCCCACTGCCACCAATGCCACGATCACGGCGACCACGGCGGCGGCGATCTTGCCTGCCTTCATGACTCACTCCTCACCACGAGCACCTTCCTGCTCAATCATGCATGGCCGGCAGCGGATGTGAAAGGGTCAAACGGCCATCGGCCGAAAGTACGAGCACAGCGCTCGAGCGGGACCAATATGTCGGTGCAGCGCGATACGGTTGCGGTATAGGCAGAAGGAGTGCGATGCGCATCCAAACCGGACAGCTCGTAGCCCTGGGATATGGAAGGTATGTTCGCTCGGATGAGGTCGTCGCCATCGAACCGATAGTCGAAGGCCGCGGCCCGGGCAAACGAACCCTGGTGTGGGTGCGAGGGGTGGCCGACCCCATCATCGCCTCGCGGGCGGAAGGCTCCATAGTCGACGACCTGGTCACACCCGCCGAGGAAGCCACTCGCATGAACGCGCAACGTGCGGCGTTGCGCCAAATGCTCAGCGCCCTCGAAGGCGTCTCCCCGGGAGTCCGCCGCGTGCTCGATGAGGAGACCGGCATCGACTTCACCGAGCTCATCAACCAGGGGCACCGAGTCCTCGGCTGAGTAGCGACGCCGCATTCACGGCGAGGACGCCCGACGCGGGACGGCCACTACTGCCGGCGACGCGCCGGGTCGCGGTGTCGATCCCGTCGAGGTGGCGCTGTTGCAGGTCGATGAGCCGGGAGCGCTTCCCTGCCACCGACGTTGTGTTCACCGGACCCGTCGGCATCGAGCCGGGACAGCTCCTCGGCACTGGAGAAGCCCGAAACACGCCACCCCGGCGGGCAGACCGTCCAATGTTGGCGCTCCTGCCGGGGTCTAGGGATGGGGACAGAAGCGGATTACGTCTCTCCCCTGCTTGCCGTCGGTGGGCTCGAGGAACGCCTTGCCGACCAGGTGAACCTCAGCGTGGTCGTCGGGGCGGTGTGCCGGGAGCCGGCCCGGGTGTAGCACAACCCAGCAGAAGGAATCGCGCCGCAGGTTCTCGGTCGTGGTGGTGCCATCCCGGCATTCGAGGAGCAGGGTGCCGTCGGGCAACGGCTCCCACGCCAGCGATGCGAGGTGCATTGTGGCGTCCGGGTTCCTGGTGGCAAAGATGGCTGGTGCGGGATGCTCGGGTTGCTCCATGCCCACCAATGTATCTGTGGACCGTTTGCCGAATGTTTGTGCGACCGATCGCCCGCATCGATCGCGACGGCCGGGTACTCTCGCCCGGATGAGTGGCGCCCCATCTTCACCGGTATTATCGATACGCACGCTTGGTGAAGTCTCGCTGTGGCGGGACGGCGAGCGCATCTCGGAACTCCGATCGACCAAGGCCGTGGCCCTCCTGGTCTATGTGGCCGAGACCGGCCACCTCCATCGCCGATCGTCGCTGGCCGGGCTGTTGTGGAGCGACCGCGACGAGGCGGCGGCCCGCAACAACCTACGGCAGACGCTGACTGCGCTGCGAAAAGTGGTCCCCGACCATCTGCTCGTCGACGGTGACCAGGTTGGCATCACCGGGGATTACACGATCGACACCCGGCCCATCGAGCCAGACGGTTACCGGGGCGATTTCCTCGCCGGGCTCGAAGTGCCCGATGCCCAGCTGTTCGACGAATGGGTGCAGCGGACCAGGTCGGCGCACGCCATGGTGGCGGTGTCGGTGTTGGAGACGGCAGCCGCCCGGGCGCTCCAGCAGGGCGACAGCGCGGGTGGTTTGGCCGCGGCGCACCGCATCCTCGATCTCGAGCCGTGGAACGAGATAGGCCATCGACTGGTGATGCGGCTGCTGGCAGCCGACGACCGGGTCCCGGAGGCGGTGCAGCAATATGACCGGTGTGCCGGGGTCCTCCGTGACGAGCTCGGTGTCGAGCCCTCCGCCGAGACGCAGGCGCTGCTGGCAGCGATCGAGGCTGGTGGGCCCGGCGAGGACGGCAAACCCGACACTGCGACTCTTCCGATCCCCTCCACTCTCTTGTTCGGACGGGATGCGGAGCTCCAAGAGCTCACTGAAGCACTCTGCCACGGGCCTTCCCGGCTGATCTCGGTCGTCGGCCCGGGCGGCATCGGCAAAACGCGGTTGGCCGCGGCGGTGGCCAACCGGATTCGCAACATAGAGAACGGTGATGTGACGGTGGTGACCCTGGAGGGCACCACCGATCCGGCCCGGGTCGCTCATGAGCTGGCGACGGCGTGCGGGATCATCCTGATGACCGGCCACAACCCGGTGCGTCAGATCACCGACCGGCTCGCCGAGCGGGACATGTTGATCGTGATCGACAACGCCGAGCAGGTGACGAACGCAGTGGGCGACGTGGCATCGGCGCTGCTGTCTGCCTGCCCGAGGGTGCGCCTGCTGGTGACGAGCCGTGTCGTGCTCAACGTGGCCAGCGAGGAGGTGTTCCGGCTGGGTGGGCTCGCCGTCGACTGCGCCGACCCGGGGCGGACCTCCCCTGCGGTCGAGCTGTTTGTGGATCGTGCCCGCCGCGTGATTCGCTCCTTCGAGGCCGATGCCACCGTCACCGAGATCTGCCGCATGGTCGGCGGCATGCCACTGGCCATCGAGCTGGCGGCCCGCCTCGTCTCCGGGCACCGGCCGGAGGAAATCCGGGATGCATTGCTGGAGAGCATCGACATCCTCACCACCGACGTGCGGGACGTCCCCGATCGGCAGCGGAGCATGGCGTCGGTGCTCGAGCATTCGTGGGCTCGTCTCGATGACATCGACCGGCGGCTGCTGGCTCGCCTGAGCGTGTTTCGAGGCGGGTTCGATCGGGCTGCGGCGATGGCCGTCGCCGGAGCGGACCCGGCAGCACTACAGCGGCTGGTGGGACGGACCCTCCTGGCACTCGGCCGGCACGGCAGGTTCGAGATTCACGAGTTGATCCGTCAGTTTGCGGCCAGAAAGCTGAGCGAGGAAATTGGCGACAGGGAAGATACGTTGCGGGACTATGCCCGGCACTTCCTGTCGGTGCTGGTGGATGCCGAGGCGGCGCTGGCCGGATCTGATGCCAGGGCCACGACGGCGCGTCTTGTGGCGGACATCGACAACATCGACGCGGCCTGGCTGCACGCCGTTGCGCTGGGTGACCATCAGTGGCTGCTACGCGGCTCCCCCGGGCTCTACCGGCTGTGCCAATCCGCCGGGCGGATGGCGGCCGGCGTCGACCTGTTCGAATGGGCGGCGGGCGCCACCGACCCGGTGCTGGCCGCCAGGGCGTCGGCGTACCAGCTGGCGTTGGCGTGGCATGAGAGCCCCATCGATATCTGTGCGCAGCGCTACGAGCGGGGGCGGGCGCTGGTAGCGGGCGACACCGAGGAGGAAAAACGATCGCGGGTGATGCTGGCGTCGGGGTTCGGCCAGGCGCTTACGGAGCAGGCCGGCGACATCGACCGGTCCCGCAACATCTTCACCGAGGCCCTGCGACTTCTCGAGGAGTTCGACGACCCGGATCTACAGGCGTTCACGAGAGTGGCGGCGGCCAAGACCGAGACAACCGGCGGCCGTTTCGACGCTGCACTCGCGCTGCTCGACCCGGCGGCAGATTGGTTCCGCCAGACGGGGAACATTGCAGGTGCTGCCGAGGCGGCCAGCCGGATGGCGATGGCGTATGCCGAGCAATGCCGGGTGGGCCCCGCGCTCGAGTGGGACATCGCTGCGCTCGAGGCCTTCGACGCCCTCGGCAACCACACCCGGGCGTCGCACAGCGCCGGCAATGTCGGCGCCTCGTATGTGCTGGTGGGCGATTGGCCCAGGGCAGAGTCGTACACGTTGCGGGCGCTGGCGATGGCCCAAAAAATCGGCGATACGCTGCAGCTCCCCTATCTCGAATGTCAGCTGGCGGAGGTGAAGGCGGGGGCGGGTGATCGGGCCACGGCCGAGGAGCTCTTCACATCGGGGATCGCCGGGATCAGACGCAACGGTTTCTCACTGGGTCTGCGTCTCAAGCTGCCCGAATGGGGCCGCTTCCTCGTTGAAGAAAAGCGACATGTCCAAGCCCAGGCGGTGCTCGACGAGGGGCGGGACGTGTGGAAGAGCATCGGCGGGGAGCATTTCCTGACGACGGTCGAGGCGACCAGAGCCCGGGCGCTGCTCGGCCAGGGACGCGACGACGAGGCAACCGGTGCAGCGCGCCATGTGTGGCGCAACATCGAACAAGTGCAAGCGAGCGGGTTGCCGTATCCGATCGAGTCGATGGTCGATTGCCTCTACGTCTTCGACGCACTCGGAGACAAGCAGCTGGCCGCCGATGTGGTGGAGTTGGCCGGCGTGGCGATCCGCCGGGTCCTATCGGAGATCGCCGACCCGCACCTCAGGGAGACCTTCCTGAACCTCGCCGACTGCCAGGTAGTCCTGAACCGATCCACCTGATACGCGTCCGGCCACGCCGTTCCCCCGGTACCGGCCCACCCGTCCTTCCCCCCTCGCCCGGGCTTCGCCCGGTCGATCCCCCCGGAAACGGGGGGATTGCCGGAGCAGAACAACAGCCACCACCGCCCGTCCTTCCCCTCGCCCGGGCTACACCCGGTCGATCCCCCGGGACTACTCGAGGGGAGGGTGACAACCGGTCGCAACTGCTGTCCCGTCCTCCCGGCCGCGTCGTCGTGTGTCGGGGGTGGGCGATAGGCTCTGGCGCATGGATCTTCCCGTGAACCCGCCGATCAAGCCGATGCTCGCCAAACCCGTCGAGAAACTCCCGGTGGGCGAAGTGTCCTACGAGATGAAATGGGACGGGTTTCGCTGCATCGTGTTTCGTGACGGCGACGAGATCGTGCTCGGCTCCCGCAACGAGAAGCCTCTCAACCGCTATTTCCCTGAGATGGAACCGGTGCTGCTCGAAACCCTGCCGGAGCGCTGTGTCGTCGACGGTGAGCTGTTCGTCAGCATCGACGGCCGGCTCGACTTCGACGCTCTCGGCCAGCGGATCCATCCCGCCGAATCGCGGGTGAACATGCTCGCAGCAGAGACCCCGGCCGGTTTCGTGGCATTCGATCTGCTCGCCCTCGGCAACGAATCGTATCTCGATAGACCCTTCGGGGAGCGCCGCGAGGCCCTCGAGGGCATCGCAGGCGGGTTCCGGCCGCCGGTGCACCTCGCCCCCGCCACCGGCGACCCGGAGCTGGCGATGGAGTGGTTCAACACCACCGAGGGTGCCGGGTTGGACGGGCTGATCATCAAACCGCTCGGCGACCGGTATGTGTTTGACAAGCGGGTCCAGTTCAAGCTCAAGCACGTCCGCAGCGCAGATTGCGTCGTCGCCGGATACCGGATGCACAAATCCGGTGACGGGGTCGGTTCGCTGATACTTGGTTTGTATGCGCCGGATGGGCAGCTTTGGCACGTGGGGGTGGCAGCCAGCTTCACCGCCGCAAGACGCAAGGAGCTGGCCGTCGAGATGGAGCCGCTCGTTCTCGACGACATCGGAGGGCATCCGTGGGCAGGATGGATGGACGCCAAAGCCAACGCCGACGGCTCGATGCCCGGAGCGCCGAACCGCTGGAGCGGTGCATCAGGTCGTGACCATTCGTGGATCCCGGTGCGGCCGGAGCGGGTGGTGGAGGTGCGCTACACGTGGACGACGGCGGGCCGGTTCCGTGGCACAACCAAGATGCTGCGTTGGCGCCCCGACCGCGAGCCCGATTCCTGCAGCACCAACCAGCTCGCCGATCCCGATCCGATTCCCGCCGATTCCCCGGTGCGCCCCATCGTCGGGTAGCCGCCTCAGCCTCGGTGAGGTTCGAGTTTCTCCGTGGCCCCGCGCAGATCTCCGGCATATGACGACGTCTTCCGCAGCGGCGAGCGGGGGCGGGGTCTGGCTCACCAGCTGGCGGGATACCCGATGAGCCATCCGACGTCCCGCGTCGGGAAGCCCCCGTCCCGGAGCTCCTGCGCCGCCGATGGCGTTGCCGACTGGTGTTGGCTCGGTCATGTCGCTCCCCCGCTCGGTCCGAATCGCTCCGTGAGCACACGCTCGGGGCGATGGCCGAGCTTCACCAGGGACGTGGCGACAGTCTCGACAAAGCCGGTGGGGCCGCAGACGCAGCAGAGCGGATCATCGCCGGCCGGCCAGGCCAGCTCGTCGAGCATTGCTTCGTCGACCCGCCGGCTCGGCCCTTTCCAGCCCGGCGGTTGAGACCGAGTGAGGGTGTGCACCACGCTGATCCCCGGGTCGTCCCGCGCCAGGGTGTCGAGCTCGTCGCGGTAGATGATGTCGTCGTAGGATCGCGACGAGGCCAGGTAACGGACTGGCACGTCGCTGCCGGTCGCGACCCGGGCCCTGAGCATCGCCATGAGCGGCACCACCCCGCTGCCCCCTCCGAGAAGCTGAAGCGGCCCGCCCCGGCCCGGCTCCCACACGAAGTACCCGCCGATCGGTCCCCTCACCTCGATGCGGTCAGCAACGAGCAACCCGTCGATCAGGTAGCCGGACACCTCACCCTCGTCGACCTGCTCGACCGTGATCGTCAGCCGGTCGCCGTCGGCCGGGGTAGCGATCGAGTAGCTGCGCTGAGCCTGGTAGCCGTCTTCGGCGGTGAGCCGCAGATCGAGGTGCTGGCCGGGCCGGTGGCCGGGCCAGCCCGGGCAGTCGAGCACGATGCTGCGCACCCTGGGCGTCTCGTCGATGAAAGCGACAACGGTGGCGACGAGCCAGTTCAATCGCCCTCGAATCTCTGCTCCAGCCAAGGGTCGCCGTGGTTGTGGTAGCCGTACGATTCCCAGAACCCGGGACGGTCGGTGTCCGACAAGGTCATGCCCTCGACCCATTTGGCGCTCTTCCAGAAGTACAAGTGCGGGACGAGGAGACGGGCCGGGCCGCCATGCTCCGGCTCGAGCGGCCGGCCCTCGTAGGCAATGGCGATCATCGCCTTGCCAGCGGCGATGTCGTCACGGTCGAGGTTGGTGGTGTAGCCGCCGGTGCAGTGGAACAGAGCGTGGGTTCCGGGGAACTCGCCGAGGATGGTGTCGAGCGACACACCTTCCCAGGTGGTGTCGAGCTTGGTCCACTTGGTGACGCAGTGAATGTCGACGGTGATCTTCTGCATCGGGAGACTGGTGAACTCCTGCCATGCCCAGCTCGCCTCTTCGCCGTTGCCGCCGGTGATGGAGAAACGCCATTGCTCCTCCCGGATCCGCGGTGTCGGCCCGGCGGATAGCACCGGAAAGCCCGTCTCCAGGTACTGGCCGGGCGGCACCCGATCCGCCGGCCCCTCTGCCCGACCCCGGCGCCGGAAACCCCGGTTGACGATGCTCATGACACACGCCCGGGGAGCCGGCGTTCCGGCTGCGTGCGTTTCGGTCCAATGGTCATCGCGGGTCCCTTCACTGGTGAGTGCGATGCAACGCTACCGCGGGGTGAGCCGCCGGACGACGGTGGGTGCCGGCCGGGCTGTTCCGGGTGCCCACGCCGCAGAAAACCGTCTAATCGAACAGCGCCGGCTCGCCGATTTGACCGATACGCCATACTCCTGACGTGAACCGTGAAGAACGCATTGAGAAGGCGCGCCGGATGGCTCGAGAGGGAGCCCCGCCGCGCGAGGATGTCGCCCGCAAGAGCGCCCACCAGCTCCATCAACGATTGTCGGATGTCGGCGCATCCCAAGCACAACGCCATGTGGCTGCTGCAGAGCAGTCGGGACAAGCCGTCTATCTCGACCCCGTCGAGACACCTGAGGAGTGGGATCAAGCGGTGGAGCTGGCCCGACTGGTCACCATCTCGAGGGCGAAACGCCGCGACACGATCAGCTACGGGGAGATCAAGTGGGTGATCCTCACCGAGCTCAGGATGCTCGTCGGCCATTCGATGTTCCCCAACCTGATGGAAGCAGTGAACCAGACGTCAGACGGTGTGCTGTTGTCGTCGGTCATCGTCAACAAGGACGACGGCAAGCCCGGTGCTGGCTTCCTTCCGTACGCCAGGAGCCTCGGGTTCGACCTGCCGGTAGAAGCACTACAACGCCAGGTATACGACCACTTCCGCTCGTAGCGACGGCGGGCCGACCGCGCCCGCAACCTTAATCCGCGTTCTCTCATCTCCTCTTCGCCTTCGCTCCGCCAACGTCAGCGACGCCACTTCTCCCGCAGGGAGAAGGAATTCATCCTCCCCCTGGGAGGATCGACCGGCCCGGAGAGCCAGGTAGAGGAGGGCCTTGCGAACAGGTCCAGATTCACAGAAAAGGGTGAAATCAACCTCTCCGTAACCCCTGACGCCCACATCCCGCGGATTGACGCGTAAGGGGACCGTGCCTACCCGAGGGCGCGGTGGAGGAAGGCCGCCATCTGAGCTCTGGTTACGGGAGCGTTGGGACAGAACATGTCGTTGGTTGGCGGGTTGCAGCCCTTGGTGATCCCGGCCGCGGCTAGCTTGGCGATATCGCCTTCGAACACCGACCCGTCGTCATCGACGAACGAGTTACCGCCACCGTCGTCGGTCAACCCCAACGCCCGCACCAGGAACGCCGCCATCTGACCCCTGGTCACCACCGCACCCGGGCAGAACATGTCGTTGTCCGGCGGGTTGCAGCCCTTGGTGATACCGGTGTTACCCAACCACTGGATATCGGCGGCAAACACCGACCCGGCAGTATCGGTGAAGGTGACCGGCAGGCCCTGCATGATCTTGTCGACGAGCGCCCGATGTAGGAACGCCGCCATCTGACCCCTCGTCACCGAATCGCCGGGACAGAACAGGTCGTTGTCCGGCGGATTACAACCCAGGGTGATGCCCTCGGCAGCCAGCCACTCAACATCTGCGAAGAAAGTATCGGTGGTCGGCACGTCGTCAAACGTCGGTGTTGTCGGTGTCTCGAACACGTCGGTGACATCGACGGTGACCGTCGCCATGTCGCTGCTCGAGCCGTTGCTCACCTCGACCGTGAGCGTGTAGGTCGGCGTGGTCTCGTAATCGAGGGCGGCAGCAGTGGTGATCGCACCCGTCGCCGCATCGATAGCGAAAACACTGCCGGTGTTTCCTGCCGTGAGCGAGTATGCGAGTGTGCCCGACCCGGACGCCGTCACCGTGCCGACCGAAGTCCCAACGGCAACGTCCTCGGCCACGGTGAAGTTTGCATCGCTGGCGAGCACCGCCGCACCACAGCCCGCCGGCTCGCTGGTGAGCCACGGAGTGAAATCGATGTCGCCGTAGACACCATCGCCTGATCCGGTACCGGCACCAGAAGGTCCTGTGGCGCTCCCCCACCAGTTGTTCTCGAAGCTGAGGGTGCTGGATCCGGCTAAGTTGCTTGCCCCATCGTTGTTGCCGACGATGCAGTTGCCGGTCGATCCGACGAGGGTGACTCCGTCAAAGAACGCGAGTCCGGTCGCGGTCGACCCGACAACCAGGTTGTTTGTGATCACATTCGGGTGGAGCTGGGTCAACGCGACCGCCTCGACATTGGGCCGAGCGTGGCCGGCGGGATCGACCCCAAACACGTTGTGGTCGATGTAGAGCCCGGTAGCCCCAACATCGCCGCTGCCATTAATCCCGTAGGTTGCGGATCCGAAGTAGTTGTCCCGGATCTCGTTCCCGTTCGCCAAGGCGCTGAGACTCACCTCGACTCCGGTGTTCATGGGTGCCGCCGCTCCTGCCGGGGTGGTGCCGAACACGTTGCCGACAACCTGGTTGTCGATAGCCATGAATGAGGTGAGGTCGAGCTGCACCCCCGTGTCACCGCCGAAGTAGTTACGTTCGAGATCGTCGGAAACCCCGTCCATGTTGCTTCCCACCAGGTTTCTGACGGCGAGTTGGCGCATGTACACCGACCCGCCGCCGAGTTGCGTGGCGCCATCGGCGGTGAACCCGAAGTAGTTGCCCGCAATCCAATGGTCGCTGCTGGCTGCGTCGCCGTTGATGAAGATGGCGTACGTGCCGGTGGTGCCGAAGACGTTGCGTTCGCCCAAGTCGCCGCTGGCGTCGCCGTCGGTACCGATGATCGTATGCGAGGCGTTACTCTCGAGAACGATCGAGGTGGTGAAATCTCCGGCACCGAGATGGTTCTCGCCCGGTCCGTCGAGAGCGAAATGATTGCACGCGATGTGGTGGCCCGTCCCTTCGTACAGGTCGATGGCGGGAGTGAAGAAGGTGGAGTCGTCGCTGCCGAAGGCAAAGCCCCGAATGGTCGTGGCGCCTGTGGCGTTGGCAACGTTGAAAATGATGGCGCTCCCAGAAGTCGGTGCGCTTACGATCTCGATTCGCATGTAGGACGGCTCGGTTGCCGTGGCACACACGTTGGGCTGCGGGGCGTCGTTCTGCGGCTGGGTGGTCCCGTCGAGGTTCACCGCCTGGGTGATCGTGAGCGGGCCTCCGGTGAGAGTGAGACGGCACACCCCGCCCGGACAGGAGGCTGCGGGGATATCGAAGTTGATGGTGTCGGTACCAGGGTTGGCATTGGCAGCTGTGACCGCACCACGCAGGCTGCAGTCACCTGCCGCTGCGGTGCATGCGCTCAACGCCGCGTTGTCGACGACCGTGTCAACCACGTACGACGTTGCCGCTGCCGCAGGAACAGCAGTGGCAACGGTGACAAGAGACGCTACGGCCAGACCCACGGCGGCGGCCCAAACAACGATGCGGCGTCGAACGATTGCTGACATTTCCCTACCTTCGATCCTCGACCTGGCCACTGGGAAGTTAGCCGATGCTGTGAGCATGTGGAGGGCGAATCAGCCGTGAGGCACGACCCGTTCTGGCGTTGCAGACCGGAATATGTTCCGGTTTGCAACGCCAGAGTGGCGGGGCACGGCTGTGGCGGCCGGGGTGATCGCCCGCGGCGGCCGAATCGACTCGAGCGCGGTGTCGAAGGGACGGGCGCTACGGGGCGGAGACGGCTGTGTGGCCGGCGACCCACTCGGCGGTGCGGGCCTCGGCGACGAGGGTTTCGGGATGGCCGGGCAGCAGCGCCGGCCAGACGTGGTACATGTCCGGGGCCACATGGAGGGTGACGTCGCAACCCCGGGAACGAGCCCGATCCACGAGCCGTGTCGAGTCGTCGAGGATCATCTCCCGCCCACCGGCGAACACGAGCAGCGGCGGGATACCGGTGTAATCGCCGTACATGGGTGATGCGTATGGATCCTTCGGGTCATGGTCGCCCAGGTACTCCGTGTTGGCCCGGATCTCACCGAGTGGGAGATAGTCGGTGCCGGCGTTGGTGACGATCGACCCTGCGGTGTGTTCCAGGTCGGTGTACGGCGAGAACAGGACCGCCCCTGCGGGAAGAGGATGCCCTTCGTCGCGAAGCCGGAGCAGCAGGGCGAGGCTCAATCCGCCACCGGCGGAATCGCCTGCGACGACGATCTCCTCGGGCCGTACCCCGCGCTCGAGGAGGGCGAGATAGACGGCGAGGGCATCGTCGAGGGCGGCGGGGAACGGATGCTGCGGCGCCAGGCGATACTCGGGCACGTAGGTCTTGCATCCGATTGCCCAGGTGAGACGGGCCGCCCATCGTCGGTGGGTAGCGGCGCTCCCGGCCAGATAGCCGCCGCCGTGGAAATAGAGAAGGGTGCAGCGGTTGGTGAGGGTCGTATCGGTGCGCTCATGCCACTCCCCTGCGACCCCTCCGACCATCTCCGGCCGCACCCGCATCACCGAACGGAGCCGGCGCGGCAGCGACGGGTCGAACCCGGCTTCGAGCTTCGCCCGTGCTCGACGGTCGGGATGTGCTCGGGTGCTCATGATGAAAGAACGCAGCGCGACCACCCGCAGCTCAACGGTCCAGCTCCATCCAGGCACCGCGGGTCCACGGCGCAGTCGACGGCCGATGGCGCGAATGACGGCGACGACAACCAGGGCCAGGAGTCGAAGCGTGAGAGCAACCGTCCGCATCGTTCCAAGTTACTGCAGTCCGGCTGCATCGAAACCACGTGCGTACTTTGCTAGCGCCGCCGGGGGTCCAGACAACGAATCGGGCGTCACAGCGACAGCGGCGAGCGCGTTACGTTGGTGGTTATGACTGCATCCGACACCGACCTCGAGATGATCCGTCGTGCCATCGCCCTCGCTGCTTCGGCCCGCAGCAACGGCAACCATCCCTTCGGCGCATTGCTCACGAACGACCAAGGCGAAGTGATCGCCGAGGCCGAGAACACGGTGGTGACCGACCGTGACATCACCGGCCATGCCGAGACCAACCTGGTCAGGATCGCCTGGAGCCGCTACCCGGAAGACGTGCTGGCGAAAGCAACCCTGTACACCAGCACCGAGCCGTGTGCGATGTGCTCCGGCGCCATCTACTGGGCCGGGATCCCCCGGGTCGTCTACGGGCTGCCGGAGACTGCGCTCGCCGCGATGACCGGGGACGACCCGAACAATCCCACGCTCGTGCTTTCATCCGAGTTGGTTCTCAATTCCGGCACGCGAAAGGTGGAAGTGGTTGGCCCCCTCCTCGCCGAAGAGGCAGCCAAAGTGCACGCCGGGTTCTGGAGGGCCGAAGTCTGATCGCGGCCGGTGTTTCGGCGGCGCCGGCTACGGACCGAGCGCCCGATGCAGGAACGCTGCCATCTGGGCCCTGGTAACCGGATCGTTGGGACAGAACATGTCGTTGGTTGGAGGGTTGCAGCCCTTGGTGATCTCTGCCGCGGCCAGCTTGGCGATATCGCCTTCGAACACCGAACCGTCGTCATCGACGAACGAGTTGCCCCCGCCGTCGTCGGTCAGCCCCAACGCCCGTACCAGGAACGCCGCCATCTGACCCCTGGTCACCGAATCATTCGGGCAGAACATGTCGTTGACCGGGGGATTGCAACCCTTGGTAACGCCGACTGCACCTAGCCAGTCGATGTCGGCCGCAAACACCGAGCCGGATGAATCGTTGAACGTCACCGGGGCCCCGGCGGTGAGCACGCCGCCGAGCGCCCGATGCAGAAACGCCGCCATCTGGCCCCTGGTCACCGAATCACTGGGACAGAACAGAGTGTTGGTCGGCGGATTGCAGCCCTTGGTGATTCCCTCTGCTGCCAACCACTCCACATCGGCGTAGAAGGTATGCGTGCTTGGCACGTCGTCAAATGTAGGAGCCGGCGGCGGCTCGACCACATCGGTGACGTTGATGGTGATGGTTGCGGTGTCGCTCAACGAGCCGTCGCTCACCAGCACGGTGAGGACGTACTGGGGGGTGGTTTCGAAGTCGAGTGCGGTCGTGGTGGTGATCACACCTGTCGCCGGGTCGATTGCGAACGCATTGCCGGTGTTCCCCGCAGTGATGGAGTACTCGAGAGTGCCGGAACCCGTCGCAGTCACCGTTCCCACGTTCGTTCCCACTGCGGCATCTTCGGCCACGCTGAAGCCAGCGTCGCCTACGACGACGGGCACACCGCAGGCAGCCGGGGCGCTGGTGAGCCACGGGGTGAAGTCGATGGCGGAACTCACGCTGTCACCCGCTCCGGTACCTGCGCCAGAGGGCCCTGACGCACTCCCCCACCAGTTGTTCTCGAGAGTGACGCCGCTGCCGGTGGTGTTGGTTGCCCCGGCAGTGTTGCCCGCGATGCAGTTGCCGATCGAACCGCTGCCGACAGCGGCGGTGTCAGCCAGCGACAACCCTGCGGTCGTGGAGCCGACAATCCGGTTGTTCGAAATCACAGACGACCCGACGCCAAACAACTTGATCGACGTGCCGTTCGGACGGGAGCTGCCATCGGGACCGGCTCCGAGCACGTTGCCGTCGACCAGAAAGCCGATGCCAGCCGTGTCGCCGCTCACGGCGATTCCGACGCTCGCTGCACCGATGTAGTTGTCCCGGATCTCGTTGCCGCTCGACGTTGCCAGGAGACCGTTGACCTCAACAGCGGTGGTCATAGGCGCAACCGCGCCGGTTGGGGTGATACCGAACACGTTGCCGACAACCTCATTGTCGACAATCGGGAACGTCGACCCATCGATAAGGACCCCTGTAGCGCCACCGAAGTAATTGCGCTCGAGATCGTCGGAGGTACCGTCCATATTGCTGCCCACCACGTTCCCGGTGGCGATCTGACGCATGAACACCGGCCCGCCGCCGAGCTGGGTTGCCCCGTCTGCGGTGAACCCGATGTAGTTGCCTGCCACCGTGTGGTCGCTGCTACCGGAATCGCCGTTGATGTATATGGCTTGGGGCCCGGTATCACCGAAGACGTTGCGTTCCGCAAGGTCGTCGATGCCGTCACCGTCGGTCCCGATGATCACATGCGACGCGTCGACCTCGAGATCGATCTGGTTGGTGAAGTCACCCGTGCCGAGGTGATTCTCGCCGGGGCCGTCGAGGGCGAAATGGTTGCATGCGATCTGGTGGCCCGTTCCGTTGTTCATGAAGATGCCCGGGGTGAAGAAGGTGGAATCGTTGCTCCCGAATGCGAAGCCCCGGACGGTTGTAGCGCCGGTGGCGTTCTCGACGCTGAAGACGGTGGCGCTACCAGACGTGGGGTCGCTGACGATCTCGATTCGCATATACGACGGCTCGGTTTCGGTCGCACACACATTGGGCTGCGGGGCGTCGTTCTGCGGCTGGGTGGTCCCATCGAGGTTCACCGCGTCGGTGACCGTCATCGGACCTTCGGTGAGAGTGAGCCGGCACACGCCACCGGGGCAGGAGGCGGCCGGGATGTCGAAGTCGATCGTGTCGACCCCGACGTTGGCGTTGGCGGCAGCCACCGCACCACGCAGGCTGCAGTCACCTGCCGCTGCGGTACATGCGCTCAACGCCGCGCTGTCGACGACGGTGTCGACCACATACGGGGTGGCGGCTGCCGCAGGCGGGGCGGTGATGACGGTGACGAGCGGTGATGCGGCCAGGATCGCGGCAGCGACCCAGGCTGTGAGACGACGGCGAGAGGCTGCTGACATTTCCCTACCTTCGATCCTCGACGTGACCCTTGCGAAGCTAGCCGATGCTGGAGCAATGTGGTGGGCTCATCAGGCTATTGGCGTTTCACATGTCGGCCGGCAGTAGACAGAAGGGCTTTTCGGTGTCGATGCAGACGGTGCCGAAATGTCGCTCGCCGAGGGTCAGGATGTCGAGGGTGTGATGCCGGTGGGCGAGGAGCACGACTGAGACATCCGCTGCCCGATCCTGAGCTCGCGGCAGCGATCGGCCATCGTGCGGATGGCTGCGATGTCGCCCGCTTCGAGCACAGCAAGGGCCCGGTACATATGCAGTGAGGCACCATCCGGGGTTCAGGCGATACGGGTCACACCGGGGATGGCGTCGAATGCGCAGTCGAAGGTCAGGATCCGAGTGCAACCCAGCCGGCGCATCGTGGCGACATGGATGGCGTGACGGGCAGACACGCCGACACCGGCGAGCGGCCAGATCGTCACGATGTCAACGGATTGCCGCGTCATCTGGCCCGGATCCTGCCGTCCCTGATCTCCAGGACCTGACCCGGCGTGAACCCGGCGGCCAGACGCAGCTGCTCACCGGCCAACTCCGCCACCCAACCGTCGTCGTCATCGTCCCCGAGAAAACCCTGACGTCTGATCGCGTCACGGAACACCCCGACATAGCTCCTGGTGTCGAGCCCGGGATTGTCGATGACCGCAAAGGTGGTAGTTGCCTTCGAGCTGGCCAAACCGGCCATAGCGCGGTCACAGCCACAGTCGGGACAGTCGCAGCGATCGAAAGGCAGGCGCACCAGCTCGCCATCGACCGTCCAACTGAAGTCGTCCGAACGCTTCTTGGCACCGGGGCCGGCGGCTACAAAGACCTTCATCGAATCCTCCTCGTGATGGGTAATGCCAAGGTACGGACCGGTAATGACACGTTCTGCCGGAGCGCCCGAGCGTCATCCAATCGCCGCGTATTCGCGCCGTGGTGGGTTCCGTGTCCGTCCTATGCGATAGGGTGCCAAGATGCGTGATGACGACCGCCGGGCTATCCAGCAAGACAGGCTCGAGGCACTCCGTAGCGGGGGCGTCGATGCGATCGCGGCGCTGTTCGAACGGGCACCGGCGATCGCCGAGTTGGTGCAGGACACCGGCCCGCTGGCGGCGTGGCGTCCCTCGTCTGAGAACTGGACCGCAAAGCGCCTCGCCGCCGAGCTGACCAGGACGAGCAACACGGTGGCGCTGCTGGCACACCTCGACCGCACCCAGCAACAGCTGATCGGGTTGGCCAAATGGATGGGTGGGGCCCTCACCCGGGAACACGCAATCGCCGAGTCCGGGCTCGACCCCGAGATCCTCGACAACGCAGTAGCGGCAATGGCGGATCTGCTGTTGATCGACCCCGCAGCGGGCTGGCTGGCACTCCGGCCCGGCGTTGCCGACATGCTCCGGCTCCCGGGTGTCGTGTTTCGTGACGGAGCGGAGTACATCACGAGCGCCGATCTCGCGACCCTTTGCCGCAATCTCGGAATCAATCCGGGCCGGTTGAAGACCGAGCGGGTCGACGCCATCGAGGCTGCTATCCGTGATCCCGACATCGTGCTGAAGAGCCTGCGTGCACTCGGTCCGGCAGCAGAGACGGCCTTCAATCGGATCGGAGCCGAAGAAGCGTTTGACCTCGATCATCTCTGGGACGACCTCGACCGCAGCCGGGACGCCTACGACCGATACGCCGAGCGGAAGCAAACAGTCATCGACTTGCACTCGCTCGGGCTCGTCGGGCTGAACCTGTACGAGCACCGGGCATGGGTGTGGCTCGACGTGCAGGTGGCATTGCGGGGCCGGTTGTTCGACACCTGGGATCGCGTGAAGCTCGAGTTCGTCCCGGCACCGGGTAATGCCGACGTGCGGATACCGGCCATTGTCGGCGTGGCCGAGCGCGTCGTCGCCCATCTGTCGTCGAACCCGCAGCCGGCACTCAAGAGCGGCGGTATCGGCAGTAATGCCGTCAAGGCGCTGGCCAGGGCAGTCGGGTTGCCCTCCCCTACCACCGGGCTTGCGCTGGCACTCCTCATCGAGCTGCGGCTGCTGGGGACGGTCGTTACCGAAGCGACCGGCAGGGGCCGCAACCGAAACGTGGTCGAGGAATGGCGGCCGATCAGCAGCGACGGGTGGCGTTCGTCTGCGCCCGTCGACCGGTGGCTGCGGCTGGTTTCGACGTGGGCACAGAGCGTCCGGCTGCCGCTCACCGAAGCGCCATTGCAGCGCCATGACCTGAAAGATGAGGGTGGTTATCCGCCGCTGGCGCGAGGGCTGCTGCTGCGGGCGCTTCGCCACATCCCCGAGGGTGCCGCCGTGGACCGCAAGCAGTTTGCCCGCTGGTTTGCGTTCAGATATCCGACGATGTGCACACCCGCCATTGCCGACCAACTGGTCGATCAGGCCCGGATCCTCGGGCTTCTCGACGGCACCGATCACATCGTCCCGACGCCTCTCGCCCGTCACTGGCTGGCCGGCGAAGACCTCCATGCCGTCGTCGCTGCCGGTAGCGGGGGGTTTGTGGTGCAGGCCGATCACACCATCATCGCCCCACCCGACCTGTCGCATGAGGTGACGGTGCGGCTTCATCAGATCGCCGCCCTCGAATCGGACCACGGTGCTCATGTCTACCGGATCGACGACCACACCCTGACTCCCGCGTTCGACGCCGATTACGACGCCGACGACATCCTGGCCTTCCTCGCCGACCACTCGACGGTCGCGATACCTGAGGTGGTGGAGCGGACGGTCCGCGACGCCGCCGCCCGTCACGGGCGTCTCCGTGTGGGGTCGACGACCACCTGGATCGCCAGTGACGACCCGGTGATGCTGTCAAACGCGGTTGCGGTCAAGCGAGCCCGGCTCACCGCCGTGTCGCCGACGGCAGCCGTCAGCGAGCTTCCCCGCAACAAGGTGGTGGCGGCGCTGCGGGCCGCCGGTATTGCCGCGGTGGACGAGAGCGTGAGAGACGACCAGCAGCAACCGAAGTCACCCGTGCAGATTTGGGGGGCGAGGACCGAGTACCCCACCATCGATCTCAACATCGACGCTCATCGGTTGGCCGCCGCTCTCGAAGACGGGACCGTCGAACCGGCCGGGCCCCTGCCCGACCCACGTCAGTGGTGGCGAGATGCGCAATGGGACGATGACTTCGACGCAGACTTGCTCGACAGCATATGACCGACCCCACCAACCCGCTGATCATCCAGTCCGATCTGACGGTGCTACTCGAGGTGGCCGCACCGAAGGCCGGTGAGGCGCGAGCGGCGCTGGCCCGCTTTGCGGAGCTGGAGAAATCGCCCGAGCACATCCACACCTACCGGATCACCCCGCTCAGCCTATGGAATGCAGCTTCGGCCGGCGTTACCAGCGACGAGGTCACGGCAGCGCTGACCGGGCTGGCCAAGTATCCAGTTCCCCCGTCGGTGCTCGCAGAGGTGGGCGATCAGATGGGTCGCTACGGACGGCTGGTGATCGTTCGCGATTTCGACAGCGGCGGGCTGGCAATCACCACGGCGGAGCCGGCCATCCTCGAGGAAGTGGTCAGGGAGAAGTCGGTCGCCGAGTTGGTGGGGGAACGCCTCGACGGGAATCGGTTCGCGGTGCGGCTGGGTGACCGTGGTGCCCTGAAACAGGCGCTGCTGCGTCTCGGCTGGCCACCGGCGGACGAGGCCGGATACACCGAGGGCGACGTTCTCGACATCGAGCTGACCTGCCGGCTGCGTGGCTACCAGGGCGATGCGGTCGCCGCCTGGTGGGCCGACGGTTCGCCTGCGGGCGGCAACGGCACGCTTGTGCTTCCCTGCGGTGCCGGCAAGACCATCATCGGCATGGCCGCCATCGCCCAGAGCCGTGCCCACACCCTCATCGTCGCCACTTCGATCTCGGCCGCAAGACAGTGGATCCGGGAACTCGGGGACAAAACGGACATCGATATGTCGCTGGTCGGCGAATACTCGGGAGACCGCAAGGAGATCCGCCCCATCACTATCGCCACCTATCAGGTGCTCACCTGGGCGAACCCGTCGATCGACCGGAAAGCCGACCTGTTCGAACGGCATCCGCATCTCGCCCTGTTCGACCGGCAACAGTGGGGGCTGGTCGTCTACGACGAGGTGCACCTGCTGCCCGCACCGGTGTTCCGGGCCGCCGCCCGGATCCAGGCGGTGCGGCGTCTCGGGCTGACCGCCACCCTGGTGCGGGAGGATGGCAAGGAGAGTGACGTCTTCTCGCTGATCGGCCCAAAGCGTTATGACGCCCCGTGGAAGGAGTTGGAGGCTCAAGGTTGGATCGCACCTGCCGCCTGCACCGAGGTGCGGGTCGAGCTGACGGCCGAGGAGCGGATGGAATATGCGCTCACCGACCCCAAGCGCCGCTACCGGACCGCAGCAACCGCGCCCGCCAAGATGGCCGTTGTCAAACAGCTCGCCGAGCGTCACGCCGACGATCAGGTCTTGATCATCGGCCAGTACCTCGACCAGCTGCGCGACGTTGCCAGAATGCTCGACGCCCCCATCATCACCGGCCAAACCGCCCAGTCCGTGCGGGATCAACGCTTCGACGCGTTCCGCACCGGCGAGCTGCGCAGGCTCGTCGTATCGAAGGTGGCCAACTTCTCCATCGACCTGCCCAACGCCAACGTGGCCATCCAGATCTCAGGAACCTTCGGCAGCCGTCAGGAGGAAGCCCAGAGGCTGGGACGGATCCTCCGGCCGGACGTCGACGGCCTGGTCTCCCACTTCTACACCATCGTCTCCCGGGAAACGGTCGACCAACGCTTCGCCGCCAACCGGCAACGCTTCCTGGCCGAGCAGGGCTATGCCTACTTCATCGTCGACGCCGACCAACTCGAGACCCTCCCCCCCGGGATGTGAGTTCCGTTTCCCCTGCGGAGAGGAGGGCCGACCACCCATCACAGCAAAGGTGGTGGTTCCTTCGACGTGCCGGTAGACCCTGCACCAGAGAGTCGAGCGGTTCACGCAGGGAAGCGAGAGATCGCCAGCCGGGCGTTGATCCGGATCGCTCCGATAAGGATCAGCACCGCGGCGGCGGTGGCGAAGTTGGCCAGCCATTCGTAACCGACCGCGGCCTTGACGAAGCCCGACGAGAATGCGGCGGTCGCACCGAGAAGGCTCATCATCACGTCCGCGAGTCCCTGGGCATCGACCCGATGCACCTCGGGAAGGCTCTCGGTGAGTAGGGCCGAGCCGGAGATCAGCGCCACACTCCAGCCGACGCCCAGCAGAAACAGCCCGATGAACATGAGCGCAGGCACGTAACCGGCGATGACCACGGAGACGGTCCCTGCGGCAAGGATGAGTGCCCCCACCTGTAGCGACCGGATGCGGCCGAAGCGGTCCGCCCAGCGCCCGATCAGCGGTGCCAGCCCGAACATGCCGAAGATGTGCACCGCGATGACCAGGGTGGACAGCTCGGCCTGGCCGTGGTCCTTCATCTGGAGGGGTGTCATCGTCATCACCGCGACCATTGCCATCTGGCTGACCGCCATCGCCACGATCGCCAACCGGGCTCCCAGGTTGGGCCACACGACCCGCAGGGTGCGGGTGACACCGTGGATCGGGTTGTAGCGGGGAGCCTCCGGGTCGATGCCACCGGCAACCTCGAGCGGGTCGGGCCGCAGCCACGTGTTGATGATGAGCCCGGCTGCGGCGAAGCCGACCACACCGAGCAGGGCCGGGGTCACCCATTCGTGGATCCCGAAGCCGGTGCCGATGCGGTTCACCCACGCCGCCGACGGGGAACCGATGACGGCACCGACGGTGCCCACCCACACGACCATGGCGATGGAACGGGCTCGCATATGCTCGTCGGCGAGGTCGGCGGCAACAAACCGGTTCTGCAGGTTCGAGGTGTTGCCCACACCCATCGCCGCCATAGCGACAACCAGCAGCCAGAACAGGTCGAGCTGCCCGGCGACAAACGCCGCAGCGCAGCCGATCACAGCAACCAGGTAGCCGAGCCGGAGCCCGACCCGACGCCCGTATCGTTTCGACCGCTGCGCAAGCGGAGCTGCCGCAAACGCGGTACCCAGGGTGGCGGCCGCAGCCGGGATGCCGGCAATGCTGTCGTTGCCGGTCATCTCGGATGCAAGCAGAGCAGCCACCGCAACAACTGCGACGAATCCTGCATACCCGGAGGCATTGGCCGCCATGACCGTCGCCACGGTGCGTTTCTGGAGTTGCTGCCGATCCACGCAGGAAGGCTAGACGCCGATCTTCCCCGGTCACCACAACATCGACCACTCAAATGCACTCGAAACCCTTGCGACGGGCGCTACCGGGCACCCGCTCGTAACGGCTGGCTACGGGAACCACTCCGCCGGTGTGGCGAACGTGGCCGTGTACTTCGCCGGGTCCTGGCCCTCGTACCAGGGCATCGTCTTTGGCGACCTGTAGTTGAACACCAGCTCGGGAGGGCCACCTTGATGGTGCTTCAGCACGAGCTTGATTGCGTTCTCGTCCGGGTGCCCGTAGAACTGGCTGCTCGAGGAGATCAGGTACCGCTTCGTACGGACCAGCTTGATCACATTCTTGGTGATGTTGCTGAAGCTGCCGTGATGGGGCAGCTTGAAGTCGCGAACCTCGAGCGGCCCTCCGTGATCGGCCGCATACCGGGATAGGGCTCGCTCGAGCACCGGGGCGTGAGCGTCTCCCGTCAGCAACGCCACAGTCCCCCCGTGCTCTGCGATCACGGCGATGCTCGACCCGTTGGCGGCCTTGTCGTCGGGCTTCTCGCCGAGCACACCCGCGGGCGGTCCGTAGCGGGCTCGTTTCTCCAGCTCGGCGAGCACACTGTCCCGGTCGCGAGGGCCGGTGAAACCGGAGCTGGTCAGACTCTTCGGCCATTCCTTGCGCAGCTCCTCTAGCTCCAACGGGCCCGGCGAGACGAGGGTCAGCCGGATGTCGCCTTCGAGCTCGAAGATGGGCAGCTTTCCGTCGGCGTGCACCATCACCGGGCCACCGCCCAGTTTCTCGTGGGCGTTCCAGCGCATTCCCTTCTCCTCGAGGAGTGCCCCGAGCATCTCGCCCTGGAGTGCTCCGAGCACGCCGGTTGCCCCCTTCTGGATGTGCTTCCACCCGTTGAACCAGACGTCCTTGAACTTGATCGCCTCGAGCTCGGGATCCTGGAGCAACTTGATGATGCCATCGATGTGGTCGGTATCGACGTGGGTGACGATGAGCAGCTCAAAGTTGGTTTCGCCCCGATCCCGCAGCTCGCCGAGCCGTTTGCGGATCCCCCAATCACCCTCGTAGGCAAACCACGGACCCCCGTCGATGAGGATCCGGCGCACCGGGTTGTCGCCGTAGCGGACGATCAGGGCGTCACCGTGCCCGGCGGCCAGCATCTCTACTTCGAGCAATTCAATCCCCTCCCGGAGTGAATCGCCAGTCGGCGTCTCCGTAGGCCACCAGCGCCATGGTCATCACATTGCTCTCACGCAGCATCGTGATACGCACCCGTTGCATGATCTCGCCAAATGTCGCTTCGCCTCTGGCTTGCCAGAGATGGCGAACGAACGCTTCGGCGATGCGAGCCATGTCCGGCCCGAGCACGTAGGTGAGAGTGCCGACGACCACCGCTGCTCCCTTGCAGCGGAAGCGCTGGATGAAGTCCTGGTACTGCACCTCGGAATTGGCCGTGTTGCAGCCGAACAGGAGCACTACCGGCCCGGGCGGCTGGTCCCTGGCGACCACGTGTGGCTGCTCCAGCCGGATCAGGGCGAGATCCTGGTCGGCACCGATCTCCAGAGCATCCCAAGCCTGGGCGGTCTTCACTTTGTGTGGCAGGGCCACGAGAAGCGCCGGATAGTGGCTGTCGACGAGACGCTGCCACTCCCGCCAGTCGTCGGCGACGTGGACGCGGGTCGCAGGATCGGTGGCTGCCGTGGCATCCCCGATGGCGGCCTTGATCCCGGCAACCGTGTCGTCGATCCGGGTCGGCTCGTCCTCGTTGACGAGCTTGGAGGCGGCAAAGATCACGTCTGGTGCCGCCGGCAAAGCCGCTCGGGCCGCGGATGACATGGGGGCGAGACAGTCGTTGTCCCGGCCCTCCCGCCCTTCGGCCCAGACACGCTGCTCCAGGTGACGGTTCAACCCCCAGAACCCGGACGGGCAAACGAACGCGGTGTTCCCCTGTGCCTGACAGCCGTCGCATGCGCCGTCGGTGGTTTGGAGGAACCGTGGACAGAGCTGGGCATCATCGTCGGGTAGCCCGTAGTCGTAGAAGAACTCCACGGGCAGGTAGTCGGCCGACACGGGGCTGGAGACCGCGACCCGTTTCACGGCGCCGAGATCGCCGGAGCCGATGAGGAGGTCGCGCAGCACCCAGCCGTGCTGTGCCAGCGTGATCAGCACCTGAAGCCCGCCGGCCTCGTTGAGCTTCGTCTCCAGTTGCTGGACCGCGGTGGCGGCGTCGAACAGGGTGGTGCGAAGCACCGCCACCTCCTGGTCGATGCCCGGAAGCTTCACGTCCCAGGGTTCCTCGCCACGTTGCCAGACTTTGACCACGTCACGTTCCTTCGTGAAGGACATGTCGAGGGCGGACTTGGCATCGAGGTCGGCGGTGCTGCCGTCGCCGCGCAGCAGACGGATGCCTTCGCCGGCGGGGTCCTCATCGTCAGGCGACACCGGTCCGGTGAGGGTGGCGGTCTGCAAGTGCAGACCGTGGCAGAACACGGTCACACTCGCCTCGACATGGTCGATTCCCGCCGGGACGTCGACCGGGAATGTCGCGGTGTTGCTGTCGCCGACCTGCCCGAGCACCACTGTCTCGGTCTTCAGGCCCTCGAACAGCGACGGCGCTCTGAGGTCGATCGTCAGCTCGTGCTGGCGTTCCTCCGCGGGCAGCCTCCACTCGGGGAACGCAATCCCGGCACGGTTCCATTCGGCCGAGGTGCGTCCGATGCGCACCACGATGTCGTGGGGAGCACCGGGGCGGAAGGCGTTCTGCCGTCGCTGTGGCGTCCCCGAGCTGAGGTCGTTCACCTGGGTTTGGAGGTATCGAGGGCTGGCGGTGACCTCGCCGTCACCGTGTGGCCTCGTCGACCGTGTGGCGTTGGCCGCGGCGACCACCGGTTCGACATCGGCGAGGACGTGGCGAGCGGCAGTAGCCGCTCCGCCTTCGGCCATCCAGGACAGGCCGTCGAGGCTGTGCAGTTCGTCGAAAGCGAGGTTCATCTCCTGGTGCTCGAGCCGGCCGCTCGCCCAGGCGTCCTCGACGGCACGACGCACCTCGGTGACGACTGCCGAGACTCGCGCCGAGTCGACGAACTCGGCATCGCCGATGAGCAGGTAGTCGGTGTCTGCGGCCGCCATGCCGAACGCCAGATCGGGCGGATGGTTGTGCGCCAGCCCGTCGAAGAAGCGCCAGGTGAACTCGTCACCGTTGTCCGGTCCGGTGGTCGCGGCTACCGCCGAAGCTTCGAACTGTGCGGCGACCTCCCTCAGATGCTCGAGCGTGATGAACTGGGGGTCGACGCCGTACAGCACGACCAGCGACGGACCGATGAATCGAGCGGCGTCTGCTGCTTGCGGGACCTGGACCACCGCGATGTCGCAGAGAGCGTATCGATCCGTGATGTCGGTGAGCTCGATCAAGTCGGGGTGCCCGTAGGAGCCGAACCGGTCACGGAGCGGGTCGGACGGGATGGTGGCGACTCGCACCGGCCAATGCCACTGGCGCCGACCCGAACATGTGTAGTCGGCCAGGAAAACCGAGCTGACGGCAGTGGCGCGGCGGAGTGCCTGGTACGGCGCAGTCCACTCCCCGCCATCGGTCAGCTCGAGCCGGGTGCGGATGGCCCGCCCGGTCTCGTCACCGGGGTAAGTGTGGGCAGCCGTCTGCCACGCCAGCGCGAGCGCGTCTGCGTCGCCCTGGTCCACGTCGAGCTCGCCGCCGAGACGGACCCGGGCGTACCCGGCCTCGAGATGACGTTTCAGGATCTCTACCGGCGGCTCGGGCAGATGGTGCAGCGGCAAAGGCGTGCCCGCTTCGTATTTCAGGACCCCGTATGCAGCCAGCGCGTCGGGGTTGTCCATCAGGTTCATCGTGACACCCACAAGGTCGAGATTCCTTCCGTAAGCAGTTCCTGATATGCGTCTGCCACCTGGCCGGGGTTGCCCTCGAGCAGGCTGCGGCCGAACTTCTCGAGACCCGGATCGCCACCGAGCACCCCGCCGCCGGCGAGGATCGGGCCGATCCCCTCGTTGGAGACGACCTCCCGCGGAGGAATCCCGATGCCATCGCCGGACGGCCAGCCGGTCAGCTCGATGTCGAGGTCGCGAAACACCACGATGTCGCTAGAGCCGTGTTGCTCGCTACCCGGCATGTCGCTGTCACCCCGCGGCAATGTGTTGGCGTTCCGCTGCCCGGGGTGGTCCTCCTTCCCGGTTGGGCCGCTCAATCGAGACCAAAGAGGTTCTGCAGTTCGTTGCGTGTCGGGAACCGGGCGGTGCCGATCCCGTGGACGACGTAGAGGGCGACGAGCGTCAGCACGGCGGAATGCTCGATGAGGTCGAGCACGGTATCGCTCTCGAGGGCGGATAGCACGGTACCTACCGTCCCATTTCTCTCGACGACCTGCGCCCAGCGGTCGGGAGGGCCGAGAACGTCGAGCGCTTCCCGTGCCCGGTCTCGTTGCTCGGCAATGGGGCTGTTCGTGAACTGGTTGCAGATCGCCACCGGCGAGGTGCCCATGTGGATGATGACGCCGATGGGTCCGGCACCGGACGTCTCCCCCGCCCGGAACGCGGCGACCACGCCACGCCGTCGCTGGGCGGTCGTGGCGTCGTATTGGATGCCCTCGTCGCGGACGAGGCCCCGGATCTCACGCCAGACGTTGTTGGTGCGCCGCATCGTGGTCCAGCCGAGCGCCTTGCCGGCGTTGGAGACAACCATGAAGTGGGCGGCGGGTTGCGAATCGCGCACCAGGTCGGATCGTTTGGCCCGGCGGGCGAAACCGAATGACCATTCCTCGCCCATGTTGTCGTAGACGCCTCCGTCGGCGAGGACGATGCGCTGCACCGGTGTCGCCGGGGCATCGGCCGGGACGGTCCAGGGCCGGTCGAGTTGGACTGCGGGGACCAGCTCGGTCTCCTGCGGGGGGAAGCCACCGGGAAGGGAAGCGGAGGCCTGGACGGCCTGGGCGAGCGACATGGCGGGAGCTGCGATCTCCCCGAGCAGGAAGCCGTGCATCAGCTTCGGGCTGAGATAGAAATGGTCGCCCGATTGCAGCTCACTGGCGCAGAAGACGTGGTGTACGGCCCGGTCGGCGAGATCCGAGAGCCTGGTGGGGCGGCTGTCGGTGGAGAAGAACATCCGGGCGAGGTTGTCCTCGACGATCCGGCCCCGGGCGGCGAACAATCCGAAGCCGATCCACCACAGCAGCCCGGAGATGATGGCGATGAGCACCACGACCCGGGTTGCCTGCCACCCGTCGAGGGTAGTGCCCAGCCAGACGCCGAGACCGAGGATGGCGCCGGCAACGGCGGCGCCGATGGTCTGCAGAGCCAGCGGTTTCATGGCTACCGCGGCGCCACGTAGGCCCCGCCACAGAGCGAAGAGAAGAGCCGCGGCGGCGAATGCGATGATCGGGACGATGAAGGCGGCTGCGCCCCAGTCACGTCCGGCCGAGGTAAGGGCACCGGCGACGATCAGCGAGGTGATGAGAGCGGCGCCTGCGGTGGCGATAAGCGTCCCCAGGTAGCGCCGGGTGGGTTGCCCGGGGATCAGCCCGGGCCCGGTCATGTTGTCGATGCAGCCGCGGATGGCCGTCAGGTAGCGGTCCTCGGTGACGGTGTTCAGGTCCTGGATCTCGTGGGCGACCACGCCGTTGGCCACCGATCCGCCGGAGACGCTGGCGACCGATGCAATCTGGATGTGGAGTGCGTCCTCCGCCGTGTGGTCGCGGGCTCGCAGCAGAGCGAACAGAGTGCCGAACCCCCAGCTGGTCGCCCGGTACCCGCCGCCCGACAGAGCGACGTCTACAAGAAGCGGGTCGGTATACAGCTCCTCCCGATCGCCCATCGTTGCCCTCCCACAAGGCTCCGGATCCTCGTCCCGAGCCTACACGGAAGGCTTTCCAGGTGTCGGTCGGTGCGGGTCCGCTGCGACGGCCCGGTAGCGGCCCCCGTCTGACGGTGACCCCTCCCCCGGCCCTCTCCGTTTTCGAGAGGCCGGCGGCCAGTTTTGCGCAGGATCGTGCCGGACCTGACCGAAACGACCGGGACCGAGATTGCCGGCGGCTTTTCCTGCATCGGGGCAGAGACGCCGGCCCGAGCTACCGGGCGATGCGACAGCGGGCCCCGGTACATATGCAGTGAGGCACCACCGGGGTTCAGGCGATACGGGTCACACCGGGGACGGCGTCGAAGCCGCGGTCGAAGGACAGGATGCGAGTGCAACCCAACCGGCGCATGGTGGCGACATGGATGGCGTCACGGGCAGACACGCCGACACCGGCGAGCACGAGGTCCCGGGCCGCCGTGACGTCGTCGATGTCGACGGGGGTGATCTGGTCGGTGATCGAGGTGAGCAGCTCCCAGGCAGGGGCGATGGCATCGCGACGGCTGATGGCGCTATAGCGGTGCAGGATCTCCTGGAACACCTCGACGTCGGTCACCAGAGCGTCGCCGGCAACGATTGCTCGTTCCAGAAGCCGCTGCGAATCGGTCTTGTGCGGATGGTCGGCCCCCACCAGGTACATCGGGATATTCGAGTCGACAAAGATCACCGCAGGTATCCGGTTTCGATCTCGTCGAGCATCGGCTCAATGTCCGCTGTGGGGAAGTCGTGTTTGACGGCCGCTCGCACGGCGTCGATTTTGCCGTCCGCTTCGAGCAGGGACCGGTCGCGCCGCATCTTGCGCAGCGCTTGCCGCACCCATTCGCTGACGGTGACACCGGCGGAAGACGACACCAATTGCAGCTCCTCGTAGTCCTCGTCTGACATGATTACCTGAAGCCGCTTACTCATACTATGAGTATATCTGACTCACCGCCACAGCATGGTGCGAACGACCCAGGCGACTCGGACTTCCCGGAGGACGCTCGTACGCGTCCGCTGCGAATCGACTACCGGGGCTCTATTCCCCACCAGCCAGGGTGCGGTGGATGTCCTTCATGAGGAGGACGAGATGCATGGGATCGGTGGGAGAAGGCTCGAAGCCGGGAACGAGGTGTAGATAGAAGGCCCGGGCCTGATCGCTCTCGGCGTGGACGAGGAGTCCCCGACAGCCGATGTTGTGACCAAGCTCGGCGACCCTGGCGATGACATCTTGCAGCATCCCCGCACCCAGACCACGACACTCGTGATCGACATCGACGCCCAGACGGGCCAGCAACGCTATCGGCTGCGGATAGCGGCCGGCACCCTGGCGAAGACGGAGCGGAGCGCTCTCGATGGAGATGCTGGCCATGGCCCACCCGTAGTAGCCAACGACAAGCGGCGAGTCGCTCTCGGTGACGACGAGCACCCTGGCGGTGCCGGTCGCATGCGCTTGTCGAGCGTGGTCGCGGAGCCACGAGGTCTGCTCCGGCGAGCGACACTCGAACGCATCGAGCACGTCACCGGGCTGGAGCATCCGCGGCCGCAGGTAGCGGGCGGTCACTCGTCAACAAACGGTGACGGCCGTTCCAGCAACGTACGGAGCCCGGCCACATCACGCGGCGGCCGGTCGTTGATCGCTTCCCACGCTCTACGCCCCTCTTCACCGAGCACAAACTCGATGCGGTCGGCGAGAACCCGATGCGCAGCCACAGTGAGGTTGCTCATGACAAAACTGGTCAGGTCGGTGTTGAGCGCGGCCACGGCACGGTCGATCAATGCCCGATCCTCCGGTGTTGCCCGCACTTCGATCCGCTGGCTACGTGCTCGTTTCGTTGTTGTCATGGCTCCACCCGAGAATGTACGGCCACTGTACGGCCAATTTGTCACGATGTCAACGGATTGCCGCGTCATCTGGCCCGTATCCTGCCGTCCCTGATCTCCAGGACCTGACCCGGCGTGAACCCGGCGGCCAGACGCAGCTGCTCACCGGCCAGCTCCGCCACCCAACCGTCGTCGTCATCGTCCCCGAGAAAACCCTGACGTCTGATCGCGTCGCGGAACACCCCGACATAGCTCCTGGTGTCGAGCCCGGGATTGTCGATGACCGCAAAGGTGGTAGTTGCCTTCGAGCTGGCCAAACCGGCCATAGCGCGGTCACAGCCACAGTCGGGACAGTCGCAGCGATCGAAAGGCAGGCGCACCAACTCGCCATCGACCGTCCAACTGAAGTCGCCCGGACGCTTCCTGGCACCGGGGCCGGGCCGCTACAAAGACCTTCATCGAATCCTCCTCGTGATGGGTAATGCCAAGGTACGGACCGGTAATGACACGTTTCGGCGCGGTGTGGGGCCCGGCCATCAACCGGTAGCTGGTATGGCCCTCGGTTGGGGTTGGTCGGCCGGCCATGTCCGGAGCGAAGCCCCGACCGGTTCTGAGAGACCTTTTCCCGGGCACTCATGCAGTTCTCATCGACCACCCAGCGATCCTTGAGCACTCGGAGCCACGATCCTGTTGCGAGCATCGAGCCTCGCCAAGCCAACTTGCTCGACTAGGGAGAACAATGAACAAGAAAACGCAGAGACGATTGTTGGTCACGACGGCCCTCATTGCCGCCGTCCTGGCCATGTCCGGCATCGCCTATGCCGTCACAACCGACACCACCCAGACAACGGCGATGACAGCGACCCAGTCCAGGGTGTCTTCCACCACCGCCGACGACCACGGGGCGGGCCACGGCCAAGGCCACGGGCAGGAAAACGGCGGCTCGGAGGAACCGTTGACCGGTGACCTGGCAACACAAGTTGCGTCCGCTGGCGAAGCTGCAGTACCCGGCGGCACCGTGGTACGAGTCGAGACCGACGCACAGGGTGCCGCCTACGAGGCACACATGACCGACGCCAACGGCAACCCGGTCACCGCTACCTTCGACGAGAACCTCAACGTGGTCGCCACTAACACCGGCGACTGCGGGGCAGGCCACGGCCAGGAAAACGGCGGCTTGGAGGAACCGTTGACCGCTGACCTGGCCACCAGGTCACGTCCGCGGGCGAAGCTGCAGTACCCGGCGGCACCGTGGTACGAGTCGAGACCGACGCACAGGGTGCCGCCTACGAGGCACACATGACCGACGCCAACGGCAACCCGGTCGTCGTCGCCTTCGACGAAAACCTCAACGTGCCCTCCACCGACCAGGGACACTGACCGCGTCGCACCATCTGATGGCCCCGCCGGGCTCAACACGACCGGCGGGGCCATCGGTTGTACCCGGCCGTGCAAGGGTCGAGGCTCACGGCGTCGGCGATCGTGATGGGGCCTTCGGTGAGCGTGAGCCGACACACCCCACCCGGACACGACGTCCGCCCGGATGTCGAAGCCGATTCCTTCCTTGACGGCTTGGCGCCGGGTGAGACGATCTGACCGGGGCGCCGGCCGTCTCCCGGTGCCACCGGTCCCCTGAACCGATGCGCCATGGGTAGGCTCGCACACCAAGAGGTTCTCTGACGACGGAGTGCCGGCGAGGGAGGCGTGATGATGAAGTTGTTGGTCGGTACCGAGAAGGGCGCATATCTTCTCGAGGAGTCGGGAAGCGATTGGGGGGTCACCGGGCCGATGTTCCCCGGCTGGAAGACGACCGCCTTTGGCGTGGCCCCGGACGGGACGAACCTGGCCGCAGTCGGGAGCAACTGGTTCGGAATCGGTGTTCAGCGCTCCGAGGACCTCGTCAACTGGTCGCAGACGGAGGCCCCGCCGGCATGGCCCGAGGACACCGACCGCAAGATGGAGCAGATCTGGACCTTCCACACTTCCGGTGACCGCCTCTGGGCGGGTGTCGCCCACGCCGGGTTGTTCGTCTCCGCCGACCAGGGTGTGACCTGGTCTCCGGTCGATGGTCTCAACGAGCATCGCACCCGGGCCGATTGGCAACCCGGCTTCGGTGGCCTGTGCGCCCACCGGGTCAACATCGACGGTGACGCCCAGTGGGTGTCGATCTCGGCGGTGGGTGTCTTCCGATCCGACGACGGCGGTGCCAGCTGGGTGCCGAAGAACGACGGAGTGGACTCCGTCGGTCTTCCCGACGACGCCCCCCGCCCCGAGGTGGGGTATTGCGTCCATTGTGTCGCCCACGACCCCGCCGACCCCATGAAGATCTGGCGCCAGGACCACAGCGGCGTGTATCGCACCGCCGACGGTGGCGACAACTGGGAGAAGATAGAGAACGGTCTGCCGGCCGGCTTCGGCTTTGTGATGTGGCGCGACGACTCGAGCGGACGTTTGTTCACCGTCCCGCTCGCCGCCGATTCCAACCGGGTGCCTGTCGACGGCGAGTTGCGGGCCTACCGCTCCGACGACGAAGGCGATTCGTGGCAGGTCGCCGGCACCGGATGGCACGACGCGCCGCAATTCACCGGTGTGCTGCGGGGAGCCTTCGACGGTGACGACCAGGGTGCGTTCTGCTTTGGCACCACCGGTGGGAAGCTGTGGCTGACGAGAGACAACGGTGACTCGTGGAATGAGCTGGAACCGTCATTCCCCCGCATCGGTGCGGTGCGCCTGATCCCATGACGGCCTCTCTCAGACTCACCCAGATGCTCGCCGAGACAGCGAACACACAGGTCACCCGCCGTGTCGCCGGATCCAGCGTGGCCGAGGTTCTGGGAGACCTGTTTGCCGGCGAGCCGGGGCTGCGAGGACACATCCTCGACGAGACGGGCGCAATCCGACCGCACGTCGCCGTGTTTGTCAACGGCACCCAGGCCCGCCTCGACACGCCGGTTCCCGAGAACGCCGACGTCTACGTACTCCACGCAGTGAGCGGAGGCTGAGCAGGCGGTGCGCTTTTCCCACCTGACCTTGGGTCAGGTTCGAGATGCCCCGCAAATCGGGCCAGAGTGACGATGGCTTCAGCGAAGCGGTCAGTCGTGCGCGCACACGGCCCTCTCCGCCTTCCGTGCCGGCTGCGCCGCCACGCCGGCACCTCTCCCAGAGGGAGAGGGAATTCATCCTCCCTTCCGGAGGATCGACCGGCCAAAGGCAAGTCAGCTCAGCGTTGGTTGAGCATCGAGGTCAGAACCAACTCCTACCTCCCCCAGGGAAAGTCGCCGAGCGAAGTGGCCGAGCACAGCGAGGTCGACCCAACTCCTCCTCCCCCTCCGGGGGAAGTGGCCGAGCCCAGCGAGGTAGACCCAACTCCTTCCTTCCCCCTCCGGGCGAAGTGGCCGAGCACAGCGAGGTCGACCCAACTCCTTGCTTCCCCCTCTGGGGGAAGTGGCCGAGCGTAGCGAGGTCGATGGGGGCGGTCTGAGATGAGCGCCTATTGCTGTGGCCTTCGCCTCCGGTGGGTCGCGCTCAATCCCCAACGCGCAGTGCAGGAAGGGCCAGGAGCGCTCCGACCCTCCACGCGCCAAGCCCGACAGAAGGCGCCTTCCATCAACCAGCGGTGTCGCCTGCTGTTCGATTGACGCTATGTTCAACCGATGATCTCGGGCTACAACGACCGACGAATTGGGGCGCTGCTTGGTTTGGCAATCGGTGACGCGCTGGGGGCCGCGGTGGAGTTCCGGCCGCCGGGGACCTTCCCGCCGGTGACCGGGTACCGCGACGGCGGACCGCATGGGCTGAACGCAGGCGAGTGGACCGACGACACCTCCATGGCGCTGGCGCTGGCCGACTCGTTGGCCACCGTAGGCTGGGACCTGAACGATCAGGCCGACCGATACCTTTCGTGGTACCGCACCGGCAAGTACTCGGTGAACGGCCGCTGCTTCGACATCGGCAACGCCACCCGGCAGGCGCTCGAGACGTACGCCAGGACCGGGGATGCACCCACGTCTGGACCTGATGGCGAGCACAGCGCCGGGAACGGCTCGATCATGCGCCTGGCACCCGTACCGATCTTCTACGCGGACCTGTATCCAGATCGGACGGACGAGCTGATCCGGTATGGGCGGGATTCGAGCCTGCCCACCCATCGTGCCCCGCAGGCGACGTCGGCGGCTGCATACATGACACTGCTACTGGCGGCGTTGATGGCCGGCGAGGATCGCGCTGCCGTGCTGGATCCGGACTGGCCGATGCTGGATGCTCTGCGGTCGACAGTCGACACCCATCCCGCCATCGACGAGGTGAGCAACGGCAGCTTCCGCAGCGACCCGCCCGACATCAAGGGCTCCGGCTACGTGGTGCGAAGTCTGGAGGCGGCGCTGTGGGCATTTTCCCGATCGGACGGCTTTGACGGAAGCGGTCTCGAGCGCCGTCAACCTCGGCGACGACGCCGACACGACGGGTGCTGTCTGCGGCCAACTCGCAGGTGCCTACTGGGGGCTCAGCGGCATTCCCGACACCCTCCGTCATGGCCTTGCCCGGAGCGAGGTCGTAGAGGATGCCGCAAGGCGACTTCTCCGAGGCGAGGAGCCCGTATGAAGCTTGCCGACGGTGATCATCCGCCGAAGAAAGGGACCTACTGGGTCGTTCCCGGGAAGCTCCTCGCCGGACCATTTCCCGGCTCGGCCGATCCCGACGGGGTGTCCGAGGCGGTTGGCCCCCTGCTCGACGTCGGGGATCACAACGTTCCTGAATCTGATGGAACCAACCGAGACCGACCACAGCGGCGATCCGTTCACCCCGTACGAAGCGGCACTTGGCCCGCGGGCGGCGATGCTTCGGCGCCCGATCACGGACCTGTCGATCCCGAGCCGGGAGGACATGATCGCCATCCTGGATGACATCGATGCCGGCTGTCGCAAATGGAGCCGTCTACGTGCACTGCTGGGGCGGTGTGGGCCGCACCGGCACTGTTGTCGGTTGCTGGTTGTTGCGACACGGATATGCGGTGCCGTCGGACGTCATCGACACGATCCAGTCGCTGCGGCAGGTCGATCCGGTGCGCGGCCATGCCTCTCCCCGAACGGACGCCCAGAGCTTCGTGTCGGGTGGAGCGAGAGAAGTGACGTGACGTGCCACCGGTCCCCTGAACCGATGCGCCATGGGTAGGCTCGCACACCAGGAGGTTCTCTGACGACAGAGTGCCGGCGAGGGAGGCGTGATGATGAAGTTGTTGGTCGGTACCGAGAAGGGCGCATATCTTCTCGAGGAGTCGGGAAGCGATTGGGGGGTCACCGGGCCGATGTTCCCCGGCTGGAAGACGACCGCCTTTGGGGTGGCGCCGGACGGGACGAACCTGGCCGCAGTCGGGAGCAACTGGTTCGGAATCGGTGTTCAGCGCTCCGAGGACCTCGTCAACTGGTCGCAGACGGAGGCCCCGCCGGCATGGCCCGAGGACACCGACCGCAAGATGGAGCAGATCTGGACCTTCCACACTTCCGGTGACCGCCTCTGGGCGGGTGTCGCCCACGCCGGATTGTTCGTCTCCGCCGACCAGGGTGTGACCTGGTCACCGGTCGATGGTCTCAACGAGCATCGCACCCGGGCCGACTGGCAACCCGGCTTCGGTGGCCTGTGCGCCCACCGGGTCAACATCGACGGTGACGCCCAGTGGGTGTCGATCTCGGCGGTGGGTGTCTTCCGATCCGACGACGGCGGTGCCAGCTGGGTGCCGAAGAACGACGGAGTGGACGCCGTCGGTCTTCCCGACGACGCCCCCCGCCCCGAGGTGGGGTATTGCGTCCATTGTGTCGCCCACGACCTCGCCGACCCCATGAGGATCTGGCGCCAGGACCACAGCGGCGTGTATCGCACCGCCGACGGTGGCGACAACTGGGAGAAGATCGAGAACGGTCTGCCGGCCGGCTTCGGCTTTGTGATGTGGCGGGACGCCTCGAGCGGACGTTTGTTCACCGTCCCGCTCGCCGCCGATTCCAACCGGGTGCCCGTCGACGGCGAGCTGCGGGCCTACCGCTCCGACGACGACGGCGATTCGTGGCAGGTCGCCGGTACCGGATGGCACGACGCGCCGCAATTCACCGGCGTGCTGCGGGGAGCCTTCGACGGTGACAACCGGGGTGCGTTCTGCTTTGGCACCACCGGTGGGAAGCTGTGGCTGACGAGAGACAACGGTGACTCGTGGAATGAGCTGGAACCGTCATTCCCCCGCATCGGTGCGGTGCGCCTGATCCCATGACGGCCTCTCTCAGACTCACCCAGATGCTCGCCGAGACGGCGAACACACAGGTCACCCGCCGTGTCGCCGGATCCAGCGTGGCCGAGGTTCTGGGAGACCTGTTTGCCGGCGATCCGGGACTGCGAGGACACATCCTCGACGAGACGGGCGCAATCCGACCGCACGTCGCCGTGTTTGTCAACGGCACCCAGGCCCGCCTCGACACGCCGGTTCCCGAGAACGCCGACGTCTACGTACTCCACGCAGTGAGCGGAGGCTGAGCAGGCGGTGCGCTTTTCCCACCTGACCTTGGGTCAGGTTCGAGATGCCCCGCAAATCGGGCCAGAGTGACGATGGCTTCAGCGAAGCGGTCAGTCGTGCGCGCACACGGCCCTCTCCGCCTTCCGTGCCGGCTGCGCCGCCACGCCGGCACCTCTCCCAGAGGGAGAGGGAATTCATCCTCCCTTCCGGAGGATCGACCGGCCAAAGGCAAGTCAGCTCTTGTTTGAGCAACGAGGCAGACCCAACTCCTCACCTCCCCCTCCGGCGAAGTGGCCGAGCCCATCGAAGGCAGACCGAACTCCTTCCTTCCCCTTCCGGGCGAAGTGGCCGAGCCCAGCGAGGTCGACCCAACTCCTTGCTTCCCCCTCGGGGGAAGTGGCCGAGCACAGCGAGGTCGACCCAACTCCTTGCTTCCCCCTCTGGGGGAAGTGGCCGAGCGTAGCGAGGTCGATGGGGGCGGTCTGAGATGAGCGCCTATTGCTGTGGCCTTCGCCTCCGGTGGTCGCGCTCAATCCCCAACGCGCAGTGCAGGAAGGGCCAGGGCGCTCCGACCCTCCACGCGCCAAACCCGACAGAAGGCGCCTTCCATCAACCAGCGGTGTCGCCTGCTGTTCGATTGACGCTATGTTCAACCGATGATCTCGGGCTACAACGACCGACGAATCGGTGCGCTGCTTGGTTTGGCAATCGGCGACGCGCTGGGGGCCGCGGTCGAGTTCCGGCCGCCGGGGACCTTCCCTCCGGTCACCGGATACCGCGACGGCGGACCGCATGGGCTGAACGCCGGCGAGTGGACCGACGACACCTCCATGGCGCTGGCGCTGGCCGACTCGTTGGCCACCGTAGGCTGGGACCTGAACGATCAGGCCGACCGATACCTTTCGTGGTACCGCACCGGCAAGTACTCGGTGAACGGCCGCTGCTTCGACATCGGCAACGCCACCCGGCAGGCGCTCGAGACGTACGCCAGGACCGGGGATGCATCCACGTCTGGACCTGATGGCGAGCACAGCGCCGGGAACGGCTCGATCATGCGCCTGGCACCCGTACCGATCTTCTACGCGGACCTGTATCCAGATCGGACGGACGAGCTGATCCGGTATGGGCGGGATTCGAGCCTGCCCACCCATCGTGCCCCGCAGGCGACGTCGGCGGCTGCATACATGACACTGCTACTGGCGGCGTTGATGGCCGGCGAGGATCGCGCTGCCGTGCTGGATCCGGACTGGCCGATGCTGGATGCTCTGCGGTCGACAGTCGACACCCATCCCGCCATCGACGAGGTGAGCAACGGCAGCTTCCGCAGCGACCCGCCCGACATCAAGGGCTCCGGCTACGTGGTGCGAAGTCTGGAGGCGGCGCTGTGGGCATTTTCCCGATCGGACGGCTTTACGGAAGCGGTCTCGAGCGCCGTCAACCTCGGCGACGACGCCGACACGACGGGTGCTGTCTGCGGCCAACTCGCAGGTGCCTACTGGGGGCTCAGCGGCATTCCCGACACCCTCCGTCATGGCCTTGCCCGGAGCGAGGTCGTAGAGGATGCCGCAAGGCGACTTCTCCGAGGCGAGGAGCCCGCATGAAGCTTGCCGACGGTGATCATCCGCCGAAGAAAGGGACCTACTGGGTCGTTCCCGGGAAGCTCCTCGCCGGACCATTTCCCGGCTCGGCCGATCCCGACGGGGTGTCCGAGGCGGTTGGCCCCCTGCTCGACGTCGGGATCACAACGTTCCTGAATCTGATGGAGCCAACCGAGACCAATCACAGCGGCGATCCGTTCACCCCGTACGAAGCGGCACTTGGCCCGCGGGCGGCGATGCTTCGGCGCCCGATCACGGACCTGTCGATCCCGAGCCGGGAGGACATGATCGCCATCCTGGATGACATCGATGCCGCTGTCGCAAATGGAGCCGTCTACGTGCACTGCTGGGGCGGTGTGGGCCGCACCGGCACTGTTGTCGGTTGCTGGCTGTTGCGACACGGATATGCGGTGCCGTCGGACGTCATCGACACGATCCAGTCGCTGCGGCAGGTCGATCCGGTGCGCGGCCATCGCCTCTCCCCCGAAACGGACGCCCAGAGACGCTTCGTGGTCGGGTGGAGCGAGACGAAGTGACGTGACGCTCAATCACCCAGCGCCCGGTGCAGGAACGCCGCCATCTGTGCCCTGGTTACGGGATCGTTGGGACAGAACATGTCGTTCGTTGGCGGGTTGCAACCCTTGGTGACCCCGGCCGCAGCCAGCTTGGCGATATCACCTTCGAACACCGACCCGTCGTCGTCGACAAACGAGTTGCCGCCACCGTCGTCGGTGTAGCCAAGGGCCCGCACCAGGAACGCCGCCATCTGCCCCCGGGTAACCACGTCGCCCGGGCAGAACATGTCGTTGGCCGGCGGGTTGCAGCCCTTGCTGATCCCGGTGTTGCCCAGCCACTGGATGTCGTCGACGAACACGGACCCGGCGATGTCGGTGAAGGTGACGGGCGGGCCCTGCATGATCACCGTCGCCAACGCCCGGTGCAGAAACGCCGCCATCTGGCCTCTGGTCACCGAATCGTTGGGGCAGAACAGGTTGTTGTCCGGCGGGTTGCATCCCTTGGTGATGCCCTGATCCGCCAGCCACTCGACGTCGGTGAAGAAGGTGTGCGTGCCCGGCACGTCGTCGAAGGTGGGTGTCGTCGGTGTCTCGAACACGTCGGTGACGTCGATAGTGACCGTCGCCGTGTCGCTGTCCGGGCCGTTGCTCACCTCAACCGTCAGGGTGTAGGCAGGGGTCGTCTCGAAGTCGAGGGCGGTTGCGGTGGTGATGGCTCCGGTCGCCGCAGCAATGACAAAGGCGTTGCCGGTGTTCCCGGCGGTGATGGAATACACGAGCGTCCCGGCCCCACTAGCGGTCACCGTACCAACCGCGGTGCCGACCGGTGCGTCCTCGGCAAGAGTGAAGTCGGCGTCACCGGCGACGACCTCAGGCCCGCAGCCGCCCGGATCGGCAGTGAGCCAAGGGTCGAAGTCGACGTTGGCGCTGACACTGTCACCCGCACCGGCCCCGGCACCCGAGGGACCGGTCGAGCTCCCCCACCAGTTGTTCTCGAAGGCGATGTCGCCGGTGCCGGTGAAATTGTGGACGCCGTCGCTGTTGCCGATTATGCAGTTGTCGGTGGAGCTGACGAGAGTCACTTCGGCGGTGATGGCAAGACCGGTCATGATGGAATTGGCGATCAGGTTGTTGCTGATCACGTTCGGGTGGACGTCGGACAACCTGATCGCATCGCCGTTGGCCCGGGTGTGGCCGTCGGGGTCGATCCCGAAGACGTTGTGTTCGAGGTGGAACCCGGCAGCACCCGTGGGGCCGGCGGCATAGACACCGTAGGTCGCCGCCCCGACGTAGTTGTCCCGTATCTCGTTGCCGGTCGAGGTGGCGGTGAGAGAAAGGTCGATGCCGATCGTCATCGGAGCTGCGGTTCCGGCCGGGCTGGTGCCGAACACGTTGCCGACAACATGGTTGTTGAGCACCGCCCCGCTGCCGCCGTTGAGAAGGACCCCTCGATCACCGCCGAAGTAGTTGCGCTCGAGATCGTCCGAGACGCCGTCGAGGTTGCTCCCGATGAGGTTGCTCCTGGCGGATTGGGCCACATCCACGCCGCGCCCGCCGCCGAGCTGGGTGGTGCCGTCTGCGGTGAACCCGAAGTAGTTGCCGGCGACCTGGTGGCCGATGGCGCCGGCAGTGGTGATGTCGACGGCGGCGATCGTTCCGGGGGCGCCAAAGACGTTGCGCTCCGCCAGGTCGTCGACACCGTCGCCGTCCGTGCCGACGACCACCTGCGAAGCGTTCCCGTCGAGGGCGATGGAGGCGGTGAAGTCGCCGGTGCCGAGGATGTCGACACCCGGTCCGTCGAGACCGAAGTGGTTGCAGAAGATATGGTGACCCGACCCCTCGTATACGTCGATGCCCGGGGTGGAGCCGGCGTTGGTGCCGAAGGCGAAGCCGCTGATCGTGGTGACGCCGTCGGTGTTACCCACGTTGAAGATGGTGGCACTGCCGGCCGGTTCGGCGCTGACGACCTCGATCCGCATGTAGGACGGGTCGGTGGCGGTGGCGCACACGTTGGCTTGCGGTGCGTCGTTCTGCGGCTGGGTGGTGGCGTCGAGGTTCACCGCATCGGTGATCGTGATCGGGTTGCCGGTGAGGTTGATCCGGCACACCCCGTTGAGACACGCCGAGGCGGGGATGTTGAACTCTATGGTGTCGGTCCCGGCATTGGCGTTGGCGGCGGCGACGGCACCCCGCAGGCTGCAATCGAATGCGGCGTCGGTACAGGCACTGAGAGCCCCGCTGTCGGAGACGGTATCCACCACATACGACGTGGCCGCTGCCGCAGGAGCGGCTGTGGCAATGGTGACGAGCGGCGTCGCGGCAAGGATCGCGGCTGCGAGCCAGGCTGCGAAACGACTGCGAGAGGTTGATGACATGGCCCCACCCTTGAGTCTTCGATATGACCCCTGAGAAACTACTCGCCTCTTCGGCGAATTGGCCGGGCTCTTTTGGTCCCCCTTTTCAGCATCTACCGGCAGCAAGTCCGCACTGTGACCCGAGATCTTCGAGGGAATCGGCCGGAACTACCAGGCGGCGAGACCGCCGTCAGAACTCGTGCCCCCAGGGCCCGACCCCGTAGATCCGCTCCACGGTGACCCGGATGACGAATCCGGGTGGGACGTCGCGCATCGGGAATTGCTGGCCGGGGCCGATGTAGTACTGGGCGAGGTGGTCCATCCATTCCAGGGCGCCGCCTTCGGTTACCCGGCCGCGGCCGGAGATCACCGCATACGGATGCAGTGTCTCCCCCGTGTTCTCATTGGCCTGGAACGAGATCACAACCCTCGGGTCGCGCCTGATGCTCTCCAGCTTGTGCTGGTCGGGGAAGGTGGCGAAGACGAGGTCGTCGCCGTCGAAGCCTGCCCACAGCAGCGTGACGTGCGGGGTGCCGTCCGCATCGAGGGTGACCAAATGACCGAGCGGCCCGGTGGCCAGCAGATCTCGAACCGACTGTGGAATCTCCATAGGAATGAGGCTACTGCAGCCCGGCTACCGGCTCCGACGTCGAGGGGTGGTCCTCAGTTCGTCGGCCCGGACCCCTGAGCCGGGTCGGCGCCGTCGTCTACGAACCGGTCCCGGTACGGGTGCTTGTCCGCCTCGGCCAGCAACCCGTCGGCGAGGCTGTTGGCGGCGTTCATCTCGCCGGCGCGGTCGACGATGAACAGCGCCATGGTGTGCCTGTCTGCCAGCTCGACAGCGGGCTTGGTGTATCCGCCGAGCGCAAAGACGATCGCCCCTTTCCCGAGCGACTTGGCGACGGTGTGCAGCGCTTCGATCGCCGGTGGCCCGACCGGGGCCGGATCTGTGATCACCTGCGCCACCGCCGCCGCAGCGACGATCCCGCCGGCGGAGCCGGTCGACACGGCGTCACCGAAGCCGAGGTACCGCATCCAGTCCCGGGCGGCCGGCTCCGGCCCACCCGCCGCATCGAAACGCGAGGCTCGGGGACGGGGGCTCTGCGCCGCCCGCCGTTGCGGCGCCATCTCCTTCGCCTGCTCGAGTTTCGCCCGGCCCCGCGCCACCAGGTACCAGATGAACGCAATGAAGGTGCCGACCCCGGTGAGCGAGCCGTACCAGTTGGCCGTGCTCGCCGAGAGCCCGAGGCTGCGAAGGAAGAACGACGTGAGCGGCGCAATGAAGACCGGACACACCGTCAACGCAGTGCCGATTGCCCGCCACGGCCGATATATCGAGTGGCGTATCTCACGAATGGTCTGCTCTATCACCCCTACGCCATCGGCACCGCGGCCGGGTGCCTGAACCGAGTGAGCCGACCAGGGGCGCAACGGCGGGTCACTGGTTGTCGTAGCTCATCCGGGGCGAGATCCGGGCGACGAACTGCCACACTGCGCTGTCGTCGTTCCGGTTGGCCGGCTGGACTTCGACAGAACGGCGTCTTAGCCGAGCATCGATAGCTGCTCCGGTGGCACTTCGCCCTCATCGTTGAGAAGCTCGCGGATTTCCCCGACGTCGACAATCGGAGTTGCTCCACGCCGCTCCAGGGTCGGGTTGCCCGGGCCTTCGCCTGGACCACGCCAGACAGCAACCCGACCGTATCCGCGCCTACCCAACGATGGCTACCCCACCCCGCTTCAACAGCGATGCGTCCCCGACTGTGAACAGGAGCGGCGGGGCGGCGGTTCCGAGCAGCCGACTGAGACGCTCGGGGTACAGCTCGCTGCCGATTGAGATGGCGGTGATGCCTTTGCATGTCCTCGTATTCGAAGGCAACCGCACCCGCGCCTTCGATCGAGCGTATGCACTCTCGCGGCCAGGTCAGGATCGAGGCTCTGGCACATCAGCCGGGCTCAGTTGCCGGCCAAACACCTCCTCGGGTGTCATTCCCGCGTCAGCGAGCTGCGCGACGAGCTTGTGCCACGCACCGGGGTAAGCGACGGCCTCCGGCGGTCACCAGGACGGCTGGCCAACACCAGCACCGTCATCGTGTCACTGCCGTCATTGTCTCTCATATGCCGGGATACTGCCTCATCGCGGCCGCCGATCTCGGGAGACCGACGGCTTGCAGGCGATCCAAGAGCTCGCCGGGCGTCGTATTCGGGCGGGAAAGGGCGCGAGCCTGATCTCTCACCGCACCGACTACCTGCGCCGGGGCCAGCCCGAACACGTGCAGGACGAAGTCATCCGGATTCTGGGCTTCGACACCATACGGTTTGAGACGGTCGTCCGGGAAGTCCTTGAGGTTCTTGGTGACGATCACCTCGGCGTCGGCGTGGATTGCCACCGCCAAGACATGCCGGTCGTCGGGATCAGGCAGTTCCAGGTCGTCGATCAGGTGCTCATACCCGGTAACCAGAGCATCCGGTATCGCCGCGTTCATCAGAGTCCTGGTCCGTTCCAGACGCCCGGAGAGTTCGGGCTGGGTGGCCACAATGGCGTCGAATACCTCGTCGAGGATCTCATCGGTCCACTTGGCCTGGAATAGTGCGGTTTGGCCGACCCGGATCAGCAGGTCGCGTAGCGATCCGGGGTAGAGGACATTGGCGTCGTAGATCGCAACCAACACGATGGGCCACGCGTCTCAGTATTCGAGCCCGATGCGCTCCGCCTCCCGGGTCAACTTGTCGGCGATCTCCCGCCGTCCGGCCTCCTCGCGCCGTCGGTACTCGAGAAGGTGAGAGAGCCGGATCTTGCGCCGGTTTCCCACCTTCCGGTACGGGATGCGTTCGTCGTCGAGCAGCTTGATGAGGTAGGGCCGGCTGACATTCAGCAGGTCGGCGGCTTGCTGGCTGGTGAGCTCGGCGTGGACCGGGACAACCGCAACCGCATCGCCGTTTGCCAACTCGTCGAGCACGGCGACCAACGGTCGGAGAGCCACTGCCGGCAATGTGACGCCGGTCAGCCCTTCCCCTTCCAGATGAACCTGTGGAGCCGTGGTCGGATACCCATCGAGGAAGACCTTCAGTTGCTTGGCCGCGCCGGCAGCCTGCTCGATTGCCGCTTCGTCGGGAAGCTCGATGTCACCTATCGGCGCCCGACCATGGTCGCTCCTGTCGCCGCTTCGATGGGTACCTCAACAATCATGTCACAATCCTCTCATATTCGCAATATTCGAATTAAATGATTTGACCGCAACACCTATGGGGCAGCAGCCGCTTGCCGGAGAACACCTCTTTGGCAGCCGCTCAGGTAACGATGCACCGTCGACTCACTGTTCGTCGATCGTATCGGCCGGGACCGACAGAAATGAGTCGCTCAGCACGGCGTACCGCCTACCGTCGCTAGAACACCCAGCCTTCGTCACGCACCAGCCGATTCATCGCGAGCACAGGAATTCCCAGCTCAACGCAGACGTCAGGGATCTTGGGTCGCTTCCGGGCTTTGCTCCCGGTTGGCTTTTCGTCAGTGCCACCGTTGCCTTCCGCTTCATGGCGAGAGCGACGACCCATCCGTCGGCCCGTCCCCTCCCTGGCTTGGTCAGCTCACCAAATTGCGCCGCCACCTGTCGTGCCTCGGCCTGAATTTCGTCAATCGACACGTGAGTGGATGGATGACGGTTGCACCAGGCGCGAGCCGACGAGCCTTGTCGTGTCAGCTCGGCGACGACCTCGTCCGAGATCAAAACCCTGTCCTCTGCGACCAGCGCGTCCATCCTCTCCCAGAACGATGGGAAATGCTCGACCGGCAACCACTCATCGGCGCCGGCGATCAGCGACGAGGAGTCGAACGAATAGCGGACCCTTCTGCTCATAGGGCACCGATCAACCGGGGTACTTGCTCGACTTTCAGGTCGAGTGCCCCGCATAGCTCGGACAGGGTGAGGACGCGGGCGGAGTGCGCCTCGAGCGCCGATTCGACATAGGTGCGCCCGTACCGGGCGATGTGGGTGCGGTAGAAATGGCCACCCTTGGCCCTCTTCCCGGCGTGCTCCTCGTACCGGTCGTGGAGTTCCCCGGCAACGTCGTCCCACGTGCCGGCCGGCAAGTAGCCGAGTTCGATGGCACGGATCAAGGTCGCCTCGGAGGAGACCTCGAACCGCTTCCCGATCTCCCACAGCTTGTCGAGCAGGGCACCGCCCCGAAGCGGCCGCAGGGCGCGGAACGACAGGTCTACCTCGCCGGCCGGGAGCAGGGCGGCTCCAGCGACACGGTTGCAGAACCGCTCGACCTCAAACTGGGTGTCGTGGTGGAGATCGCAGACCCCGTCGCCTCCGAGCGCGAGGTGGGCGATCTCGTGCAGCAGGTTGAAGATTTTGCCGCGGGGGCTGTCGGTGCCGTTCAGACCGACAACGGAGTATGTCTCGCCGCGACTGGAGAACCCACGAGCCGTTGTCACCGGGACCCGTTCGAACTGGACTGTGAGGATGCCGAGACGCACCGCCGCCTCCCGCCAGCTAGCCAGAGCCTCCTCCGGTGTCGACCAGTCTCGCTGGGTGTCGATCGTGACCCCGAGCGCATCTCGTATCTGTTGCGCCGCGTTCTCCACCCCGGTTGAAGTGGTCACCATCGGCAACCCGGCGGTCACAGGAGGTACGTGCTCGGCAATCTCGTGATAGAAGTCGAGCTGCTCGAGCGCCTGCCTGATACCGGCACGGAGCCAGTAGGGCATCTCCGGGGATCCGGCGCGTCGGAAGTCACGCATCGGTTGGAAGTCGGTTGGCGGTTCCGCCAGCATGAGAACGAACGTGGGCCGGCGGTAGACGCGGGCAGCATCTCGAAACTGCCGGGTGGTGGGAGACCGGGTCCCTTCCTCCCACGCCTCCAGCACGCCGGCGGATACTCCGATGCGTTTCGCCGCCTCGGCGACGTCGAGACCGATGGACTCCCTCGCCCAACGCATGACGGCTGGCTCGACCTGGATACGGCTCATGATCGGAACTTACCTGCTCGCACCGACGAAAACGACCCGGGCGATGACATCTTGGAGCAGCCCGGAACCCCGCGGCTCTCATGGTCAACATCGACACTCATTCAAGTGCAACTAGCGCCATCGGCTGCGGATACCAGCCGGCACGTCGGCGAAGACCGGCTCGTCTCTGCAGACATCACCGACAGGGGTGCTATTGAGTACCTGCGTCGACGGCTCGCTGCGCAACGAGAACTGCAAGTGCCTCTGCAGCCAGCGCAACCACGCGTCTCTTGCGAGCCTGGCATCCGCATCAATGCTGGGGCACCGATCTTCACCAGGAGGGCGGTACCAACGTGACGACCCCTGACCTCGTTGTCCTGCCAATAAACAACATAGAAAGGGTCGTCGCCGCACGAAAGCCCGTGAGAAAACCCAGGCACGCCATCAAGATCGTCGCACAGACCAGTAGGAGTCCTCGACCGACGCCATGACCTGAGGCCACGTGAATCCCTGGCACGCCGCCACCCAGTTCCACGTCAATCCCCAGTGCGTCGAGCGTAGGGCCAGTCATCCAGGAACACTCGTTGCGATCCATTCGACTCTACATCGAAACTCTGCGTCCAATCTGCAAACTGGGCTGCTACGTCGTCCGGACCCAGCAGGTCACATGGGTGGGGCAGATTCTCCGGATCGAGCAGGCTGGCCCCCGGTCTCGCTGCAACCCGCTGCCACCAGAATCACAATCGCTACGACCCAACTCATGGTGTTCGCCCGTGGTCTCGATCAGATCCGCCCGGGGATTACCTCTAGGCGATGTTCTCGTCCGACGCGTTCTGGTTCAAGCCGTCGCGCATCTGCGAAGGCACGCTGTTCTCTCGATCTTCTTCATGGTCACCTGAGCCAATCGCCAATGGCGAGACCCCGCCCGTTGTTGCCGCCGCTTGAGCGGTTCCCCGTCCGGACAAAACATGTCATTCACCGGCGGATTACGACCCTGCGTCACCTCAGCCGTCCCCAACCGGTCGATATTTCCCTCAAACACCGACCCATCGTCATCAACGAACAAATCACCACCGCCATCATCGCTATAGCCAAGGGCCCGCACCAAGAACGCTGCCATCTGACCCCACGTTCACTCAATACCTATCCGGACAAAAACATGTTCATTCACCGGCGGATTACAACCACGCGTCACCTCAGCCGTCCCCAACCGGTCGATGTCCCCCTCAAACACCGACCCGTCGTCATCAACGAACAGGTCACCGCCACCGTAGTAGGTGGCCGCCCATTGCCCGTACCAAAAACGCTGCCATCTGCCCCCGCGTCACATACCCATCCGGACAAAACATGTTCATTCACCGGCGGATTACAACCCCTCGTGATCTCCTCCGCGGCCAACCAGCTGATATCGTCCTCGAACACGTTCCCTGCGATGTCGACGAAATCAGGGACCGGGCACGGTGTTGGCAAACGCATACAGACCATCGCCACCGATCCCTGCGGAAACCAGGTAGAGCACGGCCGGTTTGGCCAGATGGGCGACGGCGGATCCTGGTCGCTTCCGGGTCATTGGTAGACCGGAGAGCCTCACCATGACAGTATAGAGCGGCCGTATGCGCCGAACGTTCCCGCTACCCACGTCGGATGTCGCGTTGACGGAGCCCGGGGTGGCAACCGCAGTTCTCGACTCGATCGAACCGCTCAGGGTTGTGCTCCAAGCGAGCGTCATATTCCCCGCGTCGATGGCCCGAAGTATCCCGTCCTCGCCCCCGATGTATACACGTCCGTAGGCGACAGCCCGGTGACCCTCCGGTGTCGTCGACAGGAGGAACTCGTAGACTCGGCATCGCTCCCGTCCGCCGCGTTGAGCGAGGTCACGATGGTCCGGGTCGGCAGGGTCGAGAGTGTCGTGGCGAAGACCCTCCCGTCGATGACGACAGGCCAGATGTGATTGCTTCCGTCGGAACCGTCAACGGAGGCCTCGAACACCACGCCACCCTGGTCGATGTCGCGGGCCGGCGGGCGAGCATCGTGACCGGCTGTTGTGTACGCCACCACGTAGTACTTGCCGTCGGCAACGGCGAACTCGTCGCCACCGCAGTCGAACAGGGATCCCGATGCATTGAGCGTTTCGCCGTTCGCGGGGTCAACACCGTATATGCCGTTGACCAACAAGCCATCGCTGACCCCCAGGGCGGCAGGACACGAGCCGCCGCCGTTGCAGCCAAGGTGGGAGCGATCCAGGGAGAGCGACCCGCCCGGATTGGATATCAAGCGCCTGCCAGATCCCGGAAGGATACGCGCTGGTATTCGACAGCTGTCCCGGCGTAGATAGCAGACGGCCACTCGGCATCGTCGTGTGTCCACGCTGTGGAACCGTAGGTAGCTCGCAGCCCATAGGTCGTGTACCCGTCATATGCGAGAACGAAGCCCTCCGAGGCAAGGACACCCGGACACGTCGAATACCGCGGATGGCGTCTGGGACAACCCACAGTGGCGTGAGCGGCGGGGTGAGCTGCGACTCCTGCGCATTGAAGCCGGTCCGAGCCACGTCGTGGCGCTCGAACGGCCAGTAGACGCTCCCCGATCCCGCCTCGTTGGCCTGCGCTCCAGGCGCCGGCGATAGCAGAAAGCCGGCTACGACCACAGCCACGGCCGCGACGACACGGAGTCTCAGGGCAGAACCGTGTCGCATTTTCCGGACACTCACGCTTCCCATCGTTCCTCCCGAATCGGCGACCTTGCTCATAGGACGGCTCGACCCGGAGGATTGTCATAGCGAGAACGGGGACGACCGCTAGCTGGCACCGTGATCATCTTCTTGCCGCACTTGGTAGCCGAGTTGCGAGAGGACGACACCCCTAACAGGCCAACCAACATATCTAGATCGATGCAGCTAGAGACCATACGAGGAGCCCATACGCACAGTCGTCGATGCGGATAAATAAGCCAATGCGTCTGCTGGATCTAGCGAGTTGAAAGCGCGTGCGTTGGCGTGGCAGTAGTGTTGCAGCTCCGAAACCGCTACGACGATTGAGTTGATAGAGGAATGTGTGAGGGGGTTGTCAGACAGTTTGATCGACCATGCCAGGCCTCCTGCATACTCCTCTGGGAGAAACTTCAAAATCCGGAGTCATGCGTTGAAGGTAACTGCGATCGGATCGGGGAGCTATGGGACCGACAGCCATCTAAACGATCCGTGGACGGTGAGCTGTGTGCTGTCGCTAGCTTCCACGCAGTTGGTCGATGTTTCCTGGGGATAACCCGGACGCTCAGGCCTTTGGAGTGGACTGGTCTTTCTGCAGCCGCCGGGCTGTCACCTCGGCGGCATGGACGGGAGTCCATGTTGACATCTACGTCTCCGCTTCCGCCGCGCCGGCAGCGTCATAGTCGCGGTATCTGCCGCATGCGACACGATCTCGCTGTCTCGCAGTCCGGCCCATACGCTCTGCAGCAAATCTGGAGTCTGGTTGAACGTGCTTCCCTCGGGAACGAACGACCGCGGGTCTGTCCCCCTGTGTCGAGGTCGCTGACGAACCCGTAGGTCGTCTCCGGCCGATTCGGGAGTCGTTCGAGCTGGAGGTGTGCTCACCAGGGATGAGACGTATTGAGGGATACCCGGGGGAAAAAGCCGGCACACGAAGTCGGCACGAGTTGCCACGGGGAACCGATCGCCGGCTTCCGGTTTGGAGCGAGAAACCGGACGAATCGGGGCTGCACTTGTTCCCCGGAATCTTCTCGGGGCCAACGTTTCCGAGCAGCACGTCCGCCTCTACGACTTTCCAACCGCGTTGATCGGATAGCACATCACGCCATGCCAGCAGATAAAGAATGCCCGACGTGTGACGGAAGTCGAATGAGGACACCATCACACCGTCAGGGGGCGGCGATGTGGTTGTTGTTGGGGCGCTTGTTGTTGTAGTAGTCGCGTTGTTGTCGTTGTCGTGCTCGCCACAGGCCTCGTGGCCGTGGTCGACGACCTACTGCTCACGCTCTGATTTCCTGGATTGACGTGAGACGTTGCCGTCGCCGCGTTTTCGCCGGTTTGCAGTGATGTAGCGCTGTCGGGAGGCTCGTTGTCTGCCGAAATGCCTCCGCAAGACCCGAGCAAGGCGAATACGAAGACCACCACCCAGACTCGTCGCGTCGTCACCATCGTGTCCTCCTGGTCTCAGCCCCACGGCGGGCCTGTGTCCTCCACCTGTCTCGCGGCTCGAATTTCAGACCATGACCTGAAGCAACGCTCACGCCCTTGGTCGAATCTCTTTCTGAGCCTCGCCCATAGGACGTCCGAGATCAGAGCGATGTCATGGCGAGAGCGGCAATCGCTAGCTGGCGACGGTGACGACGACGTCGAGCAGGATGTTGGCGCGACATTCGAAGCGGGCACCCGAGTCTTCCACGTCGGGGCACTGTGGCCAGCCACTCGATTGGTATGGATGGGTGAACCCGTAGATCTCATTGATCGGGTCGGCCACAACCAGCTCCTCGATGATGTAGTCGCCGTCACGGACAGACTCGGGGACCGTGACATCGACGACATACTCGTCCCCGTCGCGCCGTGTGGACGACACCTGGAATATGACGGTCTCGCCGCTTGCCTCATGAGCGAAGAAGACCGTCTGGATCTTCTCGGCTCCGCCGATCTTGGCCCGCAACTCGAAGGTGTCACCGGGCTTCACCATCGACGGAGTCACGCGGACCGCTTCGAGGGAAGGCGTCGGCAATGCCATGTTGTCACCACCGACTGTGAACTGCGAGTCACCTGACAACGCTTGCGAAGCACACATCGGCCCTCCGGAGTATCGGTACCCCTGCGTGCAGTCCCCTACGCTCGGAAAGGTCTCCGGGTTCAAAATGTGATACTGGTCACCATCGACACCAAACACAATCACCTCCGAGACCACCCAGGTCCCGGTTGCGGCCGATGTGGGAAGCTCGATGTTCGCGGTGAATACGTCGCCGTTCCGGGAGAACTGAGTCATCGGTAGTGTCGCCGAGACCCCACTCGGACGCTTGAAGATAACCGCGGTCACGTCGGTGGCTCCCGTCACTGTCAATGAGACCGGTACATCGGTTCCTGGCCCGACCTCTCCGTCCGGAAGTTGGATTGCCACCAGTGCCGGCACATCTGCGGGTGTGGTTTGGTCTAACGTTCCACTCGTCGCCTCCGCAGTCGTTGTCGTCTCCGGTGCCGTGGTTGTCGTCTCAGGTGACATCGTGGTTGTCGATGCCGCAACCGCGGCCACCGTGGCCGTTGTGTCGCGAGCCACCGTGGTCGATTCGACCTGCGTTGTCGTCGTGGCCGCCTGACCGGCGGCTGTGTCTGAGGGTGTGCCCTCGCTCCCGCCAGAACCAATCAATCGGAGTAGCACGATCACAAGACCGACCGCGACCGCAGCTGTCGCCACGGCCCACCGTCGCCAGCGGTTCGATGTCGGCGCGGGCGACGTTGCGGCCTCCGCCACCGTCCGTTGCGACGGCAGTTCGACGGGCGTCGCCGTAGCTGCGGTGGTCGCCCAACCGTCGAGATGCCAATCGCCTCGAGACCGATCGACGCCAACCACCAGGCGAGTGGGACTGGCGCGCCCCGCCATGCGGTCGCTCGCTGCTCTCAGCAGCGCCTCCAGCCGGGAACGCTCGACGTCGCTGAGATCCTCGACTCCGTCGAGCAGCACCAACCATCCCGGATCAGCGGCGCAGCCGAGCACTTCCCGGCCCGTGAAGCGGCCCCGCCATAGCTGTGAAGCAATGTACTCGACGAGGTCCGGTTCGAAACGGGACAGCTCCGCGTGGAACGAGGGATCGGCGGCGTGTATCCGAAGCGGGATCAGCGGCGACTGGTAGGTGCCCCGCAGCGCTCCGTGGAGCATGCCGCCGAGCTCGGCGGCAACCACAGCTGCCGATTGTCCCGTTACTTCCGTGAGGCGAGCCTCCGGAGCAGTCGCGGCGCCGGCGTTCGTCGCTTCTCCCGGTTCGGCCACCGACAACAAGGGCACCAGCGGCAACGCGAACGGGATAGCGTCGCCCAACGTCGCCACCGGCCACAGACGGTCGCCTTGACCCGTCTCGGGCTGGCGATCGGGAAACAGCAACGGCAGAGCCAGTTCGGCAGCGGCGTCCTTCTTGGCATCGAAGTGATCCACCACCCCAATGTTTCCCCACCGATCCAGTCTTCCCGTGGCGACACAGGCACGTGCGGAGCGCCGCACCCATTCCGGGAGGAAAGCCGTAACCACGGCAAGGGCCGCGGACAAAGCGAGCGATCCCCCCGAGATGCCTTGCCGCTGGAGGTGGCGCTCATATGAGAAAGTCGAGTACTCGTCTGGGAACGGAAGGCGATAACCGCCGATGTTGATGCGGGTCTGCAATACCTGAAGGTCCTCGGGCGGCGCAGTTACCGGATGATCTTCGAGCCACGCCATGGCCGCTTGGGCTGCTACGTCGAGAGCGCCAGTCGCGGCTCTCATCCGCAGGTGGCGACACGACCGTCACCCCCGACCGTTGCAGGCCCGACCGGGTTGCGACCACGAGCCGGTCGACGAACGCCCGCGACCACGGCGCATCCACGTAGCCAACGCCGAGGCATTCGCCATGCCGGGTGCCGGGAGCACTGACCCACTCCCATTCATCGATCAGCGGCACCGCACTCCGTGGGGTGTCGGTCTCCCATGCAACGGGGTCCCGCACCGCCTCCGCCGCACGCGAGTTGCCCACCGCGGCCAGCGCGTCGACGACGACCGCGGCTGCTGTATTCGCTCCCCGGCTTTCCGCTACCCAGCGGATCGCCTGATCGAGTTGCGCTCGAGTCTCGAGCATCCCGACCGTTGGCCAACCCGGGTCGCGCCGGGCCTGGCATGCCGCCCGATACCATTCCTCGGTCGCCGCGGACAGCTGCGCCGAGTAGTCGCCCCTCCTGGTGTCCGCCACAACTACCCCCTGGCTGCGATATTCTCGTCCGTGATGGGCGTCTCGATTCCCGACAGCTCCGCCAACGTCCGCCGAGCCACCATGAGCAGGTTGCGGAACGATCCATAACGCAGCCCTAGCCGGTCGGCGCACTCCTCCTGCGAGCGTCCCTCGAGGTAGTGGCAACGAACGGCCTGCTGATGTCGGTCTGGAAGCAGGGCGACGAGCTCAGCGACAAAAATCTCGTCGACGACATCGCTGCTGAGACTCGACTGATCCGGAATATGGTTCCATGTGTCCGGTGCCTGAGTCACCGCGTGTGAGTCTCTTCGCAACACATCGATCGCGGCGTTCCTGACCACTGCTGCCAGCCAGGCCATCCGCCGTCCCGGTGACCAATCCGCCAGCTCCTCCCACCTTTGTAGCAGCTTGACGAACGACTCCTGGGCTACGTCGTCGGCTCTACCCGAACCCCACCCCACGATCGTCTCAGCAATACGAACAGCTTTGGGCAGGGCATCGGCGTAGAACAACTCGAAGCCCGCAGCATCCATGACGTCCCAATACTAGGTAGGTGGTAGCGTGCCCCGCTAGCAACGGTCCAGACGCGACATGACAATCCCGCGGGCTGAATCGTCTACTAGATGGTTGTCAAAGAGACGGCCGGCCGAAGATGACCGACATCCAACTCACTATCACCTACCACCGCTTTGGTGACTACCTGCGCGTGCGCGCATCCTCGAGCACGCCACCAATAGCCGTACCCACATCCGACGGTCCCATCCTCTACCTGGATCGGGATGATCCGGCCGTGCTGGTGGGGTGCGATATCGACCACTTCTCGACAACCTACCCAGCTCTGGATACTGCCTCCATCGAAGCGCTCGGCACCGAACTGTTCGAAGAGCTGGGCAGGATTCACAGCTCGAGCGTCGCCACTACTGAAGGTGCTCCAACAGCGCCGGATTCGGAAGAGCTGGTCGGGACGGTGCTGCGAGAGCCGGAACGATCGCTGCTCACGCTGCTCGAGGAATCGCCCGCGACTGGCGATGCCAGACGCCGCCTGCTGGCATCGATGCTGGAACCCGACGTTCCCGGGGTTCCCCGCGAGGAAGCGAGCGACTTCACCGCACCATCGGTGGTCATCAGGAACCGCTTCGTAGCTCTCAAGGAGAAGCTCGGCGCCTCCCTCGCCAAGACGGGAGCCGTTCGCCTCGACCTGTTGCGCAAGCCGGTTCCGGTTGCCGGTGCCTCGTTTGCCGAGCCGGATCCGAGCCGGCTGCCGGATCGTTTCGAGGTGACCGAAGGAGGCATCCGCGTGGCCTTCGTCCCGGAGGGGTCTATGTTCTGGGCCAACGGCTTCGTGCCGATCGAGCCCAACTCGGGGCCGGTTTCGCTGCATATCACCGTACGGCTCACCGGCGAGGGGATGCGTATTGTCCAGCCGCTCCCCGGGTCCGAGCAGGGTGAGGGGACGCTCCGCGCCCACGGCGAGGTGCTCGAGGACGGTTTCTTCCAAATCCATCTGGGCTCGGTCACCGTTCAGGCGGGTGGCGATGCCCTCGTCGAGAGCTGCGAACTCACCTTCGACTAGTAGCGCAACGCTCCGGATGTGACACTTCCTCCTTCGCCATCGTCTTGTTGGGCGACGTCCATCAAGGAGAGAGAGTGAAGGGATTCATCATCCTCGTGGTTGTCGCTGCTGTCGCCTACCTGCTCTACCAGGCATACCAGTCGGCGAAGCTCGAGACCAGCGAGTCGCGCACCATCAAGCACCTGCCGCCATCGGTCCAACAAGTCGTGGCAAGCATGGACCCGCAAACGCAAAACACCTTCTTCAACGAATACCTGAAGAAGCGGAAGCGGAAGAGTGTCGGCTGGATCCTGCAGCTGATCCCCATCACCTGGCACTACCTCTACGCCGGCAACGTCGGACTCCAGTTCGCGTTCTGGTTCACCGGCGGTGGCTTCGGCATCTGGTGGCTGATCGACCTGTTCCGGATGCCCAGCATCATCCGCGGCGCCAACGAGCGCATCGCTCGCGACGCAATACAGACGATCGGGTCGATGGCGGCTTTCGGGCGTGGTGCGGGTACAAACCAGTTTCCCGCTACCGGGCAGGCAGTATGACGGCCTGTAGCTGAGATCGAGGGGTAGGGGAAGCCAATGCAGGGTACGGAGAGACGCAGTTCAGCGACCATGGGCTCGGCCGGGGCGGGTTCGGCTCGAGCCGGGAACGGGCTTGTCCTGCGCTGTCCCAGCATGGTTCTTCCAATGAAACTAACGTCGGGATCGGCCTCCGAGAGCGGGGGCCGGCCCGGGAAGGGGTCATGATGTGGCGGCGGTTGTTTGGTTTGTGTGTGGTGTTGTGTCTGCTGGTGAGCGCCGGGGTGACGGCTGCGGCTGCTGATTCGTTGCCGCCGGGCGGGACGTTCAGTGACGATAACGGCAACATCCATGAGGGATACATCGAAGCGATTGCTGCAGCCGGGATCACCAAGGGCTGTAACCCGCCAACCAACGACCACTACTGCCCGGATGATGTGGTCACCCGCGGTCAGATGGCAGCGTTTCTGGTACGAGCCCTGCATCTGACCGACGATGGTGGCGGCAACACCTTCACCGATGACAACGGCACAGTGTTCGAAGATGACATCGCCAAACTCGCCGCCGCCGGGATCACCAAAGGCTGTAACCCGCCAACCAACAACCACTACTGCCCCAACCAGGTGGTCACCCGCGGTCAGATGGCAGCGTTTCTGGTACGAGCCCTGCATCTGACCGACGATGGTGGCGGCAACACGTTCACCGATGACAACGGCACAGTGTTCGAAGATGACATCGCCAAACTCGCCGCCGCCCAGATCACCAAAGGCTGCAACCCGCCAACCAACAACCACTACTGCCCCAACGACCCGGTCCACCGCGACCAGATGGCCTCATTCCTCGGCCGAGCCCTCGGACTAGCACCGACCTCGCCACCACCATCCAACGAGCCCCGCCTGGCATACACGCGCGTTGTGGATGGGCTAGCGGCGGGTATCGAAGTGGCCGCTATCGACGGTACGGGGAGTGAACTCCTAACCGCAGACGGCATGAGGCCGCAATACTCTCCCGACGGCTCGAAGATCGCGTTTCTCAACGGTTTCGAGTTTGGGCTCGCGGTGATGAATACGAACGGGTCCGGGATCTTGACCCTCACGCCAGAAGCCCAGGGCACTGTCTATACGGTGGCCGGCGGCTTCAGCTGGTCACCAGACGGCAGTCGCCTAGCAGTCTCCATGATCGGGCCCTCCGACGCCGAATTCTTGGAGCCAAGCATCTGGACCATCGGCGTTGACGGGTCTGACCTCACCGAACGAACCGACACGCCCGAGCTGGCTCTGACAACACCGCTGTGGGCCCCGGACGACAGATACATCCTGGTTTGCAATCCCGGTGCCATTGAGAGCTCGTTGGCTCGAATCACCCCGGAGGGCTCATCTCTCAACCAGTTCGCCGTCGGCAACTGCGACTACTCATACTCGAGAGATGGCGACAATGTCTGGTTCTCCAGCAGTCGCGACGGAGACGCCGACACCGGTGACAGTGAGATCTTCCGCTGGCGTGTTGACCTGCTGCCGCCAGAACAACAGACAACGGACAGCGGACGCTCCTTCGATCCCGAGCCCTCGCCCGATGATGGCCAGTTCGTGTTTGTGCGGCGCGATGGCGACGGTGACACGGAGATCTTCACTAAGACCATCGGCAATCCTGAGCATCAGCTGACCGACAACACCGCGACCGAACTGCAGCCGACCTGGAGCCCAGACGGAGACTACATAGCATTCATCTCGAACCGGACCGGGGTATTCGAAGTCTATGTGATGCGATCTGACGGCTCTGATCTGGTCCAGATCAGTCATGGTGGGGGTGAGGATCCGGCCTGGGCGCCGTTGAGCTTCTAGCCCGTATGCTGTACGAGGCGATTCCGATTCCGGTTGCAGCGGCCTGATAACTGCGTGGCTCTGTGAGCTCAGGTGCCCATGCATCTGAATTTTCGCGGCCGTGCTGATGCTGCTTGTCTCACCGAGGCACTGTGAAACACAACGCACCACCGAAGATCCACCCGATGGAAGATGCAGGCTCTCCGGGATAGGCTCTGGATAGTCGGATGTGACATTTCCGCTCTCCGCTGCGTCAACTAGGCAAAAGCGGCTGGGCGGGAAGGGGTAGATGATGCACGCGGCGCTGGTTTGGTTTGGGTGTGGCGTTGTGTCTGTCCGGTGAGCGCCGGGGTGACGGCTGCGGCTGCTGATTCGTTGCCGCCGGGCGGGACGTTCAGTGACGATAACGGCAACATCCATGAGGGATATATCGAAGCGATTGCTGCAGCCGGGATCACCAAGGGCTGTAACCCGCCAACCAACGACCACTACTGCCCGGATGATGTGGTCACCCGCGGTCAGATGGCAGCGTTTCTGGTACGAGCCCTGCATCTGACCGACGATGGTGGCGGCAACACCTTCACCGATGACAACGGCACAGTGTTCGAAGATGACATCGCCAAACTCGCCGCCGCCCAGATCACCAAAGGCTGCAACCCGCCAACCAAACAACCACTACTGCCCCAACGACCCGGTCCACCACGACCAGATCCGCCCTCATTCCTCGGCCGAGCCCTCAACCTCACCCCCACCACACCACCCGAGGACGAGCTGGTTCATTGTGCGGCCCCAATCTCACTGGATGGGTCGCACCAACATACAAGGACCTGGACGCCGACGGTACGGACGAGCGTTACTACCTCGGCATCGACCCCGACACCGGCGAGATATGGCTCGAGCTTTTTGCGCCTTACCCGGGACTTCCGGTCTACTCCGAAAACCTGGTCTACGGCGCCGTTCCCAGCGGTGGAGAGGTGTGGACGGGTGACTTGACCGGTGATGGCAAATCCGAGTTGGTGGCATGCGCCACCCAAGCCGGTGCGGGCGATTCCCTGGTCGACGCCCGGGTGCTGTCCAACCACAGCGGGACTTGGCAACTTGTCTTCACAGACGACCAACTCGACGACGGCGTGATCGAGGGGAATAGTGGATCGGTGGTGGCGACCGAGAGCTTCGAGTTGCTCGCTGGCAAATGCTCGTGGCACGAACACTCAACCTACGAGTGGACCGGTTCAACATTCTCCTTCGCATCAGTTGTAGTGGAGGTCGTCCGGAGCGACGACGAGCTCTGCGATTCGATCATTCCCGAAGGGAGGAATCCTCAATGATGGGGCGACGTTGGTTTGGTTTGGGTGTGGTGTTGTGTCTGTTGGTCGGTGCTGGGGTCGGTACGGCTGTTGCCGACCCTCTGTCATATGGGGGGACGTTCAGCGACGATAACGGCAACATCCACGAGGGCTATATAGAAGCGATTGCTGCAGCCGGGATCACCAAAGGCTGTAACCCACCATCCAACACCCACTACTGCCCCGATGCGGTGGTCACCCGCGGACAAATGGCCGCCTTCCTGGTCCGGGCCCTAACCTCACAGACGACGGGGCGGCAACACCTTCACCGACGACAACGGCTCGGTGTTCGAAACCGACATCGCCAAACTCGCTGCCGCCGGGATCACCAAGGGCTGCAACCCACCCGACAACACCCACTACTGCCCCGATGCGGTGGTCACCCGCGGACAAATGGCCGCCTTCCTGGTCCGGGCCCTCAACCTCACAGACGACGGGGGCGGCAACACCTTCACCGACGACAACGGCACGGTGTTCGAAACCGACATCGCCAAACTCGCTGCGGCCGGAATCACCAAGGGCTGCAACCCACCAACCAACGACCACTACTGCCCCAACGACCCGGTCCACCGCGACCAGATGGCCTCATTCCTCGGCCGAGCCCTCAACCTCACCCCCACCACACCACCAGAACCGGTACCCGGATCGGTCGCCATGTGCGGGTACTACACCCTTGCCGAATCGTTCGCACCAGATATCGTGCGGGCGGCGGCCACCACCGTGACAGCCCCCGGTGCCGGCTCGGAGCCAGACGTCGTCGTCGAGCTATCCGATCCGGTAGGGGACGGCTACTGGACGTGGACGGCCACAATCACCGTCCAGGTTGGGGCAACCTCGCTGCTGACCACCGACTTCGAGCTCTACGGCGTCGGTGGCCCGGACAACCCTCCAACCACGATGGTCGCACGACGTGACCTGACCGGTGATGGCCAAAGTGATGTCGTTGTGTGCACCTACGACGTCCAGGGCAATTGGGCAATCGCCGACGTGTTCGTGTTCAGCGATCACTCGGGTCACTGGGCCGAGGTCATCCACGAAAGGCGCGACGACGGTGGCTCTCCACTTTGGGCGATGGCGAGATCGAGCTCGCAGACGCTGGCCAATTCGTCGCAGGCGCTTGCGAGGAGCACCAGATCGACCGGTACCGGTGGCAGGGGAATCAATTCAACTTGATCGGCAGCTGGACGGTGTGGAAATCGAACACGGAGCAGCCATGTCCGTGGTGGTGAGGGCTCACCATCCGCCTGTGGAGGAGCGACCGTGCGGAATACATGTAGCGGTGCAGCCGGCACCGCTATTGCGACGTCCACCGGGACCGACACCGCGTCATCAAGGACGACCATGGAACATCATCCGAAGTGACGGCTCCGGTTCCGACGGCCAGCCGGCTGTGTGTGTCTGTGCCGGTGCTCTGATTGTCCCGACCGCGTGGCATACGTTGCCAAGGCGCTCCGGAACGCGCCACCGTAGACCCGTCTCATGGGACCAACCGCGGCTACAAGGAACAAGCTCTAGACGGTCGGATGTGACATTTCCGCTCTCCGCTGCGTCAACTAGGCAAGAGCGGCTGGGCGGGAAGGGGTAGATGATCGACGCGGCGCTGGTTTGGTTTGGGTGTGGCGTTGTGTCTGCTGGTGAGCGCCGGGGTGACGGCAGCGGCTGATTCGTTGCCGCCGGGCGGGACGTTCAGTGACGATAACGGCAACATCCATGAGGGATACATCGAAGCGATTGCTGCAGCCGGGATCACCAAGGGCTGTAACCCGCCAACCAACGACCACTACTGCCCGGATGATGTGGTCACCCGCGGTCAGATGGCAGCGTTTCTGGTACGAGCCCTGCATCTGACCGACGATGGTGGCGGCAACACCTTCACCGATGACAACGGCACAGTGTTCGAAGATGACATCGCCAAACTCGCCGCCGCCGGGATCACCAAAGGCTGTAACCCGCCAACCAACAACCACTACTGCCCCAACCAGGTGGTCACCCGCGGTCAGATGGCAGCGTTTCTGGTACGAGCCCTGCATCTGACCGACGATGGTGGCGGCAACACGTTCACCGATGACAACGGCACAGTGTTCGAAGATGACATCGCCAAACTCGCCGCCGCCCAGATCACCAAAGGCTGCAACCCGCCAACCAACAACCACTACTGCCCCAACGACCCGGTCCACCGCGACCAGATGGCCTCATTCCTCGGCCGAGCCCTCAACCTCACCCCCACCACACCACAGCCGGGTCCGTCGATCGTCTACACGAACGACGGCATCTGGATCACCGACAGCGCCGGCTCGTTCCACACGGAATTGGCCGAAGCAGGGGTCGCTCCTCGCATCTCGCCCGACGGAAACCTGATCGGGTATCTCGCTGACTGGTGTGTCGCAGTCGTCGGGGACGAGTGCATCGACTCGCTTCCCCATGTGGAGGTGATCACGATTGACGGAACGCCCCTCGCATCGTTTGACATAGAGGCATTCCTGACAAGCCAGGGCCTGAGCTCGGGCTCATTCGGATTCTCGTGGACTCCCGACGGGATGGTCGGGCTCGACGCCGGATGGAGTACCAACGGCAACGATCGGGGCATCTGGGTGGTCAGCCTGGACGGGTCCCATATCGAGAAGATCGCCGACAACCCGGACGGTCACGAAACGGCCCCGGAGTTCTCCCCGGATGGCACGAGAATCGCCTATCAGAGCACGACCATGGGCGACAGCCTCATTGTCATCGGGAAGATCGGCGACATGCTCACCTACTCGTATTCGCTGGTCGGCAGCACCTACTACGGCGCCCAGGCGTACGACTGGTCGCCCGACAGCAGGTTCCTGGCATATGCCACCGACAGTGGCAGCGGCACAACGCTCATCATCCACAACCTCGTGACCACGTTGCGCGGGGTGATCGCCTCGGACATCGGCTACGTCGCCGATCCCATGTGGTCTCCGGACGGCTCCCAGCTGACGTTCTCCAGCTCCCAGGACGGTGACTACGAGATCTACGTGTACACGTTCACAAATCTCGACGGTAGCGACTTCGGGTTCCTTGACGGAGACCTGACCCAACTGACGTTCAATAGCGGGATATCCGACACGGAGCCGGCCTGGTCCCGCGACGGAACACAGATTGCCTTCACCCGCGACAGCGACATTTTCGTGATGAACGCTGACGGATCCAACCAGCACCAGGTCGCCATAGGGAGTCAACCGCAGTGGAGCCCATAGGTCTATGACGACCGTGTCGCGCCGTTTGGTGTGAGTAGGTGATTCCCTCAGCGTTGTGTTGCCGGCTATCCGGCGGCTGGGAGTTGGTTCACCTCCTTGTCGGGTTGGGTGTGGCTGATGGTGTCGATCAGCGCCATTGATTCTTCGGATAGGTAGCGCCGGTCGGTGACTTGCCATTCGTCGCGTTGCTCGGCGAGAACGGATTCGACGAGGCAGACGATCGAGTTGTCGTCGGGGAATCGCCCGACGACGTCGGTTCGACGTTTGATGTCTCGCATCAAGCGTTCGAGTGGGTTGATGAACCAGATCTTCTACCAGTGCTGGTGGGGGAAGGCGGCGTATGCGGTGACATCGGCCTCGGCGTCGAGTAGCAGGTCGGAGACGGCGGGGTGTCGTTCCTGAGCATGTCGGCGACAAGCCGCAGCTGATCTCCGGTGACGGCGGGGTGGTGGCACCCAGAAACACATACGAGAATTCGATGTGATCCAAGCTGCGGTCCCGGAGCGGCGGACGCCGCCAGGGGCGAGAACGGCCGTCGAAGTACGAGCACGATCTGCCGGACGGGACACTAGGGCCCGAGTGCGCCGATTGGTATCACCCAGACACCATCGTCACGCTGGTACCCGAGCCCGGTGGAGGTGATCACCCCGAGCGCTGCGGGTGGCTCTGCATCGACTGTCGCATGCAGCTTGAGCAAGTTTGCAGCAGCGGCGTCGACCTGACCGACGCCCAGCTTCACCTCGAACGCTGCCCAGCAGCCGGATCTCGTCTCGACTATTGCGTCGATCTCCATGTCATAGGAATCGCGGTAGTGGAGAACGACCGCATCATTGAGGTCGGCATACACCCTGAGGTCTCGGACCACCATCGACTCGAACAGCAGTCCAAGCGTTTCGAGGTCCCCGAGCAGTCGATCCGGGTTGGTGCCCAAGGCGGCGACGGCGAGCGACGGATCGACAAAATGGCGCTTCTCCGCTTTGCGCAGTGTTGCCTTGGATCGGAGGTGCGTCGACCAAGCCGGCTGTCCCTCCAACACCATCAGCCGCTGCAGCGCGCCCAGGTAGGAACGGACGGTGTCGTCATCGAGAGCGGGCTCGGGTCCGGATGTGTCCCGGGTCAGGGTCGCGGTGGCAGCGGTTGTGGCGACATTGCGCGCCAGAGAACGCAGCAGGCGAGCCACGTTCGATGGATCGTGACGGACTCCGTCGAGACGCCGAACATCCACCCTGGATATCTCATCGAGGTAACCACGGTTGAAGTCGAGCGCTTGCCCGACGGTGAGATTCAGGTTTCCCGGCCAGCCCCCGATCGAGACCAACTCGGCGACACGCTCTACGCCGATCGTCGCCTCCGTGGCTTCAGGCTGCCCACCGCCGAGCAGCGAAGCGAGGCTGATGACACCTGTGCTCTCGCCCTTCTCGACAAGGGTCAGCGGTCGCAGCCGAACCCGTGTGATACGCCCTGCGCCCGAATGCCGCGTGATGTCGTCGGATGGTTGGGCGGAACCGGTGAGGATGAACTGTCCGGGTACCCGTCTGGCGTCGATTTCCCTGCGAACGTGATTCCAGATAGCCGGATGGGTCTGCCACTCGTCGATGAGGCGCGGTGTGTCTCCGCGCAGCAACAGTGCCGGATCGACATCCATCGCGGCCGGCACCTGCGGATCGATGTCCATGAGAATCTCACTGGCGGCGATGTGCCGCCCCGTGGCGGTCTTGCCGACGGCCCGGGCGCCCTCGATCATCACGCCGCCCACAGCGCTCAGCCGACTCTCCACGAGCCCCTCGACAAGGCGAGGTATGTAGTCCGACGCTACCATTCGGTTAATTATAGCCTATCTGTTCGGGTAATTATAGAGATCCTGTTCGGCATAATATTGAACCATCGTTCGGCATAATGTGGAGGAGAGCTTGGGGGAGCCTTCCCGGCGGCGCCGGCACCGGGGCCTCGTATCGTGTACTCCCCCGGTCTACTGTGCACGTATGGATTCTCGCCGCCCTCATCGCCCACATGTGCCGAGACCGCCTTCACGGGAGCCTGAGATACAGGCCCGGCAACGGCGTTTCAGCCGAGCATCGAGAGCTGCTCCGGTGGCACTTCGCCCTCATCGTTGAGAAGCTCGCGGATTTCCCCGACGTCGACAATCGGAGTTGCTCCACGCCGCTCCAGGGCAGGGTTGCCCGGACCTTGTCCTGGACCACGCCAGACAGCAACCCGACCGTATCCGCGGCTGAGACACTCGGTAGCGCCGGCCCATGTCCCGCCTTTGCCCTCATCGGTTGCTACGACAACCGTGAGATCGCTGAGTGCATAGACGATCTTGTTGCGGGCCATCGCCGCAGCAGGGCTGAAACCGGTCTCGGGGTGTTGCTGGGTGACAAGACACGTGCTCCCCGCATCGAGCGCACGCAGCGTGTCGGCACTCCGGATCCGCTGCAGCAGCGAGTCGGCAAGCACACCGACAACCCGGCCGCCCGCCATGAAGGCAGCATTCATCGCCAGTTGATCGACCCCCCGGGCACCCCCCGACACGACGGGTTTGCCCAACTCGACTGCCAACTGCGCCACAGCCTGGGCCACCCGGGCACCTTCGGGATCAACATTTCGGGAGCCGACGACGGCCACGCCTCCGCTGCCAAGCAGCAGAGTCTCACCGACGGCGAACAACACGGGTGGCGCTGCGTTCGCAAGCAGCCTGGTCAGCCGGTCGGGGTATCTCTCGTCGCCGATGCCGATTGCTTCGACCCCTTTGCGCCGTAGCTCCTCGTATTCGAAGGCAACAGCACCGGCACCTTCGATCAAGATGCTGAGCCGCTCTCCGAGGTCGGCGTCGAGCGCCGGTATCTCCCCCAGGTTCTGCTGACGATCGAACAGATCGTCGGGGCTCAGACCGGCGTCGGCAAGCAGTGACTCGAGCTGGTGCCACATCCCGGGCGGAAGCGAGGGACGCTTGCGGTCACCGAGACGGCTGGCCAGAACCAGCACAGTCATTGTGTCAACCGTTGTCACTGCCCACCTCTGAGATGCATCCGCTAGAGCGACAGGGTATACCGTGTCGGCTCCGGCTTCACGCAGCAGCGAGCCGATGACGGTGAGGGTCCAACGAGAATCGACAATGTCGTCGACAAGAATCCCGTGACCCGACATCGAACCGATTCACCTCGAATGCACGCTGCACATTGCTGGCCTGGTGATACGAGTTCTGCATCTGCTTCTGAAGCTGATTCTGACGCACCTTCACCACAACATCGTGGCTGGGAATGCCGAGCTTGGCACCGAGACGACCGGCAAGGTCCGCTACAAGGCCGCCGCCCCCGAAGGCCGGTACCCAGGCGATCCACTGTGGCGACGGATCTGGCGCCCACCGCTCGATCAAACCCGCCAGCGCATCTACCAGGCGGTCATCAAACCGATGGCCGTCTTCGTACTTGCCGTGTTTCACCAACTGAGCGAGACCGGGATCTCCCCAAACGGCAAGAGCCCGCCCTTCAGCAAGACCAACCTTCTTCAATGACGAGCCCTTGTATCCCTGTGGCCATTGCATGCCGGGGCCGGATCACGATGTCGGTCCGGTTGAGGAACTCGATGGCCGCCTCGACAACTTCGTCATCGACCGGGACCGGCATCGGCCGCCCTGTGCAGTTGCCGCATCTGCCGCAGGGCTCTGCTCCCCGGTCGTCCAACTCCGCCCGGAGTTGCTCGAGCAGGCACGAGTCGCTCTCCAGATAGCGGAGCATCGCTTGCTGCTCTGCCTTGCGCTGGGCGGTGACCGCTTCCACACGTTCGGTCGGGTAGTCCCATCTCGCAGCCGATCTGAACCATTTCCCGTTCGTGCGATACACAGCGCCCTCAACTTCGAGGATCTTCAGCATCGCCGTCAGCCGCATCGTCGGCACGTTGACAATCGCATCGAGGTCGTAGAGCCTCAATCCATCGTTGCTGCGCAGTGCATTCAAGACGGCGTCAACCGAATCTTTGCCGGGGAACGCCGTACGGATGAAGTAGTCCTGGATATCGATGTCCTCCGACCCGGAGAGGAGCACCCCGTATGAGTGCGAGACGGCCCGCCCGGCCCGCCCAACTTGCTGGTAGTAGCCGATCGGTGACCCTGGAGACTGGTAGTGGATGACGAACTCGATGTGCGGGTTGTCATATCCCATGCCGAGGGCTGATGTAGCCACCACAACTTTGAGCTCGCCCGTGCCGAGGCGATGCTCGATTTCCAGCCGGGTCTCGGTATCAACCTTTCCCGAGTAGGCCTCTGCATCAATCCCGTTGCGTCGCAGCCATTCGGCGATCCGATCCGCGTCCCGCACCGTCAGGCAATACACGATGCCCGAACCCGGGAGGCCTGGGATCGCGCCGACGAGCCACGCCATCCGCTCGGCCCGGCTCGGCATGTCGACCACATGCAACTCGAGGCTCTCTCGATCGAGTGTTCCCCGGATGCTGAACAGATCGCCACCGAGCTGTGCCTCAACGTCGGCGACAACCCGGCTGTTCGCCGTCGCGGTGGTCCCGAGGACCGGGATGCCACGCGGCAGGAGCTCGACAACGTTGCTCAGACGTCGATAGTCGGGACGGAAGTCGTGGCCCCAATCGGAAATGCAATGGACTTCGTCGACAACGAGGAGCCCGATCCGGCTCGTGAGGACGGGGAGCACGTCCCTGGCGAACTTCGGGTTGTTGAGCCGCTCCGGTGAGATGAGAAGAAGATCGACTTCGCCGTCTCGGATTTGCTCGAAGACCTCTTCCCACGTGTCGGTGTTGGTTGAGTTGACGGTCACAGCGTTGATACCAAGACCATCGGTCATCTCAATCTGGTTCCGCATCAGCGCAAGCAACGGGGAGACGATCACCGTCGGGCCGGCACCACGCTCCCGCAGCATCTTCGTTGCGATCAGGTAGACGGCACTCTTACCCCATCCAGTACGTTGCACGACCAGGGCTTTGCGGCGATGGTCGACCAGGGCTTCGATCGCCTCGAACTGGTCGGGATGGAACACGGCCGACTCACCCGCGATGATCCGCAGCAGCTCTGTTGCTCGGGCTCGGGTGTTCAAGAGATCCTCCACTGGCTGATGCTGATCGTATCAACGGAGTGCGACACGCGACGCTACGGCGGAACCTGTCAACGAGAACGAGACACGGGTTGTTCAGATGGTGGTGTAGGAGCACTTCAGCTAGACGATCGCCGAAGCGATCAGGAGCTCTCGTCGCTCGAGTATTGTCTGTATTCGTCCAGTAGCGGTCACACGGCTCAGGCCGGGGAACCGTAGCGGTCGATGATCCGATCCATCGCGGCATCAACAGCGGGGTTTGTCTCCCGCCGCGCCGGGTCGGCCTCGTGCCACTCGACAATCTCGGCGGCTCCGCGCCAGAAGGGTATCTCCGCCTGCCACCCCGGGAC